>DASXPL010000001.1:0-104764 GCA_036493615.1 Steroidobacteraceae bacterium
GCGGGAAGTGGCATTGGGAAAATGCAGAGGCGCTCGGGGACGGTCGCACAGACCTGCCTCACCGTGGCTCTTATACCTTGCTTTCCATTTATAGAAGGTTTGGCGAGAGAGTCCATAGTGCCGACAGGTCAGAGCGACCCCCCGAGGCATCTCTTCGGCTTGACGCAGCACCCTCAAACGCCAGGCTACCAATCGATTCTGTTCGTTCTTGTTCATGGGCTCCTCCTGGGATGGGAAAGGAGCCAGAATGTCAGCTTAGATCTGAGACTTCACATGCTCTGCTTTTCCAACCTGCGGACCCCTTGGGGCGCCGGGATTTGCACGCCCGCGTGTGATGCTCGGACGCGGGTGGTGCTCAGCCCGCCGAAGACGGCCAGGTAGCCGGATCCCTATAGGCACCGGCAGACCTTCACAAGACGCTGATTAGTCGATTGTCTTTGAAGCGATGTTAGAGGGAACGCCGTCGATGCCGCCGAGAGTGTGCGCAGCGACGCCAAAGTACCAAGTTCCGGAAGGGAGATTCGTGACGACGAAATGCGTCTGACTCGGGTCTACCAGCACGATGACTGCGTCCATGGCATCCGCCGCCGCTCCGTAGGAGACCGAGTAGCCCTCGAGGTCTGTCAGCGCAGAGCCGTCGGTATTCTCCGTCACCGAGGTCCAGTCGAGCGTGGCAGTGCCGCTGTAGATTGGTGTCGGAATACTGCTCGGCGTACTCGTGCCGCTAGATGCCCCCGTGCCTACGCTGCCGCACGCGCAAACGCTCAACGCAACCGCCGTTCCCAGGGCACAGGGTGCTAACCGGCGGCGAGTGCTATTGCCAGAACACAGTGTATTCATACCCGCTAGGACTGCAGAATGCGCTTTGGCAACTATGCGCGCGACCTGGTGAGACTGACAATCGCCATCGTAAATATGGCGCCAAGGCATCAGGAGTAAAAGTTCCGCAGCGTGGCCGGGTTCAGGACGCACGCTCAGAGTAAGCGTCCCGTTTGCCAGTAACGCGAAAAATCTAGTAGTACCCGCCCTCCCATCGCTTTGAGTGTCCGGTGCGTGACTCGCCAAAATAATCCGGAACCTGAAGCGTCGTGTCAGCCTGTGCCTGGGCACAATCGACGCCAAACCAAGGTACCGGCTGGCAAATCGGTGACGCTTGCAGACTGGCGCATCCGGCCCGGCATGCCAGAATGCGCGCCCGGCTGACGGAGCGCGGGCTTCCCCTATGACTGCACGGTTAATCGACGGCAAGGCCCTGGCGCGCGAGGTCAAGGCCACGGTGCGCAGCACCATCCAGCAATTGATGGCAAGCGGCGAGCCGCGCCCCGGCCTGGCCGTGGTCAAGGTGGGCGAAGATCCCGCCTCGGCGGTTTACGTGCGCGGCAAGCGTCTGGCGTGCGAAGAGGTCGGCATCAATTCGTTTGCCTACGACCTGCCGCAGGCAACCAACGAGACGCAACTGCTTGCGCTCATCGACGACCTAAACCGCGATGATCAGGTCGACGGCATACTGGTACAGCTGCCACTACCGGAGGCCATCGCCAGGACCTCTGTCATCGAGCGCATTGCGCCGGTGAAGGATGTGGATGGCTTTCACCCGTACAACATCGGCCGCCTGGCGCAGCGCATCCCGCTGATGCGCCCGTGCACGCCCTACGGCGTCATCCGCCTGCTGGAGCACATCGGGGCACCGTTCAAGGGCCAGAACGCGGTCGTCGTCGGCGCCTCCAACATCGTCGGTCGTCCCATGTCACTGGAGCTGCTGCTCACCGGGGCTACCGCCACGGTATGCCACCGCTTCACGGCAGACCTGGAAGAGCACGTCAGTCGTGCCGACATCCTCATCGTCGCCGCCGGCAAACCCGGGCTGATTCCCGGCCATTGGGTGCGCCCTGGTTCCATCGTGATCGATGTCGGCATGAACCGCCTGCCCGACGGGCACTTGGTGGGCGATGTGGAGTATGCGACCGCGCGCGCGCGCGCGGCCTGGATCACCCCCGTCCCCGGCGGCGTGGGCCCAATGACCGTTGCGATGCTCATGCACAACACGCTCCAGGCAGCACTGCGCCGTCGCCAGGCCCGCGAAGGCTAGTTAACTAGGCGCGGCGCCATACCGTCTTGCCCCCGGGCTTGTCCTCGAGGATCACCCCCACGGCGACGAGTTCATCGCGGATGCGGTCCGATTCCGCCCAGTTCTTGGCCTGTCGCGCCGCGATGCGCGCGGCGATGCGTGCTTCGATCTCGGCCTCAGCCAGCTGGCCGGCGACGGCACCGCCGGTTGCCACGGCCGGGCGCGCGAGCCGGGCCCACTGCGCCGGCGCGACTCCCAGCAGTCCCAATACCGCACCCAGCGAGCGCAGCTCAGCGCCCAGTTGCGCGGCGCGCTGTCCCTTGCCAGCATCCCTGGCGGTGTTCAGTTCCCGGGTGAGGGTCTGCAGGACCGCGAGCGCCTCGGCCGTGTTGAAGTCGTCGTCCATGCTCTCCTGGAAGCGGGCGCTGTATTCACCGGGCTCGAACGTGACCTCGGGCAGCTCGCGCAGCGCGGTATAGAGGCGGCTGAGCGCTGCATCCGCCTGCTCCAGCTGGTCCAGCGAGTAGTTGATGGGGCCGCGGTAGTGGCTGGAGAGCACGAAGTAGCGCAGCACCTCCGGATGCCGCAGGCCGGGAAGCACCTCGCGCACGGTGAAGAAATTCCCGAGCGACTTGGACATCTTTTCCTGGTCGACGTTCACGAAACCATTGTGCATCCACAGGTTGACGAAGCAATCGCCCGTGGCAGCGCAAGATTGCGCGATCTCGTTCTCGTGGTGCGGGAACTTCAGGTCCATGCCGCCGCCGTGCAGGTCGAAGTGCGTACCGAGCAACGTGGTGGACATCGCTGAGCACTCGATGTGCCAGCCGGGACGTCCCGATCCCCACGGCGACTCCCACGCCGGCTCGGCGGGCTTGGAGTGTTTCCAGAGTACGAAGTCCAGCGGGTCGCGCTTGGACTCGTCCACGGCGACGCGCGCGCCGCTGCGCAGATCGGCGAGGCGCTTGCCCGAGAGCTTGCCGTAGTCGGCGAAGCGGGCAACGGCGTACATGACATCGCCGTTGACGGCGACGTAGGCATAGTCGCGTGCGATGAGCTCCTTCACCATGGCGATGATTTGCGGCACGAACTGCGTGGCACGCGGCTCATGGTCGGGGGCCAGGATGGCAAGCTGCGCGCAATCCTCGTGCATCGCCTCAATGAAGCGTTCCGTGAAGGTCGCGATCGGCTCGTTGCCGGCCGCTGCGCGCTGGATGATCTTGTCGTCGATGTCGGTGATGTTGCGCACGTAAGTCAGCTGGTAACCGCGGTGACGCAGATAGCGACTGATGACGTCGAAGACCAGCAGCATGCGGGCGTGCCCGATATGCACGAAGTCATACACCGTAAGCCCGCACACGTACATGCGCACGTGTCCCGGCCTGATCGGGCGGAGTTCTTCCTTTACCCCGCTGAGGGAATTGTGGATGTGGATCATGCGAAGCGCGCCAGTCGTTCGCACGCCTGCCCGGCAGGCATCGCCTTGAGCAGCGGCGCAAGCTCCGGCCCGTGACTCAGGCCCGTCAGTGCCACGCGCAGCGGCATGTACAGTTCCGCCCCCTTGCGCCCGGTCGCGGCGCGGATCGCCCCCACGATGGCCGGTAGGTCGGCACTCTCGCGCGCCGCGGCGGCGGCGGCGGCGAAGTAGCCGGCACCGGCCCCCCGTACCACCACCTCGGCGGAGGGCTCCAGGGGGGGCGGCGCCCCGAACACGATCCGCACCCACGCGCGCGCGTCCTCGGGCAGCACCAGGTTGGGGCGCACGGCGGTGACGAAAGCGCTGGCGGACTGCTCGTCCAGGCCCGGGGGCAGCACGGGCGCAAGCCATGCGCGTGCGGATTCGGTGGAAAGGCGGTGCACAGTGTCCTTCTGCCAGACATGAAGCTGCTGTTCGTCGAAGCGCGATGGCGCGCGTCCCAGGTGCGTGGCGTCGAAGCCGCGCGCCATCTCATCCAGAGTGAGCATTCCGTGCAGCGGACTTGAGTGTCCGAGGCGGAACAGGTGGTTCACCACTGCCCCGGGAAGGTAGCCACGCTCGCGGTACTCGCGCACGCTCACCGCGCCGTGCCGCTTCGACAGCGGCGCGCCGTCGGCCCCGACGATGAGTGAGATATGGCCATAACTGGGCCGCGGCAGGCCTAGCGCCGCCAGGATCAGCATCTGCCTGGGGGTGTTGGTGAGGTGGTCCTCGCCGCGCAGCGCCTGGGTGACGCCCATGCAGGCATCGTCGACCGCGTTCGAGAAGAAAAAGGCAGCCGAGCCGTCGGCGCGGCGGATGACAAAGTCGCCGATGTCGTCGGTCAGGAAGCTCTGCGGCCCGTGGACGAAGTCAACGAACTCAACGCGCTCGCCGCGCGGTACGCGGAAGCGCCAGGTGGCTCCCAACCCTTGTGCCTGACGCTGCGCACGCTCAGCAGCGGTGAGTGCGCTGCAGGTGCCGGCATAGCGCGGCGGCCGGCCGGCGGCCAGCTGGGCGCGACGCGACAAGTCCAGCTCCAGCGGCGTGCAGTAGCACGGGTATACGGTCTGGCGCTCTTCGAGTACCGCAAAAAACCCCTGATACAGGCCGGCGCGCTCGGACTGGCGATAGGGTCCTCGCTCATCCTCCCGATTCGGGCCCGCGTCCCACTCGATACCCAGCCAGGTCAGATCTGCCATCAGGGCGGTCGTGTGTCCCTCACGACTGCGCTCCCGGTCGGTATCCTCGATCCGCAGCACGAACCGCCCCTCCGTATGACGCGCCAGCAGCAGGTTGAACAGCGCGGTGCGCGCATTACCGAGGTGCAGCTCGCCCGTGGGGCTGGGGGCAAAGCGCGTGACAACCGGGCGCGGGCCAGCCGCGCTGACAGATTCGGTCGGATCCATGACGACATGTTACGGGAAACCCACCAATCGCAACAAAGCAGCGACCGCGCCACTGCTATAAGATCCCGCGCCTGCGTGCCCCCACTCCGGAGGATCGATGCCAATCAAGTCCCGCAACCGGCTTGCCGCCCTGCTGCCCGTTGCCCTGCTCTCCGGGCTCGCCCTGCTGCGGGCACCTGCAGGGGCCGGCGAGCCGGCCACCCAGGTGCGCGTCACCACCAGCATGGGTGACTTCGTCATCGAGGTACGCTCGGACCGGGCCCCCGCGACGGCGGCCAACTTCCTGCGCTACGTGCGCGAGGGGTTCTACAACGGGACCCTGTTCCATCGTGTGGTGGCGAACTTTGTGATCCAGGGCGGGGGTTACGAGGCAACCACCGGAAAACTCAAGACCACGCACGAGAACGTGGTGAACGAGTCCGGCAACGGCCTGCAGAACAAGCGCGGCGCGGTCGGGCTTGCCCGCGGCGAACAACCGCACTCGGGCAATGCGCAATTCTTCGTGAACATCGCCGACAACCCGGACCTGGATCCGGTGCCGACGCGCTGGGGCTACGCGGTCTTTGGCCGCGTGATCCAGGGGATGGACGTCATCGATCGCATCGGCGAGACCCCGACCGGCTCGGCGGGTGTGTTCAAAGCGGATGCCCCGCTCAAGCCGGTCGTGATCATCAAGGCCGAGGTCCTGGGTGCTGCCGCCACGGCCGCCCCGCCGGCGGCGACGCCGGTGGTGCCGACACACCCGGACAACATCCTCTCGCCCAAGTAGGCGCGAACCGGTGGCGCGCCTGTTCGTCTCGGACGTCCATCTGGACACCCAGGCGCCGCAGGCCACCGAGCAATTCCTGGCATTCCTGCGCGAGCAGGCCGCGGGCGCGCATGCTCTTTACATCCTTGGGGACTTGTTCGAGGCCTGGGTGGGCGATGACGACCGTGACCCGCAGAAGGCACAGGTCAGCGCCGGCCTCAGTGCGCTGCGCGAGGCCGGGATCCCCTGCTTCATCCTGCACGGTAACCGCGATTTCCTGCTGGGACAGGCGTTCTGCGCGCGCAGCGGCTGCATCCTGCTAAATGACCCAGTGGTGGCGCAGCTTGACGGCGAACCGGTGCTGCTCACTCACGGGGACGCGCTGTGCACCGACGATCACTCCTACCAGGAGCTGCGCAGCACGGTGCGCGCGTCGAGCTGGCAGCGCCGCTTCCTCGCCCTGCCGCGTGCGCAGCGCGAACTGCTCGCCAACGAGGCACGCGCCGGCAGCAAGCGCCACACCGCGCGCACCGTCCCGGTGATCATGGATGTCAACCAGGCGGCCGTGAACGCAGCATTTCGTGCGACCGGCGTGCGCCGCATGATCCACGGCCATACACACCGCCCTGCGGTGCACGATCTGGTGGTGGACGGCGCACCGGCACAGCGCATCGTGCTGGGTGCCTGGTATGAGCAGGGAAGCTATCTGGCCTGCGAGAACGGCCAGTACCAGTTGCTGGATCTGCCGCGCTGAGCCGGCCCCCGCGGCCGCGGCAAGCCTTCCCTGGCACGCCGGAGCGCGGGGCCGGGTAAAGCGCTACTGGGCCGGCGGAGCACCGCCGGGAGGCGGTCCGCGGTGGCGGAAGTGCTCGTGCTCCATCTGCTCAAGCACCTGGAACTTCTTCAGCTGTGGGGCCGAGAGGATCGGGGTGAGCTTCTGCAGCGTCTCGGCTTCCATCTGCTCGTGCGTGGCCTTCATCTGGCTGAAATCCGGCTTGGTACCGGAAGCTTTCGCCTGTTCGAAGGCGGCCTTCATCTGCGCGTGCTGCTCCTCGAGGACTGCCTGCACCTGCGGGCGCTGCGCTTCGGTGAGGTCCAGCAGCACGGTGAGATTGTCCATCATCTGCGCATTGCGGGCCTGCTTGGTGGACGGCGCTGGCGGGGCCTGCGCAAACGCGGTGCCGGCGAGCAGCAGCATGAGCGCAATAACACTGGTTCTCATGGAGGTCTCCTGACGCGGGGGTCTCATCCGCGCTTCGAACCATACGCTAGGGCCGCTGTGGCGCACAGGCGGTTAACAATCGTTAGCGAGTGTGCCGAACCTCAAGCCCCGCTTAACGTCGCCTCGGCAAGATGAGCACCGCCTCCAGCCCGCCCGTGGCGCGGTTATGTACCGTGAGCGCACCGCCGTGCGCCTGGGCGATATCCCGCGCGATCGTCAGCCCCAGCCCCGTGCCGCCGCTGTCGCGGTTGCGCGAGGACTCCACGCGGTAGAAAGGCTCGAACACCCGCTCGAGCTCCGCCGCGGGGATGCCGGGGCCATTGTCGCGCACGCGAATGACCAGCTGCGCCCCGTCCTCGATGACAACCTCCGCCCGACCGCCGAACTTGATGGCGTTGACGATGAGATTGGTGAGGCAGCGCTTAAGTGCATGCGGCTTGCCCACGAACGGCAGCAGCACCTGACCGCTGACACTCACGTGCTGGCGCATGTCGGCGAACTCGGTGCGGATCCTGCCGAGCAGCGCATTCATGTCCACCGCGGTGGCCGGCGCGCCCTCGTCCAACCCGCGGAACAGCGACAGCGCTTCGTGCACCATCGCCTCCATCTCATCGAGCTCATGGCCGATGCGCTCCTCCATGGGCGGGTTGTCGAGTGCCTCGACCTGCAGGCGCAGCCGGGTAAGGGGGGTCTTGAGGTCGTGGGACATCGCCGCCAGCACCCGCGAGCGGCTGTCGAGGTAGCGGTGCAGGCGGTCCTGCATGGTGTTGAACGCGCGCGCCGCATCGCGCAGCTCGCGCGCGCCGCGCTCCTCGAGCTGCGCACGCGATGCATCGCGGCCGATGCTGTCGGCGGCGCGCGCCAGCTCCGACAAGGGCCGGGTGATGTTGCGCGCCGTGAGGTACAAGACGATCACCAGGATCAGCACCAGCAGCGCCAGGTTCAGGAACAGGTTGCGCGGCAGAGGTGCGCCGCCGGGCATGCGCGTGACGCGGTACAGCACCGTGCCGCCGTCGGGGAAGCGCACCTTGACGTCATAGCGACGCGCATCCTCCTGGTGTTCGGCCAGCTGATGCGCCTCGTAGAACGGCACCGGCAGCTGAATGGCCGGAGGCGGCACCACGGGAGTCGCGGTGACTTCGACCTGGTAGGTGGCGCCCAGCGCCGCGTGCAGGTGCTCGCGCAGCGCCTGTTCGAAGTCCGCGAGCAGCGGCATGCGCAGGAAGCCACGCTCGGGCGGTGGTCCGTGTTCGGGTCCGGCCGGGGGCGAGCCGACCAGATGCGGGCGGCGGTCGCGCGGGGCGACCGCCGACAGCTCGGCGACGGCCTCAGCGCGATCGGTGGGACTGAGCGGTTGCAGCATCAGCGTCGTGTCACTGATGCGATGGGTCCACTCGTGCACGCTCGCCTGCAGCGCGAAGCGCTCGCGATCCTGCGCGATCAGGAACAGCGCCGCGGCCTGCGCGGCCAGCACCGCGAGAACCGACGCGGCCAGTAGCCGGCCGAACAGCGACTGCGGCCACGGGGCAACGCGCATGGTGAGCGCCGCCGCCGGCCTAGTCGGTCACTACGGTGACACCGACCACGTAACCCTCGCCGTATACCGTCTTGATGATCTGCGGCGCGCGCGCATCGTCACCGAGGATCTGCCGCAGGCGGCTGACGCGCACGTCGATGCTGCGGTCGAACGGATCCGCATCACGGCCGCGCAACAGCTCGGTGAGCTGCGCACGGGTGAGCACACGGTTGCCCGCACCCAGCAGCACCGCCAGCAGCCGGTATTCGGCGCCACTGAGCGCCACCTCCTTGCCCGCAGCATCCGTGAGGGTGCGGGTGACCGTGTCCAGTCGCCAGCCGTTGAAGGAGAAGCCACGGACGCTGTCCGGGCTGGGGTCACGCGGCGCATGCGCCGCGCGGCGCAGGATTGCCTTGATGCGCCCGAGCAGCTCGCGCGGGTTGAAGGGCTTGGCAACGTAGTCATCCGCGCCCAGTTCGAGCCCGATGATGCGGTCGACGTCCTCGCCGCGCGCGGTGAGCATGATCACCGGAACCTGCGAGCGCGTGCGCAGCTCCCGGCACAGCGACAGCCCGTCCTCCCCGGGCAGCATGAGGTCGAGTACCACCAGGTCGACGTGCGAGCGCTCCAGCGTGCGGCGCATTTCCTTGCCGTCGGCCACGGCCGTGGTGCGGAAGTCGTGCTTCTCGAGATACTGCGCCAGCAGGCCGCGGATCTCGCGGTCGTCGTCGACGATCAGAAGGTGCGGTCGGTCGGTCATCGTGCCTCGCGTTGCTCTAGCGCAAAGGATACCGGTGCAACAGACCGCTGGCAGCTGATTTGGTGCCCGAACCTGGGGTTCACCAAATCCAACAGCGACTTGCGTGCGTATGTAAGCAACTGTGCCTAGCTTGCCCCGGCGCGCGGCCGGGGCCCGGAATGAAAGCGCAGCAACTCGTCAGCGCCGGTCGCCAGTTGTGCCTCGCACGCGGCCAGCTCTGCCAGGCGCCGGCGCCACTGCAGCGGTGCGCAGGCCTGCGCAAAGCCGACATACAACTCGAAGTGGCGCGCCTCGGAGAGCGCAAGGCTTGCGTACAGGGTCCCGAGGGGCTCGGGCATGCGCGGCGCGAGCAGGACGAAGCGCTCCGCTGAGCGCGCCTCGATCAGCGCGCCACACAGCAGCAGGTCGAGCTTGCGCGCCGGTTCACCGGATGCCACCTGCACCCGCAGCTGCTGCGCATAGCGGCCGGGACGCTGGCGGCTTAAGGGCACTCCCAGGGCGCCCATGGCGCGCACCACCTGCTCGTAATGGCGCAACTCCTCGCGCGCCAGGCGCGACAGTGCCAGCACCAGCGCCTGGTCCTCGGGGTAGGCGAACATCAGTGCGAGTGCGGTCGAGGCTGCCTTCTTCTCGCAGTTGGCATGATCGACGATGAGCTCGGGCCAGTTGGCCACGGCATCCTCCACCCATGCCTGCGGCGTTGCGCCGCGCAGGATCGGCGCCACGGCCGCGGTCACTGACTCACTCATGGCTGGTCTTCAGGCGTGCGCCGCGCGCGCCCACCAGCGCTCAAGCGTTTGCTCCAGCGCACCGGCGGCCTCCTGCGCGCTGGCGAAGCGCTCCTGCGGCACCTTGGCGAGCAGCCTCTCGAGCACCGGCTGCACGGCGGCAAACGCGCGCGGCAGCTGCGGTATCGCCTCCTTGCGGTGCTTGTAGACGATTGCCATGGGGTTCTCGGCGCGGTAGGGCTTATGACCGGCCAGCATCTCGAACAGGATCACGCCCAGGCTGTACAGATCGCTGCGCTCATCGATCGCCTCGGCGTGGCCCTGCTCGGGACTCATGTAGTGCGGGGTGCCGAAGATCGTGCCGGTCTCGGTGATGTCCATGGACAGCGCGGCATCCTTGGACAGACCGAAGTCGATCAGCGCGACACTGTGGTCCTCACGCAGCATGATGTTGCCGGGCTTGAGATCGCGGTGCAGGACACCGGCTGCGTGCACCGCCACCAGCGCCCGGGCGATGGAGGCGGCCAGGAGCAGCGCCTGGCGCGGGCTCAGGGGCTGACGCATGCGTTTGCGCAGGTCGCCCCGGGCAAAGTATTCCATGACCAGCCACGCGTGCTCGTCACTCACGCCCAGGTCGTGCAGGCGCACCACCACTGGGCTGTTGATGCGCTGGGCGATCTCGTACTCCTGCAGGAAGCGCCGGAATGCATCGACCGGCTGGTCGCGCTCGTCACGGCGGTCGCGGGCGACCTTGAGCACGACCAGGGCCCCGGCGCGCTCGCTTTCGGCCAGATACAGGTCGGTGGTCGCGCCGTTGGCCAGCTTGCGGATGCAGCGGTAGTCGCGCACGAAGGCATCGCCGAAGCGCTGGGTGTCGCGCCCCTGCGAGCTCGAGCGCCACAGGGCCCGCGCATGCGCCTGGCGCTGCTCCGCCTCGATCAGGACACGGATGAAGTTCTCCCGCTCCAGATCCTGGCCCATGACGCTGAAGGCACCGAGCGCGCTTGCCTCGCGGGCGGTGGCGGCGTCACTGCCACACAGCAGCACCAAGGGCGCAAAGCCGGCACGGGCGCCGAGCTCGCGCGCCCAGACAGTGCCGCGGCCGCCGGGCCACTCGGCCGCCAGCAGCACCGCATCAAAGCCCTGCGCCAGGAACTCCGGCGGCAGTGTGCCCTGCGTGACCGGGCTGTGGACGACCAGCTGCGCCTGCGGCCGCCAGGCAATGAGCCGCCTGCGCACGTGCGCGCAGTGGCGCGCATCTTCCTCGATCAACAACACGCGCATGGGGCTGATTACAGCACGCGCTTGCGCTCAAGGCCATGCAGCGGCGGCAGTGAGCGCGCGGCCGCCGCGGAGAGCTTAAGTCCAATCACCAGGTCCCCGACGTTGGTCCCGGTGGGTCCGGTGTACACCAGGTCGCCGCTGGCGCTGAGGGCGGCCGCCGCATCCGCGCCTCGCAGGCAGGCATCCGCGTCCAGGTGCGCGAGCGTGACCCGCGAGCAGCTCTCCGCGTCCACCAGCGCACCGGCATCTTCGGTCACCCCGTCACTGCCGTCGGTGCCCACGGCCAGCAGCATCAGGTCGGCATGGCCGGCCAGCAGCCGTGCGGCGGCCAGCGCCAGATGCTGGTTGCGCCCCCCACGCCCGGGGTTCTCCGGCAGTACCAGCGTCGACTCCCCGCCCCACACGCACAGCTGCGCCGGGGTGAGGCTCAGCTCGTGCGCGAAGCGCGCCGCCATCCGCGGGGCGCTGTCATCGAAGCGGCGCAGCGGGGCATGGACAGTGAGCCCGAGCTCCCGCCCGCCTGCGGCAACGGCCGCCACGGCCGTGTCGATCGAGGCCAGCACACTGCGCCGGACCTGGTCCGGACCGGCCGGCGCCACTCCCATCAGTCCCGAACCGATCATGCCGACATCGTCACCGGGCACGTCGGAGAGGAACAGCGCGCACGCCGGCCGCCCGCGCAGGCGCTGCGCGAGCTGTCCGCCCTTGATGGCCGAGATGCGCATGCGGCGGGCGTTGAACTCGCCGATGGCAACGCCGCCGGCAAGGGCGGTGCGGTTCAGTTCCTGCAGCTCGGTCAGCGTCACCCCGGGGACGAGGACCTCGACCAGGCTTGAGGCGCCGCCGGAGACGAGGAACAGCGGCTGCACGCCCCCGGGCAGCTCATCCACCCAGGACAGCAGGCGCGCGCCGGCGCGCAGCGAACTCTCGTCCGGCAGCGGGTGCGCCGCGAAGAGCACCTCCGCGGAGGTAAGCGGCGCAGGCAGGCCCGGTGGACTGGCATCACGGGTGATGATGAGCGTGCGCTCGATGGCGGGCCCCAGGACCTCATGGGCACCGGTGGCCATGGCAAAGGCCGCCTTGCCTATCGCTGCCACCCAGACCGGTCCTGCTGCGGGGAGCGCCGTGCGCAGCGCATGGCCTACGCAGGCGCGGCCATTCACCGCGCGCAGGCCGGCCCGCATAAGGCCGAGCAGCACCGCACGCCTGGGGTCGGAGTGCTCCGCCAGCTCAGCTCCCGCGAACGATCTTCAGCTGGTGCTGGTTGCGCGCCAGCTTCGCCTCGTCCGAGCGCTCCAGCCGCAGCCTTTCCAGGTACTCCGGGGTGATGTCCCCGGTGACGTATGCCCCCGAGAAGCACGAGGTATCGAACTCCTCGATACGCGCATCCTCGTGCTTGCAGGCGGCGATGAGGTCGTCCAGGTCCTGGTAGATGAGCCAGTCGGCGCCGATCAGCTTCGCCACCTCATCGGCGCTGCGGTCGCTGGCGACCAGCTCGCTGGTGGCCGGCATGTCGATGCCATAGACGTTCGGGAAGCGCACCGGGGGAGCTGCCGAGGCGAAGTAGACCTTGGCGGCTCCGGCTTCGCGGGCGAGCTCGATGATCTGTGCCGAGGTGGTGCCGCGCACGATCGAGTCATCGACCAGCAGCACGTTCTTGCCGCGGAATTCCAGGTCGATCGCGTTCAGCTTGCGGCGCACCGATTTCTCGCGCTGCTCCTGGCCGGGCATGATGAAGGTGCGGCCGATGTAGCGGTTCTTGATGAAGCCCTCGCGGTACTTCACCCCCAGGCGCTGGGCCAGCTGCAGCGCGCTGGTGCGGCTGGTGTCGGGGATGGGGATGACCACGTCGATATCGTGCACCGGACGCTCGCGCAGCATCTTGTCGGCGAGCCGGTCACCCATGCGCATGCGTGCACGGTAAACGGAAATGTTGTCGATCTTCGAGTCCGGGCGCGCGAAGTACACGTACTCGAAGATGCACGGCGTGTGGCGCTGCGCGGCCACGCACTGCTGCGTGTGCAGCCGGCCGCGCTCATCGATGAACACTGCCTCGCCCGGGGCGACATCGCGTACGAAGCGGAACGACAGGCTGTCCAGCGCCACGCTCTCGGAGGCCAGCATCCACTCACTGCCCCTGGGCGTGCGCCGCTCGCCGAGTACCAGCGGGCGGATGCCGTTCGGGTCGCGGAAACCGAGCACGCCATGGCCGATCAGCATGGCAACCACCGCGTAGCCGCCGCGGCAGCGGCGGTAGACCGCGGCCAGGGCCGCGAACACGTCCGCCGGGGTGATGCGCGCCGTGCCCACGCGTTGTAGCTCGGAGGCAAACACGTTCAGCAGCACCTCGGAGTCCGAGGTGGTGTTGAGGTGGCGGCGATCCTCGCGGATCAGGATCTCGGCCAGTTCAGTGGCATTGGTAAGATTGCCGTTGTGCGCGAGGCAGATGCCGTAGGGGGCATTGACGTAGAACGGTTGCGCCTCGGAGGCGCTGTCGCAACCGGCGGTCGGGTAGCGCACGTGGCCAATGCCCAGCTGCCCCTTCAGCTCGAGCATGTGGTGCTGCTGGAACACGTCGCGCACCAGACCTGCGCCCTTGCGGGTGTACAGCTCGCCTTCGCTGGAGGTGGCGATGCCGGCGGCGTCCTGGCCGCGGTGCTGCAGCACGGTGAGTGCGTCGTAGATGCGCTGGTTAACCGCGCTGGTGCCCGCTATACCGACGATGCCGCACATATCGGTTGCCTCTACGTCGCTAGGTGTGAACGTGGGTTTGGTGCGTGTGCCCGATGTGCGCCTCGCCGACCAGCGAGCGCAGGCCGTTGGCGACGCTCTCCCCATACGGGATCAACAACGAGTGCCGCCACCAGGACTCTTCCGACAGCCGCAGCAGCTGCCCCAGGATCACGAATACTCCCAGCAGCAGAAAGCCGCGCAGCAACCCGAAGGCGAAGCCGAGCAGACGGTCCATGCCGCTGAAGATCGACAGACGCACGAAGTGCCCCAGCAGCGCACCGATGGCCGCGCCCAGCAGCAGTACCAGAACGATGATGATGAGGCGCGCCGCCCACGGGCGTATTTCCGAGTCGCCCAACAGACCGCCGAGGTGCGGCTCGATGAGGTCCGAGAAGTGCCAGGCGAGGAACAGCGCCACGATCCAGGCCCCCAGCGCCACCGCCTCGCGCAGGAACCCGCGCAGCGCCCCCACGATCGCCGACAGCAGGATGGCGGCAATTATCAGATAGTCGGTCAGTACCATTGCAGCCGTTTCTAACCGCGGCCGAGTCCGCGCGGCGCGAATTGTACAAGAGACCGCCCGCGTTTCCTAAGGAACGCGTCACGCCCTCTTCCGGGACTACTTGGCGACGACCGAACCGGTATGTCCTGCCGCGTGCAACTTCGCTTCCAGCTGCGTGGCCGCTGCGCGGTCGTGCGCCGGGCCCACCAGCACCTTGTACAGGTGCCGACCGGTGGTACCGCGGCCGACGCTGACCGTGAATCCCTGCGAGCGCACCTGCTTGGCGAGCCGGTCGGCGTTGTCGCGGCTGGCGAAACTGCCCAGCTGCACCATGTAGGCGCCGCTGCCGGCAGCCGCCTCCGCAGGCGCCGGCGGCGCACTCGCGGCGTGCTCGACTGGCGCCGGCGCGGCGGCGGGCTTGATGGCAGCCGGTACCGGCGCCGGCGCGGCGACAGGGGCCGCTGCCGGTTCTGCCTGGGCTTGCGTGGTCTCGGGTGCGGAGGGGATCGGCGCCGGCTGCTGCGGGCCGCTCGCGGCCGGGGTCGCCGCGCCATGCGCGTGTGCATCGTCCCCGAGCTTGATGGTGTAGGAGCGTAATGGCGGCGCCTCGTCGGAGGCTGCTACGCGGTGTGCGACCGGGTGGACGGGCCCGCGCAGCAGCTCAGGCACCAGCAGCACGATCAGCACCACCAAAATGGCAGCACCCGTCAATCGTTCTTTCACCGAAGCTCCCACGATGAGGGCAGATCCGCGAAGTTCAAGGAGGGGAAACGGGCACGCAGCCAAGTGGCGGCGCTGCTGGTGGTTAGTATATCCGAAGCCATTCGAGCGCCGGCCCCACCGTGTGCAGCGAGCCGCACACCACCACCCGGTCCCCGGGTTGCGCACGCTTGCGCGCCAGCTCGCAGCCGGCGCGCACCGAATCGGCCAGCTGCACGGTGCCCGCGTTGCGCGCCAGGCGCTGCGCCAGCGCCGCAGCGCTGCCACCGCGCGGGCCGGGCAAGGCGCACGCGATCCACTCATCGATGAGCGGCGCCAGCGCCGCGGCGATGGCTGCGGCGTCCTTGTCGGCGAGCACGCCGATGACCGCGAGGGTGCGCCCCCCCGGGGCCGGCAGCGCTCGCTCGCGCAGCTGCGCGGCAAGCACGCGTGCCGCCGGCTCGTTGTGGGCGATGTCCAGGATCCACTCCACCTCTCCCGGCACGATCTGGAAGCGCCCGGCGAGGCGCACCCGGCGCAGGGCCGCGGCTGCGGCTGCGGCATCAAAGGCCGCCAGGTGCGGCGCGAGCGCCTGCACCGCCGCGCTCGGAGCCGGATCCAGGATCATGGCCTCGGCGGCCGCGAAAGCCGTGGCGGCGTTGCGGTACTGGATGGTGCCGGCGAGCGCCGATGGCGGCAGCGCGCCGAAGGCCTGCGCGAGGCCACGGTACTCCCAGGCGTTCCCGCGCTGCCGCCAGCTGAAGTCCTCGCCGGCCACGATGGCACGTGAGCCGCGCGTGGCGATGGCGCTGAACACGCTCGCAGGCATCTCGGCGCTGCCGAGCACCGCTGCGCGCCCGGGGCGGAAGATCCCCGCCTTCTCGGCCCCGATCGCCTCCAGGGTATCGCCCAGGTACTCACGGTGGTCAAGGCCCACCGAGGCGAGCACCGCCACGTCGGCGTCGATGAGGTTGGTGGCATCCAGGCGCCCGCCCAGGCCGACTTCCAGGATCGCCACCTGTACGCCGCGGTCGCGGAAGAGCAGCAGGGCCGCGAGCGTGTTGTACTCAAAGAACGTGAGCGTGGTCGTGCCGCGTGCCTGCTCGATGCGCTCGAACGCCGACACCAGCGCCGCATCCTCCGCGTCCACCCCGTCGACGCGGATGCGCTCGTTGTAGCGCACGAAGTGCGGCGAGGTGAAAAGACCCGTACGCGCGCCGCGCACTGCGAGCAGCGCCTCCAGGTGCGCCGCGACCGAGCCCTTGCCGTTGGTGCCGGCCACCGTGATGACCGCGCACTGCGGCCCGGTGAGCCCGAGCGTGCCGGCGACGGCACCCACGCGGGCCAGTCCCATGTCGATGCTCTGCGGATGCACCGCCTCGTGCAGCGCGAGCCACTCGGCGAGGGTACGCATCCTTAGCGGACGTGCGCGGGTCGGCCGGGAAGGCTCAGGCTGCCACGGCCGGCAGCTTCAGCATGAGGCGCAGCACCGCGCCGATGCGGTCGCGCATGTCGCGCCGGTCCACGATCATGTCGATCGCACCGTGATCGAGCAGAAACTCGCTGCGCTGGAAGCCCTCGGGCAGCGTCTCGCGCACGGTCTGCTGGATCACGCGCGGCCCGGCAAAGCCGATGAGCGCGCGCGGCTCGGCCAGGTTCAGGTCCCCGAGCAACGCCAGGCTGGCCGAGACGCCACCGGTGGTCGGGTCGGTCAGTACGGAGATGAACGGCAGGTGGGCCTGCGCCAGGCGCGACAGCGCCGCCGCGGTCTTGGCCATCTGGAACAGCGAGTACAGCGCCTCCTGCATGCGCGCCCCGCCACTGGCGGTGAAGCACACCAGCGGCCGGCGCTCCTGGATGCAGTAATCGACGCCGCGCTTGAAGCGCTCGCCCACCACCGAGCCCATCGAGCCGCCCAGGAACTGGAACTCGAACGCGCAGGCGACGATCGGCAGCTCGTGCAAGGTGCCGGTGAGCACGATGAGGGCATCAATCTCGCCGGTGGTCTTCTGGGCCTGCGCGAGGCGGTCGCGGTAGCGCTTGCTGTCGCGGAATTTCAACGGGTCCTCGGGCGAGATCCCCGCGCCGATCTCCTCGACCAGCTGCGGGTCGAGAAAGCGCTCCAGCCGCTCGCGCGCCCCCATGCGCATGTGGTGGCTGCACTTGGGGCACACATAGAGGTTGCGTTCCAGCTCGGCGCGGTACAGCACCGCATCACAGGCGGGGCACTTGATCCACAGCCCCTCCGGGACCGAACGCGTGCGGCGCTCGGTCTTGATGCGCGAGGGCATGATTTTCTCGAACCAGGACATCTTCTTTTAGACCGCCTCTAGCGGCTGCGCACCCCTACTGGCGGGGGATCATAGCTGATCGCACCGCGAGATCTCCGGCCCGGGGTCCGGGAGCCCGAAGGCGGCCGGGTAGCGCACGCCGAGCAGGCACAGACCCTCGGGCGGGGCGGTGGCGGCGTTGCAGGTGCGGTCGCGACTTTCGAGCACCTGCGCCGCCCAGCCAGGTTCTGCATCCCCGCGGCCGATGGCAATCAGGAGGCCGGCGAGGTTGCGCACCATGTGGTGCAGGAAGGCGTTCGCGGTGACCTCGATGACCACCCACTCCTCCCGGCGCTGCACGCTGAGGCGCTCGATCCGGCGCACCGAGGTCTTGGCCTGGCATTGCGAGGAACGGAAGGCACTGAAGTCATGTTCCCCGTGCAGCGCCGCACCGGCCAGCGCCATGCGAGCCGCATCCAGGGGGCGGTGAATGAATGCCGACCGTGAACGATGCAGCGCCGAACGTGCGGTGCGATTCAGGATGAGGTAGCGGTAGGTGCGCGCCTGGGCGCTGTAGCGGGCGTGGAAGTGCTCAGGTACCACCTGTGCCCAGGAGAGGCTGACGTCGGCAGGCAGCTCGCTATTGGCCCCCAGGACCCAGCTGCGCGGCGGACGGATCGCCGCGGTGTCGAAGTGCGCCACCTGGCCCTGCGCATGCACCCCGGCATCGGTGCGGCCGGCGCACACCAGGGCGATGGGGGCAGCGGCGATGCGCGCCAGCGCGCGCTCGGCGACCTGTTGAACGGTGCGCTGGCCGTCCTGGCTCTGCCAGCCGGCAAAGTCGCTGCCGTCGTACTCGACGCCGACGGCGATCCGGGGCACGGTCGGGACGCGCTGGCTATGCGCCCGCCGGGCTCTTCAGCCCGGGAGCGATTCGATCAGGCGCTGGGCTTCCTGCTTCTGCGCCGCCGACCCCTCGGTGAGAACCTCCTCGAGGATGTTGCGCGCACCGTCCGGGTCGCCCATGTCCATGTAGGCGCGGGCCAGGTCGAGCTTGGTGCCGACCTCGCTCATGGTGACCGGCTCCAGGTCCGGCAGCGCGAGGTCATCGGAAGTCAGCCGCTGCGTCGCGGCAAACGCTGCATCCGGCACGGTCGCAGTGCCGACATCAAGATCCAAGGTGCCCCCGTGTGTCTCGTGCGTGCCGGTGGCCACACCGACGTCCAGGTCGATATCGCGATGGGCGATGTGCTGACCGGTGGCATCGCCGACATCCACGTCCAGGTCCTGTCCGCTGAGCGCGCGCATGCGCGAGGTCGCCGAGGCATCCGGCAGCATCTGGCTGGTCTGCGTCAGCGCGGCCTCAAGCTCGCCCTGGTCGAACTGCCAGGCACCGGTGGTGGCGCCGGTGTCTTCCTTGGCGGCGCGTCGATGGGCGTCCTCCATCACGCGCCGTGACTGCTCGTCGAGACCTGCCACCAGCGTCGGCGCATCCGGGGTGGAGGCGGCCGGCGAGGTGATCCCGGGCTGGTCGATGGTATCGATCTGGCCGACGTCGAGGCCGAGGTCATCGATGGCCAGCTCAGCGGTGTGCTCGGTACCGACCTTGCGCATCGCCGTCTCAAGCTTCTGGCGGATGGTCGGGTTGTCCGGGGAGCTGATCGAGGGCTGCTCCACCGTGGGGCCTTCCATCTCGGCAGTCGACCCGCCGCCGTTGCCCGGGCGCAGGCGATTGGTCATCTGCCGGGTCGTGCCGCCGAAGTTGCCCTCGAGTGCGGCATTGCGGTCGGTGATATTCGACTGCGACTCGGCGGTGGAATCCAGGTCCCCGACGGCCGAACCGATATCCAGATCCACCCCGTGGGCAACCTCGGTGGGCATCGGCTCATCGCCGGCGAGGTCGAAATCGACGCGGCTCTGGCCGCCCTCAAGATCCAGATCCACGCCGCCGGCCGAGGCGCCGCTGATGGCCCCGCCGCCGGTGAACAGCGCATCCTCGGGAGCCAGCTGCTTGCCCATGATGAGGATCTTTTCCCACTCACCGGGGGCGGCCTCCGCGCGGCTCTGCGCCAGCTCGCGCGCGCTGGCGAGGAACTGATCCTTGTTGCCCCAGACGAAAAACACCTCGAGCAGCTTCAGCTTCAGGTCGCGCCGTGCAGGCTCGCGACTGATCGCGATGCGGATCAGGTCCGCGGCCTGGTCGTACAGGCCGTACGCCATGTGGAAGTCGGCCTCGGCCAGAGGATCGCCCTGGTCGAGGTTGATCGCAGTCTCGCTGCTGATGGTCTCATCGCTCGCCACGTGCTTCGGGGCGGCCATGGCCGGGGTCTGGCCGGTGCTGGAAAGGCGCGGGCGCTCGTGCGAGCCGGTCTCCTCCACCAAGAATGAGTCGGGGACCACGGCCGGGCTCATGCGTGGCGTCGACACCGGGGCTGGCGCCCGGGCGACCGGCTCCGCATCCGAGAATCCGCGCGTAGCGCTCATCGAGCCGAACTCGGCGGCATCGGCACCGGCGGCAGCCATGCGGCCAAGGGAATCATCCAGCTCGGTGCTGGCACGCTTGGCGCGCGCCATGCGCAGGCCCAGGAAGGCCAGCACGGCCACCGCGACCAGGGCGAGGATCCACCAGTAACTGACCAGCGTGTCGAGGAACGAGCCCCCGGGAGCGGCTGCGGGCGCGACCGGCTTGGGCTTTGGCGTCGGCGCCGGGGCAGCCGGTGGTGCCTCGGCGGGCGCCTGTTCGGCCGCCGGTGCCGGAGCCTGCTCCACGGGGGCCGGAGCCGCCGCTGGCGGGGTGGCCTGGGCAACCGGCGGCGCCGCGGCCGGCGCGGGCGGTGCCTGCTTGGCCGCGTTCTGTGCCTGCAGGCGCGCGAGTTCCTCGTTCTTCAGCTCCAGCAGGCGCTTCGCTTCGGCTTCCTTGGCAGCCGTGGCGGCCGCGGCGGCAGCGGCGGTCGCGGCGGCCTCCTTGGCAGAGGGCGCCTGAGCCTGCGGGGTCGCGTTGGCAGCAGCAGGACCTGAGGGAGTGACCAGTTTCAGGCGTCCGGGCTGTTCGGCAGGCGCCGGGGTGGCCTCAGAAGCCGCACCGCGCCAGGCGGTGTACTGGCGATGGATTTCGGCGGAGGCCTCCGCGGGGGAGATCGCCGCGGCCTCTGCCGCGTCGGGGATGCGCAGCACCGCGCCCGAGCGCAGCACGTTCATGTTCTTGCGGAAAGCTTCGGGGTTGGCGTTGTAGATCGCCATCATCCAGCTGCGGGCGTGTGCGCTGTTGAGGCTGGCGCCGGCGACGCCGGCGGCGATGCCCGAGAGTGTCTCGCCGTGCTCCACGGTGTGGGTGCCGGCGGAGGCCTCCGGCGCGGCAGGTTCTGTGCTCACCGGAGCGGCGGCATGAGCATGGCGGGTCGGCGCCGGAGTGGCGGCAGCCTCCGGCGCGGCCGGCGGTGCGGCCGGCTCCGGGGTCACCGGGGTGGCCTGCGGCAGCGGCGCCTCGGTGGCGCGCGCGATCGAGCCCTCGCGTGCACCGGGGGTGGCGGCGGGGGCGGCAACCGGGGCACTGGCGACCGCGGGCTGTCCCGGCGCGTACACCGGCGGGTCCAGCAGCATGGTGTATTCACGCACCAGGCGTCCGCGCGCCCAGTTGACCTCGACCAGCAGCGTCACGAAGGGCTCGGAGATCGCCTCGGTGGACTTGAGCTTGATCACCTCGCGGCCGTCGGCGGTGCGCTGGGTCTTAAGCTGCACGCCGCTGAGGTAAGCGGGCCACTCGAGGCCGTACTTGGCAAAGGTATCGCGCGATGCCAGCGAAACCTGCATGGAATTGAGCTCATCCGGGGCGACATCGACGAGCTCGATTTCGGCATCCAGAGGTGCGTTAAGGGGCGACAGGAGGTGGATATCTCCCAGGCCCAGGGCAAACGCAGCTGACGGCAAAGCCAGCAGCAATGCCAGCGCCCGGCTTGAACGTTTGGCGAACATCAGGACACCCCGGCAGGAATCATTGGGTGAAAATTCTTTGGAAAACATGAGCATGGGGCGTTTCTTGCGACCCCCCCATGAGCCTCGCGGCAATATAACTTAAATAGGCCGCCGGGCCAAAGCCTCAGCGATCTGGATGCTATTGGTGGCCGCCCCTTTGCGAACATTGTCAGCTACGACCCATAAGTTAAGTCCCCGGTCCGGGGCGAGATCTTCTCGAATTCTCCCGACATAAACTGTGTCGCGGTTCGCTGCCTCGGTAGCCGCCGTGGGGTACCCACCCACCCGCGGCTCGTCCATAACCGTGACGCCGGGCGCATTTTTCAGCAGTTCGCGCGCCTGCGCGGCACTTAGCGGGCGCCGCGTGCTGATGTGCACCGCCTCGGAATGCCCGTAGAAAACCGGCACCCTGACCGCGGTCGCATTCACGCGCAGCTGCGGCTCGCCGAGGATCTTGCGGGTCTCCAGCACGAGCTTCATTTCCTCGCGCGTGTAGCCGTTTTCCTCGAATTCATCGATGTGCGGGATGCAGTTGAAGGCGGTTTGCTTGTAACCGTCCTCGAGTTCGACCGGTCCCTTGCCGCTGAGCACCTGGATGGATTGCCGCGCGAGCTCCTCCACCGCTACACGCCCGGCGCCGGAAGCGGACTGGTAGGTCGCCACGTCGATGCGCTCGATGGTGGCTGCGTCGTGCAGCGGCTTGAGCGCCACCACCAGCTGGATCGTCGAGCAGTTCGGGTTGGCGATGATCCCCGGGGACTCAAGCGCCGCGAGCGCCGCAAGGTTCACCTCGGGGACCACCAGCGGCACTTCCTCGCGCAGGCGGAACTCGGAGGTGTTGTCGATCACGTAGCACCCGGCGGCCACCGCACGCGGGGCGAATTCCCGCGAGGTCGCCGCGCCGGCGGAGAACAGCGCGATATCGGCCTGCGAGAAATCGAAGCCCTTCAGCTCGCGCACCGGCAGGGTCTTGTCGCGGAAGGTAAGGCTGCGGCCGAGCGAGCGGTCACTGGCGAGCGCAAACAGCTTCTCCACCGGGAAGCCGCGCTCCTCGAGCACGCTGATCATGGTCTCACCCACCAGGCCGGTAGCCCCGACGATCGCTACCTTGAACTGCCGCTCCACTGTGTGCGCCTCGCTGGGGTTAGTTGAAAGGTGATGTTCAACGCCGGGCGCTGATGTCGGGCGTGGCGCTGCGCACGTCCGCGTTCTGCGCGCGATGGCGCAGGTAGTGGTCCATCAGCACGATGGCGAGCATGGCCTCGGCGATCGGGGTGGCGCGCAGGCCCACGCACGGGTCGTGGCGCCCGGTGGTCACGATCTGGACCGCATTGCCGGCGCTGTCGATGGTGTCGCCGGCGATCTGGATGCTGGAAGTGGGCTTGAGGGTCAGCTGCGCGAGCACGTCCTGCCCGGAGGAGATGCCGCCGAGGACCCCGCCGGCGTGGTTGCTGCGGAAGCCCTGGGGGGTGAGTTCGTCGCGATGCTCGCTGCCACGCTGTGCCGCAGCGGCGGTCCCGGCGCCGATCTCGACCGCCTTGACCGCATTGATGCTCATGAGCGCGTGCGCAATGTCGGCATCCAGCCGGTCGAACACCGGCTCGCCCAGCCCTGGGGGCACCCCCGTGGCCACCACCGTCACCTTCGCGCCCACCGAGTCGCCCTCGCCGCGCACCTTCCACAGCAGCGCCTCGAGTTCGGCCACCCTGGAAGGATCGGGGCAGAAGAACGGGTTCTGGTACGCCGACGGCGGGTCCTTCGGCTCGATGCGCAGTTCGCCGATCTGGCTGAGGTAGCCGTAGATGCGCACGCCCAGGCGGCTGGCGAGGTAGCGCCGCGCGATCGCCCCGGCCGCGGTGCGCATCACCGTCTCGCGCGCCGAGGAGCGCCCGCCGCCGCGGTAATCGCGCAGCCCATATTTCTGCTGGTAGGTGTAGTCGGCGTGCCCGGGGCGGAAGCGGTCCTTGATGTTCTCGTAGTCGCGCGAGCGTGCGTCGGTGTTCTCGATGAGGAGGCCGATCGGGGTGCCGGTGGTGCGGCCCTCGAACACCCCGGACAGCAGCCGCACCTGGTCGGCCTCGCGCCGCTGGCTGACGAAGTGCGAGGTGCCGGTGCGGCGGCGGTCGACATCCGCCTGCAGGTGTTCCTCGGTGAGTTCAAGACCGGGCGGGCAGCCGTCGACAATGCAGCCCATCGCCGGGCCGTGGCTCTCGCCGAAGGTGGTGACCGTGAAGAGCTTGCCGATGCTGTTGCCGGACATGAGGTTCAGCGTGCCTTGAGTTGTTCGCGTGTCAGCAGGAATACCCCGCCGCCGCCGCGCGCGAATTCGAGCCACACGAAGGGCAGCGTGCTGAACACCCTGCGCACCGCGTTCTCCGTGTTGCCCACCTCGACCACCAGCAGGCCACGCGGGTTCAGGTGCCGGGCCGCCTGCCGCAGGATGATCGCCACCGAATCAAGCCCCGCGCGCCCGGCGGCCAGCGCCAGCCGCGGCTCGTGCCGGTATTCGGCCGGCAGCCGCCCGAGCTCGCGCGCGCCGACGTAGGGCGGATTGGTGACGATGATATCGTAGGTGCTGCGCCCCAGGGCCGCGAAGTGGTCCGAGCGGATCAGGTGCACGCGGCGGCCGAGCCGGTGCCAGCGCACGTTCTGTGCGGCAAGCGCCAGCGCCTCCACCGAGATGTCCACCGCGTCCACCTGCGCCCGCGGCAGCGCGCGGGCACAGGCTATCGCGATGCAGCCCGAGCCGGTGCCCAGGTCGAGGACCCGCCGGATGCCCCGGGGGTCGACCCAGGGGGCAAAGCCGCGCTCGATCAGCTCGGCGATCGGCGAGCGCGGTATCAGGGCGCGCGCGTCGACCTTGAAGGCCAGCCCCGCGAACCAGGTGATGCCGGTGAGATAGGGCGCCGGAATGCGCTCGCGGATGCGCCGCGTCACCAGCGCCACCGCACGACGCGCCGCGGTGGCACCCGGCTTGCGCCGGTACAGCGCTGCCCCTTTGGCCTGTGGCAGCGACAATGCATGCAGCACCAGGAACGCCGCCTCGTCGCGGGCGTTGTCGGTGCCGTGCCCGAAGAACACGCGCGCGCGCCGGAGGCGCCGGGCGCTGCGCTCGATGAGCTGGCCGACCGTCAGCGACGCTGTCCTCCGGCGCCCGGTGCCCCGGCGTGTATGAAATACTTCCCTCATGACGATCACACGGACCCACTGGTTACTCGCCGCCGCGGCGCTGCTCGCCGCCCTCACCGGCTTCTGGGTGGCGAGCGAACTTGACAGGGGATCCCCGCACCTGGCAAGCGGCACGTGGCTGCCGCGGCCCCGCAGTGTCGGTGACTTCGCGCTCAGCGACCTCTACGGGCGCCGGTTCACCCGCATGGACCTCGCCGGCGCGCCGACGCTGGTGTTCTTCGGCTTCACGCACTGCCCGGACGTGTGTCCGACCACCCTGCTCAAGCTTGCCCGGGTAAAGAAGCAAGTTGGTGATGCGCGCCTGCGGGTCCTGTTCGTGAGCATCGACCCGCAGCGCGACACGCCGCAGGCAGTTGGCCTGTACGTGCATGCCTTCGATCCGGCATTTACCGGCGTCACCGGCGAGCCGGCGGCCATCGCCGCCGTGGCACGGCAGTTCGGCGTGGCGGTCATCCGCGTCGACCTGCCCGGCGGGGACTACACGATGGATCACTCGGCGGTGGTGTTCCTGCTCGATGATGGGGCGCGCATCGCCGCGATCTTCACCCCGCCCTTCGAGGTCGCCGCGATGGCCGCTGACCTGAAGGCGGCCCTGCCCTACCTCACCAGCGCGCGCCGCTAGGCGAGTCCGCGATGTCGAACCCGGATCCGAATGGTATTTCCGCGCGCGCCTTCATCGCCCTGCAGCACCTGTTGCCGCAGCACTGGCTGACCAGCATCGTGTACGCGGCCACGCGGTCGCGCACCGCGTGGTTCAAGAACAGGCTGATCGGCAGTTTCTGCGGCAGCTTCCATCCGGACATGAGCGATGCCGAGCAGCCCGACCCGCTGAAGTTCGACAGCTTCAATGCCTTCTTCACCCGCGCCCTGCGCGCGGGTGCCCGCCCCGCTGATGCCGACCCGCGCGCGCTTGCTTCCCCCGTGGACGGCACGGTCAGCCAGGCAGGGCCACTGGATGGCTCCTGGCTGGTGCAGGCCAAGGGCCACGCCTACACGCTCGAGGAGCTGCTGGATGAGCAGAGCATCTGGCCTGCGAAGTTCCGCGGGGGTTCGTTCGCCACGCTCTACCTTGCGCCGTTCAACTATCACCGCATCCACATGCCGCTGGCCGGAGCCCTGCGGGCCGCCTGGTACGTGCCGGGCCACCTGTTCAGCGTCAATGCCACCACCGCTGCGAGCGTTCCTAAGCTGTTCGCCCGCAACGAGCGCGTGGTGTGCGTGTTCGAGGACGGTCCGCTGAGCTTCGCGATGGTGCTGGTTGGGGCGCTGTTCGTCGGCAGCATGAGCACGGTGTGGCACGGGGAAATCACCCCGCGCCGGCCACGCCGGCGCGCGGCGCTCGACGTGCCGGGCGTGGCCGCACTGCCGAAGTCCGCAGAGATGGGCCGCTTCAACATGGGCTCGACGGTGATTCTGCTGCTGCCGCGGCAAGCGGCGGACTGGCTGCCGGCGGTCGCTGCCGGGGCCCCGGTGCGCGTCGGCCAGACCCTGGCGCGCCTGCGATGACACAAGGCGCCGACTGGCGCCCCGGGGCTGCGCGCGCGCAACTCGTGGCGCGTGCGCGTCTGCTGGCGCGCATCCGCGAGTTTTTCGCCGCACGCGCGGTGCTGGAGGTTGACACCCCGTTCATCGTCAACGCCGCGGTGAGCGATGTGCACATTCACTGCGCGCGCGTGGAACTGATGCCCGAGGCACAAGGGGTGCCCGCGGCGCGCTTGTTCCTGCAGAGCTCTCCCGAGTACGCCATGAAGCGCCTGCTCGCCGCCGGCAGCGGTGACATCTACCAGGTGTGCCACGTCGCCCGGGCGCTGGAGAGCGGACGCGTGCACAACCCGGAGTTCACTCTGCTGGAGTGGTACCGGGTCGGGTTCTCACTCGAAGCGCTGATGGACGAGGTGGAACTGCTGGTGCGGGAGCTCACCGGCGATCCCCTTGCCGCCGAGCGGCTCACCTACCGCGAGGCATTCCTGCGCGAGCTGGCGCTGGATCCCTTCGCGGCCACACAGGCGCAGCTGGCCCAGGCCGCCGCGCCGCTGGCGCTGCACCCCGGGCCGCTTGATCGCGACGGCCATCTGGAGCTGTTGATGGGCGCGCTCGTCGGCCCCAGGCTTGGCCTCAAGCGCCTGACCTTCGTGCATGGCTACCCGGCCAGCCAGGCGGCCCTGGCACGGCTTGATCCGGCCGACCCGCGCACCGCCGAGCGCTTCGAGCTGTACGGCCGCGGGATCGAGCTTGCCAACGGCTTCCACGAGCTCACCGACCCCAGGCAGCAGCGCGCCCGCTTCGAGGCCGACAACGCCGCCCGCGGCCGGGCCGGCCTGCCGGCGCAGGCGTTGGACGAGCGGCTGCTGGCGGCGCTTGCCAGCGGGCTGCCGGACTGCGCCGGGGTCGCCCTGGGCCTGGACCGCCTGCTCATGCTCGCCACCGGCGCGAGCCACATCGAAGAGGTATTGGCATTTCCCACCCGGCGTGCCTGAGAATGCGCGCCCGCGGTTCGCGCATCAGAACGTTTCCATGAGCTTCACCGCCGAGCGCTATGACTTCAAGGACAAGCCCAGGGACTACGCCCGCCTGGTGCAGGAACTCCAGGCACTGCTGGCCGGCGAGCGCGACCTCATCGCCAATGCGGCCAACACCGCCGCCTTGCTCTTTGAGGCGCTGCCGCAGGTCAACTGGGCCGGCTTCTACCTGCTGAAGGACGGAGAACTCGTGGTCGGCCCCTTCCAGGGCAAGCCCGCGTGCGTGCGCATCGCCCTCGGGCGCGGGGTATGCGGCACGGCGGCCGCCGAGCGCCGCACGCTCCTGGTTCCGGACGTGCACGAGTTTCCCGGCCACATCGCCTGCGATGCCGCCTCGCGCTCGGAGGTCGTGATACCGCTGCTGCGCGGCACGGCTCTGGTGGGCGTCCTCGACATCGACAGCCCGCACCCGGGGCGTTTTGACGCCGACGACGCCCGCGGGCTGGAAGCCGTCGCGGCCGCGTTCCTCGCCGGCACTCCCGCATGAGCGGCACGCCGCTCGCCGGGCGCGGCCTCGCGGCGGGGGCCGCCGCCTTCACCATCTGGGGGATGCTGCCGATCTACCTGCACGAGCTGAAGGACGTGCCGGTGCTGCAGATCATCGCGCACCGCATCGCCTGGTCCTGCTTCTTCATCCTCGCCTTCATGCTCGTGCGCGGACAGCTCGGCGAGCTGCGGCAGACTCTCGGCAAGCCCGCGTTGCTGGGCCGTCTGGTGATCACCGCCCTGCTCATCACGAACAACTGGCTGGTGTACGTGTGGGCCGCCACGCACGGCCACATCGTCGAGACGAGCCTCGGCTACTACATCAACCCGCTGGTGAACGTGGTGCTGGGGATCTTCTTCCTGCACGAGCGGCTGAACCGGATCCAGTGGACGGCCGTAACGCTCGCGGCGATTGCGGTTGCATATCTCACGATCGAGTCCGGCCGGCCGCCGTGGATCGCGATCACGCTGGCACTGAGCTTTTCGCTCTACGGGCTGATGCGCAAGGTGATGAGCGTCGAGGCCCTGCCGGGGCTGGCCACCGAGACGCTGGTGCTGCTGCCGGTTGCGGCGATCTACCTGCTGTGGTGCGAGCACGCCGGCAGCGGCGCCCTGGGCCACGCATCCTTCAAGGTGGACGCGCTGCTGGCCGGTGCCGGGCTGGTGACCGCGCTGCCGCTGTTCCTGTTCGCCTATGCGGCACGCCTGCTGCCCTACTCCACCGTCGGAGTGCTGCAGTACATCGGCCCGAGCCTGCAGCTGCTCTCGGGCGTGCTGCTGTTCCACGAGAGCTTCAGCGGCGCCCGGGCGGCCGGTTTTGCCCTCATCTGGCTGGCGCTCCTGCTGTATGCCGCCGACGGGGTGCGTGCGGCGCGTCTGAACAGTGTGGCCGCGGGGGCCTGAAGGGGCCGCCGCGAACCGGCGGTGGCACCGTTACTGCTTGGCGCGCGAGACGTATGCGCCGGTGCGCGTATCGATGCGGATCACTTCGCCTTGGTTCAGAAACAGCGGCACGCGGATGACCGCGCCGGTCTCGACCTTGGCGGACTTCTGACCGCCGGTGGCCGTGTCGCCGCGCAGCCCCGGGTCGGTCTCGATGATCTTCAGCTCGATGTGCGGGGGCGCAGTGACCACCAGCGGCACCCCGTTCCACAGTGTCACGATGCAGACCGTGCCGTCCTTGAGCCACTGCGCGGCGTCCCCGACGGCGGCCTTGTCGGCGGTGTACTGCTCGAAGCTCTCCGGTTGCATGAAGTGCCAGAAGTCCCCTTCCTGGTAGAGGTACTGCATCTCGGTGTCCATGACGTCCGCCCCCTCCAGCGACTCGCCCGAACGGAAGGTCTTCTCGATGGTGCGTCCGGTCTTGAGGTTGCGCACCTTGATGCGGTTGAAGGCCTGGCCCTTGCCGGGCTTGACGAACTCGTTGTCGATCACAGCGTAGGGCTCGCCGTCGAGCAGGACCTTCAGGCCGCCGCGGACCTCGCTGGTGGTGTAACTGGCCATGTGTTTCTCGTGATGATCGGGCCGCGCGGCGCGCAGCGGTCTGAAAGGGCCGCGTATGATAGCGGCATCCCCCTACCCTCGCCAGTTTGCGCCTCGCCCGGGCGGCGCCTGGGAGCGCGCGCGCCCGCGGAAGGCGCCGCGGACTCTGCAGCATCGCGCCGCAGGAGCTTGTGGCGCCGCGCTTTCCGGGAGGGAGTTCACGAAGGCATTAGGTTAAGCGGTGCTAGAATCAGTCGGCTTCTGCGTGCCCGTCGTGGAGAACCCCTTGCCCGAGCCGAACGCGGTTCCGCTCATCGTGCTCAGCGTGGCCCGCGACCCGGTCGAAGCCATCAACAGCGTCATGCGCCGCGCCGGCCAAGCGGTGCACTGCACGTGGCTGCCGGCCCTGCGCGACCTCGGTGACGCCCTCGACCAGCTCAATCCCCAACTCCTCGTGTACGTCGCCAACACCGCCGCCGAACTCGCCCCGGTCATCGGCGTGCGCGACCAGCTCGCCCCGGGGGTGCCGGTACTGCTGCTGGCGCCGGCGCTCGAGGAGTCCGAGGTGGCACAGGCGATCAAGCTCGGGGCCCGCGACGTGGTGACCCTCGCCAGCTCGGCACGCCTGGAGGCGGTCGTGCTGCGCGAGCTCGCGGTGTTCCGCACCGCGCGCGAACTCAACGCCACGGTCAAGTCCGCCCATGATGCGCGCAGCCAGCTGGACAATGTCCTGCAGCGCTCCAACGATGCCATCATCCAGGTGCAGGAGGGCATCGTCACCGAGGCCAACCCCGCCTGGCACGAACTGTATGCCGTCGAGGACGGCATCGCCGGCCAGCCGGTGATGGACCTGTTCGAGGAATCCACGCACGCGGCCTTGCGCGGGGCGCTGGCCGCCTGCCAGCAGGGACGCTGGAGCGACCACACCCTGCGCGCGAATGCACTGCTGAACGATGGCACCGTGCTGCCGATCGAGATCACGCTCGCGCTCGGGGAGTACGAGGGTGAGCCGTGCGTGCGCCTGGTCGTGCCCGCGCGCCTGCGCGACGAGCACCTGCTGGTTGCGGCCGCAGCCGCAGCCCCGGCGCCGCGCCCGGAGATCGCCGCCGGCCTGATGCGCCGTACCGACTTGCTGGAGGCCCTCGCCGAACGCCTCGCGACGCCCAGCGCCGGCGGGGTGCGCTGTCTGGCGGTGGTGCGCATCGACAAGTTTGCAGCGCTCGAGCGCGTGGTCGGTGCCGCGGCCAGCGAAGAGGTGTTTGCGGAAGTTGCGCGTCTCATGAAGGAGTCGCTGCACCCGAAGGAGCTGGTCGGCCGCCTGGGGGGCGTGCGCTTCGCGGCACTGCTGGAGCGCGGCAACGAGCACGACATCAGTGCCTGGAGCGAGCGGCTGCTCGGGCGCGTGGCCAAGAAGGAGATGCGGCTGAAGGACAAGTCGCTCTCGGTCACCTGCACCATCGGACTGTCGATCGTCTCGCCGGGGGACACACGCCTGGACGCCCTGCTCGCTGATGCCATGGAAAGTGCGCGCAAGGGCATTATCCGCGGCGGCAACCAGAGCATCACCTCGGATCGCGCCGACACCGACAGCCGCGTGATGTCCTACGACCAGGTGTGGGTGAAGCACATCAAGGCGGCGCTGATGGAAAACCGCTTCCGCCTGGTGCAGCAGCCGATCGCGAGCCTGCAGGGGGATGACCCGCGCATGTTCGACGTGCTGGTGCGCATGATCGACACGCAGGGCAAGGAGGTGCTGCCCTCGGAGTTCATGGCCGCCGCCGGCCGCAACGACCTGCTGAAGAACATCGACCGCTGGGTGGTCGGCGCCTCGCTGTCCTTCGCCGCGCAGAAGACCCCCGAGTGCCTGTTCGTGCGGCTCTCGCGCGAGACCGCGCGCGATGCCGGCTTCATCGACTGGCTCGACAACCACCGGCGCTCCAGCCGCGCCCAGGCGCAGCGGCTGTGCTTCCAGGTGACCGAGGAGACCGCCTCGACGCACGTGCCGGAGGTGAAGGCACTGGCGGTCGCGCTGCGCGAGCGCCGCTTCCGCTTTGCGCTCGAGGGCTTCGGCTCCGGGCGCAACAGCGCCGGCATGCTCGAGTCAATGCCGCTGGATTTCGTGAAGATCGACGGCACCCTCGTGCAGGGACTGGCGGGCGACCCGCAGCTGCAGCAGCGCGTGCGCCTGCTGGTCGAGGCTGCGCGCAAGGTCCGTATCCAGACCGTGGCCGAACGCGTGGAGGATGCCAACACGATGGCAGTGCTGTGGCAGATCGGCGTGCAGTACATTCAGGGCTACTTCGTCAACGAGCCCGAGGAAGTCGTGCTGCACGGCTGAAGCGCCGCGGGCGCCGCTAGAAGCTCACCCCCAGCCCGAGGTCGAGGCGCCTGAACTGCGGGTTCTCAGCGAACCACTGGTAGTCGGCCTTGAGCACCAGGTGCGGCCCGATGTAGAAGTTGGCACCCGCCGTCCACACGTGGTCGCGGTAGGTCGGCCATGACCCATAGTTGCCATCCGCCAGCGGCACGTTGCCCCCGGGCAGCTGCGGGCCGGTGGTGCCTGACCAGCTCGAGCCAAGCGTGTAGTACTCGTAGCGCGCAAACGGGTTGAAGCGGTACTCGTTGTGCTCCCACAGCTGGTAGGCGGCCTGGCCGTACCAGCCGTAGAAGTTCGTCGGGATCGGGGTCGGCGAGCCGGGATTGGCCGCGTTCACGTCGTAGAGGTTGCTGATGTGCCCGTGCGCGTAGAGCGCCGAGAGCTCCCACTGGCCCGGGGTCCAGCGCGCATGACCCTCCCACAGCGCGACGCGCGGGTTCCCCGGGCTCGGCGCCCCCGGGGCCGGCGCCACTGGCACGGCATCCCCGGTGCTGATGGCCGCCCCGACGCTCAAGCCCGGGATGCCGTAATAACCCAGCGCCAGGTACTGCGACAGGTAGCGCGCATCGGCGAGCGCCAGCTCCTGGTGGCTCGCCGCGAGCGGGCCGGCGCCGTTGTTGATAATCTCCAGCGCGCTGTTGTAGGGGGGCGTCTCCGGGGCGAAGTCCCACTCGGACAGGTTCACCCCGGTGGTGAGGCCGACGTTCCAGCCGAAGCCGCCTTGCGTCTGGCCGTGCAGGTTGAAGCCGCCCTCGCGCCAGGTGGAGGGAATGATGAGGGTCTCGACGAAGTTGCGCTGCACGCCGTAGAAGGCGGTGGGCTCGTGATTCTCGTTGATGAAGCCAAAGGGCATGAGGAACAACCCGGCGCGCACGGCCACCGCATCGTTCAAGCGACGGTCGACCCAGAACTGTTCGACCTCGAACTCACCCACGTCATCGGCCGAAGACACCGCATGCTCGACCTCGTACTCGGAGTTGAACTCGGTCTTGTCGTCCAGGCGGTAGCCAATGCCGAACACCGCGCGCGCCAGGTCCATGGTGGTGTCGCGGCGCACCTCGGTCGGGGCGATGTAGTAGATCTCGCCATAGCCCCACAGGCGCAGGTTCTGCGCACTGGTCGACAGGGTATTGCCCAGCGGCGTCACCGCCGGACCGGGCATGGGTGTGGCACTGGCCACGGTGGCGGCCGCGGCAGCCGTACCGGGCACCGCGCTGGTCGACGCCGGCAGCGCGCTGGAGTTCGCCGGCAGGGCACCGTTGGCCGGGGCCTGCGCCACCACCGCGCCGCCTGCCGGGGCCTGCGCCCTCAGCTGCGCCAGCTCCTGGTCGACCTGCTTCTCATGCTCGCGCAGCGCCCGGTTCTCCTCCGCCAGCTGCTGCAGAGTCGCCTGCATCTGCTGCAGCTGCTTCTGCATCGCCTCCAGGCGTGCGTCCTCCGCGGGGCTGGCAAGGGCCGCGGCGCTGAGAGTCAGTGCCCCGGCGACGAGCAGTCCAGCGGCGGGGGATTTGCGGTGGCGATTCATAGCGGGACTTTCCGTAGGTTTGAAAATCACTGTGCCTGCGGCGGGCACTGTGCCGGCGCGTTGTAGGCAGCAGGGTGGCCAGGGGCCTTGAAAACACCGCCGGGTCGGCGCTGAAGGCGGGCACGTGGCAGGTGGCGCACGACTGCTCGACCGAGGCCCGGAGGCTCTTGTCGAAGAACGGGGCCTTGCCGGCGTGCGCCCGGGCGCACAGTCCGGGGGCAGGTGCCCGGGGCCCCGGCCACTCGCTGCCGCAGCCGGCCAGGAGCGCCGCGCACCACCACCCCCGCGCACCCGGCCATGCGCCCCACTCTCCGAGCATTCTTTCCAGACCTTTAGTTCCGGCCCCCTGATGCCCAGATCTTAATGCGAATCATTCCCATTCGCAATCTCAGACATATTCCGGCAGACGTTAGGTACGGAAAGTTGTGCGGGCTTCTTTGCGGGGGCGGGCCGCAGCTGCCGGTGGTGTCAGGCCGCAGGCTGCGGCAGCTGCACTTCCATGCGCTCGATGTTGCGCGGCCAGCCGCGCTTGAGCACCGCGCCGCGCTGGGCGCGCTCGCCGCGGTAGCCCTGCAGCTCCTTCCAGTCGAGCTCCTTGCGCGTCTCCCCCGACCACAGCACCAGGGTCGCCTTCGGCGGCACCACCGCCATCGCGGTCATGAGCTCGCTGCGCGCGGCGGCCTTCTTGCCCGGGATGTCGTAGAGCTTGTTGCCCTTGCCGCGCGGCATCTCCGGCAGCTCGCCGACCCTGAAGGCCAGCAGCTTGCCCTCGCTGCTGACCACGGCCACGAGCGAATCCTCGGAGGGCACCGGCGCGGGCGCGAGTACGTGGGCGTTCTCGGGCACGTTGAGCACGGTCTTGCCGGCGCGGCGGTCGCTGATCAGATCCTTCAGGCGCGCGGTGAAGCCGTAGCCGGCATCACTGGCCAGGAGCCACAAGTCCTCCGGCTCACCGATCATGACGCCGGCGAACTTCGCCCCATCCGGGGGATCCAGCCGTCCGGAGAGCGGCTCACCGTGGCCGCGCGCGGAAGGCAGCGAGTGCGCGGGCAGCGTATAGGTGCGCCCGGTGCTGTCGATGAACACCGCCGCCTGCAGGCTGCGCCCGCGGGCCAGTGCCTGGAAGGCATCGCCGCCCTTGTACGAAAGCGCCCCGGGTTCCACGTCGTGGCCCTTGGCCGAGCGCACGAAGCCGCCGGTGGAGAGCACCACGGTGACCGGCTCGTTCGGGATCAGGCTGGTCTCGTCGATCGCCTGCGCCGCTTCGCGCTCGATGATCTTGGTGCGGCGCTCGTCGCCGTACTTCTCGGCGTCCGCCTTGATCTCGGCGCCGATCAGCTTCTTCAGCTTCGCGCGGCTCTTGAGCAGCGCCTCGAGCTGCTGGCGCTCCGCGGACAGGGCCTTCTGCTCCTCGCGGATCTTCATCTCCTCGAGCTTGGCGAGGTGGCGCAGGCGGGTGTTGAGGATCTCCTCGGTCTGCTCGTCGGAGAGCTTGAAGCGCTTCATCAGCACCGGCTTCGGCTCGTCCTCGCGGCGGATGATGCGGATCACCTCGTCGAGGTTGAGGAAGGCGATGAGCAGGCCGTCGAGGATGTGCAGCCGCCTTTCGACCTTGGCGAGGCGGTACTCCAGGCGCCGCGTGACGGTGCGCGTGCGGAACTCCAGCCACTCGCCCAGGACTTCGCGCAGGCTCATCACCCGCGGCCGGCCATCGAGGGCGATGATGTTCAGGTTGACGCGGTAGCTGCGCTCGAGATCGGTGGTCGCGAACAGGTGGTGCATGAGTTCGGTGAGGTCGACGCGGTTGGAGCGCGGCACGATCACCACGCGCGTCGGGTTCTCGTGGTCGGACTCGTCGTTCAGCGCCTCCACCATCGGCAGCTTCTTCGCGCGCATCTGCTCGGCGATCTGCTCCTGCACCTTGGTCGGGGACACCTGGTACGGGAAGGCGGTGATGACGATGCTGCCGTCCTCGATCTCCCAGGTGGCGCGGGCCTTGAAGGTGCCGACGCCCTTCTCGTAGAACTCCTTCAGGTCCGCGCGCGGGGAGATGATCTCCGCCCCGGTCGGCAGGTCGGGCCCCTTCACGAACTTCATGAGTGCCGCGGTGGTGGCCTCGGGCTCCTCGAGCAGGTGCACGCAGGCGCTGGCGACCTCGCGCAGGTTGTGCGGCGGGATGTCAGTGGCCATGCCGACGGCGATCCCGGAGGTGCCGTTCAGCAACAGGTTCGGCAGGCGTGCCGGCAGGAACACCGGTTCCTCCAGCGTGCCGTCGAAGTTGGCGGTCCAGTCGACCGTGCCGTCGGAAAGCTCCCCGAGCAGCACGTCCGCGTAGCGGGTGAGCTTGGCCTCCGTGTAGCGCATGGCGGCGAAGGACTTCGGGTCATCCTGCGAGCCCCAGTTGCCCTGCCCGTCGATGAGCGGGTAGCGGTAGGCGAAGGGCTGCGCCATGAGCACCATGGCCTCGTAGCAGGCGGTGTCCCCGTGCGGGTGGAACTTGCCGAGCACATCCCCGACGGTGCGCGCGGACTTCTTCGCCTTGTTGACCGCGGACAGCCCCAGCTCGCTCATCGCATAGGTGATGCGCCGCTGCACCGGCTTGAGCCCGTCGCCGAGGAACGGCAGCGCCCGGTCGAGGATCACGTACATCGAGTAGTCGAGGTAGGCCTTCTCGGTGAAGGTGCGCAGCGGCTGCCGCTCGACCCCCTCGAAGTTCAGTTCCTGGTTCTCCGCCACGGGCTAGACCTGCACTTCCGCCAGATTGCCCTTCTGTTCGAGCCACTCGCGCCGGTCGGCGGCGCGCTTCTTGGCAAGCAGCATGTCCATCAGCTGATCGGTGTTGTCCTTGCCCTCGATCGTCAGCTGCACCAGCCGGCGCGTGCGCGGGTCGATCGTGGTCTCGCGCAGCTGCGCGGGATTCATCTCCCCCAGGCCCTTGAACCTGGTGACCGTCGGCCGGGTGCGCGCGTTCTCCTTCTCGATCTTCTTCAGCAGCTGGTCGCGCTCGCCGTCATCGAGTGCGTAGTGCACCTGCTTGCCCGCATCAATACGGTACAGCGGTGGCATCGCGACGTAGACGTGGCCGTGCGCGACCAGCGGGCGGAAGTGGCGCAGGAACAGCGCGCACAGGAGCGTGGCGATGTGCTGGCCGTCCGAGTCCGCGTCCGCCAGGATGCACACCTTGTGGTAGCGCAACTGGCTTAAGTCTGCCGAGCCCGGGTCGATGCCCATGGCGACGCTGATGTTGTGCACTTCCTCGCTGCCGGCGATCTGGTGCGCGTCCAGCTCCCAGGTGTTCAGGATCTTGCCGCGCAACGGCATGATCGCCTGGAAGTCCTTGTCGCGCGCCTGCTTGGCCGAGCCGCCGGCAGAATCTCCCTCGACCAGGAACAGCTCACAGCGGCGCGGCTCCTGACTGACGCAGTCGGCCAGCTTCCCGGGCAGCGCCGGCCCCACGCCGATGCGCTTGCGCACCACCTTCTGCGCCGCCTTGGCGCGCTCCTGCGCATTCTGGATGGCGAAGGCGGCGATGCGCTCGCCGGCATCAGGATGGCGGTTCAGCCACAGCGCCACCGAGTCGCGGGCGAAGCCCTCCACCAGCGGGGCGGCGTCACGCGACCCCAGGCGCTCCTTCATCTGGCCGGCGAACTGCGGTTCCTGGATCTTCACCGAGAGCACGTAATTGCACTTGTCCCACACGTCCTCGGGGGAGAGCTTGATGCCGCGCGGCAGAAGGTTGCGGAACTCGCAGAACTCGCGCACCGCCGCGGCGACGCCCGCACGCAGGCCATTGACGTGCGTGCCGCCCTCGCTGGTCGGGATCAGGTTGACGTAGCTCTCGGCGAGGGCATTTTCCGCATCCGGCGCCCAGCACAGCGCATAGTCGACTGCGTCATTGTCCTCGGTGAGCGTGCCGGTGATCGGCTCGGCCGGGATGCGCGTCTCCTTCTGCAGTTCCTCGACGAGGTAGGCGCCCAGGTCACCGGTGTAGAACCACTCATCTTTCTCCCCGGCCGCCTCGTTCTTGAAGGTAATGCGCAGCCCCGGGCACAGCACCGCCTTGGCCTTCAGCATGTGCTTGAGCGGGGGAACCGAGAACTTGTCCGAATCGAAGAACTTTGCGTCCGGCCAGAAGCGCACCGTGGTGCCGGTATTGCGCTGCCCGACGGTGCCGATCTCCTCGAGCTTGGAGGTGATCTTGCCGTCCTTGAAGGCGATGTTGTATTCCTTGCCGCCGCGGCGGATCCAGCACTCGAGGTGCTTGGACAGCGCATTCACCACCGAGACGCCCACCCCGTGCAGGCCGCCGGAGAACTTGTAGGTGGTGTCGGAGAACTTGCCGCCGGCATGCAGGCGCGTGAGGATCAGCTCCGCCCCGCTCACCTTCTCCTTCGGGTGGATGTCCACCGGCATGCCACGGCCGTCGTCGGCCACCTGCAGCGAGCCGTCCTTGAACAGGGTGACGTCGATTTCCTTGCAGTACCCGGCGATCGCCTCGTCGACGCTGTTGTCGATGACCTCGTGCGCCAGGTGATTCGGGCGCGAGGTGTGCGTGTACATGCCCGGACGGCGCCGGACCGGCTCAAGTCCGCTCAGCACCTCGATGTCGGAAGCGGTGTAGGACTGGTTCATCCGGTGGTCACAAAATCCGTGGCACGCCCAGGGCGACGCGGGCGCGGCGCGATCTTAGCGCAAGCGTGCGCGGATTTGGCGCAACGATTTCGGGCGCGACCGGCTAGGTAAGATCAGCCACCAGCGAGTCGCGCACCGCGGTGCTCACCGGGTCGATCTTGTGGTGGTAATGCTCGTGGTCGATGCCCACGGCCAGGGCGGCCGCGGTGCGCAGCGCCGCGGCCATCGCCGGGGAGAGCTCAAAGCGCAGGAAGTGCACCGCCGCGGTCTTCTCGGCGTTCTCGCGCGGCAGGTCCTCGTCGGCGATCGCGAACACGCGCTCGTAGCCATGCACCTGCACCCAGCAGCGGCCCTCGACGCCCTTGAGTCGCGCCAGCGCCGCCGGGCGCGCCTCCGGCTCGTACTCCAGCAGCAGCGTGACCTTCCAGTTGCTGCCATCGGGGATCAGCGGGTTGTAGGCCCCGAGCTCCTCGGCAATCCCCTGCGGCTCGAAGATGCGCTCGGTGCGCAGCATCTCCTGCACCTGGTACTGCACGGTGAGCCGGTCCTCGAAGATCCACGTGGCACTCGGCCCCACCGCCAGGCGCCGTGTGGCCTTGTGGCGCAGCACCCGCTCGCGGAAGTCGCCGCGCTCGCGCGCGTACTGCTCGAGCGGCATCAGGTCCGTGACGGTGAGCTTCGGCATTCAGATCCCGTAGGCCAGGCGCAGCAGGCGCAGCGGGTGCTCCGGCTCGCGGGATTCCCCCAGGCCGCTCTCGATCTGGTGCCCGGCCATCGGGCAGTCACTCGAATAATGGTCGGCCTTGGCGTTCTGCACGCGCGTAACGACCGGGCGGCCGATCTTCACCGAGGCGGCGCGGAACTTCTTCTTCACCCCGTAGGTGCCGTTGTGGCCCGAGCAGCGCTCGATGACCTCCACCGTGGTCTCGGGCACGAGCTTCAACACATCGCGCGTCTTCAGTCCCAGATTCTGCACGCGCAGATGGCAGGGCACGTGATAGCTGATCTTGCCCAGGCGCGCCTTGAAGTCGGTGCGCAACAGGCCTGCCTGGTGGCGCAGCATCAGGTATTCGAACGGGTCGAAGGTATGTTCGGCGACGTTGCGCACGTGCGCGTCCTCGGGGAACATGAGCGGCAGTTCCTGCTTGAACATCAGCACGCAGGAAGGGATGGGCGCGAGGATGTCGAAGCCGGCAGCGACCGCCGCACTCAGCTGGGGAATGTTCTGTTCCTTCAGGCGCGCGACCACCTCAAGGTCCCCCAGCTCCAGGCGCGGCATGCCGCAGCAGCGCTCCCGCGGCAGCAGCGCCACCTCGATGCCGTTGTGCTCGAGGATCGCCGCCAGGTCCTCGTCCAGTTGCGGCTCGTTGCGGTTGCCGTAGCAGGTGGCAAAAAGCGCGACCCGCCCGCGCGTGGCGGGCGTGGCGCGCGCCTCGGCGGCGGCCGGCTCAGCGGTGGTGCCCAGGTGTGCCAGGCGGCGGCGTGCGGTGCGCGAGTGGTAGTTCGGCAGCGGGGCGCTGCGGTCGACCCCGAGGATCTTTTCCAGCAGCAGGCGGCCGGGTGCCGAATGGTTGACCGCGTTGACGATCTCGGCGAGCACCGGGATACCGGCCAGCGAGCCGACCGTGCGCGTCGCGGCGAGGGTCTGGTCGCGCAGGCTCAGGCCCTCGGCGCGGGTGCGCACGGCCTTGGCGCGCAGCATCAGGTGCGGGAAGTCGACGTTCCAGGGATGTGGCGGCACGTACGGGCACTTCGTCATGAAGCACATGTCGCACAGATAGCAGTTGTCGACGACCTCCCAATAGACCTGCTTGTCGATCTTCGCCACCTCGCCTTCGGCGGTGGCATCGACCGCATCGAACAGCACCGGGAAGGAGTTGCACAGGTTGAAGCAGCGCCGGCAGCCGTGGCAGATGTCAAAGACGCGCTCGAGTTCCTTGTCGAGTGCGGCGGTGCCGTAGAAGGCCTCCGAGCGCCACTCGAGCGGGTGACGCGTGGGGGCCTCGAGACTGCCCTCGCCCCCGGTGGAGGAGCTGCCCGGGTCAGGCGGCTTCGTGTTCATCTGCGGTGGGCACTTTCAAATGACGACCGGCCGCAGGCACGGTGCCTGCGGCCGGAAGGTCAGGTGGCGGGAACGCGATTTCAGAGCCCGTCGAGGGCCTTCTGGAAGCGATTGGCATGCGAGCGCTCCGCCTTGGCGAGTGTCTCGAACCAGTCGGCGATCTCCGCAAAGCCTTCCTCGCGTGCCGCCTTGGCCATGCCCGGATACATGTCGGAGTACTCGTGCGTCTCACCGGCGATGGCCGCCTTCAGGTTGTTGTGTGTCTCGCCGATCGGCAGCCCGGTGGCCGGGTCACCGACGGCCTCCAGGTACTCCAGGTGTCCGTGCGCATGGCCCGTCTCACCCTCGGCGGTCGAACGGAACACCGCAGAAACATCGTTGAATCCCTCAACGTCAGCCTTCTGGGCGAAGTACAGGTAGCGACGGTTCGCCTGCGATTCGCCGGCGAATGCGTCCTTCAGATTCTTCTCGGTCTTGCTGCCTTTGAGATTCATCGCGCTTCCTCACTTAGACTGGGTCTAACAATTGACCCAAAGAATGTATGCCGCAGTATAAGGGACGTCAACCGCGCGTTTGACCCTCGCGCAGCGTGCTGTGTAACGTTGCGCGCCCTCAGGCTCCGCCGCGCAGACAGGACCCCACCTTGGCCCGCAATAGCAAAGTCCCCGACTTCGAACAGGCCCTGACCGAGCTGGAGGCTCTCACCGAGCGGCTCGAGCGCGGGGACCTGCCGCTGGATGAGGCACTAAAGCTGTTCGAGCGCGGCGTCGCCCTCACCCGCCACTGCCAAAGCTCCCTGCAGGCGGCTCAGCAGAAGGTCGAGATCCTCCTCCGGCGCGGCGGCGAGCTGCAGGCGGAAGTCTTCGAAGATCCCGACGAGGACGCCTCCGCAGGCCCCGCGGACCCACAGTGAGCGGCGCGGAGTCCGCGAGCGCCTTTGCCGCGCGGGTTGCGGCCTGCCAGGCGCGCATCGAGGAGGTACTGGACCGTGCGCTGGCACTGCCCGACCCTGGCACCGCGCGGCTGCGCGAGGCCATGCGCTACAGCGTCCTCGGCGCTGGCAAGCGCCTGCGTCCGACGCTGGTGTATCTGACCGGGGAGTCGCTGGGGGCCGCGCTGGAGAGCCTGGACGCCCCGGCGGCCGCCGTGGAGCTGATCCACGTCTACAGCCTGGTGCACGACGATCTCCCGGCCATGGACGACGATGACCTGCGTCGCGGACGCCCCACCTGCCATAAGGCCTTCGACGAGGGCACCGCAGTGCTGGTGGGCGATGCGCTGCAGGCCCTGGCCTTCGCGGTGCTCGCGAACGATCCCCTGCGCGGGGGCAGCGCGCAGGGGCGGCTGGAGATGATCCGCGTACTGGCCCGCGCAACCGGCACCGGCGGCATGGCCGGCGGCCAGGCGATCGATCTTGCCGCCGTCGGCCAAGTCCTCGCCGTGGCAGGGATTGAGGACATGCACCGCCGCAAGACCGGTGCCCTGATCCAGTGCAGCGTCCTCCTCGGGGCTCTGGCCGCCGGGGTTGCCGGCGGGCCGCAGCGGGCCTGTCTGGAGCGCTTTGGCGCCGAGGTCGGCCTGGCCTTCCAGATCCAGGACGATATCCTCGACGTGGAGGGGGATCCGGCACTCTTGGGCAAGTCGACCGGAGCGGATGCCGCGCATGCCAAGCCGACCTACCCCAGCACCGCGGGCCTTGCCGCGGCGAGGCGCCGTGCGGGGGAGCTGCGTGATGCGGCCGTTGCCGCCCTCGCCCCGTTGGGCGAGCGCGCGGCCGCCCTGGCGCAGCTGGCCGATTTCGTCGTCAACCGCGTCAATTGAGGGTGCGCGGCCCAAGCTTCGGCCCCGCCCGGGTGAGTGTGTAAACTGCTACCGCGATGACCGTTGCGATGGACAAGTACCCGCTGCTGGCCGAGATCGCGAACCCTGCCGACCTGCGCCGCCTGCCAGTCGGCAAGCTCCCCGAACTCGCCGCGGAACTGCGCGATTTCCTGATCCACAGCGTCAGCACCCGCGGCGGACATTTTGCCGCCGGCCTGGGCACGGTCGAGCTCACGATCGCGCTGCACTTTATCTATGACACCCCGCGTGACCGGCTGGTTTGGGATGTCGGCCATCAGGCCTACCCGCACAAGGTGCTCACCGGCCGGCGCGAGCGCTTGCATACCATCAAGCAGGACGGCGGACTCGCCCCCTTCCCGACCCGCAGCGAGAGCGAGTACGACACCTTCGGCGTCGGTCACTCGAGCACCTCGATCAGCGCCGCCCTCGGCATGGCCGTGGCGGCGGCGGCCACGGGCGAGGACCGGCGCGTGGTGGCAATCATCGGCGATGGGGCGCTGACCGCCGGCATGGCGTTCGAGGCGCTGAACCATGCCGGCTCACTGCCCTCCGACCTGCTGGTGATCCTTAACGACAACGACATGTCGATTTCCGAGAACGTCGGCGCGCTCTCGAACCACTTCGCCCGGGCGCTATCCGGGCGCGTGTACGCGCACCTGCGTGAGGGCGGCAAGAAGGTCCTGCGGCAGATGCCCACGGTATGGGAACTCGCCCGCCGCTCCGAGGAGCACTTAAAGGGCATGGTGCTGCCGGGCACGCTGTTCGAGGAGATGGGCTTCAACTACATCGGCCCCATGGATGGCCACGACGTCAAGGCGCTGGTGCGCACGCTGCGCAACCTGAAGAAGCTGCGCGGCCCGCAGTTCCTGCACGTCGTCACCCGCAAGGGCAAGGGCTATGCCCCCGCCGAGGCCGATCCGATCAAGTGGCACGGGCCGGGGCCCTTCGACCCGGCAAGCGGCACGATTTTCAAGGAAAAGAGCGCAGGCCCGAGCTACTCGCAGGTCTTCGGCGATTGGCTGTGTGACATGGCCGCGGCCGACCCGCGCATCATCGGCATCACCCCGGCAATGCGTGAAGGCTCGGGGCTGGTCGAGTTCTCCAAGCGCTTTCCGGAACGCTACTTCGATGTCGCCATCGCCGAGCAGCATGCGGTTACCTTCGCTGCGGGCCTGGCGGTGGAGGGACTGAAGCCGGTAGTGGCGATCTACTCCACGTTTCTGCAGCGTGCCTATGATCAGCTGGTGCACGACGTGGCGCTGCAGAACTTGCCGGTCGTGTTCGCCGTCGATCGTGCCGGCCTGGTGGGCAGCGACGGCGCCACGCACCAGGGCAGCTACGACCTGTCTTTCCTGCGCTGCATCCCCAACACGGTCATCATGGCGCCGGCGGACGAGAACGAGTGCCGGCAGATGCTGTACACGGCCAGCACGCTCGATTCGCCCGCGATCGTGCGCTATCCGCGCGGCAGCGGACCTGGCGTGGCGGTAACCAGCGCGCTGAGCGCGCTGCCGGTGGGCAAGGCGCAACTGCGCCGCGAGGGCAAGAGCGGACTTGCCCTGCTGTCGTTCGGGGCGCTGCTCGGCAGTGCGCAGCAGATCGCCGAGCGGCTGGATGCAACCCTCATCAACATGCGCTTCATCAAGCCGCTCGATGAGGACCTGATCCTGGCTCTTGCTGCGCGCCATCGCGCCTTCGTGACCATCGAGGAAAATGCCACCCAGGGCGGCGCGGGCTCGGCGGTCGGGGAGCTGCTCGCCTGCGAGGGCGTGCAGATGCCGCTGTTGCAGCTGGGCATCCCCGATCGTTTCATCGAGCACGGCTCGCGCGACAGCTGCCTCGCCGCCGCCGGGCTGGACGGCGCGGGCCTGTCGGCGAGCGTCGAGCGCTGGTGGGCACTGCAGACCCAGGCGCGCATGCGTTCCGCCGGCGGCGCCTGAAACGCCTGGGCAGCCGCGGGAACGCGTCTGCCGCAACTTCCCCATCACGCGTGGCTAGACTTAAGTCCTCAAATCGGGGTATTCCCAGGCCGTTGCAATGGCTACGACAGTCCCCATTACGGATTTTCTGAACATTCCTGTAGGCTTTGAACGATGAATCCCCCTGCCCTGACTGCCAAGATTGCACGCGCCACCACTGGCGAGGTGGAGGACGTGCAGTCACGTGCCGACACGCGCCAGCTGCCCATCAACCGCGTGGGGATCAAGGACATCCGTCACCCGGTAAAAGTGCGGGACCGCTCCGCGGGCGAGCAGCACACGATCGCCAAATTCAACATGTACGTGTCGCTGCCGCATAATTTCAAGGGCACGCACATGTCGCGCTTCGTGGAGATCCTGCATGCCGAGCGGGAGATCTCGGTCGAGTCCTTCCGCGCCATGCTCAGCACCATGACCACGCGCCTGGAGGCGGACACGGGCCACATCGAGATGAGCTTCCCGTTCTTCGTCATGAAGAAAGCGCCGGTCTCGGGCGTTGAAAGCCTCATGGACTACCACGCCAAGCTGATCGGCGAGCACCACAACGGCCAGACCGAGATGTGGGTCGAGGTGGTGGTGCCGGTGACCAGCCTGTGCCCGTGCTCGAAGAAGATCTCCGCTTACGGCGCCCACAACCAGCGCTCCCACGTGACCATCAGGGCCAAGCTGCGCAGCCACATGTGGATCGAGGAGCTCATCGAGATCGCCGAGAGCGAAGCCTCGTGCGAGCTGTACGGCATTCTCAAGCGCCCGGACGAGAAGTACGTGACCGAACGCGCCTACGACAACCCGAAGTTCGTCGAGGACGTGGTGCGGGACGTGGCCACGCGGCTCAACAATGACGAGCGCGTCGCCGCCTACGTGGCGGAGTCGGAGAACTTCGAGTCGATCCACAACCACTCCGCGTACGCGCTCATCGAGCACGATAAGGACGCCTGACCCCCTGCGCTGGCGCCGGCGCGCTGATGAAGCATTCTTAATGCCGCCCCCGTTGCGCGCGCCCGGGCTGTGCCTCTAACGTTTCGGGCTCAGGCGGCTTCTGTGGGAGAGTTCGGATGACGGCGCGCGTCAAAGCACCGACGGTGCGGGCGGCAATGACCCTGTGCATTTGCACGCTCGCCGCGGCCACCGAAGCTCTCGCCTCCCCCTCGGCCACCCCGGTCAAGCACAACTCACTGAAGACCTGCAATCAGCAGGCGGATGCCAGGAACCTGAACGGCGCGGCGCGCTCGCAGTACGTGAAGCACTGCCAGAGTCAGACCGCGAGCAAGCCTGCTGCGACCCCGGCCCCTGCCGCGGCCGCCCCTAAGCCGGCAGGTAAGTGACGACCTTCAGTCCCGGCGCGTTGTCATGAAGCTCCAGCCGGCCGCGATGCAGCCGCGCGATCGCCGCCACCAGGCTTAGTCCCAGACCGCTGCCCTCCTGCGGAACACTGGCCGCGAAGCGCACGAACGGCTGCGCGGCGCGCGCGCGTTCCCCGGCCGAAATGCCCGGCCCGTTGTCGGCGACGCTCAGCTGCACCCAGGGGCCGTCCTTCAGCGCCCGCACCGCGACCCGGCCGCCGGCCGGGACGTACTTCAGGCCGTTTTCAATGAGGTTGGTGAGCAGCTGCGCCAGCAGCTGCCGGTTCCCCTGCACCAAGGTACCGGCACTCACCTGCCATGACAGCTCCAGCCCCTGCGCTACGTACACCGGCTCGAACAGCTCGCCGAGCTCGCCCACCAGGGCCGAGATGTCCACCGGCACCGGTGCGGCAATCGGCGTGCCGCTCTCGGCCAGGGCGATCTGCAGCAGCGTGGTCAGTGTGCGCTGCAGGTGATCGACCTCACGCAGGGCGGATTCCACCGACTCGTGCACCGGCGGCTCCAGCGGCGGCACACGCAGCAGCAGCGCGTCCATGCGCGTGCGCAGGCGCTGCAGCGGGGCCCGCAGGTCGTGCGCGGCGCTGTCGAAGGTGGCGCGCAACGTTCCGGCCTGCTCTTCGAGGCGGTCGAGCACGCGATTGACCGAACCGGCAAGCGAATCGAACTCATCGCGCGCCCCCGCCACCGGCAGGCGCCGCCCCGACTCGCCCGCCAGGATGCGCTGGCAGGTGTCGGCGACCTGCCCGACGCGGCGCGCCAGGCGGTAGCTGAACCAGAAGCCGGCCAGGGCTGCCGCGAGGGTCGACAACCCGGTGCCCCACAGCATGGCGCGCCGGAATTTCTCCGCGAAGCGGCGCCCCTGGGAGATGTCGGTGCCCACCAGCAGCAGGTCGCCGCCGGGGAGCGTGCGCACCGCGGCGCGCACCGGGTGCACCGCGCGCCGCCCCGGCTCGATCGTCGCGATCTCAAATTCAGGCCGGCGCTCGGTGGGCATGCCATCGAAGGGCCAGTCGGTCACGTTGCCGGCGATCCGCTCGTAGTTGGCATCGGCGAGCATGTAGACCGCGCCGATGCGGCCCCAGCTGTCGATGCGCAGGTTGATCTCATCCGTGACGCCGGCGATCGCACTCTGCGCGAACTTGTCCTGCAGGCTCTTCATCTCGGTGTCGATGATCAGATCCACCTCATCGGTGATCAGGCTCTCGGTGAGCAGGTAGGCGCTGCCCAGGGTGACACTCACCGCGAGCAGGACGAGCAGGGTGTAGCCGACCGACAGCCGGAAAGCCGTCGTGTTGAACAGGCTCGGGCGCACCGGCTAGCCGTCGCTGCGCAGCACGTAGCCGGCGCCGCGCACCGTGTGAATCAGCTGCGAGTCGGTGCCACGGTCGATGGCCTGGCGCAGGCGGCTGATATGCACGTCGATGAGGTTGCTCTGCGGATCGAAGTGCAGGTCCCAGACCCCCTCGAGCAGCATCATGCGCGTCACCACCTGCCCGGCACGCCGCATGAGGAACTCCAGCAGCTTCAGCTCACGGGCAGTGAGGTCGACCTCGCGCCCCGCGCGGGTGACCTTGCGGGCGAGCAGGTCCAGCTCCAGATCCTCCACCTTCAGCCGGGTCGTGCTCAGAGAGTTCGAGTGCCGGCGCAACAGGGCCTCGATGCGCGCCAGCAGTTCACCGAAGGCGAATGGCTTGGTGAGATAGTCATCACCACCGGCCTTGAGTCCACCGATGCGGTCATCCACCGCACCGAGCGCCGAGAGCACCAGCACCGGGGTGCCCACCCCCTGGGCGCGCATGGCTTCGATGATGGCAAGGCCGTCCACGTGCGGCAACATGCGGTCGGTGATGACCACATCGAAGCTGCCCGTGGTGGCCAGCGACATACCGGTGCGGCCGTCGGCGGCGTGTTCGACGGTGCTGCCGCTCTCGCGCAGCCCCTTGACCAGGAAGCGCGCCGCCTCGGTGTCATCTTCGATGAGCAGTACGTGCACGGTCGACAGGGTAGAAGTCACCCCGCCGCTGCGCAAGCACGAAGTCCCGCGCCGGGGACTAGGATGCCGGTGGCGGGGAGCGCTCGGCGCTCTGCAGGCGCGCGATGAGTGCGCTCAGGAACACTCGGTTGAAGCGCAGCTGGCAGGAGGCGGACACCTGCTCGAGCAGCGTCGAACTCACCTTGAGGACAGTCACCGCACCGGCCGCGCGGATGGTGGCGGCACGCTTGGCGCCGGGCACGTAGCTCGCCTCGCCGAAACAGTCGCCGGTGTCCAGCGAGCCGACGCGCTCGCCGTGGCGCTCCACCACGCAGCCACCGCTCACCAGGATGTAGAAGCGGTCGTCCATCTCGCCTTCCTTGACGATCTCCTCGGCGGCGGCATAGTCCTGCCAGCTGCTGGCACGCAGCACTTCCCAGATCTCCGCGTGGGAGAACTCGTGGAAGAACTTCAGGCGGCGTAGCACGCCGAACTGCTCCTGGCGGTCGATGCGCGAGTTGGCCTCGCGCAGGCGCTGGTGCACGCGGGTGAGCTCCGCGGCCAGGTCGACCCCGCTCTTGCAGCGCTTCTCCGGCTCCTTCTGCATGGCCAGCGCCACCACCGTCTCCAGTTCCTCGGGCACGTCGGGGCGCAGGGTGTGGATCGGCGGTGGCGTCGCGTAGACGATCTGGTGCAGCAGCTTCTGCAGGTTGCCGGCGCGGAAGGGCCGGGCACCGGTGAGCAGCTCATACATGACCGCTCCGAGGGAGTACAGGTCGGAGCGGTTGGTCAGCTCGAAGCTCTGCACCTGCTCGGGCGACATGTATGAGGGGCTGCCGGCGATGCCCTCGATGCGTGAGATGTCCGAGTCCGACACCAGCGCGATGCCGAAATCGATGATGCGCACGTCGCTGTCCTGCGTGAGCATGATGTTCGAGGGCTTGATGTCGCGGTGGATGACCCCCCGCGAGTGCGCGTAGTTGAGCGCCTTGGCGCACTTGAACATGATCTCGACGGTGTCGTCGATGCGCAGCAGGTTATCCGGCCGGCAGTAGGCGGCCAGGGTGCGCGCCCCATGCACGTGCTCGGTGACGATATAGCAGTGGCCATTTTCCTCGCCGGCGTCGTAGATGGGCAGGATGTGAGGATGTTGCAGCATCCCCACCAGGTGCGCCTCGGAGAGGAACATCTTGCGCGCGATGCGCGCCCGCTCCTCGTCGCCACCGGTGTCCATGTTGTACACCTTGATCGCCACGTCGCGACCGTAGTAGGCATCGTGCGACAGGTAGACGACGCCGGTGCTGCCGCGGCCGACCTCGCGAATCACCAGGTACTTGCCGATCTTGTCCGGCACGCGCACGACTGGCTTGGCGGAGGGAAGGGATTTTGGGGCCGATGTTGACATGGGGCGGCGCTGGAAAAATACGTCGCCGCAGGATAAGTCTGGCGGCACCACCGGACTGTGATGCAACCCTCACGCGATCCGGGCAGCCGCGCAGGTGCGCCCGCGGAGAGCGGCGCGGTGGCTAGGCGAAATGCTGGTAGCCGGAATGCGAGAACTCCATCACAGTACCGCCGCGCACGACCGCAACGCCGGCACCCGCGCTAAGACTGCCGATGCGGGTATAGCCCCACGTTGCCGGCGGCAGCTCTGCGGCCAGGCGCGCAAGGTGCCGCGGCGGCACGGCAAAACACAGCTCGTAATCATCACCACCGGTGAGCGCGAGCGTGCGGGCGCGCTCGCTCCCCACCACCGCCTGCAGTGCTGCGGAGACTGGCAGCGCCTCGTACTCCAGCTGCGCGGCAAGCGCGCTGGCGCGCGCCAGCTTGCCGGCATCCCCCAGCAGGCCGTCGGAGACATCGATGCACGCACTGGCGAACGCGCGCAGGCGCTCGCCGAGCGCCACGCGCGGGGTGGGCAGGAGGAAGCGCTCGCGCAGGTAGTCACGCTGTCCGGGCGGGGCCTGCAGACGCGACTGCTCGAGAGCCAGCCCGGCGGCCGCATCCCCGGGCGTGCCGGATACGAACAGCGCATCCCCGGCCCCTGCCCCGCCGCGCCGCAGGGCACCGCCCGCCGGCAGCAGGCCAAGCAGCTGCACGCTGATGCACAGCGGACCCTGCGTGGTGTCGCCGCCGATGAGCGCTACCTGGTGTTCGCGCGCCAGGGTGCCGAAACCGGCGGCGAACTCGGTGAGCCAGGATTCTTCGGCCTGCGGCAGTGTCAGCGCCAGCAGCGCCCAGGCCGGTCGCGCCCCCATGGCGGCGATGTCGCTCAGGTTCACCGCCAGCGCACGATGACCGATCGACCCGGGCGGGGAAGCTTGCGGGAAGTGCACTCCGGCGACCAGGGTGTCGGTGGTCGCGACCAGTTCGTAGCCCGCCGACACGCTCACCACGGCCGCATCATCACCGATGCCCAGCCGCACGTCGGCGCGCTGCGCACCGCAGGCGCGGAAGTAGCGCTCGATCAGGCTGGATTCGGAGAGCGCCACGGCGCGGCCGCGCGTCAGTGCTCGGCGGGACGCAGCTCGCGCGCTGCGCGATCCAGGACGGCATTGACGAACTTGTGCCCATCGGTGGCACCGAAGCGCTTGGCGAGATTCACCGCCTCGTTGATGGCGACGCGGTAGGGCACCTCCGGCCGCGACGCGAGCTCGTACAGCCCCATGAGCAGTATTGCGTGCTCGATGGGGTCCAGGTGCTCGGGTGCGCGGTCACCCAGCAGCGCCAGCTTCGCATCCAGGTCCACGCGCGAATGCCACACGCCCTCGACCAGTGTGCGGAAGTACTCGCGGTCTGCGCGTGGCATGTCCTGCGCATCGCCGAACTCCTGCACCAGGTCCTGCCATGGCCCGGCATTGAGCTGCCAGCGGTAGAGCGCCTGCAGCGCCAGCTTGCGGGCCACGCTGCGGGTTCCTGACTCGCGCGCGTTCGCCGAGTTCATCGTGCGGCCCTCACAGCTTGGCGATCACGGCGGCCATCTCGATGGCACAGTCCATCGATTCGCCGCCCTTGTTCATGGCACTGGTGGCGGCACGCTCGAGGGCCTGGTCGACGGTCTCCACGGTGAGCACGCCGAAGATGACCGGCACGCCGTTGTCCAGGTTCACCTGCTGCAGGCCGCGGGCGCACTCGCCGGCCACGAAGTCAAAATGCGGGGTGTCACCGCGGATGACGCAGCCGAGCGCAACGATCGCATCAAAGTTGCCGCTGCCGGCGAGCTTGCGCGCGGTCACCGGCAGTTCGAAGGCCCCCGGCACGCGCACCACCAGCAGGTCCTCGTCCGCCCCGCCGCGGTTCTTCCAGGAGGCGCGCGCGCCCTTGAGCAGGCTGGCGACGATGAAATCGTTGAAGCGGGCGGCGATGATCGCGACCTTGCGGCCGCGGGCGGTGGCATCGCTCTCGCTCACCTGCGCCGGCGTCACCCCTCTTCCCCGACGTAGCCCTCGACCTCGAGTCCGAAGGCGGAGATGCCGTGCATCTGCTTCGGGGCGGACAATACCCGCATGCGCTTCACCCCGAGGTCCTTGAGGATCTGCGCGCCGGTTCCGAAGGTACGCAGCACCGCCCCCTCGGCATCGGTTGCCGCGCTCTCGGAGACACTCGCCGCTGGGGCAACTGCCGCGGCAAAAGAACGCACGGCATCGGCCAGCTCGCGCGGTGACTCCTGCTGGCGCAGCACGACCACGACGCCGCTACCGGCCTCGATGATGCGCTGCATGGCCGCGCGCAGCGTCCAGGTACGCCCGGCACCCTGTACGCCGAACAGGTCGTGCAGCGTGTCGGTGACGTGCACGCGCACCAACGGGGCCTGCGGCCCATCCAGCCGGCCGTGCGCCAGGGCGAGGTGCACTTCCATGCTCACGTTGTCCTGGTAGGCGTACAGGCGAAACTCACCGAGCTCGGTGCGCACGCTTTGCTCGGAAAGGCGCTCGACGGAGCGCTCGTTGCGTAACCGGTGGCGAATGAGCTCGGCGATCGTGCCCATCTTCAGCTGATGGCGCCGCGCGAACTCCTGCAGCTCGGGGCGCCGCGCCATCGTGCCATCGTCGTTCATCACCTCGCACAGCACTCCGGCAGGCTTCAGGCCCGCCAGCCGGCACAGGTCGACGGACGCCTCGGTATGTCCGGCGCGCACCAACACGCCGCCACGGCGTGCGCGCAGCGGGAATATGTGTCCGGGACGGGCGAAATCGCCGGCCTGGGTGCTGCTGTCGGCCAGGGCGCGGATGGTGGCGGCGCGGTCGGCCGAGGACACCCCGGTGGTGGTCCCTGCGCGCAGGTCAACCGAGACGGTAAAGGCAGTGCGGTGCGACTCGCTGTTGACCGGGACCATCTGCGGCAGATCCAGGCGGGCGAGCTGTTCCTCGAGCATCGGCACGCAGATGATCCCGCTGGTGTGGCGGATCATGAAGGCCACGGCCTCGGCAGTGGCATGCTCGGCCGCCATGATGAGGTCGCCCTCGTTCTCGCGGTCCTCGTCATCCAGGATGATGACCATGCGGCCGGCCCGCAGGTCGGCGAGTATCTCGTCGATGGGGCTGAAGTTGGCTCCAGGAGCCGGGCCCGGCGCGGGCTTTCCGGGCAGGGACAGCACTTTTGGCATGGTCGCAGCGTCGTCTGAAACGGCAGGCAAGTATACCCGTGCCGGCCCGGCTAACCGAGCCTCCGCGCCGGCAACTAGCCCAGCAGGGGCGTCACCACCTGCTCCAACCGTTCCGCGGTCCAGCTGGGTACCTTTTCCTTCCAGCCATCCTCGACCAGGCGTCCTGCCCGGTCGATCGTGAAATTGACCGGCAGGCGCCAGATCCGGCCGTAGCCGGGCGCGCTGGAGGCGGCAAGCAACCCAACCGGGAAGCTCAGACCTGCGGCAACCCTGCGCACGGAGTCGAGCTGGTCGGGAGTGTCCAGACCGAAACCCAGCACCGTCAGCCCCTGCTGTGCATGGCGCTTTGCGTACTCGGACAGCAGCGGCAGCTCCGCGCGACACGGCTCGCACCAGGTTGCCCAGAAGGTCAGGATCACGACCTGCCCGAGCAGTTCTGAGGTGGAAATTCTTGCACCGTCCAGCGTCACCAGCGTTGCCGCTGGTGCCCTTGCACCGACGTGCAGGTCATTGGCGCGCCCCATGCGCGGGCGCAGCGCAGCCCCGGCAAGACAGCAGGCCAGTGCGCCCTTGAGGACCGCGCGACGTCCAGGATATGCGGGTTCCTCAGAACGCATAATCGGCGCCGACGGTTACCGTGTAGCGCGGGAACAGCTGATAGCCGTACAAGTTGCTGTAGACCGGTAGCTGCACGAAGCCGAACAGGTGGAGCCGATCGCTCACACGTCCCGTCACGCCGGGGCTCAGGTAGATCACCGTTCCGGCCGTATTCTGCACGTCTGCCAGAGCGCCCTGGTCCTCTGCCTTGCGCAGAAGGTTCGCCTGCAGCTGCGGCACCCAGGCTGGGCTGCGCTCGTACCGCAGCCCGAGGCTGAACGTCGCCGCGTTGCCCGGCCGGAAGTCGTTGCCCGGCTGGTCCATGCGGTGCGCGACCGCACTCTGGAACTGTCCGTTGACGAAAAAATCGAAGTCCTGGCTGATGGGGCGATAGTAGTAGGCGCCGACGATGACATCGGTGCTGCCGGTGCCAGGCTGCAGGCTCGCATCCAGTGGCGCTCCTGCGAGCGGTCCTGACTCGAACTTTACCGCCGTCCCGTAGCGGCCGGTCGGCAACTTGACACCCAGCTGGACGCCGAGGTTGCGGGTCGGGAGGAACCCCTGATAGCTGCCGATCAGGCGGATGTCCCCGATGCTCGAACTGCTGGAACTGCTCAGATCCGGAAGCGGCTGCGTCGAGTCGTACTCGCCATAGGTGGAATGGGTCCGGGCCACGTAAGGCACCAGCAGCTTGAAGTTCCACACGCCGTTGGGGCTGTAGCTCAGCGCGGTAGTAATGTAGCGGTTCAGCGTCTCGCGTTCGAGTTCGTTGCCGTCGGGAACCACGGTGACCGAGTGGGTGCCGCTGCGCAGCTGATCCTGGTGAATGTAGTCGTACTCCACACTCAGGTCCCAGCCGGCACGGGCCGAATAGCCCATGGCCGCATCGGCGCTGAGCGTGCAGCCGCAGCTGGCGCACGCCGCTGCCGCCTGCGACAGCAAGGTGAAGACGCCGGCGCCAACAAGTACGGGCAGCACGCAAATGCGCGGTGCTCGCCCGTCACGGTCGGTTGCGGAATCCATCGATCGCCTCTCTCGTGTGCTCCCGAGATTTGCGAGGTGCCGCTTGCGGCACCGAGCATTTCATCGGGAAATTGGCCCCGGGCGCAGATGCGGCAAAGCGCACCGGCCCGTACTGGAACTTAGGCCAGGGAGGGAGGCGCGCGGGCAGCCTGAGCGCGCAGGATCGAGGGCAGACGGATCGATGCTGGATCGGCAGCCCTGCCAGCCGCCAGTGAACCAGCCGCCGGCATTGAGGCCAGGACCACGGGCGAGAGCGCCGGAGCGGCACTCGCGGCAAAGGCGCACACAGCGTGCGCCGAACCGGGCACGCTGCCGTCGTGATGGTGATGCGTGTGTGCGTGGCCACCCGAGGCCACGGTGCCAGGACACAGCTCCATCGTCGGGCCGCCGTTGCCGGCAATCGGCATGAAGCCGAACGGGATCAGCGCGCGCAGCACCAGCGCGGGCAGGATCAGCGCCAACAGTGCGCGTGAGCGTCTGCGCATGGCGGAAAGTGAAGCGAGGCTGTGCCGGTGCGGCATCACTTCGACTCCGGCAGCGCGAGTAACCGCGCCACGTAACGGGCGACCTGATCGATCTCTATGTTAACTCGCGTACCGACGCGCAGGCGTCCGAGTGTAGTGATCGACTGGGTGTGCGGAATCAGGTTGACTCCGAAGGCTTCTGCATCGACCTCGTTGATCGTCAGGCTCACGCCATCGACCGCGACCGATCCCTTGGAGGCAACATAACGCGCCAACGGCGGCGGCACGCCGACGACCACACGAGTGGAGCGGCCGTCGCCGCTGATGCCGCGCACCTGGGCCACACCGTCAACGTGGCCAGAGACGAGGTGTCCGCCCAGCGCATCGCCGGCGCGCAGGGCTGGTTCGAGGTTGACCGGGGTGCCGGCGCGGAAGTCCGCGAGCGTCGTGAGGCTGAGCGTTTCCCGGGACACATCTGCGGCAAAGCTGCCGCCGCCGAGTTCGGTGGCCGTAAGGCAGCAGCCCTGCACACAGATGCTGTCACCAGGTTGGGCGCGGCTGAGATCAAGCCGCTCACAGGCGATCACCAGACGCACATCACCACCGCGGGTTTCCACGCTTACCACACGGCCGACGTCCTGCACGATCCCGGTGAACATGGCCTGCCTAAACGCCCGCCGCAGGAGTGGGTCGCAGCCGCAGCCTCAGGTCCTCGCCCACCGGCACCGCTTCGATGAAGGTGAAGCCGGGTGCCTGTTCGAGTGCGGTCAATTCCGGCAGCTCGAGGAGTGCGCGTGCGGCGGGGCCGAGGATCCGCGGGGCAGCGTAGACGAGCAGCTCGTCGACCAGCTGCCGCTCCAACAGCGCTCCGGCCAGGCTGGCCCCAGCCTCGACCAGGACCTCGTTGACCTCAAGCTCTCCGAGCCGGTCCAACACCGCCGCAAGCTCGAGCCGTCCTGCGTTCGTGGGCAGGGATTCCACGCGCGCACTGCCGGTGCTGAGCTCAGCGGCCCGTGCCGGGTCGAGGCCGGCAAGCCCGGTGAGGATGAGTACCTCCCCGCCAGTGCGCAGGATCTGCGCCCTCGGCGGGGTGCGCAGGCGCGAGTCGAGCACTACGCGCAGCGGCTGGCGGCGCGGGGCCGCGCCGCCTTCGGCGGGCAGGCGCACGTCCAGTCGTGGATCGTCGCTCAGCACGGTGCCCACACCGGTGAGGACCGCGGAGCTGCGCGCGCGCCAGCGCTGCACGTCCTGGCGGGCCACCTCCCCGGTGATCCATTTGCTCTGGCCGTTGGCGAGCGCGGTGCGTCCGTCGAGGCTCATGGCCAGCTTTACCCGCACAAACGGCTGGCCGCGTTGCATGCGCTTGATGAAGCCGGCGTTCAGCTCGCGCGCCTCTTTCTCCAGCAGCCCGGACTCGACGCTGATGCCCGCCTCACGCAGCGCCGCCGCGCCGCGTCCGTTCACCAGCGGGTTGGGATCGGAGATGGCATACACCACCCGCGCCACCCGCGCCGCCGTCAGGGCCATGGCGCACGGGGCCGTGCGACCCTGGTGGGCGCACGGCTCGAGCGTGACGTACACAGTGGCGCCGCTGGCATGGTTGCCCGCCGCGCGCAGTGCAGCTACCTCCGCGTGCGACTCACCGGCGCGCTCGTGCCAACCCTCGCCCACGATGCGCTCACCGCGTGCGATCACGCAGCCGACGCGCGGATTGGGGTCGGTCGTTTCCATGCCGCGGGCAGCCGCGGCCAGCGCCCGCTGCATCGCGGTGCGGTCGAAGTCAGAGAACATGGCTGTAAGGACCCCGGAGCTCGCTCATTTAGTCCCTCGGCTGCCAGATTTATCCGGCGTCGGCGCAGGCTCATCCTGCGGCAGGAGTGGCAGCTGTTCGCGATTGGCGCGCGCCACGTCGCGCTTGTGCGCGCGGCCGTGCGCGGCAGCGGGGGCGGGCCGGGCGCTGCGCAGCTTCTGGATTTCCTCGTGGAAGGCCTCCACGTCCTCGAACTGGCGATAGACAGAGGCAAAGCGCACGTAGGCTACTTCGTCCAGGTGCCGCAGCTCCTCCATGACAAGCTCGCCGATCGCGCGCGAGGAGACTTCGCGGTCCCCCAGACTGCGCACCTTGTGCACGATGCGGCTGAGGGCCTCGTCGACCTGTTCCCGTGAGACCGGGCGCTTCTCCAGGGCCTTGTGCAGCCCGGCGCGCACCTTGGCCTCATCAAAGGCCTCGCGCCCCCGGTCCCCCTTGATCACCTGCGGCATGACCAGTTCCGCGGTCTCGAAGGTCGTGAAGCGCTCTTCGCACTTCAGGCACTCGCGGCGCCGGCGGATCTGCCGGCCCTCGCCCGCGAGGCGCGAGTCGTTCACCTTGGTCTCTTCATGGCCGCAAAATGGGCAGTGCATGCGGCGCGCGCCCCTGCGTCCTCAGGGACCGTAGACCGGGAAGCGGCGACACAGTTCGATGACCTGCGGGCGCACGCGCTCGATGGTCGCCGTGGCTCCTTCCGCGTCGAGGACCTGCGAAATGAAGTCCGCAACCTGCTCGATTTCCGGCTGCTTGAAGCCGCGGGTGGTCGATGCAGGTGTGCCCAGGCGCAGGCCACTCGTGATCATCGGCGGCCGCGGGTCATTGGGGACGGCGTTCTTGTTCACCGTGATGTTGGCGCGGCCGAGTGCCGCATCTGCTTCCTTGCCAGTGATGTTGCGGTCGACCAGGCTGAGCAGGAACAGGTGATTGTCGGTGCCGCCGGAGACGATCTGGAAGCCGTTCTTGGCCAGGCGCGCGGCCATGGCGCGCGCATTTGCCAGCACCTGCTTCTGGTATTCGCGGAATTCCGGCTGCAGCGCCTCCAGCAGCGCGACCGCCTTGGCGGCGATGACGTGCATCAGGGGGCCGCCCTGAGTTCCCGGGAAGACCAGGGAATTGAGCTTCTTGGTGATCTCCTCGTTGGCGCGCGCGAGGATCAGTCCGCCGCGCGGTCCGCGCAGCGTCTTGTGAGTCGTCGTGGTGACCACGTCCGCGTGCGCGATGGGGCTCGGATAGACGCCGGCGGCCACCAGCCCGGCGACGTGCGCCATGTCGACCACGAAGTAAGCGCCCACGCCCTTGGCAATCGCGGCAAAGCGCGCCCAGTCGATCGTGCGCGAGTAAGCCGAGAAACCGGCGATGATCATCTTGGGCCGATGTTCCTCGGCGAGCTTCTGCACCTGCGCATAGTCGATCTCGCCGGTGTCCGGGCGGATGCCATACTGCGCCGCGCGGAAGAACTTGCCGGAGAAGTTGACCTTGGCGCCGTGGGTCAGGTGGCCGCCGTGGTCCAGGCTCATCCCGAGTATGGGGTCGCCGGGCTGAACCAGGGCGAAGTAGGCGGCGGCGTTGGCCTGCGAGCCCGAGTGTGGCTGCACGTTCGCGTAATCGGCGCCAAAGAGCTTCTTGGCGCGGTCAATCGCCAGCTGCTCGGCAATGTCCACGTACTCGCAGCCGCCGTAGTAGCGCTTGCCCGGGTAGCCCTCGGCGTACTTGTTGGTCAGCACCGAACCCTGCGCCTCAAGCACGCGCGGACTTGCGTAGTTTTCCGAGGCGATGAGCTCGACATGGTCCTCCTGCCGCTGCCGCTCGCCTGCGATGGCGCGCGCCAGCTCAGGATCAAAGCCCTCGATCGTCATCGTCGTCCGGAACATGAGCAGTTTCGCCTTGCGGGTGAGTCGGTTGCGGGGTCGCGAATTGTACCGGAACGACCCGGCAGGCGCCCTTGTTGCCGGGCGCCGCCGGGGCGGAACATTCACGACAGCTCTCCTGCAGGCGCACCCCGGACGCCGGTGGCGCTACACCAGGTTCTCGATCACCGTATTCCAGGCCTGGGCGAGATTGGTGCGGTTATAGCCCCCGCCCCCTAAGGCGAGCACCCGTCCATGGCCGATGCGTTCGGCCAGTTGGCGCAGCTCGCGGGCGGCCCGGCCGTGCGAGTGCGCCGTGAAGCGGAGGTGGGTAATCGGGTCGCCCTCGAGGCTGTCGGCCCCGCACTGCAGGATGATGAATTGCGGGTCGAACTTCTCCAGATGCCCGGTGACCTGCGGCCACACGGCGGCGAACACCGCATCGTCGGCACCGGGAGGCACGGGCAGGTTGAGCTTGGTGCCCTCGGCCGCCCCGCGGCCGGTCTCTTCGGCGGCGCCCGTGCCCGGATACAGGTAGCGCCCGTCCTCATGCACGTCGGCAAACACCACCGCGGCATCGTCCTCGAAGGCGTAGAACACCCCATCACCATGATGGGCGTCGATGTCCACGTAGGCGAGGCGCTTGAGGCCGCTACGCTTGAGCAGTTCTATGGCGACACCGCAGTCGTTGAAAACGCAGAAGCCTGCGGCGCGGTCGCGCGCCGCATGGTGCAGGCCGGCGATCGGCACGAAGGCGCGCCGGCAATCGCCGCGCATGATTGCCTCCATCGCGCTCAATGTCGCGCCGACCACGTTGGCGGCCGCCTCATAGCAACCGCGGAAGGCCGGCGTGTCCCCGCCATCCAGAAAGCCGCTGCCGCTCAGCGAGCGCTCGCGCACGAACTCCACATACTGCGCGCTGTGAAACGCGCGCAGTTCCTCGTCGGAGGCCGAGCGCGGCTCGCGGACCTGCACCCGCCGGTCGAGGCCGCGGGCGGCGAACTCACGCGCGAACGCGGCATGTCGGTCGGGTCCAAACGGGTGCCCGTCCCCGAAACCATAACGAGCCAGGCGCTCGCTGGTGAAGACGGCAACATCGGCAGGCTGGGCTGTGGCTTTGACTGCGGCTCTCCCCGGTCAGCCGCAGCGTAGCACAGCGCCCACCGCGCGCAGACCAGGGCCGGGCATCGCCATCCGCGGCGGCCTCGACGATAATCCGCTCTGCGCTCACCTCAGCAATGGAATGGCATGGCCCAATACATTTATACGATGAATCGCGTGTCCAAAGCGGTCCCGCCCAAGCGGGTCATCCTGCGCGACGTCAGTCTGTCCTTCTTTCCCGGTGCCAAGATCGGGGTCCTGGGCCTTAACGGCTCGGGAAAATCCACGCTGCTGAAGATCATGGCAGGCCTGGACAGCAGCTTCGACGGCGAGGCGCGGCCGCAAAGCGGCATCCGCATCGGCTTCCTCTCGCAGGAACCGCAGCTGGATGAGAGCAAGGACGTGCGCGCCAACGTCATGCAGGGCGTCGGGGAGACCTTCCGCCAGGTCGAGGAGTTCAATGCCATCAGTGACAAGTTCGCCGAGCCGATGGACGATGCCCAGATGAACGCACTGCTGGAGCGTCAGGCAAAGCTGCAGGATGCGATCGATGCGGCGGGCGGCTGGGAACTGGAGCGCAAGCTCGAGATCGCCGCCGATGCCCTGCGCCTGCCGCCGTGGGATGCCAGCATCGCCAAGCTGTCCGGCGGCGAGAAGCGCCGCGTCGCGCTGTGCCGCCTGCTGCTGTCCGCACCGGACATGTTGCTACTCGACGAGCCGACCAACCATCTGGACGCCGAGTCGATCGCCTGGCTGGAGCGTTACCTGGAGGAGTACCCCAGCACCGTGATCGCGGTTACCCACGACCGCTACTTCCTCGACAACGTCGCCGAGTGGATCCTGGAACTCGACCGCGGCTATGGGATTCCGTGGCACGGCAACTACTCCTCGTGGCTCGAGCAGAAGGAGAAGCGCCTGGCACTCGAGGAACGCGAACGCGAGGCGCTGCGCAAGACGCTGGCGCACGAGCTGGAGTGGGTGCGCCAGAACCCTAAGGCGCGTCAGGCCAAGAGCAAGGCGCGCCTGCAGCGCTATGAGGAGCTCGCCTCCCGCGAGTTCCAGGAGCGCAACGAGACCAACGAGATCTACATCCCGCCGGGGGAGCGGCTGGGTGAGCTGGTCATTGCGGCCGAAGGACTGCGCAAGGGCTACGGCGACCGGCTGCTTATTGACAAGCTGTCGTTCAACCTTCCTGCCGGCGGTATCGTCGGGATCATCGGGCCGAATGGTGCCGGCAAGACCACACTGTTCCGCATGCTTACCGGGGCGGAGAAACCGGACGCGGGCGAGATCCGCATCGGTCCGAGCGTTAAGTTGGCCTATGTCGACCAGTCGCGCCAAAGCCTCGACGACAAGAAGACCGTCTGGCAGGAAATTTCCGGCGGCCTCGACATGATCAAGGTGGGCAACTACGAGACCCCGTCGCGCGGTTATGTCGGTCGCTTCAACTTCAAGGGCACGGCGCAGCAGCAACCGATCGGGGAACTCTCCGGCGGCGAGCGCAACCGCGTGCACCTGGCCAAGGTGCTGCGCTCGGGCGGCAATGTGCTGCTGCTGGATGAGCCCACCAACGATCTGGACATCGAGACGCTGCGCGCCCTCGAGGAGGCGCTGCTGAACTTCCCCGGCTGCGCGGTGGTCATCTCCCATGACCGGTGGTTTCTGGACCGCATCGCCACCCATATTCTCGCCTTCGAGGGTGATTCGCAGGTGGTGTGGTTCGAGGGTAACTACCAGGAGTACACCGAGGACTACAAGCGCCGTAAGGGCGAGGACGCAGCGCAGCCGCACCGCATCAGGTACAAGCCCCTGACGCGCTAGAGGAGCTGCAGCCACTTGCCAGCACCCTCCAAAGCGGCGGCGCCGCAGTCCGAGCCCGGCACGCTGTGGCGCTGGGTGGGGCCGCTGGCTGCGCTGGTGGTGTTTGCCGCGGTCGGCCTGATCCTGCACCACCAGCTGGCGCACCTGCACGTCAGGGGCATCTTTGCACACCTGCACTCGATACCGCGGCGGCAGATCCTGGCGGCGCTCGGGTTCACCGCCCTCAGCTACTGGCTGCTGACCACCTATGAGCTGCTGGCGCTGCGCTACCTGCGCCGCGCCATTCCCTACGCCCGCATCCTGTTCACCTCCTTCATCGCCTATTCCTTCGGGCATGCGCTCGGCTTTGCGGTGTTCACCGGCAGCGCAATCCGCTTCCGGCTGTACGTGAGCGTGGGCATCACCGCCATCGATGTCGCCACGGTGACCGCGTTCTGCAGCCTTTCCCTGGGACTCGGACTTGCCACCGTGCTGGGGGTATCGCTGCTCGTCACGCCCGAACATGCCGCGCGCATCCTGCACCTGGACCCGCACTGGTCGCTGCTGCTGGGCGGGCTGTTGCTGTGCATGGTCGCCGCCTATGCCCTGTGGGCATGCCTGGCGCGCGGGACGCTCGAGATCCGCGGCTGGGCGCTGCGTGCGCCGGGACCGGCCATCGCGCTGCCGCAGCTGCTGCTCTCCGTTCTGGACCTGTCACTTTCGAGCGCGGTGTTGTGGGCGCTCCTGCCACCGAGCGCACACATGCCCTTCGTCACCTTCGTCGGCATATACGCCGCGGCAGTCATCGCCGGCATCATCAGCCACGTGCCGGGTGGGGTCGGCGTCTTCGAGGCTGTCATCCTCTACACGATGCCCGGCGTTCCGGCCGAGGCGCTGGTGGGCTCGCTGCTGGCCTACCGGGCGGTGTACTACGTCGTGCCGCTGGTGTTCGGCTCGCTGCTTTTCGGTTCCAAGGAGCTTGCCGCACAACGTGGGCGCCTTGCCTGGGCGCAGGAACTGGCCAGCATCTACATCGCGCCGGTGGTACCGCAGATCGCCGGCGCCCTGACCTTCCTGGCCGGGGCACTGCTGCTGTTCTCTGGCGCCACGCCAGCGGTCGAAGAACGCCTCGCCTTCCTCGACCAGGTGCTGCCGCTCGCGGTACTGGAGGCCTCGCACCTGGTGGGCAGTATCGTAGGTCTCGGGCTGCTGGTGCTGGCGCGCGCGCTGTTCCGGCGCGTCCAGGCCGCCTACCACATCTCGGTGTGGTTGCTGGTAGCCGGCATCTTCGCCTCGTTGCTGAAGGGCCTGGATTTCGAGGAAGCCTGCCTGCTGGCCCTGGTGCTCGGGATACTCATGCTCGGCCGGCGCGCCTTCTACCGACCCACGGCGATCCTCTCTGAGGCGTTCACGCCCGCATGGGTGGTGAGCATCATCGGCGTCGTGGTGACGGCGGTGTGGATCGGCATCATCTCCTACCGGCACGTGGGCTACTCCGACCAGCTGTGGTGGACGTTTGCGCTGCACGGCAATGCGCCGCGCATGTTGCGCGCGACCCTCGCGGTCATCGTGCTGGGTGCGACCTACATTCTGCTCAACATGCTGCGTCCGGCACGGCCCGAGCCCGCGGTGGCGGGGGCGGAGGAGCTGGCGCGTGCCCGGCCGCTGATCGCCGCATCCGAGCTCACCCTGCCCAACGCCGCGCTCACGGGGGACAAGCGCCTGCTATTCAGCGATGCCGGCGATGCCTTCCTCATGTACCAGATCGCCGGCCGCAGCTGGATCGCCCTCGGTGACCCGGTGGGCCCGCAAGCCGGCGCGGAGGAACTGGTGTGGCGTCTGCGCGAGATCTCCGACCATCACGGTGGTCAGACAGTGTTCTACCAGGTGTGCGGTGAGCGCCTCGGGCTGTACGTGGACCTGGGCCTCGCGGCGCTCAAGATCGGCGAGGAAGCACGCGTGGCACTGGAGGGGTTCTCACTCGAGGGCTCCGAGCGCGCCGACCTGCGTCAGGCGCACAAGCGTGCGCAGCGCGAGGGTGTGCAGTTCGAGGTCGTCACAGCGGAGCGCGTCGAGGCGCTGCTCCCGGTGCTGGAGAAAATCTCCGACTCCTGGCTCACCAGCAAGTCAACCGGGGAGAAGCGCTTCTCAGTCGGGGCGTTCTCGCCGGACTACCTGCGCCAATTCCCGGTCGCGATCGTCAGCGCCCAGGGTGTGCCGGTGGCCTTCGCCAACCTGTGGACCACCGGCACAAGAGCGGAACTGTCGGTGGATCTGATGCGCTTTGACCTGCAGGCGCCGCGCGGAACGATGGACTACCTGTTCATCGAATTGATGCTGTGGGGCCGCGCCGAGGGCTACCGCTGGTTCAACCTAGGAATGGCGCCGCTGTCCGGGCTCGAGGCGCACCCGCTCGCTCCGGCCTGGCACCGGGTCGGCAACTTCATTTTCCGTCACGGCGAGCACTTCTATAACTTCGAGGGCCTGCGCCGCTACAAGATGAAGTTCGACCCGGTGTGGGAGCCGCGCTACCTGGTGGCGCGCGGCGGCATCGCGCTGCCGCGCGTCCTGGTGGACATCTCGGTTCTGATCGCCGGCGGCATGAAGGAGATCTTCGCAAGATGAGCGCACCGTTCATGCGCGTACCTGACGCTCGCCGCGCCCTGCTGCTGGTCATGGTGAGTGCCCTCGGAAGCGGCCACCTCGCCAGCGCTGCGCCTGCGGGCGCCGCAACACCCGTGCATCACAAGGCGCAGGCAGCCGCCAAACCTGCGGCCAAGCCCTCGGACGGGGCTACGCAGCACCTCAGCGCCGGCCGCTTCGGCACGGTCGCCGTGTACCTGCCGCAGGGCGGACCCAGGAGTGTGGCCATCCTCCTGTCCGGGGATGGCGGGTGGGAACTGGGCCTCATCAACATGGCTCGCGCACTGCAGGCCGATGGCGCGGTCGTGATCGGGGTGGACATCCGCCAGTACTTCTCGAGCCTGGGCAAAGTCGCCGCGCGCGGCAACGCACCCTGCCAGATGATCGCTGCAGACTTCGAAGCCCTCAGTCACCAGGCGCAGAAGCAGATCGGCCTCGAGGAGTACCTGGTGCCGGTGCTGGTGGGTTACTCCTCGGGTGCCACGGTGGCGTACGCGACGCTGGTGCAGTCCCCGCCCGGAACCTTCGCCGGTGCACTGAGCCTGGGTTTTTGCGCTGAGCAGGACTTCGTCGGCGTGAGCCTGTGCCCGGGGACGGACCTGCACTACAGCACCAACCAACAAAACGAGCTGGTGTTCGCGCCCGCGGCGAATCTGAAGCAACCATGGATCGCCTTCCAGGGACAGACGGACGAGGTCTGCAACCCGCAGGCGGCCGAGGTGTTCGCGGCGAAGGTTGCCAACGGCGACATCGTGCGCCTGCCGGGGGTCGGCCACGGCTTCTCGGTCGAGCGCGACTGGATGCCGCAGTTTCACGATGCCTATGCACGGCTGAGCACCCGTACGCAGCCGGCAGTCACCGCGACCGCGGACATCGGTGGCCTGCCCCTGCAGGAAGTACACGCGAGCGGTACCGGGGACGAATTCGCACTGCTGCTCACCGGGGACGGCGGCTGGGCCGGCCTTGACCAGGAGCTCGCGGCGCGCCTGGCAGCCGCCGGTGTACCCACGGTGGGCCTGAACTCGCTGAAATACTTCTGGAGCCCGCGCACGCCCGAGCAGACGGCACAGGACGTCACGCGCATCCTGCGCCACTACCTATCGCAGTGGAACAAGCAGCGGGTGCTGCTGGTGGGCTACTCCTTCGGCGCCGACGTGCTGCCGTTCGTCGTCAACCGCCTGCCGGCGGACCTGCGCCAGCGCGTGGCGAGTGTGAGCCTGCTGGGAATCGACGCCAATGCTTCCTTCGAAGTGCGCGTCAGCGACTGGGTGGGCAGTGACAACGGCGGCGCCGCGACGCAGCCTGAGCTGGCGCGGATCACGCGCCTGCCGGTGCTGTGCCTGTACGGCGCGGGCGAGAAGGATTCGATCTGTCCGGGACTGCCCCAGGGGGTGGCGACGCGCGAGCAGGTTGGCACCGGCCACCACTTCGGCGGTGAGTACGCGACCCTCGCCGAACGCATCCTCGCCTTCGCCCGCATGCCCCGCCCTGTTACATAACGTGGTTCTCTGGTCCGCAAGCGCACTGCGACACCGGGCTGATGCGCTGCGGGGCCGCGCGCTGGAGTACGATAAGGGGCGCGGCAGACATAACAAAACCAGCCGCCGACGCTAACGGCTATGTCATTCTACATCGACTCTGCAAGCCGATTGCACCACGACCTGGAGAAGAACCTGGTCGTGACCTGCCCGCATTGCCAGGCCGTCGCGCACATCACCGTCATGGCAGTGCCGCGCTTCGAGGACCTGCAGCTGTACCGGCCCAAGCAGGTGGGCATCGTCTACCAGTGTGATGCCTGCCACGCGCCGATATTTCTGCGCTTCATGGTGCGCGTCTACGGTGCAGCGCGCATCGAGCTGTCACCGCAGTTCGCCGAGGTCGAGCGTGCCCGCGAGAAGTTCAGCTTCAGCTACATACCGGAGGACGTGGAGCTGCTGTTCCGCGAGGCCCTCAGTTGCTTCAGCAACAGTGCCTTCAACGCTTTCGCTTCAATGTGCCGGCGCACCGCTCAGGCAATATTCAACGATCTGGGTGAGGCCGGCAGGCTGCGCCTGTTCGATGAGCTCAACGCCGTGCGCGACCTCGCCAGCATCGCACCCGGGATCTTCACCAAAATGAAGAACGTGCTGTTCGGCGCCGAGTTCGACGCCCGCTCCGCGCCACCGCTGCTGGACGGTTACGAAGCAGGCATCATGCTCGAGGTCGTCAAGGATCTGCTCTACGAGGCCTACGTCCGCAAGGGCAAGCTGCAGCAGGCGATCATGGTGCGGCGGTTCTTCCTGGACGAAACCAGTACCGACAACGTAACGCCGATTACCTCGGCGAGCTGAGCCTCAGCCGACGAACCGCCGCGCGTTGCGGAATACCCGCGTCCAACCGCTGTATTCTCCCGACAACCGCGGCCGCCAGGAATTCTGCAGGTAGCGGAACGAACGCTCCGGGTGCGGCATCGTGATGGTAACGCGCCCGTCGGCATTCGACAGTGCCGCGATCCCAAAGGGTGTGCCGCTGGGATTGTTCGGGTAGCTGGTGGCGACCGAGCGGTCGTGGTTTACGTAGCGCAGGCCTACCAGGCCGCTGCTGGCACATGCCGCGGCGGCCGCCGGCGAGCCGAACTCCGCTCGCCCTTCGCCATGAGCCACGGCGATGGGCAGGAAGGACCCGGCCATATCCTCGTACAGCACGGACGGGGACTTAAGCACCTCGACGAGCGAGAAACGCGCCTCGTACTGCTCGCTACGGTTCTTCACGAACCGCGGCCAGTGTGCGGTGCCCGGGATGATGCTCTTGAGCGCCGCGAACATCTGGCAGCCGTTGCAGATGCCGAACGCGAAGGCATCGCCGCGCGCGAAGAAGCGCTCGAACTCCTCGCGCACGGCAGCATGATAGAGGATCGACTTGGCCCAACCCTCTCCGGCGCCCAGCACGTCCCCATAGCTGAAGCCGCCACAGGCCACCACGCCCTTGAATTCTGCGAGCGAGCGACGCCCGCTCAGCAGATCGGTCATGTGAATGTCGTGCGCCGTAAAGCCTGCGCGGTCAAACACAGCCGCCGTCTCGGTCTGGCTGTTGACGCCCTGCTCGCGCAGGATCGCAACCGCCGGGCGCACGCCGCGCGCGACGTAGGGTGCGGTGATGTCCTCCTCTGGGTCGAAGCTCAGCGCCACGCTTAGGCCCGGGTCAGCCGCAGCGGTGACGGCTGCGAACTCCTCATCTGCGCACTGCGGATCATCGCGTAGCCGACGCATGCGCCATGAGGTCTCCGACCAGGCACGCTTGAGTTCCACCCACGATTCGTCGAAGACCACCGCGCCGATGCGCATCTGCACGCGCAGGTCCGCAACCGGCGCTCCCAGATACAGCGCCGCGTCCCCCAGGCCGTGCCGCTCCAGAGTCTGTGCCAGCAGCGGCTCGTAGCCGGCCATCACCTGCACGACCACCCCCGGCTCTTCGGAGAACAGCTGTGCGAGAGCAGGGCCGCGCGCCGCCGGCAGCGCGATGTCCAGGCCGCAGTGGCCGGCGAAGGCCATCTCTACTAGCGTCGTGAACAGGCCACCGTCGGCGCGGTCGTGGTAGGCGAGTAGCATGCCCTCGGCGCGCAACTCCTTGAGCGCCGAGGCAAGGTGGGTGAGACGTGCCGGCTGGTCCAAGTCGGCCGGCTCAGCGCCGAGCTCCCCGTAGACCTGGGCGAGCGCCGAACCGCCCAGCCGGTTCCTGCCGGCGCTGAGGTCGATGAGCCACAGTGACGTAGGCCGCTCATCCAGCTGCAGCGCGGGGGTGAGGGTGCGGCGCACATCGCGCACGGGTGCGAACGCGGACACGATCAGGGACACCGGGGCGACGACACTCTTGTCGAGGCCGCCGTCGCGCCACACGGTCTTCATCGACAGGGAGTCCTTGCCGACCGGTATCGCTATGCCCAGCTGCGGGCACAGCTCCTTGCCCACCGCGCGCACGGTTTCGTAGAGCGCGGCATCCTCACCCGGCTCGCCACAGGCAGCCATCCAGTTTGCCGACAGGCGCACCTGCGCGAGCGAATCGATGTCCGCCGCCAGGATATTGGTGATCGCCTCCGCCACTGCGAGCCGCCCGGAAGCCGGCGCGTCCAGGACCGCCACCGGGCTGCGCTCGCCCATCGCCATCGCCTCACCGGCACTGCCGTGGAAGTCCACCAGGGCGACGGCTACATCACTCACCGGCACCTGCCACGGACCGACCAGCTGGTCACGACTGATCAGGCCGCCGACGGTGCGGTCGCCGATGGTGATAAGGAAGCTCTTGTCCGCGACCGCCGGCAGGCGCAGCACCCGATAAGCAGCCTCTTCGAGGCTCACCGCGGACAGGTCCAGCGCGCGCTGGCGCGGCGCGGCGCTCTTTACGTCGCGCATCAACCGTGGTGGTTTGCCGAGCAGGATCTCCAGCGGCATATCCACCGGCTGGTTCCGGAACAGCGGATCGATGACGGTGAGCTGCCCGGAATCGTCGATCTCGCCGATCACCGCGAACGGGCAGCGCTCGCGCTCGGCGATCGCAGCGAACTGCGGCAGCGCCTGCGCCTGAAGCGCGAGCACGTAGCGCTCCTGCGCCTCATTGCACCACAGCTCCAGCGGCGACATGCTGCTTTCGGCGCTGGGGATGCTGCGCAGGTCGATGCGCGCGCCGCGCGCGCTGTGCGCTACCGCCTCGGGCACTGCATTGGAAAGCCCGCCCGCACCGACGTCATGGATCAGCGCGATGGGATTGGCCTGCCCCAGCGACCAGCAGTGATCGATCACCTCTTGGGCGCGGCGCTGGATCTCCGGGTTGCCGCGCTGCACGGAGGCGAAATCCAGGTCCTCGCTAGAGCCGCCGCTGCCCACCGAGGAGGCCGCACCGCCGCCTAGGCCAATCAGCATCGCCGGGCCGCCGAGCACTACGATCTTTGCACCCAGCGGCACCTCTGATTTTTCCACATGCGCGCGCCGCACATTGCCCATGCCGCCGGCGACCATGATTGGCTTGTGGTAGCCCCGCAGGCGCTGCGGCGGATCCCCCGCATCGTGCTGCTCGAAGGTGCGAAAGTAGCCGCAGATCGCCGGGCGCCCGAACTCGTTGTTGAACGAGGCTGCGCCGATTGGCCCGTCCAGCATGATCTCCAGCGCCGAGGCGATGCGTCCCGGGCGGCCGAATTCGCGCTCCCAGGGCCGCACGTACCCGGGGATGTGCAGGTTGGAGACGGAAAATCCCGTCAGGCCCGCCTTAGGCTTGGCGCCGCGCCCGGTTGCACCCTCGTCGCGGATCTCGCCACCGGAACCGGTGGCGGCCCCGGGAAACGGCGAGATCGCCGTCGGGTGATTGTGCGTCTCAACCTTGATGAGGATGTCAACCGGCTCGGCACTCGTGCGATATATCCCGGAGCCTGGGTCTGGAAAGTACCGCTGGCCCGCCGAGCCCTCGATCACGGCAGCGTTATCGCGGTAGGCAGACAGCACGCCGGCGGGACTCTGCGCGTGGGTGTAGCGGATCATGGCAAACAACGACTCATCGCGTCGCTGGCCATCGATGACCCAGTCAGCGTTGAAGATCTTGTGCCGGCAGTGCTCCGAGTTCGCCTGCGCGAACATCATCAACTCGACGTCGGTTGGATCGCGCCGCAGCCTCCGGAAGCTCTCCAGCAGATATTCCATCTCGTCAGCCGACAGGGCCAGTCCGAGCTTCGCATCCGCGGCGCGCAGCGCCTCGCGACCGCTCTGCAATGAAATGGAGGAATACGGCAGCGCAGCGGCATGCGCGAACAGCTGTGCGGCGTTGGCCCCGTCCAACAGCGCTGTCTCGGTCATGCGGTCGCACAGCGCGGTCGCCACTCCGGCCAGCGCCGCACCGCCGAGCGCGGACTCGGCTTGCAGGTGATATTCGATGCCGCGCTCGAGGCGCCGCACCGCCGCCAGGCCGCACACCTGTGCGATGTCGGTTGCCTTGCTTGACCAGGGGGAGATGGTGCCGAGGCGCGGCACGACGAGGATGCTCTGGCCGCTGTGCTGGCCCCCGGGTAACCGCGGCCCATAGGTGAGCAGCTGGCCGAGTACCTCCCGCTGCTCCTGGCTCAGCGGCTGCGCGAGATCCGCGAAATGCACGAAGCGGGCGTCGAGTTCTGCGACGCCAGGCTCCATGGTCTGCAGGCGCGCGAGCAGCTTGGCGATGCGGAAGGGCGAGAGTGCCGGCGGCCCGGGAATCTGCAGCATGCTACCGGCACCTCACTTCTTCTCACCCGGAGGCGTTGAGAACACATGCATAGGAAACGGTGTGACATTGGCGCCGCTTTCGAGCGGTGTGATCTTGCTCGCCCCGTGCTTCTTCACCTCGTCGATGCGCAGCACCGAATGCAGGGGCAGGAAGGTGCGCTTTACGCCGGCAAATTCGCCCTTGATGCGCTCCTCGCTCGGATCGAGCACGACCGACGATCGCTCGCCGAAGACCAGCTCCTCAACCTCGATGAATCCGAACAGCTCCCCGTGGTTAACCTTGCGGGCGTAAACCTCGTAAACCTTGCCCTGATTCACGAACATAATGCGGAAAATGTGACTCGTTGCCATGGTTGGTCCGGGGCTCACTGCTAGCTTGGATCCCACATTATATGTCCGGGCGCGCCGGGGACGCTGCCGCGCCCGCATGGACTTGCAACTGCTGGCGAACGGACGGATTGCCATTGACTCGGGGAACCATGCTCAGACTGCGTATCGTCAGCGATCAGCGGCGTAACCTTGCTGACCGCAGCACGGCCGTGTTCTCGGTCGAGGGTGGCACAATCGGCCGCTCGGCCGACAACGACTGGGTGCTGCCCGACCCGCAACGTTACCTGTCCGCTCACCATGCCCGGGTGCAGTTCCGCGACGGCAACTTTTACATCCAGGACGTCAGCACCAATGGCGTCTACGTCAACGAGGACATGGAGCCGCTCGCCAAGCGCGGCTTGAGCGGCCACCTGCTGGGCAACGGGGACATCCTGCGCATGGGCGAATACCACATCGTCGCAGCCCTGGACGCCCGCAAGGAACAGGACGACCCCCTGCCAGCAGTGCCCACCAGCATCCACGCGCTGCGGCGGCTGCGGCGCGCGGGTGATCGCGACATCGGCGCACCACTTAACCTTGAGGAATTGCTGGTCCCTGTGATCGACATGAACCCGGTGCTGCCGGTGGGCGCCTACGGCCAGGTGGTCAGCTCCGGCTCGGTGCAGGCGCTGGCGCGCATGCAGGAACCGGTCTCCGCGCTGCTGCCCCAAGAGTCGGCCTATCCGGCAGCGAACATCGAGCCGCAGCTGCCGGCGAGCGTGAGCTCGGAGTCGATCTCGCAGCGCATGGCTCGCCTGGCAGAGGCAGTGGCACGCGAACCACGCCTCGGCGGCGGCGCGGTCGCGCTGGAGGACATGCGCACCGGCCTCGAGGCGTTCTGTCGCGGCGCAGGCATCGCGCCCGAATCCCTGCCGGCGGATGCGCAGGGGCGCCTGCTGCACCTTGCCGGCCGGCTCTTCCGTGAAGCCTTCGTGGGACTGAAGGATCTGGAGCGCACGCGCAGCGAGACCCGCAACCGTTATCGCATCGGCGTGCCGACCCAGGACGCGGACGACCCGCGGCCGTCGCTCGCCAACTCCGTGGTCGAAGAACTGCTGATCGCGCTGTTCCTGCAGCACGAAGGCCGCAGGCTTGACTCGGTGCAGTGGCTGCGCGAGACCATCGGCGAGGCCAAGGCGCACGAACAGGCGACCGGACGGGCAACCCGCGCAGCATTCGTGGAATTCCTCGACCGGCTCGACCCGGCGGAGCTGGAGGCGCGCTTCGAGCGCGCGGCACGCCGCGGCAAGGCGCGCACCGCAGACAAGGCGCAGTACTGGGAGCTGTTTACGACGTTCTACCGCAATCTCATCGAGATGCCGGCCGATCATTTGCCCCACACGTTCGTGGAGGCTTTCGCGGCGGCGTACCGCGAGGCACTCAAAAAGCCGCTATCCTGAGGCGGCCGCGCGCCACTCATGGCGGAGAGGGTGGGATTCGAACCCACGTGCCGGAATTACCCGACCATCCGATTTCGAGTCGGCGCCGTTATGACCACTTCGGTACCTCTCCGGCTCCGCTGTGAGTTTTGCGGGGCTGGTATTCTAGCGGAAGGCCGTGCGGCGGGGGGAGGTTCGTGCGCGCATTGACTCTCGCCGCCGCTGCGCTCGTGCTGGCCGGGCTTGTCGCCTGTGGCCAGTTCGACCCCGCGGCCCTGTTCCAGCCCAATGCGATCGAGCAGATCCGCGCCCGCGGCGAGCTGCGCGTGGTCACCCTGAACTTGCCGACCTGCTACTACCTCGGCGCCCAGGGTACGGAGGGGCTGGAATACGAGCTCGCCAGCGCCTACGCCGCCGCAATCGGCGTGAAGCTCAACATGTATCCCCTGGCCAACGAGCGCGCGCTGCAGGCCGAGATTGCGGCTGGCCGCGCGGACATCGCCGCCGCCTCCCTCACCAACACTCCGGACTGGGCACGCATGGCGGACGCGGCCGATCCCTATACCCTCATCCCGCAGCTGGTCGTCTATCAGCACAACGGCGTCAAGCCGCGCGACACGCTGCAACTGGAGTCCGCCAAGCTCGCGGTGCGTGCGGGGAGCGCGCAGGAGCTGATCCTGCAGCGGCTCAAGCGCACCGTGGCCCCCGACCTTCAGTGGGTGGAGACCGCCCCGAGTTCGGCCGACCCGGTGGACGATGTGGACTCCGGGGCCGCGCAGTACGCGATCACCGATGAGCGCGAGTTCTCATTCGCGCACCACCTGTATCCGAACGTCCTGGTCGGCTTTGCGCTGCCTGAGCGGCGGCCCGTGCAGTGGATGGTGCGGCACCGGGCGCCGGGCCTGCTGGCGAGCGTCAATGGCTTCTTCCGCAACCTCGCCGCCTCCGGAAAGCTGCCGCAGATGGTGCAGGAGTCATCCGGCGACACACGCCGCTTCGAGTACGAGGAATCACGCGAGTTCCAGGCGCACGTCGGCGAGCGGTTGCCGCGCTACCGCGCGCTCTTCGAGGAGGCAGCCGCGCAGACGGGCCTCGACTGGCGGCTGCTTGCGGCGGTGGGCTACCAGGAATCCAAGTGGGAGCCGCGAGCTGCCTCGGGAGATGGTGCCGTCGGGGTGATGATGCTCACGGCGGACACTGCCCGGGCGATGGGCATCAAGGACCGCACCGATCCGCAGCAGAGCATTTCCGCCGGTGCGCGCTACCTTGCGCAGGTACGCGCCATGATCCCGGAGCGCATTGCAGAGCCGGACCGCACCTGGCTCACGGTTGCGGCCTATAACGTGGGTTTCGGCCACCTGGAGGATGCCCGCGTGATCGCGCAGTCCCGGGGCAAAAACCCCGACTCCTGGGCCGACGTGCGCGATGCGTTACCGCTGCTGGCGCAGGAACGCTGGTCCGAGAGCGCCAAGCGTGGCTACGCGCGCGGCTGGGAGCCGGTGCAGTTCGTGGACCGCATCCAACGTCACCTCACCCTGCTCGAATGGCAGCCGGGAGAGGGAACTCCGATGCCCCCCAACCCGCTAGCTGCAGCGAGCGCGGTCACGCCGGCGATGTCGGGCACCACTCAGAATGCACCAGCGGCCGTTGGTATACCGACGCAGGCTCCTCCGGCACGCTAGCCGCTATCTCTTACGCGCGCCGCGGGCGCATGCTGTAGCGCCGCGTGCCGGAAGGAGTGACCGCGATGTTCACCGCCCTGCAACCTACACGGTTCATGCGCCTGGCTGCCGGGGCGTGGTTGCTCGTCGCCACCGAGGCAGCTACAGCGGCCGCCGATGGACTCACTGACAACGCACAGGCGATCCATCAGGAGGTGCACTTCGCTGCCAGTTGCGCACGCCTGTATTCGGCGCTCACCGACACCGAGCAGTTCAATACCGTGACGCTGTCGACCGACGGCAGGCAACTGCTTGCAGCCCCGGGAGCACAGCCCACGCTCATCAACCCTGAGCCCGGCGGTGCCTTCACCCTCTTTGGCGGCTACATCACGGGGCGCAACCTCGAGATGCAGCCCGGCAGGCTGCTGGTGCAGGCCTGGCGGACCGGCGGCTGGGCCCCTGGGGAGTATTCGGTGGTGCGGATGGCGCTGACACAAGAGAGCAGCGGCTGTGGACTAGTGTTCGATCACCGCGGATTCCCCAGCGGCGAAGGCGTCCATCTTGCCCGGGGATGGTACCTGCACTACTGGGATCCGCTGAGGAAGCTGCTCGACGGCGCTTGAGGCAAATATCTAGCTGCGGCGCTCGAGGAAGAATTCCTGCAATACCGCGGCGCACTCGGCCATGAGCACGCCGCCGAAGACATCGACGCGATGGTTCAGCCCGGGGAGCGTGAAGACGTTGACGATACTGCCGGCGCCACCAGCACGCGGATCCCACGCACCGAACACCACACGACCCACGCGCGCGTGCACGATCGCCGCGGCGCACATGACACATGGCTCGAGCGTCACATAGAGCGTCGTTCCGGTGAGCCGGTAACTGGCCAGCACCTCTCCGGCGGCGCGCAAAGCACGGACCTCAGCGTGTGCGGTCGGATCGTGACTCGCAATGGGTTTGTTGCCGGCCCCGGCGATGATCGTGTCGTTACGCACCAGCACCGCACCGACCGGGACCTCGCCGCCCCTGGCTGCGGCGCGCGCATGCTCGAGGGCTGCGCGCATGAACGGCGCATCGCGCCCCTCAGCCGGGTCCGTCACCGGATTCGCTCGCCGCTACGGGCGGCAGGAACAGCGCAGGATCGACGAAGCTGGAGTTCAGAGCCACCCCAAAATGCAGGTGTGGGCCGGTGGCACGCCCGGTAGCACCGACCTTACCGATCACCGCCCCCGTCTCCACCCGCTCCCCGGGATGCACGTCGATGGCGCTCATATGACAGTACATCGTGACCAGGCCCTCGCCGTGGTCGAGGATTACCGTGTTGCCATTGAAGAAATAGTCGCCGGTGATGGCCACCCGTCCGGCGGCTGCGGCGTGTATGGGAGTGCCCGCATCGGCGGCGATGTCCATGCCGCTGTGCGGATTGCGGGGCTGATCGTTGAACACGCGGCGCGAACCGTAGCTGCTGGAACGCACCCCCGGCACCGGAGCCTGCAGCTGCAGGCTCGCCGGCGAACCCTCGGTAAAGCCCGCAACTGCGTTGTGGATCAGTGGCTGCTCACGATTCACGCGCGCCAGGTCCTTCTTGGACAGGTCGACCTGCTTGGGTGCGACCGTGAGTCGTTGGGTCACGTACTGCTTGTCCGCGACCTCGAAGTTCAGTGCCGTGCCAGCGGGCGTACCGTCCTGCACGCGCGCCACCGCGGGCCCCGGAGTCTGCGTGAGCGGTATGCCGATCACGGCAATCCACCGGTTCTGCTCGCGCACCACCAGAACCCGCCGCTCGTTGAAGGTCACGCGCGGCGCCTCGCCCGCCGGTGCGGCCACCGCGAGCAGCGCCACCCCGCCCGGTGCCAGCTCCTGCTGCGGCAGAGGTACGGCCGCGTTATCGGCGGCACCGGCGGTGGCGCACGACATCAGCGCCAGCAGCGCTGCCTTGTTGCGCACCACCTACTCGTGCTCCTTCTTGGCCGTGATACGCGCCGCGAACGAGCCACGTGCCAGGCGTGCATGGACTTGCTCTCCGTGGCCAACCGCGGCGGCGTCAGTCAGCACGCTGCCATCCTCGCGCGTCACGATGGCGAAGCCGCGCGACAACGTAGCGAGCGGACTTACCGCGTGCAATGCGCGCTGCGCCACTGCCAGGCGGTGTCCGAGCAACGCGGTGCGTTGGCCGATCGCAGCCCGCAGACGCGTCTGCAGCGCCTCGTACCGCGCGCGGTAATCGCGCAGCAGGTGCCGCGGCGAACTGCGTTCCAGGCGCGCGCCTGCCTCGGTCAGACGGATTCGATCGTGGTCCATGCAAGCGCGCATCGCTCCACGCAGGCGTTGCCCCAGGTCGTCGAGGCGCTGGCTCTGCTGATTCATGCGGACGCCCGGATGGGCGAGTGCCAGCCGGCGCGCGATGGCCTCCCGCCGCGCAGCACACACGCGCAGCTCGCGGCGCATGCCCGCTGCCAGCCGCTGCGCGGCGCGCTCGAGCGCCTCCAGGCAGGCGCCCCGGTCCGGCACGACCAGTTCCGCCGCCCCCGAGGGGGTCGGCGCACGCGCGTCGGCCACCAGGTCTGCGATCGTGAAATCTATCTCGTGCCCTACTCCGCTGATGACCGGCAGCGCGCACTCATGGATGGCCCGCGCCAGACGCTCGTCGTTGAAGGCCCAGAGGTCCTCGAGCGAACCGCCGCCGCGAGCCAGGATCAGCACGTCGCACTCGGCCCGCGCCGAGGCAACCTGCAGAGCCGCGACCAGCGCCGGTGCTGCCGCCGCCCCCTGCACCGGAGCCGGGTAGATGAGAACCTGGGCCGGGGGATAGCGCCGCGCCAGAATATTGAGCACGTCGCGCAGCGCGGCGCCGCTGGGCGAAGTAATGACTCCGATACGCCGCGGGAAGCGTGGCAAGGCACGCTTGCGGCCGAGCGCGAACAGGCCCTCCGCGGCGAGCTTTACCTTGAGGCGCTCGAACTCACGTTTGAGCGCCCCGACACCGGCTTCCTCAAGGTGCTCGACGATGAGCTGGTACTCGCCACGCGCCTCGTAGACGCTGACGCGTCCGCGCGCGATCACCTGGGCACCAGGACGGGGGACGAAACCCAACCCGGTGTTGCGGGTGCGGAACATGACGCAGCGCAGTTGCGCATCCCGGTCCTTAAGGGAGAAGTACCAGTGCCCGGAAGAGGGTTGCGAGAAGTTAGAAAGCTCCCCTTCAACCCAGACCGCCCCCAGACCACGGTCCAGGAGCAGGCGCACTTCTCGTGTCAGCCGGGAGACGCTATACAGCTCCCGCGCCGGGGCCGCAGCGCCGCCAAATTCGGGAATTGCGGGCATAAGGAACGATAGCACGAGGTTTACCGCAGCGGTCCGAGCGCATATAATTACGCATGCGCATTCTCGAAGAAGCTCTCACCTTCGACGACGTCCTCCTGGTTCCGGCTTACTCGGAAATTCTCCCGCGCGAGGCCGATCTTTCCACCCGCGTCACGCGACGCATCCGCCTGAACGTCCCGCTGCTCTCGGCCGCCATGGACACGGTCACCGAGGCGCGCCTGGCGATCACCATCGCGCAGGAAGGCGGCCTGGGGGTCATCCACAAGAGCATGACGATCGAGGCGCAGGCGCGCGAAGTCGGTCGCGTCAAGAAATTCGAAAGCGGCGTGATCAAGGACCCGATCACCGTCCCGCCCACCATGAGCATCCGCGAGGTGCTTGAGCTCACCCGCTCGCGCGGCATCTCCGGGGTCCCGGTGGTCGTCGGCCGCAAGGCGGTCGGCATCGTTACGCACCGCGACCTCAGGTTTGAAGATCGCTTCGATGCGCCGGTCTCGACGGTGATGACCCCGCAGGAGCGGCTCGTCACGGTGCGCGAAGATGCCCCCAAGGACGAGGTGCTCACGCTGTTGCACACGCACCGCATTGAGAAGCTGCTCGTGGTCAACAAGGGGCACGAACTGGTCGGCATGATCACGGTCAAGGACTTCCAGAAGGCCACGGAATTCCCGCGCGCGTGCAAGGACGATGGTGGTCGTTTGCGCGTCGGTGCCGCGGTGGGCACGACCCCCGACACGATCGAGCGCGTGGCGGCATTGCGCGAGGCAGGCGTGGACGTGGTCGTCGTCGACACCGCGCACGGGCATTCCAAGGGCGTGATCGAGACCGTCCAGCGGATCAAGTCCCGCTGGGAGGACTGCCAAGTGGTCGCTGGAAACATTGCCACCGTGGAGGCAGCGCGCGCCCTGGTTGATGCCGGCGCCGATGCGGTCAAGGTCGGTATCGGCCCGGGCTCGATCTGTACCACTCGCATCGTCGCCGGTATCGGCGTGCCGCAGATCTCCGCGGTTGCGAACGTGGCCGAGTCACTGCGCGACACCGACGTCACGGTAATCTCTGACGGCGGCATCCGCTTCTCGGGCGACATCGCCAAGGCAATCGCCGCCGGGGCCCACGCGGTCATGATCGGTGGCCTGTTCGCGGGCACCGAGGAATCTCCCGGGGAGGTAGAGCTCTACCAGGGCGCCTCCTACAAGTCCTATCGCGGCATGGGCTCGCTGGGCGCCATGGGCGAACGGCACGGCTCGGCCGACCGTTATTTCCAGGACGCCGCGACCGAATTGCAGAAGCTGGTGCCCGAGGGCGTGGAGGGACGCGTGCCTTACAAGGGCAGCGTGGTCACGATACTCCACCAGCTCTCCGGTGGCCTGCGCGCCGCCATGGGTTACACGGGCAGCCGCAACATCACCGAGATGCGCACCCGGCCAGTTTTCGTGCGCATCACAACCGCCGGGGTACGCGAAAGCCACGTCCACGACGTCACGATTACCAAGGAGGCACCCAACTACCGGGTGTCGTAGAAAAACCTAGCGACATGGCAAGCGTTCCCAAGGCCGCCGGCGCGGCCCCCTCCTCCTCCAGGCACGCCGACATCCATGCGCACCGCATCCTGATCCTGGATTTCGGCGCGCAGTACACCCAGCTGATCGCCCGGCGCGTACGTGAAATGGGCGTCTATTGCGAAATCCATCCCTGGGACGTCACGGACGCGGAAGTACGCGCCTTCGGGCCGCGCGGCATCATCCTCTCCGGCGGCCCCGAGTCGGTCACCGACAAGGACCCACCGCGCGCGCCCACCGCCGTGTTCGAGCTCGGCGTTCCGGTATTGGGCATCTGCTACGGCATGCAGACGATGGCCGCCCAGCTTGGCGGGCGCGTCGCCCCGTCGACCGAACGCGAGTTCGGGTATGCGGAAGTCACGGTCACGGGCAATTCGCGCCTGCTGGAAGAACTCGCCGACCGTCTTGACGCCAAGGGCAATGCGGTGCTGGACGTGTGGATGAGCCACGGCGATCGCGTTGACCAGCTGCCCCCCGGATTTGTGCCCACGGCGGCCAGCGGCACGATCCCCTATGCGGCGATGACTGATGAACGGCGCTCCTTCTACGGGGTGCAGTTCCACCCGGAAGTGACCCACACGACCCAGGGTGCCCGGCTGCTGGAACGCTTCGTGCGTGAGATCAGCGGCAGCGATGCCCTGTGGAGCGTGGGAAACATCATCGAGGATGCGATCGCTCGCGTGCGCATCCAGGTGGGCTCCGGCAAGGTTCTTCTCGGCCTCTCCGGCGGTGTCGACTCCTCGGTGGTGGCAGCGCTCTTGCATCGTGCCATCGGTTCGCAGCTGCTGTGCGTGTTTGTGGATCACGGTCTGCTGCGCCTCGGCGAGGGCGATCAGGTCATGGCGACTTTCGCGCAGCATCTGGGCGTGCGCGTCATCCGCGTCGATGCGGAAGCACGTTTCCTCGAGGCACTCAAGGGCGTGAATGACCCGGAGGCCAAGCGCAAGATCATCGGGCGCCTGTTCGTTGAGGTCTTCGATGAGGAGGCGCGCAGACTCAGCGGCGTTCAATTCCTCGCGCAAGGCACCATCTACCCCGACGTCATCGAGTCGGCCGGCACGCGCACCGGCAAGGCGCACGTCATCAAGTCACACCACAACGTCGGTGGGTTACCGGAGAAGATGAACCTAAAGCTGGTGGAGCCGCTGCGCGAGCTTTTTAAGGACGAAGTGCGGCGCCTCGGCGTGGAGCTCGGATTGCCGCGCGAGATGGTTTACCGCCACCCGTTCCCCGGGCCCGGTCTGGGTGTGCGCATCCTGGGCGAGGTGCGCAAGGAATATGCCGACCTGTTGCGCAAGGCCGATGCCATATACATCGAGGAACTGCGCAAGTTCGACCTGTACGACAAGACCAGCCAGGCCTTTGCTGTCTTCCTGCCGGTGCGCTCGGTCGGTGTCATGGGGGACGGCAGGCGCTATGACCACGTCATTGCGCTGCGCGCGGTGGAAACCATCGACTTCATGACCGCGCACTGGGTACGTCTGCCCTACGACTTCCTCGACCACGTTTCGCGGCGCATCGTTAATGAGATCACCGGCATCTCCCGCGTGGTCTATGACATCTCAGGAAAGCCGCCGGCAACGATCGAGTGGGAGTAACGCCCGGCCGGCTTCGCCCGCTAATGGCCCGCTGGCCGGTCCGAGCTCCAGCCATCGATCGCCACGCGCCACCGACCGTCGCTGCCCCGGCGGAAGATGTTAATTCCTTTGCCGATAGCAGTGCTGACGGCTCCGGTCTTCTTGTCGGTGTCGATCGACTTGTACCTGTAACGCTCGAACGCCCAGTCGCCGTTGACGACGAAGCCGATCGACGTCTTCTCCCAGTGTGTGCGGGTCGCACCGAAATATTCGGCGACCCATTTGCGCACTGCCGCCTTGCCGACGATCTCCGGCTCACCGGGTGACTGATACACGATGTCATCGGTCAGGTCGGCGAGCAGAGTATCGAGGTCGTTACTGTTGATAGCACTGACATACGCGTCATGCGCCGCGCGCGCGATCGATGCGCTGTCCGCAGCTTTGGCTGCCACCGTGGCAAGCATCATCGCCACAACAATGACGACCATACGAAACCGCCTTGTGCAATTGAGCATCAGCGCCTCCCGGCTAGTGATTTGAGGCGAAGCATAACTGGGCCGTCCTGCACGTCATCCGTACCGGCCGCCCACAGATCCGGCGCGCGACAAACGCGCAGCGCTTAACCAGTTGATGTCACTAGGGTTTTTGAGCGCTTGATTGGCAGCGACCAACGCCGGGTAGCTCACCTGCTTCCGCCTGGTTCTGCCGGCGATTTGCACGTTCCGATCTCGACCCGGAAGGTATAGCGCTCGAGCTCGCGGCGAATGTTGGCAGCGGCGCCCGCCTGCGCGCCTGCGGGCGCCGTGAGTACCACGGTGAACGCGCCGTTCCTTTCAAGGATTTCGACGCCTAGCATGCGCGCTTCGTCAAACCCTGCGACCAGGCCGCGCAGATTGCCTAGGGAGTGTAGCAAGCCGGGGGAACTTCCAGAAAATTCTGTGTGCGACGTGCGGGGTACAAGCGGACCCCAAACCACGAAGCGCGAGAGTGGCAGGCCGATGACCGCCGTGTAGTCATAGCGGTACCCCCGAGATCCCGATAGTGAGTATGGCGCCTGCGAACGGAGCAGCGAGAAGGTGTGGCACTATTGCAGTTCGCCTTGCTTACCCGACCAGACAGATGGCGGAAAGGATCGGCACTTGCTCGCAAAACGCACCCGCCGCGTCGTCACCGGGCACGATCGCCGCGGAAAATCGGTCGTTCTGTCGGACACTGCACCGCCGCAACACCACCCGATGCACGGCCCGGAGATCGGCGCAGACTTCCATGAAATCTGGAGCGAGGCCGCCTCCGTCCCGGTGCTGACTCCGACGCCGGCCCGGGAGCCGAACGAGCTCCCGTTCACGATCATGCCAGCGGCGGGTCACCTGCTGCGTATCCTTGACGTCTACCCGCTCAAGGACGGCGGCAAACGTACGGTAATGCATCGGACGCGAACGCTGGACTACGTAGTCGTTATCGAAGGCGAGCTGGTGCTGATTCTCGATGACAGTGAGGTGACCCTCGCGGTCGGCGATGTGGTTGTGCAACGTGGCACGGACCATGCCTGGGAGAATCGCGCCGACGCGCGTGCACGCGCAGCGTTTTTCCATATCGATGCCCAGTTCAGCGACGAACTTTCATCCGTGCTTCCCAAGCCATTACTGCTCATGAGCTAACCGTTGCGGAGCGCTCGCGCGCGAAGACCACCCGCGAGCCAAGGCGACAGTTCAACTGCGTGGCTGCACGTCAGTTGCCCTTCTGCGCCGGAGGCAGACCGGTCAACTTCAGGAAGGCGGCGAAGCGCGGGTCGGCGGCGATGGAGTCAAACAATGGGTCATTGCGTGTCCAGATGAGCCCGGGGTCGTGCTGGGTGCGAGCGCGTTCCAGCCACTCGAATGCCTTGTCGGCCTGCCCGAGGAAGGCATAGCTCTCGGCGATCTGGAACTCGCCGCCACCCGGATGCGCCGCAAACGTTGCGACGGCGGCTTGCGCATCCTTCAGCCGGTGCGCACCAAAATATCCGAGCGCCAGACCATTCTGCCGCCAGGTCGGGTCAGGCTCTGCCTCGAAGGCTGTGATCGCAGCGTCAGGCTGGTTCTGTTGCAGTAGTGCACGGCCGAGTTCGTAGTGCAGCCCAGGAAATTGGGGGTTGAGCTCAATCGCACGCGTCAGTTCAGTGACAGCTGCAGCCGGTTGTCGCTGGTAGTAAAGAGCACGACCAAGGTACTTCCGCGGCAGCATGTTGAGCGGGTCGGCATCGACCGCCAGGCGGAAATGCGCCACCGGTTCGCCCGGCGCCCCGGTCGCCGCGCTCAGATGGCCCCTGATCTGGTTGAGGACACTGTTGTTGGGATCGATCGCCGCCGCCTTGCCGAGCGCCTGTGACGCCACCGCCCAGTTGCGCTCGAACTGCAGGTTTGCCGTCGCGAGACTCGAATAGCCCTCCGGCAGGTCGGGGTTCAGCTCGACCGCGCGTTTGGCCGCAGCCACAACCTGCTCGTGGTTCGCAGCGGAGTTGGTCTCGCCGCCCTGTGCGATCAGCCTGATATGCGCGTACGAAAGCCAGGCCCATGCCTGCGCATACTGTGGATCCAGGGCTATCGCCTGCTCGTAAAGCAGCACGGCCTGGTGCAGGTCCTCGGAGGTATCGCGCCCAGCAAGGTAACGAGCCTTCAGATAGAGATTGTGCGCTTCCATGCTGGTCGTCTGATTCGCCGTTTCCACGGCCAGTGATGGCGTCAAGAGCGCCGCCTTCAGCTGTACAGCGACGGCGTGGGTAATGTCGTCCTGGACTGCAAATATGTCGCGTACTTCCCGGTCGTAGGTCTGCGACCAGACGTGGAAGCCGTTGTCGGCGCGTACGAGTTGGACAGTAATGCGCATGCGCTCGCCAGACTTGCGCACGCTACCCTCCAGAACATGCGTAACCCCCAGCGCATGCGCGATCTCCCCGATCGTGGCCGATTTGCCCTTGAAGGAGAACGAGGATGTGCGCGCTGGCACTCGCAGGTCGGGGATCTTGGACAGAACGTCTATCAGTTCTTCGGAAAGTCCGTCGGAAAAATACTCCTGGTCGTGCTTCTCGCTCATGTCCGTGAACGGCAGCACGGCGACTGACTTCTGCGTCTGTGCACTGCCCGGGCTGGTGAGCGCAGCCGCCGGCTCGGCCGCGCCGGGACGGGAAAACAGCTGCCATGGCTTGACGATGACGATGACGATCGCGAGCAGCAGCGCGGCAGCAAGGACCAGACCGCCATAGCGGCGGCCCGCGCGAGACTGTCCGGGGGCCACGGGCGGGCGCGCGGCTGCCTCGCCAGGCTGTCGGGCCACCGGAGCCGCAGTACCCAGCAGGGCCTTGATCCGGTCGGCGAATGCCGGCGGGGTCTCGCCGCCTGGCAAGCGCGTCCACTGCGCCCGCAGAAATGAGTCCGGAACATCCGCTCCGGCTTCGGGGGTGGAGTCGACACACACCGGCACGATGAATGTCTTGTTGCGGGACATCATGTGGGTGCGCTCTTCGGCCAGCGACCACTCGAGACGGAAGTACCCTTCGGGTCGGGTCGCCGCATTTGCCGAGATGATCGGAACGAACAGCGCACACTCGCGGATCTGTCGGCGGATGGTCTGGTCCCAGACGTCCCCGCCGCGCAATTCACTCTGGTCGAACCATACCTCGATGCCCGCGGCGCGCAATGCCGCACAGACGCGGCGTGCTGGCTGCGCATCCTGCGACGCATAGCTGAGAAATACCGCTCGGTGGGAGGCGGTGTTCAATTCAGGGGGTTCGACTCGTCGGCCGACGGCTCGCGGTTGTCTGCCGGTCTCGGGCCGCTGCCCATGACCCAAGCAGCAACGTGGCAGGCTGGGTGGACCCGGCTGCCGTTGTTCTTTCTCTCATGGGCTCATATCGTAGTGGAATGCGCCCGCGCTGTGCACCGGTAAGCCCCGGCTGCGTTATGGTTATCCTCGCGGTCGCAGGACACCGGCTATGACACAGGTCGGAGGCGCAAGAAACCGGGGGCTGTACCGTGAGTGGGCTCGAGGTGGCGCGCGCCGGGCGGCGGCCGGCCTCGGGCTGCTGATGCTCTGCGCCCTCGCCTGCGCGGATCCTCCACCGCCGACGTCCCCCGCGCGGACGACCGCCGCACCCAGCGGGCTCGCTACCGTGACGATCGAGGCCCGGCGGCGCAAGGAGCTCGAACACGAGGTGGATCACTTCGTCAACTCGGTGACCGGTCACCCGTGGGGTGAATCCGTGCCCCGCTGGAATACCAAGATCTGCCCGCTGGTTGCCGGCCTGCCGCAAACCGAGGGAGAGTTCATCCTTGCGCGGCTGTCACAGATCGCCCGCGAAGCCCACGCACCACTGGCGGGTGAACAGTGTGAGGTGAACTTCTACGTGGTGCTGACGCACGAGCCGGACGTGCTGCTGAAGAAATGGTACGCGCGCGACAAGCGCCTGTTCATGACGCGCAACGGCCGCGGGGCGATCAACTCGTTCCTTGACAGCCAGCATCCAGTGCGTATCTGGTACAACACGGACCTGCTGTCCGAGGGTGGCGTGCTGGATTCACCCAATGCGACCACCGCAAGCCTGGTCGGCACGGGGCTGGATAAGGCAAACGTCCCGACCAACAACGTGCACTCACCAGCCTCGCGCCTGCGCTACGGCGCGGTCCTCAACCTGTCCTCGGTCATCGTCGTGGTGGATGCCAACCGTCTGGAGGGGCTGAACTTCGGCCAGCTGGCCGACTACATAGCAATGGCCGGCCTCGCTCAGGTGCATCTGGACGCAGACCTGGGCGCAACCCCGACGATCCTCACCCTTTTCAGGACTTCGGCGGCTAACCGGCCCGCCGCACTCAGCTCGTGGGACTCCGCGTTCCTTGCCTCGCTGTACCGGACCGAGCAGAGCAACGTCACGCAGCTGTCGAACATGGAACGTACCATGCTGGACAGCATCGCCCGCTAGCGCCGACCGCAGCGCTAGGCCCGGCGCTTGAAGTATTGCACCGCCCGCTCGTGCTTCTCGGCGGCCGCCCGACTTGCGAAAGTGCCGAGGTTGCGGCGGCGGTGCGTCCGCGGGTCGAGCTTGCGCGAATAGAGGCGGTATTCACCTGATTTGAGTTTGCGGATCATGCTGGCTCCTCGTGCCGCATCTTCAGCGGCGGCGCATGCAGCGACGACGCTAGCAAGATCGCCGCAAGCACAGCTGTAGGACAACCCCGCACGCTGCTGCCGCCCGATCACCCGGGTGCGTCGGCTGCCAATCCTCAACGGCCGTGTGGCCGTCTCTTGCGCGTGCCACCGGGCCCGCCGCGCCGCGACTTGTTGTCCGCGCGCGGTTTGACGCGCTGCTCACGCAGGTACGGGTTGGAGTCGGTGCGATACTCGATGAATACCGGCGTGGCAAACAGGTCAAACTGCTTGCGGAATACGTTGGCAAGGTAGCGCGTGTAGGCATCCGGGACCGCGTTGGTCTGGTTGCCGTGGACGATGACGCGCGGCGGATTGCGGCCGCCCTGGTGGGCGTAGCGCAGCTTGATGCGCCGGCCGCGCACCAGCGGGGGCTGGTGCACGGTGAGTGCGTGTTCGAGCGTGCGGGTGAGGTCACGGGTCGGCATGGTCCTGAAGGCGGACTCGTAGGCGCGCACGGTGGACTGCATGAGTTCGCCGACGCCGGTGCCATGGCGCGCGGAAATGAAGTGCAGCGGCGCAAAGGGTACGAAATCGAGCTTCAGCCCGAGCAGGCGCTGGATGTCCTCGCGCTGGTCCTGCTCGATGCCGTCCCACTTGTTGATGGCGATGATCAGCGCGCGGCCGCGCTGCAGCGCGATGCCCAGCACGCTCGCATCCTGCTCCGCGACTGTGGCATGGGCATCCAGCACCATGATCACCACATGCGCCTCGTCGATTGCCTGCAGGGTCTTGGCGACGCTGGCGCGCTCGACCAGGCCCTCGACCTTGGAGCGACGGCGCACACCGGCGGTGTCTATGAGCACGAAGGAGCGCCCATCGCGCTCGAACGGCACGAGGATGCTGTCGCGCGTGGTGCCTGGCTGATCGCTGGCGATCACGCGCTCGTCGCCGATCAGGCGGTTGACGAGGGTTGATTTACCGACGTTGGGCCGGCCGATGATGGCGATGCGGATCGCACCGGAATCGTTCTGCTCGGACGGCTGGGCTTCCAGGCCCGCCAGCAGATGCTCCATGAGTGCTGCACAGCCCTGGCCGTGGCTGGCGGACACGGCCATCGGCGCCCCGAAGCCCAGAGCATGAAAGTCCGCCGCGACCACGTCCTCGTCGAGGCCCTCGGCCTTGTTCAGCGCCAGGGTCACCGGCTTGCCCGAGCGACGCAGCTCGCGGGCTACGAAGTGGTCCTGGGGGGAGAGCCCGGCACGGGCATCGGCGATGAATATCAGGCGGTCGGCCTCCGCGACCGCGCGCTCGGTTTGGGCGCGCATCTGCGCCTCGATGCCCACCGGATTCTCGACCAAGCCGCCAGTGTCGATGACGACGTAAGGCACGGGCCCCACCCGCCCGAACCCGTACTGCCGGTCGCGCGTGAGCCCGGGAACATCCGCCACGATGGCATCGCGCGTGCCGGTGAGGACGTTGAACAGGGTCGACTTGCCGACGTTCGGCCGTCCGACCAGTGCGACCACGGGCAGCATGCGAGGGGGCGCGAACCGCTCGCGCGATCCGCCTCAGCGCCCCTGGGGGGAGGACGCGGGGTCGCTGTCGCTTGCGCCGGCGGCGGCCGTCTTGGGCGTGCCGCCCAGCGGCGTCACCCGGAAGACACTGAGCTGGCCACGATCGGTGATGACGGCCACCAGGTTGCCCGAGACTACCGGCGGGGTGCTCACCCGCATGCTGCCGTCGCGCACGCGGGCAATGATTGCCCCGTTGGTCTTGTCGAGCCAGTGCACATAGCCGTCCAAGTCGGCCAGCACGACGCCCTCATCCATGGCCACCGGTGCGGACAGGCGTCGATACAGCAGCGAGTTCTGACGCCACAGCTCCGCCCCGCTGCGCGCGCGCAGCGCCACGATCTCCCCGTCTGAAGTGGAGACGTACAAAGTATCGCCATCGATGCTCATGCCGCGCGCGCTGGACGCCTCGTGAGACCACCATACCTGTCCGGTATCCAGCGCCAGCATCGCAACCTTGCCCTGGAAACCCACCGCGTAGACGTTCTGGCCGGAAACAATGACGCGAGAATCGATGTCGGAGAGACGTTCGAGCTCCGTGCGCCCGTGTGGCGGGGTTACCGTCACCTCCCACTGCATCGAGCCGTCGCTGGCGTTCATGGCCACGACCTTGCCGTTGTCGAAACCACACAGCACCACGTCGCCCGAGATCACCGGGCTGGCCGTGCCCCGCAGCGACAGCTTCGGCACCTGCTGTTCCTGTTGCCACAGCTCGTGGCCATCTGCCGGGGACAGCGCGCGCAGCTTGCCGTCACCGGTGCGCACGGCGATGAGCTTCTCGGAGATCGCCGCCGGCGCGAGCACCTCGCCCTTGAGCTGCACATCCCAGCGCACTGCCCCGTCGGCAGCTGCCAGTGCAAACAGGTGGCCATTGCTCGCGCCAATGAGCACCAGGTCGGCGGAGGCCGCGGTACCGCCGGAGAGCGGAGCCTTCAGGCGCTTGCGCCAGATGATCTTGCCGGTCTGCAGGTCAAAGGCGGTCACCTCACCCTTGTGACCGGCGGCATACAGGCGCCCTTCGGCAATTGAGATCCCCAGACCCAGGCGCAGATCGCCCGCCTGCTTGTCATCGACCGAGGTACCCCAGAGGTGTTGCACCTTGAGCGCCGGGGTGAATACGGTGAGCTTGGCCGGCTCATCGATGACCTTGTCCTTGGAGCAGGCAGCCACCAGGACAATCGTGAGCAGCCAGAGGAAGCGTTGCAGGTGGCGCATGGAACTCATTTGGCCACCGGCGTGGACGCCAGCGTCGCCGCGACCGCCGCTGCGGCTTCTCCGGCAGACAGGTCCGCGATCTTCAAATCGAGCAATGGGTCGCCCGGCGTCGCACTGGCAGCCTTCGCGGCGCGGTACTCGCTGAGCGCCTCGGCCTGCTTGCCCTTGGCGAAATAGGCATCGCCACGGATTTCATGGGAGCGCGCGGCGAAGGCGGTGGTATCGGTGGCGCCGAGGGTGACGAGGGCCGCATCGGCCTTGCCCTGCGCGATCTGTACGCGCGCCAGGCGCAAGCGTGCCACGCTCGCCAGATTGTGGTCCTTGGACTGCGCGGCGACCGTACTCAGCTCATTCGCCGCCTTGTCCAGCTCACCGCCGTCCATGTACACGCGGGCCGCCAGCATCTTGGCCTGGTCGGTGTACGGTGAACCTGCGCTGTCGCGTTCGAGGTCGCCCAGCAGGCGCATGGCCTGAGCGTGGTCCGCATGGTCTATGGCCTCGACCATGTTCATGTAGCGGCCGCCGGCGACCAGGCGCGCGGCATCCTGGCGGTCCTGCCACCAGCGCCAGGCGGCCAGCGAACCGAGCACCACCACGGCAGCCAGAATGACGGCTGGGGCGTTCTCGCGCACCTGCGCACGAACCCACTCCCAACGTTCTTTTTCGGACAGATAATCTTCCACACATCCTCCCCAGAGTCATCCGACCGGCGCGCTGCCGGGTCGGGCAAGCAGCGCCAGCGCCGCATCCACGGCGGGGGCGAGTTCCCCGACCAGGCACTCGGTCTGACCCGACTGCTCGCGCAAAGGTTTCATGGCGACCACGCCGCGGGCGAGTTCGTCCTCGCCGACGATGAGGGCCAGTGGTGCACCGCTCTTGTCCGCCCGGCGGAACTGGGCCTTGAAGTTGCCGCCGCCGAAGTTCAGCTCGATCCGCAGCCCGGGTCGCTGGCTGCGCAGCCCCTCGACCAGCTGCAGGGCGCGGGCGGCCGCCTGCTCGCCACTGACGACGACGAACAGGTCCGGGCGCGCCGCCTCTGGCACCTTGCCCGCGGCGGCCAGCAGTGTCAGCAGGCGCTCGACACCCATCGCGAAACCGACGGCCGGAGTCGCATCGCCGCCCAGCTGCGCGATCAGCCCGTCGTAACGGCCGCCGGAGCATACGGCATTCTGTGCGCCGGTGGACTGCGTAATCCACTCAAACACCGTGCGGTTGTAGTAGTCCAGCCCGCGCACCAGACGCGGGTTGACCTCAAAGCCTATCCCCACGCCACGCAGCATCGCGCACAGGGTTTCGAAGTGCTGCCGCGATTCCGGGTCCAGGTACTCGCTGAGCACCGGTGCGCCGCGCAGCACTTCCTGCATGTCCGGGTTCTTGCTGTCCAGGATGCGCAGCGGGTTGGTATCCATGCGGCGCTGGCTGTCGGCGTCGAGCTTGGATGCGTGGCCGCGCAGGTAGTCCGTGAGCTGCATGCGATACGTGCGCCGGCTCTCAGGTGTTCCCAGGGAATTGACCTCAAGCTTCAGCCCGGAGATGCCCAGGCGCTGCCACAGGCGTGCGCTCAGGGCGATCAGCTCCGCATCGACATCCGGGCCGGTGCAGCCAACCGCTTCCACGTCCACCTGCCAGAACTGGCGGTAGCGTCCGGCCTGCGGGGTCTCGTGGCGAAACATGGGACCCAGGCACCACAGCTTGTGCCGCTGGCCGCGCAGCATGCCGTTGCCGATCAGCGCGCGCACGATGCCCGCGGTGGCTTCCGGGCGCAAAGTCAGGCTGTCCCCGCCGCGATCAGTGAAGGTGTACATCTCCTTGCCGACCACGTCGGTATGCTCGCCGATCGCCCGCTTGAACAACTCGGTGCGCTCGACCACCGGGACGCGGATCTCCTCGTAACCGTAGCTGGTGAGCAGCTCGCGCGTGCACGCTTCGAAATGCTGCCAGGCGCCGATTTCGCTCGGCAGCACGTCATTCATCCCGCGGATCGCCTGCAGCTGCTCGCTCACGTCACTCCCCACCTGGTGTGGGGGCGCTCGCGCTCCGGGACACCCGGCCGCCCGCCTCCACGGTGATGCGCGCATCGCCGCGCCGCCGCACCATGGCGTCCAGGTTCACCACCTGGCCGTTTACCGCAAGACCGACCGCATGCGCGTTGCCGATCACCAGACGCAGCGGCGGGGCGCCATCGATGGTGCGCGTCGTACCGCTCGCCATCATCCCATCCGCCAGCGGCTTGTCTTTGGCATCCCAGATCCTGATCCAGCTGGCCTCGGCAAACTTCAATTCCAGGTGCACCTGGTTATCCGGTACCACCGCCGCGGGGGCGGTGGTCGGCGCGCCGCCATCGGTCAGGTCCGGCACCGGTGCGGCAGATCCAGCGGGGGCCAAGCTTGGTGCAGTGAGCGGCTGCGTCGCGGCGCTCAGCGGGTGCACCTTGGTGCGCGGCAGGCTCACCAGCCACCACACCACGCCCACCAGTGCGAGCATCACGATCGCGATCAGGCCCGGCAGCAGCAGCTGCGAGGACCTCGGACTGCTGCCGGCCCGCGGGATACGCGTCAGGTCGGGAGTGGCACCCGGTGCGGTGCCGGCATACAACCCCTGCAGCTCGGAGCTTGACTCGCCGACCAGCTCGGCATAGCGACGCAGGTGGCCGCGCACGTAGACCGCCGCTCCGAGGGAGGCGAAGTCACCAGACTCCAGCGCCTCAAGCAGGCGGGCGTCCATGTGCAGTTTCTCTGCCGACTGCAGGATGGTGAGACCCTTGCGTTCGCGCGCGGCGCGCAGTCGCGCGCCGATGTCGGCGCTGCTGTCTGGCGTAGCCACCGCGCTCAGCCGGTCGGGTAGCCGGCCGCAGCTAGGGCATGGGCCTGGCTGGAATCGGGAAAGTCCAACTGCAGCTTGCGGGCGTACTTCGCGCTGCCGACCTGGTCGTTCTGCGCCCGCGCGACGCGCACGCCGAGCAACAGCAGGTCCGCGGTATCCGGGAAGTGGCCGAGGAAGGAGTCGATCAGCGCGCGCGCCTGGGTGAACTGCTTTTGCTGGAACTGCAGATCCGCCAGCTGGAAGGCGGCTTCACCGTAGTTCGGACGCGTCTGCAGCGCCTTGATGAACAGCGCCCGTGCTTCATCGTCGCGCTTGGCCGCGCGCAGGCAAACGCCGGCGTTGGTATAGGCCGCCTCCGGCGTGCGGTACAGGGCATTGGCCGCCGCCTCCTGGAACTTCTTGACGCCCTCATCCGTCCGGCCGTTCTGACACAGGTACACGGCGTAGTTGTTGATCATGTCCGGGTCGTGCGGGGCCAGCTTCAGCGCGATGCGGAACTCGTTGTCCGCCACCTCGGAGTTTCCCAGCCGGTCGTACAGCATCGCGCGCGCACTGTGGGCCGGGGCGTAGCTGGGATCCTGCTTCACGGCGCGGTCCAGCTTGTCCTTGGCGACGGCGAGCTCGCCCTGGTGCAGGTAGCTGATCCCCAGCTGCGTGTTGTAGACCGCAGCATCATCCAGCTTGTCGGGACGCTTGGGGTTGCCGCTGCCGCAACCACCGAGGCTCACCACGAGGGCTGCCATCGCCGGAACGGCCAGGCGCAGTGTCACCGAGTCCGAAGGGTGTTTCATGGTTGTACCGCCACACCGATCACCTTGTTGCCCAATCGTACCGTGGTGCGATCAACGACCCGCCCGGCCAGCTGCCCGCAGGCCGCATCGATGTCCTCACCGCGCGTGCGCCGGATGGTCGCCAGCACCCCGCGCTGCAGCAACTCATCGCGGAAACGCTGGATCACGGCGGGCGCTGAACGACGGTACTTCGTGCCCGGGAATGGGTTGAAGGGAATGAGGTTCACCTTGGCCGGATGCCCCCGGAGCAGGCGGGCCAGCGCCCGGGCCTGGGCCGGGGAATCATTGACGCCCTCGAGCATCACATACTCGAAAGTGACGCTGCGACCGTTTTGCTCATCGAGGTAGTGCCAGCAGGCCGGCAGGAGCTCCGCGATCGGGTGCTTGCGGTTGATCGGCACCAGCTCGCTGCGCAATTCGTCGTCCGGCGCATGCAGCGAGACGGCCAGCGCGACGTTGGTCTCCTCGGCGAGCTTGTAGATCTGCGGGACCAGGCCGGAGGTCGAAAGCGTCACGCGCCGCCGTGACAGGTCAAAGCCGAAGTCATCCATGAAGATACTGAGCGCGGGCACGACATTGCGGAAATTGGCCAGAGGTTCGCCCATGCCCATCAGCACGACGTTAGTGATGTGGCGCCCCTCACGCAAGTTCGGCTCCCCCTGCGGCTCGAGTATCGGGCTCTCGCGCTCCAGTTCCCGGGCGGCCAGCCACACCTGGCCGACGATCTCCGCGGTGGTCAGGTTGCGGTTGAAGCCCTGTTGCGCTGTGGAGCAGAACGAGCAGTCCAGCGCGCAACCCACCTGCGAAGAGATGCACAGGGTGCCGCGATCGGTTTCCGGGATGAAGACCATTTCGAACGCCTGCGAGGCATCGGCCCGCAGCAGCCACTTCACAGTGCCATCGGCTGAGCGCTGCACAGAGACGATCTCCGGGGTGCGTATCTCGGCCAGTTCGCCCAGCCGTGCCCTGAAGTCCTTGGCAAGATCGGTCATCTGTTCGAACGAGCCGGCGCCGCGTTTGTAGATCCAGGCCATCAGCTGCCGGGCACGGAAGGCCTTGCTCCCCAGCTGCTCCACGAACGCCTCCAGGCGTGCGCGCGGCAGCCCGAGCAGGTTGGTACGGTCTGAAGCGGCATTCATGCTGGTCAGTCTCTGCGTGCCTTCAGCTGCGCGGGTGCAGCTCGGTGGCACCGAAGAAATAGGCAATCTCCTCGGCTGCGGTCTCGGCACTGTCGGAGCCGTGCACCACATTCTGCTCGATGCTCTTGGCCAGATCCGCGCGGATGGTTCCCGGGGCGGCCTTCTTGGGGTCGGTCGCACCCATGATCTCGCGGTGGCGCGCGATCGCATTCTCACCCTCGAGCACCTGCACGATGACCGGGCCCGAGGTCATGTAGCTGACCAGGTCCTTGAAGAACGGGCGCGCGCTATGGACCGCGTAGAAGCCCTCGGCCTCCCGCTGCGACAGATGGCGCATACGGGCCGCGATGATCGACAAGCCGGCCTTCTCAAATCGACCGTAGACCTCGCCGATGAGATTGCCTCTCACGCCGTCGGGCTTGACGATGGACAAAGTGCGCTCGAGCGCCATTCGGGTACCTTCCAGAAAAATCAGGACGTGACGGGAACGGCCGCGGCAACCGGAATCCCGGTCGCGGGCCAGCCGTGAAGTCTACCTTGGGGTGGCAGTTTCGGGCAATGCAAAGCGCGCCGGAAGTGCCCGTTTGATAAGGCTTTTTTGCAGGCGGAGCGGGCTCACTCCGGGGTCGGGCGGGTCAGACCGAGAAGCTCTCGCCGCAGCCGCACTCGCCCTTTACGTTCGGGTTGCGGAAGCGGAACGCCTCATTCAGCCCCTGCTTCACGAAATCGACGATGGTGCCATCGACAAGGCCGAGGCTGGCAGCGTCCACGAATACCTGCACCCCACGGTCCTCAAATACCGCGTCGCCCGCTTCCGGGCCGTCCGCGTAGTTGATGACGTAAGCGAACCCGGAGCAGCCGGTCTTGCGCACGCCGAGCCGCAATCCAATGCCATGCCCGCGGGTAGCGAGGAAGCTCTTGACCCGGTCAGCGGCGGAATCGGTCAGCGATATGGCCATGTGTCCCCATATTGTAGCGCCTCAGGCCCAGTGGGCGAGGCATCCGAGCAATGCATCTTCGACAATCAGCAGCCGGCCTAGTTTCTCGACCGGAACCGAGCGCGCCGCCGCCCAGGCAGCCGGTGCACCGGGAATCAACGCGGCCCGGGTCCGCCCGGGCAGCTGTCCGCAGAGCCAGGCGACCGTATCCATAGTATGGGGGCAGCCAAGCACTTGAAAACGGGCCCCTTTCACACTGTCGCCCGCAACCTGCAAATGGAAGCGGACCCAGGTGTCCTTATCGGGGCCACCCGCCTCGCCGATGATGATGCGCTCCGTGGTGCTTACTTCGCCTGCCGGCCGTCCACAGCTGCTGCCCCCACCATTGGGCGGCTCCGGTGACAGTTCCCGCAGCTGCGTCACCTGCTTGCGCACCGCGCGGATCGCGAACTCGATGTCGGCCGGAGTGGAAAAGCGCCCCATGCTGAAGCGCAGGGAACTCTCCGCCAGGCGGCTGTCGCGCCCCAGTGCCCGCAGTACGTACGAGGGCTCGCGCGTCTCGGAGTTGCAGGCCGCCCCGGTCGACACGGCCAGCCCGGGCAGGCCGGTGATCAGGCTCTCGCCATCGACGCCGCCGAAGGAAACGTTGAGAATCCCGGGTACGCGGGCAGCTTCCGCGCCGTTGAGGTGCACGTCGCCCAGGGACGCAAGGCCTGCCCACAGCCGCTCGCTCAGGCCCCCGAGCCGCGCCTGCGCCCGCGGCAGTTCCTGCCGGGCCATCTCGCAGGCGAGGCCGAAGCCGGCAATCTGGTGGGTGGGCAGTGTGCCCGGTCGCAGGCCACGCTCCTGGCGGCCGCCGAAGCTCACCGGCCGCAGAAGCCGCTGGGCGGGGGGCGCCACGTACAGCGCGCCGATCCCCTTCGGCCCGCACAGCTTGTGGGCCGTGAAGGACACCAGGTCGACCGGCAGGCTGCGCACATCGAGCGCCACCCTGCCCGCCGCCTGCGCGCAGTCGCTGTGCAGGGCAATGCCGCGCTCGCGGCACACCGCGCCAAGGGCGGCGATGTCCTGCAGCACGCCGGTCTCGTTATTGGCGTACATCACCGAGACCAGCAGCGTATCGGCACGCAGTGCGGCTGCAAGCTTGGCCGGATCGAGCAGCCCGCTGCGCGCAGGCGTGAGGTAGGTCACCGTGAAGCCCGAGCGCTCCAGGTGCCGGCACGGGTCGAGAACCGCCTTGTGTTCGGTGCGCAGCGTGACGATGTGGCGGCCGCGGTCGGCGTTGGCCTGCGCGATGCCAAGGATGGCTAGGTTATTGGACTCGGTTGCCCCGGAGGTAAATACGATCTGCTCGTCGGCGGCCCCGATCAGGGCCGCGACCTGCCCGCGCGCCCGCGCGATGCGCGCGGCGGCCGCGGCACCATAGAGGTGTGCTGATCCTGCGTTGCCGAAATCCCCCTCCTGCGTGAGGCACTCGCGCATCAGGTCGGCCACCGCCGGATGCACCGGGGAAGTCGCGGCGTAGTCCAGGTACACCGCCCCGGCAGCGCTCATGTCCGCGGCCCGGCATTGCGGCGTTTGCTCTGCACCGCGGTGAGGATGCCACGCAGGATATTCACCTCATTCTCGTCGAGCTCGGCGCGTTGCAGGAAGCGGCGGATGCGCGACATCAGGTGCGTGCCCTTTTGCGTGCGATCGCGGAAATCGATCTCCTCCAGCACCGCTCCCAGGTGCACGTAGAGTCGTTCCATCGCCTGCGCCGAGGCAAGAGGGGCTGCCCCGGAAACGGCTGCCGGCGCGGTGACGCCCTGCGCCCGGTGGATCTCGTACGTCACCAGTTGCACCGCCATGGCAAGGTTCAGCGACGGGTACACGGGGCTGGCCGGGATGCGGATCAGGGCGTGGGCGGTCTCCAGTTCCTCGTTGGTGAGACCGGAGCGTTCCGCGCCGAACACGACCGCCACGGGCGAGCGCTGCGCCTCGGTGACGATGCGCGCCGCCGCCTCGCGCACGTCGATGACGCGGAAGTACTGGTCGCGATCGCGCGAAGTGGTGGCGGTGACAAAGCCGCAGCCCTCCAGAGCCTGCGCCAGGCTTTGCACGCAGCGCGCGCTGCCGAGCACGTCGTCCGCTCCCGAGGCCCGTGCCGTGGCCTCCGGGTCGGGAAACTGGCGCGGCCTGACCAGCACCAGCTGCGTGAGCCCCATGTTCTTCATGGCGCGCGCGACCGCCCCGATGTTGCCCGGGTGCGAAGGCGCGACCAGCACGATGCGAATGTCCGGGAAGTCCATCTGTTACGCTAGCGTTTCGTAGTTTCCGGCCAGTCTGCCGCAGGCAGCCTAAGGCCTTTAGAATGATGCGAGCTTAGTTACCGTGCAGCCGCTTCTCAACATTGCCGTGCGCGCCGCCCGCAGCGCCGGCGAAGTCATCATCCGCAGCCTGAATCGCGTGGAGTCCCTCAAGGTCACCAGCAAGGGCCACAATGACTTTGTGACCGAGGTCGACCAGGCCGCGGAAGCAGAGATCATGGGCCTCATCAGGCGCCACTATCCGAGCCACGCCTTTCTCGCCGAGGAAAGCGGGGCGAGCGGCGACAGCGACACGGTCTGGATCATCGATCCTCTGGATGGCACCACCAACTTCCTCCATGGCTTCCCGGTGTTTGCGGTCTCGATCGCCTGCCAGATCAAAGGCCGGCTGGAACATGCGGTGGTCTACGACCCGATGCGCGGTGAGATCTTCAGCGCCACTCGTGGTGGCGGTGCGCACCTGGAGAATCGCCGCATGCGCGTCAGCAAGGCGCGCGGCCTGGAAGGCGCGCTGATCTCGACCGGTTTCCCCTACCGCGCCAATACGCGTTACCTGGATGCCTACATGGCAATGCTGCGCGCGGTGATTGAGCAGACCGCCGGGGTGCGCCGTCCGGGCTCCGCCGCGCTCGACCTGGCCTACGTCGCCGCCGGTCGCGTAGACGGATTCTGGGAGATCGGCCTGTCTGCCTGGGACACTGCCGCGGGCACCCTGCTCATCCAGGAGGCCGGCGGAATGATCGGCACGCTCACCGGCGGTGAGTACCGCCAGGAAGGACACATCGTCGCGGGCAACCCGAAGGTGTATGCCGCCCTGCTGGAACTCATCGGGCCACACGTGCCGCAGGAACTGCGTACACCATAACGCGCTGACTCGGGCCATCCTCCCGCGCGCTGGCTCGCTTTCGCATGGGTGCTTGTGTACAGTCCCAGCGAAATTGCCGGGGGGTTCATGGGCTCACAATTACTCGCGACCAAATCCATCGACGAGCTGCAGGCGCAGGAGGCCTCAGGCAATGAGCTGCGGCGCGCGCTCACTGCCACCCAGCTGACCCTGCTGGGCATCGGCGGTGTCATCGGCACCGGCATCTTCGTGCTCACCGGGGTGGCTGCCGCACAGAATGCTGGCCCGGCACTCGCACTGTCGTTCATCTTCGCCGGCATCGGCTGCCTGTTCGCCGGATTGTGCTACGCCGAGTTCGCCGCGATGATCCCCGTTTCCGGAAGCGCGTACTCGTATTCGTACGCCACCCTCGGCGAGGGGATTGCCTGGTTCATCGGCTGGAACCTAGTGCTGGAGTATCTGTTTGCGGTCGCGACGGTCTCGGTGGGCTGGTCGGGGTACGTCGTAAGCTTTCTGGACCACTGGCACGTGCACATACCTGCGGCGCTCTCGCACGCGCCATTCGACCAGGACAAGCTCACCGGGCACATGGTGCAGACGGGGGCAATCCTCAACGTGCCCGCGGTCCTCATCGTCGCCGCGATCGCAACCGTCTGCTACATCGGCATCAAGCAGTCAGCGATCTTCAACTCGGTGATCGTCACCATCAAGGTGACGGTCATCGTGCTGTTCATTCTGTTCGGGATGAGTTACATCGATACCGCCAACTGGCACCCGTTCGTGCCTCCCAATGAGGGGCACTTTGGCGCCTTTGGCTGGAGCGGCGTGCTAGCCGCATCCGGGGTCATCTTCTTCGCCTATATCGGCTTCGATGCGATCTCGACCGCCGCGCAGGAATCCCAGAACCCGCAGCGCGATATGCCCGTGGGGATCCTCGCGAGCCTCGCCATATGCACGATCCTGTACGTCGCCGTCGCCCTAGTACTCACCGGGATGGTGAGTTACCGGGAGCTGAATGTTGCGGCCCCCGTAGCGCTTGCATTGGACAAATACGCTTCGCTGAACTGGTTAGGCAACTGGGTAAAGCTCGGCGCGATCTTCGGCATGACATCAGTAATGCTGGTCATGACTATCGCGCAGGCGCGCATCTTCTTCGCGATGTCTCGCGACGGGCTCTTGCCGAAGTTCTTCGGCAGGGTGCACCCGAAATTCCGCACGCCGTCCACCGGTACGGTCGTCACCGGTGTGAGCGCGGCGATCATCGGCGGACTCTTCCCCGTGGGCGTGCTGGGGCACCTGGTCTCCATCGGCACGCTAGCCGCCTTCGTCACCGTGTGCGTCGGCGTACTGGTACTGCGCAAGACGCGGCCGGATCTGCCGCGGCCGTTCCGCACACCGCTACCGTGGTTCACCTGCCTGGCCGGTGCCTTTGTGTGCGGCCTGATGATGGTCTCGCTGGGGGCGGCCACGTGGTGGCGGCTGGTCATCTGGACGGTGTTGGGGGTCGCGGTTTACGTGCTGTACGGCTACCGCAACAGCCGCCTGCATCGGGCAGGCAGTTAGCCAGGCGGTGACTGACCGCGGCGCCGCTCCAGGCGCTTGCGCAGCTGCACGTTGATCAGTTCCACGCCGATCGAGAAGGCCATCGCGAAGTACAGATAGCCCTTCGGGATATCAAAGTGCAGGCCCTCGGCGACCAGCGCGAAGCCGATCAGGATCAGGAAGGCCAGCGCCAGCATCTTGATGGTCGGGTGACGCGCGATGAACGCGCCGACCGAGCGCGATACCACCATCATCACTACGATCGCCACGACGATCGCCGCCGCCATGATCAGGATATCGTTCGCCAGGCCGACGGCGGTGAATACCGAGTCGAGCGAGAACACGATATCGATCAGTCCGATCTGGATGATCACGGCCAGGAAGCCGCCGCGCGGTGCGCTGTGCGTATCATCTGCGGCGCCTTCGAGCGTGCCGTGGATCTCGAGCACACTCTTCACCAGCAGAAACAGCCCGCCACCCAACATCACCAGATCCCGCGCAGACACCGCCTGATCGGCCACCGTGAACAGCGGCGCGGTGAGATGCGTCAGCCACACTAGCGAGAACAGCAGCGCGATGCGCGTCACCATCGCCAGCGTCAGCCCGCTGATACGTGCCCGGTCCTGCAGCTCCGCCGGCACGCGCGCCACCAGGATCGAGATGAAGACCAGGTTGTCGATGCCGAGGACGATCTCGAGCAGGGCCAGCGTCAGGAATGCCAGCCACGCGTGCGGGTCGGTGAGCAGCGCGGTCATGTAATCCTAGGGCAGGTGGTCCAGCGCGTCCTTCCTGACGCTCGGGAACACGTGCTCCGCGGTCAGGCCGCAGTCGAGCGCGATGGAGCTGGAGATGTAGATCGAGGAGTAGGTGCCGGCGATAATGCCGATCAGCAGTGCTACCGAGAATCCCTTGAGCACCGGCCCGCCGAGGAACAGCAGTGCGACCACGACGATGGCGGTGACGACCTTGGTCATGATGGTGCGCGAGAGCGTCTGGTTGATCGACTGGTCGAGCACCACATCCGGCGGCGAGCGCCGGTTGGTCTCGAAGCGCTCGCGAATGCGGTCGAACACCACCACCGTGTCATTCAGCGAGTAGCCAATCACCGCGAGCATGGCCGCCACGACCGCAAGGTCAAACGGCATCTGCGTCAGCGCGAAAAAGCCCAGCACCAGGATCGGGTCGTGCAGCACCGCGAGGATCGCCCCCAGCGACAACCTCCAGGTGTGAAAGCGGATCACGATGTAGAAGAAGATTCCCAGCAGCGTGAAAAACAGCGCCCAGACTGCGCTGGTCTTGAGCTCATTGCCGACCTGCGGGCCGACCACGTCCAGCTGCAGGACCTGCGCACCGGGATTGACAATCTTCAGCGCCGTCTCCAGGCGCGCACGCGTCTCTGGGCCGGTGAGCTTGGCATCCGGAGGCAGGCGAATCGAGACATCGCGCGAAGAGCCGAAGATGGCCACCTGCGGGTCATGGAACCCCGCGGTAGCCAGCTGCGTGCGCACCGCGTCCACGTCCACCGCAGTCGGGAAGTTGACCTCGGCGCTCACGCCACCGGTAAAGTCGATCGCAAGGTTGAGCCCGCGCGCAAAAAACGCCGCCAACGACACGACCATGAGCACGACCGAGAGCGTGTACCACACCTTGCGGGTGGCCATGAACGGGTAGCTGGTCTGGTGCGAGAAAAATTCCACTGAGTGATCCTTAGTGCCTGCGGGCCGCGCGGTTCTAGATATTCAGCCGGACAATCTTGCGGCGGCCGCCGTACATGAGCGTCAGCAGCGCGCGGCTACCCATGAGCGAAGTGAACATCGAGGTGATGATGCCGAGGGTGAGCACGATCGCGAAGCCGCGGATCGGGCCGGTGCCGAATATCCACAGCACGACGCCGGCAATGATGGTGGTAACGTTGGAATCGGCGATTGCCGAGAAGGCCTTCTCGAAGCCGGCCTTGATAGCTGCCTGGGGCGAGACCCCCTTGCGGATCTCCTCACGGATGCGCTCATAGATCAGCACGTTGGCATCCACCGCCATGCCGACGGTGAGGATGATGCCCGCGATTCCGGGCAGCGACAGCGATGCACGCATCATCGACAGGAGCGCCGTCAGCAGCACGACGTTCGCCAGCAGCACAAGATCGGCCACCAGGCCGAAGGTACGGTAGTAGATCGCCATGAACAGGAACACCCCGGCCATGCCGACGATCAGGGCCGTGACGCCCTGGTCGATGTTCTTGGCACCGAGCGATGGGCCGACGGCGCGCTCCTCGATCGGGTAGATGCTGGTGGCCAGCGACCCCGAGCGCAGCAGCAGCGCCAGCTCGCGCGCCTCACCGGCACCCAATCCGGTGATCTGGAAGTTGTTGCTGAAGGTGCCTTTGATAGTGGCATCATTGATGACCTGCTCGTCGGTGACGTCGCGCGTCACTTTCTTGCCGTCCACCTCGGTGACTTCACGGCGCTTCTCGATCAGCACGACCGCCATGCGCTTGTTGAGGTTCTGGCGCGTAGTCTTGAGCATGTTCTCACCGGCGCGCGCGTCCAGGCGGATGTTGACCGCCGGACCTTCCGGGGAATTGCCCGTGGTGGCATTGGTGAGCTGATCGCCGGTGGCGATGATCTCGCGCTTCAGCAGCACCGGGCGGCCGAAGCGGGTGTGGGTGTACAGCTTCGAGCCCAGCGGGGCGCGGCCCAGCTGCGCCGCTTCCATTGCGTTGTTCTGCATGTCCTCGAGGCGGAACTCGAGCGTGGCCACGCGCCCCAGAATGTCCTTCACTTCGGCGGAGTTCTGCACCCCGGGCAGCTGCACGTTGATACGGTCGACGCCCTGGCGCTGCACGATGGGCTCGGACACGCCGAGCTCGTTGACGCGATTGCGCAGGGTCGTGATGTTCTGCTGGATGGCGTAATCCTGACGTTCGCGGATCTGTGCGACGCTCAGCGTGCCGATGATCGCCCCGGAGCCGGTGGAGTCCACGGTCACTGCCAGCCCCTGCAGCGGCGTGTTGAGCGCATTGCGCGCCGCAGCCACGTCTGCCCCGGGGGCGAGCTGCACGCGTATCGCATCGGGGCGGCCGCCGGCCACGGAGGCGAAGGTGGTCACGTCCTTCAGCGGGATATTGGCCCCGACCAGGGCGCGCCGCGCATCCTGGGCGTAGCCCTCCAGGGCCTGGGCCACGGTGGAGTTCACGTCGACCTGGTAGAGCAGATACAGGCCGCCGCGCAGGTCCAGCCCGAGAGGCATCGGCCGCAGCCCGAGCCAGCGCAGGATCTCGGGCGTGCGCGGCGCATTGGAGAGCGCGGTGATGTAGCTGCCGTTGAACTGGGCGTTGTCGTTGATGGCGTCACGCGCGGCCAGCTGGCTGGGCACGCCGGCGAAGGTCAGCATCAGCCGCCCGTTGTCGATGTAGCTCTTGCCGAACGCCACACCGCGCTGCCTGAGGAAACCCTCGATCAGCTGCGTGCCCTCGGCGGCCACCGCGCTGTGGTCCTTGCGCGCAACCTGCAAAGCCCGGTCCTCGCCAAAAAAGTTGGGCAGTGCGAACAGCAGCGCGAGCAGCAGGACGACGGCGACCAGGATGTACTTCCAGCGGGCGTATGCGAGCATCTCAGGCGCTCTTCAGCGTGCCCTTGGGCATCAGCGAGGTGATCTGCACCTTCTGCACCTTGATGCGCACCCCCTCGGCGATCTCCAGCGTGATGAAGATGTCACCCACGTCGGTGACCCTTCCCAGCACTCCGCCCGAGGTGACGACCTCGTCGCCGGCGCCGAGCTTGGACACCAGGTTCTGGTGCTCCTTGGCCCGCTTCTGCTGCGGCCGCAGCAGGATGAAGTAGAAGACCACAAAGAACGCCACCACCATCAGCAGCGGGGTTAGCTGTCCGGACGCGCCTGCGCCCGGGGCGGCCTGCGCCCAAGCATCGGAAATCAAGCCATTCATGTTTTTGGTCCGGCAGCGAAAAAGGGCGGCATTATGCCACAGCATCACCGCCGCGCCGGGCCGACAGATAGGACCCGGCAAAGGCCGCCAGGCGGCCCTGCGCGATGGCGGACCGCAACGAACGCATCAGCGACAGGTAGAAATGCAGGTTGTGGATGGTGTTGAGCCGGGCGCCGAGGATCTCGTTGCACCGGTCCAGATGTCGCAGGTAGGCACGGCTGTAGTTCTGACAGGTATAGCACTCGCAGAGTCGGTCTACCGGGCCCAGATCTTCCTGGTGGACGGCGTTTCGGATATTGATGACCCCGGTGGCCGTGAACAGATGCCCGTTGCGGGCATGCCGGGTGGGCATGACGCAGTCGAACATGTCGATGCCACGCTCAACGGCGGCCACGATGTCCTCCGGACGCCCCACTCCCATCAGGTAGCGCGGCCGGGTCACTGGCATGTGCGGCACGAGCGCCGCCAGGATACCGAGGCGCTCGTCCTCGGACTCGCCGACCGCCAGGCCCCCGACGGCGAGCCCGGCGAAATCCAGCTGCAACAGTGCCTCGAGGGAGGCGAGGCGCAGGGAGGCGTGCATGCCGCCCTGCACAATGCCGAACAGCCCGCCGGGGGCGCTCCCGGCGGCGTAGTAGCGGGCGTGGCTGCGCGCAGCCCAGCGCATCGAGCGCTCCATCGAGGCGCGCGCCTGGGCCTCGGTTGCCGGATGCTCCGTGCAGTCATCGAGTGCCATTGCGACGTCCGACCGCAGCGCCAGCTGCACGTCCATTGAATCCTCCGGGGTGAGGCGCACCTCGCGCCCGTCCACCGGCGAGCGGAAACGCACGCCCTCCTCGGTGATGCGCCGCAGGCTCTTCAGGCTGAACACCTGAAAGCCGCCCGAGTCAGTCAGGATCGGACGCTGCCAGTGCATGAAGCCGTGCAGGCCCCCGTGCGCAGCGATGATCTTCGGGCCGGGTCGCAACAGCAGGTGCAGCGTGTTGCCGAGAATCACCTGGGCACCGAGTCCCTCCAGCTCCTCGGGCGTCATCGCCTTCACCGTGCCATAGGTCCCGACGGGCATGAATGCGGGCGTTTCGACGACTCCGTGGGCGGTCAGCAGCCGCCCGGTGCGCGCTGCACCATCGACCGCCTGGACGCTGAAGGTGGGGGTCATTGCCCGGCGCGCGTGAGCAGCATCGCGTCCCCGTAGCTGAAGAAGCGGTAGCGCGCGCGTACCGCGTGCGCGTAGGCCGCGAGCACGGCCTGCTGGCCGGCAAAGGCGCACACCAGCATCAACAGGGTCGACTCCGGCAGGTGGAAGTTGGTCAGCAGCATATCGCTGACACGGAAGGAAAATCCCGGCGTGATGAACAGCCGCGTGTCCCCGGTCCAGGGAACCAGCGAAGCGCCAGCGCCTGCGGCGAGCGCCGCCGACTCCAGCGCCCGCACCACGGTCGTGCCCACCGCGACAATGCGCCCGCCGGCCGCACGCGTGCGCGCGATGGCGGCACAGGTCGCGGCACTGACCGCGACGTATTCGGCATGCATCGTGTGCGAGGAGAGTTCCTCTACCCGCACCGGCTGGAAGGTCCCCGCGCCCACGTGCAGGGTCACGAAGGCACACTGGACACCGCGCGCATTGACTGCCGCGCGAAGCTGCTCGTCGAAATGCAGGCTCGCCGTGGGCGCGGCCACCGCCCCGGGGTCGCGGGCAAAGATACTCTGGTAGCGCTCACGGTCAGCTTCGCAGGCGGCGCGATGGATATAGGGCGGCAGCGGAATTGCGCCCCAGCGCTCGAAGAACTCCAGCGCCGGCTGCGGCAGCGCTATGCGCCACATCCCCTCTGCGCGCGACTCCACGCGTACGGCGCCGCCCGCCGTACGAATCTCGAGTCCTTCGCGTATCGCTTTGCTGGCGCTGATCTGCGCCAGCGCCTCATTGCCTGCGAGGGCGCGCTCAAGCAGCACCTCAACCCGGCCCCCGGATGGCTTGACGCCCAGCAGGCGTGCCGGCACGACGCGCGTGTCATTGAGCACCAGCAGGTCCCCGGCGCGCAGGAAGGCCGGAAGGTCGCGCACGTGCCGGTCCTGGGGCGCAGCGCGCTCCGCCTCGAGCACGAGCATCCGGCTCGCCGAGCGCTCGCGCAGCGGGTCCTGGGCTATGAGTTCGGGGGGCAGTTCGTAAGCGAAGTCCTGGCGGCGCACGCGCGCATGTTACACGGGCATGGTGGGCGCCCTGGCGGGCGGCCATTGTCATAAAATGTTGCTGGGGGCGGGTTTACCCGGCCCCCCGCGACCGCCCGCAGCGGCTGCTGCGGCAAAACCGCGCGGACCTCTCTATACTGCGCGCCCCGCGCCCGAATGGCGGAACTGGTAGACGCGCCGGACTCAAAATCCGGTTCTGGCAACAGAGTGTGGGTTCGATTCCCTCTTCGGGCACCAGGGCGACACAGCACAGACCGCGTGTCGCACATCACAGACGATTTGCCGCCACCCGTACGGCATGCGAGTTTGAAAAAAAACGGGACTGCATGATGCTGCGTACGCGCGCCGGACTAGCCGCGATTATCCTTTCGTTTCTCGTGGCTCTCGCTGGTTGCGGTCAGGTCACCACGGTCCCCGGCGGAGACCCCGGGATCGCCCCGACCATCACGAGCCAGCCCGCCAGCCAGGTCGTCAGCAGCGGCCAGCAGGCCTCATTCAGTGTCGTCGCAGCAGGATCCGATCCGCTGGCATACCAATGGCGCCGCAACGGTACGGAGATCGGCGGGGCCGCGAGCCCGACCTACACCACTCCGGCCACAGAGTCTGATGATGGCGCAGAGTTTTCCGTCGTCGTCAGCAACGCGGCCGGCAGAACCGAAAGCGGGACCGCCAAGCTGACGGTAAAACCGGCCACCGTAGCCCCGGCGATCACCACGCAGCCATCGGGCCAGACGGTTACCTCGGGACAACCTGCGACCTTCAGCGTCGCCGCCTCAGGAACGGCTCCGCTTTCGTACCAGTGGCAGAGGAACGGAGTTGCGATCGGCGGCGCCAATACGTCGAGCTACACGACACTTGCGGTTACCGCCGCGGACAGCGGGGCGCACTTCCTGGTGGTCGTTTCCAATTCCGCGGGCAGCGTCACGAGCACTATCGCAACGCTCACCGTGACCGCGTCCGGCGGGGGCGCCGTGGCACCTTCCATCTCAGCGCAGCCGACGGATCAGACAGCACACATCGGGCAGACGGCTACCTTCAGCGTCAGCGCAAGCGGCACGGCTCCCCTCACCTACCAGTGGCAGAGAAGTGGGGTGCCGCTGTCAGGCGCCGGCGCAGCGAGCTATACCACCGCGGCGCTCGCCGCCAGCGACAATGGCGCCACCTTCACGGTGAGCGTCAAGAATTCCGCCGGCAAGATCACCAGCCGCGCCGCCAAACTCACCGTGAACGCGGTAGCCCCATCCATCACCGCGCAGCCTGCCGACCAGGGTGTCAAGGCCGGACAGGCGGCAGCCTTCTCGGTCGTGGCCTCCGGCACGGCGCCGCTCACCTATCAGTGGCAGAAGAACGGGACTTCCCTCTCGGGTGCAACCTCGGCGAGCTATGCGACGCCTGCCACCATCCCCTCCGACAGCGGCGCGGCTTTCAGCGTCGTGGTCAGCAATTCGGCCGGCAAGATCACCAGCCGCGCCGCCAAACTCACCGTGAACGCGGTAGCCCCATCCATCACCGCGCAGCCTGCCGACCAGGGTGTCAAGGCCGGACAGGCGGCAGCCTTCTC
>DASXPL010000002.1:0-161272 GCA_036493615.1 Steroidobacteraceae bacterium
CGGCTGCTGCCGGACCTGACGCGGCGCTACCTGGAACGCATGACTGCTGCCGGCGGCAGTGCCAGCCGGGTGATCGACAAGATGCCCGCCAACTTCATGTATGCCGGCTTCATCCACGCGGTTTTCCCGCGGGCACGCATCATCCACATGCAGCGCCACCCGATCGACACGGCGCTGTCGATCTACTTCCAGAACTTTTTCAACATCGGGCCGTGGGCCAATGACCTGGCGGACCTGGCGCATTACTACGGCGAGTACCTACGCGTCACGCGCCACTGGCGCGCCACGCTGCCGGCTGAGAATTTCCTCGAGGTCCCCTACGAGGGGCTCATCCAGGACCAGGAGGGTTGGACGCGCCGCATGCTCGAGTTCCTGGGTCTGCCCTGGGATCCCAGAGTGCTGGAATTCCACAAGACCGAGCGCGTGGTCATTACCGCCAGCAAGTGGCAGGTGCGGCAGAAGATCCATTCCGCCTCCGCCGGGCGCTGGCGGCACTATGAAAAGCACCTAGGTCCGCTGCGCGAGCTGCCGCAGCTGCTGAGCGGCTAGGACAGGCGCGTCGCCTCGAGCCGCGCCTCATCTAGCGCGTAGCCCATGCCGGGCGCATCCGTGAGGTTGATATAGCCATCGCGGTCCACGCGCAGCGGCTCGCTCATCAGGAAGTCGCGCCGCTCCAGGCTCCACTCCGGCGGATCGAACGGAAACTCGAAGAAGGACGCATCGGCAAGCCCCGCCGCCAGGTGCGCATTGGCGGTGACTCCGATGCCGTTGGTCCAGGTGTGCGGGGTGAAGGTGACATGGTGCTCCTGCGCCATCACGGCGATGCGCCGCAAACCGGTGATGCCGCCAACCAACGCGGCATCCGGTTGCAGTACATCGACGCAGCCGCCGCCGATCAGGTCGCGCAGCTCGTGCAGCTGGCGGGTCATCTCACCGGCAGCGATGCGCACATGCGTTGCCTGGCGCAGCGCGCGCATGCCATCCCGGTCCGCCCGGTGCAAAGGCTCCTCCATCCAGTAGACGTTGAGGCGCTCGAGTTCGCGCGCCACCGCCCATGCATCCTTGAAGGTCCAGGCGCTCTCGATGTCCCACGGCAGCCGCCAGCCCTGGTTGCAGTCGACCAGCAGTTCCAGCTTGTCACCGACGCGTGCGCGCACGGCCTCCAGGGCGCGCACGTCCTCGCGCCAGTCACCGCGGTGAAAGCGCAGCTTGAGCGCCGGGAAACCCAGTGCGAGGTAGCGCTCGGCCGCATCGGCCTGGGCGGCAGGTACTCGCAGCGTGCCGGAGGAAGCATAGGTGCGCACACGAGCGCTGAGTCCGCCGAACAGCTTCCAGCACGGCGCCCCCAGGATCTTGCCGGCGAGGTCCCACAGCGCAAGGTCCAGTGGCCAGCAGCGCCCGTAGTGGAAATCAATGTTCGAGAGGATGCGGAAATGCCGCTCCAGCGCCAGGGGGTCGGTGCCGATGAACAGGTGTTCGTGGCCAGCGAACCCGAGCATCAGGTCGCCCGAGGCAAGCCCGCTCAGTCCGGTGTCGGTCATGACCCGTACCACGGTGGCATCGAACTGCACGCGCGGCTGGGTGTCCCAGCTGGCGTGGAAGGGCGGCTCCAGCGGCAGCCGATGGTGGGTGACGGTGATCGAGGCGATCTTGTGGGTGCTGGCAGCAGCGGAGCTCATGCGGAGATGCCGGTCCCGGAAGGGGCACTGAGCCTTTCACACTCGCGCCGGGCCTAGAAGCCGAGAATTTCACTGGCAACATCGAAAAAAGGCATCGCCGCCGGCGCGGACGCTTGGCGTGAGATAGTGGTCTTTGCGAGTATGCGGATAGGGGCTCAGACCCAGACGCCCGTTAAGGAAAATCCCGATGCAGAAGACCACCGACCGCCGCTGGCTGCCGCTGAACGCCCTGCGTGCGTTCGAGGGCGTTGCCAAGCACGGCAGCTTCACCGCCGCGGCCAATGCACTGCTGATCTCCCAGAGCGCCCTGTCGCGGCACGTGATCGCGCTCGAGCGCTTGACGGGAGTGCAGCTGTTTGACCGCCGCCCGCACGCGCTCACCCTCACCAAGGCTGGCCAGCACCTGCTGCCGGCGGTGGCCAAGTCCTTCGACCGCCTCGAATATGCCCTCGACGAGATCCGCAACGAGGGCGCACCGCTGCAGCGGACGCTGCGCGTGCAGATGCCACCGAGTTTCGCCGTACAGCTGGCGGTGCCGATATTGCGGGACTTCCGCCGCGACAGCGCCGGGGTGGACATCGATCTCATCAGCCCGTATGGCGTCGGACCGCCGCTGGGGGATGTGGATGTCGCGGTGGCGTACTCCAAGCCCACGATGACTGACCTGGTGACCGACCTGCTGTGGCCCGTGCGCCTAAGCGTGCTGTGTCATCCGGACATTGCCGCCACCCACCGTGGCAAGGACCTGGGCGCCTTCATCGAGGCGAACGAGATCGTGCACGTGCGCATCGCCGACCTGCCGCGCCACCACATGTGGACGCAGTTCGTGCGTCAGGAAGGCCTCAAGGGAGTGAACATCGAACGTGGCCTGGTGTTCGACACCGCCATTCTCGCCGCGCAGTACGCCCTGGGTGGCCAGGGCATCGCTCTGGTGGACACGCGTCTGTTCGCCGAGCAGATAGGCGCCGGACGGCTGGTCAAGCCATTCGCCGCGACTCTCGATGACGGCTACGGCTACTACCTCACGACCCACCCGGAGGGGCTCGCCGATACGGCCATCGCGCTGTTCCGCTCCTGGCTGATCCGGCGCTTCGGCACCGGCGGCAGCGTACCGGCAACTCCTGCTGTGCAGTTGGCGGTGTCGAACGAATAGCAACGGCCGGAAGTGGCGCGGGCGCGCTACGGTTCAGGCGATGAAAATCGCCAGCGCATCGGCGGTGAGGGCGGGGCGCTTCTCGCCCTCGATCTCGATGCTGTTGCTCGTCGTGACGAAGTAGCGGCCGCCGCTGCGGGCCTTCACCGACTTCAGCACGAGGCGGTTGCGCACGCGCTGGCCGGCACGCACCGGCGTCACGAAGCGCACATCGTCGAGCCCATAGTTGACCACGGAGGTCGGGTTGACGCGCGAGACTAGCACCTCCATGCCGGTCGGGGCGATCAGGGACAGGGTGAGAAAGCCGTGCGCGATGGCGCTGCCGAACGGACTTTCGCGCGCAGCGCGCTCGGGGTCGACATGGATCCACTGGTGATCGCCCGTGCAATGCGCAAACTCCTGGATGCGTGCCTGGTCCAGGGTGATCCACGAGGACACGCCGACTTCCTCACCGACATGCTTCGCAAGATCCGGGAGCGCAATGATCTGATCCACAGTCGACCGTCCTCCGAAATGATTCGCTTCTGGGGCGCTGACGTCCCCTGTCAGACGCGGCAGCTTTTCCAGCGGGACTGAATCTTAGCAAGGCGTGTCCAGCTTGTTGATGCAGACTAGGAGGCGCAGCGGTTGCCTGACATGTTGGCCACGGCGAGGCGCTCGTTTTAGTTGGAACAGACATAAAGATACGCAATATCAAAAAGATATGAGTTCTTTCTCCGGTTATTTCTGCTTGGCTGCCGCGAGCCTGACACTAGTGGTAACAGCCCCCGCCGAGGTGCTTGCCCAGGGGGCCGATGCTGACGCAACGACCGACATGCAGATGTCGGGCCTGTACGGGCGTTACTCGATGACGCGCGAGGGCTCCGGCACCAGCTGGCAACCGGATGCGACGCCGATGCAGGGGCTGCAGCAGATGCACGATACGTGGCTGACCATGGAGGCTGGCTTCCTCACTGCCATCTACGACGATCAGGGTGGTCTACGCGGTGCAACTCAGACCTTCTCGACCAGCATGCTGATGTTCATGGCGCGGCGCGAACTGACAGACGGCGCGTTCGGGGTGCGCCTGATGGTCTCTGGTGACCCGCTGATGGGCAAGAGTGGCTACCCGCTGCTGTTCCAAAACGGGGAAACCGCCAACGGGGTCGATCCTTTGATCGATCGACAGCATCCGCACGATCTTCTGATGGAGGCGGCCCTGACCTACAGCCACGGCTTCGGGCGCGACAGCTCCGCGTTCGTGTATGCGGCACTTCCCGGCGAGCCGGCGCTCGGTCCCAACGCTTTCATGCACCGACTGTCGGCACTGGAGAACCCGGAGGCGCCGCTGTCGCATCACTGGCTCGACTCGACCCACATCAGCTGGGGCGTCGTTACTGCCGGCTACGTGATCGGCGGGGTAAAGCTCGAGGCCTCCGCATTCAACGGCCGAGAGCCTGACGAGGACCGCTACGACATCGAGGTGCGCGCGCTGGACTCTTATGCCGTGCGTGCTTCGTACAATCCTTCGGAGCGCTGGTCGCTGCAGGGCAGCTTCGGGCGTCTGGCGAGCCCCGAGCAGCTTGAGCCCACGGTGAGCGTGCGCCGCAGCACCGTTTCAGTGAGCTACAACGCGCCAGTGGCGCGCTGGTGGCAGACGACGCTCGCCTTCGGCCGCAACGTCCCCTCGGCCGGTGATGCCACGGATGCGTGGTTGCTCGAGTCCTCGGCGGCGGTGTCGCCCGCGCTGACGCTGTTCGCGCGCTACGAGCACGTCGCCAAGGATGAACTGTTCCTGCCCGCGCAGCCACTCTACGGACAGACCTTCACGATCCAGAAGCTCTCCCTCGGCGGCGTCTACGACTTCGCCCAGGCAGCGCGCATCCGCCTTGGCGTCGGCGCGCTGGTGAGTGGCTACGGCTATCCTGCCAGCCTGAACACGAGCTACGGCTCGCACCCGAGTTCCTTCATGGTGTTCATGCGCGCGCGGTTGTAGCATCGCCTGCCATGAACACCTTTCACGCGACGCGCAGACAGATTCTGGCGGGTGGTATCGCTGGCATGACTACTCTGATGGCACCCTGGGCGGCAGCCAGCGGCGCACCGACCGATCCCGCGGCGGCTGCGGGGACGCTAACGATCGGCGGGGACCTCACCGTCAATCGCATGGGCTTCGGCGCCATGCGCCTCACCGGCGAGGGCATCTGGGGCCAGCCGAAGGATCCGGCGGAGGCGCGCCGTGTGCTCAAGCGCTCGCTCGAGCTGGGTGTGAACTTCATCGACACTGCGGATGCGTACGGCCCGAACGTCGACGAGGACCTGATCGCCGCAGCGCTTTACCCGTATCCGCGCGGTCTGGTGATTGCCACCAAGGGTGGCCATACCCGTCCCAGCCGCGGGCAGTGGGTGCCGGACGGGCGCCCGGAACACCTGCGCGCCGCCTGCGAGGGCAGTCTCAAGAGGCTCCGGCTCGAGCGCATCGATCTGTACCAGTTTCACACCATCGATTCGAAGGTGGCGCTCGAGGATTCCATCGGTGAACTTGCGCGTCTGCAGAAGGAGGGCAAGATCCGCCACGTGGGGGTATCCAACTTCAACGTGGACGAGTTGACGCGGGCCCAGCGCATCGTGCCGATCGTCTCGGTGCAGAATCGCTACAACGCCTCGGACCGCAGCTCGCAGTCAGTGCTCGAGGCGTGCACGCGGCAAAAGCTGGCATTCATCCCCTGGGCACCGGTCGCCAGCGGGTCGGCTGCGAAGCTGGAGAAGGAAAATCAGGGCAAGGGACTGGAGGCGGTGGCCCAGGCGCGCGGCATCAGCGTGTTCCAGGTGGCGATCGCCTGGCTGCTCGGGCAGTCACCGGTGATGTTGCCGATCCCCGGGACCTCCTCGGTCGAACACCTGCAGCAGAACATCGCAGCCGCGGCCATCAAGCTGTCGCCGGCGGAACTGGCCGCCATCGGCTGAAGGCCACGCAGGCGGATGCCCCGGGCACCCGCCTGCGTGGCGCCTCATCACCACTAGCCCTGGGGAGGCTTGGTGTTCAAAAGCGCTGCCAGCTGCGAGCTGTGCACCGTGCCCACGGCCTGAGCGATCGCCTCGCGCTGACAGACCTGGCTGGCGGCCACTGCGCCCAGGTCGCGGATGTCCCCGGCACTGCACACGCTACGTGCGGCATGCGTGATGCGCGCGTACAGCGCATGCGCGCCTTCGGCAGTTGCGAGGTTGAGGTCGCGGTAGCTGACGGTGACGGCATTGCCGGGCCGCGCGGACTGGGCGACGGCGCAGGCCTCTCCAGCCTGCACGCTGGCGCAGGCACCGACGGCGACGGAGGCAGTGATCAGGGTGTACAGCGCCGCGCGGGTGCGGAACGATTTGGAAGTGACAGTGTTCATGAGGCCTCTCCGGTTTGATGTGGGTCGTCGCGACGCACTGTGCGTGACGTGTGCGTATGAGACGCCTCGGCACGGCAGGCGCGAAGGGTGCAAACCGCGTACTGATCCCTGTGGTTGACGTGTTCGTACCGGAACGCGCGAGCTGGACGGAGGGCGCGCGCTGCAGGCGGCGGGCAAGGCCCTGACGAGGTTTCCGCTGGTCGCGCGGACTCGTCCCTGCCGCCTACGGCTTCGTCCCTGTGCGCACCTCATTACGCTGACCGCGCGGGCGTTTCCGGCGTACGCTAGCTCCGATGGGGCTCTGCGGCCCTAGGAAGACGGAGTCGATACAGACAACATGAGTGCCTCTCCCCTGGAACCGGTGCGGCCGGGATGGCTGGCCCTCGGCGGCCTGGCGGCGGCGCCGGCCGCTGCGGCCGGCACGCGCTTCATGCCCTACGTGTGGGTGCTGACCGCGTTCTGGGTGTACGTGGCGGTCGCCAACCTCCTGTACGCAAACAACATGCAGGCGAGCCTGTCCTCGATGCACATCGAGGACGTGTTCGCACCCTCGGGGGCGCGTCTGCTGCAGCACCTGTTCATGTATCCGCTGTTCATCCTGTGCATGTGGCGCTCACTGCGCACCGGCTGGGTGCCGCTGTGGCGCGTGCTGCCCGTGCAGCTGCTGTTTGCCCTGGTGTTTGCCGTGCTTGCCTCACCGGCGCTGGTGCTGGGTGAGACGCTGACCAGCACCTGGCACGGCTCGCAGGGACACCAGATGAACTCCTGGAGTGACTTCTTCTCCGGGCCGGAGATTCCCACCTGGATCGCGAGCGCCACCAACTTCCTGGTCAGCTATTGCTTCGGGATCGCGCTGGCCAACGGGCTGGCCTTCTACCAGCGCCTGCGCGATGCGCAGCTGCGTGCCAGTGCGCTGGAGCGCGCGCTCACCCAGGCGCATCTGGCGGCCCTGCGCATGCAGCTGTCCCCGCACACCCTGTTCAACCTGCTGCACACGATTCGCGGGCAGATCGCCTGGGATCCGCCGGCGGCGCAGACGATGGTGGTGCAGCTCGGGGATCTGCTGCGTCGCCTGCTGAGCGCTGGTGAGCGCGAGTTCTCGCGCCTCAGCGATGAGCTGCAGTTCGTCAGCCTGTATCTGGAGCTGCAGCAGAAGCGCTTTGCGGATCGGCTCGCCGTGTCCGTGCCCGCGCGTGGCGGCCTGCCCCTGGTATGGGTACCGAGCCTGATCCTGCAGCCCCTGGTTGAGAACGCGGTGGTGCATGGCATGGCCGGGCACGAGGAGCCGGTCAGGATCAGCGTCGAGGCTGAGGTGTCCGGGGAGACCTTGACCCTGCGCGTCTCCAACACCATGGCGCCTGATAAGAGCACCGCGCCCATCGGCATTGGTCTGGCCAACGTGCGCGAGCGCCTGCAGGTGCAGTTCGGCGCGCGGGCGAGCTTCACTGCAGCGCCGGCAGGTCCCGCGCTGTGGGTGGCGCAGATCGTGATGCCGCTGCTGCGCGACGGCCCGGAGGTGGTGCGCACCGAGCCGGGCGTCGCGCGTTGATGGACGTCATCATCGTGGACGACGAGCCGGCCGCGCGGCGCAGCGTGCGCGAGGGCTGCGCCCGCGAGCCTGACCTCAACGTGACCGGCGAGTATGGCGATGCGCGCGCGGCCCTCGAGGCGATTCGCATCAAGCCGCCCCAGGTGCTGTTCCTGGACATCCAGATGGACTCGATGACCGGAATGGAGCTGGCGCGGGCGCTCGACCCGCTGACCCTGCCGTTGATCGTCTTCGTCACCGCCTACGATCACTACGCGCTCGAGGCCTTCGAGGTGAGCGCGGTCGATTACCTGCTCAAGCCCTTCGACGATGCGCGCTTCCAGGCAACGGCGGCGCGCGTGCGCCGCCGTCACGAGGCGGCCGGCAGCTTCGATCGGCAGGGGGCGCTTGCGACCCTGCTAGAGCAACTGGACAGCCGCAGCCGCGCGCGCAGCGATGCCCAGCCGCGCGTGCTCGCCGAGAGCGGTGGTCGCATGCACATGCTCGAGGTGGCGCAGGTGGAACTGGTCGAAGCGGACCGCAATTACGTGCGCCTCGTGATCGGCCGCGACACTTTCCACGCCCGCAGCACGCTGGCGCAGGCGGAGAAGTCCTTTCAAGGCCAGCCCATGCTGCGCATCAGCCGCTCCTGTCTGGTCAACACACAACACGTACGCGAGATCAGCCGCACCCCGCGCGGTGACTTTATCCTGGTGGTCGCCGGCGGCACCACGGTGACCAGCTCGGAAGGCTACCGCGAGCCGGTGCGCCAGTACTTCGAGCGTCTGAAGCTCGCTCCCGGCTAAGGCGGCAGGGTACAGTGGTGGCCGTGGCCACCGCCGATTCCGCGACCCCCGTGAACTCCGCCGGCGCCGTCTCGCGCCACGCAGCGCTTTGGACCCTCGGGGTGTTCACGGCGATCAACCTGCTCAATTATCTCGACCGCTTCATCATCTCGCCGCTGCTGCCGGTGCTGAAGCGCGAGATGGGCCTCTCCGACACGCAGCTCGGGGCACTCGTGCCGGCCTTCATGCTGGTGTACATGTTCGCCGCTCCCGCCTTCGGGGCCTGGGGTGACCGCCGCTCGCGCACGCGTGCGATCAGCCTGGGCGTCGGGCTGTGGAGCATCGCCACGATGCTGGCTGGGTTCGCGCACGGCTACTCGCACCTGCTGGCCGCGCGCGCCGTGGTCGGCATCGGCGAGGCGGCCTTCGTGGCCATCGCCGCGGCGATGCTCGCGGACCTTTTCCCGGCGCGTGATCGTGGCCGGGTGTACGCGGTGCTGAACATGGCGATCCCGGTCGGATCTGCGCTCGGGTTCATTCTCGGTGGCGTGATCGGGCACCACTATGGCTGGCGTGCAGCGTTCTTTGTGGCCGGTGCCCCGGGACTGGCGCTGGCGCTGGCGGTGCTTTGGATGAAGGATCCCCCGCGCGGGGCGCAGGATGCGCTGCCGCGGGTGCAGGTGGCGGCCGGGCAGGGCCCGGTGGCGATGTACGTAAGCTTGCTGCGGCGCTGGCCGTACATGCTGGTCGTTGCAGGTTATGCCGCCTACACCTTTGCCCTGGGGGGACTGGCCTACTGGATGCCGACCTTCCTGGAGCGGGTGCGCGGCATCCCCATCGAGAAGGCTTCGGTGAGCTTTGGCGAGATCGTGGTCATCACCGGCTTCGTCGGCACCTTCGCCGGCGGATGGATCTCCGACTACCTGTTGCGCTATTCGCGCCAGGCCTATCTGTGGTTCTCCGGGGCGGTCACGGTGCTGGCGGCGCCGGCGGCTTACCTGGCGCTGTCGGCATCCTCAAGCGCGGTGTACATGCCGGCGATCGTGGTAGCCGAAGTGCTGCTGTTCATGTCCACCGGACCTATCAACGCGGCCATCGTCAACGTGGTCTCGCCGCTGGAGCGCGCCTCGGCGGTGGCGCTGAGCATGTTCATGATCCATCTCCTGGGCGATGTGCCCTCGCCGCTGCTGATCGGCTACCTGTCGGATCACGGCGGATCGCTGGGGCGCGCCGTGCTGATCGTGCCGCTGGCGGTGTTGGTCGGAGGGCTGGTGTGGCTGCTGGCCGCCCGTGTGAACGCGCGCACCACTACGGCGCGCGCGTGAACCGCGGCGGCGGCGCGGCGTTGGCGTCACCGGCGCTGCGGCCGCTTGCAACCCAGACCCGCACGCAGATCGAGGAGCGCCTCGCGGCCGCGCTGGCCGCCGCCGACGGGCAGCAGGGAGCGCACTGCATCCATGAGCTGTGGATGCGCGGGGAGTTCTCCACCCGCATCGAACTGGCGCTCGAACGACTCTGGCAGCACGCGGCAGCCTCGATCCCCGAATGGCTGCCCATGCGCTACATCGACTGTCTGCCGGTGATCTACGAGGTGGCGCTGCGCTTCCGCGCGCAGCGCCGGGGCCGCTCGAACCTGTACCTGGTGCTCCTGGACTACGCGGACCGCACGCGCGGGCCATTCGGGGTCTACGTCGGCATGAGCTCCTACTCTCCGGCACAACGCTTCGACCAGCACAAGAACGGGATCCGCGCCGCCGGCAGCGTCCTCAAGCGCGGGCTGGAGGTGCTCACCGGACCCACATTGCACCTGCAGCGCATCGCCCGCGCCGAGGCGCGGCTGCTGGAAGGCTCGCTGGCCGAGGCGCTGGCGGATGCCGGCCTCCTGGTGGACGGCGGTCACTGATGATCAGCGCGTCACGAAGGCGCGCTCGATGAGGTAATCGCCGGGCGCGCCGATCCCTTCGGAGGCGCGCAGCCCCTGCGCGTCCAGCAGCGCGCAGGTGTCGGCGAGCATGGCCGCACTGCCACACACCATGGCGCGGTCGGTGGCCGCTTCGAGCGCCGGTATGCCAAGGTCCGCGAACAGGGCGCCGGAGTCCATGCGCTGCGTGAGGCGCCCGCGGTGGACATGCGGTTCGCGCGTCACGCACGGGTAGTACAAAAGCTGCGAACGCGCCGCCGCACCGAGCACCTCGTGCTCCTGCAGGCGGCGGATCTGGCTCTCGATCACCGCGCTCTCACTGGCCCAGCGCACTCCGTGCACCAGGATCACCTGCGCGAAGCGTTCGTAGACTTCGGGGTCCTTGATGAGTGCCATGAAGGGTGCGGCGCCGGTGCCGGTGCTCAACAGGAACAGGCGGCGACCGGGGTTCAGGTCCGGCAGCAGCAGCGTCCCGGTGGGCTTGCGGCTGACGAGGACCTCGTCGCCGCTTCGGATGTGCTGCAGGCGCGAGGTGAGCGGGCCGCCTGGCACCTTGATGCTGAGGAACTCCAGGTGCTCCTCGTGGTTGGCGCTGGCGATGCTGTAGGCGCGCAGCAAGGGTCGCTCGGCACCGGCCAGGCCCACCATTACAAACTGCCCGTTCTCGAAGCGCAGGCCCGGAGCGCGGGTGGTGGTGAAGGTAAACTGGCTCGGCGTCCAGTGCCGCACCGACAGTACCCGCTCCGCGCCGACGTTCGCCATGAATCCTCCACCGTGTTGCCGAGGGAGCCATGCTAGCGTCCACAGCAAAGGGCGTCGGACCTTCGGGTCATGGCCACAGAAGCGCCTGTTATGAGGAGCCGGACACAGTGCTCACTCCCTAAGGCGGCGGCGCGCAGTACACTGCCGGCCACGAACCCAACGCTGCGCTCTTCCAGGATGCAACGGATGACGGCCAGCCGAGCTTCAAGGCGCCTCTCATGGGCGTTTGCCTGCATCGCCGCGGCGGCCGCTGCGGCCACGCCACAGCCTCCGCTTGAGCTGCACAGCGGCGCGCGTGTCGGCATCGTCACGCTGCTCGATGCTGAGGTGACGCACTTCCACGCAGCCGCCCAGGTGATGGCAAGCTCGCTGAAGACGCAGCAGGTTCCCTGGCGCGTGGAGCCGATGCTAGGTGAGGCGCTGCAGCCGGCGCTGACCGATCTTCACCTGGTGCCGGTGATGCTACCGGCCGGGGATGCGCTGAGCGGCATGCGCGAGGAGTGCTTTCTCGAGGCGAACCTCAGCAAGCCGCTGTCCAAACAGTGCGCCGCTCCCTATAGCGCCCTGGCCGCCGCGCAGCATCTGGATGCGCTCGTCATCCTGGGGCCGGGGCTGAACAACTCCGCGCACGCCGAAAGTACGCGTCGCAAGGAGCTGCCGGACTACCTGCGCGGCTTCTGCGTGCTCACCGACGGGCGCGTACCGGGCAGTGCGCCCCAGTTGCTGAACCTCACCGAGATGCTGCTCATCGCCAGTACGCCCCAGGGGGCGGTGCTGGCGGGGCGGGCGTGGGGCGGAGTGAGCAGCAGCAGCTGGACCGGCTTCACCGCCCTTGCGGACCCGAAGCAGCTGAGCGATGCGCAGATCGAACAGCTGCAGCCCCTGTTCGCCGCGATGGTGCGCGGCCAGGCACAGCTGCTGCTCGGCAACCTGCGCGTGGCGCGCTAGAGGCTCAGGCGCAGCCCCATGTCGATGCCTGCGAGCTGGTAGCCGCGGCTGAAGTCTGCGATGTGGCGCTGCATCCAGCGCGTGGCCTCGGGCGCATCTTGCGCGCGGATCGATGCACCGAGCCGCGCATGGGCGGCGCCGATGCGCGTGCGCGCCTGCGGGACCTTGTCGATGATCACCCGCAGCGAGGGCTCGAGCAGCCGCAGCAGCGGTTCCTGCGCCAGGCCAAGGACAGTGTTGTGGGTGGCGCGCGCGATGCAGCGGAAGACCTCGGATGTGCAGTGCACCGCCACTTCCGCGTCCGCCATCCCGCCGTGGAAGGCGGCCGTGGCGGCATCGAGCGCCTCCAGGTCCCCAAGGTGGCGCACGCCGGCGGCGGCGGCGGCGATGGGCGGCTCGAGGATGGTCAGTGCCTGCCACACCTCGTGCACCGTGACATCGTGCAGCAGCAAGGCATCGCTCACGCCCGCGGCGACGCGCTCCTGCGGCGGGCGGCTCACCGACATGAGCCGCGAGCCCGGCCGGCGCGTGAGCAGCCCGCGGCTCTGCAGCTCGCGCAGTGCCTCGCGCACGGTGGAGCGGTGCACGCCGAACTGCCGCGCGAGTTCGGTCTCCGCCGGCAGTCGCTCGCCCTCGCGCAGGCTGCGGTTGAGGATGCGCTCGCCGATGGCATCGGCCACCTTACGGTAGGCCGGGGCGAAGGTAATCTGGTCGAACTCCACGCTCACGCGGCGGCCTCGAACAGCTCGCGGCCGATGAGCATGCGGCGGATCTCCTGGGTGCCCGCGCCGATCTCGTACAGCTTGGCATCGCGCAACAGGCGGCCGGTGCTGTAGTCATTGATGTAGCCGTTGCCGCCCAGGGCCTGGATCGCCTCCAGCGCCGCCTGCGTGGCACGCTCGGCGGCAAAGAGGATACAGGCGGCCGCATCGCGCCGGGTGACAGTGCGCGCATCGCAGGCGCGCGCCACGCAATACACATAGGAGCGGGCGGCGTTCAGGGCGGCATACATGTCGGCGATCTTGCCCTGCATGAGTTCAAAGGTGCCGATGGGCGCCCCGAACTGGCGCCGCTCGCGCACGTAGGGCAGCACGACGTCGAGTGCTGCGGCCATCAGGCCCAGCGGGCCGCCGGCGAGCACCACGCGCTCGTAGTCCAGGCCGCTCATGAGCACGCGCACGCCACCGTGCTCGGTGCCGACGATGTTGGCCGACGGCACGCAACACTCCTCGAACACCAGCTCGCACGTGCCCGAGCCGCGCATGCCGAGCTTGTCGAGCTTCTGCGCGGTGCTGAAGCCGGGGGTGCCGCGCTCGACGATGAAGGTGGTGATGCCGCGCGGCCCGGCCTCGGCGGTCCTGGCGTAGATGAGGAAGATATCCGCATCCGGGCCGTTGGTGATCCACATCTTGCGCCCGGTGAGCAGGTAGTCGTTGCCGGCGCGCTCGGCGCGCAGCTGCATCGAGACCACGTCGGAGCCGGCGCCCGGCTCTGACATTGCCAGCGCCCCTACGTGCTCGCCGCTGAGCAGCCGCGGCAAGTACTGCTCGCGCTGCGCGTCGCTGCCGTTCAGGCTCAGCTGGTTCACGCACAGGTTCGAGTGCGCACCGTAGGAGAGGCCGACGGCGCCGGAGGCACGCGAGATCTCCTCCATGGCGATCACGTGCGCAAGGTAGCCAAGCTCGGCACCGCCGAAGCGCTCGGGCACGGTCATCCCCAGCAGCCCCTGCGCACCGAGCGCCGGCCACAGGTCGCGCGGGAACTGGTTCGAGCGGTCGATCTCCGCGGCGCGCGGGGCGATCGCCTCACTCGCGAAGCGCCGTACCTGGTGGCGGATCTCGTCCAGCTCCGGGCCCAGGCCAAAGTCGCTGTCGGTGCAGTTGAGGGTCGTCATGGGGCTTGCCATCCCTTGGGCCATGAACCTATCATTGTCGGACAATCCGGCAACCATGACAAGGGCCATGCCACGCCTCCATTCCCGGGTCGACGTCCATTCCAAGGACTTTCAGGCCAACGCCGGCGCGATGGGCGAGCTGGTGCATGACCTCAGGCGCGAGGTGCAGCGCAGCGCCCAGGGTGGCTCCGAGGCGGCCAACCAGAAGCACCAGGCCGCCGGCAAGCTCAAGGCCCGCGAGCGCATCGGGGTGCTCCTGGACACCGGCAGCCCGTTCCTGGAGTTCTCGCAGCTGGCTGCGCACGGGCTGTACGGGGGCGGGATCTCTGCGGCGGGGATCGTCACCGGCATTGGCCGCATCAGCGGGCGCGAGTGCGTGATCGTCGCCAACGACCCGACGGTCAAGGGCGGCACCTACTACCCGATGACCGTCAAGAAACACCTGCGCGCCCAGGAGATCGCCCGCGACAACCTGCTGCCATGCGTCTACCTGGTCGAAAGTGGCGGAGCCTTCCTGCCGGCCCAGGACGAGGTGTTCCCGGACCGCGATAACTTCGGCCGCATCTTCTACAACCAGGCCACGCTCTCGGCCCTCGGGGTGGCGCAGATCTCCGTGGTGCACGGCTCGTGCACGGCCGGCGGCGCCTACGTGCCGGCGATGTCGGACGAGAACGTCATCGTGAAGAACCAGGGCCGCGTGTTCCTCGGCGGCCCGCCGCTGGTGAAGGCGGCGACGGGGGAGGACATCGACGCGGAGTCCTTAGGCGGGGCGGACGTGCACTGCCGCGAGTCCGGGGTGTGCGATCACTACGCGGAAAACGATACCCACGCGCTCGCCATCGCGCGGCGCATCGTGGCGCGCCTGAAGCCCGGTGCGCCCGGCACGCCACCCCGGGGGGCATGCGAGCCGCACTACGATGCGCGCGAGCTCTACGGCGTCGTGCCCGCCAGCCTGCGCAGGCCCTATGACGTGCGCGAGGTGATCGCCCGGGTGGTCGATGGTTCCGAACTGGATGAGTTCAAGGAGCTCTACGGCACCACGCTCGTGTGCGGTTTTGCGCACCTGGCCGGCTTCCCGGTGGGCATCCTTGCCAACAACGGCGTGCTGTTCTCGGAGAGCGCGCTCAAGGGCGCGCACTTCATCGAGCTGTGCGCGCGCGAGCAGATCCCGCTGCTGTTTCTGCAGAACATCACCGGCTTCATGGTCGGGCGGCGCGCCGAGGCCGGCGGCATCGCCAAGGACGGCGCGAAACTGGTGACCGCCGTCGCCTGCGCCAACGTGCCGAAGGTCACCGTGGTCATCGGCGGCTCCTACGGGGCGGGCAACTATGCGATGTGCGGGCGTGCCTACTCCCCGCGCTTTCTCTACCAGTGGCCGAATGCGCGCATCTCGGTAATGGGTGGCGAGCAGGCAGCCAGCGTGCTGGCCACCGTCAAGCGCGACCAGCTCAAGGGCGACGAGTGGCCGGAGGCCGCGGAGGAGGCATTCAAAGCCCCGATCCGCGAGCAGTACGAGCGCCAGGGCCATCCTTATTACTCCTCCGCGCGGCTGTGGGACGATGGCATCATCGACCCGACCGACACGCGCCGCGTGCTCGCCCTGTCGCTGGCCGCCGCCGCGCACGCCCCGCAGGAGGCGACACGCTTTGGCGTGTTCCGCATGTAGGGCGCCGTCAGCGTGATCAAGTCACTCCTGGTAGCCAACCGCGGCGAGATCGCCTGCCGCATCTTCCGCACCGCGCGCCGCCTGGGCGTACGCACCGTCGCGGTGTTCTCCGATGCCGACGCCGGGGCACGCCACGTGCGCGCGGCGGATGAGGCGGTGCACATAGGTCCTGCCCCGGCGCGGGCGAGCTACCTCGATGGCGCGCGCATCATCGCCGCCGCGCGCGCCACGGGCGCGCAGGCCATCCACCCCGGCTACGGCTTTCTCTCCGAGAACGCCCGGTTCGCACAGGAGTGCGCCGCTGCCGGCCTGATCTTCGTCGGGCCGCCGGCCTCGAGCATCGCCGCCATGGGCTCGAAGATCCTGGCCAAGACACGCATGCAGGCAAAGGGCGTGCCGGTGCTGCCCGGCTACGCCGGAGAACGGCAGGACCTCGAGCACCTCAAGGCGGCCGCACTGGCCGCCGGCCTGCCGCTGATCGTCAAGCCCGCCGCCGGCGGTGGCGGCAAGGGCATGCAGATCATCCGCGAGCCAGCGCAGATCGAAGCGGCGCTCGCGGCGGCGCGGCGCCTGGCCGAGAGCGCCTTCGGGGATGGAGCGCTGCTGCTGGAGCGCTTCCTCGCCACGCCGCGCCACATCGAGGTGCAGATCTTCGCCGACAGCCATGGCAACTTCGTGCACCTGGGCGACCGCGACTGCTCCACGCAGCGGCGCCACCAGAAGCTCATCGAGGAGGCACCGGCCCCGGGGCTGCCCGACCCCGTGCGCGCCCGCATGCGCCAGGCGGCCCTGGTGGTGGCGCGCGAGATCGGCTACGTCGGCGCAGGCACCGTCGAGTTCCTGTTCGATGGCGGCGAGTTCTACTTCATGGAGATGAACACGCGCCTGCAGGTCGAGCACACCGTCACCGAGGCGGTGACCGGGCTCGACCTGGTCGAGTGGCAGCTTCTGGTTGCTTGCGGCGAGAGTCTGCCGCTGACGCAGGAGGCGGTGCGCCTGGATGGCCATGCGATCGAGGCGCGCGTGTGTGCCGAGGATCCCGAGCGCGGCTTCCTGCCCAGCGCGGGCAGGCTTGCGCTCCTGGAATGGCCGCGCATGCAGTCCGTGCGCGTGGACGCCGGCTTTGCCAGCGGCGATGAAGTGCCGGACACCTACGACTCACTGCTGGGCAAGGTGATCGCCTGGGCCCCCGACCGCACCGGCGCTGCCACGCGCCTGGCCCACGCGCTCACCCATACCTACAGCGCCGGGGTGCGCACCAACGAGCACTGGCTCGCCCGTGTGCTCACCGGGTCGCGCTTCCTCGAGGTGCGCCACAACATCGCGCTGCTGGACCAGGATGCGGGGGAATTCACTCAAGCGAGCGCAAGCCAAGCGGAGTCGCTGATCTTGGCGGCGCTGGTGGCGCGCCCGGGACTGCCGCCGGCCGGCGCTGCGGTGAGCCCGTGGCAGGTGTGCGATGCCTTCACCCCCAACCGCGAGGCGGGAGTGCAGCTGCGCTTCAGCCGCGGCACCGAGGCCCACGTGGTGGCGCTGGACTACATGAACGGTGTTCCGGTGCGCGCCCGCTGCGACGCCGGTGCCGCGGTGGAGCTGGCGGACGTGGTGCTCGAGTCCGGCACGGTGGCCGCGCGCCTCGGGGCCCTGCGCCGGCACGCGCGCTATTTCCGTGAGGGGGCACGTGTGCACGTGTGGCTGGGGGCCGAGGCCTGGGAGTTCATCCTCGATGACCCGCGCACGCGCGAGTTCACGAGCACCGCAGCCCACGGCGGGCTCACCAGCCCCCTGCCGGGAGTGGTGGTGGCGGTACCGGTTAGCGTCGGTCAGGCCGTCGCGGCCGGGGAGCTGCTGATGGTCATCGAGGCGATGAAGATGGAACACGCCATCACCGCACCGCACGCCGGTACGGTGGCGGCGATCCACTTCACCAAGGGCGAGCGCGTGCCCGAGGGCGGTGCACTGCTGGAGCTGACTGCAGCCTGAGGACTCTATTTGCCCTTCGGCTTCGCGGCCGCGGGTGCCGCGGCGGGGTGCTCCGCGCGCACCAGGGCGATCACCGCGTCGGTGTGCGCCAGCAGGTCGTGCTGGAACTTGTCCTCGCCCAGGGAAGCATCCGCCAGCACGTAGTACCTGCCGTTCACGGCAATGGCGGGCACGCTGTCGACGCCGTAGTCCTGCGCCATCTGGTCCGCTTGCACGGTCTGGTTGTTGACGCCGAATGAACCGTAGGCGCCGGCAAACTTGTCCCCGTCGCCGCCGTTCTTGCTGACCCAGTCGGCCAGAGCGCCCTGGTCGAACAGGGGCTGGTGCTCGTCGTGGATCGCCTTGAACAGCGCGCCGTCGAGCTTGGCGAAGTCACCGCTAACCTGCAGGGCGTAGAAGGCGCGCGCCAGGTTCACCCACTCGCGCCGCTCGAACCCCACCGGCACGCGACGGAAGGTCACATCCTTGGGCAGCTTCGCCGCCCACTGCGCCACCAGAGGGGCGAAGTGCGCGCAATGCGGGCACATGTAGGAGAAGAACTCCACGACCTCGACCTTCTCGGGCGCCGTACTCGGGGTCGGCAGGACGATGGGCCGGTAGTCGGTACCCGCCACCGGCGGGGCGGCCGCGGCGCTGCAGCCGAGGGCGAGGCCGAGCAGGGCGGCCAGTGACATCACACGAAGACTCATGCGGTTCCCTTCCATCAGCGTGCCGTGTGGCTGAGTACTTTGGGCAGGTAGCGGTCACGAAGTTCCGTCTGCCGCGAGCGCATGCTCTGGCGCACGCCCTGTATGAACACCTCGTCGGCCAGCGAGCTGACCTCCAGCGGGTCGGCGCTCCAGAGCACCAGGTCCGCGGGGCGGCCGCGCTCGATCGAGCCGTTGCGGTCCGCGACCCCGAAGATCTGCGCCGGGTTGCGCGTCATGGCGGCAATGGCCGCCTCGTACGGCAGCCCATGCGCCACCGCCACGCCCGCCCCCTGGCGCAGCTTGAACATGCTGTGCGGCTGGGGGTCATCGAAGCTGAAGGCGATCCTCACGCCGGCGCGCTCCAGGCGCGCCGCGTTCTCCAGAGTCGACCCCACCGAGTCGAACGTGTCGGGCAGGTCGATCAGCGGATCGAGCAGCACCGGGATGCCGGCGGCCTTGAGCTCCGGGGCGACGCGCCAGGCTTCCGCGCCGCCGCGGATCGCAGCATGCAGGTGCTCGCGCTGCGCCAGCGCGATGATGCGGCGGATGTCAGCGGCACGGTTGGCAGCGAACACGACCCGGCCGGTGCCGTTGAGGTAGGAGGCGAACACGCCGCGTCCGGCAGGGGTGAGCAGCCGCTGGTCGTTGGCGAGCAGCAGCTTCGGCTGCCGGACCTCGGTGATCGCCTGCTCGAGCAGCATGAACTGCGCGGCGCGGCTGCCGCCGGAGAGCGCGTTGGCCCCGCCGCCGGTCTCGATGAACAGCGAACGCCCCGGGGCGAGCGTGCCATCCAGGCGCACCACCGCGCCTTCGCCGGAGACGATCGAGCCGCCCTCGCCCTTGCGCCCGGCCTCCGAAGAGGGGGCGAGCTGCGCGAAGGTGACACCGCGGGTGCGGTTGACGCCGAGCACCGTCCCGTCCGGATCGAAGGCGAGGGTGACGTCGAACTCCGGGCGCATGGCGCCAAGCTTCAGGGCATAGTCGGCAACACTCGGTTCCTGGCCGATCTCCTCCATGCCCATGTGCCCGATGCCGCCGAAGAACCCGGCGGTCACCGGCCGCCCGCCCGCATCGATGACCTGTGCGCCGGCCGGCGCCCCCAGGTGCGCACCCAGATCGGCAACGCGGCCGTCGCGGATGAGTATGTCGGTGTGCTGCAGCACGCCTGCGGCGGTACCGGTGTGCACGGTGGCATCGCGGATGAGCACCTGCGCGTGCGCAGCGCTGCTGAGCGCGCCGAGCAGCGCGACCATCAACCCCCGGGCGCTCACTGGCTCACCCCCGCGGCGGCCGGCTGCCCCAGCAGGAAGTCCGAGCGCGGCGTCGCCGGCGGGTGGGACCGGTCGTAGCGCAGTGCGCCGTCGATGAATACCAGGTCCGCCTGGGCATAGACGCTGAACGGGGTGCCGTTCCAGAGCACCACGTCGGCCATCTTGCCAGGCGCGAGCGTGCCGACGCGCGCAAGCAGGCCGATGGCCTTGGCGGGATTGGCGGTGACCCACTCGATGGCCCGTTCCGGCGGGATGGCAAGGCCGGCCCGTGTCCCCCAGGCGATGGCCTTGGCCGCCTCCTGGTTCAGGCGCTGGATGCCTTCCTCGGAGTCAGAGTGCACGATGGCGCAGCCCCCCGGGGCGGCGTCCACGAAGGCGATGTTCTCCGGGATGCCGTCGTAGGACTCCATCTTGAAGCCCCACCAGTCCGCCCACATCGCCGCGCACACATGGTGCTGGGCGAGCAGGTCGGAGATCTTGTAGGCCTCCACCGCGTGGTGGAAGGCGGCCACGTGGTAGCCGAATTCCTGGCTCATGTCGAGGACTGCGGCCATCTCGTCAGCGCGGTAGCAGTGCATGTGCACGATGATCTCGCCGTCGAGCGCGGCGGCGAGGGTATCCAGGCGCAGGTCGCGCTTGGGGGGCTTCGCATCCTTGGTGCCGTCCTTGACCTTGCGCGCGTACTCGAGCTGCTCGCGCCGGTACTCCTGCGCCTCGGCCCACTGCGCGCGGTAGCCGGCCATGTTGCCCATGCGCGTAGAGGGAAACTGCTTGCGGTCCCCGTAGACGCTCTTCGGATTCTGGCCGCACGCCATCTTCAGGCCCTGCGGTGCGCCGGGGAACTTCATGCCCTGGTAGGTGACGCTCGGGACGTTCTTTAGGATCACCGAGCGCCCGCCGATCAGGTTCGCTGAGCCGGGCAGGATCTGCAGCGTCGTGACGCCGCCGGCCAGCGCGGTCGCAAACCCCGGGTCCTGTGGCCACACCGAATGCTCCGACCACACGTTCGCGGTGCTGGGGGAGGTGGCCTCGTTACCATCGGAGGCCGCCTCGACGCCGGGACTGGCATACACGCCCAGGTGCGAGTGCACATCGATGAGCCCGGGCGTCACCCAGCGGTCCGTGCCATCGATCACCACCGCACCGGCCGGGGCGCCGAGATTGGCGCCCACCTGGACGATCTTGCCCTCGCTCATCAGCACGTCCGCATGCTCCAGACGGGCACCGGCGCCATCGAGCACGGTGGCATTGCGGATGAGCGTCGGCGGGCCCGCGGGCACCTGGTAGGTCGAGGGATAGAGCGCCGCGCGGGCCGGCTCGCTGCTTGCCGCAACGGGGGGCTTGCTCGCCTGGGCGGCGCAGCCGCACAAGAGCGCCGCGGCGGCGAAGCCATACAGTTTGTTCAAGGGACACTCCGGGGCTTGGGTTCGAGTGGGCGGCATTATTTCCCAACCCGGGTGCCAGAAGCACGCCGGAACGCACGCGCCCGCGGCGGGGCGGTCGAAACATAGGCTGAATCGGCGGCGAAGAAGCGCCACGGCTTGTGCGCCCAGTCCAAAGCGTAGTCCACCCCGATGCGCGTGGCGCGGGCGATGCGCGGCCGGGCAGAGCCTGCGGGCGGGTGTTCCAGCCACAGGATCGGGCCCAGCAGGTCCGCGCCGTTCAGTTCGCGTCCGATCTTGAACGCCTGGCACAGCAGTCCCGGCCCCCAGGTGCGCGCCGCAGGGTCGCTGAGCGGCTCGAGCGCGCGCAGCAGCACCGCATGCGGGCGCCCTTCGCGGGCGGTGACCACGTTCAGGCAGTTCCACATGCCGTAGATTAAGTACACGTAGGCATGTCCGGGCGGCCCGAACATCACCTCGGTGCGCCTGGTCCGCCCGCGCGCGGAGTGGGCGGCGAGGTCCTGCGGGCCCTGGTAGGCCTCGGTCTCCACGATACGGCCGCGGTACAGGCCCTCGCGCGTGCGATGCACCAGGTGCATGCCGATCAGTTCGCGGGCAATGCGCAGGGTGCCCTGGAGGAAGAAGCTGCGGATGGGCTTTCTGCTGTGACTCACCGCGCGCGATACTAATGGAACCCCTACAATAGGAGTATGGCGTGCAGCGCCGGCGGCGCAGGGCCGCCCCGGGCATGGAATACGCCACACACTTCGAGCTTATGAGGCAGGCGCAGATCAGAGGGTTCGTCACAGGTGGTGCGCTGCTGGCCGCAGTGCTCGCGGCCGCCCCCGCGCTTGCGGCCGTGTTCGCACTGCCGACGGACGGCTCGGCAGTGGTGGGCACGGACTTAAGCGTGCGCACGGTGTACGAGGACACGCTGCCGGACCTGGCCCACCGCTACAGCCTCGGCTACTACGAGATCATCCGCGCCAATCCGGGTGTCGATGTGTGGATCCCCGGGGCCGACAAGGACATCGTCCTGCCCGGCCGGCGCATCCTGCCACCGGGTCCGCGCGAGGGCATCATCGTGAACCTGCCGGAGCACCGGCTCTACTACTACCCCAAGCCGGGCCCGCACGATAAACCGGTCGTCATCACTTACCCGGTGAGCATCGGCAAGATGGACTGGCGCACCCCGCTCGGGGAGACGCACATCATCGCCAAGATCAAGAACCCCGCATGGTATCCGCCCGAGTCGGTGCGCAAGGAACACCTCGCCAACGACGACCCGCTGCCGAAGGTGGTGCCCGCAGGACCGGACAACCCACTGGGTGACTTCGCCATGCGCCTGGCCGCCGGCGGTGGCTCGTACATGATCCACGGCACCAACAATCCCACCGCGGTGGGCATGTCCGTGACCCACGGCTGCATCCGCATGTACCCGGAGGATGTCGCCGCGGTGTTTGCCGCCGTGCCCGTGGGCACCAAGGTGCGCCTGATCAACGAGCCGGTGAAGATCGCCTGGGTGCACGGGCAGCTGCTTCTGGAAGCGCACCCGGCGGTCGATGAGGAAGGCCAGGAAGACGCTGACGCGGCTCCGCAACCGGAGCCGGACGTGAACGGGCTGGCCAGGATGCTGCAGAAGAGTGGCGTCGACAAGCACGCCAAGGTCCAGTGGCCGCTGGCGCGCGCCGCCCTCAAGAGCGCCACCGGCATGCCCACCGCGGTGGGCGCGGGCGCCAACAACCAGGCCGCAGCGGCCGGCGCCCGCGCGAACCTCGCGCAGGCCGACAGCGACTAGGCGCGGCCGCCGGCGCGCGGTCCCCTGGCAAGGGCGCCGCGCAGCTGGCTCACCAGGCGCAGCGCCACCGACGCCTTGCCGGCCAGCGCGACCGCCGAGCGCGCCAGCCCGAGCACGGCGAGGATCTGCCGCGGCCGGCGCAGCAGCAACAGGCCGATGATCGCCACGACCCAGGTGAGCGGATGCCGCAGCGGCGCGGCGCCGCTGCTGCTGCCCGGCCTGCCCAGCGCGCCGGCGACCAGACGCACGAGCGGCTCCTGCCGCAGCGCCCCGACGCGCTGCGCGATCTCGGCGCGCTGCAGCTCACAGCGCTCAAGCAGCACGCGCCGTCGCGACTCAAGCTCCGCCATGCGGCTCACGGGCCACCTTCCGCGCGGCGCTCGTCCTCGGCCAGCTGCTGCAGGGAGTCTGCGAAGGGGGCCGGGCGCGAGCGCACGCTGCGCAGCCCGAGGTAGCCCAACAGCACCCCCAGGCCGATGAATACCCCGCCGCCGGCGAGCAGGCCGAGTGTGCGGTGCGTGTCCCACAGCGCCACGATGAGGGCCACGATGCCGAAGGCGAGCGCCAGCAGCACGCAGGTGAGGGCGGCGAACCACCATGCCAGCAGCCGCAGGAGCACCAGCACCTGGATCTCGAGTTCCACCGCCGCCAGGTCCAGGCGCGTGCGCAGTGCCTCGATCGCCGCGGCACCGAAGCGCCGCTGCGCCGCGGCGGCGGGGGCCTGGTTACCGGGGGCGCTCACCGACACTATCTGCGGCCCATGATCAGCCCGAGCAGCAGCGCCACCCCGGCCACCACGGCCACGCTCTGCCAAGGATTCTCGCGCACGTAGTCATCGACCTCGTGTGCCTTCTCGCCCAGCTGCTCCTCGAGTGCGCTCAGCCGGCTGCGCAGCTCACGCACGCCAGCTTGCGCGCGCTCGCGCAGCGCGGCCCCGTCAACGTTCAGGTTCGCCTTGAGCAGGGCCTCGGCGTCCGCGACCAGTGCGCGCAGTTCATCGGCGAGCCGGCCGGCATCGAAGTTCTCCGCCATGACAGCATCCTCCGGGCTGATTCGAGCGCCTGATTTACGCATATCCGGCCCAAAACCGCGAGACTCGCGCGGTGTGCTGCGCTAGGCTTTGCAGGCATGAGTAGCCCGCCCCCGAATCCGCTGCTGGAACTGCGCAAGCTCGGCGAGAGTGCCTGGCTGGATGGTATCAGCCGCACCATGATCGAGGACGGCAGCCTCGCCGCCCTGATCAAGGATGACGGCATCGCGGGACTGACCTCCAACCCCGCCATCTTCGCCAACTCGATCACCACCGATGCCCGCTATGGGGCAGCGATCGCGCGGCTGCTGCCGACGGAGCCCACCAGCGTCGGCGTCTATGAAGACCTTGCGCTCAAGGACCTCAAGGATGCGGCAGCTTTGCTGCGAGGGTTGTACGACGCCACCGGCGGGGCGGATGGATTCGTGAGCATGGAGGTCTCGCCGCACCTGGCCTACGACATCCAGGGCAGCCTCGCCGAGGCCAAGCGACTGTGGGCACGCCTGCAGCTGCCCAACGCACTCATCAAGATCCCCGGCACCGAGGCCGGTGTCCCGGTGATCCGCGAGCTGATCACCGCGGGCGTGAATGTGAACGTGACGCTGCTGTTCTCCCCGCAGCGTTACCGGCAGGTGGCGCAGGCGTACCTGGACGGGCTGAGTGCGCGCGCCGCGCGCGGCGAGGGCGTGGCCACGGTGGCCTCGGTGGCGAGCTTCTTCCTCAGCCGCATCGACACCGCGGTCGATGCGCAACTGGATGCGCTGGTGGCGCGCGGGGAAGGTGCGGCACGGGCGCTGCGCGGCAAGGCGGCGATCGCCAGCGCCTGCCGCGCCTACGAGATCTACGAGGAGATACTCGCCGGCTCGCAGTGGCAGGCGCTTGCAGGTCTGGGTGCCCGGCCGCAGCGGCTGCTATGGGCCTCGACCTCGACCAAGGACCCGACCTTCAGCCCGGTGAAGTATGTCGAGGAGTTGGTGGTGCCCGATACGGTCAACACCATGCCGCTGGAGACGATCGACACCTACCGGCGCCTCGGCCGCCCGGCGCTGCGCCTGGAGCGCCACATCGCCGAGTGCGCCGACCAGCGCGAGGCGTTCGAGCGGCTCGGGGTCGATCTGGAGAGCATCGCCCAGCAGCTCGAGCGCGAGGGCGTCAGCAAATTCATCGAGCCGTTCGACAAGCTGCAACAGTGGCTGGAGAACAAGCGCAAGGCCGGCTGAACTGCCGCCGGCCCGCCGGGGGACACAGTGGACAGCGATGCGATACGCGAGCGACTGCGGCGCCGGGCCGCCGAGCTGCGTGAGCGCGCGGTGCGGGCGGACCGGAATCTGCGCCACGAGGCGGATCCTCTGTCTGCCGATTTTGCCGAGCAGGTGACACAGCGTGAGAACGATGACGTGCTGGGAGCGATCAGCGATTCGGCCAGCGCGGAGCTGGAGCAGGTCGAGGCGGCGCTGCGACGCCTCGAGCAGGGTTACTACGGCATCTGTGTGGTGTGCGGCGAACCGATCGAGTCGGGCCGGCTGGCCGCCGTCCCGTACGCGCAGCGCTGCAGCGGCTGCGCGGAATCCGCGGAGGCAGCCGGCGGGCGCTGAACCGGCGCCGCTGCCATGAGCGGCACCCAGCCCCCCGGGCTCATCACCCTCACGACCGACTTCGGCCACGAGGGTCCGTTCGTCGGTGTCATGAAGGGGGTCATCTGGGGCCGCTTTCCCGGGGCGCACCTGGTGGACCTCACCCACGAGATTCTGGCGCACTGGCCGGCCGAGGCAGGTTTCTGGCTGTCACGCGCCGCCCGCTATTTTCCGCGCGGCACCGTGCACGTGGCGGTCGTGGACCCGGGCGTGGGGACCTCGCGCAGCAACCTCGTGGTAGAGGCGGACGGCCAGGTGTTCCTCGCCCCGGACAACGGCCTGCTGGCCCCGGTGGTCACGCGCGCCCGCGAGGCGCTCATCGTGCGCCTGGGCGCCGCCCAGCTGGCGCGCCTGGGCATCCAGCGCCCGAGCGCGACCTTCCACGGCCGCGACGTGTTCGCCCCGGTCGCCGCGGAGCTGGCCGCCGGGCGCGTGAATCCGCGTGACCTGGGCGAGGTGACTGACACCCTGGTGCCCTCCTGGGTAGAGGAACCCACGGTGGACACCCGCAGCGTCGCCGGCATCGTGATCACCCTCGACCACTTCGGCAACCTCATCACCAACATCGACGCCTCCCTGATCGAGCGCTTCCGCCTGCCGCTGGTCCACGCCGGCAATCATCATTTCGACCTGCTGCGCACCTATGCCGATACCCGCCCCGGGGAATATCTGGCGCTCATCAACTCCTTCGGGGTGCTGGAAATCGCCCGGGCGGAGAACAGCGCCGCCGAGGGGCTGGGCCTGAGCCGCGGGGCACCGGTCATCGTCCGCGATCGCACCGACCAGCCCTGAAGTGCCCCGGTTTCACGCCGCTACGCCCACGCCTGCGCCAGTTCCCCCGGGGCTCGGCAGCCGGCAAGTGGTTAAAAGTTGATCGCCGGCGCGAATCCGCTATAGTTCGCAGCCTTGTCTGTGCCATTTTGGCACCTTACTTATTGAATTAACTCGGGATTTACGCCCCCAGATGTCGGAACGAGACAACGAGAGCTTCGACCTCGATGATGAATTTCTGGTCGGCCAGCCTGAAGACGGCACCGATTACGACCGCCTGCTGGATCGGGTGGACAAGCGCGTGCGCACCCAGGGCAAGCGGGGCAAGGCCGCCTGGAGCAAGCTCGAGGAAGTGCTTGCCGACAAGAAACTCGAGAAAGACCTCAAAGACTTCGACGACGAGCTGTAGTTTCCTGCGGCGCATGCGCCCGAGCTACCGGCTCCGCCACGGAAAGGCCGCCCGCTTGCAGGCTTTTGCCTCCCCACACCCCCGCGCAGCGCCCCTGTGAGTACGCCTTCGGCCTGGATCGTGCTCAAGTTCGGCGGCACGAGCGTCTCGAGCCTGTCCAACTGGACCAACATCGCCGCCATCGCGGCCGAGCGCCGTGCCAGTGGGGCGCGCGTGCTCATCGTGCACTCGGCCATCTCCGGCATCACCGACCGCCTGGAGCGCCTGCTGGATGCGGCCATCGGCCAGGCCCAGGAAGAGGAGCTGTGCGGGATCGAGGAGCGCCACCGGCGCCTGGGTGCCGATCTGGATGTCGCGCTGCCCGAGGAAGTCGAGCGCCACCTGGCGGAGCTGCGCGAGATCGCCGCCGGGGTGGCGCTGGTCGGGGAGGTGAGCGAGCGCACCCGCGCGCGCGTCATGGCGAGCGGGGAGCTGATGGCCACGCACATTGGCGCGCGCTTCCTGCGCGCGCGAGGCCTGGATGTCGCCTGGATGGACGCGCGCACCATGCTCAGGTCCGAGCGCGCAGGCGGGGCAGTGCGGCCCAGCATGCTCTCGGCGACCTGCAGCTTCGCCCCCGATGCGGCCCTCGAGGCGCAGCTCACCGGATTGCCGCCGATCGTCATCACCCAGGGCTTCATCGCCAGCGACGAGGACGCCAACACCGTGCTGCTCGGGCGCGGCGGCTCGGACACCTCCGCGGCCTATCTTGCGGCCAAGCTGCGCGCGCAGCGGCTGGAGATCTGGACGGATGTTCCGGGACTGTTCAGCGCCGACCCGCGCTTCACCCCGACCGCACGCCTGCTGCGCGCACTGCACTACGACGAGGCGCAGGAGATCGCCACCAGCGGGGCGAAGGTGCTGCATCCGCGCTGCATTCTGCCGGCCCGGCAGTACCGCATCCCGCTGCACGTCTACGCCACCCAGGCCCCGCAGCTGCAGGGTACGGTGCTCGGCGCCGAGGCGGTGGACGGGGCTGCGCAGGTGAAGGCGGTGTGCACCAAGAAGGGCATCACGCTGGTGTCGATGGACAGCCCCGGGATGTGGCATCAGGTGGGCTTCCTCGCCGATGCCTTCCAGGTGTTCAAGAGCCACGGTATGTCGGTGGACCTGGTGTCCACCTCCGAGACCAACGTGACGGTCTCGCTGGATCCTGCCGCCAACACCCTCGACAACGCGCGCGTCGCGGACCTGGTGGCCGAGCTGTCACGGCTGTGCCGGGTGCAGGTGATCGGCCCGTGCGCCTCGGTGAGCCTGGTGGGGCGCAACATCCGCGCGATCCTGCACCAGCTCGGCGGCGCCTTCGAGTTCTTCGAGGAGCAGAAGATCTACCTGGTCAGCCAGGCGGCCAACGACCTGAACTTCACCTTCGTCGTCGATGAGAACCAGGGGCATCGCCTGGTGGAACAGCTGCACGAGCTTCTGATCCGCCCGTCGCCGGCGGATCGCGTGTTCGGTCCCACCTGGCAGCAGCTGTTCTCCAAACCCGAGGCGCGCGCGGCGCAGGGCACGCCCTGGTGGAATACGCGCCGCGTGGAGCTGTTGAGCGCCTTCGCCGCTCACGATGCCGCCTACGTGTACGACCTCGCCCAGGTGCGCACGGCGGCGCGCGCGCTGCGCGCTCTGCAGTCGATCGGCCGCGTGCATTACTCGGTGAAGGCGAACCCGCACCCGCAGGTGCTCACGGCGTTGCGCGCCGAGGGCATCGAGTTCGAGTGCGTTTCGCGCGGCGAGGTCGAGCGGCTGTTGACCCTGTTCCCGGACCTGGACCGCGCGCGCATCCTCTACACCCCGAACTTTGCCGCACGCGCCGAATACGCCTGGGCGCTCGGGGCGGGCGTGCGCGTCACCGTCGACAACACCTACGTGCTTGCCAGCTGGCCGCAGTTGTTTCGCGGCCACGACATCTTCGTGCGCATCGACACCGGCGTGGGCCGCGGCCACCATGATCACGTGCGCACCGCCGGCACGCGCTCCAAGTTCGGGGTGCAGCTGTCCGAGTCGCGCGTGCTCACCGGGCTGGCGCAGGCCGCCGGCGCGCGCATCACCGGGCTGCAGGCGCACGTGGGCAGCGGGGTGTTCGATGTCACCAGCTGGGAGCACACCGCACGCGTGCTGGCCACAGCGGCCAGGGGGTTCGAGGAGCTCCAGGTGATCGATGTCGGTGGCGGCCTCGGGGTGCCGGAGCACCCGGAACAGCCGGGCGTCGACCTCGCCAAGCTCGACACGCTGCTCATGGCCGTGCGCGCCGAGCACCCGCAGCTTGAGGTGTGGCTCGAGCCGGGACGCTACCTCATCGCCGCCGCCGGGGTGCTGCTCGCGCGCGTCACGCAGCTGAAGTCAAAGGGCGGCGTGCGTTTCGTGGGCGTGGCGACCGGCATGAACTCGCTCATCCGCCCGGCGCTGTACGGCTCCTACCACGAGATCGCCAACCTCACGCGCCTGGGCGAGCCGGCCACCGAGCCAGTGAGCGTCGTCGGCCCAATCTGCGAAAGCGCCGACGTGCTCGGCCACGACCGGCTGCTGCCGGTCACGCGCGAGGGGGACGTGCTGCTGGTGGCCAACGCCGGCGCCTACGGGCACGCGATGAGCTCGCACTACAACCTCCGGGACCCGGCGCCGGAGCTGTTCCTCTGAAGCTCAAGCGCCCCCTGATTTTCGCCGCCGGCGTGCTGCTGGTCGCCGCGCTCGGCTACGTCTGGTACCTGGATCACCTGGTCACCAGCCAGTTCGAGGGCCGGCGCTGGACGCTGCCGGCGCAGGTATATGCCGCGCCCCTGGAACTGTACGCGGGCCTGGATCTTGCGCCCGCGGAGCTCGAGCACGAGCTGCAGCGCCTGCACTACCGCCGCGCCGATGCCCTCGAGCGGCCGGGCACCTATCGCCTCACGGGCAGTCACCTGGAAGTAGCGCTGCGTCCGGCGCGCTTTGCCGATGAGAGCCGCGCGGCGATGGTGCTCACCATCACGGCCGGGCCCAAGGCCCTGGAGGGCCTGCGCGATGCCAGCGGGCACGAGGTGCCGGTGCTGCGCCTGGAGCCGCTGCTGATCGGCAGCATCTTCCCCAGCCACGGCGAGGACCGCATCGTGGTCTCACCCGCTGAGGTGCCCGCGCTGCTGCCGGCGGCGCTCAAGGCGGTCGAGGACCGCAAGTTCGACACGCACCACGGGGTGGACCCTGCCGGCATCCTGCGCGCGATGTGGGTGAACGCGCGCGCCGGGCAGATCGAGCAGGGCGCGAGCACGCTCACGCAGCAGCTGGTGCGCAGCTACTTCCTGGATTCGCGCCAGACCCTCTCGCGCAAGCTGCGCGAGGCGTTCATGGCGATGGCCCTGGATGCGCACTTCACCAAGGCGGACCTCATGAACGCCTACATCAACGAGATCTTCCTCGGCCAGGACGGCGAGCGCGCCATCCACGGCTTCGGCCTCGCGAGCCAGTTCTACTTCGGCAAGCCGCTCGCGGAGCTGGACCTGTCCGAGGTGGCGCTGCTGGTGGCAATCGTGCGCGGCCCTTCCTACTACGATCCGCGCCGCCATGCCGAGCGGGCGCGCGCGCGGCGCGACCTGGTGCTCAAGGTAATGGCCGAGCAGGGCATCGTGACGCCGGCGCAGGCCAGCGCCGCCGCGCACCGTCCGCTCGGGGTCAGCGCGCGCCCTGCCGGGGCGTACTTCCCCGCATACCTGGACTTCGTGCGCCGCACGCTGCGCCGCGACTATCACGAGGCGGACCTCACCGAGGCGGGCCTGCGCATCTACACCAGCCTCGAGCCACGCGCCCAGGAGGAGAGCGAGCGGGCGCTCGAGCAGGAGCTGGCGCGGCTGGACAAGCTGAAGAAGCACGCCGGGCAGTCCCTCGAGGGCGCGGTGGTGGTGACTGCGCCCCAGAGCGGGGACGTGATTGCCATCGTCGGCGGCCGCGATGTCGGCTACGACGGCTTTGACCGCGCCCTCGATGCCCACCGCTCCATGGGCTCGCTGGTGAAGCCGTTCATCTACCTGACCGCGCTGGAGAGCGGCCGCTACAATGCCACCACGGTGGTGCAGGATGAGCCGGTGGACGTGAAGCTCGAGGGCGGCAAGCACTGGAAGCCGGAGAACTTCACCCGCCAGGTGTACGGCCCGGTGCCGGTGGTACGCGCACTCTCCGAGTCGCTGAACCTTGCCACCGTCGGAGTCGGGCTGGACTTAGGACTGGCGAAGGTGGCGCAGACGCTGACGCGCTTCGGCCTTCCCGAACCGCCGGTGGCGGTGCCGGCGATGCTCCTGGGTGCGGTCGATGTCTCCCCGCTCACCGCGGCGCAGATGTTCAATGGCATCGCCAACGGCGGCTTCCACAACCCGCTGCGCGCGGTGCGCGCGGTGATCTCAGGCGACGGCAAGGCCGTGAAGGCCTTCCCGCTGCAGGTGACCCAGGTGGCATCGCCGGAGAATGTCTACCAGCTGGACCGCATGATGGTGCTGGTGATGGAGCACGGCACGGGGCGCTCCGCGCGCGCCGTGCTGCCGCCGGCCCTCACGGTGGCGGGCAAGTCGGGGACCTCCTCGGACTACCGCGACAGCTGGTTCGCCGGCTTCTCCGGCAGCCACCTGGTGGTGGTGTGGGTGGGGTATGACGACAACGAGCCCACCGGCTTTACCGGCTCGGCCGGTGCGCTGCCGGTGTGGGCGCGCATCATGGCCAACCTGGGGACGCGCTCCTGGGAGACGGCGATGCCGGAGAGCCTCACCGAGGCTTCGATCGAGTTCGACACCGGGCTGCGCGCCCAGGCGGACTGTGGGACGGACCTGGTCGTGGTTGCAGTGCCCGCCGGGACGGCGATCGCGCCCAAGCCCGGCTGCAGCCTGCATTGAGGATTGCAGCGCGCCCCACCGTACGGTCAAGTTCAGTCGCGATATCATGCGGCATGCACTCGTGCCTGCCCGCACTCGCCCTGTGTGCCATTGCCCTGAGTGGTTGCGCGCTGCGCGCCCCGGCGCCGAGCTTTCCCGCAAAACCCTCGCATCCTTCGCCCTCCGGGACCGCCCAGCCGGCCCCGGGCACCCCCGCCGCACCCACGGAAGCCACTCCGGTCCCGTCCCCCGAGAAGCCCTACACCCCGGCACCCCGGCAGTTTCGGCTCGGGGCCGCCTCGCAGGCCCTGGTGGGTCAGGCGCACCAGCAGTCCGCCGCCGGGGACTACGCCGGGGCTGCGGCCACGGTCGAGCGGGCGCTGCGCATCGAACCTGACAACCCGCTGCTGTGGACCGAGCTGGGCCGGATCCGCATGGGGGAGAGCAACCCCGCGCAGGCCGAGGCCATGGGCCGCAAGGCCCTGGCACTGGCCACCGGCGACCCGGCTGCCCAGTCCGGGGCGTGGCACCTCATCGCCGATTCGCTGCGTGCACGGGGCAAGAACGGCGAGGCGGCCGACGCGGACCGCCGCTCGGCGGCGGCCAGTCCCCACGCCAGCTGACCAGGGTCACAACTGGCTGCTCGGGAGCGCCTTCCTAACCCAGCTTGCTTGCACGCAGCCTCACTCGCCCCGTAGACTTGTCCTTACTCATCGAGACCGGCTGAGGGAATAGGCCCAAAGACGCCGGGGCAACCGCCAGGACCAACCACCCTGGAAAGGTGCTACGTCCTGCGACATCGTCTCCTCGGATGTCGACAGATGAGCGGTCTGCGTGGCCTTTCCGGCAACGGGAGGATGGACGCGACATATCCGCCCAAGGGTCCCCTTGTACGGATGCGCTCCCCAGGACTGACGATGAGACGTGTCAGTCATTGAGTGGAGTTTGCCAAATGCGCGCCCCCGATATTTCCGTCCCTGCCGCCCCTGTTTCGGGGGTGTGCCGTGAGTAAGCCTCCCGTTCGCCCGCTGTCCCCGGTCAGCCAGCCGCCGCTCAGCGAGGTCACGCGCGCGGTGCGCGCGGGCATCGAGTGTGACGATGCCACCGGCTGCGTCGTGCCGCCGCTGCACCTGACCTCGACGTTCGCCTTCCGCGGCTTCGGCGAGAAGCGCAAGTACGACTACACCCGCTCGGGCAATCCCACGCGCGACCTGCTGGCCTGTGCGCTGGCGGACCTGGAGCAGGGGGCCGGAGCGGTCGTCACCGCCAGCGGCATGGCCGCGGTCACCGTCACCGGCTACCTCGTGCCCGCCGGTGGCCGCATCATCGCCCCGCACGACTGCTACGGCGGCACCTACCGCCTGTTCGATGCCTGGAAGCGCCGCGGTGAACGCAACGTGGAGTTCGTGGACTTCGGCGATACGGCCGCGCTGCGCGGGGCGCTCTCGACCCCGGCCGATCTGTTGTGGATCGAGACCCCGAGCAATCCGCTGCTGCGCATCACCGACATCGCCGCCTGTGCGGCGCTCGGGCGCGCGGCCGGGGCGCTCACGGTGGTGGACAACACCTTCCTCTCGCCGGCCTGGCAGCTGCCGCTGACGCACGGGGCGGACGTGGTGGTGCACTCGACCACCAAGTACCTGAACGGTCACTCGGACGTGGTCGGTGGCGCGGTGGTCGCCCGCGACCCGGCGCTGCACGAGCAGCTGGCCTGGTGGGCCAACTGCTTAGGGTTGACCGGGGCCCCCTTCGACAGCTTCCTCACCCTGCGCGGCATCCGCACCCTGCACGCGCGCCTGGAACACCACGGCCGCAACGCCCAGGCGCTGGCCGAGTGGCTCACCGGGTGCGAGCCGGTGCAGAAGGTGTGGTACCCGGGGCTGTCCTCGCACCCGGGACACGAGCTGGCCAAGCGCCAGCAGAAGGGCTTTGGCGCTGTGATCACCCTGGAACTGGCCGGCGGCCACGAGGCGGTGCGCGAGTTCGTCGGGGGACTCGAGTGCTTCTCGCTCGCCGAATCCTTAGGCGGCGTGGAGAGCCTGGTGGCGCACCCGGCCACGATGACCCACGCGGCGATGGATCCGGCCGCGCGCGAGCGCGCCGGGCTCACCGACGGGCTGATCCGCCTGTCCGTCGGAATCGAGGGACTGGAGGATCTGAAGGAGGATCTCGCGCGCGGCCTGGAGCGCGTGAGCCGCGCGCTCAGCGCGGCGCCGATCCGCGCTGCCGCAGGTTGCTGAGCACCGCGGCGCCGGCCTGGGCGGTGCTCGCGGCCGCCCCGGCGGGGGCCATGTCCGCGGTACGCACGCCGGCGGCGAAGGCCGCATAGACACTCGCCTCGAGCGCCGCGGCTTCCGCCTCCAGCTGAAGCGAGTGCCGCAGCAGCAAGGCGGCGCTGAGGATCGCACCATACGGATTGGCGATGCCGCGCCCGGCGATGTCCGGCGCCGAGCCGTGGATCGGCTCGTAGAGGCCCTGGCGCGCCTCGCCGAGGGAGGCCGACGGCAGCAGCCCCAGCGAGCCTGCCAGCATCGCCGCCTCGTCGGTGAGGATATCGCCGAACATGTTCTCCGTGACCAGCACGTCGAAGTCGCGCGGCCGGCGGATCAGGTGCATCGCCGCCGAGTCCACCAGCATGTGCTCCAGGGTCACGTCCGGGAATTGCTCGGCCACCACGCGCGAGCTCACCTCGCGCCACAGGCGCGAGGTTTCCAGCACGTTCGCCTTGTCGATGGAGGTGAGCCGGCGGCGCCGGGTGCGCGCGAGCTGGGCAGCCACGCGCACGATGCGTTCGATCTCCTCGACCGTATAGGTACACAGGTCCGAGGCGCTGCGGGCATCGCGGCGCTTGTCCCCGAAGTAGATCCCGCCGGTGAGTTCGCGCACGAACACAAGGTCCACCCCGTCCACGACCTCGCGCTTGAGCGTCGAGGCATCGGCAAGGGCCGGATGCACCGCCACCGGGCGCAGGTTCGCGAAGGTCCCGAGCTCGCGGCGCAGGCGCAGCAGGCCCGCTTCCGGGCGCAGGGGGGCCTTCGGATCGGACCACTGCGGTCCGCCGATCGCCCCCAGGAGGATCGCATCGGCGCTGCGGCAGGCGGCGAGCGTCCCCTGGGGCAGAGGATCGGCATGGGAATCGATGGCGGCGCCGCCGAAGGGATGAAAGCTGAGCGTGAAGTCGTGGCCGAAGCACTGCGCCACGGCGGAGAGGCATGCTGCAGCCTCGGCAATGACTTCCGGCCCGATGCCATCACCGGGCAGGACGGTGATCGCGGCCTTCATGGGCGCTGCTCGAAAGCCTCGATCGCCGCGCGCCGCTCGAGCAGGTAACCGAGCTCGTCGATCCCCTGCAGCAGGCAGTGCCGGTCGAACGCTCCGAGCGGAAAGTGCACGGCGGCGCCGCTGGGCAGGGTGAGCATGCCGGCCGCGACGTCGATGTGGACCTGCGCCCCCGGGTGGGCGATCAGCCAGGCACTGGTGGATTCGTCCACGATCAGCGGCAACAGGCCGTTCTTGAGCGCGTTCGAGCAGAAGATGTCGGCCAGCTCGGTGCTGATGACGGCGCGGAAGCCGTAGTCGAGCAGGGCCCACGGTGCGTGCTCACGCGAGGAACCGCAGCCGAAGTTGTGGCCCGCGACCAGCACCTGGCAGCCGCGCGATTCCGGGCGGTTGAGGATGAACTCCGGGCGCGGTGCGCCGGCGGCATCGTAGCGCCAGTCGGTGAACAGTTGCGCACCCAGGCCGGCGCGGGTGGTGGTGGTGAGGAAGCGCGCCGGGATGATCTGGTCGGTGTCGATGTTGGCACTCGGCATGACCACGGTGCGCGCGGTGAGGCTCGTGAAGGGTTGCATGGGGGTAGGTGCGCGCGCCCGCTTTAGAGCAGTTCGCGCGGGTCGGTGACCCGGCCGGTGAGCGCGCAGGCGGCCGCGGTGACCGGACTTGCCAGGAGCGTGCGTGCGCCTGCGCCCTGGCGGCCCTCGAAGTTGCGGTTGCTGGTGCTGACGGAATATTCGCCCCTGCCGACCAGGTCCCCGTTCATCCCCAGGCACATCGAGCAGCCGGACTCGCGCCACTCCGCGCCGGCCTCGAGGAACACCCGGTCCAGGCCCTCGAGCTCGGCCTGGCGCTTGATGTCCTGGGAGCCGGGCACCACCAGCATGGTGATGCCACGGGCGATGCGCTTGCCGCGCAGCACTGCCGCCGCGGCGCGCAGGTCCGACAGCCGGGCGTTGGTGCAGCTGCCCACGAACACCACGTTCACCTTCTGGTGCTTGATCGGCTCTCCGGCCGTGAACCCCATGTAATTGAGCGCGCGCGCAAACGCCGCATCCCCGGGACGCTGCGGGATCGAGGCGGAGATCGGCACCACCATGCCGGGGTTGGTGCCGTAGGTAATCATCGGCTCGATCGTGGACGCATCGATCGCCACCTCGCGGTCAAAGGTGGCGTCGGGGTCTGAGGGCAGGGTGCGCCAGTGCGCGAGTGCCTGCTCCCACGCCACCCCCGCCGGGGCGCGCGGCCGGCCGGCGAGGTAACGGTAGGTGACTTCGTCCGGGGCGATCATGCCGGCGCGGGCGCCGGCCTCGATCGACATGTTGCACACGGTCAGGCGCTCATCCATTGCTAGGGCGCGGATGGTCGAGCCGCGGTACTCGATCACGTGCCCGGTGCCGCCATCGACCCCGATGGTGCCGATGATCGAGAGGATCAGGTCCTTGGCGGTGACCCCGGCTCCCAGCTGCCCCTCGACATTGATGGCGAAGGTTCTTGGCTTGCGCTGCAGCAGGCACTGCGTGGCGAGCACGTGCCCGACCTCGGTGGTGCCGATGCCAAAGGCCAGTGCGCCGAGTGCGCCGTGGGTGCTGGTGTGGCTGTCGCCGCAGACGATGGTCTTGCCCGGCTGCGATAGCCCGAGCTCCGGCCCGATGACGTGCACGATGCCACGCTGCGCATCGCGCAGCGCGAGCAGCTCCACCCCGAACTCGGCGCAGTTGCGCTCCAGCTGCTGCACCTGGCGGGCGGCGGAGTCCACCGCGATCGGCGCCCCGCCGAACACCTGGGCGGTCTTGGTCGGGGTGGAATGGTCCATGGTCCCGAGCACGCGCTCGGGGCGGCGCACGGTCAGGCCCCGCTCCCGCAGCACCTGGAAGGCTTGCGGGGAGGTGACTTCGTGGATCAGGTGCAGGTCGATGTACAGCACCGCCGGGGCGGTGTCGGTCTCGGGGCTGACCTCGTGGGCGGTCCAGACCTTGTCAAAGAGCGTGCGTGTGCGTTCGGGCATGGGCGAGCGTGCCCCTCAGCGGCCGGCCGCCGCGGTGCGCGGGGCGGACATGTCGACGTAGTCCAGCCAGCCCCACTTGTCGGGCGTCTTGCCGTTGAAGAGGCCGAAGAAGGCGTTCTGCAGCGTCTCGGTGACCGGGCCGCGCTTGCCGTTGCCGACGCTCAGGCGATCGACCGAGCGGATGGGGGTGATCTCCACCGCGGTGCCGGTGAAGAAGGCTTCGTCGGCGACGTACAGCAGCTCGCGCGGCAGCGCCGCCTCGCGCACCTCGAGCCCGCGCTCGCGGGCCAGACGGATCACCGTGTCGCGGGTGAGCCCGTTGAGCACCGAGTGCGCCAGCCCCGGGGTGAGCAGCACCCCGTCCTTCACCAGGAACAGGTTCTCGCCGGAGCCCTCGCTCAAGGTTCCGTCCGAGGACAGGCCGATGCCCTCGGCAAACCCCAGGCGCCGGGCCTCCATGCCGATGAGCTGGCTGGAGAGGTAATTGCCGCCGGCCTTGGCGATGGCCGGGATGGTGTTGGGGGCCACGCGCTGCCAGGAGGTGATGCAGGCATCGACGCCCGCCTCGATCGAGTCGGCCCCGAGGTAGCCGCCCCATTCCCAGGCTGCGATCGCCACTTCCGTCGGCGGCTCGACCTTGGGGGTCACGCCGATCTCGCCATAGCCGCGGAACACCACCGGGCGGATGTAGGCGCCCTTGCTGAGGCTGTTGGCAGCGATCACCTGGCGGCAGGCCTCGTTGATCTGCTCGGCCGAGAACGGCACGCCGATGCGGTAGATCTTGGCCGAGTCCATCAGGCGCCTGGTGTGGTCGCGCAGGCGGAACACGGCCACGCCCTGCGGGGTCTGGTAGGCGCGGATGCCCTCGAACACCGAGGAGCCGTAGTGCAGCGCGTGGCTGAGCACGTGCACGGTGGCCTTCTCCCAGGGGACGAGCTTGCCGTTGAACCAGATGAACTGCGTGGCCGGGATGGGCATGGGATCTCCTTAGGCGGGGGTGGCCAGGCTGCGCTCCTCGCGCGAGCGGGCCCCGGACTGCGCCAGCTCGATGCGGTTGATCACCTCGAGGAAGGCGCGCGTGGCGGACTCGACGATATTCGTGCTGACGCTGGCACCGCGGTACGTGCGCTGATTGTACTCCACGTAGATGCGCGCCTCGCCCTGGGCATCCTCGCCCTCGGACACCGAGTGCACCTCGAACTTGCGCAGCTCGACGGATATGCCGCTGGCCGCCTCGATGGCCTTGAAGGCCGCATCCACCGGGCCATCGCCCGAGGCGGTGTGCTCGATGCTGCGCCCGTCGCTGTGCGCCAGTACGACCGTGGCGCGCGCCGCAGCGTTGCTGCGCGCCTCGACCGATAGCTCCTGCAGCTGCCAGGGACCTGCGGCCGAGCCTTCCGCGGACAGGACGATCGCCTCGATGTCGCCGTCGAAGAGCTCCTTCTTCTTGTCCGCGAGCGCCTTGAACTCCTCGAACGCGCGGTTCAGTTCCAGCTCGTCGAGCTCGAAGCCGAGCGCCTGGACGCGGTCGCGGAAGGCGTGGCGGCCGGAGTGCTTGCCGAGCACCAGGCTCGAGCGCTGCAGGCCCACATCCTCGGGGCGCATGATCTCGTAGGTGGAATGGTGCTTGAGCATGCCGTGCTGGTGGATGCCGCTTTCGTGCGCGAAGGCGTTCTCGCCGACGACCGCCTTGTTGCGTGCGATCGGCATGCCGGTGATGCTCGAGAGCAGGCGCGAGGTCGGGTACAGGCGCTGGGTGTTGATGTTGGTGGCGAGGTTGAAGAAGGCAGCGCGCGTCTTCAGCGCCATCACCACTTCCTCGAGCGAGCAGTTGCCGGCGCGCTCGCCGATGCCGTTGATCGTGCATTCGATCTGGCGCGCGCCGGCGACCACCGCGGTCAGACTGTTGGCGACGGCCATGCCCAGGTCATCGTGGCAGTGCACCGACAGGCGCACGTTCTCGATGCCGCGGACGTGCTTGCGCAGGTAGCGGAACAGCTCCGCGAACTCATCCGGCACCGTGTAGCCGACCGTGTCGGGAATGTTCACCGTGGTGGCACCGCTGGCGATGGCGACCTCGACCACCTGCGCCAGGAACTCGATCTCGGTGCGCGAGGCATCCTCGGGGGAGAACTCCACGTCCTCGCACAGGCTGCGTGCGCGGCTGACCGCCTCGGCCGCCAGCCGCAGGATCTCGTCCTGGGCCATGTTGAGCTTGTACTGGCGGTGGATCGCGCTGGTGGCGAGGAACACGTGCACGCGGCGCTGCGCGGCGGGGGCCACGGCCTTGGCGGCGAGCTCGATGTCGGTGGCGTTGCAGCGCGCCAGAGCGCAGATGATCGGCCCGTGCACCTCGCGGGCGACCGCGCTCACGCTGTCGAAGTCGCCCTTGGAGGCGGCCGGGAAGCCGGCCTCGATGACATCGACGCCCAGCTCCGCCAGCGCGCGGGCGACCCTGAGTTTCTCGGGACGGGTCATGCTGCAGCCCGGAGACTGCTCGCCATCACGCAAGGTGGTGTCGAAGATCAATACGCGGTCGGGTTGGGCGACCATGGGGCACATCCTCAGACTAGTAAGTCAGTTGAGCCGCGCGCCGCTGCGGCGCGGCGGATGATTCAGCGTTTCTCCTGCAGCCACGGCATGCGCGCCCGCAGGCGCGCGCCGACTTTTTCGATCTGGCGGTTCATGTCGGCCTTGAGCAGCTTGTTGTAGTTGCGCTTGCCGGCCTGCTCGTTCTCGCGGATCCACTGCCTGGCGAAGGTGCCGTCCTGCACCTCCCCGAGGATCTTCTTCATCTGCCGCTTCGTGCGCGCATCCACCACGCGCGGGCCGCGGGTGAGGTCCCCGTACTTGGCGGTCTCGGAGATGAACTGATGCATCTTGGTGATGCCGCCCTCGTGCAGCAGGTCCACGATGAGTTTCAGTTCGTGCAGGCACTCGTAGTAGGCAACCTCGGGCTGGTAGCCCGCTTCCACCAGGGTCTCGAAGCCCTTGACCACAAGCTCGGTGGCGCCGCCGCACAGCACCGCCTGTTCGCCGAACAGATCCGTCTCGGTCTCCTCGGCGAAGGTGGTCTCGAGCACCCCGCCGCGCGTGCCGCCGATGCCACCGGCATAGGCCAGAGCCCGGGCGTGCGCCTTGCCCGTGGCGTCCTGCGCCACGGCCAGAAGGCACGGCACGCCGCGCCCCTGCTGGTACTGGCGGCGCACCAGGTCGCCGGGGCCCTTGGGGGCGATGAGCACCACGTCGAGGTCCTTGCGCGCGGTGATCTGGCCGAAGTGCACGTTGAAGCCGTGCGCAAAAAGCAGGGTGGCCCCTTTCTTCAGGCCGGACTTGATGGACTGGTAGAAGGCCTTCTGCGCGGTATCCGGCAGCAGCATGGCCACCAGGTCCGCCCCGGCCACCGCTGCGGCCGGCTCGGCCACGGCCAGGCCGTCTTTCTTCGCCTTTTTCCAGCCCGTGCCGCCCCTGCGCACGCCGACCACCACGTCGAAGCCTGAGTCGTGCAGGTTGAGCGCATGCGCGCGTCCCTGGCTGCCGTAGCCGAGGATGGCGATGCGCGCCCCCTTCAGGGCCTTCCGGTCGACGTCTTTCTGCGAATACAGCCTCATCTGGGGTCACTCCTCAATGCCCGCGCGTGGGGCGGTTGGCAAACAGAAAAAACCCCGCAGCGGCTTTGGGCCGGTGCGGGGTCTTTTTGGTGTCTTGTCGCTCGTGCCTGGTGGTTGTTCAGGCGTTCGCGAGTGCCCCGCACCGCTCGCTCCGGCTAAGGAGCAGCAGTACCGGCAGTACCAGCAGCAGCCCACCGCGCACGCATCGCTGCGCGACATCGGGGAGGGGCTGGAGGTCAGTCTTACTCATGCTGCGAACATATCCTGATCCACCGATGGGAGCACACGGGCAATCGGCTTGTCAACGCGAATAGTCGCGCGCGGCGCGTGCGTTTAAGCTTGCCGCCCGTGGCCGCAGGTCGCATCCCCCAGCCCAGTCCCTTCGCTGAAGGCAGCTTCCGCCGCGAGATCCTGCCGTGGGGGCTGCTCGGTCTTGCGCTCGGGCTGGTGGAGGGGGCTACGGCGGCCGTGCTGGTGAAGCAGCACTTCGGCCGCGCCGCCTCGCTCTTCGGGGTGAACATCGCAGTCGCCCTGGTGAGCGGGGCGCCGGCCTTCTCCAACGTGCTGTCCTTCGTGTGGGCCAATGTCGCGCACGGGCGCGCGCGCGTCGGGCTCATGGTGACCCTCCAGGCAGGCTTTGCGCTGGCCGTCGGCAGCGTCGCCTTCGCCTCCGCGGGGGCGCGCGGCCTGCTGTTCACCGTCGCCTCGATCATCGTTGCCCGGGTGCTGTGGGCGGCGATCCTCACCGTGCGCGCGGCCGTGTGGACGGCCAACTACCCGCGCAACGTGCTGGCGCGCATCACCGGGCGCATCGTCATCGTCAACTCGATCGCCGTGGCAAGTTCGGCGGCGCTGGTGGGATGGGCGCTCGAGGCACACGTGGTGGATGCGCGCTGGCTCTACGGCGGCGGGGCGCTGGCCGGCTTGGGCGGTGCATGGCTGTACCGGGCGATGCGCGTGCGGCGCGAGTTCCAGCTGCTGGCCGCCGAGGGGGCGAGCGGGGCGAAGAGCGAGCCCTTCAGCCTGGCGATGCTGACGCTCATCCTCAGGCAGGACCCCTCCTACCGCGAGTACATGCTGTGGATGGGGGTGTTCGGGGCCGGCAACCTGATGCTCACCGCGCAACTGGTGTTGCTGTTCTCCGAGCACATGCACCTGTCCAGCGGCACGCAGATCGGGCTGCTCGCGGTGGTGCCGCTCATTACCCAGCCGCTGTTCCTGCCGGCCTGGGCGCGCTTGTTCGACGGCTCGCACGTGGTGCGCTACCGCGCCCGGCAGGGCTGGGCGCTGGTGCTCGCCAGTGCCGTGCTCGCCCTCGGGGTGTTCACCGCATCGCTCGCGGTGCTTTGGAGCGGGGCGGTGCTGCTCGGGGCGGCGCAGGCCGGTGCTAATCTAGGCTGGAACCTCGGGCACAATGATTTCGCCTCCGCGGGGCGCGCGCAGCACTACATGGGTGTGCATGTCACCCTCACCGGGCTGCGGGGCGGGCTCGCCCCGCCGGCCGGGGTGCTCGCCTACATGGGACTCGAGGCGCTGCATGCCGGCGCCGGGGAGTACGCGCTGGCGCTGCCGCTGGCCATGACGGTCGCCGGGGCGATGGGCTTTAACCGCATGCGCCGGGCGCGCGGCGAATAGACAAGGAACGGGCAAGGGACACATGGCCAGGAAGAAACGCACCGACCCGCGCCAGTTCTCGCGCGTGGTGGTGGACGGGGACCAGCAGGCGCCCGCGCGCGCCATGCTGCGCGCGGTCGGCTTCAGTGAGGCGGACTTCAAGCGCCCGCAGATCGGGGTGGCCTCGACCTGGGCGAACCTCACGCCCTGCAACATGCACATCAACGAGCTCGCTCACGCCACCTGCGAGGGGATCGATGCGGCCGGCGGCAAGAGTGTGCTGTTCAATACCATCACCGTCTCGGATGGCATCTCGATGGGCACCCCGGGGATGCGCTATTCGCTGGTCTCGCGCGAGGTCATCGCCGACTCGATCGAGACGGTCGTCGGCGCGGCCGGCTTCGACGGCTTTGTCGCCGTCGGCGGCTGTGACAAGAACATGCCCGGGTGCGCGATGGCGATGGCGCGCCTGAACCGGCCCTCGGTGTTCGTCTACGGCGGCACCATCCGCCCGGGCGCGCAGCGCCGCGACATTGTCTCGGTGTTCGAGGCGGTGGGGGCGCATGCGGCCGGCAAGCTCTCGGATGCGGGCTTGCTGGAGATCGAGCGCACCGCCATCCCAGGTCCGGGCAGCTGCGGCGGGATGTACACGGCCAACACCATGGCCTCGGCCATCGAGGCCTTGGGCTTGTCCTTGCCCGGGAGCTCGGCGCAGGAGGCGGTCGGGGAGGACAAGCGCTCCGACTCGCAGCGCGCCGGGGAGGCGGCGGTACGCCTGGTGAAGGAGGGCTTGAAGCCCCGCGACATCCTGAGCCGGGCGGCCTTTGAAAATGCCATCACCGTGGTCATTGCCTTGGGCGGCTCGACCAACGCCGTGCTGCACCTGCTGGCCATCGCCCATGCCGCGGCGGTGAGGCTCAAACTGGACGACTTCACGCGCATCGGCCGGCGCGTCCCGGTGCTCGCCGACCTCAGGCCCAGTGGGCGCTACCTGATGTCCGAGCTCGTGGCGATCGGTGGCATCCAGCCTTTGATGAAGATGCTGCTCGAGGGCGGCCTGCTGCACGGGGACTGCATGACGGTCACCGGGCGCACCCTGCGGCAGAATCTGGAAAAAGTTCCCATGTACATGAGCGGGCAGGACATTGTGCACCCGCTGTCTGCTCCGCTGAAGAAGGACAGCCACCTGGTGGTGCTCTACGGGAACCTGGCCCCGGAGGGTGCCGTGGCCAAGCTCACGGGAAAGGAAGGGGAACGCTTCGAGGGGCCGGCGCGCGTGTTTGATGGCGAGGAACGCGCCACGCAGGCGATCCTGGCCGGGGATGTGCGCGCCGGTGATGTCGTGGTGATCCGCAACGAAGGCCCGCGCGGCGGGCCGGGCATGCGCGAGATGCTCAGTCCCACCGGGGCGCTCATGGGCCTTGGCTTGGGTGACAAGGTTGCCCTGATCACCGACGGGCGCTTCTCCGGCGGCAGCCACGGCTTTGTGGTCGGACATATTTCTCCGGAGGCCGCCGTGGGCGGTCCGATCGGGCTGTTGAAGACAGGCGACCGGATCGTGGTCGATGCGCGACGGCGCGAGATCCGGGTGGCGCTCCCGGCGGCTGAATTAAAACGGCGCCGCGCGGCCTGGAAAGCGCCAAAACCCTATGCTTTAAGCGGTGTGCTCGCCAAATACGCCCACCTGGTGGGCAGTGCCTCCGCAGGAGCGGTAACTGAGCCGACACAGCCACGCCATACCAATTCTTAAGCCATCGCCGCAGTTGTCAGTCAGAAACGCAGCGGTTACAGTTCGCGAAGAGTATTCGTCGCTGCGCGCGAAAGCCGCGCACTCCGTCCGGGGCCGATTCTTATAATCAGGGGCCCATCGGACCGAATGCCAGATAAGATGATTGACCGATGGTGAAGTGGGAAGGTCCTGCGGGGCATGACTGCCGCGCAGGGTCCGGGGTCCGGGTACTTGGATTGAGGCAGCGGATGCTTCGGCGCCGCTGCCACACTTGCAGGTCCGGCGTACTAGACAGCACGACGATAAGTAACTCATGGCTGCTTACACCGAACAGGATTCCCAGTTCTTTACGCGCCGCGGCGTGGTGGTGGCAGCGATCCTGCTCCTGCACCTCTTCATTCTGTGGGCGCTGGTGAGCGGGCTCGCCAGCCGCGCCATCGAGGCGATCGCACCGCCGGTACAGGCGGTGTTCCAGCCCGAAGAGGTCAAGAACACCCCGCCGCCGCCACCACCGCCGCCGACCTTCGAGCGTCCGCCGGTGGAGATCCCGCCGACCGACACGATCGTCGAGGCGCCCGTGGCGGCCGCCACCACCGCCATCAGCAACGTCACGACGCATCCGGTGGCCGCAGCGGTGGTCGCGCACGCCGTGGCGCGCACGGCGGCTGGCCCGGGCAAGGGCTTCCCGAACAGCGAAGAATTCTACCCGCCTGCCTCCAAGCGTCTCGAGGAGCAGGGCATGGCGGTGATCAACGTGTGCGTCGGGACGGATGGCAGGCTCACCGCAGCGCCGACGCTGGATAAGACGTCCGGATTTCCGCATCTGGATGAGGCGGCGATCAAGCTGACCACCTCTGCGTCCGGGAAGTACCGACCGGCCACGGAAGATGGCAAGCCCATCGCCTCGTGCAACAAGTTGGGTATCAGGTTCCAGATCAGGTAATCAATTCAGACGCCGCGCTGACCGTAGTGCGGCATTCTTTTTGTCGATTCGAGGAAAACTATGGAAAACACAGCCGCAGCAGCCGCCTCTACCGTCACCACTTCCAACCCTTACGGCCTCGGTGCGCTGTGGGCGGGCGGTGACATCATTGCCCGTTCGGTGCTCATCCTCCTTCTGATCATGTCGCTCGCCTCCTGGTACGTCATGCTCACCAAGCTGTGGGATCAGGCCAAGCTCAAGAAGTCCGCCAAGGCGGTCGAGAAGGCCTTCTGGACCGCCCCCTCGATCAAGGACGGCGTCGAGCGCCTGAGCAAGGGCGATGAGTTCCGCGCCATCGCCGAGGACGGCCTGCGCTCGGCCTCGCACCATGACGGCCGCCTGACCGACCGCATCGACCTGAACGAGTGGATCACCATGTCCCTGCAGCGCTCGGTGGACACGGTTAACAGCAAGCTGGGCACCGGCCTGGGCCTTCTGGCCACCGTCGGTTCCACCGCCCCGTTCGTGGGACTGTTCGGCACGGTGTGGGGCATTCTCAACGCCCTCGTCAGCATCGGCGTCGCCGGCCAGGCGAGCATCGACAAGGTGGCAGGACCCGTCGGTGAGGCACTGATCATGACCGCCATCGGTCTGTTCGTCGCGGTGCCCGCAGTCATGGGCTACAACTGGCTGCTGGGGCGCAACAAGGCCCTGCAGGACAAGCTGCGGAACTTCACGAGCGACCTGCATGCCTACCTGGTAAGCGGGGCGCGCATGGACGTCGCCGGGGCCGGTGGGGTGCGTCCGGCGGCCGCCAAGGCCGCCCCGGTCGTCAAGTAAGCTGCCGCCGGGGGTTAGCCGGGTGCGCAGCAGCGCCCCGGCCGCCCCTTGCGCCTTTGTAAGGAGTGGCTGATCCATGTCAATGAACGTCGGCAGCAGCGATGGCGAGGAGCCGGGTGCGATTTCCACCATCAACACGACGCCCCTGGTGGACGTCATGCTGGTGCTGCTCATCATCTTTCTCATCACGATTCCGGTCATCAACAAGACGGTGAAGGTCGACCTGCCCAAGGCGGTCAACATCCCGACCCAGACCAAGCCGGAAAACATCACGATCGCCGTCGACAAGGACGGCAACATCTACTGGAACGACACACGCGTGCCGAGCCCTGATGCGCTGCTGCTGGATGTGAAGCAGGCGGCGGTCATCAAGCCGCAGCCGGAGATCCACATCCGCGGCGACCGGGAAACCCGCTACGAGGCCATCGGCCGGGTGATGTACATGGTGCAGCGCGGCGGCATCCAGAAGGTCGGGTTCCTCACCGAGCCTGACCACGGCGTGCGCGGCTACCGCTGAACTTCAGGAGTTTTATTCTATGGCAATGAGTGTCGGTTCAGGTTCGGGCGGGATGATGTGCGACATCAACACCACCCCGCTCATCGATGTGATGCTGGTGCTGCTGGTGACGCTGATCATCTCGCTGCCCGTCATGACGCACGCAGTCAAGCTCGACATGCCCAACCCCAACGCGCAGCCGCCGCCGCCGGATACCCCGCCGGAGGTGATCGACATCGAGATCGACTTCGACGGCACGGTGGCCTGGAACGGCACCCCGGTGCCGGCCCTGGACCAGCTCGAGGGCTACATGCGCACCGAGGCCGCCAAGGACCCGCAGCCGGAGATCCACCTGCGGCCGGACCGGCGCGCCAAGTACGGTGTCGTGGCGCAGGTGCTGGCGGCGGCCCAGCGCAACCACATGCAGAAGATCGGCTTTACCAACGTTGCGCAGTTTGGTCAGTAGTCGTTCAGTCCTCGTTCAGTAGTCGTATAGGTAAATGCCAAACATGAAGGTCACAGTTACGGTTGCCACAGCGCTCCTCGGCGCCGCGGTTTTGATGACGGGAACCCCCGCCCTGGCCGCCGCCGGCAAGAACACCAACAGCGAGAAGGTGGCGAAGCTGCTGGTGCCGGCGCAGGAAGCGCTGAAGAACAAGCAGTACGCGGCCGCGCTCGCCAAGATCCACGAGGCCCAGGCACTGCCTGACAAGACGCCGTTCGATCAGTACACGATCGCCGAGTTCGGTTGCAACGCCAACATCGGGGCGGCCAATTACGCCGACGCCGCCAAGGACTGCGAGACTCGCCTGGAGAGCAGCTTCATGCCCCCCGGGGACGTGCCGCAGCTCACCCGTGCCCTGCTGGCGCTGAACTTCCAGCTCAAGAACTACGACAAGGCGATCGACTTCGGTCAGCGTGCCATCAAGGGCGGCTTCGCCACCGATGACAACAAGAACCTCGTCGCCCAGGCCTACTACCTCAAGGGCAACTACAAGGACGCCCTGAAGACCGAGCAGGCCCTGGTTGATCAGGAGCTCAAGGCCGGTCAGACACCCAAGGAAGACCAGCTGAAGCTGGTGCTCAGTTCCTGCGTCAAGATCGACGACAAGGACTGCCAGATGCACACCATGGAGCGTCTGGTCACCTACTACGCCAAGCCCGATTACTGGGCGCAGCTGCTGTTCTCGCTGCGCCACCAGACCTCGAACAACGACACCAACACGCTGCAGACCTACCGGCTGATGTACGACGTCGACGTGCTGAAGGAAGCCGGCGACTACAACGAGATGGCTCAGCTGGCGGTGGATGCCGGCTCCCCGGGTGAGGCGCAGAAGGTGCTGGAGAAGGGCTTCGAGAAGGGCGTCTTCACCGAGCCGAGGATCAAGGACCGCAACACGCGCCTGCTGGAGACGGTGAAGAAGAGCGCCGCTACCGACCAGGCCTCGCTGCCGAAGCTGGAAAAGGATGCCGATGCCGCCCAGAACGGGGTGAAGAGCGCGGCCGCAGGGCTCGCCGAGTTCGGCTATGGCCAGTACGACAAGGCTGCGGATTACCTGTCCAAGGCCATCTCCAAGGGCGGGCTCGCGAACGAGGCCAACACGCGCATGTTGCTCGGCATCGCGCAGCTGAAGGCTGGCAAGAAGGACGACGCCGTCAAGAGCTTCAAGGCGGTCAAGGGCGACCCGGCACTCGAGCAGCTGGCGAGCCTGTGGGCAGTGCACGCCCGCGCCTAGGCGCGGGCGCCGGCGCGGTCTGAGCGCCGCGGAGCGGGACTGAGACATCAGGGCCGGCGAGAGCGTTCATCTCCCGGCCCTTCTCGTTGGAACGGTGCACGCGCAGTGTGCCGCCTGAACATACGCGCAACAGGAGATGAGGCAGATGACGATCAAGGCAGGCGAGAAGATGCCCGCGGGCACGCTCAAGCGGATGACCAAGGATGGCCCGAAGGACATCAGCACCGAGGAGCTGTTCAAGGGCAAGAAGGTCGTGCTGTTCTCCGTGCCCGGTGCCTTCACCCCCACCTGCGATGCCAAGCACCTGCCGGGCTTCGTGGAGCTGGCGGGCGCTATCAGGGCCAAGGGCGTGGACACCATCGCCTGCATGGCGGTGAACGATGTGTTCGTGATGAACGCCTGGGGCAAGGCCTCCAGCGTCGGCGACCAGGTCCTGATGCTCGCCGACGGTAACGGCGATTACGCCCGCGCGCTCGGCCTGGAGCTGGACGCCAAGGGCTACGGCATGGGCCTGCGCGGGCAGCGCTTTGCGCTGATCGTCAAGGACGGGGTGGCCTCCCACGTCGACGTCGAGGCCCCCGGACAGTTCAAGGTGTCCGCAGCCGAGCACGTCCTCGGGCAGCTCTAGCCGATCAGCCGCTCGATCTCGGGGATGACCTGGAACAGGTCGCCCACCAGGCCGATGTCGGCCACCTCGAAGATCGGCGCCTCGCCATCCTTGTTGATGGCGACGATGGTGCGCGCATCCTTGATGCCGGTCAGGTGCTGGATCGCACCGGAGATGCCTACCGCCACGTACAGCTCCGGGGCGATGATCTTGCCGGTCTGCCCGACCTGCATCTCGTTGGGGGCGTAGCCGGCATCCACCGCCGCGCGCGAAGCACCGACGGCGGCATTGAGCTTGCCGGCGAGGCTGTAGAGGATCTTGAAGCCATCGGCGCTGCCGAGCGCCCGGCCGCCGGAGATCACGCGCGCCGCGGTCTGCAGGTCCGGGCGGTCGTTCTTGGCGGCCGAGACCGAGACGAAGCGGGTGTGGGTGGGCAGGGGCACATCGACCGCGACCTTCTCGATCGCCGCAGTGCCGCCAGCACCGGTTGCCTCGAAGGAGGCCGGGCGCACGGTGCCGATCAGCTTTTCCACCCCGGTGGTGTCGACCGTGAGGATGGCGTTGCCGGCATAGATCGGGCGGCGGAAGCGCGTCGCGCTCTCGATCGCCATGATGTCCGACAGCTGCGGCGCATCCAGCAATCCTGCCACGCGGGCCATCAGGTCCTTGCCGAAGGTGGTGGAGGCGCCGAGCACCAGCGCGTAGGGGCCGGCGATCGCGGCGACCTGCGGGGCCAGCACCGCGGCGAGCGCATGCTCGTTGGCCGGGTTGTCGATGACGAGCACGCCGCTCACGCCGGCAAGCTCGGCGGCCTGCTGGGCGACCGCGGCCCCCTCGACGGCGAACACGGCGATGGTGATCTTGGCATCCGCCAGCGCCCGCGCGCAGGTGACGCACTTGGCGGTGGCGAGGTTGAGCGTCTTGCCGTCGTGCTCGGCAATGATGAGGATCTGGCTCACAGGAGTCCCTTCTTCTTCAGCGCATCGACCAGTTCAGCCGCGTCCTTGACCTTGATGCCCTTCTGGCGCTGCGGCGGCGGCTCGAATTTCACCAGCTTCAGCCGCTGGCGTGCCTCGACCTTCAGGTCCGCCAGCGTCAGGCTGTCCAGCGGCTTCTTCTTGGCCTTCATGATGTCCGGCAGCTTCACGTAGCGCGGCTCGTTCAGACGCAGGTCGGTGGTCACCACCGCCGGCAGGTCGATGTCCAGGGTCTCAAGCCCGGCGTCCACCTCGCGTGTGACCCGTGCGCTGCCCTCGGCGAGTTCGAGCTTGGAGGCATAGGTGGCCTGCGGGCGGTTCCACAGGGCCGCGAGCATCTGCCCGGTCTGGCCGTTGTCATCGTCGATGGCCTGCTTGCCCAGGATCACCAGCAGCGGCTGCTCGCGCTCGACGAGCTTCAGCAGCGCACGCGCGGCGGTCAAAGGTTCGACGATGCCCTCGGCGACCACGTGCAGGGCACGGTCGGCCCCCATGGCCAGCGCGGTGCGCAGCTGCTGCTGACACTCGGCAGGTCCCACGGTGGCCACGACGACTTCCTCCGCGCCGCCGCGCTCCTTGATGCGCAGCGCCTCCTCGAGGGCGATCTCGTCGAAGGGGTTGACGCTCATCTTCACCCCGTCGGTGACGACGCCCGTGTTGTCCGGCTTGACCCGGATGCGCACGTTGTAGTCAACGACGCGCTTGATACCGACCAGGATGCGCTTCATTCCTCAGGACTCTTCACACTTGGCCCGCGGACGGGCAACAGGGGGCGCAGTATAACGGGCGCCCCGCGGCCGGTGTTGCCGGCAGAAGCCGTGGCGTTGACGAATTGCGCACCGCCTCCCTAAAGTCCCGCATGCTGCGTTACCTGCTCCAGCGCACCCTGGGACTTGTGCCCACACTCCTGGTCATCGTCTCGGTGTCCTTTCTCATCCTGCGCCTCGCCCCCGGCGGCCCGTTCGACCAGGAGCAGGGTCTGAGCGCGCCAGTGCGGGCAAATCTGGAACGCGCCTACGGCCTCAACGAGAGCCTGCCCAGGCAGTACGCCCACTACCTGCGCGCGCTCGCACACGGGGACTTCGGGCCCTCGTTAAGACAACGCGACTTCAGCGTGCGCGAGCTGATCGCGCAGGGGCTGCCGGTGAGCCTGACCCTCGGCCTTGCAGCCCTGGTGCTGGCCATCGCCTGTGGCATCCCGGCGGGCATCGCCGCGGCGCTGCGGCATGCCCGCTCGACCGACCACACGCTCTCGGCGCTGAGCGCTCTGGCACTGGCACTGCCGAGCTTTGTCACCGGCCCGCTGCTGGCCCTGGTGTTTGCCATCCACCTGCACTGGCTGCCGGTGGCTGGCTGGCAGGGCGGTGCGCTGCGCTTTCTGGTGCTGCCGGTGCTGACCCTGGCGCTGCCGATGGGCGCTTACCTGGCGCGGCTGACGCGTGCCAGCCTGCTCGAGAGCCTGCGCAGCCCCTACGTGCGCAGCGCGCGCGCACGCGGGCTCGGGTCCGCGCGCGTGCTCTGGTGCCACGCGCTGCCGCCGGCGCTGTTGCCGGTGGTCAGCTACCTCGGGCCGGCGAGCGCCTTCGTGGTGACCGGCTCGCTGGTCGTGGAGAGCGTGTTCGGCCTGCCGGGCACCGGGCGTTACCTGGTGCAGGGGGCGATCGATCGCGACTACCCCCTGGTGCTCGGCATGGTCGTGGTCTACGGCGCGCTCACCCTGCTGCTGAATCTGCTCGCGGACCTGCTGTACGGGTGGCTCGACCCGGCCGTGCGGCATGGTTGAGCTGTCGGTGAGCCATTCGCCAGCGAGTAGCGCCGCGGCGCGGCTGTGGGCGCAGCAGGGGGCGCGCGCGGCGCTGGCCGTGCTGCTGGCACTGGTGCTGCTGGCCTGCCTGGGCCCCGCCTTAAGTCCCTGGCAGCCCGAGACGCTCGACTGGCATCACCTCGCTCAGGCCCCGGGCCTTGCGGGTGCGCACTGGTTGGGCACCGACCGCCTGGGACGTGACCTGTACGTGCGCACGCTGCACGGGGTGCGCCTGTCGCTGCTGCTGAGCGTGGCGGCGAGCGCGATCAGTCTCGTGATCGGCATCGGCTGGGGCATGGTGGCAGGGTATGCAGGCGGCCGGCTCGACGCGGTGATGATGCGCTTCGTGGACGTGCTGTACGCACTGCCGTACCTGTTCATCGTCATCATCCTCACCAGTCTCCTCGCGCGCGGCAGTCTCGTGGTGCTGCTGCTGGGCCTGGGCGGGGTGGGGTGGCTGACGATGGCGCGCATCGTGCGCGGGCAGACACTGGCGCTGAAGCGCCGTGAGTTCATCGAGGCTGCCCGCGCCACCGGGGTGGGCAGCGCGCAGATCCTCTGGCGGCACGTGCTGCCCAATCTTCTGGGCCCGGTGCTGGTGTACGCCGCGCTCATCGTCCCGCAGATGATCCTGTTCGAGAGCTTCCTGAGCTTTCTGGGATTGGGTGTGCAGGAGCCGCAGGCGAGCCTCGGCAACCTGGTCTACGGTGGCGCCCAGGAGATGGAATCCGCGCCCTGGATGCTGCTGGTGCCGGCGGCAGTGCTGGTGGCGCTGTTGGTGTGCCTGAACCTGCTGGGCGACCGCCTGCGCGATGCGCTGGATCCGCGTGCGCACTGAGCCTGGTGCGCACGCGTTGCTGAGCTTCGCGGCCTTCAGCGTGCGCTTTGCAACCGCCGGCGGCACGGTCCCTGCGGTGCAGGAGGTGGACCTCAGCATCGCCGCCGGGGAGTGCGTTGGCATCGTCGGTGAGTCCGGTGCCGGCAAGAGCCAGCTGTTCCTGGGCGCCCTCGGCCTGCTCGCCGCCAATGGCCGGGCGAGCGGTGGCGCCGTGTTTGCAGGTCAGGACCTGCTGGGGCTGCCGGAGGGTGAACTGGACCGCATCCGCGGCGCCGGTGTTGCCATGGTGTTCCAGGACCCGATGACCAGTCTCACCCCGCACATGCGCATCGGCGCGCAGATCGCCGAGGTGCGCATGCGCCACCGCGGCGAGTCGCGCGCGGCCGCCGAGCAACACGCGCTTGCGCTCCTCGAGCGCGTGCAGCTGAGCGCTGCGCGGCAGCGCCTGCGTCAGTACCCGCACGAGCTCTCCGGCGGCATGCGCCAGCGCGTGATGATCGCCATCGCACTCGCCGGCGAGCCGCAGCTGCTGGTGGCCGATGAGCCCACCACCGCGCTCGATGTGACCGTGCAGGCGCAGATCCTGAGTCTGCTCGCGCAGCTCAAGCGCGAGAGCGGCATGGCGCTGGTGCTGATCACCCATGACCTGGGGGCGGTGGCCGGAGTCGCCGACCGCGTGGTGGTGATGCGCGGCGGCCGGATCATCGAGGGCGCCGCGGCGCGGGAGATCTTCGCCAGGCCGCAGCACGGCTACACGCAGGCGCTGGTGGGTGAGGCGCGCGCGCTGGCCGGCGCCATGCCCCTTGCCGCAGGCGCAAGTGCGCCGGTGGGACTTGCCGTCGAACACCTGAGCGTGCGTTACCCCTTGCGCGCCCCGGGACGGGCGGCGCAGCTGGCCGCGCTCACCGACGTCAGCCTCACGCTCACGGCCGGGGCGGCACTGGCCGTGGTCGGCGAATCCGGCAGTGGCAAGTCGACGCTTGCACGTGCGGTGCTGCGGCTGTTGCCGCAGGCCCGCGGGCGCATCGTGTGGATGGGGCAGGACCTGGGCGAACTCACGCGCGAGCGGCTGCGCGCCGCGCGCCGTGACCTGCAGATCATCTTCCAGGACCCGCTGGGCAGTCTCGACCCGCGCATGCGCGTGCGGCAGATCGTGGCCGAGGGGCTCAGGGTGCACGAGCCGTCGCTGACGGCGGCCGGCTGCGGCGCGCGGGTGGCGGAAGCGCTGGCGCGCGTGGGCCTGCCGCAGCAACTGCAGGAGCGCTACCCGCATGAACTGAGCGGCGGCCAGGGGCAGCGCGTCGGCATCGCGCGCGCCATGGTCCTCGCGCCGCGACTGCTGGTGTGCGATGAACCGGTCAGTTCCGTGGACGTGCCGACACAGGTGCAGGTGGTGAACCTGCTCGCAGCGCTCAAACGCGACTCGGGACTGACCCTCTTGTTCGTCAGTCATAACCTTGCCCTCGTGCGGCGCCTGTGCGAGCGGGTGCTGGTGCTGTACCTGGGACGCATGATGGAGCTGGCCCCGAGCTCCGCGCTGTTCCGGCACCCGCGGCACCCCTACACGCGCGAGCTGCTCGCCGCAGTGCCACTGCCCGATCCTGCGCTGCAGCCCGCCCGCCTCGGTGTCGTGCGCGCAGGCGAGGCACCGTCCCCGCTCGCGCCGCCTTCCGGGTGCGTCTACCGTACCCGCTGCCCCCATGCCCTGCCGGTGTGCGCCGCGCAGCTGCCGGCCTGGGAGGAGGCGGCCCCGGGGGAATTCGTGGCCTGTCATCGCTGGCGGGAGATTCCGCCGCCGTAGCGAGGCGGGCCTGCCTGCATCACGAAATCGCGCGCGCGCGCGGCGCGCAGCGGCCCAGCTGGTATTCTCCACCGCCTATGACCGAGCAAAGCATCCGCCCCAGCGAGGGCCTGAGGCACGTGCGCTACGAGATCCGCGGCCGCCTGGCACGGCGCGCCCACGAGCTCGAGCGACAAGGTTACGAGATCATCTCCCTGAACATCGGCAACCCGCGCGCCTTCGGGCTGCGCACCCCCGAGACCATGCGCCTGGCGATGATCGAGAACATGGGTGAGGCGGAAGGCTATTGCCACCAGAAGGGCATCTTCCCGGCTCGCGAGGCGGTGGTCATGCAGCAGCAGGGCCGTGGCGTCAGCGGCGTCACGGCCGAGGAGGTGTTCATCGGCAACGGGGTGAGCGAGCTGATCGATCTGACGCTGCGGGCGCTGCTCAACGAGGGCGACGAGGTGCTCATCCCCAGCCCCGACTACCCGCTGTGGACCGCGGCGGTCACGCTCAACCGCGGGCGCGCAGTGCACTACCCGTGCCGCCCCGAGAACGCCTTCATCCCGGACCCGGAGGAAGTGGCCCGTCTGCTGAGCCCGCGCACGCGCGCGATCGTCATCATCAACCCCAACAATCCGACCGGCGCGGTCTACCCCAGGGCCGTGCTCGAGAGCCTCGCGCGGCTGGCCGAGCGCGCCGGCCTGGTCGTCTTCAGTGACGAGATCTACGACCAGATGACCTATGATGGGGCGCAGTTCGTGCCGATGGCGACCCTGGTGCACGACACGGTGTGCGCAAGCTTCTCCGGGCTCTCCAAGGTCTACCGCGCCTGCGGCTACCGCGTGGGCTGGGTGAGCTTCTCCGGGCGCACCCACGCGGCGGCCGACTACCTGAGTGCGCTCGAGCTGTTGTCCTCCCTGCGCCTGTGCAGCAATGTCGCCGGCCAGTGGGCCGTGCAGACCGCCCTGGGCGGCCACCAGAGCGTGCGCGAGCTCGTAGCCCCCGGCGGGCGTCTGCATGACTCGCGCGCGGCGATCCTGCACGCCACCGCCCGGAGCCACTACCTTAAGCTCGCCCCGCCCGGCGGGGCCATGTACGCCTTCGTCGGCGTGGACAGCACCGCGCTGCCCGGGTTCGACGACCAGCAGTTTGCGCTCGATCTTCTGGAGCAGAAGCACGTGCTGGTCGCCCCGGGGGTGAGCTTCAACGTGCCCTACCGGAATCACTTCCGCATCACCAACCTGCCGGATGCGGCGACGTTGCGCGAGGTGTTCTCCCGCACCGAAGAACTCCTGGCCGAGTACGCCCGGGGCGAGGCCAAAGGCTCCGGCAGTGGCGGCAAGGTCATCAACGTCAGCTTCAAGTAGGCGCGCGCGCCCGCGCCGCCTGCCACCGCATTGTTCAGGCTTTCCAACGAGCTGAGCGAACACCTGCAGCGCGGCGGCACGCTGCTCGTGCCCCAGCACGCCCGCGTGCGCGCGGTGGCGCTCGCCTATGCCGCGGCGGAACTTGCCCCGGGCGCTTGCGTATGGCGCAGCCCCGATGTCCTGACACCCGCCGCCTGGGCGCGCCGCAGCGCCGAGCGCCTCGCGCAGGCGGCTCCCGGGGAGTGGCCGCGGGTGCTGTCGGCCACCGAGGAGTGGCTGTTGTGGCGCGAGAGCGCGCGTGCTGCCGCGGCTGCCCAGCCGTTGCTCGATGCCGGCGCGCTCGCCGACAGCCTGCGCGCCGCTCACGATGAGGCCGCGCTGTTCGGCATCCGGCCGGCGGCCGCCCCGGCCGGCACCGAGGCGGGCCTGTTGCACGAGGCGTGCGTCGCCTTCGAGGCACGCTGCCTGAGTCTGCAGGCCGTGAGCGCAGGCATGCTGCTGCCGCGGCTGGTTGCATCGCCGGCCACCGAGGGCGTGATGCTGCGCGGCCTGGCGCCAGTACCGCCCGCACTGCGGCCGCTCTTGGCACAGCTGCCGCCGCGCGCACAGCCGCAGGCGACGCCCCGGCTGGTGGTCTGTGCGGACCCGCAAGAGCAGGCCGACGCCATCACGGCATGGGCACGCGCGGCGCTGGATGCAGGCCCGCGCACGCGCCTGGCAGTAGTCTTTCCCGGGCCAGCCGGGGCGCGCGAGCGGCTCGCCGCGCAGCTGCGCGATGCGCTCGCACCGGGCGCGGCGCTGGCGCCGGAAACCCGGGTGCCGGTGGGCGTCGAGGGCGGCGCGGCGTTCGCGGCCAGGGCGCTGCCGGCACACGCCTTCACCGCGCTCGAGATCCTGCTGGGCCGGGAGATCGAGATCGGCGTGGTCGCCTCCTGGCTGGCGAGCCTGCAATGGTCGGCGCCGCCGCTGGCCGCGCGCGCCGCCCTTGCCCTGTTGCTGCGCCAGCGCGGGCTCACCACGCTGGCGCTGCCGGAGCTGCAGGGCGTGCTGCAGCTCGCACCGCGGCACTTGCAGCCGGCGGCCCGCGAGCTCGAGAGCCGGCTCAAGCGCGCCCGTGAGTCGCTGGGTAGCGCTGCTGCAAGCCCGCGGCACTGGTCCGAGCGCATCGAGCGCGCGCTCGCCGCGCTCGGCTGGCCCGGACTTCCCGGCGGCGGCGTGGCGGCCGCGGAACGGCTGCGCTGGCGCGAGCTGCTCGAGGACTTCGGCGGCCTCGAGGGCACCCTCGGGATCCTCCCGCAGCGCGAGGCACTGTCGCTCGTGCGCGCGCTCGCACAGCACACCACCTTCAACACCGGCACCGAGGATGTGGCGGTCCTGATCCTGCCGGCGCTCGTGGACCCGGTCGTGCACTACGACGGCATCTGGGTGGCGTCACTGAGCGCGGACGTGCTGCCCCAGCCGGTCGCACCCGACCCGTTCCTGCCGCGCCTGGCGCAGGTTGCGGCCGGCATCCCGGGCGCGAGCCTCGAGGGCCGGCGCGCGCAGGCGGCGGCGCAGCTGGCCGCCTGGTCGGTGGCGACCCCGGCGCTCACGCTCTCCTATGCGCGCCGTGAGGGGGATCTGGAGCTGCTGCCGAGCGCGCTGCTTTCGCGATTGCCGCCTGCAGCCCCTGCGGCGCGCCTGGGCTGGCTGCCGCTGCGCCTGCATCGAAGCGGCGCCACCGAGTCATGCGCCGATGCGCGCGGCACCACCTGGAACCCGCTGGTACCGCTGCCGCGCGGCACGCGCGCGCTCACCCTGCAGACCGAGTGCCCATTCCGCGCCTACGCGGAGCTGCGCCTCGGCGCATCCGAACCGGAGCGCGCCGAGCCGGGCGTGACGGCGAGCCAGCGCGGCCTGCTGCTGCACGCCGCGCTCGAGGCGCTGTGGCGCCGGCTCGGCGGCTCGGCCGGGCTCGCCGGGCACGAGGGTGCCGCGCTCGAGCGCCTGATCGCAGACTGCGTCGCGCAGGCCGCGCAGGGGCGGCTCGTGGAGCGACCCGGGCGCCGCCGGCGCCGTACCGTGCCCGACGCGCAGTTCGACTTCTTCAGCACGCTGTCGCCGGCGCTCACGCGCGAGTCACGCCGCGCGGAGCGGCTGATCCGCGAACTGTGCGCGCTCGAGCGTACCCGCACACCGTTTGCGGTCGCCGCGCTCGAGGAGGGCGCCGAGCTGGCGCTTGGCGGCGGACGGCTGTCGATGCGGCTCGACCGCGTCGACCTCGTGGACGGCGCGCGCGTGATCCTCGACTACAAGAGCGGGCGGCCGCACACCCCGGACTGGTACGGTGAGCGTCCCTCGCAACCCCAGCTGCTTGCCTACCTCGCAGCCCTCGGCGGTGCAGTCGCCGGACTTGCCACCGTGCACCTGACCGCCGGCAAGATCTGCTTCAGCGGCGTCACGGGGACGGCCGCGGTGCTGCCGCAGGTGAAGGCCTGGGCGCCGCAGCCCGGCGGCCTCGACTCGTGGGCGCTGCAGCAGGCGCGCTGGTCGGAGGTCGTGGCGGGACTGATCGCCGCCTTCCTGCGGGGCGATGCGGCAGTCGACCCGCTCCCCGGGGTTTGCAAGCACTGCCACCTCGCAGACGTGTGCCGCATCGGCGCGCACGCCGCCCCCGAGGATCCGGGGCACCCGGGCGAGTCCGATGACTGAGCCATTGCCGCCACAGGCTCCCGCGGACGACAGCGATGCGCGCCGGGCCGCGAGCGATCCGCGCCGCTCGGTGCTGCTCGAGGCGCCTGCCGGCTCGGGAAAGACCGCGGTGCTCACCGAGCGGTTCCTGCGCCTGCTGTGCACGGTCGAGCGCCCGGACGAGATCCTCGCGATCACCTTCACGCGCAAGGCGGCCGCGGAGATGCGGGCACGCGTCACGCGCGCACTCGCCGGCGAGGTACCGGCCAGAGACCCCAACGCGCCGGTGCTGCACGCGCTCGCCGCCGCCGTGCACGCGCACGGCGCGCCCCGCGGCTGGCGCCTGGCCGAGGAGCCGCAGGCACTGGCCATCCAGACCATCGATTCCTTCAACTACTGGCTCGCGAGCCAGCTGCCGGTGGCGGCGCGGATCGGCGGTGCGCTCGAGGTGACCGAGCAGCCACACGCACTCTACGCGCGCGCGGCGCGACGCACGCTGATCGCCGCCGACAGCGAGGCGGAGCTGCGCGAGGACGCGCAGCTGCTGTTCGAGCGCCAGGACAACCGCTGGATGCGCCTCGAGCAGCTGCTGGCGCAGATGCTCGCCGAGCGCGGCCACTGGCTGCGCTTCGTCATCGGTGAGGACCCGGGCCTGCTGTGCGCGCGCGTCAACGAGGCGCTCGCCGCGCTCGCGCGCCGTGAGCTCGCCTCGGCCTGCGCGCGCATTCCCGCAGCGCTGCGCACCCGGGCGCAGGCGCTGCCCGGAGTCGGGACGCTGGGCGCGGACGGCGCGCAGCTCCCGCACTGGAAGGCGCTCGTGAAACTCACGCGCACCGGTACTGGCTGGCGCAAGAAGCTCGATCCCCGTCATCTGGGCGACGCCTACTGCGATGCCGCGCAGCGGGCGCGGCTGCGCGACGTCATCGATGACCTCGCCGCCAGCGCGGGCGCGGAGGCCGCGCTCACCGCGCTCGCGGCGAGCCCGGCCGCAGCGCTGGCAGACGATGAAGCGGCTGCCATCCGCGCACTGTCGCGCCTGCTGGCGCGCGCGGCCGCCGAGCTGCACGGCGAGTTCGCCGACGCGCGGCAGGTCGACTACGCCTACGTGACCGGAGCCGCGCGCCAGGCGCTCACCGAGGCCGGCGAGCCGACCGACCTCGCGCTGCGTGCCGGGCTCAGTCTGAAGCACATTCTGGTGGATGAGTTCCAGGACACCTCGCTCGACCAGTACGAGCTGCTGCGCACCCTCACCGCCGGCTGGGAGCCGGGCGACGGCCGGACTCTTTTCGTGGTGGGGGACCCGATGCAGTCGATCTACCGCTTCCGTGACGCGGAGGTGGGGCTGTTCCTCAAGGCGCGCGCGGCCGGCATCGGCGAGCTGGTGCTGACGCCGCTGCGGCTGATGCGCAACTTCCGCGCTGCGCCGGCGCTGGTCGAGTTCTGCAACGACACCCTGGCGCGGCTGTTCCCGCCGGCCGATGACATGCGCCACGGCGCGGTGGCCTACCGGCCGAGCGTGGCCGCCCGCGCAGCGCCCCCGGCGCTCGGGGACATCCCCACGGTCACGCTGCTGTTGTTCCCGGACGCGCGTGCGCGCGAGGCGCAGGAGCTTGCCAGCCGCATCGCGCAGGTGCGCGTGCTGGACCCGGGCGGCTCGGTGGCAGTGCTGGTGTCCGCGCACGCGCACGCGGTGCCGGTGGTCAGTGCACTCGAGGCGCGGGGCATACCGGTGCTGGGCGTCGATCTCGTGCCGCTGCGCGAGCGCCTGGTGGTGCGCGACCTCGTGCAACTCGCCCGCGCACTGTCAGACCCCGCCGATCGCGCCGCATGGCTCGCGGTGCTGCGCGCCCCATGGTGTGGTGCGCAGCTTGGATCCCTGAGCGCGCTTTCGCAGCTGTACGACGCTGCCCTCATGCCCGAAGCACTCGCCGATCCCGCGCGCCTGGCACGCTGCCTGCCCGAGGACCAGCCACGTCTCGTGCGCGTGCGTGACATCCTGGCGGCAGCGGTGGTGCGCCGCGGCGAGCTGCCCGTGGCCGGGTGGCTGGAGGCTACCTGGCTGCAGCTCGGCGGCGCCGATGCCTACCCGGAAGCGGACCTTGTCGACGCGCGCACCTTCCTCGCCGCGCTCGCCGAGCGGGCCGCACGCGGTGAATGGCGCGGCCCCGAGGACTTCCCGTCGCTCCTCGGGAGGCTGTTCAGCAGCGGCGGCCCCACCGCGGACGCGCCGGTGCAGGTGATGACGATTCACCGTGCTAAGGGACTCGAATTCGAGCACGTGTTCGTGCCGGCGCTCGAGCGCGCGATGCCATCGGCGGAGTCGCGCCTGCTGCGCTGGGTAGATCTGCCCGCGCAGGGTACCTCGAGCGAGCTCCTCATCGCCCCGGCGCCCGTCGTGGGCGCGCACAACGTCGACGCGCTCGACGGCTACATCAAGGAGCTGCTGCGCGCGCGCGATGCGTTCGAGCGCCAGCGACTCCTGTACGTCGCTGCGACGCGCGCGCGGCGGACGCTGTGGCTGTCGGGTGCCCCGAAGGCGACGGAGGAGGGCACTCCCAGGCCGGACCGGCGCAGCCTGCTGGCGATCCTCTGGCCCGCACTCGGGGAGCGCTTCGCCGTCCCCGCCGCGGCACCCCTGGCCGCACTTCCAACCGTCACCGCGGTGCCCCTGACCCGACTGCGCGCCGACTGGCAGCCGGCTGAACTGCCCGCAGACGTGGCCATCAGCCTGCTGCCGGCCTCGCAATTGCCCGCGGCACCACCGGAGTTCAGCTGGGTGGGCGAGACGCAGCGCCACATTGGTACCGTGGTACACGCCCGGCTGGCCGCCTGGGCGCTCGAGGGGAAGCTGCCGGAGCCAGGCGCCGCGCTCGGGGCACGCGCCGCGCTCGCCGCGCAGCTGGCGCGACTGGGAGTGCCGACCGCCGAGCAGCCGCGCGCGGTGGAGCTGGTCGTGAGCGCGCTCACCCGGACACTTTCCGATGCGCGTGGCCGCTGGATCCTGAGCAGTGCGCACCGCGCCTCCGAGGCGGAACTGGCGCTGACCGGGGTCAGCGGCGGCCAGCTGCGCAGCAGCGTCATCGACCGCACGTTCATCGATGCCGACGGCACCCGCTGGGTGATCGACTACAAGACCAGCCGTCACGAGGGCGGTGGCGTCGAGGCGTTCCTCGATGCGGAAGTGGAGCGCTACCGCGCCCAGCTGACAGTCTACGTGGCGCTGCTCCGGGGCCTGGGGCCGGAGCCGGTGCGCGCGGGGCTGTACTTCCCGCTGCTCGGCGCGTTCCGCGAAGTCACCGGCCTGGCAGGCTGAACGCTTCGGCGGCGGCCGCCGCCTGAGCTAGGGCGGAAGATTCATCTTGCGTACAAACGCCGCGTAGCGCGGGTCCGGGCGCAGGGAGTCGAGCAGAGGATCGCTCTTCAGCCGCGTCAGCCCGCCGTCGCGCTGCAGGTAGGCGCGCTCGAGCCAGCTGAACGCCTGGTCCGTCTCGCCGCGCCAGGCGTACATCTCGGCGATCTGGAACGCCGCGAAGCGGCCGGCCTCGGCGATCACGCGCTCAAGGGCCGCCTTCGATTCCGGCTCGTGCCCCAGGGCGTGCTGCACCAGGCAGGCGGCGATGTCCCGCCAACCGCCGAGGTTGCCCACCTGGGGACCGGAGATGCGGGCCAGGCCCTGCTCGGGGTGGCCGGCGAACATGTCGACGATGGCCAGCTGGGCGATGGCGCGCGAGTTGTCCGGGTCCAACTCGAGCCAGCGCTCAAAATCGGCACGGGCCCCGGGCAGGTCGTGGGCGGCGATCAGGATCAGCCCGCGCGTGTTGAACCAGGCGGCCCGCAGCGGATCCAGGCGGATCACCTTGTTCACGGCCGCCAGCGCGCCCGGCACGTCACCGGTCGCCTCGAGCAGCAGGACGTAGCCGTACAGGGCCTCGGCATTGTTCGGGTCCAGCGCCAGTGCCTTCTGGAAATCAGCGCGCGCACCTGCAAAGTCCCACAACCACAGAGTGCGCAGGTAACCGCGGGCGAAGTAGCCGTCCGCCTGCCCGGGCGCGAGGGCGATGGCGCGCTCGGCATCCCCGACACCGCGCTTCAGTCCCGACTCGTCCCCGGTCTGGTCAGTGTAGTAGGCCTCCGCGAGTGCGAGCCGCGAGTAGGCGCTGGCGTAGCGCGGATCCAGCGCGATGGCCTTGCGGAATGCCTGTTCGGCGGCGGCGAACCCTGCCGGGGTCGCCCGCTCCAGCAGGTTCCTGCCCAGCAGGTACTGGTTGTAGGCCTCGGTATTTGCCGCGCGCCCGGTGCTGGCGGAGGAGGGCAGCGACACCTGCAGCGCCGCCACGACCTGCGCGGCGATCTCGTCCTGGACCTTGAAGATGTCCTGCGCGGGGCGGTCGTAGGTCTTTGACCACACGTGGTAGCCGTTGTCGGCACGGATCAGCTGCGCGGTGATCCTCAGGGTGTTGCCGGACTTGCGCACGCTGCCCTCGAGCACGTGGGCGACACCGAGGGCCTTGGCGATCTCGGCGATGGTTGCGTGCTGTCCCTTGAAGTAGAAGGAAGAGGTGCGCGCCGGCACGTGCAGGTCCGGGACCTTGCTGAGCATGTCGATCAGCTCCTCCGACAGCCCGTCCGAGAAATACTCCTGGTCCTTCTTCTCGCTCATGTCGGCGAAGGGCAGCACGGCGATCGAGCGCTCGGGGGCTTCGGCCCTGGCCACCGGCGGCGGGGCGGGCGGGCTCGGTGTGAGCGGGGCCTGCCCGCGCCAGGGCTTCAGGAGCAGTGCGCCGGCCACCGCGAGCGCGGCGAGACCGCCCAGGATCCAGCCGGTGAGCCTCGGGCTCTTTGCCTTCGTCGCCGGCAATGATGCGACCTGCGGCTGCTGGGGCGCCGGGGTTGCCTCGACTCCGGTAAGGAGCGTGGCAATGCGCTGGCAGAATGCCGCGGGCGTGGCGCCCTGCGGCAGGCGCGTCCACTGCACGCGGTGGAACGAATCCGGCAGGTCGGCCGTGCCTTCGGGGGTTGCGTCCACGCACACCGGGACGATGAAGGCCTTGTTGCGGGCGATCATCTGCGTGCGGTGATCGGCGATCGCCCACTCGAGGCGGAAATAACCCTCGGGCCGTGAGGCGGTGTGCTCGGAGATGATCGGCACGAAGAGCGCGCAGTCACGGATCTGGTTGCGGATCTTCTGGTCCCAGGCGTCCCCGCCGCGCAACTCGCTCTGATCGAACCAGACCTCGAGGCCGGCCGCGCGCAGCGACTCGCAGATGCGCCGTGCCGCGGTCGCATCCTGCGAGGCGTAGCTGAGGAAGACGGCGTGCCCGGCGGGGGTGCTCATGGTGGGCACGACCGCGGGCACTGCGGGGTTTCAGGGGCGGCAGTCACCGTCCTAGTCTAGCTGAAGGCACCGTCCGCCTCCGGGGGCACCGCGCGCGCTTCAGAAGGTGCCCGAGAGCGAGAACTGCCGCCGGCCGGCGGCATCCGGGCTGCCGAGGTAGCGCAGGTTGTCGGTCAGCTCCGCGGGCGCATCGGGCCTGGGTGCGACCGTGCCCTGGACGTCGAAGCCGCCCTGGCGCGTAAGCCGCAGCGTGCCTGCCACGGACAGCGGCCCGTCCAGGTCCTTGATCACTCCGGTGGGATCACCTGCGGTGGGCGCGAAGGTGACCGCGTAGCTGCCGAGGCGCGTCGTGCGACCGGACCGATCCTCCAGGTCGTGCACCTCGATGCGTCCCTGCAGCTCCTGGAGCGCACCCTTCGCGAGCACCACGCGCGTGAGCGCAAGGTGTGCCTGCCCGCGCAACTGCGGCGGCAACCCGGGCATGAGCGCCGGGTCCAGTGGCACTTCCGCGCTGAGGTTCTGCGCCAGCAGGTACTCGTGCAGGCCGAGTTCCGCATCGGCGCTGCCATGGGCGAGCGGGCTCGCCAGCGTCACGTGCGCGGCGAGGCGGCCGGCCAGAAGCCGCAGCGGCCTGAGCTCCCAGGTGAGATCCCCGACCGGCATGCGCTGTACGAACAAGCCGCTGCAGCTGCCGCTCCACAGCGTGCCGTCGACGCCCGTGCAGCCGATGGCAGCCCTGCCGCTCGCCGGAACGACCCAGGAGGCCGGCAGGCGCGCCAGGATGATCCCCGCGAAGGCGAGCAGCGCGGCCAGAGTGATCCAGAGCCCGCGCTTCACATCATGCCGGGGCGCAGGACCAGGGCCGCGTTGACCAGCCCGGTGTCGCCGGTCTTCTCGATGGTCGCCGAATCGATGACCACCCCGTTCTGCTGTGCCAGTCGCGCCAGCCACGCCACCAGGGTGTCGAAAGGGGCCTTCTCCAGGCGCAGCGACAGGCTGCCGGCGGCGCCCTGGTCGCTGCCGCGCATGGCCGTGTCCAGGTGCAGCTCGCGCGTGGAGCGGTCGACCAGCACCAGCAGCGACTCGCCGTTGGGGTTGGGCGCGGGCGCGTTACGCAGCACCGGCACGGCCACGTTCTGCATCCACGCCAGATCGGTGCGCTTCTGCTCCAGCCGCGTGCGCGCGTGGGCGACCGAGCGGTCCAGCGGGATCAGGATGCTGAAGAGCAGGATGGCGGCGAGCATCGCCGCGCCGGCGAGTGCCAGGCGGCGGTCGCGCTGCGAGAGCGCAGCGTAGGCATCGAAGAGTGCCTCCAGCGAGAGGTCTTTCATCTCAAGTGCCATTGGCGTGTACCTGAATGCGGCCCAGGTAGCCGTCGGCGGTATTGCTGCCGCTGCCCAGCTCCGCGGTCCAGCCGTTCTCGCGCAGCGTCTGGCTCAGGTGCGCGAGGCTTGCGGCATCCCGGGCGCCGAGGGTCATCTCCAGCGAACCGCCGTGGAAGTTGAGTTCCCGGACGCTGGTGCCCGGGGTCGAAGTGCGCGCCTGCGCCAGCGCCTGCAGCGCCGGCAGCAGGCCGCCGCCGGCACCGCGCGCGGCGGCCACGCGCGCCTCCAGGTGCTTGCGGACATCCAGCAGCGAGGTTTCCCCGACGCTGTGCGCCACGTCGCGAATGGAGGCATCGACGGTGTGCTCGCGGCTCTTGAGTACGCGCAGCTGGATGACCTTGCCGCCGATGTGCAGCACCAGCAGGGCGGCCAGCAGCATGGCGGCGACCCGCCAGGCCCTGAGGTGCGCGCCGCGTCCGCTGGCCGGCGCGTAGTCGGCCTGCAGCAGGTTGATGGCCGTCTCGCGCGGCAGCTGCTGCGCGAACAGTGCCAGCGGCCCGTCGGTGAGCAGCTGCACCTTGATGCCATCGAAGCTCGGGCGCACCGCCTCGACCTGCGCGGCGTGCCGCTGCCACTCGGCAGCACCGGTGTAGAGAATGAGGCCGCTGCCGCCGCTGGCCGCGCTGTCGGCACTGGCGTGCGCGATCTGCAGGGCCTGGTCGAGCGCATCGGCCGGCAGCGTGACGGGCGTGCCGTGCGGCGGGCGCACGAACACCGCATCCTCTTCCAGCAGCGCCACTGCCTGCCCGGGGTTCAGCGGCAACAGGTCGCTGTCCGCATACAGCGCGTTGGGCTCGATGCCCGCAGCGCGCAGCTGCGCGAGCCACTCGTCCATGAGACGGCGCGCCACGACCGCCACGCGCGTGCGCGTGGCGTCACCCTGGCGCTTGCCCAGGGCGAAGTGCAGGTCCTCGATCGCATCGGCCAGATGCTCCTCGAGCGCATAGGGCACGAGCGTCGCAAGCTTCGCCCCGGCCTTCAGCGGCAGGTCCGGCTGTGCCAGCAGCACATCGGTTCCCGGGACCAGCACGCACACCCGCCGGGTCGCGGCGCGTGGTGCGGCGAGGGTGAGCGGACCGCTCTGCGGCGGCCCGGTCGGGGCACCGCTGCCATCGACGACGAGCCAGGTGGCCGCCTGGTCCGGGGCGCGCGCCAGGCGCAGCAGCAGCGTCTCAGCCATCTGCGCCTCCTGTCATCGTCGGTCCCTGGGTGTGCATGGTTCCATCCGCTGGGCTCTAGTCCGGCGTGAAGCTGCGCTGGATCGGGCGCAGTGCGTAGGACGTCGGGTCCATGTACAGAAGACTGTACAAGTTGATCTCGGTACTGCCAATAGTGACCACGCTGGTGAGGCGGAAGTAGTTCGAACTCTGGCCGACGAGGCTCACGACCCCCTGGGCTACGGGCGCACCGGCTCGGGGACCGGTGCCGGTGTCGGTCCCGATCGTGGTGGGAGTGATGCCGCTGCGCGCGGCCGGTGCGGTCCCCCCCGCCGGGGTGGGCGTCTGCCAGGAGTTGCCGTTGCCGGTGTTGAAGGACTTTGCGTAGTCCTGCAGCGCCGGGAAGCAGCCGCCGGCACTGGTGCGGTTCTTGGCCAGGTTCTCGGATTCCGCGCCGCCGTACTCCTGGTGTCCCGGCCCGATGTAGGCATCGAGCACCGTGCCCGGGGCGGTGCAGACGTTCAGGCGCGTGCCCGGGGGCAGGGCGCTGACGAAGGGGGCGATCAGGTTGAAGTGCTGGCGGTCGAAGCCCGGCAGTGCCATAAGCTCGCTGGTGCTCGTGATATAGCGGTTGGCCGTCAGGTACGGCGGCGTCTGCCCGAGGTAGGTGCTGTCCTCGGCACCATCAGGGATCGAGGGCACCGCATCCGTATCGATCCAGTCGACCAGCAGTCCGGCCCATTTCTGCTCCAGCCCCACCGCGGCGAGCAGTGCCCTGAACACTGCCAGCTGGGTGAGGTTGGGGCGGCCGGTGGTATCGACCAGCGAGTTCAGATTGAAGCGGCCCTGCACGTCCTCGAGGTAGGCAGTCAGCATGACCCCGGGCACGATTTCCATCGGGCCGTAGGGCTTGTCCCAGCCCTGGCCGACATAGACGTAGCGCTTGGCATCCTTCTGCACCAACTGCTGCACGCCGTAGGCGGCGAGCGCCTCGGCACCCTGGGCGATGAGGATCGACTGGTCGAAGGCGTAGGTGGCGGTGCCGCGCCGGGCGGTCATGGCATTCTCGTAGGCGACGGCGGCGGCAATGATGGTGCCGAGTGCCACCAGCAGCACGGCGACCAGGAGGGCGATGCCGCGCTGCGCATGACGGTGCGCCTGCGGCCGCTGGCGCCGTGCGCGCGTGCTCACCCGGGCACCTCGATCACGCGCACGATCTTGCCCCAGTCCTCGGTGTCGAGCGTGACCTCCACGGCCAGAGGGCGCGACATCATTGCCTGAGGGCTGGTGGCGCAGGTCGGGCAGCCGCCGGCGGCCGGCCACTGCGCCTGCCACTGGCGGTTGTAGTCGAGGTAGCGCAGCGTGACCGCCTTGACCTTGTCCATGAGGTCGCGTTTGACGGTCGTGCTGGTCTGCGTCGGGTCGAGCACGTTCCAGTACTCGCGCCGCAGTGTCTTGTTCTCCAGGAAATAGGCGACCCGCTGCAGCGCCGGGCGTTGCACGCCGGCAGGATTGGACCAGCCGGCGCGCGTGAGCACCAACAGCGGCTGGGTATCGGGCGGGGCGCCGACGAAGGCTCCCTGTTCGCCCGAGCCGAGCGGCTGGCGCACGGGGCGCGCGGCCGCCTGGACCAGGTCCTGCTCCATCAGCCGCACGACCGACTGCAGGGCGAGGATGTGCGCCTGCTGCGCCTTGAGCGTGTCGTGGTTTGTCAGGGCCTGGTTGATCGCCGCGTAGCCCATCGCGAAGATGATCGCGGCGATGAACAGCGCCACGAGCAGCTCGACGAGCGTGAAGCCGCGCTCGCGCACGCTCACTGCCCGCCTCCGCCCGTGGACGGGCCCTCGGGCGTTGGCACCTTCGGGGTGTTCTGCGGCGGGTTCTCCGGCGGCGCGCCGGCACCGTTGCTCCCGGGCCCGAAGGGATTCTGCGCACCCCAGTTGGGCGTGATGCCGTTGGACTGGGCGACCGCGCCGCCGTAGATGCCGCTCACCGTGGTCATCCAGCCGCTGTCCTCGTCCGCCTTGACCTCCGCCGGGCGCACGCGCACGTCCATGCGCAGCAGCCCGGGCACGTCGGTGGTCAGCACCTCCATGTGCCAGTGCCACTTGCGGTTGCCGAAGTCGATGTCACCGTTGCTGTCGCCCTTGGCCGGCTGCTGGCCGGAGGTGCGCACGGTGGCGATCTTGTTCATCGCCACCCAGTTGGCGAAGGTCTTGTCGCGCAGGTACGCGACCGTCTCGGCCGAGGAGTTCAGTGCGCTCATGAGCGCGGCCATGCCGACTGCGACGATGGTCAGGGCCACCAGCACCTCGATGAGCGTGAACCCGGCCGCGCGCCTCATCGCTTCAGCTCCACCAGCGCGCCCTGATCGATCTCGCCTTTCTCGTTCGGCGCGATGATGACCGTGCGCACCCCGTTGTCGCGCTGGAGCGTGACGCTGAAGGTGCTCAGGTCGCCGTTGGAGAACAGCATGACCTGCGGGGTCTTGTCCTTGGCATCCTTCGGCCGCTTGAGTACCACGGGGCGTGCATCCACCGTGAGGGTGACGGTGAGTCCGTCGGGCAGCTTGCGCTCGCTCAGGGCATCGTCCTCGAACACCTCGCGCCACAGGCCGCGGTGCGCGTCGTACACCAGGAACTGGTAGCCGTCGTCCTGGAACATCACCCCGTACTCGCGGGTCTGCAGCTCCCCCTGCTCGCGCGCGTACTTGAACAGGTCGACCAGGCGCGTGCTTTCCTGCTCCAGTTCGCGATCGCGCCCGGTGAGGCTCACCGAGAGCAGCATGCCCGCCGCCAGCACCCCGATGATCACCACCACCACCAGGATCTCGACCAGCGTGAAGCCGCGCTGCGCGCCGGGTGCGCGCCGGCGGCCCCACGGGCGCACGGGGTGGTTAATCGCCGAGGTTCCAGTTGCCGATGTCGGCATCGTTGCCGTCGCCCCCGGGGGCGCCGTCGGCGCCGAGGGTGTACAGGTCATATTCCTTGCCGTGCGTGCCCGGATTTCCGTACTGGTAGTCGTTGCCCCAGGGGTCCTTGCTCACGCGCTGCAGGTAGCCACCGGGCTTCCAGTTCTTGATCGTCGGATCGGCCGGCTGCGTCACCAGCGCGGTCAGCCCCTGATCGGTGGTCGGGTACTTGGAGTTGTCGAGCCGGTACATGGTCAGTGCGGTCTCGAGCGCGCGGATGTCGCCCTTGGCCTTGGTGATCTTGGCCTTGTCCACCTGGCCGATGACCGCCGGCACGATCAGCGATGCCATCAGACCGATGATGATCACCACCACCATGATCTCGATCAGGGTGAAGCCGCGTGCGTACCGCCGGGCAAGGCCTCTGCTAACCTGCGAAGGAATGTGACTCATAGGCTGCTGTTTCCGTGGGCGGCCCGGGGGGCCGGTGTTAGGGCCGTGAAAACGACGCGCGATCATAACAAAAGGGGGTCCAGGGACCTGTGAACCGCGTGCGGCTGCTGATGAAGTCTCTCAATTGCGACGCGCGCTACGGCTGGGCGCTGCTGGCGGTGTGCGTGCTGCTGCTGCTGCCGTGTGTGGCCGGCGAGGCGGGGCGCTTGGCCCTGCGCTACGAGCGCGCGGGTATCGCCGCGGGGCAGTGGTGGCGGCTGTTCACGGGACACTGGGTACACCTGGGCCTGCGGCATGCGGTTCTCAACGTGCTCGGGCTTGCACTCATGTGGGCACTGTTCGCCCGTGACTACTCCCCGCGGCAGTGGCTCGGGATCGTGCTGGGGGCGCTCCTGGCCATCGACGCGGGCTTGTGGCTGTTCGATTCGACCCTGCAGTGGTACGTGGGTTCCTCGGGAGTGCTGCACGGGGTCATGGCCGCCGGAACCCTGGCGCACCTCAGGCGCCACGAACCGGACGCCTGGGTGCTGCTCGCCTTCCTGGCCGGCAAGCTCGCGTACGAGCACTGGGCAGGTCCGCTGCCATTTTCAGGCACCGCCGATGTCGTCACCGCTGCGCACCTGTTTGGGGTCATCGGGGGGACGGCGGTGGCCGCCTGCCTGAGGCTTGCCCCACTACCGCTATAATCCGCGCCCCCACAGCGCAACCATTGAAGGGTTCGCATGTCCTTCGCGTTCGTCTTTCCCGGCCAGGGGTCGCAGTCGGTCGGCATGCTGGCAGGACTGGCCGCCGCCGAGCCGCTGGTGCAGAGCACCTTCGCCGAGGCCTCCGCGGTACTCGGCTACGACCTGTGGCAGCTGGTAAGCGCGGGGCCGGAAGCTGCCCTGAACGAGACCGAGCGCACGCAGCCTGCGATGCTCGCCGCCGGGGTTGCCACGTGGCGTATCTGGCGTGGCCGCGGCGGCGGGCTGCCGCTTTGGGTCTCCGGTCACAGTCTCGGGGAGTTCACCGCCCTGGTGTGCGCGCAGGCGCTGGAGTTCGCCCCCGCCATCGACCTGGTGCGCTTCCGCGGCCAGATCATGCAGCAGGCAGTGCCTGCCGGCAGCGGCGCGATGGCAGCCATCCTGGGCCTTGCGGATGCGGACATTGAAGCGGCGTGCCGCGAGGCGGCGCAGGGGGGAGTGGTCGAGCCCGCCAACTTCAATTCCCCCGGCCAGGTGGTGATCGCCGGGGAGGCGGCGGCCGTGCAGCGGGCGATCGAGCTGTGCAAGGCACGCGGTGCCAAGCGTGCGGTGCCGCTGCCGGTGAGCGTGCCCGCGCACACCAGCCTCATGAAGGCCGCCGCGGCGCGCCTCGCCGAGCGCCTGCGTGCACTCACCGTGCGCGCCCCGCGGGTGCGGTACCTGAGCGCCGTGGATGCCGCGGAGCACACGCAGCCGGATGAGATCCGTGCGCTCCTGGTGCGCCAGCTCTCAAGCCCGGTGCGCTGGTCGCAGACCCTGCATGCACTCGCCGCCACCGGCGTCTCGCAGGTGATCGAGTGCGGGCCCGGCAAGGTCCTGACCGGCCTCAACCGCCGCATCGAGAAGCGCCCGGGACTTGAGTACCCGGCGCTGGAGGACCTGGCCGGGATCGATGCGGCACTGCAGATGACCCGGGGGGATTCATGAGCATGCTCGACAAGGACGTGGCCCTGGTGACCGGGGCCTCCCGTGGGATCGGCCTTGCGATCGCGCTTGCCCTGGGCAGCGCGGGCGCGCGCGTGATCGGTACCTCCACCAGCGCAGACGGGGCGCAGAAGTTCACCGCGGCGCTTGCGTCGCACGGATGCAACGGCCGCGGGGCGGTGCTGGATGCGGGCAATGCCGCCTCGATCGATGCCCTGGTAAGGGAGCTGGACGGTGCCGGGGAATTCCCGAGCATCCTGGTGAACAACGCCGCCATCACCCGCGACACCTTGCTGCTGCGCATGAAACCGGAGGACTGGGACGCGGTGCTGGCGACCAACCTGACCTCGGTGTTCCGCCTGTCCAAGGCCTGCGTGAAGCGCATGATGAAGGAACGCCACGGGCGCATCGTCAACATCACCTCGGTCGTGGGCGTGACCGGCAACGCCGGCCAGGTGAACTATGCCGCGGCAAAAGCAGGGCTTCTCGGATTCACCAAGTCCCTGGCCAAGGAACTCGCCTCGCGTGCGATCACGGTGAACGCGGTGGCACCGGGATTCATCGACACCGACATGACGCGGGGCCTGAGCGAGGAGCAGCGCGCAGCGCTCATGGGCCAGATCCCGATGGGGCGGCTGGGAACGGCGGCCGACGTGGCCGCGGCGGTGCTGTTCCTGGTGTCCCCGCAGGCCAGCTACATCACCGGGGAGACCCTGCACGTGAACGGCGGCATGTTCATGCCCTAGGTTCAGGGGCGTTGGACGCACGCCACAGCGGTGCGGACCCGTTCCGGAATGCCGGGAACTGCCGCGGGTGTTTCGCCAGTAAAAACAAACACTCGCGCCGGATGCGGGTGAGTAGCACCCGGGGGGGTGTTCCCCTACAATACCGCGCCCGCAGCGCCCCTGATGGTCAGGTGAGCCCGGACAGACTTTCAAGCCTACACAAGGACCCACCGCTAATGAGCACAGTCGAGCAGCAGGTTAAGGCCATCGTTGCCGAACAGCTGGGCGTCAAACAGGAACAGGTCACGAACGATGCCTCGTTCGTTGACGACCTGGGAGCCGATTCACTCGACACGGTCGAGCTGGTCATGGCCCTCGAAGAAGAGTTCGAGATCGAGATCCCGGACGAGGACGCCGAGAAGATCACCACCGTTGCCCAGGCGATCGACTACATCAACGAGCGGCGCGCCAAGTCCTGAGCCATTGCTGACAGACGCCATACGGATGTCGCGTGAGTAAGCGCCGGGTTGTGGTAACGGGGCTGGGCATCGTGTCCCCGGTGGGCAGCACCGTCGCATCCGCATGGGATGCGATCCTCAACGGCAGGAGCGGCATCGGCCCGGTGACGCGCTTCGACGTGTCGGCCTTCCCGGTGCGCTTCGGCGGTGCCGTCAAGGACTTCAACGTCGAGGACTACGTGCCCGCCAAGGAAGCCCGCCGCATGGACGAGTTCATGCACTACGGCGTGGCGGCCGGCATCCAGGCGGTCACCGACAGCGGCATCGACTTCACCAAGACCGATCCTGCCATGTGCGGGGCGGTGTGCGGGGCGGGTATCGGCGGTCTGTGGACCATCGAGGAAGACCACAACGCGTACCTGAAGGCCAACAGCCCGCGCAAGATCTCCCCCTTCTTCATTCCCGCGGCGATCATCAACATGATCGCAGGGCACCTCTCGATCAAGTACGGCCTCAAGGGGCCGAACCTGGGCGTGGTCACCGCCTGCACCACCTCCACGCATGCCATTGGCCTGGGGATGCGCACGATCCAGTACGGGGATGCGGATGTCATCGTCGCCGGTGGCGGCGAGATGGCCACCACGCGCACCGGCCTAGGGGGCTTCGGCCAGGCCAAGGCACTGTCCACGCGCAACGATGCACCCACCGAGGCGAGCCGGCCCTGGGACAAGGATCGCGACGGCTTCGTCCTGAGCGACGGCGGCGGCGCGGTCCTGCTCGAGGAGCTCGAGCACGCCAAGAAGCGCGGCGCGAAGATCTACGCGGAACTGGTCGGCTTCGGCATGAGCGGGGATGCGCACCACATCACCGCGCCCCCCGAGGACGGGGAGGGGGCCCGGCTGGCCATGGTGAATGCGCTGCGCGATGCCGCCCTGAACCCGGCCGACGTGCAGTACATCAACGCGCACGCCACCTCCACACCCTTGGGTGACAAGGCCGAGACCCAGGCGATGAAGCGCGCCTTCGGCGCGCACGCGGGCAAGCTCGCCGTGAGCTCCACCAAGTCCATGACCGGGCACCTGCTGGGCGCGGCCGGCGTGGTCGAGGCGATCTTCTCGGTGCTCGCCATCGGCGATTCGGTCGCACCACCGACGATCAACTACCACACCCCCGATCCGGAGTGTGACCTGGACTACGTCCCCAACACCGCGCGCAAGATGAAGATCGACGTGGCGCTCTCGAACTCCTTCGGCTTCGGCGGCACCAACGGTTCATTGATCTTCCGGCGCTTCGACGCCTGAACCTCCGGGGCGGCTCTCCCACGCGCGCGCCGCTGGTCCGTGACCTTGAGGTGCCGCCTGCGGTATTGCAGCGCCTCGCCGGTCGCTTCCCCGCCCGCTACCCGTTCCTGCTCGACAGCGCAGCCAGCGGTCCATTGAGCCAGGCGAGCCTGCTGCTGGCACAGCCCACCGCCGCCCTGTGGCTTTCCGCGGCCGGCCGCCTGCACGCGCGCGGGGTCGAGGTGCAGAGCGATACCTTCCTCGGGGCCCTCGAGGCCTGGTGGCGCACGGAGCAGCAGCCCGCCGGTGCCGCCGCCGAGCTGCCCTTCGCCGGCGGCTGGGCGGTGTTCTTGGGGTACGAGCTGGTCAGCGAGATCGAGCCGCACTTGTCACTGCCGCGCACGCCGCTGCCGTGGGCGGCGCTTGCCCTGCGCACCCCGTGCGCACTGGTGCACGATCTGGCCAGCGGGCGCGTGCGTGCGGTCGCGGAAGCCTCGGCCGCGCAGCTGCTCGAGGCGGTCATCGCCGATGCCCGCGCGGCCGCACTGACCGAGGATGCCCCCGATGAGCTTTCGATCGGGGAAGTGACCGAGGAGGCCCCCGCGGCCTATCTTGCGCGCGTGCACCGGGCCAAGGAGTACGTGCGCGCCGGGGATATCTACCAGGCGAACCTCTCGCGGCCCTGGGAGGTGAGGGTGCATGTGCCGCAAGGCTCGCGCCCGGCTGCAGCGGCGCTCTACGGGCGCTTGCGCGCCGCCAATCCCGCCCCCTTCGCCGCGCTGGTGCAGTGGGATGAGGTGGCGATCGTGAGTTCCTCGCCCGAGCGCCTGGTGCGCGTGAACGGGCGCCACATCGACACGCGGCCGATCGCCGGCACCGTGCCGCGCAGCCGCCGCCCGGGCGACGATGCCCAGGAGATGCAGGAACTCGCCGCGCACCCCAAGGAGCGTGCCGAGCACATCATGCTCATCGACCTCGAGCGCAATGACCTGGGCCGCGTGTGCGAGGCCGGCACGGTCAGGGTCGATGAGCTCATGAGCATCGAGTCCTACACGCACGTGCACCACATCGTCTCGAACGTGAGCGGCGTGCTGCGCCCGGAGGTCACCCCGGTGGGTGCATTGCGCGCGGTGTTCCCGGGCGGCACGATCACCGGGGTGCCGAAGTTCCGCTGCATGCAGATCATCGCCGAGCTGGAAGGCGCCGGGCGCGGTGCCTACACCGGCTCACTCGGCTACCTCACCACCGATGGCCGGCTGGACCTGAACATCCTCATCCGCACCATGACCCTGAGCGGCGAGCACCTGAGCTTCCGCGCCGGCGCCGGCATCGTCGCGGACTCGGATCCGCAGCGCGAGCTCACTGAAACCCGCGCCAAGGCGCGCGGGCTGCTCGCAGCACTGGGAAGCCGGTCATGAGCTCTGCCGCCGCTCCCGACATGGTGCTCGTCAATGGCGCGCACTCCGGCACCGTGTCCGCGCTGGAGCGCGGGCTGCACTACGGCGACGGGCTGTTCGAGACCTTAGGCTGCGTGGCCGGCCGGCCGCGCTTTCTCACCCTGCACCTGGCGCGCCTGGCGCGCGGCTGCGCGCGCCTGAAGCTTGCGCCCCCGGACCTTGCGGTCATCGCGCAGGAACTCGAGGCGCTGGCCGGCGGCACCGACCGTGCCATCCTCAAGCTGATCCTGACGCGCGGGCCGGCGGTCGCGCGCGGCTATGCGCCAGCGGACACCGAACACCCCACCCGGGTGGCGCTGCGCTACCTGTGGCCGCTGCCACAGGAGGAGCCTGCCGCGGTGCGCGTGCGCATCGCGCAAATCGCCCTGGCCGAAAACCCGGTGACGGCGGGAATCAAGCACCTCAACCGCCTGGAGCAGGTGCTGGCGCGTGCCGAGTGGCACGATCCTGCGATCGCCGAGGCGCTGCTGTTCAGTCGCAGCGGCGCCCTGATTTCGGGCACCATGAGCAACGTGTTCCTGGTGCGCAACGGCACGCTCATGACACCCAGCCTTGCCCTGTGCGGGGTGGAGGGGGTGATGCGCCAGGTGGTGCTGGATGCGGCCGGGGGGTGCACGATCGAGACGCAGGTGCGCGAGCTGCAGCGCGCGGACCTGGAGGCTGCGGAGGAGATCTTTCTGACCAATGCGCTGTGGGGAATCCGTGCGGTGGCGGAGATCGCCGGACGGCGGCTCGGTGCTGCCACCGTGACCGGGCGCCTGAAGACTGCGATCGCCCCGTTGCTCTCCGGCGGCGCCCGGGCGGCGGGCGCCCCATGAGGCGGCGGTACCAGCGCGGTCGCGGGATGCTGCCGGCTCTGGTCGTGCTGGTACTGCTGGCGGCCGCGGCTGCCGCCTTCGGCTATCACTGGCTCGAGCACAGCTACCTGGATGCCGGCCCCCGGGACGCGATCACGCGCATCGAGGTGCCTGCAGGCTCAAGCCTGCGCTCGGTATTGAATCGCCTGCAGGCCCAGGGCACGGTCACGGATGCGCGCGCGGTCACCTGGTGGCTGCGCCTCAAGAACCGCCAGGTGCGCGTCGAGGCCGGCATCTACGAGATCCCACCGCACGCCAGCCCGCAGGAGATCCTCACCATGTTCGCCGAAGGGCGGGTGGTGCTCGAACAGCTCACCGTGGTCGAGGGTGCGACCTTCGCCGAATTCCGCGCGCTCCTGGACGCGCATCCGGCCGTCGCGCACACGCTGCGCGGCCGCTCTGCCGCCCAGGTCATGAGCGCACTGGGCCACCCGGGCGAGCTGGCCGAAGGCCGCTTCTTCCCGGACACCTACCGCTTTGCCGCCAGTACCACTGACGCGGCCATCCTCACTCTGGCGTACGAGGCCATGCAGCGTGCCCTCGACTCCGCCTGGGACAGCCGTGCGCCCGGGCTGCCGTTCGCGCAGCCCGGGCAGGCCCTGATCCTCGCCTCGATGGTGGAGAAGGAAGCGCAGCTGAAGAGCGAGCGCGCGCTCATCGCCGGGGTATTCATCGAGCGGCTGCGCAAGGGCATGCGGCTGCAGTCCGATCCGACGGTGATCTACGGCTTGGGGGAACGGTACGACGGCACGATCCACACCCGCGACCTGCAGGCCGACAACCCCTACAACACCTACACGCGCGAGGGGCTGCCGCCCGGACCCATCGCCCTGCCCGGGCGCGAATCGCTGCTCGCCGCGGTGCACCCGGATGAGTCCGGGGCGCTGTACTTCGTGGCCACCGGCAAGGGCGATGGCGCGCACCACTTCTCCAAGACGCTCGAGGAGCACAACGCCGCAGTGCAGGCGTACCTGGCGCGCTTGCGCGCCCAGTCCCACGCCGGCAGCGTTCCTGGTGCCCACCTGCGATGAGCGGCCGGTTCATCACACTCGAGGGCATCGAGGGGGCGGGCAAGTCCACTCTCGCCCGCGCGCTCAAGGAGTACCTGGAGAGCCAGGGCAAGAGCGTGCTGCTCACGCGCGAGCCCGGCGGCACCGCCCTGGCCGAGCGGCTGCGGCAGATCGTGCTCGAGCGCGGCAGCGAGCCGGTCTCGCCGCTGGCGGAAACCCTGGTGATGTTCGCCGCGCGCGCCTTGCATGTGAGCAACCTCATCCGCCCGGCACTGGCGCGCGGTACCTGGGTCGTGTGCGACCGCTTCACCGATGCCACCCGCGCCTACCAGGGCGCCGGGCGGGGCGTGGACGGTGCGCTGATTGAGCACCTCGCGCAGGCGGTGCAGGCGGACCTGGCAGCCGACCTCACGCTGTTGCTCGACCTGCCGGTCAGCGCCGGTCTGGCGCGTGCGCGCGCGCGCAGCGGTGCCGATTCGGACCGCTTCGAAGCCGAGACGCTCGCCTTCTTCGAGCGCGTGCGCGCCGGCTACCTTGCCGTGGCGCGCGCAGCCCCCGCGCGGGTGCGCATCATTGATGCCAGTCAGCCGGAACTTTTGGTGCGCAGCGCCGTCATCGAGGCGGTCACGCCTTTGGTGACCCGATGAGTGCTGAGGGCCCGGCAGTGGCATGGCCCGCGCCCGGCTGGCTCGGCAGCGAGCAGGCGGCCCTGCGCGCGGCCTGGACCGCGCAACGCATGCCGCACGCGCTGCTCATCCACGAGGCACCCGGTGCCGGGGGTGCCTGGCTTGCGCTCTGGGCCGCACGCCTCGTGCTGTGCGAGCACCCGCAGCGCGCGCCGTGCGGGGAATGCCGCGCCTGCCGCCGCGTGCTCGCGCGTGGGCACCCGGACCTGAGCTTCCTCGGGTTGGAGGAGGATTCCAGGCAGATCCGCATCGAGCAGGTGCGCGAGCTGTCGGCGGAGCTGGCCCTGACTGCCCACGGCGGGGGCTATAAGGTGGCCATCGTAAGCCCCGCCGATGCCATGAACCGCTTTGCCGCAAATGCGCTGCTGAAGACCCTCGAGGAGCCATCCGCGCGCACGCTGCTGATCCTGGTGGTGACGCAGCCCTCGCGCCTGCCGGCCACCGTGCTCAGCCGCTGCCAGCGCCTCAGGGTGCGGGCACCGGAACGGGCGCAGAGCCTCGCCTGGCTCGCGGCGGCGCGCGGTCCGGGGGACTGGGGCCAGGCACTGGATATCCTGGGGGAGGCGCCGCTGCTGCTGGCGGCCGCCTCCGACCCTTCCGAACTGGCGGCCATCGGCGCCGAGGTGCATCAGGGCCTGGAGGCGCTCTGCGGGGGCGGGGGAGACCTGGTGGCCACCGCCGAGCGCTGGGCGCGCGGGGAGGTGGATCTGCGCCTGCGGTGCATTGAGAATTGGCTCACAGATCGCATTCGCCGGGGCGAGCGCGAGGGGCTGTTTATGACAGAAGTGCGTGCTGCCCCCTACTTGTCAGGGGGAGGTCCGGTCTTGAATATACGCGAGCTCTTCGGGCTGCTCGACGAGGCACGCGACCTGCGTGCCACGCTCGATGTGCCGCTGAACCGGGGCCTGGCGCTGGAGGCCTTGCTGAGGCGCCTGGTGCCGTAGATGGTTGAGTACTTGAGGAAGCATGGGATGGCGGCAGTGCCGGCAAGTGTGGACGGGGACAGGAACGTGAGAGCAGGAGCGAACAAACCAGGCCTTCTGACCCTGACCATCAAGGACAAGAGTGCCCTGTACCTGGCCTACATGCCGTTCGTGAAGAACGGCGGGCTGTTCATCCCCACCAACAGCAACTACCGCCTCGGCGACGAGGTGTTCATGCTGCTGAACCTCATGGGCGAGGATGAGAAGCTGCCCGTGGCTGGCCGGGTGATCTGGGTGACCCCCAAGGGTGCCCAGGGCAACCAGGGCAAGCGCACCGCCGGCATCGGCGTGCAGTTCAGCGAGCAGGACCGCGGCCAGACGCAGAAGAAGATCGAGACCTACCTGGCCGGGGCGCTTTCCGGCGACAAGGCTACGCACACGATGTAGCGTCGGACTGTCCCAGGTCCGTGTCGCTCGTGTTCTGCTCTTCGCCATCTGCTTCGACAAGTCGTTAGGATTGTCGGTAGCACGACTCGCACCGTTCCAAGGGGCGCGCAGATGCGCTTGGCAACCATAAGCATGTTCTTTGCGGCGCTCACCGCTCAGGTCAGCGACGCTGATTCAGGCAAGCCGGCGCCAAGGACTATTCACTACGCTAAGTGGCGCGTGGTGCCGTTCGAGCTGCGCCGCGGCATGTCGATACGAATTAGCTCGACCGCTACCTAACGACACGCGCACGTCAATTGCCATCGACATGAAGATTAACTGCACGCTCGGCGCGGTGACGCTAAATTGGAAGGCTGGTAGCGGGCTGGATGCCGAAAGCTTTGGCGTGCTCAGCGTCAGATCGTTTGGCGTACAGATTGCCGATCAGCCCGAGGAGTTCCACACGGGCACGGACAGAAGCAGCCCAGACACAGACGACCGATTCTTCACCTTCGGCGGACTGTCACCGCAACGGTTCTATGGGGTCCAGCCTCACGGCAATCTTGCCATCTGGCTTCCCGGGAGGGGTGACGGCTTCGTTGTCGGGGCGAGGATCTATTTCTCCTTGGATGGATTTGATCGCACCTATGACCACGCAACGAAGCTCTGCAAAAAGAGCCCGTACTCAGAGCCGTGGGCCGCGGTCAACCGAGCTGGCGTCTGCGAATCATGCCGGGGCACGATCAAGGCGGCACCCCAGCCGGGGGTTACAAGTGCTTAGAGACTCCCGCATCTCGGTACTGCGCTAAGTGAGCCCGGGATACAAGGCTGTCCCCTCTGTCCACATGACCGACGCACAGCGCATATGGACGCTGATTGGCGTTACGGTCGTCGCGATCTTCATTTTCTGGCTCGTGTCGGCGCTGTGGCGCGCAATACGGCGGGCCAGACAACGGCGGATCGCGCAAGCTGAAGCCGACGAGGTGCAAAATCGCATCTGGGCGGCGCAGCACCCCGAGGAAGACGTCTTCAAGAACCGGCGACACCAACGCGACCCCTGGCTGGGGAAGCTCGGGTATTTCTGGCGGCGTCGCTGAGTTCTCGAACAGTCACGGCCTGACAGAGTGCCAAGTACCGGCCCGGCCCCGCGCGCCGCGATCCTCAGGGCTTGTCGGCGCCGCCGCCGCGGGCCAGTTGCAGGCCGGCGCCACTGCCCAGTCCGCCGCGCAGCACATAAACCTCGAAGCCGCGCTCGACCAGGATGAAGGCCGCCGCGGAGCTGCGCCGCCCGGTGTCGCAGTAGACGACGTACGGCTTGGTGCGGTCGAGCGTGGAGAGCTTCAGGCGGATCAGGTAGAGCGGCACGTTCACCGCGCCCTCGATGCCGAGGTTCTGGTGCTCGCTCGGCAGGCGCACGTCAAGCCAGCGGCCGCCGCGGCCGATGACCTTGGCGGCCTGCTCCGGGGTCACCCACTGCAGCAGCGGCTCGTTCATCAGCTCGCGGAAGTCCTGCTTGTTCAGGCGCATCAGCACCCCGTCGCTGACCATGGTCACGGTGGCGTTGCGCTTGGCCTCGGCGATCAGGGCTTCCTCGCCGAAGCTGTCCCCGACGTTCAGTTCCGCCAGCTTGATGCCCTCGCGGGAAAGCGGGGTCTCGCGGGTCACCGCGCACTTGCCCTGCACGATGATGTAGAAGTAATCGCCCTCATCGCCCTGCTTGATGATGACCTCGGCCTGCTTGCACGGCACGCGCTGCAGGCGCTGGAAGATCGCCTGGATGTTGGCCGGCGGAATGCGCTGGAAGGCATTCGTCTGCAGCAGCGTGGTCATCCAGTCATCGGAGCCGGCGCGCTGCAGCTGCGCCTGCAGCTCCTCGACCTCGTAGCTGCCGGTCTGGTCCCAGGTGATCATGACGTCGAGCAGGTCGCTGTCGATCGCCAGGTATCTCACCTCATCCACGGCGCGCACGGTGTACTTGCGCGGCAGGTTGGGGTAGAGGGGATTCTTCGCCTCGGCGGTGCCGCCGCGAATGGTGGCGACCTTGCGGCTGCCGTCCGTGGCTTCCAGCACCCCGCTCACCAGCCACACGGTGCGCTTGTCCGAGTCGCCCTCGGTCATCAGCGCCCGCCCCGGCTGCAGGGTCCTCACGGTGGACTTCTTGGCGAGCGCAGCCAGGTTCTCGCGCTTCATGCCATCCAGCGGCGCGAACGACTTCAGCAGCTGGGCGCTGGCGGCTTGCTCCTCGGACATGTTATTTCAGGAAACTCTGAACGATGGCGGCGTAAGGAAAGCGGCAAAATCACGGCAAAACCTGAGCACGCAGATGCTGCAGCGCAGGGGTCCACGGATGGTAGCACAGGGTGTTGTATGCACCGGGAGCCGGTCACGGTTTTCCGGCTGCCGTGAGCGGACTCCAGCCCGCGTCCGGCGCAAAACGTGCGCCATGTCGCGCGGCCAGTTCCGTCAGACGCGCCACGACCTCGGGAATTCCCCGGCTGCGCGCATAAGTGAGAGGTCCGCCACGGAATGGCGCAAAACCGGCGCCGAAGATCACCGCCGCATCCACCAGCTCCGCATCGGCCACGATGCCCTCGCGCAGGCAGGCGACGCATTCGTTGACCATGACCAGAATCAGTCTATCGGTAAGATCCGCCGGGGCGGCGCTGGTGGCGGGCGGCTTCACCGCCTTGCCATCGACCCACTCGTAGAACCCGGCGCCGCTCTTGCGCCCCAGCCGCTTGGCTGCGATCAGCTCCCCCAGGCGCGGGATCGCGGTGACCGGGCGGTGAAGCTGTGCGGCGATGATCTCGCCCACGTGCGCGGCAACATCCAGGCCGACCACATCGATCAGCTCGATCGGCCCCATCGGCATACCGAAGTCCACCGCGGCACGGTCGATCGCCGCCAGCGGCACGCCCTCGGTGGCCGCGAGCATCGCCTCGAACATGTACGGGGTGAGCACGCGGTTGACCATGAAGCCCGGTGCGCTGCGGCAGGCGATCGGCAGTTTGTCCAGGCGGCGCGCAAAGCCCACCGCCACCTGCACCGCTTCAGGATCGGTGTCCTGTGCGTGGATGACCTCGATGAGTGGCATCTGTGCCACCGGGTTGAAGAAGTGCAGGCCCACCAGGCGCGCGGGGCGCGCCAGGCGCGCAGCCAGGGGCTCGAGCATGATGCTCGAGGTATTGGTTGCCAGCAGCGCGCCGGGTTTCATCGCAGGCTCGAGGCGCGCGTACAGCTCCTGCTTGGCGGCCTGGTCCTCGAAGATGGCCTCGATGACGACATCGGCATCGGCCACGCCGGTCCCCCCTACATCCGCAGTCAGGCGGGCCGCGGCGGCGGCACGCTCGCTGGTATCGCGCACGCGCCGCTCGAACAGCTGCGCGGCACGCTTGAGCGCCGGCTCGATGTACTCCTGTGCCCGGTCCTGCAGCGTGACCTGAAAGCCGCGCAGTGCTGACCATGCGGCGATGTCCCCGCCCATCACCCCGGCGCCCACCACGTGCACGCGCCGCAATTCCCGGGCCGCCTTGCCGCCCTGGGCCTTCAGGCGATCGGTCAGGAGGAACACCCGAACCAGGTTGCGCGAGGTGGCATCCAGGAACAGGTGCGCCATCGAGCGCGCCTCGCCGTCGAAGGCGGCCGGTCCATGCGCCCCGTAGCGTGCCCACAGGTCGATCATGGCGTAGGGGGCGGGGTAGTGCGCTCTGGGCGCCCGCTTGGCGACCTGGGCCACGAGGGTGCCCTTGATGAACGGGCGCACCAGGGCATTGCTGAGCACCCGCTCGGCGAGGGGTGCCCGCCGCCGCGGCGGTGGCTGCAGCACGCACTCGCGTGCGGCAGCGCGCAGCTGGTCCTCGGGGACCAGCCGGTCGACGAGGCCGATCCTGAGCGCCTTGTCCGCCCGCACCGGCTTGCCGGTGAGCATCATCTCCATCGCCGGCCGCACCCCGACCAGGCGCACCGTGCGCACGGTGCCGCCGAAGCCCGGATGCAGTCCGAGCTGCACCTCGGGCAGGCCGAGGGACAGCCGCTCGTCGGCCACCCCGATGCGGTAGCGGCAGGCGAGGGCGAGCTCCAGCCCGCCGCCGAGGGCAAAGCCGTGGATGGCGGCCACCGTGGGGCAGGGCAGCGCTTCCAGGCGGTCAAAGACTGCCTGGCCACGCCGGGTGAGGGTGTAGCCAGTCGCCTCGTCCGTGAGCTGCGTGAATTCCTTGATGTCGGCGCCGGCGACGAAGCCGCTCTTCTTCGCCGAGATCAGCACCAGGCCCTTCGGGGGCGTATCGCCCAGCTGCCCGAGCAGCAGGTCAAGTTCGGCGAGCACGGCCGCGGAGAGCACGTTGGCGGAGGTGCCGGGCTTGTCGAGGCTGAGCCAGGCGACGCCCTCGGCATCGCGCGTGAGGTTCCAGGCGGTGGGGGCGGGCACGTTCATGGCTTTGCTTTCCAGACGCTGCGTGGGTCCATCAGGCGGCCGAGACGCGCGGCGCGCGGTCGGCCGCATCGGGGATCGCAAGGTCGCACACGATCGGCCGGTGGTCGGAGAAGCGCACATCGGGCACGCGGAAGTTGGTGACCTCGATCCCCGCGCTCACCAGGATGAAGTCCAGCTCGATGCGCGGGATACGCGCCGGGAAGGAGGGCAGCCCCGCGGTGTTGGCGCTGCGCAGGCCCGCGGCGCGCATGAACAGGTAAATCTCGTGGTTGCCCCAGAAGGTGTTGAAGTCACCCGCGACGACCACCGGCTTGGTGGATTTCAGGATCAGGTCATGCAGGTAGCGCAGCTGGTACTGGCGGTGGCGGAACTTCAGCGACAGGTGCACCAGGAACACGCACACCTCGGCCAGCTCCAGCTCGATGATCAGCCGCTTGATGCCGGTGTCGAAGTAGTGGAAGCGCTCAGCGTGCGCGCTCGGTCCGGAGAGGAAGGCATTGCCCTGCTTGCGCACGATCGGCATGAACTGGTTAAACGAGTCGGCGCCGTACTTGGTCTGGTAGGTCGAGTAATGCCCGAGCTGCCTGGCGATGTAGTCGGCCTGATTGATCTTGCCGGTGCGGATGGAGCCGGTGTCAACCTCGATCAGGCCCACCACGTCCGGGCTCTCGGCCCTGATGAACTCGGTGATGCCGCTCAAGACCTTGCGGTTGTTGCGCAGGTACCCTGCCCCCGGCAGCGGCAGGTGGAAGGCCGCCCCGGTGCCGGTGGCGTAGCGGATGTTGTAGACCAGAAGTCGCAAGGCGCGAGGCTTTCATCCGAAGGACCGGCGGCCATTCTATCGTGCCCGTCCCGGGACTGTGTCAGCCTGCGCCCCCACTGGGGCTTGCGGTGCCCGGCAGGCGGGTATCCCAAGCGCCTTTGTGAGAAAATGCGTCCGTGTCACAAGCCAACCCGATCCGGCTCTTCGTCACACATGCCTGGGCCGCCAGCGATGACTACCTGCGCGTCTTTGAGTACCTGGAGAGTGCGCAGAACTTTTTCTACCGCAACTACAGCACCCCGGAAGTGCGCCCGGGCGGGGACAAGGAAGCGCTGCGCGAGGACCTGCGGCGGCAGATCGCCCCGGTGGAAGGGATCATCGCCTTGTCGAGCCTGTACGAGACCGACCGCGATCTTCTGACCTTCGAGCTGTTGTTCGCGCAGGCCGGCAAGAAGCCGGTGATCCTCATGAAGCCCTTCGGCAGCGGCAAGGCGGCCCCCAAGGCAATCCTCGACCTGGCGACCGACGTGGTCGACTGGGACCAGCGCGCGCTAGTGGATGCGATCCGCATGCACGCGCGCCACGAGAAGACCGGGCGCTGGGACACCATCGAGTTCAAGCTCGACTGAGCACGAGCAACCCGGGGCGCTGCGGGACTTACGCCTCGTGCGCGTAGAGGGAGATGATCTGTGGCACGGTTTTCTTGCCGCGGGCGCCGCCGGAGGCCGGCACCGTGCTCAGCAGCACAGCATCAGTCGGCCGCTGGGACTCGCGCACCAGTGCCCCGTACAGGCGCACCAGGCTGCAGGCGACCTCATCGGCCTCGAGGTTGGACATCTTGCGCACCGTGGCGCGCACGGCATCCTCGCCGCGTTGCGGACGCTCGCGCGTGAGTGCCTCCAGGCAGGCGCGGAACTGCGCGCGTAGTGCCTCGGGGAGCTCCTCCGGGTTCACCTGCGCGAGGTAATCGCGGTAAGCCACCGCCAGACGGTCCTTGATTGAACTGGAGCGCGCCAGCACCAGTGCTGCGCCTTCAAGCTGCTGCCATGTAGTGTCCATCACCACCTCGGTGTGACACCCCGCGTACCGCAGACGGGTCCTGCGGCAGTGCGGCGTCAGTTTCTTCTTGTTTTTCGACCGCTAGGAGAACCTAAGCGCGCTCGAGCGGCTATGGCGGAAATATAGCTCAGACTCTAGAAAATGTTAAATGCGCACGCACGGCTGGTGCCACCCGCCGACCCCCCGCAAGTGTGGCCGTGGGTCGGCCCGGCGTCGGGATGAATTAACTATCGGTGGTAACCGACTGAATAACCGGTACTAACCTACTGCTGCCAGCAGCTCGCCTGCGGCAGGGAGCCGGTGGCGAACTGGCCGCCGCCGGAGTCCACCGAGAACGAGGTGCACTGCGTGTCGGCGGCCTGGCTGGTGCCGGCCATGGGGAGGATGGTGATCAGGAAAGAAGGACCGGGGAGTGTGCTCGGCGCGCAGGCGGCGGCGGCTCCGGCAGCCGTCACGCACACCGCCGAGACGTAGTAGTACTGGCCGGTGCCGATCGGGTTGCCGGTGCCGAAGGCGGTGTAGCCGACATCGGCGGGGGTGGTGCTGTAGCCGGCCGGGTTGGTGCTGAGGTAGCGCTCCTCGCGGCCGGCCAGCTCCAGCAGCGCGGTCTTGGCCTCCGAGCGGCGCGTCTTGCGGATCGAGCTCATGTACGAGGGCACAGCGATGCCGAGCAGGATCGCGCCGATGACCACGACGATCATCAGTTCGACCAGCGTGAAGCCGCGTGGGCGGGTGGGGCTCAAGGTTCGCGGGTGCATGGTGTGCCTTTCGAGCAGCGCTTAGCGGCGCTGGATCCAGCTGACGCGCTTGCCGGTGGTGTTGGGCGGCAGGTTAAGACCGATGGTGCCGCCCAGGATGTTGTTGTTGCCCGGGCCGGCATCGGTGGTCTGGTTGGTTTCGTACACCAGGAACTTCGTGCCGGCGTTGTTGGCGGTGATGAACGAGCTGCCGGTTGCATTGGTCTGCATGGCGATCGCGTTCACGTCGGTGTAGCGCGGGTTGGTGTTCACCGCGCTGTTGGCCGCCTCGCTCGGGGGCAGGAATACCTGGTTGAACGCCGCCCCGGTGAGCGCGGAGACCACGTAGGTGTAGCCGGTGTCGTTCTGGTTGGTGCACGAGGTCGGCAGGTTGCTCGCCGGCACGATCGTGTTGACCGTGAGCGCCTGGGCCACCAGCTCGGGGCTGAAGATCACCTGTTCCTGGGCGCCCGGCAGGTTGAGGTACCAGCCGAACTTGGCCGTGGCGGAGGTGGTGCAGCCGGTGGTGCCGGCCCAGCAGACCGTCGAATTGGTCATGATGTCCCGGTTTAGGGTCGTCGCGTTGATGGTCACCACCTGCTGCTGCAGGTTGGTGTTCTGCAGGGTCTTGTTGGCCCCGCTGGCGCCATCGGTGCCGGCGGTCGCGGCCGACAGGCTCGCATAGGCGGCCGCGGACTGGACGTTCCAGCCGGTGATGGGGGTGGCCATGTTCCAGTCCCACACCCCGTACAGGGTCTGGGTGCCGGTGGCGTAGGTCGCAGGACTGGTGATGGATACCGGGCTCTTCTGGCCGGAGCCGAACAGCACCATCAGCTGCTGCAGGGCACCGGTGGAGGCGGCTCCCGAGGCGAGCACCAGGGCGGTGGTGATCGGCTGCCCGCCGGGGGTCTTGAACAGCGGTCCCGGGGTGAGCGTCCAGCTGGTCTCGGTGGCGCTGGTGAGGTCGAAGCGCCAGATGTTCCCCTTGATGTCCCCGGCGTACACGTAGTCGCTGATGTGGTCACCGTCCAGGTCCGCGGGCGTGGCATAGGCGATGCCGTTGCTGGTGCCGGCGGTGCCCGTGCTCAGGTAGTAGAAGGTCGAGGCCGCCGTGCTCGGATCGATGGTCATGATGAAGATGCCGGCATCGCCCGAGGCGCTGTTCAGGCCGTTGCCGAAGATCACCGCCCACTTGCCATCGTGCAGGCGGCGCAGCTGCGGGGTGCCGTAGGTGTTGCCGAGGTTGTTCTTGCAGTTCGCCGTGTTCGGGCAGGTGATGGTGCTCGAGCTCCACTCGCCCTTGACGATCGCGGTCGCCGCGGCGGGGGTCTGCGCGAAGGTCGACGGACTCGAGACATCGAGCGCAAAGATCGCGTTGCCACCGGCACCCAGGCCGCCGACCACCCAGGTGTGCCAGGTGCCGCCGTAGAAGAGGTCCCCGGTACCGGGGGCGGCGTCGACAAAGAAGGCGTGCCCGTACTGCGTATTGGGATAGTCGATATTGGCGGTGGTCGAGTGAATGGTCGCCAGGACTGCGGCTGGCATGTAGGCCAGTACCTCGGTGCCGTCGTTGCCGGTGGTATTGAAGGCGCCGGTGCTGTCGTAGTAGCCGCTGCGGAAGCCGTGCAGCATGCCGTCGTTGGCGCCCACGTACACCACGTTCTGGCGCGTCTTGGTATTGGCAATGTACGTGGCATAGGTCTGCGCGGTACCGGCCGCCTCGGGCATGACCGCCGCGCCATGCAGCCGGTCGGACCAGGTGACCGCATACGACAAGATCGGCGGTCCGACCCAGGTCGGGCTCGAGTCGATGATGTCGCCGAGGATGTTGGTGCGCGCGCGGAAGCGGCCGACGCCGGCGGAGTTGACCTCGCAGGTCTTGTCGCCGCGCAGGTAGTTCACGCGCTGGTCGGCGGAGTAGCCGGTGGCACCGTTGCAGCTTGGCAGCGGGGCGACATCGCCGGCGTCGATCACCGCCTGCTGCCCGCCCGCGGGCGAGCTGCTGAGACTGCTGTAGGTCAGCGGGATGCCGCCCGTGCCATTCCAGCTGAGGATATTGCGGGCCCCCGCGAAGGCCGCCTGCGCGGCGGTGGGACCGGCGACGCCGGTGGTCTGGCAGACATCCCCGGCGACCACGCCCGAGAGGGCGCACGAGGCGTCCCAGTTCGGGGTGACGGCGACGATGACGTTGCCGAAGGTATCCAGTCCCAGGCCGCTGGCGGTCACGCGACCGGTCCAGGTGCTGGGGTTGTAGAAGGCGAAGTAAGCCTGCGCACCGGTTTCGAGCTTGGCCGACTGCTTCTCGCTCGCGCCGGCGGAGCTGCCGGTGGTGGTGGCAGGATCTGCCTTGAAGCACAGGATCTCGTGGATGTTGGTGCTGCCACCGGTGGAGCCTGCAAAGCCGAACAGGAAGTTCGCCGGCAGCGGCCCGTTGGAGGCGGTGATGCTCTGCTTGGTGATCACCGGCTGGTAGGCCCCGCCGTTGATGCTGTAGGACAGGCTCAGCAGCCCGTCCTGGGTGATCTTCAGCGAGTAGAAGATCGGCACGCCGTCCGAGCGGCTGATGGCTGCTTCCTTGGCGATCAGGGTGGTATTGGGCAGTTCCACGTACGCATTGGGAATCGGCGCGTAGTCAGCCACCGGCACCGGGGCGCTGCCGAAGGCGCTGTGGATGAGGTTGTTCGAAGGAGTCACCGGGTCGGCGACGATGCCGGTCTTGCAGGTGGCCTCGACGGCCGCCACCTTCTGACCGGAGCTGAAGATCGTGGCCGGGTAGGCGGTCGTATAGTAGTTCGAGTTCAGCCAGCTCCAGGCGACGTTACCCGCGCCGCGGATGCCGATGCGGTTGGGACGGTAGCCGTAGCCCAGGGCGCTATTGTCGCCCGTGGCGGTGTTGGTGCCACCGCCGGCCACATAGCCCGGCATCAGGGTCTGGCCGTTGAGGAAGTTGCCGTACTCATCGATGCCCACGCCGATGTAGGCCCCGACCATGCCGTCGCCCTTTCCCTGGGCGCAGGAGTAACCCAAGCTACCACCGTAGGCGCCGATGTTCGGTGCCACGCTGGCATCCATCAGGAAGAAGCTGATGCCGTCCGCCCCGTCGTGGAGGGGCGAGCCGGAATCGCCGCGGTAGGTGACCGTCTTGAAGGTGACGGCCACGCCCTGGCCGGTGGGGAAGGGCACAGCGGCCACGATGGCGCCGGACTCGTTGTTGCCGTTCGGGGCGCCGTTGGTGAAGCGCAGTGCGCCGTTGCCGGCCGGGTCGGGCAGGGAATTCACATTGCCGGCCACGCCGGCGTAGCCGCCCACGAGCGGCTCGCCGCCGTAGCCCCCGACCGTGCTGCCCGGACCGGGCTTCGGCAGGCTCTGGATGGCCGTACAGCCCGGCGGGGTACCCGCGCCACCGGGGGGCGATGGCTGCACGCCGGGGCCGGTGCCGGCCGTGAGACAGGCGGCGTTGAAGAAGTACCAGGAGTTGGTCGTGCTGGTGCCGGTGAAGTCCTCGGTCACCGAGCTCTGTGCCTGTGCCAGGCGCGGGGGCGCCAGGGCCAGGACGGCAACGACACCTGCGAGGGAAGTCCATTTCATGATGTTCATTACGGGCAACCTCTGCATACGACGCCCTGCTGGACCTCGTAAACACTTTCAACGACTGCAATTGATGCTGTAGATGCGCCGAACCCGTAGGCGGCGACCTGAAACGCCTCACCGGCGCCATCGGCGGCAAGCCCGAGATCGGAGATATAAAAGGCGGGCACCTGGGCGTAGACCACGTCGCCGTTGGCACCGGGGGTGCCGGCGGTCACGCTCATGCCGTACGGCAGGTACTCGGTGCGGATGCTCCAGTTGGTCGGCAAGGTCATGTCGCCAAACATCGTCTGCGCGGTCTGACCGATGGAACAGATCTGCCCGTTGGGGTTGAGGCCGGTTGCGGTCAGCACGCCCGCGGCGCACGGGATTGCGCCCAGCGCGACGTTACTGCCCTGCAGCAGCCACCACTCCCCGTACTGCTGCGCCGCCTCGGCGGAATGCAGCGCGCGGTCCTTCTCGCGCAGGTTGCCGGCGATCTTCTCGCCGGTGTTCACGCCCCTGAACATCGCCAGCGCCATGAGCGTGATGATCATGAGCAGCAGCATGCTCGACAGCAGCGCCATACCACGCTGTGCGGCGGAGAATTCAGCGGTGATTCTCATGTGTGAATCCCCCCGCGTCCCATGACGGGGATGATGCGCTCGAAGGCGATCGTCGCCGGCTGGGTGGTGGTCTGTCCGAACAGCGGGTTGGTGAAGGTCAGCTGGATCTTGATCGAGGACACGTTCATCCAGTCGGCCGCGCTCATCAGGTCGGCCGTGAGATAGGTGTCGACGTTGTAGTCGACCGTCAGCGGCACGTTGCGCTTGACGCCGTAGTAAATGACCATTTTCTGCACGCCCTCGGCGAGGGCCACGCCCGGGGCCGCAAGCGAGCCGGCATTGTTCACCGAGCACCACAGGCGCCCGGGGGTCGTACCGACGGCGGGGACCACGGTGAAGATGTTGATGAAGGCCCGGTCCGGCGCGGTGGCAGTGTTGGTGCTGCCATCGCACAGAATCACCCCGTCGTTGATCGCGGTGCGGTAGCGCACCCGCAACGTATCCGGCGTCGTGCCGCCCGGATGCGTGCCGGATAGCGCCTGGCCGGCTGTGGTGAATGGGGCCAGCACCGGCAAGGCCACGGCTAGGGTCTGCGTGTTGGGTGTCGGGAAGTAGCCGGCCTGCTGAACCACGTCCGTGATGACAGTCATCGCGAAGCGCTGCGAGTCCTGCAGCTGGGCGAGGGCCTGCTGGTTGCCGTAGGTCTGGCGCACGTTCTGCACGATTTTTACCAGGCCGCCGAGCAGGAACAAGGCGATGGAAATGGTGACCATCAGCTCGACCAGCGTGAAACCACGCTGTGGGCTGGCAATGCGGCGCGATGCTGTGACGGAGGCGCTCATGGTTCCACGTACAGTTGGTAGGTGGGCTTCTCGAAGCTGCCCTGGGAATTGGCGGCCTTCATGGCGGCCTCCTGGGCGGCCTCCTGGGTCGTCATGGCCACCGAGGTTTCCGACCAGTTGATATTTATCGTGCAGCTGGCCGGCAGCGAGGTGCCGATGGGCACTCCGCAGGTGATCGAGGCGGAGGGATTGGGCAGCACTGCCGACAGGCTTGCTGCCCAGCCGGCCAGGTCGGCCGCAGCCAGCGCCTGATTGTTGGCCGCATAGGCACACACGGCCACGGTGCCGGCGGCGCCGTCGCAGGCGTGGGAGTTGCCGGTGTTCGCAGCCCCGGCGAGGGTTGCGTCCCCCGTGACCGCGAAGGCCGGGGCGTTGCTCGGGTTCCAGGTGAGCGCGAAGTTGGACGCCGTGGTGCCCCAGTAGAGCCGGTTGGCGCGCATGGCCGCGGCGAGACTTGCCGCCTCGATCGCCGCGATCGAGCGCTGGCGCGAGATGGTGGTGTTGGCAAGCGACAGCGCCTGCATCTTGGCAACGCCCAAAAGGCCCACGCAGATCACCACCAGGGCGACCATGACCTCGATGAGGCTGAAACCGCGCGACTGCGCCATGGAGCGAGGTGTTTTCATCAGCAGGTCACCGGGTTGCCGGTACGGGTCTGTGTCGTGAGGACCCCGACGGGGCTGAGCAGCAGGCAGCGCGTATAGGTGTTGCTGCTGGTCTGCTCGGTGAGCAGAAACTTGGTGCTGGCAAAGCCTGCCACGGTGGTGGCGAACCCCTCGCGGTTGAAGGTCACCGTGCTCACCGCGTTGTTCGCAGTGAGTAGGTCCGGCACCTTGCCAATGAAGGCCGTGCGGATGCGCAGCAGCGAGTTCGCCGGCGGATTGGCCACGCCATTCGGGTTCGAGTAAACCAGCCAGCCGCGGGCCCAGGCAGTGCCGCCAGTGCAGGTGGAACCGTTGGTGGAGGCGCAGGCGGTCACCCTCTTGCCCTCGCGCAGTGCCTCGGAACGGGCGTACTGCAGGTCCGCAAGGAGGCTGTTGACTTCCATGGACATGCGGTTCTGGTTGCCGATGTACCTGTACGAGGGCACGCCGATCGCCAGCAGCACCGCCACGATGACGGATACCGTGAGCATCTCGACGAGCGTGAAACCTTTTTGCCGATTCATGGGGCGGCAATGTACTGGAGGCGACGCCCCGCTCAACCGGTAATGCGTCACACTCGCCCGGCGAGCCGACAGACGGTGCGGGCAGGGCTGTGGACGGTCGCTCCGGGCTGCACATAACGCCGGCGGAGGCTGCCGGGTGCCCGCGAGCTGGCCTTTCTAGGGTGCGGCGGGGCCTGCCGCCGGGCCTTCTGCCCGGGCGCGCACTGCCTTCATGGCCGCCGGCAGGTCGTTGCGCAGGGAGCGCTGGATGAGCGAACGCGGCAGCCAGAAGCCCAGTTCGACGTAGAACTGGTACTCAAGAACCGTGGTGGTGCCATCAGGGCTGGCACTGAGCAGCCACGCGCCCTTCTGGTCCTTGAAGTCCCCGCTGACGCGCTGGAACTCGATGCGCTCGGGCTTGTGGTACTCCGTGCGCACCACGTCGTGCGCCGCTGGCATCAGCCAGGAGTACTTGTATTCGCGCTCGATGTCCTCCCAGGACCCATCGGCGGCGGAATCGAGGCGGCGGCAGGCCTTCATGCCCGGCATGAACCGCGGCGCCTCCTCGCAATCGGTAATCACCCGCCAGACGACCCCGGCGGGCGCGCGGATGATGACCGCCGCGGACACGTGCTGGGCATCCGGCTGCACCTGCACGACGATCTCCCGCGCTGCCAGGCGCTTCTGAATGGCCGGGTCCTCCAGCCAGGCGCTCTGCGCGAGGGCGAGTACAGGGAGGAGGGCGCCCAGCAGGGCGGTCATCGCGGCAGGTCGCATATATATGGTCTGGAGCATCGCCCGTGAATGGCGCGCTGGCTACCCATGGACAGCGTAAACAGGCCCCCGTTGCGTAGGTGACCCCGCGGCGGGGCGCGGTTCAATGCGGGCGGCGGTCCACAAGGCTTGAGGACTGCCGCCCGTGGCACCTCGAGCCTGCTAGAACGTGACCTTTACTCCGGCGAAGGCGCCGATGGACGGTGCGAGGAAGCCCACCGGCGTCTCGTAGGTTTTGTCCAGGAGGTTGTTGACGCGCGCGAAGACGGAGAAGTTCTTGGTCAGCACATAGGTGCCGGCCACATCCCAGGTCGTGTAGCCGGGTGCATCGAGTCGCTGCACCGAGAAGTCACGGTTGCCGTCCACCCAGTTGCCGACATAGAGCACGGTGGAGTCTATCAGCAGCCGTGGTGTTGCCTGCCAGCTCGCCCGCAGCGTCGCCTTGTTCTTCGGCCGGCGCAGCAGTTCCTCGTGGGTGGTCTGGTCGGTGGCCTCCGTGTAGGTGTAGTCCGCGCGCAGCGTGAGCTCCTTCACGGGCCGGAAGGTAAGGAAGCTCTCCACGCCCTGGGTCATCACGTGCCCGATGTTGATGTAGGAGGTGAACTGCAGGTTGTCCCCGATGAGATCCTTGATGTCGTTGCGGAAGTAGGTCGCGCCGAAGCGGAACTGGTCGTTCGCAAAGGGCTGCTCGAAGCCTGCGTCCCAGCCGACACTGCGCTCGGGCTTGAGATCCGGGTTGCCGAAGAAGCCGAAGTCCGGAAAGTCCTGGAACATTTGGCTCAAGGTCGGGGCCTTGAAGCCGGTGCCGAGCGTGGCCTTGAGCATCGTGCCGCTGTCGCGCACGGTGTAGACCGGGGCGATGCGGTAGGTCACCTTGCTGCCAAAGCGGTCGTTATCGTCGTAGCGAACGCTCAGGGTGTTGAAGAAGTTCGCCCTCAGGGCGGACTGCAGCTCGAGGTAACCGGAGTTGATAGTGGTGTTGGCCGAGATCGGATCCTGGATCTCATCGCGCTGGTGCTCGGCGCCGACCACCAGCGTCTGGGTGCTCGCAAGCAGGATATTGCCCTGGTAGTCCACCTTGACCCGGCTGCCGGTGTAGGCACTCTCGGGTGGGAAGCCCCCGGGAGTGAAGTCATCAGCCTCGCTGCGCCCGTAAGCGACCCCGAGCGTCGAGTCGAGTAGCCCGTCGAAAGCGAGGCCGTGCGCGGTGAGGCGCGTATCGAACTGCTTGGTGTCGTTCTCGCTCTGCACGTCCGCCGGCGGTGCCGGGAAGAAATTGTAGTCGTTGCTGGTGAAGCGCAGGTGGGTGTCGGTGTAGCGCGCCACCAGTCCCAGGTCGAAGTGCTCGGTGACGTCGTAGCCGAGCTTGGTGGATGCGGACAGGTTGTCGTAGTAATCATCGATACGCTGCTCACCGGGCTGCAGCAGTCCGAGCGGAGTCACCGGCGTCGCGCCCGAGTGAATGTGGTCCACGGTGAACATGTAGTGCAGGCGATCGGCGGCGCCGCCGATGCTGGCCGCCTGGTTGAAGGTGGCGAACGATCCGCCCTGCAGGGTGGCTATCAGCTGCGCCGGGCCCGCGCCGCTCTTGGTGATGATGTTGATGATTCCGCCAATGGCATCCGAACCATACAGGCCGCTCTGCGGCCCGCGCAATACCTCGACCCTCTGGACATCCTGCAGCAGCAGATGTGCGAAATCGAAGGCACCGGTGGGATTGCTCGGATCGCTCAGGTCGATGCCATCGACCAGCACCTTGGTATGGTTGGAATCGGTGCCGCGCATGAATATCGAGGTCTGCCCGCCCGGGCCACCGCTTTGCACCAGATTGAGCCCCGGCACCTCCTTGAGTGCATCCGGCAGCGACTGCTGCTGGCGCGCGGCGATATCCTCGGCGGTTATGACAGTGATGCTGCTGGCGATCTGTGACTGCGGCGTCGGGATGCGCGTGGCGGTCACGACGATGCTCTGCAGCTCGTCGCTGGCGCCGCCGGCACCGGCGGGCAGGCTGGCAAGTCCTAGGGGAATCGACAGGGAGAGTAAAAACCGTTTGCGCACGAGAATCTCCTGGTTGAATGCCAGGAGTCGGCGCGCGAGAGGGCCGGATCATTTCTGCTGTAAGTGTTCAACCGGCAACCTCGCGACGACGACTCCAACTCTGTCGTCGCGACGGTTACCCCCGCAGTTATCAGCGCACCCCGGCTGCTAACAGGACGACGGCGCGAGGCAGGTCTCCTGGCTTCCGGGTCTTCGCTTCCGTCCTCCTTCCCAAGACCTTCGGCCTCAGTGGATCCGTGGACGTTCGCTGACCGGTTACAGTTGCGGGGGCAGCCGCGGTGTTACACCGCGTTCCAATTAAATCCCATACGGGAACCTTGCGCGTGGCGCGGATGATACGCGTCCTGCACGGCTGGTCAAACCCCGCGCGGTCCACGCCGCCGTATGCGGCTACCTTCAGTCCGGCGCAGCGCCGAGGGGATCCGAGACCTCCGGAGCGTCATCCCCCGGGGCGTCGGACGCGAACTTTCCCTGAGAGTCGAGTTCGGCGAATACGCCGCCGAGGCGTACCAGCTCGCCGTAGCGCCCCTGCTCCACGAGACGGCCGTCCTTGAGCACCAGAATCATGTCGGCCGAGCGCACCGTGGACAGGCGGTGCGCGATCACGAACGTGGTGCGGCCCTTCATCAGCGCGCGCAGGGCGCGCTGCACCCGTGCCTCGGTCACGTTGTCGAGCGCACTGGTGGCCTCGTCGAGGATCAGGATGGGGGCATCTTTGAGCATCGCCCGCGCGATCGACAGGCGCTGGCGCTCGCCGCCCGAGAGCGACTTACCATCCTCGGACACCATCTCGGCATAGCCACCAGGCTTCATGCTCACGAAATGATGGGCTTCCGCTGCCAGCGCCGCCGCTTCGAGCTCTGCATCGCTGGCATCCGGCTTGCCGATGCGCAGGTTTTCGGCGATGGAGCGATAGAGCAGGCCGGGGTTCTGGAACACGACCGCGATGTGCTCGCGCAGGGAGGTGAGGCTCACCGTGCGGATATCGGTGCCATCGATCGTGATGCGTCCCCGCGATGGATCGTAGGCACGGTAGAGCAGCGAGAGCGCGGTGGTCTTGCCGGCACCGGTAGCCCCGACCACGGCCACCGTACTGCCGGCGGGGACGCGCACACTCAGAGCCTTGATCACGTCCTGGCCGCGCTCGTAGCTGAAGTAGACGTCCTCGAAGGCTACCTCGCCGCGCACCACGCGCAGCGGCGCGGCTCCGGGCAGCTCGTGCATCGCGCTGCGGGCATCCAGCACCTCCAAGAAGTTCGCCAGCGCGGGCCCCTGGAAGAACAACTCCGAGATGAACCCTGCCAGCTGCTCCATGCGCCCGATCATCATCATGGCGAAGCCGACGAAGCTCACGATCTCCCCGACGCTGATCTGGCCGCGGCCATGCAGCTGCACGCCGAGCGCGAAGATCCCGATCACGGTGAGGGTGCTCGCGGCGCGGTTGGCCACCGACACCCACGCCCAGCCGCGCAGGACCGGATACTGCGCGCTCAGCACCCGCCCGACCAGCTGGCGCAGCGCTGCGACCTCGCTGACGATGCGCGAGAAGCTCTGCACGACCAGCACGTTGCCGAACACGTCGCCGGCGCGCTCCGAGATCGCCTGGTTCAGCTGCTCGACCTTGCGCTGCGCGCTGCCGGTGCGCCGCACCACCACGGTATTGAACAGCACGAAGGTCATCAGCAGCAGGATCATCACCAGGGCCAGTTGCCAGTTGATCCGCAGCGCCAGCGGGATCATGACAAGGACTGCGATGAGAGTGCTCAGGTGGCTGCGGAAGAAGGCGAGCCAGAGGAAGAACAAGTTGCTGCTGCCCGTGTGCAGCGTGCGCAGCAGCCGGCCGGTGTGCTGCTGATCGTGGAACGACAGCGGCAGGGCGAGGGCACGCTCGAAGAAATCCGCGATGGCCTCCAGCTGGCGGCGGTGCGCGAGACGATCCGAGTACAGCGCAACCAGCGCATTGGCGGCGACCCCGAAGAATCCCACCCCGGTCCACCAGGCGATGTACGCCCAGGCGTCAGCCGAGATCCTCGCCGCCAGGGCGTCGACCACGCGCCCGAAGAGCCACGGCTCGAGCAGAAACACAGCGGCGAGGGACACGTTGGCAATCGCCAGCGCGGTTGCGAGCCATTTCTCGGGCCCCAGCAGCGCCAGGACGCGCATGTAGATCTTGACTAAGGACATATGGCACTCGTGCAGCGTCTCGGGCGGCGTTGGCACCGGTAAGGATGCCCCGAGTGCGGCCGGCGGGGCAATCTGTCAGCCCGCGCCGAACTGGGGCGCGGTGAGACACCAGTCGGGCGGTCTCCCTTTCGGGCGAGTTCGCGCCCGTGCATTCACGCCTATAGTGCCTTGAAGCCTGAGTACTTTTGCCGCGCAGTCGCCACGGCGCGAAGGGAATTTTGCATGCAACTGGACCACTACGTGACCCTCGGCCGCTCGGGACTGCGCGTCAGCCCGCTATGTCTCGGAGCGATGACGTTCGGCGAAGACCTCGGCTGGGGTACTCCGGTCAAGGAGTCCCAGCAGATCATCGATCGTTTCCTGGAGCTCGGTGGCAACTTCATCGATACCGCCAACTTCTACACCAAGAGTCATTCCGAAAAGATCATCGGCGACCATATCGGCAGCCACAAGGACAAACGCGATCGGCTGGTTATCGCGACCAAGTTTAGCGGTAACCTCTACCCGGGCGATCCCAACGGCGGCGGCTCGAGCCGCAAGTCGATCATCGCCGCCTGCGAGCAATCGTTGCGCCGGCTGCAGACCGACTACATCGACCTCTACTGGCTGCACAATTGGGACGTGCACACGCCGATCGAGGAGACCATGGCTGCGCTGGAGGATCTGGTGCGCAGCGGCAAGGTCCGCTACCTGGGAGTTTCGGACACGCCGGCCTGGAAAGTCGCCGAGGCCAATGTCACGGCACGGTTCCGCGGCTGGTCAGCGTTCATCGGACTGCAGATCGAGTACTCGCTGCTCGAGCGCACCGTGGAGCAGGAGCTGATGCCGATGGCACAGGAGCTCGGTCTTGGGGTCACGCCCTGGTCGCCGCTGAAGAGCGGCCTGCTAAGCGGCAAGTACACGCGCAAGACCGCCAAGTCGCAGCAGGGCCGCGGGGCCTTCATGAGTCATCTGCTCAATGAGCGCACGTTTGCGCTCGTCGACGAGCTGGAGAAGATTGCCGGGGCGCATGACACCACGGTCGCACGCGTAGCCCTGGCCTGGCTTGTGGCCCAACCGGGGGTCACTTCCACCATCCTCGGTGCCCGCACCCTGGCGCAGCTGGAGGACAACCTGAAGGCCCTCGACGTGACACTGACCGCGGACGAGCTGGCGTTGCTCGCGCAACAGACCAAGCCGACGCTGGGATTCCCGGCCAACATGGCGCCGATGTTTCCCGCGATCCACAATGGGGGAACCACCGTCAACGGAATCCATGCTGAACCGTCAGCATTTGTGATGCTGCCGGGGGAAAAGCCCTTCTAGGGCCTCACGCCCGACGCAGGCGAGCTATATCGGGTGCAAGCAGGCTAGGGGGTTTTCAGGAAACTGGCATTAAGCAACTCCGGGCGCTCTCGGCTCTGAACGATGCCCTGAAGGTCACCTGCCCGCGATAGCGCTGATGATCCAGACGACTTTTCTGCAGTGGCGGCGAGTGTGGCTGCATCGCTACGCGTTAGCCGGAATCCCGTTTTCCTTGAAGAACGTCGGCGTACTCAGGAGCCGGCCTGCATAAGCGTTCGCTTCCGGGTGCGTCACAAGCCACGCCACCACGTTCCCCGTAACTTCGGGAGTGAACGCCCGGCCAGTGGCGACCAGCGAGCGGATCTCTTCACCGAATACCTTGGCCATTGTGTCGGTGACGGTCATCTGTGGTTCCACCAGGAAGGAACGGATGCCGTCGTCCTTGTGCTCGAGGTGCAGAAATTCCGCCAAGCGATGAAAGGCGCTCTTGCTCGCGCCATAGAGGAACCCCCAGCCCCCCTTAGCCGGCGACACCGGAGGGGGACCCAGCCCGGCCACGGACCCGATGCATACGACCGTGCCGCCGCCCTGAGCGATCATCATTGGCAGGAGGCGGCGGGTGAGATGGACCTGGTTGACGAGCGTGCCGAGGAGGGCGGCATTGAGCTGCTCCTGCGTGAACTCATCGAAGCGGTACATGAGGCCCGGGCCCTGATAGATCGCATTGTTCACCAGCACGTCCACGCGTCCCCAGGTCGCCAGCGCGGTATCGAGCGCCTGATCGATCGAGTGCCGCGACAGTATGTCCAGCTGCAGGCCGAGCGCTTCGCGCCCGAGCGCGCGTACCTCTGTCACGGTCGATTCGATGCTGCCCGGAACCGCCAGTTCCCGCGGATCTTTGGCGCTTGCGGAGGGCACCTTGCCGTCCCCTTCCTTCATCGTGCGCCCGGTCACCACGACATCGAAGCCCGCCCTCGCCAGGCTCAGCGCACAGGCCTTGCCGATGCCCCGGGTCGCACCAGTCACGAACGCTACCTTTCTCATCCTGAATGCCTCGTTGCTTGAGCGCAGTGAATCAGTCGCTCACTTGTTGATAGCAGCTTTTACCTCCCCAGGCCTTGCAACGCATCGTCCTGACCGGGTAACCCCGCTGTCATCGAGCGCGCCGCGCGCTAGCGAGCCGCAAGTCTGCTTTTCATGCAGCGGTCGCAGCGAGCGCTGGACCAGCTGTTTTTGCTTTTGGAATGGCGGGGGTTCGCTGCGACTGGCAGGCGGTAGTCCTGCGCCGCGATTGTGGCGAGAAATTTCCCGACCGTGCCTGTAAGCCACCGCTGACCCGCCCGAAGAAGCGCTGTACGCGTTCAGCGACTGCCCAAGGTTACGGCCCGATAGGGCCGCTGAAGCCTCAGGAACTGCCGTTCGGGTTCCGAATTCCTGCGCAGTCGGCGCCCCGGTCACTAGCGGCAATGCCACGGGTCGCGCTCGCATGCCCCCCGCTCATCTTGCATCATGACTGCGGCACCGCGAGGCGGTGCCGTTTTCGTTGTTTATGCCGGTGAGCTCATGGAAGAGACCAAGTTTCACAGTAGCGACCCAGTCACTTGGGACGCCTTGGCGCCTGACTACGATGCTGAGCGCGAGACCGACCGGGTCTATCACGCCTGTGTCCAGCAGGTGGTGGCGGACCTGCGGCCCGCCGGCGTCGTGCTCGAGTGCGGTTGCGGCACCGGGCTCGCCACCCGTTACCTGCTGGAATCGGAGCGCGTATCCTCGCTGCACGCCGTGGATTTCTCCGAAGGCATGCTAGAGGAAGTCCGCCGGAAGTTTCCGGCGCACGAACTGGACACCACGCAGGCGGACCTGCGGGAACTGCCGTATCCCGACAAGACCTTCGACTGCGTGTTATCGGCCAACGTACTGCAGCATTTGGCTCCCGAGGATCAGATGCTGGCGGCGACTGAGATCATGCGGGTGCTGCGACCCGGTGGCCGGTTCTCGGTGAGCGTGCACCACTACAGCACAGACAAGCAGCTGCGGGGCTGGGAAAAGCAGGGCAAGCCCGGGCAGCCGGGTGTTGACTACATTTTCCGCTACACGCGCGAGGAGCTCGCGCACTTGTTTCCGGGCGCCAGGATCCGTGCCATCGGGTTCTACGGCTGGCCGGCGCAGATGCTGCTCACCCGCGCCGCCGGTCACGTTCTTGCTCGCCTGGGCCGCGGGCACATGATCTCAGCGCATGGCATACGACCAACTCGGTCGGCGATCAGGGCAACTGGAATCTGGCACTGAGTCTGAGCCTCTGGCACGGGCTGGCCGCGGTGTGCGCGGGGCTTGATCCCATTACTTCAGTTCTGGCGCCTTGAGAAACACCGCCTCGAGCCTTTGCGATGCGTCGCGCGAGGCGCGCTCACGGCAATGGAGAAATCGGACCCGACTGCGGAGGATTTCGGCCGTCCCGACACCCGTCGCGGTGACGGGTCGTCACCGGGTTGCCGCGCACATCGCAAACCTTGCAGGCCACCTAGATCTGGAAGTCCGTTGCCACCCACGTGAAGACTCCACTGGATGATGAAGTAATGGTGAGGGTCGGCTGGATGACGTAGTGGAGCGAGTACTTCGCAATCGCGTCCGCGTCGGTCGATGAACTTAGCACCGTGACGTTGGTGAAGACGTTGTCCAGGGCCTTGCAGAGCCCGGCCTTCCCATATCGGAATAGGGGTGATACTTCACCCTGTCATCGCCTCCGCCCCGGCTGGTCATTTCCAGCGCACCGTCGGAGGGTGAGAGATACATCCTAAGTTCCATGGGGTTCTCGGCAGAGACTGTAGACTCTGATGCCGAGTGGACAGAGTCTCCCGCATGCCGTCGCAGACTGGAAGGAGGGGTTCGCGAGTGCGCCGGAGAAAGAGGGCTATCGCACCTGATCTGCGCCGAGCGCAGCACCCCGTGGGGAGTCACCCGCCTGCTGCTGGCTTGAACCGATGGGCCGTTCTGCTGGCTGCCGCAGTCCTGGGAATTTCCCCGGGGGTGCGCGCTGGAACCGGCGTGCCTGACGACCAGTTGTGGACCGAGGTGGATGTCAGCGGTCCGCTCGGGCAGAACTACGTCCTCACCGGCGTTGCGCAGCTGCGGCTCAGCGAGTCCTTAGCCAACCCGATTTACACAGCGGGCGGGCTGGATCTGGACCGTGGGGTTGGTGACTGGAAGCTCGGCATAGGCTACCGCCATCAGGTCACGGGCAATCGCCAGGGCGAGGACGTCAATATCACGCAGGTACTCAGGCTGAATGCCACCTGGAAGTATCGCTCCGGACGCAACACCTTTGCCATTCGCACGCGAGTGGAGAATACGCTCACCGCGTCTGGCAACCCGTGGCGGGTGCGCCTGCGGCCCGAATACCGTTGGGCCACCCCGGACTGGGGCATCGTGTCGCACCTGTTTGTCAACGATGAGGTGTACTACCGCTTTGCCGATGATGAGTTTTTCCGCAATCGGTTCCGGGCAGGAATGAACTTTGTCTTCAGTAAACGGACGTCGCTCGAAGCCTTTTATCAGCGTCAGGACACTCACGACCAGACCCCCGGTGCCATCAACGCGCTCGGTCTCACACTCGAGATCTCTCTGGACTAGAAGACCTTGATTTTGCGGTCGCTTGTCAGTCTCGCTCGACCCCGGTTCGTGCTGTACTTCGTATACCATAGCGCAAGCGCAAAGCGGAACGCACTGCAGATGCCAATTAACACCTACGACGTCAAGCGGGTGCCCGACAATCCGCGCCAAGATGGTGTTTGCGGTCCCCGAGGGCTGGCAAGCACCCCGAAGCGGCGGTCTCGACTTGCGACTTTCGTCGCCTCGTGCGTGTTTGTGTTGGGCGCTTGGCGCATCGAGGGTTGTCAGGCTGCGCAGGACCCCAAGCTGGCGGCGGTGATTCCCACGATCCAGAATGCCATCCAGAAGAGCGGGGCGGATGTAGGGCTGGCGTTCGCCACGCTGGATGGCAAGTCGGAGTGGTTCTACCGTGCCGATCAGCCCTACCACGCGGCCAGCACGATGAAGGTTCCGGTCATGATCGAGCTGTTTCATCAGCGAAGCCAAGGCAAGCTGAAGCTCGAGGATCCGCTCCGCGTGAATAACGAGTTTCCCAGCCTGGCTGACGGCTCGATCTACACACTTGATCCGAAGGATGACTCCGAGACCGAGCTGTATGGGGCAATCGGGCAGACGCGTACGCTCGGGCAGCTTTGCGAACTCATGATCACCGTCAGCAGCAACCTCGCAACAAACCTCCTAATCGAACGGCTGGGCATCGACAACATTCGCAGTACGGTCCACTCCCTACACGCGGACGGCATGAATGTCTTGCGTGGAGTTGAGGACGGGAAGGCCTTCGAGCTAGGTTTGGTCAATACGACGACCGCTCGTGGCCTGTTGCAGCTGTTTGATGCGCTCGCTCGCGGCAAGGCCGTGGATCAGGAATCCTCGCAAGAGATGCTAGGAATCCTGGAGCGGCAAAGCTTCAATGACGGCATTCCCGCCGGAGTGCCCGCGGGCACCCGCGTCGCACACAAGACCGGCGAGATCACCCAGATTCACCACGACGCCGGAATCGTCTTCGCGACCCGTCCGTTTGTGCTGGTGATTCTGGTTCATGGTCTTTCTGACACCAAAGACAGTGCCGCTCTCATGGCGACCATCACCCGTCAGCTCTATCAGGCAACGCAATAGGCCGAACCTCCGGGCACCTGATCGGAATGTTTGCTCCTCGCCACGACGGTCCTCCCGGCTGGTCGTGACTTCGCACAATGTATCGCAAGCGAGAGGCGGCGCGTCGTAAACAACTCTTGCCATTCAAGTTGTTACGCGCAATGCTCGCGGCGCGAAACGCACCCTAGTTACGGTTAGGGGGTACAGATATATCCCACAGAGATAAACCGTGTGCAAAGCTCCGCTGATGAGTGCTCCCGGCCTCAGGCACTAGCGCGTCGCTTTTGATTATTCGAAGCAGCGCAATCGAATACGGCTAGCGCCTCCGGCTCCGGTGCGTCGTCGCGGTTACGGCATTTTCGGTGAATACGACGCGAAGCGGCCCCGCAGATGAGAGCTCGCCACCGCCAGGCGCGCATACCTTAACCCATCGGCGGCTAGACGCAGCCATCTCTACGCGCAGTAACTTACGATCAGGCTCCTATGGAGACTATGAATGAAACGAACGCCGATCATCGCTGCGCTCGTGCTGTCGACCATCTCGACCACCATCGCGCAGCAGCAGAGCGTACCGACACGAGATGCGGCGAGCACCGAACAGGCTGTTCAACGGCAGGATCAGGAGCGGATTCGCGCCCAGATCGCTGCCGACACCATCGCGCTTCGCCGGATCTACGCCGATGACTTCTTCGGCATCGGACCGACCGGTGTCGTGCGCAGCAAGGCAGAGGTCATTGCCGACTTCACATCGCACGCGCTGACGTACCAATTCATCACGGTCGCCGAGGTTCGCGTGCGCGTCTATGGAAATACCGCGATCGAAACCGGCCGTTCCACAATGGTCGGACAGGACAGGGGCAAGGCCGTTCCGCGCGACAATCGTTTCACGCGTGTTTGGGTCATGACGGACGGGCGCTGGCAGCTGGTGGCCAATCACTATTCCCTGATGACCACGCAGACGGAATGATGCGGCTCCTGGCGGCGGGCCTCCCCATATGCTAGTTCGCATAATGTATCTTATGTTAAATAAGAGATCGAAATCGATATGGGCGCAATCTGCCAGGTGCTACCGCCCACCCTCGCGGCTCGATGCGCCGTCACGTGCGGTCCAGTTGCCCGGGTGAGCCTCAAGGTAGAAATGCACCGCGTCACTGAGTGTTGCAAAGAACCGGTGCTCGAAGCGGGTGAACAGCTGAGCAACACCGTCAGGGCAATACCGTTCATGTAGCTCATCGTCGAGTTCGCACAGCATGTCGGCCGAGGTGACATCCACGCTGGTGACGGGTTCGGCCGCTACCACGAGCCAGCGCACCTGAAAGGCAGCGCCCGCCACCGCTTCGCGGACTCGATTGTGGAACAGTTCCGCGTTCGCAAAGAAAAGCGGAGCGTCCCAGCGCACCATGACCAGGCCCGGCAGCACACGTGCGTCGGGATAGCGTGCAAGATCATGGTAGCCATCAACATTGGCGACGCGCCCGAGTATGGCCCAGTGCGGCCGCCAGCCATCCCAGAGAAACTCGATTACGGCGATGACGATGGCAATACTGATGCCGGGTATGGCGCCAAAAACCGCCACGCCGGCAAAGCACGCCACAGACAGCCAGAACTCCCAGCGCTGGATCCGGTAAATGCGAATCAGGCCTGAGATTTCGAAGAGTCCGATGGCTGAGGCGATGACGACCGCAGCCAAAGCGGTGCTGGGCAGGTAACGCAACAGATTGGGCGCGAACAGCAGCAGCAGTGCAATTGCTATCGCGCCCACCACGGCGGCCAGCTGGGTGCGCGCACCGGCCGCCTCCGCGACCGGGGTGCGTGACGAACTGCTGCTGATGGGGAAGCCCTGGAAGAAGGCGGCCGCGAAGTTGGCGACTCCCAGTGCCACCATCTCCTGGTTGGGATCGACGGGTGTGTGCAGGCGTGCTGCATAGGTGCGGGAAAGCACACTTGTATCGGCAAAGGACACCACTGCCACCGCAAGTGCCCCGGTCAGCACGGCCAGCAGGTCATCGAGAGGAACAAGCGGCAGGCTGGGTGTGGGCAGTCCCTGCGGCAGGGCGCCGAGGACCCCTACTCCGGCTCGCACGTCGAGATGGAACATCCACACGATCAGTGTGGCGCCGACCGTCGCGATCAGGATCCCCGGGACTCGTAACCGACGTTTGAGCGGCAGAATCAAGGCAAGCGTGCCGGCACCTACGGCGAACGCGGCGACATTCGTGCCCCCGGCGAGTACCTGCTGCCCAATCGCGACCGCCTGCCGTACCGGTCCCTTCACGTGAACGCTAAAGCCGAGCAGCTTCGGAACCTGGCTGAGCAACACCGTCAGGGCAATACCGTTCATGTAGCCGTAGCGGATGGGCTTGGAGAGCAGCTCGGTGACAAAGCCCAGACGTGCCAGCCCGGCCGCCATGCATACCACCCCCGCTCCGATTGCCATCATCCCGCCAAGCGCGATGGCGCGGTTGGGGTCGCCAGCCGCAAGCGGCGCGACGACGGCAAGAATCACGGGAGCGAGGGCGGAGTCGGGTCCCAGCACCAGAATACGGCTCGGGCCAAAGAGCGCATAGGCAAGCAACGGCACTACCGTGGCGTACAGGCCGCAGATTCCCGGTAGTCCGGAGGCAGTTGCATACGCGATCCCAACCGGCACGAGCATGGTGGTCAGTACCAGTCCGGCCAGCAGGTCGTGCCGCAGCCACGAGGCGCGGTAGCCGCTGAGCGTCTCTAGGCCTGGCAGCCACCGCAACCACCGCGAGTGGCGTGCCGTCACAAGCGGCGGTGAGGTGCCCTCACCCGCCACGGCGTGACCAATGGCTGCGCGTGCGGCCATAAGCTACGGGTCGATCGGAGCGGCGCGCCGCTTGTCCATCAGGGTGACTCATATGGTTTCTCATCTACCTTGCCCCAACGCCAGTCGCGGCCACAAGCGCTAGTGCGTCGTACGTCCGCGGCGTGGCGCCCTTGAGAAACGCCCCTTCCCCCTCATGCGGCGTGTAGTTCTGCTGGATGAAGTCGCGAACGTCGATTTCCTTCTGCCAGATCCCGGAGCTGAAGCCCCGCCACGGGTCCCGGTCCCCAGCGACTGCAGATTCAAGTGATGCCTTCATCCCGATACCGCAGTTGCAGGGCAACGTGACCTACAACTCGTTCCAGACGGCCATTAACGCCGCCTGGGAGCTCGACGTGTGGGGGCGCATACGCCGTTCGACCGAAGCTGCCACTGCAGGACTGTTCGCCGAGGAAGACGTGCGCCGCGGCGTGATGCTCACCCTGGTGAGCGATATCGCCGCCAACTACTTCCTGCTGATCGAGCTCGATCGCCAGCTGGCGATTGCCGAGGAGAGCGCCACCGTATACAAGCAGACGCTCGACCTCTTTACCAGGCGTTTTGACGCAGGAAGGGACAGCAAGCTCGGGGTAGTGCGCGCACAGGCCGCCTACAGTTCGAGCAACGCCGCCATTGCCGCCTTGCACCGCGCCATCACGCAACAGGAGAACGCGATTTGTGTGCTTCTGGGCACCTACCCACGGCCCATCGAGCGCGGCACGCAGCTCGAGCAGCAAACTATGCCGGCGACACCGATCGGCCTGACCAGTGATCTGCTGCAGCGTCGCCCGGATATCATGCAGGCAGAGCAGGTCATGATGGGCGCCAATGCCGAGATCGGCGTGGCCGTGGCCAACTACTTTCCACGCATCGGATTGTCCGCGCTGGTAGGCGGCCAGGGTGTGAAGGTCGAGGACGTGTTCAAGAGCGACTTCAGCATCTGGAGCATCGCTGCAGGCCTGACCGGACCGATCTTTCAGGGCGGCCGGCTGCGAGCCAACGTCCGGGCACAAGAATCGTTCTGGGACGAGAGCATCGCTCAGTACAAGAAGACCGTGACTGTCGCGTTCCGCGAGACATCCGACGCGCTCATCGCGCAGCAAACACTGGTCGCCCAGCACGACGCGCTCGAGAGTCAGGTGCAGGCGAATCGCGAGGCGGTCGACCTGGCGATGGAGCGCTACACCGGGGGCCGCGCGAGCTACTTCGAGGTGCTCGATGCGGAGCAGTCGCTATTCCCCTCCGAGGATGCTCTGGCTCAGACCCAGCGGGATCAGCTTATCGCGGTAGTTAGCCTCTACAAGGCGCTCGGCGGTGGCTGGAATCTGAAGGATGCCGAGTGGACCCAGCCTCATTGATGGGCGTGACGGATTGCGGCGAACGACCGCCTGCGAGGTGAGAGATGGCTGCACACGGGAAGAAAGCTGATCGGGACTCGAAAGCCACGGCCGCCAGGAAGGGCGCAAAGGGCTCTGCCGCGGCGGACGAGACGCGCGGCAAGATGAAGAACAAGGAGTTCGAGGAGCATCTGAGGAAGCTGCAGGGCGAGCTCGTCAAGCTGCAGTTGTGGGTAAAGCACAAGGGGTTGAAGGTCATCGTTGTCTTTGAGGGACGCGATGCCGCCGGCAAAGGCGGAACCATCAAGTGCATCACCGAGAGGGTAAGCCCGCGTGTCTACCGGCTCGTCGCCCTGCCGGCGCCGACCGAGCGCGAGAAGTCCCAGATATACATGCAACGATATCTGGTGCACTTTCCGGCAGCAGGAGAGATCGTAATCTTCGATCGCAGTTGGTATAACCGCGCCGGAGTCGAGCGCGTCATGGGATTCTGCAGCGAGAAGGAAGTCGAGCGATTCCTGCAAATATGCCCGCTGGAGGAACGGGCCGTGGTCAACTCCGGCGTCATCCTCATCAAGTACTGGCTCGAGTCCAGCCAGGAGGAGCAGCTCCGGCGCTTCCAGTCACGCATCAACGACCCGCGCAAGATCTGGAAACTCAGTCCCATGGATCTCGAGGCGCAGCGCCGCTGGTACGATTACTCGCGTGCCCGCGACGACATGCTGCGGGCGACTGACACGCAACACGCGCCTTGGTACATCGTCGATTCCAACGACAAGCGGCGCGCGCGTCTCAATTGCATCTCCCACCTGCTCAGTCTGATCCCCTACAAGGAAATCAAACACGAGAAGATCAAGCTCGCCAAGCCGCAGAAGCGCAAGGGCTACGTGGAGCCGGACCGCACCTACCGCCACGTGCCTCAGGTGTTTTGAACCTGAAGCGCCAGAGGACCAACGCTGCACCTGCTGACTTGATTCATCGAGAACCGGCTTCTCGCTTACGGTCGACCAGACGGCAAGCGCGAATCCTGCTGCTGAGCCGATGCAGGGAGAGGCGCGCGAAAGTGGGCACGCGTAGCGCCTTGTAGTGGGTGTCACCTCACGATCATTCTCCAACTGGCGGCACGCCACTGTGGGCCGGCACGCCTGGGCAAAGCCGTGACTACCGTCCACCGGGCTGAAGTCCGCAAACCCGTTGGTCTCTGGCACAAATTTGGCACATTTGCTGCAGCAACGGCACCAAATGACGCGAAGCTGCGCACGTAAGTAGTGTAGTTGTCTAGCGCGCAGCGGCCCCTGCTCTGCGTGAGCGACGGCTTGGATTAGACTTGCGCATCACAGGCCGGACGCCGCGTGCCCCATGAAGCAATTGCTCGACTATCCGATCCTGCTGGCTCTCGTCTTATTCGCCATCCTGTGGCTAGGGACGCGCGTCGCGAGATGGTGCCTGGCGCGGCGGACCACCTCCCCCGACGCCGATGGCCAGAAAGACTTTGGCGTCATCCTTGCCGCGGTCCTGACCCTGCTGGGACTGATCATCGGGTTTACCTTCTCGATGGCCATCAGCCGCTACGACCAGCGCAAGAATCTTGAAGAGGCGGAGGCCAACGCGATCGGCACTGAATACGTCCGGGCGGACCTGCTGCCGTCGGCTAGCGCCGCGGTGGTGCGCTCACTGCTCAGGGAATACACCGACGTACGCATCCGCTACTACGACCGGCACTCGCGGGACGAGCTTCGTGAAATCGCGGCCCGCCGTGCACAGCTGCAGCAGGAACTGTGGGCTGCGGTGGTGCCCGTGGCCCTCGCTGAGCCCACGGCAGTGCATTCACTCGTGGCTGCCGGGATGAACGACGTGCTGAACTCGCAGGGATACACGCAGGCAGCGTGGCTGAACCGCATACCCGAAGAGGCATGGATCCTGCTGCTCCTGGTCGCGCTGCTGAGCAACGTATTGCTCGTCTTTAGCGCCCGTTCTCTGCGCCGGCGCGAGCCGCTGCTGCTCATACTGCCGCTGGTCGTTTCGGTATCCGCCCTGCTCCTCGCGGACATCGACAGTCCGCGCGCCGGGATCATCACCGTATCGGCCCAGAATCTGCACATCCTTGCCGAGAGTCTCAGATAGCTGACGAGGCGTGGGACCGGGTCGCCGTCAGTCCTCGGAGGTCTGACGCTGCGCTGCGCATGCTCGGGTGGCTTGCCGGTCGTTAGTATCACCGGGCGCTGAGCTTCCCGCTCGACTCCTGTGCCGGCGTCGGGGGCTCCGGCAGGTCCTTCGTGTAGAAGGCCTTCCCCGAGAATCCGATCGTGAATGAGACGGCGCTTGCCTTGTCCCTCGATTGCTGTAGTACGCGTGGATCTACCAGTTTGCACACGAGTTTGTTGCTCAGCCAGATGACTAGCAGGTCGTCCATCTGCCCGAGGACCGGAATGAAGTTCGGGATGAGCTGGATTGGGGAGCACAGGTAGGCCAGCGGCAGAAACAGCAGGGCGCGGGCGTACCAGGAAGTGCCGGGATTCCTGAATACGAAATACAGGCAGCGTATGTCGAGGAGCAGCGCGCGCACGGCATCCGCGGACCGCGCGCCGAGATTCCGCAACATGGAGGAAACTCCCCGGTCTGCCTCCCCGTACACGCGCCTCTCCTCCCCCACCGTGCTGCTTCTGATGCCAGGCGATTGTGCGCCGAATCGGCGTAACACACTGTCTTTCCACCGTGGTTCAACGCCAGTGTGGCGGTGACATTCCGCCCACTGCCACGGTCTACTGTGCCGTACCCACCCCCTTTTTTCCGGGCAGGAGGACCCCATGATCATTTCCAGGCGCTCGCTGCTCTTAGGCAGCCTGCCCGCGTGCTTCGCGCTGACCGCCGCATACCGGAATTTGTCACACGCCACTTCCGTCGGTACCTTCACCGTGACACACACGCCAGAAGAATGGCAGAAGCTGCTGACCCCGGAGGCATTCCATGTCCTGCGTGAGGCCGGCACCGAGCATCCTTTCAGCAGTGCGTTGCTGGACGAGAAGCGCGCCGGCACTTTTGCCTGCGCGGGCTGTGACCTTGATGATTTCTCCTCCACCGCCAAATACGACAGTGGCACGGGCTGGCCGAGCTTCTGGGCGCCGGTTAAGGACGCCGTCCAGCAAAGCCCGGGCGGCAGCCTGATGTTCGGCACCGAAGTGCACTGCCGCCGCTGCGGCGGGCACCTCGGGCACGTCTTTGACGACGGCCCAAAGCCCACCGGGCTGCGTTACTGCATCAACGGGGTAGCGCTGAAGTTCAAGCCTGCCCCGCGCTGACAAGCCGAGAGGTCCAAGAGTGCTGCTGTTACTGGTCGCCTATCTTGCGGGGGTGCTCACGATCCTCAGCCCGTGCATCCTGCCCGTGCTGCCGTTCATCTTCGCGCGTGCCGACCGCCCCTTCCTGACCAGCGGCCTGCCGCTGCTGGCGTCGATGGCACTGGTATTTGCCGTGGTGGCGACGCTTGCCTCGGTGGTCGGCGGCTGGGCGGTCGCCGCCAACCAGTACGGCCGGATCATCGCGCTCATACTGCTGGCGTTCTTCGGACTGACACTGCTGTTCCCGATGCTTGCAGAGCGTCTCACCCGGCCACTGGTCGCCCTGGGGAACTCGCTTTCCGCCTCGGCCGCCGGGGGCCACAAGGCCGGAATCGGCACCTCCCTTGCGTTGGGCGTGGCAACGGGTCTCCTCTGGGCGCCGTGTGCAGGTCCGGTACTCGGGCTGATCCTCAGCGGAGCGGCCCTGAACGGTGCGACCGCAGGCACCACGCTCCTGCTGCTGGCCTATGCGGCAGGATCGGCCACCTCGCTCGCGCTGGCCCTGCTGGTCGGCGGCCGCGTGTTTGCCCTGATGAAGCGCTCGCTGGGCGTCGGCGAGTGGGTGCGGCGCGTGCTCGGGGCAGCGGTCCTGGTCGCGGTACTTGGCATTGCGCTGGGGATGGATACCGGCGTCCTGTCGCAGCTGTCGCTGGCGCGCACCTCGTCTCTCGAGCAGCGCTTGCTCGAGCGGTTCCACGCAGCTTCCGGCCCGCAGGCGCGGCGCGCTCCGGCGGCGGGTGCTCCCGCCGAGGCCGGCATGCACGCCGCGACCGGCGGCGGCGCGCTACCCGTGGAGGGGGTCATCCCTTCCTTGGACGGCGCAGTGGAATGGCTGAACTCCCCACCCCTTACCGCACGGCAGCTGCAGGGCAAGGTCGTGCTGGTCGATTTCTGGACCTACTCATGCATCAACTGCCTGCGCGCCCTGCCCTACGTCAAAGCGTGGGCAGAAAGGTATCGCTCCCAGGGGCTGGTCGTCATTGGCGTCCATGCCCCCGAGTTCGCCTTCGAAAAGGACCTCGGCAACGTCCGCAAGGCTGTAGCAGACCTTGGGATCGTCTACCCGGTTGCCATCGACAATGACTATGCGATCTGGCGCGCCTTCGGCAACCAGTACTGGCCTGCGCACTATTTCATCGACGCGCAGGGGCAGATCCGCTATCACCATTTCGGCGAGGGCGAGTACGAAGAGTCCGAGCAGGTGATTCGCCAGCTGTTGGCCGAGGCCGGCCACCGTGTGGCGGTGGGCAATGTCGCAGTCAGCGCCGCCGGTGTCATGGCGCCTCCGGATATGGCTGACATCGCTTCCCCTGAGACGTACGCCGGTTACGAACGCATCGAGCGCTTCGCCTCCGTGGGCGGCGTCGTGCCCGATACCGCCCACGGCTATACGCTTGCGACACTCGCCCTGAACCAATGGGGGCTGCGGGGCAACTGGACCATTGAACCGGAGCAGGCGCGGCTCAATGCGCCACGCGGCAGTGTGGCGTACCGCTTCCATGCACGCGATCTGCACCTGGTGCTGGGTCCCGGCACCAGCGGTGCAGACGTGCGCTTCCACGTCACCATCGACGGCGCAGCTCCGGCGGGTGACCACGGCGCCGACACGGATGCGGCGGGCAACGGCGTCGTCACCGGACAACGCCTGTACCAGCTGCTGCGCCAGGTGGGACCGGTGCGGGACCGAACGTTCGAGATTCAATTCATGGACCCGGACGTACGAGTCTATTCATTTACCTTTGGCTGAAAGCGAGCACCCATGAGTTCCGCCACCCGAGTTCCCGTGCTGCGCAGATTGCGTGCCCAGCTGGAGGCGTTGACGCTGCCGGCCGCCCTGGTCGTACTCATCGTCGCGACCATGGGAGGCCTGCTCGCGGGCGCCGAGGAAGCCCGCCCGATTCCTTCCCCTGCCCCATCGGCCACAGCCCCGCCCACCGCCGCCGGCTCCGAGAGCGCAGTGCTTGCGGGCGGCTGTTTCTGGGGCGTGCAGGCGGTATTTCAGCACCTGAAGGGGGTGACGCGCGTGGAATCCGGGTACGCGGGTGGTGAGCGCGAGAGCGCCGAATACGAGATCGTATCCGAGGGCAATACCGGGCATGCCGAGTCGGTGCGCATCGAATTTGATCCGCACCAAATCAGCTTCGGTGAACTGCTGCACGTGTACTTCTCCGTCGCGCACGACCCGACGCAGCTGAACCGCCAGGGGCCGGACAGCGGCACGCAGTACCGCTCAGAGATCTTTGCGCAGAGTCCGCAGCAGATGGAAATGGCGCGCGCCTACATCGCACAGCTGGATGCCGCACATGCCTTCCCGCGCCCGATCGTGACGCGCGTCGAGCCCCACAAGCGCTTCTTTCCGGCGGAGTCCTACCACCAGGATTTCCTCGCCCGCAACCCCGGCAATCCCTACATCGTGATCAACGACCTGCCCAAGGTCGCCAACCTGCAACGCCTGTTCCCGGAGCTGTACCGTACGACTGCGGTGCTCGTGTACCCTCCGCACTGAAGCTTGCATCGCAAGCTCGCCGCCGTCGCAGGCGTCACAACCGGCAATGAGGAGGCTGGATGCTGGAAGCGCGTGAGCAGTCTTTGTGGGATGCGCAGCTGAAGGCCGAAGCGCTGTTCGCGGCCGTCGTCGACCGTGGCCTGATAGCCCCGGGTGCACTCGAGTCCGAGGTGAGCAAGGGCGTATTCGCGCTGGCGCGCGAGCTGTTCGGCGTCAAGCGTCACTGGCACAAGCGCGTGGTGCGCTGTGGGCCCAACACCGTGCTCGGCTACTACGAGGAGGTCAAGGATCGCCGTATCGGCGATGACGACGTCGTTTATCTGGATTTCGGGCCGGTATTCAGCAAGTGGGAAGCAGACCTGGGGCGCACCTATGCACTCGGGAGCGATCCGCGCAAGCATCAGCTGGTGGCTGACATCGGCGAAGCCTTTCGGCTTGGCCAGGCGCACTACGAGGCCAATTCGGCACTGACCGCCGGGGAGCTGTACGACTACGTCGCAGCGCTGGCGCCGCCGCGCGGGTGGAGCTTTGGTGCCAAGACCGCAGGCCATCCGGTCGACAGATTCCCGCACGAGAGCGAGCCCGGTCCGGTCAAGCGCCTCTCGATCCGCAGCGGCAACGACACTGCGCTGCGTGAGCCCATGCGCGACGGCTCGCCGCGGCACTGGATCCTGGAGATCCACTTCGTCGACCGGGAGCGCAATTACGGCGGCTTCTATGAGGAGCTGCTCACGATCCGCCCGACGGCCTGAGTGCACACCAGGCGAGGTGGGGAATGCCCGCAGCAAAGGCGCGCGCATCGACGGCGTGGGCAGCAAGGGGCCCACCGCGCTCAAGGCTGCGGTCGCGAGCAACGCGGTGGAGTTTGCCGCGTTGCTGCTTAGGCCGGAGCATCGGCGGACTTTGACGGTAGGACCGCCCCGTCCCCGCATCAGCTGAGCGCCGGCAAAAATGCGGCAATGCAGGCGGTGTTCGCCACCGCGCACTGATACGGGGCAGCCAGGACTGGCCAATCAGCGAAGCATCGCGCGGGCCTGTCCAAGGCTTGCAGCCGAGCCCGCGTAGGTATCCCAAGGTGCGTTACCGACCTTCAAGCGCTCACGCGCGGTCGTGATGCTCCATTGGTCGCCCGATTTTACGGCCGCCAGTTCCTTCCAGCGCAGCGGCACGGAGATCCCGAGTCCGGGCCGGGCACGCGCGGACCAGGCGGACACCGTCGTCGCGCCGCGCCCATTGCGCAGGTAGTCCACGAAGATCTTGCCCACGCGGTTGCGGGCGCCGGACTTAGCGACGAATCGGCTGGGGATGGTCTTTGCCATGTGGCCGGTCACGGCGGCTGCCAGGTCCCTCACCTCGTCCCAGGTGTGCTTAGGGCGCAGGGGAACGACCACGTGCAGGCCCTTGCCACCGCTGGTCTTGAGAAATCCCGTCAGACCGAGTTCCCCCAGCAGCGAGTTCAGCAATTGCGCGCCCTCGCCCATGCTGCCCCAGCTGACCCGTTCACCCGGGTCCAGGTCAAAGACGATTCTGTCGGGGTGCTCGTAGTCGGCGGCGGTGGCATTCTGCGTATGGAACTCAACTGCATTCCATTGCGCCGCCGAGGCGATGCCCTGCAGGCTGTCGACCTGGAGCATCGGCGGGTTGTCAGGGTCCAGCCGGGCGTCCAGCTGCGAAACCCCCGGCAGCGTGGCCGCCCCGGCATGCTTCTGGAAGAACTTAGCTCCCTGGATGCCCGCGGGCGCACGTACCAGGGATACGGGACGTCCCTGCAGATGCGGCAGCAACAGGGAACCGACTGCCGTGTAGTAAGCGAAGAGATCTGCCTTGGTAGCACCTGAAGTCGAATCGATCACCCGCTCCCCGTGCGTGAGGCGTGCGGGCGCTGCCGGTGCGCGCTTCGCCCGCGTCGCGGCCTTGCGTGCCCCCTTCTTTGCTTTACGGTCTGGCATCACCGCCTCCTCACGCCGGATTGACTTGGGCTCCTTGTCCTTGCGCAGCCCCTGGAACACCGGATGGCGCAGACGTCCGTCACGTGTCCACTCACTGAAGGACACCTCAGCCACCAGCCGGGGCCGCAGCCAGTGCGGGCGGCCGGGAATTTTCCCGGTCGCTGCGAACGGACGGCGTTCGGTCGACAAGCGTTTCAGCGGGCCGGCGAGGCTGCCCAGCGTCGCTGCGCCAAAGCCGGCACCGACATTGCCTGCATAGTGCAGCGTGCCCTCATTATCGTAGACGCCAACCAGCAGCGACCCCAGGACCTGCCGTGAGCCTTGCGGGTCGGTGTACCCGCCAACCACGAACTCCTGGCGCTTGCCGCACTTAAGCTTGATCCAGTCGGTACTGCGCCGTGATACGTAGGGTGAATCGGCACGCTTGGCAATGACACCCTCCAACCCCAGGCGGCACGCTGAGGCGACAATGTCCGCCGGGTCTCCCTTGAGCTCGTCGCTGAAGCGGACCGTGACGGACTTGCGCTCAGAGAGAACGCGCTCCAGCAATGCGCGCCGCTCGCGCAGCGGCACCGCGCGCAGGTCTGCACCTTCGTAGAACGGCACGTCGAACAGGTACAGCACGGCATCGCGCGCTTGGGAGTTTTCGAACGAGGCCTGCAGCGTGCCAAAATCCGGGACGCCCTTGTCGTTGAGGGCCACGACCTCACCGTCATACCAGCCCGGGGGCAGCCGCAGCCGGGCCAGCTCCGCCACGAGCCCGGGAAAGCGCGCGCTCCAGTCAAGGCTGTTGCGCGTCAGCAGCTGGATCCTGCGGCCATCGACACGGACCAGGAGGCGGTAACCGTCGAACTTGATCTCGTAGCGCCAGGCGGCCTGGTCCGGCGGCAAGGAGGCCACCAGTGTTGCAAGCTGCGGGCTCAACGTCCGGGGCGGCGCGGCGCGTCTCGCCCCGGCAGGCAGCGACGGTGCTGCCCCGCCAGTGCGCTTGCGCGCGGCCTTTGTCGAGGCGACGGGGCCCGGCACGTCCCTGGCAGGCCCGGAGGCGACGCTATCGGGCAGTTCGTCCACGACGCTGTACTCGGCAGCGGCCCTGGCGAACCGATCCTGGTGCTTGATCAGGAGCCACGGCGGCTCTTTGTCGTTGCTGGACTTGATGCGGACCAGCGCCCACTGACCGTGAACCTTCTCCCCATGCAGGTCGAACTTCAGGCTCCCGGAGCGGTAGGCACGGCGGGGATTACCGATCGGTTGCCAGGTGCCACGGTCCCAGATGATGACCTTGCCCGCGCCGTACTGACGTGCCGGAATCTTGCCCTCAAAGCTGGCGTAGGAAACCGGATGATCCTCGACATGTACGGCGAGGCGCTTGTCATGCGGGTCAAGGCTCGGCCCCTTCGGGACCGCCCAGCTCTTCATCGTGCCATCAAGCTCGAGGCGAAAATCGTAATGCAGCCGGCGTGCCCAGTGCTTCTGAATGACGAACAAGAGGCCGCCCGTCCTGGCCGGCTCCTCGCCGGCAGGTTCACTGGTGACGGAGAAGTCGCGCTTGTTGCGATAGGTGCGCAGCGCCGAAGCTGGCCGGGGCATGGTGTGGTTGCCGTGGCGCCGGGGGCGCCTAGCCGGCCCGCGCCCGACGGGCGGCGCTGCGCCTGGCGGGTCGCTTGCCGGCCGCCAGACTCTTTGCGAGCAGCTCGGTGAGGTCGATCACGTTGGAGGCGCTTTCCGCCGGAGCCTCTTCGAGCGGCCGGACTTCCTTGCCCTGGCCGGCGGCAAGCTTGCGACGCACCAGCGCGTGGATCGCGGCGCTGAAGTGCTCGGTATGCTTCTCCGCCTTCCAGTTGTCGGTCATCTCCGCTATCAACCGGGCGGCCATCTTGCGTTCTGCAGGCCGGACGGCGGCAGTCGGCCGGCCCTGCCCGGGTAACTTCAAGCCGCCTGCGCCCCGCAGCTCTCCGGTCCAGCGCATCGTGTTGAGCATCAACAGGCGTCCCTCGGGGATCAAGGCCACCAGGTGCTCTTTGGTGTGCATCACGACCCGCGCGATGCCAATCACCTGTGCTTCGAGCATTGCATCCCGCAGCAAGGCATAGACTTTTTCGGCGCTGGCCACCGGCTCGACGAAGTAAGGCCGCTCGAACATGCTCGCCGGGACTTCCTCTGCCTTCACGAAGGACTCGATGGCAATGCTCTGGGTGGACCTGGGGAACGCTGCCTTGACTTCCGCATCACTGAGTACGACGTACTTGCCGTTGGGCTGGCGCACGCCTTTGACGATGTCCTGCGGCTTCAGCTCGCGGCCGGTGCGCTTGTTGTAGCGCTTGTAGCCAACCGGATCCAGCGAACGGCGGTCAAGCCAGTCGAAGTCGATCCCGTCGTCCTGTACGGCCGGATACAACGACACGGGAACGTGAACCAGCGCGAAATTGATCGCCCCCTTCCATACAGCCCTTGCCACGTCGCTGCTCCTCATCGATAGTGCCGCTCGGGATATTGTGCGCCCCGAGGAGCGCAGTAAGCCGTCCGGCAAAGAGCCGCCCCAGCGGACGACTCGCCGCCGGCAGTCTGTAGGACGCGACTGACGAAAGCTCGCTGATTGAGCCCACGGCGCGGGGGCCTGCGATGGCCAACAATTGCGCTCGGTACAAACGGGAAATATGGATGCCACCGATGTCACAGGAAGTGCTGCCCGGCGGATACTGGCTTCGGCCGGTACTATTTGATGAGTTCCTTCCCGTGGCCCGCCCCGGCGCGGGGCCGCACCCTCTGGAGCCGGAATTTTCACACCTCGCCGAGGATGCCCCCGGGCCATCCCAGCCGCGCACGGTGCCTCCGACTTTGCGCGCAGTCGCGCGCTGACCCTGACACTTACGGTCAAGGCCGCGCTATGATCGCGGCATGCGCAATAGCACCGTCGGCCTTGTTTGCGGGGCAGCGATGCTCGCCCTGGCGGCCTCTCTCGCGTGGGCAGAGAAATCCAAGTCGCCGGCGGTAGGTACGGCCGCGCCGGATTTCACCGCCTATGACTACGTGACCGGGTCGAAGACGCGCCTGAGCGATCAGCACGGCAAGGTGGTCATTCTGACGTTCTGGGCAACTTGGTGTTCGCCCTGTCGTCAGGAGCTACCCAATCTCGAGGGAATCCAGGAGAAGCTGGGCAAGGACCAGCTGGTCGTCCTGGCCGTGAACTTCCAGGACTCGGACGACACCATCAGCTACCTGAAGAAGAGCGCCAAGAAGGCGGCCTGGAAGATCTCCATGCTGCTCGATACCAACGGTTCGATTGCAGGCAAGTACGGCATCGATAGCATCCCGCACCTGTTCCTCATCGGGCGCGACGGCAATATCGCCGCTGCCCATTCAGGATTCGGCGATGGCTCGCTAGATGAAATGCTGCCGGAGATCAATGCCGCGCTTGCTGGCAAGCCGGCGCCAGCAACGGCCGCGGAATGACAACCGCTTTCCTCGCTCTCCTGGGCGCCCCACTCATAAATTTCAGTTCGACCAGCCCACGCCGTAGTAAACGAAGCCGTATTCAGGACGCAAGGGACCCCACGGGTGCCAGTTCCAGTTGGCATCCTGGTACATCTGCGCGGTCATCTGTTGCTCGTCCACGAGGTCCTTGGTCTGGCGGTCGCGCACGTATTGGTCGTATTGCTGCTGGGTCCCGACGTAGAGACAGCCGCAGACCAGGGGGTCGGCATAAACGTAGTGCACCACCGAGCCGTTCTGGCGAAGGACGAAACGGTTGGCCGGCAGGCGGTTCAGCATCGCCTTGAGTTCGGGGGTGTTGGCCGTTTTCACGCTGAAACCGGCCGCGGCGAGGTTATCCTCGCGAGTGGCCACCGCCGGTGTCTGGCACGCACTGAGTACACCGGCAGCCAACAGCACTGCGGCCGACAAAGCGCTCATCCGAACCCTTGAGAGCTTGCGTACCTTCATGGCCTCAATCCTTCCGTGTTTATGTCATCCCCGCGCGGCCAGTCATTCTCGGCCTGCGGCCCTGGGGAATGCCAGCACCGCAGGTTGGCGCCAAATCGTCCTCGGTTACCCGGGCTCCGCGATCCGTCCGCTACGGCACGGTGGCAGCAGCGCGGCATTCGCATTAAGGTGTCGCCGGGGAGTCGATCGGGTGGGGGGCGCACATAACGATAAACCGGCGCCTGCCGCGACAAAATCAGTCTAGAGGAGCCTGTTAAAGTGGCAACCAGCACTCTGTCCGCGAGCCGCCCGGGCATCGACCAGGCGCACCGCCGGGTCATCTTTGCCTCTAGTCTTGGCACCGTCTTCGAGTGGTACGACTTCTACCTGTACGGCTCGCTGGCCGGGATCATCACCAAGCAGTTCTTCTCCGGTGTCAATGAGACTACGGGTTTCATCCTCGCCCTGCTGGCCTTCGCCGCCGGCTTTGCCGTGCGGCCCTTCGGCGCCTTGGTATTCGGCCGCCTCGGCGACTTGGTGGGCCGCAAGCACACCTTCCTCATCACGATCGTGATCATGGGCCTGTCGACCGCGCTGGTCGGCCTGCTGCCGAGCTACGCCTCTGTGGGCGTGATCGCCCCGGTCGCGCTGGTCGTTCTCCGGCTGTTGCAGGGTCTGGCGCTGGGCGGGGAGTATGGCGGTGCCGCCACCTACGTCGGCGAGCACGCACCGCCGGGCAAGCGTGGGCTCTACACCAGCTGGATTCAGACCACCGCAACGCTCGGCCTGTTCCTGAGCCTGCTGATCATTCTCGTCTGCCGCTCGGTGTTGAAGAGCGACTTCGACAGCTGGGGCTGGCGCATACCGTTCCTGCTGTCCTTCGTACTGCTGGGGATCTCGGTCTACATCCGCCTGCAACTGGCCGAGTCACCGGTGTTCCTCGAGATGAAGGCGGCCGGGACGCGCTCGAAAGCGCCGCTCACCGAGTCATTCGCCCGCTGGGGCAACATGCGCCTGGTGTTGCTGGCGCTGCTGGGTGCCACCGCCGGCCAGGCGGTGGTGTGGTACTGCGGTCAGTTCTACGCACTGTTTTTCCTCACCCAGGTACTTAAGGTCGACCCGCAGCCGGCCAACCTGCTGGTGGCCGGCGCCCTGCTGGTGGCGACTCCGTTCTTCTTGGTATTCGGGAGCCTGTCCGATCGCATCGGACGCAAGAAGATCGTGCTCGCCGGCTGTCTGCTCGCTGCGGTGACGTATGTGCCGATCTTCAAGGGCATCACTCATTTTGCCAACCCGGCAATCGAGAGCGCCTCGAGCCACGCGCCGGTCACCGTCGTGGCTGACCCGAATGCCTGCAGCTTCCAGTTCGATCCAATCGGCAAGAAGAAGTACGTGCAGTCGTGTGACGTGGCCAAGGCAGCACTGGCCAAGGCGGGCGTGCCCTACAGCAACCAGTCCGGACCCGTCGGGGGCCTGGCGCAGATCCGCATTGGTGATGCGCCGGCGATCGATTCGGTGGAAGGCGGCACCATGGCGGCCGCGGACTTCAAGTCAGCCACGGAGAAGTTCAGCAAGAGCCTCGGTGGCGCGCTGAAGGAGGCCGGCTACCCTGCCAAAGCGGATCCGACGCAGATCAACTATGTGATGGTGTTCGTGCTGCTGTGGGTACTGGTGCTGTACGTCACCATGGTCTATGGGCCCATTGCCGCATGGTTGATCGAGCTGTTCCCTGCGCGCATCCGCTACACATCGATGTCACTGCCGTACCACATCGGCAATGGCTGGTTTGGTGGTTTCCTGCCTATGCTGGCGTTCGGACTGGTCGCGCTAACCGGAGACATCTACTACGGATTGCGCTACCCGATCCTCATCGCCCTCATGACCGTCGTGATCGGTCTGCTTTTCCTGCCGGAGACCAAAGACCGCACCGGCCCCTAACCGGCCATCGGCTAATTCGCGTTGTCCGCCGTGCCGGCAGGGCGTTGAGGCGCCATGAGGGTCTGGCCTGCCCTGCCCGCGTGCATCCTAAGCCCCCTGGGGCTGCTCGCGGGGTGCAGCTACGCGGTGGGGGAGTGCGCCGCGCTTTCATCATTGCGAGCCACAGCCAAGGCTCGCTGCAGGCACTGGCCTGGTGCAGGAACGCCTCGCCGGCAAGCCGTTGCAGCAACAACTCGTCGCCGTCTACATCATCGGTTATCCGATATGCCGCTGGCCATCGAGCAGACCGGCATTGCGATCTGCCGCTCGGCCCGCGAGACCGGCTGCCTGATCGACTGGAACACCGTGAAGGCGGACGCGCCGGAAGTCGCGTGAGCACGATCGCCTGGTGTGGCTCAAGGGACGCTACCAGCGCATCGCATCGGGGAACGCCCGCTCGCCTGCGTCAACCCGCTCACTTGGACTCTGGGTGGCGAGGCTGCGGCCAGCGCCAACCTTGGCTCGTTGCCGGGGGCGCGCCCGGGTGCCGCTCGCGCCGGCGGTACGCGCGCTCACCGGCGCACGCTGCACCGGAACGCTGCTGGAGATCGCGATCCTCTGGGCCAGCGGCGTGGCTTCGGCAATCCGCTCACCCTCTTTGGCAGCTATCACATCCTCGACTACAACCTCTTTTACGCCAACCTGCGCCTGAACGCGCAGCAGCGGGTTCTGGCGTACCAGGCGCAGCACGGGGTCGGGCAAGCCGGCCGGCGGCCGACCGGCTACCCCGGCGTTGGCTAGGGGGGGAGGAAGCCCTGCTTCTTCATTTCCTTGGCCGTCGCATCGGCCACCTCGTTCACGAGGGTATCGATGTTGCTAGGGTTGGCGGTACGGCTGGTGCTCGCCCACAGCAGCTTATCCTCCGGCAGTGAGTACACTGTCGTCTCGATGGAGACGTAGGTGTCCGTGGTCAGGTACCCCGGGTCGTAGGCAGCGCCCCAGCCGTGGCCCCAGTACGGCCCGAAGCCGCCGTAATAGGTCGGGAACGAGGTACCGGGCGTGTAGTTGATCTGCTGGTCCTTGCCCACCATGCGGGAGATGACCACCGCATTGACGCCGGCTTCCCTCAGCAGGGCGCGTGCCTTGTCGGCATCGGCGCGGACGTTCTCCGGCAAAATCGTATAGCCGGGAACCCCGTGCGCCCCGCGCTCGGTCAGGTCGCGCGCCATGGCATCCTCGCCGGCGCGGCGCTTGCCCTCGTCACGCGTCACAAAAACCGCCGCGACCGTCTTGCCCGCCGGATTGATCGTGGTGCCTCCCGGCGCCTTCCAGGTGGACGTGAACGTGGTCGACGAACAGGCACCCAGCGCCAGCACTGCAGCGCCCAGGACTAACGAGCGAACGATTTGTGACATTTGTGGTTCCTCCCCTACCGTAAAGCCTACACCGGCGTTGCCGTTCCTGCCACGCGCCCCCGCTAGAGCGACACTTACGGCGCGGCCGGCGGCTGCGGGTTCAGGGCGATGATCAGCACCGGGGGGGCACTGCAGTTCGGGGCTGCGCACACGGAGCTGAACCAGACTTCGCCCGATCCGATCATGACCCCGCGACTATTGGCAAACAGCCCGGCAAAAGTCTGCGCTGTGATTGCGTCCAGGCTGGAAGGCGGAAGCAGTTCGTCGAAGTGCGCTAGGAAGTGCCGTGGGTTGGTCAGTTCCACGGCGCGTCCACCGATGTGCGTCTTCAGCGGGTAGCTGATCATGGCGGCAATCTGATCGCGGTCGTGCCCGGCGACGGCGCGTTGCAGTTCCTGCAGAAACGTCCGGTACGGCTCGTGGCTGCCAAACAGCTGATCCAGCCGCGACTCGATGGACTGGCTGTCCTGTGTCGCAGCGCCCGCCGCTCCCATCGCCGCCAGTGCAGCGGCAAGGAGGGCCCCGGCCAGCAGCGCCGGGCACCGTCGCGCGTGCATCGGGGTTACGGTAGTGCCTGGTGTCCGCGATCCGTCTGCCATGCCGCTGGCCATTACCGCCCTCTACGCTGCGATCCTCGCACTGATCCTGACGCTGCTCGCGATCAATGTCACGGTGTACCGCTGGCGCAATCGCGTTCCGCTGGGTCAGGGTGGGAATGCACAGATGCTGCGCATCGTCCGCATGCATGGCAACGCCGCCGAATACATCCCCATCGGTCTGCTGCTGCTGGCGGTCTACGAGCTCAATGCCGGGGCCAAGCCCGTCCTGCACACGCTCGGCTGCCTGCTGGTGCTCGGTCGCCTGCTGCATGCCTGGGGATTGGGCCGTTCGGCCGGTCCCAGCTTTGGACGTGCCAGCGGTCAGCTGCTGACGTGGCTCGCGATCATCGCCCTCGCTCGTCGACCTGCTGAGGATCCTCTGACCCACACCCGGCGCCAGCCGGCGCTGAGGTTGCTTACCCCTCGCCCGCTGCCGCCCGTGTGGCGATGGCATCACCGCCTGCAAGTACCTGCGCCAGGCTCTGTGCCAGCTCCGCTGCCCGCAGCGGCTTGCTCAGCACTGTATGCACCCCGGCCGCGGCGGCCTGCGCCTGCAGGTCCGGGCCACCGTAACCGCTGACGAGGATGGCGGGCAGGTCTGGTCGGATGCTGCGCAGCTCCGCAATCAGCTTCGTCCCGGGCAGGTCTGGCATGATGGCATCGCTGACCACCGCGTCGAAACGTTCCGGCTGAGCCCGGAAGACCTTCAGTGCCTGCTGGGCACCCACACAGCCGACCGGTTCGTAGCCGAGCGCGGCCAGCACTTCCTCGGCGAGGTGGACCAGGCTCTCTTCATCGTCAACCACCAGAATCGTCTGCCCCGCACCAGTGGGGGTGGCCGCCGGTACGGGCGCAGGCGCCGGCTGGCCTTCCGCCAGCGGCAGATGGAGGCTGAATGTGGTCCCCGCGGCGGTGCGGCTCTCAAGCTCCAGTGCCGCATCGTGGTCCAGCACAATGCCATGCACGAGCGAGAGGCCGAGTCCGGTGCCCTCGCCCACCGGCTTGGTGGTGAAGAACGGATCGAAGATGCGCTCGACCTGTGCGGCGCTCATGCCGACCCCGCTGTCGATCACCTGCACGCGCGCGTAGCGGCCCGCGCGCAGCCTGCCGACCGTGCACACCCGTGCGCTGCTGATTTCCACCTCCTCGGCGCGCACCTGTACCGTGCCGTGGGCGCCGACCGCCTGCACCGCATTGGTCAGGAGGTTCGCAAACATCTGATGCAGCTGGGCGCTGTCGCCGGAAATGACGATCCGGTCCGCCGGCAGCTGCATCTCGACGCTCACCTGGCCTGGCAGCGAGGCGCTGGTGAGGTTGCGCACGTCGGTGAGAATGTCCTGGAGCACGAGTGCCTGGGCGCTGGCAATGCCGGGTCTGCTGAAGGCGAGGATGCGGGCGACGAGTTCGCGCGCGCGGTTGGCCGCGAGCACGATGTTCTCCACGTAGCGTCGCAGCGGCGTGCCGGCGGCTGTCTGCTCCACCGCCAGCTCGCCGTAGCCGAGCACCGCGCCCAGAATGTTGTTGAAGTCGTGCGCGATACCGCCGGCGAGGGTCCCGAGGGCCTCGAGTTTCTGCGACTGGTGCAGCTGCGTGGTAATGCGCTCGTGCCGGCCCAGCTGGCGCAGGAACGCCACCAGCAGCAAAGCCGCAAGACTGGTGATCACGAACGTGCGCAGGACATTGCTCCAGGTCTTCTCGCGCCAGCCGGCGAGAATGCCGTCCTCGCTGCGCCCCACGGCCACGATCGCCGGGTAGCCGGGTACGCGACGCATGGTGACGAGCGTGCGCCCCATGGTGGAGTAGTCGAGCACCATGTGGTTCTGCGGCATCTGGCCCAGTTGGGCGATGCCGGCCAGCCATGGCGAGGGGCCTGTCGCGATGGCATCGTGCTCACGGCTGACCAGAACCCTGCCATCGGTGCGTACGAGCTCGATCGCGCTGCCCTCCCCCATGTCCAGCGCCCGGTAGAGATGGCGGATGTAGGCCACGTCGACCGCGGCCCCGGCGATGCCGTGGAACGGGCTGCCCTCCAGGCGGCGGCTGAGCACGAAGGTGGGTTCCCCGGTCACGCGGCTGATGAATGGCTCGCTGACGAACAGGCCCAGGTCCGGGTCAGCGCGCTGCTCGGTGTAGTACGCGCGGTCGCTCAGGTCGAGATTGCCGCTGGTGGCAGGCGCAGAACTCACGCGCAGGCCGCGCGCCGGATCGAACAGAAACAGGTTGCGCACCTGCGGCACGCCGCTCATGTAGCGGCGCAGCAGCTCGGCCAGTCCGGTGCGGTCCGCCGGCGCACCCGAGGCGTCTGGATCCATCAGCACGGCCTGCTTCAGGATCAGGTCAGTGGCCTGCAGCGCCCGTGCCGCCTGTTCGGCCAGCGCCCCGGCCACGTTGTCATTCTGTCGTTCGGCCTCGGCCAGGGTCAGCCGCCGGTCGCGCACCGCATCGAACAGCGCCGACAGCCACACCGCGCCGCACACTGCCACGACCACCAGGATGAAGCGGATCCTTAGGGCGCGGCCGCGCGCGCTCTCGCGCGGTCCGGCCGCCGCTAGGGGTGCTGGTCGCGAACGGTCGGCGAAGCTGCTTGCAGGTTCAGTGCTGCCCATAGGTCCTTGCGCGTGAAGGGTTTCGCGAGGATGCGCGTCACTCCGAAACGCGCGGCCATGGCATCATTGGCCATGTCGCCCCGGGAGAAGCGCCCGGAGACAAGTACGATCTCGGCGCGCGGATGCGCATTCCTCCAGGACGCAAGTGTTTCATGGGCCTGCTGTTGACACGTGACATCAATGAGGATCGCATCCACCTCCGCGCGGCCGTCGGCGACGGACTCCGCGTTCAGCATCTGCACGCCGCTCTCGCGGAGCCACTCGCTGATCAGCTCGCGCTGCAGATTATCACGCTCCACTACCAGTACGCGCTTCATGGCAGGTGGCCAACATGAGCAGCGTTCCCCTGCCGCACGTGCTGGTGGTCGATGACGACCCGGGGGTGCGCCAGCTGGTCGAGGACTATCTCGCCCAGAATGACTTTCGCGTCTCTGCCGCTGCCAACGGCGCCCAGTTGCTGGCAGCCTTCCGGGCCGGTGTCGTGGACCTGGTGTTGCTGGACCTGCGACTGCAGGGTGAGGACGGCATGCTGCTGCTGCGCCAGCTGCGCGCCGAATCGCAGATCCCGGTGATCATCCTCACCGGCCGGGCCGAGGAGGCTGACCGGGTAATGGGGCTGGAACTGGGTGCCGACGACTACCTGACCAAGCCATTCAGCCCGCGGGAGCTGCTCGCGCGCATCCGCACGGTGCTGCGGCGCACGCATGCCGGCCAGGAAACTCACGGCGCCCCAGTGTGCCGCGCATACCGCATCCCCGGCTGGGAGCTGAACCTGAGGACCCGCCGTCTCACCGCAACCGATGGCGCCGAGGTCGCCCTGAGCAACGGGGAGTTCAACCTGCTGGCGGCGCTGCTGGCGACGGCCAACCGCATCGTCAGCCGCGACCAGCTGATCGAGCTGAGCCGGCGCTACGACAACGAGGTCTACGACCGCGCCATCGACGTGCAGATCTTGCGTCTGCGCCGCAAGATCGAGGCCAATCCCTCCGAGCCGGCCATCATCCTGACCGAGCGCGGTGTTGGCTACCGCATCGCGGTGCCCGTCGAGACCGTCTACTGAAGCATTGACCGGCGGCATTGCCCGTGGGTGTCCTCGCGCGTGGGCTGAGGTTTGCGCGGGCACTAATCTCCATCGGCCGTGTCGCCGCATGCTTGCGGCCCAGATTTCATCTGTAACAGGGCTGGCGGGGCCGGTAATTGTCGCCTCTCCCGCCTAGGCTACCTTCGGTGGCCACATGTGGATCGTAAAACTGGCGCTCAGGCGCCCGTATACCTTCATCGTTCTCGCCATCCTGATCACGCTGCTGGGCGTGTTCTCGATCGTGCGTATGCCGACGGACATCTTTCCGAACATCCGCATCCCGGTGGTCGCGGCGATCTGGAGGTACACCGGCCTGTCCCCGGACGAGATGGCCACGCGCCTGGTGCTGTCGAGCGAGCGCACCGCGCAGACGACCGTCAATGACGTGGAGCACACTGAGTCCCAGTCACTGAGCGGCACCTCGGTGGTGAAGTACTTCTTCCAGCCGAACGTCAACGAGGAGCTCTCGTTTGCGCAGATCACCGGGGTTTCGCAGACCGGCCTGCGTCAGGCACCGCCCGGGACCACCCCACCGTTCATCCTCGCCTACAACGCCTCCTCCGTACCGATCCTGCAGCTGGCGCTCTCGAGCGATACGCTTTCGGAGGCGCAGCTGTTCGACCTCGGCAACAGTATCCTGCGCACCGGGCTGTCGACCGTTCAGGGTGCCTCGATGCCCTACCCGTACGGCGGCCTGCAGCGCCAGGTACAGGTCGACCTCAATCCCGATGCATTGCGTGCCCAGGGTCTGTCCGGTAACGACGTCACCGCGGCCATCAGTTCGCAGAACTCGATCCTGCCGGCCGGCACGCAGAAGATTGGCGACCGCGAGTACTTCGTCTCCGTTAACTCCAACCCGAGCACCATCGCCGAACTCAACGCCATGCCGGTGACCACGCGCAATGGCACGGTCATCTATGTGCGGGATGTCGCGCACGTGCGCGATGGTTATCCGCCGCAGACCAACATCGTACGCCGCGACGGCCATCGTGGCGTGCTCATGAGCGTGCTCAAGACCGGCAGCTCGTCCACCCTCGACATCATCCGGGATATCAAGGCGCGGCTGCCTGGCATCAAGGCCCAGCTTCCGGCTGGCTTCAATATCGACCTGGTGGGCGACCAGTCAGTGTTCGTGCGCGCGGCGATCACGGGCGTGGTACGCGAGGCAGTCATCGCCGCTGCCCTCACGGCGATCATGATTTTGCTGTTCCTCGGTAGCTGGCGCAGCACCGTGATCATCGCCATCTCGATTCCGCTGTCGATCCTGGCGTCGATCATGTGTCTGTCGGCCCTCGGCGAGACGATCAACATCATGACCCTCGGTGGCCTGGCACTCGCGGTAGGCATCCTGGTGGACGATGCCACTGTGACCATCGAAAACATCAACTACCACCTGGAACACGGCGAAAACGTTGAGGAAGCGATCCTCAACGGCGCGCACGAGATCGCAGTGCCCGCCTTTGTCTCGACGCTGGCCATCTGCATCGTCTTCGTGCCGATGTTCATGCTCGCCGGCATCGCCCGCTATCTGTTCGTGCCGCTGGCCGAGGCGGTGGTGTTTGCGATGCTCGCCTCGTACGTGCTGTCACGAACGCTCGTGCCGACCCTTGCCAACTACTGGCTGACGAAGCACGACCCGCACGCTATGCACCGGGCAGACGGTTTCTTCGCGCAGGTCCGGCAGCGCTTCGAGCGTGGCTTCACGCGCATGCGCGAGGGCTATATCCGGCTGCTCGAGCGCGCGCTGCACGCCGGCCGCCACTTCGCACTGCCGTTCCTCGGGGCAATGGCGGTCACGGCGCTGCTGGCCTTCCCCTTCGGGCGCTACCTGCCGGGCCTCGGCCAGGACTTTTTTCCGAGTGTGGATGCCGGGCAGATCAAGCTGCATCTGCGTGCGGCCACCGGGACCCGCATCGATGAGACCGCGATGCTGGCGGACCGGGTGGAGGCGAGCATCCGTGCAATCATCCCGGCGCGCGAGATTGACACCATCGTCGATAATCTCGGAGTCCCCTACAGCGGCATCAACCTTACCTACTCCACCTCGGCGCCGGTCGGCGCAGGGGACGCCGACGTTTTCGTCGGTCTCGCGAAAGGACACCGCCCGACGGCGCAGTACGTGCGCGAGCTGCGCAGCAAGCTCAACGCGCAGTACCCCGGGATCATGTTTGCGTTCCAGCCCGCGGATATCGTCAGCCAGATCCTCAACTTCGGTCTGCCGGCACCCCTGGACGTGCAGATCTCGGGCTTCAAAGTTGATGACAACCGCGCCTACGCCAATGCCTTGCTGCAGCGCATGCACCGTATTCCCGGGGTGGTCGACCTGCGCATCCAGCAGGCCTTCGACTATCCGACCCTGAACGTCGAGGTCGATCGCAGCAAGGCGGCGCTGCTGGGTCTGACCGAGACCGACGTGGCCTCGGACCTGCTGGTGTCATTGTCGGGAAGTTCGCAGAACACGCTCTCCTACTGGATCGACCCGAGGACCGGCACCCAGTATCCGGTGGTGGCGCAGACTCCGCAATTCCGGCTGGCGACGCTCACCGAACTGGCCACGACGCCCGTCACCGGTTCCGCCGGCAAGACCTCGCAGCTGCTGGCGAATCTGGCGACCTTTCACCGCACCATGAGCCCGGCGGTCGTCAGCCACTATGACGCCACCCCGGTGATCGATATCTTCGGTGACGCGGACCGCACGGATCTTGGCTTCATCTCCGCCGAGATCAACAAGATCGTCGCCGACACGCACCAGGCGCTGCCACGCGGTTCCAAGGTCATCGTGCGCGGCCAGATCAAGACCATGGGGGACTCCTTCAAGGGCCTGCTCATCGGCCTGCTGGGCGCTGTCATCCTGGTCTACCTGCTCATCGTGGTGAACTTCCAGTCCTGGACCGACCCTTTCATCATCATCACGGCCCTGCCAGCGGCACTGGCGGGCATCGTGTGGATGCTGTTCCTCACCCACACGCCCATCAGCGTGCCGGCGCTCACCGGGGCGATCATGTGCATGGGGGTTGCCACGGCCAACAGCGTGCTGGTGATCAGCTTCGCACGCGACCGCATGAACGCGGGCGATGACGCGCTGCACGCGGCACTGCAGGCCGGCACGACCCGTTTCCGTCCGGTACTGATGACCGCGCTTGCCATGATCATCGGCATGTTGCCGATGGCATTCGGTCTCGGCGAGGGCGGCGAGCAGAACGCGCCGCTCGGTCGCGCGGTGATCGGCGGACTGGTCTTTGCGACCGTGGCGACGCTATTTTTCGTGCCGACGGTGTTCTCCCTCATCCATGGACGCCGGAGCAAGTGATGTCCGACCCGACTTCTCAGTCAGCGACGGCGCCTGCGCAGGATGCACAGGCGCGCCGCTACGCCTACATCCTCCTGGGCGTCGCTCTCGTACTGGCCATCTGGGGCATCGTCAGCCGGCTGAGTGCCCGCAATGCCCTGGAACGTCAGTCCGCCGAGAGCGCCTTCGTCACCGTGCTCACCGCACAGCCGAAACGCGGCCCGGGCGCCGACAGCCTGGTTCTGCCGGGCAACGTGCAGGCCTTCTACGAAGCCCCGATCTATGCGCGCACCAACGGCTACCTGAAAACCTGGCATACCGACATCGGCACGCCGGTGAAGAAGGGCCAGTTGCTGGCCGAGATCGACACTCCCGAGGTGGACCAGCAGCTGCGTCAGGCGCAGGCGGACCTGGCCACGGCGGAGGCCAACTACCAGCTGGCACGCACCACCGACGAGCGCTGGAAGGGGCTGCTGGCCACCCAGTCAGTCTCCCAGCAGGACGCCGACCAGCGCGCCGGTGATGCGGCTGCCAAGCTGGCCGCACGCAATTCCGCCGGCGCCAACGTGGCGCGGCTGCAAGAGACGGAGTCGTTCAAGCGCGTACTGGCACCCTTCGATGGCGTGGTGACCCAGCGCAACACCGACGTCGGCGCCCTCATCAACGCCGGGCAGAACTCCGGCAGCCCCTTGTTCCGGGTCGCCGACACGCACCGGCTGCGTATCTATGTATCGGTACCACAGCCGTACGCGAGTTCGATCCATCGCGGGCAGACCGCCGGGCTGGTGTTTGCTGATCGTCCCGGCACGCGGTACACGGCGACCATCGAGAATACCGCGAACGCGCTCGAGCCGACCTCGCGCACCCTGCAGGTGGAACTGCAGATCGATAACTCCAAGGGCGAGCTGTTGCCCGGTTCTTACGGCCAGGTGTACTTCGATGTCGCAGGTGACGACAACACGCTGCGCATACCGGTGAACTCGGTCCTGTTCCGCACCGCCGGGCTGCAGGTGGCCACGCTCGACCACGAGCATCGCGTACACATGAAGACCATCACTCAGGGCCGTGACTTTGGCACCGAGGTCGAGGTGCTCAGCGGCATCGACCCGGCAGATACCCTGGTGCTCAATCCGCCCGACTCGATCACGGACGGCATGCAGGTGCGCATCGCCCCGCCGCCCCCGCCGGCCGCCAAACCCGGGGCACGCGGAAACTCCTGATGCACAGGCGCCCCGCCCCATGGCTTGCCAGCGCGCTGCTGCTGGGCGGCTGTTCGCTCAGCCCGCACTACGCGCGCCCGACGATGGAGGCCCCCGCGGCTGCCTTCAAGGAGTCCGGTGAGTGGCAGGTGGCCAACCCTGCCGACACGGTGCCCCGTGGGGCGTGGTGGACGATCTTCCAGGACAGCGACCTGGAGGACCTCGAAAGCCAGGTAAGCGCCGCGAACCAGAGCCTGAAGGCCTCACTGGCGCGCCTGGAGCAGGCGCGGGCCCAGACCCGTGCGGCGCGCTCCAGCTGGTTCCCGACGCTGACGGCGGGTGCCGATGCCACGCGAGCGCGCACGTCGATGAACGTGCCCGCCTACGTCCCGGGACGCAGTGCCACCAGCAACCTCTTCACGGCCAGCGGTGACCTGAGCTACGAGATCGACCTGTTCGGCCGCGTGCGCAACACCGTGGCCAATGCGCGCTACTCCGAGCAGGCCAGCGCCGGGGACGTGGCGGCACTCGAGCTCTCGGTGCATGCGGAACTGGCGAACGACTACTTCATGCTGCGTGGACTGGATGTCGAGCAGCTGCTGCTGGATCAGACCGTCGCCGACTATGCGCGGGCGCTGGCACTCAATCAGAACCTCTTTGCCGGCGGCGCCATACCGATCTCGGACGTGCAGCAGGCCGAGGCCCAGCTGCAGAGCGCCCGCACCCAGGCGGAGGATACCCGCCTGCACCGCGCCCAGACTGAGCACGCGATCGCCGTGCTGGTCGGTCGGGAGCCCTCGGGTTTCTCTGTCCCGGCGCGCAGCGCCGACATGCTCGGGGCGCTACCGCAGATCGCCCCTGGTCTGCCGTCGCAGCTGCTCGAGCGCCGCCCGGACGTTGCCGCCGCCGAGCGGCGCGTGGCGGCGGCCAATGCCAATATCGGGGTCGCGCGGGCGGCCTACTTTCCGAGCTTCAATCTGTTCGCGTCCGCGGGCCTGCAAAGCTCGCAGACTTCCGACTGGATGCAGGCGCCGAGCCAGTTCTGGACCATCGGGCCTCAGGCGCTCTTGACCGTGTTCGACGCAGGCCTGCATCGGGCGCAGTCTGCCCAGGCACACGCGATCTACGATGAACAGGTCGCCAACTATCGCAACACGGTCCTGACTGCCTACCAGGATGTCGAGGACAACCTGGCAGCACTGCGGCAGCTGGAACTCGAGAGCATCAGCGAGGCGGCCGCCGTCAAGGCCACCCAGGGCGCACTCGACCAGGCCAACCTGCGCTACAAGGGGGGCATCGTCACCTATCTGGAAGTGGTGATCATCGAGAACGCGGCGCTGCAGGCGCGGCTGACCGCCGTGGACATCGAGATTCGTCGCGCCAACTCCACGGTCCTGCTCATCAAGGCCCTGGGCGGGGACTGGCAGCCCCCGCCGAGCCCTTAAGCACCCGCCGCACCTGCCTAGCGCAGGTAGGCGTGCACTACCTCGATCAGGTGCTTTGCCGCGCGCGCGCGGCCGCGGTCCTTGTCGCTCTTGGGGTCCGAAACGTGCAGCCGGATGTGATCAATCAGCAGCTCTGCCATCAAACTGTTCGCCGCCCCACGCGCCGAGACGGTCAGTTGCATGACCTGGGCGCAGTCGGCCTCCTTCTCCAGCGCGCGCTCGATCGCATCCACCTGCCCGCGCAGCCTGCGCACCCTGAGCAGCAGCTTCGTCTTGTCCTTGATTGCGTGTGTCAATGGCTCGCTCCCGAGACTTCAGTGTATAGGGTGGGGGGTATCGTATAGTCAGGTCCTGCTGTCGGGCCAGCGGCAGGCAACGTACGCCGGGTATCGTCGCGGCGCGAGCCGCGCCCGGTAGCGGTCCGGAAAGTGGGAAATGAGGTGATTCGGGGTAACTGCAGGGTCTGGGCGCTGGCCGCGCTGCTCGCCGCGGCGCGGCCGCTGCTGGCCGCCGTGGCCGCGGATGAGCCCTTGAGCGGGGATCCCGCGCCCGACAGCCACTGGCCGCTGCTGGTCGGGGCGCAATACACCTTTGTGGACCAGAAGCAGACCGCCCTGACCTCCCCTTACGAGGGCAGGCTCAGCCTGCGGCCGGACGGGGACCGTCAGAGCAGCAACACCCTGGGGTTCTACGGCGGCTGGGCGCCACTTAGCTGGTTGCAGCTGTATCTGGATACCGAGAAGTTCATGGGCGCGGCAGTGAGTAAATGCCACCGGCGTGGGCAACCTCACCAACGGTGACGTGGTGCACGCCGGCTCCGGGGGCCTGAAGAAGGAGTTCTATATTGCCCGCTCCTACGTGCGCCTGATGCTGCCCCTGGGCACCCGGCTGGCGCGTGCCGAGCGTGCCCAGGACCAGATCCCCGGCACCGAGGCGGCGACGCGCGTCGAGCTGAAGGCCGGCCGGCTGGCTATCAACGATGACCTGGACAAGAACCGCTACGCGAATGCCACGCGCACGCAGTTCATGAATGCCTCGCTGTGGCAGAACACCGCCTGGGACTTCGCCGCCAACACACGTGGCTACAGCGACGGTATGATCCTCAGCTACATCACTCCCGCCTGGGCATTGCGCTATGCCATCTTCCAGATGCCGACGCAGGCCAATGGGCAGGAGCTGGCCACCCTCAGGCGGGCGCGCGGCGAGAACCTGGAGCTGACGCTGAGTCCGGCGCAGGTCCCCACCATCTTGCGCCTACTGCTGTTCCGCAACATCGCCGACATGGGTAACTACCTGGAGGCGACTGCGGCGGCCGCCGACACCGGCGCAGTCCCGATCGTGAGCAACACCCGCCGGGAGGGCCGCCACAAATACGGCTTGGGCGTGAACGCCGAGCAGCCACTGGCCGATGACGGGGATACCGGCCTGTTCATGCGCATCGGCTGGAACGATGCGGCCACCGAAGACTTTGCATTCACCGAGGTGGACCGGGATATCAGTGTCGGAGGCCAACTCTCAGGCGTGCACTGGCGGCGCAGCGACGATCGCGTGGGTGTAGGCCTGTCCGCCAGCGGGTTGTCCGACTCACACCGCGACTATCTTGCTGCGGGCGGCAGTGGCTTTACCTTGGGTGACGGGCGGCTCAACTACGACCACGAGCAAATCTTGGAGTTGTATTACCGGGCGCAGTGGTCATGGACGGTCTTTGCGGCACCGATTCGACTGCAGCTGAGCCCGGACTTCCAGTACATGCAGAACCCTGGCTTCAACCAGGACCGGGGACCGGTGCGCTTCTACGCGGTGCGGCTGCACCTGGAATACTAAAGGACACAGGCCCATACCCGGATTTACTCAGCGCAGCCTGCCGTCCCCGGCAAGCCAGCGATAGACGACCCCGGCAGCCCCCGCCCCGAGCAGCGGCGCGAGCCAGAACAGCCACAGCTGCGAGAGTGCCCAGCCGCCGATGATCACTGCTGGTCAGGTGGATCAGCGTCAGCCCGAGTTCGATGGCGATCGGCGCGAAGCCGGCCGGCGCGCGTCCGCCGACTTCACCGCGCGGAGGCCGCGACCTCCATGTCTGACGACCCCCGTCGCGGGAAGTACGGTGATGTTGTGCGCCTATCTAAGACCACCGTGCAGCCCCGGGCAATGTGTCGGCGATCAGCGTCGCGCGCTTTCCTTACCACCGGCAGGAGCAGCCCAGCGGCTTGCGCCAGTCCGGCACAGGATTCACGACAATAAAGAACATTAGATAGATACCGTATCTATCTGTTTTGCCGCACGTTATTTCACTCTATTGAAGTCGATGAAGCCGCGCTGCACGTCGGTGCGCACAAGCTGCACGCGCACGCTGTCCCCGACGTCGAGTCCCTCGAAGCCCCTGACCAGGCGCCCTTCGGCCAGCGGCTGCATGATCCGCACCCACGTGCCCTTGTCGTTCGCGCCGGTGATGATGGCATCGAACTGCTGACCGATGCGTGACTGCAGCAGCATCGCTGCCGCGGACTTGCGCACCTGCCGTTCCACCTTGTTGGCGTTGTGCTCCTGCGCGGTGCAGTGGTCGGCAAGGGTGCGCAACTCGTCATCAGAGTACGGCGCGGGCTGGTTCGCCAGTGCCGCCTTCACGAGGCGCTGCATGATCACATCCGGGAAGCGCCGGTTGGGCGCGGTCGAGTGCGTGTAGTCGGTGACCGCAAGACCGAAATGACCTTCGGCGGGCTGCCCGGCGCGCTTGAGCGCGTATTCACCGGCGCCCAGCAGCTTCACGACCGACAGCGACAGGTCCGGGAAGCGCGCCGGTGCCGCCTTTTGCCGCTTGACCAGGAAATCACTGAGCGCCTTGGCATCCGGCTGTGATGGCAGCGTCTCGCCCTGGGCGCGCGCCAGCTCGACGATGCGGTTCCAGCGCTCCGGGGTGCGCAGCACGCGCCGCACCGAAGAGCGTTGCCGGGCTTCGAGGAACGTGGCCACCACGCCGTTGGCCGCGATCATGAAGTATTCGATCAGCTCCTTGGCGCGGTTGTCCTCATCGGGCTTCAGGTCGGCGAGCTTGCCCCCCTCGTACACTGCCTGCGCCTCGAGCGTGGTGAGCCCGAGCGCCCCCTGCGCCTCGCGCACCCGCTTGAGCGACTGCGCCACCCTGTCCTGCAGGCGCAGCTGCTCGTCCATGCCCTTCACGGCGTTCACGCGCGCAGGCGCGGGCCCTTTGCCGTCCAGCCATGCGGCAACGCTGTTGTAGGCCAGCTTGGCACGGTTCACCACGCTGGCGCGGTAGACGTCAGAGGCGCTGACTGCACCCTCGGCCGTGATGGCAAGCTCGACGACGATGCTCAGGCGTTCCTGGTCCTCGGCCAGGCTGGTGAGGTCGGTGGACAGCCGTTCGGGCAGCATCGGGAAGATCTGCGGCGGGGTATACACCGAGGTGGTGTTGTTGCGCGCGTGATCATCCACGGCTGTACCGCGCGAGACAGTCGCGTCCACATCGGCGATCGCGACCAGGACCTGCACCGTTCCCCCGCTCTGGGGCTGTGCCACCGACAACTGGTCCAGGTCACGCGAGTCATCGTTGTCGATCGAGCACCACAGCAGCTGGCGCAGGTCGCGTACCTGCGCTGCGCCGACGGCGGCCGCGCTGCTGATCCTGCGGACCTGGTCGATGACCTGCGGGGAGAAGTCCGGGTCCAACCCGTTCTCGAGCATCGCGCGGTGCGCGATGGCCTTGAGTTCGCTGAAGCTGCTGTCTTGGGGCATCAGGGCATGATACCTGCGAAGCGCGGGCCAGCGCTCACCGCTGCAAGCGAAGGGCGCCGCGAAGCTCTCCTCGGCGCCCTTCTGTTCCAGGCGGGCCTCCTGCCGCACCCGAAATACTTACCAGCGCTACATGCCCGGCAACATGCCCGTGTAGTAGACCAACACGTAGGCCTTGAGCGTGCCGTCGGCCTGCGGGATGCCGAAGACCTTGACCGGCACCCCCGCGGCAAGGCCGCTGGTCACCGTGGTCAGCCCGTTCGCGCTCGAGACATCAATCGGGCTCACCGTGACCACCGAGCCGCTGCGGTCGATCTGGTACACCAGGGTGGCGGAGCCTGTGCTGGTGCCAAGGTCCACCGTCACGGGCTGCGTGCCACCGAGCACCGTGATGCCGAAGGCGTCGTTGGCCAGCGGCTGCGTCACCACTGCCAGAGGCACCGGCGTCGGCAGCAGCACCGCGTTGCGGGCCGACCAGCGGCCAGGGCTGGCCGGGTCCGCCCAGATGGCCGTGCTTACACCCCAGGCATCCAGTGCCCCGACCGTACCGCCGAAGTTCACCGCGCCACTGGTGGCGGTGACGAAATCCGGTATCGCGCTGCCGCCGCTCTCGGCGAGCGTCGGGAAGGTGAAGTTCCACCACTTGAAGCCGCTCACTGGGTTGCCGCTGCCATCGTTGCCGTTGGGCGTCGCGGCGTCGATGTAGCTGAGCGCCACCGAGTAGTCGTCGCTGGCGTGCAGGTACGCGTGCGTGTAAGTGAACCCGGTGCTGCCGGCACCGGAGATGCGGCCCGAGTAGGCGGCTCTCTCGATGTCGATGCTCTGCGCCACCATCGGGGTCGCCAGCGGATCCACCGCACTCACGTGCACCTTGAAGCCGCGCGCCAGCTCGTCATTGGCCAGGAAGGCGGTGCCGGTGGCGATCGGGTCGCATCGGCCTGCGCGTCCTGGGGCGTGCGGAAGAAGAACTGCGTGTTCTCATCGACGGCCACCTGCACGCCGGTGCCTGACTCATCGGCCACCGTGATGATGTTGGCGGCGGGGTCAACGTGCAGCACATGGCCTTCTGGGCTCAGCCACACCTTGGCGAAGTCCGTGCTCGTCCATACCCGCACGGCCACCAGCGAGCCGTTGTTCTGGTAGCGGGCCGCGACGCGCACGTAGCGGCCGCTGAGCGCACTTGCCTGCGCGGAGAGTTCCTTGACCACCGAGCGGGTGCTGGCGTCCACGTCGTAGAAGATCGTGCCGTTGACGTTGTCCACGTTGATCTGCAGCGATTGGGCGCTGGCCACCGCGGTCTCCGGGTTCGTGACCGGCAGTACCGGGAAGTCCTTGCTCATCGCAAACGACAGGTTGTCGCTGGCGATGCTGGTCACGCTGCCGTAGGTGTGCCGCAGCAACAGGTGCGCCAGGTCGTGCACACTGCGGTGGCGTACCGGGCCGTTGAAATTCACCGCCCACAGCGTGCCACCGGCGGCGCTGGGCGGGGTGTGGCCGATGATGAATGCCGGGTTCGCCAGGTCGAACTCAAGATCCAGGGCGTTGCTCTGCGTGGTGCTCACGACCAGCGGCGACTCGAAGGTGACCGTGACGGGCACGGTCAGGTTGCCGCTGCCGCCCTGCTTGCCCTGCACCTGAATCTGACTCGACGGGATGCTGGTGCCGCCAGCCACGGGGAAGCCGCTCTCGGGATTGGACGCCACGGTGAGCAGGAGGTCGCCAGCATTGGCGGATATCATCAGCACCGCGCCGGTGTAAGAGCCGGCCGGGACGCTGACGTTGCCGAGCAGCTCACTCAACTGGTCGAGCTGTTCAAGGTTGACGTATGGGGCGGGCGTCGGCGCGGTCCATACCATCACCGCCGCACTCCCGTCCTGGGGCAGCAAGGCAACGCTCAGGACCCTGACACCGATCGTTGCCCAGTCGTCCGAGGAGGCGTCGCTGATGCTCAGGGGCATGGCCACCGAGCTGGCGCCTACGGGGGCCGCACTCATAGAGCCACCGCCACCACCGCATGCCACAAGGCCCGCCATCGTCCCGGCAACCACGGCGCCGCACACCGCGCTCTGCAACATATTCCTGCGCATACCCAACTCCCTCTGTTCGCATGTGCCCGCCTGGGCTGGTGCTGACATAGCGAGCCAACGGGGATTCGGTTGACGCGAGCGCATCAACCCCAGCGCCGCTGTCGCGCCGCGCCGACGGCACGCGCGGTCCGTTAGTGCGCGCTGCTGCGCAGCAGCGTCGTCACGTAGGCCTTGGCCTGGTGGCAGGCGGTACTGAGCGTGGCGCCGGCCGCGAGCGCGGCCGCCGCCGCGCTCGCCAGGGCGCAGCCGGTGCCGCGGCAGGTGACCTTCAGCCGCGCCACGGACAGCCGCTCCGTGCCCTCGGCACTCACGAGCAAGTCTGCGGCCTCTGGGCCTTCGCCGTGGCCGCCCTTGATGAGGACCGCCGGGGCTCCCAGGGCCCGCAGTGCCTGCGCCTGGGCGAGCATCTGCGCCTCGGTGGACGCAGCTTGCATGCCCAGCAGCAGCGCGGCCTCGGGGAGGTTGGGCGTCACCAGAGTCACCCGCGGCAGCAGCAGGTCCCGCAGTGCCTCGCGGCCGGCCTGATCGAGCAGCGCCGTCGAGGACGTGGAAGCCAGCACCGGATCGAGCACCACGGGAACCGCGCGGTGCATACGCAGCGCCGTTGCCACGACAAGCACCGTGTCCGCCGTGGCCAGCATGCCGATTTTCACCGCATCGATCCGGCAAGTGGCGAAGGCGGCTTCGATCTGCGCGCGCACCACGGCAGCCGGCACGAGGTGCAGGGCGAATACGCCTTGGTCCGATTGCGCCGTCACGGCGGTCACCGCGCACAGCGCGCGGGCGTTAAGTTCGCTGAGCGTCCGCAGATCGCGCGCAAGTCCTGCGCCACCGCTGGAGTCGGTGCCGGCAATCACCAGGACGCTCATCATCCCCCGAGCGCAACCAGCGCCACGTTGTTGTGTCCCTGCGCCTGCAGGGTGCGCGCCGCACGCCAGGCACGGATGCCCGAGCGACAGCACAAGACGACCCTCGTACCCGGTGGAAATTCCCGCGGTGCCTGTGCCAGCGCCTCGGCTTCGATGCGCAGTGCACCCGCAAAGGGCGACACCGGCGCCTCCTGCAGGGTGCGCAGGTCGATGACGCAGTCGCTCTCTGCCACCTGCTCGGGGGCGATGAAGGACAGCGCGGAACCGAGCGGCTCGCTGGCGCCAGCGAAGGAGAAGCCGCCGAAGTGCAGCGATTGGAAGTCCACCGACACCAGCCGGCCCGCGACATCGGGTACCAACCGCAACAGCAGCGCCAGGGTGAGGTGCGCCTGCAGGGTGCCGATGACGCCGACCGCCGTGCCCAGCACGCCGGCCTCGGCGCAGGAACCGGCACCCGGGGGCATCTCGGGGAAGACCGCGCGATAGCTAGGGGCGCGCGCGCAGAAGACACCGACGTAGCCGGCCAGCCCGAGCACTGATGCACTCACCAGGGGCGTGCCGCAGGAGTGGCAGGCGTCGCTGAGTATGTAAGTGACGGCGAGGCTGTCGGCGGCATCCAGCACCACGTCCGCCTGCGCCGCGAGCGCGCCAGCGGTCGCGGGCGTGACGCGCATCTGCAGCGCCTCGATCTCAACCTCCGGGTTCAGGGCGACCAGGGCTGCGCGTGCCGCGGACACCTTGCTGCGGCCGATGTCCGCCATGCGAAACAGCGGCTGGCGGTGCAGGTTGGTCTCCTCCACGAGGTCGGGGTCGGCGAGCACCAGCCGGCCGACGCCGGCGGCGGTCAGGTAGGGCAGCACGGCACAGCCCAGCCCGCCGGCGCCGACCACCAGGACGCGCGCCCGTGCGAGCCGAGCCTGGCCCTCGGGGCCGACCTGCGGCAGCACCGACTGACGGCTATAGCGCTCGGTCATGAGCTGTTCAGGCGGCCGCCGCGGCGAGCCAGCGCTGCGCCTGGGCCTCCGGATCGGCAGCGGCAACGATATCGCTCACCACTGCGGCCACGTCGGCGCCGGCGGCGAATACCTCGGGCAGGCGCGCGAGCGTGATCCCGCCAATGGCCACCAGCGGCACTTCGCCAATGCGGCGTTTCCATTCGCCGACCAGTGCCAGTCCCTGGGGTTTCCAGGGCATGACCTTGAGGGTCGTGTGGTAGACCGGGCCGAGCGCGACGTAGTCCGGCTGCACCGACAGCGCGTGCTCCAGCTCGGCCACATCGTGCGTGCTCACCCCGAGGCGCACCCCTGCGCGCCGCAGCGCCAGCAGATCGGCGGTTGCGAGGTCAGCCTGCCCCAGGTGCACGAAGTCGCAGCCAAGATCCAGCGCCTGCTGCCAGTAGTCGTTGATCACCAGCTGCATGCCGGCCGCGCGGCTGAGCACCCGCGCCGCGGCGATCTCCGCGGCCACGTGCGCCGCGGGCTGATCCTTGATGCGCAGTTGCAGCAGCCGCACGCCCCGCGGGGCCAGCCGCTGCACCCAGGCGGCGCTGTCCACGATCGGGTAGACCCGCGGCAGCCTCATGCGCGGAACGCCGTACCGATCACCGGGGTGGACGGCTGCGCCAGCTCGCGTGGCTCGATCGCCCCGGCCTGACAGGCTGCGTGCCCTGCTTCGACCGCCTGGCGGAACGCTGCGGCCATCTGCACCGGATCGCGCGCCTGCGCCACCGCGGTATTGACGAGCACCGCATCGCACCCCAGCTCCAGCGCCTGTGCGGCATGCGAGGGAACGCCGATACCGGCATCGACGATCAGCGGCACTCCCGGGAAGTGCGCGCGCAGGGCCTTCAGCCCAAACAGGTTGTTGAGGCCGCGCCCCGAGCCGATCGGGGACCCCCAGGGCATCAGCACGCGGCAGCCGGCCCCGAGCAGCCGCTCCGCCACCACCAGATCCTCGGTCGTGTACGGGAATACCTCGAAGCCCTCGGCATTCAGGATCGCCGCCGCCTCGGTGAGACCGAACACATCCGGTTGCAGCGTGTCGTCCTCGCCGATGACCTCGAGCTTGATCCACGGGGTCCCGAACACTTCGCGCGCCATGTGCGCCGTTGTCACCGCCTCCTTCACCGAGTGGCAGCCGGCGGTGTTGGGCAGCACGCGCACGCCCAGTTCGCGGATGAGCGACCAGAAACCCTGCCCGGAGCGCTCGCCCGCGCCCTCGCGGCGCAGGGATACGGTCACGACCTCGGTGCCCGAGGCACGCACGGCGGCACTCAGGACCGCGGGCGAGGAGTAGCGCGCGGTCCCGAGCAGCAGCCGCGAGCGCAGCGCCGTTGCGTATAGCTCGAGCATCAGCCCCCCTGCATGGGTGCCAGAACCTCCACACGGTCGCCTTCGGCGAGTGCCGTGCCCGCGCGCGCGCCGTAGGCCACGAACTGCCCGTTCACCGCAGTCGAGACCGTGCGCTCGGCGTAGCCGAGCTCGGCCAGCGCCGCGGCAAGGGCCGCGCTGCGCAGCTCATGCCAGGCGCCGTTGACGAGGATCCTCATGCATCACCTCCGGAAAATACGTGCCCTCGAGCACCAGGCGCGCGGCGCGGCGCGCCATGGCCGGGGCAATGAGGAAGCCATGGCGGTAGAGGCCATTTACGTAAACCGTGTCCCCGCGCACGCTCAGCTGCGGCAGGTTGTCCGGGAAGGCGGCGCGCACCGCCGTGCCGATCTCCACGATGTGGGCCTCGCCAAAGGCCGGGTGCAGCGCGTAGGCGGCCGAGAGCAGCTCCAGCATCGAGCGCGCACTGATGCGCTCACTGTCATCGCTTTCCAGCAGCGTGGCCCCGACCATGAACAGACCGGACCCGCGCGGCACGACATACACCGGCAGCCGCGGGTGCAGCACGCGCACCGGGCGCTGCAGGCGGAAATCCGGCAGCTGCAGCAGCAGCATCTCGCCCTTGACCCCGCGCAGCTGCGGCAGCGCCTGCGTCGCTGCCAGCCCGGTGCAGTCGAGCACCGCGCCCGCGCGGGCGAGCGCGGCAGCATCGGCGCGAGTGCCGAAGCGGATGCTGACGCCCCGCGCGCGCAGCGTTGCGGCCAGGGCTGCCAGGGCGGCGCGCGGGTCCAGGTGCCCTTCGTCCGGAAAATACAGTGCCCTGCCGAAGCGCCCGCTGAGATCCGGCTCAAGAGCGGCCACGGCCGCAGCATCCAGCTGCGCGAAGTGCTCGGTGCGGCGGCCGAACTGGGCAAGCTCGGCGGTGTCGCGCGCGTGCGCCACGACCAGCGTCCCGGCGGTGACCGTGCCCGCGAAGCGCTCCTGCCACCAGGGGATGCTCTCCATTCCCAGCTGCGCGATCAGCGGCGCGGAGTTCTCCCGCTCGCACCACGGCGCCAGCATGCCGCCGGCGAACCAGGAACACGACCCTGCCCCGAGCTGCGCGGCGCGCTCAAACACCTCGACCGTGGCCCCACGCTCGCTGAGTTCCAGCGCGCAGGTAAGCCCGGCGATGCCGGCGCCCATGACCGCAACGCGCATGGCTAGGCGGTCTTCGCCTTGACCGCCGGTGCCGGCACGTAGATCTCCGCACCGCCGGCGCGGAACTTGGCCGACATGTCCTCCATGCCCTGGGCACGCGCCTCCGCCCGCACCTCGTGCGAGATGCGCATGGAGCAGAACTTCGGTCCGCACATCGAGCAGAAGTGCGCCACCTTGTGCCCCTCTTTGGGCAGGGTGGCGTCGTGGAAGGCAACCGCGGTGTCCGGGTCGAGTGAGAGGTTGAACTGGTCCTGCCAGCGGAAGTCGAAGCGCGCCCGCGAGAGTGCATCATCGCGCGCCTGCGCCCCCGGGTGTCCCTTGGCAAGATCCGCCGCGTGCGCGGCGATCTTGTAGGTGATGACCCCGGTTTTCACGTCATTGCGGTCCGGCAGTCCCAGGTGCTCCTTGGGTGTCACGTAGCAGAGCATCGCAGTGCCGAACCAGCCGATCATGGCGGCCCCGATCGCCGAGGTGATGTGGTCGTAGCCGGGGGCGATGTCGGTGGTGAGCGGGCCTAGGGTATAGAACGGCGCCTCGCCGCAGGTGGCCAGCTGCTTGTCCATGTTGGCCTTGATCTTGTGCATGGGCACGTGGCCAGGGCCCTCGATCATCACCTGGCAGCCATGGCGCCAGGCGATCTGGGTGAGTTCGCCCAGCGTCTCCAGCTCGGCGAACTGCGCCGCATCGTTGGCATCGGCGATCGAACCCGGCCGCAGCCCGTCGCCGAGCGAGAAGCTCACGTCGTAGGCGCGGCAGATGCGGCAGATCTCCTCGAAGTGCTCATAAAGGAAGCTCTCGCGGTGGTGCGCCAGGCACCACTTGGCCATGATCGAGCCGCCACGCGAGACGATGCCGGTCACGCGATTCACGGTGAGGGGAATGTAGGACAGGCGCACGCCGGCATGGATGGTGAAGTAGTCCACGCCCTGCTCGGCCTGCTCGATCAGGGTGTCGCGGAAGATCTCCCAGGTCAGATCCTCGGCCACCCCGCCGACCTTTTCCAGCGCCTGGTAGATGGGCACCGTGCCGATCGGCACCGGGGAGTTGCGCACGATCCACTCGCGGATGTTGTGGATATTGCGCCCCGTTGACAGGTCCATGACCGTGTCTGCGCCCCAGCGTATGGCCCACACCATCTTGTCCACTTCCTCCGCGGTCGAGGAAGTCACCGCGGAGTTGCCGATGTTGGCGTTGATCTTCACCAGGAAGTTGCGGCCGATGACCATCGGCTCGGACTCGGGATGGTTGATGTTGGCAGGGATGATGGCGCGCCCGGCGGCCACCTCGGCACGCACGAACTCCGCGGTCACGAAATCCGGAATGCTGGCGCCGAAGGACTCCCCGTCGCGCGCTGCGGCGCCGGCCTGCTCGCGGCCGAGGTTCTCACGAATGGCGACGTACTCCATCTCCGCGGTGATGATCCCGGCGCGCGCATAGGCAAGCTGGGTGACCGCGGCATCGGCGCGTGCGCGCAGCGGTGCGCGCCGCTGCGGGAATTCCGGCGCCGGCTTGCCGCCGGTGCTCAGGCCGTTGTCCACCAGCTGCACCTTGCGCCCCGGATATGCCTCGACGTCCCCGCGCGCACTGACCCAGGCGGCGCGCAGGCGCGGCAGGACCTGCTCGATGTCGATGTGCACGGCCGGATCGGTGTAGGGACCGGAGGAGTCATAAACCGTGACCGGCGCCTCACCCGAGGCCGGATGCAGGTCGATCTCGCGCATCGGCACGCCCAGCCCGGCATGCACGGTCCCGCTTTTATAGACCTTGCGCGAGGCGGGAAAGGATTCGGCGACGACCTGCAGCAGTTGCGCGTTCATGACGGATCTCCTGATGACATTTCAGTCAGAGGATCCAGCAGATGCGGTGCGGGGGCGGATCGGAGATTCGCAGGGCGCCGGGCCGCGCTGCGTTCGCGATGACACTTTCCTACGCCAGCATGAACTGGATCAGGTTCGAGGGTCGCCAGCGCCGCGCCTTCCTCCAAGCGCCTGCCGGCCTCTCAGCCCCCTGCGCGGGGCTCCCCTAGCGAGCGTGAAAGTAGTACGGGCGCGGCTCGGGGTCAATGGCCCCGCGCGTGACCGCAGGCGGGACGCTGTGTGAGACTGAGCGCCTCATGGCCTCGTGGCAGATCTGGGCTCTTGCAGCGGCAGGATTTGCCGCCCTCACCGCCGTGCTCGCCAAGGTCGGCGTCGAGCACGTAAGTCCGGACCTGGCCACGTTCATCCGCACCGTGGTGATTCTTGCCGCACTGGCCGCGCTGGTCGCAGCGACGCACCAGTTTCCGGCGCTCGCCACCACGAGCCCACGCAGCTACCTGTTCCTGGCCCTCTCGGGGCTGGCGACCGGGGCCTCGTGGTGGTGTTACTTCCGCGCGCTGCAGGTGGGCGATGTCGCGCGCGTGGCCCCCCTCGATAAGCTCAGCGTCGTACTCGCCGCGCTCTTCGGAGTGGTATTCCTCGGGGAGAAACTTGCCCCGGTCAACTGGCTCGGGATCGCGCTGATCGCCGCGGGCGCCTGGTTCATTACCCTCTAGCCGGGCAACCGGGCCTGCGGGGCGCCCGTCCTCGCCCCGCAGGCCCCTCGACCAGCAATCGCCGTCAGCGACCGCTATGACTGGCCTGTCCACCCTTGCGACCGGCCTCGGCGGCCAGTTCCGGGTGCTGTGAGAAGCTGCGCTTCTCGTCCGGCACGCTCTGCCCGCCCTTGCGGCCCGCCACGGCGGCAAGATTGCGGTCCTGAGAGAAGCTGCGCTTCGACCCGGGCACGCTCTGCCCGCCCTTGCGCCCGGCCTCGGCAGCCAGCCTGCGATTCTGGGAGAAGCTGCGCTTCTCGTTCGGCACCGCCTTGCCCCCCATGCTCGCGATGCGTCGCTGGCGTTCCGCATTCATCGAGGCAAACCCGCGGTGGGACGTGCGCCCTTCATCAACGGTTCCTTGTGCCATCAGCTGCTCTCCTAAGCGTATGTACGGGTAAACTCACTGGCGGGTACTCGCACACACGGCACAAGTAACCTCGGCTGCAGCATACGCCCCGATCTTGCAGGAAAAATATAAGCGGAATCTGACAGCGGGAGAGTTTGTTGGCACCGACCAGCGGGGCTGGGGCGCGGTGTCAGGGGGTCAGCTGGTCGATAACGATGTTTACCACCCCGTCCTGACCAACCCGGTAGCGGATTTGCCCGTACGGGTCACCCTTGGCCCCTACAGGATTGCCCGAGCGGGCGAGGCGGGCCACGACCTCAACTTCCTGCCCGGCACCGAACGTGCGCCCGGGAATCATTGCGTCCGCGGGGGTCAGGACGACCGATTGCGGGAAGTGGCCCTCGAGACGCTTGGCGGCCAGAGGCGGCCCCCCCTGCCCCGGCTGGCGCACGAACACAAACAAAGGGCCCGGCGGACCTGCCGCCAGCCGCGCCCCCAGGGAGACGTTCACCCGCACCGCAGCGGCGGCAACATCGGCGGCCGGGGCATTCGGCACGGGGGCTGCAGCGCCGGCCAGCTTCTCATCCAGCGCGCTCACCTGCTGTTCGATCAGCGGGCGCACGCTCTCCGGCGGATTCATCGCCAGGAGCTTTGCGTAGCGTTCCCGGGCAAGGGGCAGGTCGCCGCGGCGGGCCGCAGCCGCAGCCCCGAAGAACAGCGCCTTGCCCGAGCCAGGCTCCAGCACCAGGGCCTGCTCGATGAGCCTGCCGGCACGGCCGGCCAGTTCGGACTCATCGCTCAAGGCCAGCGCCTCCGCCTCCCCCATCAGCGCCTCGGCGCTCTTGCCACCGCTGATGCGGTCGGCGCGCTCGAACGCGCGCAGGGCGAGCGGATACTCCTGCAGCACCAGGTACGAGCGCCCGAGGGTGAGCCAGCCGTCAAGGTTCTGCGGGTCCTGCTCGAGCCGGCGGGCCAGGCGGGCAACCATGGTCTGCGGGGAGTCCGCCGCGCTGGCCTGATGCCACTTCCAGTTGCTCCAGACCACATACAGCACTGAACCGCCGGCGACCAGCAGCACCGCCGCACCGAGGGCGGCCCAGCGTGCCGGCGGCTCCGGGGTGCCGGCGCGCAAAAGCGGCAGGGCCACGAGGACGACCAGCGCCACGGTCAGGGCGGCCACCAACAGTACGAAGGTTGTCATCAGGCGCGCAGGTCCTCATCGACGGAGTCAGGGTCGCTGGCAAGCAATGCCGCCCGCTGCCGCAGGATGCGCACGGCGACCACGGCGCCGAATATCAACAGCACACCCGGTGCCAGCCACAGCCACGCGGTGCGCGCAGAGAAGCGCGGGCGGAACAGGATGAAGTCACCGTAGCGTGCGGCCATCCACTCGCGGATCTGTTGGTCGGACTTGCCGGCGAGCAACTGGCCGCGCACCTGGTTGCGCAGGTCCGCGGCAAGGTCCACCGGCGAGTCGGCGATCGATTCGTTCTGGCACTGCATGCAGCGCAGCTCGTGTGTGAGCGCCACGTAGCGCGCCTGCAGCGCAGGATCGGCAAGCTGCGTGGTGTCGAGCGCCGGGAGTTGCGCCGCCGCGAGCATCGCCACCGCCGTGAGCAGCACGCGCCAGGTGTGCATCAGGTGGGCCCGGGCGGGGTCAGGCGCGGCAGGATCTCGGCCTTCCAGGTGGCCTCGTCGAGCACCCCGACGTGCTTGTAGACGATGATCCCCTGCGGGTTGACGAGGAAGCTCTCGGGTGCCCCGTACACGCCCCAGTCGATGGCCACGGCTCCGTCCCGATCGACCGCCACCTGCTCGTACGGGTTGCCCAGCTGAGTGAGCCAGGCCTGGGCGCGGGCGTCATCATCCTTCCAGTCCAGCCCGATCAGCGGGACGCGTCCCGCGGCATGGATCCGCAGCAGCATCTCGTGCTCGGCGCGGCACTCGACGCACCAGGTGCCCCAGACATTGAGCAGGTACCAGCGCCCCCGAAGCGCGGCGGAGTCGACCACGCGCGAAGCATCGGCGAGCTCCGGCAGCGCGAACTGCGGGGCCGCCTTGTTCAACAGGGGCGAGACGATGATGCCCTTGTCGGGTGAATGGCGGATGCCGACGGCCAGCACCACGGCCAGCAGCGCGAAGATCCCCAGCGGCACGTAGAAACGATTCATGTGGCGCGTTCCGCCACCGCGGCCGCAGCGCTCGCCGTGCTGCGCAGCGTGCGGTAGCGGCGGTCGGAGGCGGCGATCGCCGCACCGATCGCCATGATCAGCGCGGCCAGCCACACCAGGCTCACCAGGGGACGCACCTGCACGCGCACGCTCCAGCGCCCGGCGCCCAGGTCCTCACCCAGCGCCAGCAGCAGATTGTTGCCCCGGTCCAGGCGGATGGCGGTTTCGGAGGTGACCTGGTGCTGGACCCAGAACTGGCGCTTCTGCGGGGTCATGACCGCCACCGGCCTGCCGCCGCGGCTGATCACGAAGGTGCCACCGACGCCCTCGAAGTTAGGACCCTCGACGGGCTTGATGCCGGTGAAGCGCAGCGTGTAGCCGCCGACCTCGGCGCTCTGGCCGACCGCGAGCGCCACATCCCGCTCGATGGTGAAGGACTGCACGGTGGTGAGCGCCAGCACCGCGATACCCAGCCCGCTGTGGGCGATCGTCATGCCGATGAGCGAGCGCGGCAGGCTCAGGTGCCGGCGCAGCCGGTACCAGGGTTCGACCAGCGATGACAGGATGATCCAGATGCCAATGGTGGCGGCCACCGGCGTGAGCACGTGGCCATGCGTATAGATACCGAAGGTGATGCCGCAGCCGAGTACCGCCGCGGCCACGAGGGTGTAGAGGATCGTGCGACTGGCATCCCCGAGGCGGCCGCGCTTCCAGTTGGCATGGATGCCGACACACAGCAGCGCCGCCAGCGGCAACATCGAGAGCATGAAGGTCGGGTTGAAGTACGGTGGCCCGACCGAGACGGTGCCCAGTCCCAGGCTGTCGGAGATCAGCGGCGCGAGCGTGCCGGCGAACACGGTGGTCGCGGCGATGACCAGCAGCACGTTGTTGAACAGCAGGAAGGACTCGCGCGCGCCAAGCTCGAAACCGGCGGTGGATTTGAGCAGTGGCGCGCGCCAGGCGTACAGGCTGAGCGCGCCACCGATCATCAGCACCAGGAAAGCCAGGATGAAGACGCCGCGGCTCGGATCTGCGGCAAAAGAGTGCACCGAGACCAGCACGCCGGAGCGCACCAGGAAGGTCCCCAGCATGCTCATGGAAAACGCCAGGATCGCCAGCAGCAGCGTCCAGCTCTTGAACAGTCCGCGCTTGTCGGTCGCCGCCAGTGAGTGCACTAGCGCTGTGCCCACGAGCCAAGGCATGAACGAGGCGTTCTCCACCGGATCCCAGAACCAGAAGCCCCCCCAGCCGAGCTCGTAGTACGCCCAGAAACTTCCCAGCGCGATTCCGCAGGTGAGGAACGCCCAGGCCGCCGTGGTCCACGGGCGTGTCCAGCGAGCCCAGGTCTGGTCGAGACGCCCCTCGAGCATGGCGGCACAGGCAAACGCAAAGGCGACCGCGAAACCGACATAGCCGGTGTAAAGGATCGGCGGGTGGATCGCGAGCCCCGGGTCCTGCAGGATCGGATTCAGGTCGCGGCCGTCCGGGGCGGGTGGATCCAGGCGCAGGAACGGGTTGGAGGTGGCGAGCGTGAACAGCAGGAAGCCGAAACTCACCAGGCCGAGCACCCCGAGCACGCGCCCTGCGAAGCGCGGCGGCAGTCGCCGGGCGCCAAACCACACCGCAACGCTCCACAGCGCGAGTAGCAGGATCCACAGCAGCAGCGAACCCTCGTGGGCGCCCCACAGTGCCGAGACGCGGTAGAACAGCGGCAGCGCCGAGTTGGAATTGTCCGCCACGTAGCGCACCGAGAAGTCGTTGCCGACGAAGCAGCTGATCAGGCAGCCCACGGCCGTTGCGACCATGACCGCCTGGCCGCCGAGCGCCGGGGTGACCGCGGCGGTCCAGCGGTCGCGCCCGAGGGGGGCCCCGGCGATGCCGAAGAAGGCCTGCAGGCCCGCCAGCAGCAGCGCGAGGATCAGTGCAAAGTGGCCGAGCTCGGGCAGCATGCCTATGACCCGCTGCTCGGCGGCGCCGCGGTGCCGGGCGCCTCGGTGCGCGACTCCCCGTGGCGCCGCTTGAGCGACCGGGCCACCTCCGGCGGGATGTATTTCTCATCGTGCTTGGCGAGCACCTCGTCGGCCACGAAAGTGCCATCGGCGCGCAGGCTGCCATGGGCCACGACGCCCGTGCCTTCGCGAAACAGGTCCGGCAGAACGCCGGTGTAGCTCACCGGCACGTTGTGGCTGAAGTCCGTCACGACGAACTGCACCTCGAGGCTTCCCGGCACGCGCTTGACGCTGCCCTCGGTCACCATGCCGCCCAGGCGGAAGGCCCGGCCGCTGGCGACCTCGCCGCGGTTCACCTGGCTTGGATCGAAATAGAAGGTGACGTTGCGCTTGAACGCATTCAGCGCCAGCGCCCCGGCAACGCTCACCCCGGCGAGGATTCCCAGCACCAGGATCAACCGGCGGCGACGGGTCGGTGTCACGAGCCGCGCTCCTGCGTGGCCAGGCGGCGCCGCGCGGCGGCGCGCGCCTGCTCAAGCTCGCGGCGCGCCCAGTAGATGTTGAGCGCGATCACCGCCAGCGTCACCGCGTAGGCGGGCCAGACGAAGGCGGCATAGCCGCCCATGTCGAGGAATTCCTTCATGTGCCGAGTGCCTCACGGATCCAGGCACTGCTGCGCTCGCGCGCGAGGATCTGGGCGCGCAGGCGCACCAGCAGCAGCGCGCCGAACAGCAGGGTGAATCCGAGCAGCATCATCATGAGCGGCACCAGCATGGAGGGCGGCAGGGTGGGCTTTGCCAGGCGCATGACCGAGGGGGCCTGGTGCAGTGAGTTCCACCAGGTGACCGAATAGTGAATGATGGGAACGTTGATCACCCCAACCACCGCCAGTACCGCACTCGCGCGGTCCGCGCGCTGGGTATCTTCCAGGCCCGCGCGCAGGCCGATGTAGCCCAGATATAAGAAGAGCAGGATGAGTTCCGAGGTCAGCCGCGGATCCCACTGCCAGTAGGTGCCCCACATCGGCTGCCCCCACAGGGCTCCTGTCACCAGCGCCGCGAAGGTGAACGAGGCGCCGATCGCCGCGCAGCTGGCCGCCACCGCGTGGGCCACCTTGATGCGCCAGATCAGGCCCACCGCCGCTGCCGCCGCCATGGTCGTATACACCATCAGGGACATCCAGGCACTCGGGGCGTGCACGTAGATGATGCGGTAGCCATCACCCTGCTGGTAGTCCGGGGGCGCCAGCAGCAACCCACCCCACAGTCCCCCCGCGATCAGGAGCGCCGCGGGCCACCCCAGCCAGGGGGTCAGGCGCTGCGCGAGCCCATACACGTAGGGCGGCGAGCCGAGTCGGTGGAACCATGTCCAGGTCATGCGCTGATCCTATTCAAGACTGATGCGGACGCCGGCAGCCGCGGCCAGCGGGGCAAGCGTCACTCCGAGGACCGCCAGCGCGCCCAGCAGTTCCAAGGGTGCCACGAGGACGCCGCCCGTAATCGCGAGCTGCGTCGCACGCGCACCAAAGATGAGCACCGGCAGGGACAGCGGCAGAGTCAAAAGCGACAACAGCGCCCCGCTGCGCTTCATGCCCAGGGTGAGCGAGGCGCCAATGGAACCGATGAGGCTCAGCGTGACCCCGCCCAGGGCCACGCTGGCCACAATCCCGGCCACAGCGCTCGTGGGTGCGCCCAGGGAGAGCGCGGCCAGCGGCGCCATCACAGTCAGCGGCAGCCCTGTCAGCAGCCAGTGGGCGGTGGTCTTGGCAAACAGCAGCGCGGTGAGTGACTGCCCCGACAGCGCATACTGCTCGAGCGTGCCATCCTGGACATCGTCGCGGAACAGAAACTCCAGCGCCAGCAGCGATGCCAGCAATTCTGCGCTCCACAGCACCCCGGGAACGATCTCGCGCAGTCGGGCGAGCTCGGGCGACACCGCCAGCGGGAACAGCAGCGTGACCATCGCGAAGAAAGCCAGCGGCTGGACGAGCTGCCCGCGCTGACGGAACGCCAGCGTCAGATCGCGGCGCAGCGCCATGCGGGCGGCCGCCAGGGAGGACAGCGGCCGGAAGTCATCCGCACCGGCCGCAGGTGCGATGGCGGCAGCCACGTTGGCGGGCAACTCCGTCATGCCGCCAACGCCAGTTCCAGCATCCCGCCGCTGACGTGCAGCGGGTGGTGCAGCGCCACCACGGCCAGTCCGCCGCGCGCGAGGTGCCTGCTGATCAGATCCGCCACGACCTGCTGGCCGTCGCTGTCGAGATTGGTAGCTGGCTCGTCGAGCAGCCATAACGGCACGGCCGAGAGCGCCAGTCCTGCCAGGGCGACGCGCCGTCTTTGCCCCGCCGACAGGGTGCGCACCCGCTGCCCGGCGAGCGCCCCGGCGCCGACGCTTCCCAGGGCCGCATCGATCATCGGGGCGCTGAGCGCGCGCCGTGCGCCAATCCAGTAGCGCAGGTTCTCGCGTGCCGAAAGATCCCCCTTCAGCGGTGGTTCGTGTCCCAGGTAGGTCATGCGGGCGTGGAAGCTGCGCAGGTCCTCGCGCACGTCCCGCCCCTCCCAGCGCACCTGGCCCTCCTCCGGGTACATCAGTCCGGCGACGGTGCGCAGCAGGCTGGTCTTGCCTGACCCGTTGGGGCCAGTGAGCTTCAGGCACTGCCCCTCTCCCAGCGCGCAGTGCACGCCGCGCAGCACGTGGCGTTCGCCCCGCCACAGGTGCAGGTTTTCGATCTCGAGGGACCGGGATGGCATGCTTGAGGGGGTGCGCTCGCTCGCATCGGCCGGTAGGGGCCTTTGACGCGCGCAAGTCTCGCAAACCCACCGGGTTAGCGCCACAACCGCGATGTTGTCGCCGGTCTGCGTCGCCGGTCAGCAGTTCTGTAGAATCGGGCAACTTCGTGAAGTGCCCGGGTGGCGAAACTGGTAGACGCAAGGGACTTAAAATCCCTTGGGGGTCACCCCGTGCCGGTTCGAGTCCGGCCCCGGGCACCAGCGCGCCAGGGGAGTTGGCTTATGCATACCCGTAGTCACCTGCGCAGGTACCTGCCCTGGCTGCTGCTTGCGGCAGCCATGCTCTGCGGCGCCGCCGGGTCGGAACCGTGTCCCCAGGGCTCGCCCACCGCCGAGGCGGACAGGCAGCAGATCCTCGATCTGATCAGCGGCATGCAGGCAGCCTGGAACCGCGGCGATTTCCGCGGCTACATGGATGGCTTCAAGAATCCCGAGGTCATCTTCGTCTCCGGCGGCCGCTTCCAGGCGGGCTGGCAGGGAACCCTCGATCACTATGTCCGCGATTACAGCGCCTCCCGCGGCACCCTGCGCTTCTATGACATCCGCGTCGAGATACTCGCGCCCGATGCCGCGCAGCTCATCAGCCGGTTCGAGCTGCTGCGCCCGCAGCATCCTCAGTTCGGCATCAACACCCGCCTGCTGCGCAAGGTCAACGGCCGCTGGCTGATCGCCCTGAACCACGTTTCCGCAAGCGAGACCCCGCAGGAGCCGGTATCCCCGCCGGCCGATCCCGCACGCTGACGGCAGTGTCGATGTTCCCCGCCGGCCGTGCGCGCTAGCGCCCGAGCGCCAGAGGCCTGTCGGGGCGAGGGCGCATCGTGAATGGCACCAGCATCGGCACGCGCCGGCGGTAGTCCGCGTACTCGGGATGTTCGGCGATGAGGTCGCGCTCCTCGAAGCGGATGGCCATGAGCATGTACGCGCTGGTGCCGAGGGCAAGCACCAGGTGTGCGGCCGTCATGGTCGGGGTCGCCCAGAAGACGAAGAACCAGCCTACGTACAGCGGATGGCGCACGTAGCGGTACATCAGGGGCATGCGGAAGCTGACGGCCGTATACGGCCTGCCGCGCAACTGCAGCCACACCTGGCGCAGTCCGAACAGGTCGAAATGATTAATCAGGAACGTCGACACGAGCACCAGCGCGAAACCGAAGGCGTACATTCCATACAGCAGCCCCTTGCCCAGGGGCGACTCGACATTCCAGACGATGCCGCCCATCGGCTGCCAGAACGCGAACAGCACGATCAGGGCAATGCTGGAAAGCAGCACGTAGGTGCTGCGTTCCGCCGCCACCGGAATTAGGCGGGTCCACCAGCGCTTGAACGCCGGGCGTGCCATCACGCTGTGCTGCACGGCGAACAGGCCCAGCAATGCAAGATTCGTCCACAACGCGGTGGCGAAGGCAACCTCGCGCGCCGAGTCGATCGACTTCGGCACCGCGAAGTTACCGACGAACCCGACGGAATATAGGAAGGTGACGAAGAAGACCCCGTAGCACACCAGTCCGTACCCGAATATCAGCAGACGCTTCATGACCACCCTCCCCGAGAAAGCCGTTAGTGACACCCCGGCGGCGAGCGGTTCACCGCAGGCACAACGCTTCCGCGCCCCCTTGTGGGTGTGCCGGCGTTGTGGCAAAAGCATAGGCAGTCACGCGGCAGACAGTCCCGGGCGAGAACCGGGATTTCGCCGGGATTTTTTCCCCAGCACCACCGGCATGAACCAGCGCGTCAGCTTCGGTCCGTTTCACTTCGAGGCCAGCACCGGGCGCCTGTGGGCGGGGGCGCAGGAGGTGAAGCTCACCCGCAAGGCGGCGAGGGTCCTTGGCCTGCTCATCGCCCGTGCCGGCACACCGGTGACCAAGCAGGAACTGTTCAGCGCGGTGTGGCAGAACACGGTCGTCAGTGACGATGCCCTGGTCAGCTGCATCCAGGAGCTGCGCCGCGCCCTGGGGGATGAGCCGCAGCGCCCCGCCTACATCCAGACCCGGCACCGCTACGGTTACCAGTTCGTCGCCGGGCTCACTCCCGGTCCTCCCGAGTCGCCGCCGCCTGCGGCCGCGGGCGCCGCGGTGGCCCGCAGCATCGCCGTGCTGCCCTTCAAGGACTTAAGTCCCGAGCAGGATCAGGACTACTTCTGCGAAGGCCTGGCAGAGGAACTCATCGATGCGCTCACCCACGTGGACGGGCTGCGCGTCGCGGCGCGCAGCGCCTCCTTCGCGGTGCGCGCCGCCGGGCGGGGCCTGAGCGAGATCGGTCAGCAGCTGGCAGTCGAGGCCCTCGTCGATGGCAGCGTGCGCAAGTCCGGCGACCGGCTGCGCATCGCCGTGCAGCTGGTAGAGGTGGCGAGCGGCTTCCACAAGTGGTCGCAGCGCTTCGAGCGCCCCGTCGGCGACGTGTTCGCGATCCAGGACGAGATTGCAGAGAGCGTGGCGACCATACTGCGCGGCGCGACGCTCACCGGGCGCGAGCGCGCGGGTCTGCGCAGCACTCACACCGCCGTCACCACTTATGAGTACTACCTGCGCGGCCGCCAGGGGCAGCGCGGCATGCGCAGGAGCGAACTCGAGCAGAGCCGCGAGATGTTCGAGCGCGCCATCGCCCTGGATGCCAACTACGCGCCGGCCTGGGCGGAGCTGACCATGGTGCATGCGGTGCTCTACGAATGGTGGGGCGCGAGCGCTGAGGACCTCGCGCTCACCGAGCGCACCAGCCGGATCGCCCTCGACCTGGCGCCGCAGCTGGCCGATGCGCACGTCGCGCGCGGGTTCGCGCTGGTACTGCATCGCGAGTACGCGCAGGCCCAGGGACACTTCGAGACCGCGATCCGCATCAATCCCAACCTGTTCGAGGCCCACTACTACTACGCACGCTCGTGTTTCGCGCGCGGCGAGGTGGCGCGCTCGGCGGAACTGTTCGCCCGGGCCGCCGAGGTGCGCCAGGAGGACGTGCAGAGTCCCGCCCTGGCGGGGCAGGCGCTGCGCATGCTCGGGCGCGAGGAGCAGGCGCGCGCGGCCTGGCACGAAAGCGCCCTGCGCACCGTGCGCGCGCTTGCCCTGAACCCGCTGGACGTGCGCGCGCTGTCCCTGGGCTCGCTGGCTCTCTACGAGGACGGCCAGCGGGCAGAGGCGCTGGAGACCTCGCGGCGCGCGCTGGCGCTGTACCCCGAAGACAGCGGCGTGCTGATCAACGCAGGCTGTCTGCACCTGCGGCTGGGTCTGAAGGAGGAGGCGCTGGAGATTCTCGAGCGCGTCTTCGGCCGCGGCTGGGGCAAGCGCGACTGGGTCGAGCACGATCCGGACTATGACCCCCTGCGCGCGGACCCGCGCTTCCAGCGGCTGCTAGCGAAACTCAGCTAGCGCGCGCCCCTGCGTTTCCGGGAACACGCCCCTGAGCGCGCACGCCGCCGGCCGCGGTTGGGGGTATATTGCCGGTGCGGGGGACAGGCCATGCGTCGCAGGACTCATATTCTGATCATCGACGGCGCGGGGCTCGCCCGCGACGGGCTGTGCGCCCTGCTGCAGCAGGAAGAAACCCTGCACGTGGATGCCACCTTCGCCAGCGCCCGCGAGGCGCTGCGGGGATCGCAAGACCTGCACCCGCAGATCGTCATCATGGACTTCGCCCTGGCGCTGAAGGCCGGGCCGCAGACCGTGGCACACGTGAAGCGGCGCTGGCCCGAGACCTGCGTGCTGGTGCTCTCAGCGTCGGCCGAGGGCCAGGCCATCGAGGCGGCGCGCCGCGCCGGCGCCGACGGCTACGTGCTGCGCAACGACCAGCGGGTCGAGCTGTTCAACGCCATCCATGCGCTCGCCGAGCGCCGCCACTACATCAGCAAGTCAGTGCTCGAGGCCCCGGCCGGGGCGCGCAAGGCCGCCCCCAGGACGCGGCGCACCGAGAGCGCAGGGTTACTCACGGCCCGCGAGCAGGAAGTGGTGACCCTGGTCGCCGAGGGCTACCGCACTCGTGAGATGGCACAGCTCTTGTCTGTCAGCCACAAGACCGTCGAGCGCCATCGCACCAACCTCATGCGCAAACTCGGGGTGCGTTCGGCCGCCGGAGTGGTGGCCTTCGCGATCACGCACGGTTACGTCGGTTTCTGAAGCGCCGGCCGGGGGTCGTGCCGGTACGGCCTGCCGTCCTTCCACAGCAGCGGAAACAGCGCGTGCTCCAGCGCCGCGCCGGCGGGCAACTCCACGGCGAGGCCGGGGAACTCCGGCGAAGTGGGCCAGTGGCGCGGGGCATGGCGTACGTCATCCCCGATCAGCCGCACCGAGAACACGCGCCGGCGCTGCGTGAGTGAGACACCGGCCGAGCCGTGCAGGCAGAGCATGTGAAAGCACACCGCATCACCCGGCTCGAGTGCCCAGCCGAGGATGCGGTGCCGGCCGCGCTCACCATCCACGTCCGGCCGCTCGGCCAGCGTGCCTGCGGGGAACCACCGGGCCTGTGCGTCCATGAACGAGCGCGGCATCAGCCACGGGCCGCGGTGTGAGCCGGCGACCAGCTCCAGCGTCGACTCGCGGTCCACCGGATCCACCGGGATCCAGAAGCTGCAGTTCTGCACACCGCTGATGTTGTAGTACGGCTGGTCCTGGTGCCAGGGCGTACGCGTGCGCGTGCCCGGCTCCTTGGTGAGCATGTGATCGTGGTGGAGCCGCGCCGTGCGGCTGCGCATCAGCGCCGCCCCCGCCGCCCCCAGCCGCGTGTCGAAGATCACGCGCCGGTAATGCTCGTTCTCCTGCCAGCAGCAGAAGTCCTCGACGAACAGGCCCGGGTCCTCCGGGCTGCTCGCCCGCTTGGCCCGCGGACTCAAGCACGCGAGGTTCGCATCGATGCCCGCGCGCAGCCACTCGACCTGCTCCGGTGCGAACAGGCGCCGCAGGACGATTGCCCCGTCGGCCGCGAAGCTCGCGACCTGTTCGCCGGAGATTTCCAAGAGTGCCCCCGCATGCGCCGAGCCGGCGCCGGGCGCGATTCTAGCGTGGGCGCCCGTGCACCGTCGGTGGATGCCTACGGCCGGACCGGCAGGCATCGCTCAAGGATGCGCCCCTTGTGCCGACAGGCCGCGGTCACGCCGGCGCCCATCATGCGCACCTGACAAGTAAGGGGGAAAACGCCATGTCCGCACGATTTCTCTTAGTACCGGCCAGCGTGCTCGCGCTCGCCTGCCTCGGCTGCGCCACCGAGGGGCCGGCGCCGCAGGCCGAACTCACGCGCGCGCAGGCACTCGTTGACCAGGCTGACAAGGGTGCCGCCCAGCACTACGCGGCCGCCGACCTGCAACGCGCCCATGAGGAACTCACGGCCGCAGACAGCGCCGAGAGCGCACATCACTACGAGGCCGCGCGCCGCTACGCGGAGTCTGCCGCTGTCGATGCGGACCTTGCGCAGGCCCGGGGACAGGCTGGCGAGGCGCAGAAGGCCGCGCACGAGATCCACTCCGGCAACCAGGAACTGCGCAGCGAGGCGAACCGGGCCGCAGATGCGCCCGTGGCGGCCCCGCCGCCGCCGGTCCAGGACACTCCGAACTAACGAGGGAGCAAACTCATGAGACGGATCATCTACGTCGGCACGCTCACCGCCCTGCTGGGGGCGTGCGCAGCCGAACCCCAGCACAGCGACCAGCTGGAGCGGGCGCGGGCGGCCACCGAAGCGCTGTCTCAGGAGCCGCTCGCCCAGCAGGCAGCGGCCGATGACCTCGCCGCGGCGCGCAACAACCTGCAGCAGGCTGACGCGGCCCTGCAGCAGAAGCGCCCGATCACCGAGGTCGACCACTTGGCCTATCTTGCCGAGCGCCACGCCCAGGCCGGCGAGGCACGCGTGGTGGCCGCGCAGGCGCAGGCGCAGGTGAGCAATGCCGCGCTCGACCGCAACCGGGTGCTGCTCGAGGCGCGCGCCCGCGAAGCCCAGAATGCCAAGGACCAGCTGGCAGCCACCCAGCAGCAGCTGGCGGACCTCAAGGCCAAGCAAACCGACCGCGGCATGGTCGTGACCATGGGCGACGTGCTGTTTGACACCGGGCGCGCGACGCTCAAGCCCGGCTCGATCGCCGTGCTCGATCGCCTGGCGGCGTACATGCAGTCCAACCCGCGGACACGCCTGATCGTGGAGGGCCACACCGACAGCACTGGCTCCGTGGCCACGAACGAGGAGCTATCGCAGCGGCGCGCGGACGCGGTGTCCAGCGCCCTGATTGAGCGCGGCGTCGCGGCGCAGAACCTGCGCGCGGTCGGCAAGGGTGAGGACCTGCCGGTGGCGAGCAATGCCACCGCGGCCGGCCGTCAGCAGAATCGCCGCGTCGAGGTGATTTTCTCCGACCCTGAGGGGCGCTTCGCCCAGTTGGACGCCGATCCGGCCACGCGCTGACCCGTGCGCGGGCGGGGCACGGACGCCCCGCCCGCGCTGCACTGAGCGGCGAGTCGACAATCCACCGGCGCCTCCGTAGCATCGTGGCGGTCTGCAGCACCGCCCCGACGCCCGATCCCCCGCGAGGCCCGCCCATGTCAGATGCCCCCGCACCCTCCCGCCGCCGCGGCGGGGGCCGTGCGCCCCGCTCCACCGGTCCCTCGCTGGCGCCCATTGCGCGTCTGGAAAATCACTGGGCGCCCCTGGAGGTGCTCTCGGTCGAGCAGGTCGAACGCATCCTGGAGGCCGCCTATCGCATTCTGGAAGACGCCGGCCTCGAGATCCGCAGCGCCGCGGCACGCGAGCTCTATCGGCGCGGCGGCGCGAGCGTGGATGAGGAGAGCCAGACGGTGCGCCTGGGGCGCGAGCTGGTGCGCGCGCAGCTGGCCCACGCACCGGAGCGCTTCGTGCTGCACGCCCGCAATGCCGCGCGTCACCTGCACGTGGGCGACAATGTCGTGAACTTCGGACCCGTCAACGGCGCCCCCAACATCCGCGACCTGGAAGGCGGGCGGCGCTACGGGGATATCGAGGCCTTCCGCAACATCCTCAAGCTCACCCACACCCTGGGTATCCTGCACTGGCAGGGCGGCATCGTGGTCGAGCCGGTGAACGTGCCGGTGGCCACACGCCACCTGGCCGCCTACCAGGCGCACATCGAGTGCGCGGACATCGTGTGGGCAGCACGCGGGGTGGGCGGCGTGCAGGCCGCCGACGCCATCGCCATGTCGGCGATCGAACATGGCTGCTCGGTGGAGGATCTGGCGCGGCGCCCGACGCTGATGACCGTGACCAACGTGAACTCCCCGCGCCGGGTCGACGAGGAGATCCTGGACAACATCGTTACCATGGCCCGTCACGGGCAAGCCGTGGTCATCACCCCGTTCACGCTCATGGGGGCGATGGCGCCGGTGACCCTCGCCGGCGCGCTGGTGCAGCAGACCGCCGAGGCCATGGGCATCATGGTGCTGTGCCAGATCGTGCGCCCGGGCACCCCCTGCGTCATGGGTGGTTTCACCTCGAACGTGGACATGCGCACCGGTTCGCCGGCCTTCGGCACGCCCGAGTACGTGCACGCGGTGATCGCCGGAGCGCAGATCGGCCGGCGCCTGAAGATCCCGGTGCGCACCAGTGCCGTCAACGCCTCGCCCATGGTCGATGCGCAGTCGACCTACGAGACCGCCTTCTCGCTGCAAGCGGCGATCCTCAGCCACAGCCACCTGATCAACCATGCCGCCGGCTGGCTCGAGGGCGGGTTGTCCGCCTCGCTGGAGAAGGTCATCGTCGATGCGGAGCTGCTGCGCAACTGGGCCGCGATCCTCAAGCCGGTCAGCTTCAGCGACGATGACCTCGCCGTGGAGGCGATCAAGGGCATCGCCGCGGGCGGGCACTTCTTTGGCTCCGCACACACCCTCGCCCGCTACGAGCACGCCTTCTACCGGCCGCTGCTGTCTGACTGGTCGAACTTCGAGAACTGGTCGGAGGCCGGCGCGCGCAATGCCACCGAGCGGGCCACCGGAATCTGGAAGAAGATGCTGGCCGAGTACGTGCCGCCGCCGCTGGATCCGGCCGTGCGGGAAGCCATCGCCGACTATGTCGCGCGGCGCTCACTGGAGCTGCAGAGTGCCGCCTGAGGCGGCCGGCCGCCTATGACCGAGTGGATCGCCAATGCGCGCATGTACGCGGTGACCCCCGCCGTGGAGGCCGCCTGGCGCGAGCTGCTCGCGCACGTGGCCGAGGCTGCCGAGGTCAGACTCAACTACCTGGCGTATCCGGCGCCGCAGCCGCTGGAGGCGCTGTGGTCGCGGCCGGACCTGGGCGCGGTGTTCATGTGCGGTTACCCGCTGGCGCTGCAGATGGCCCCGGTCGTACCACTGGCCGCACCCATCCCGCAGGTTCCCTGGGCCCAGGGACGCGCGGTGTACCGCTCCGATCTCATCGTGCGCAGCGACTCGCCATACCAGAGGCTCGAGGATACCTTCGGGGGGCGTGCCGGTTGGACCGTGAGCCACTCGCAGTCCGGCTTCAACGCGTTCCGGCACGAACTGATGGCGTACCGCACTCCGCAGCGTCCGGCGCTGTATGCGCACATGGCCGACAACCTGGTCACCGCACGCAACATCCTCGACGGGGTGCGCGAAGGACGCCTGGACGTCGGGCCGCTCGATGCCTACTGGCACCTGCTGATCGCGCGTCATGCGCCCGAGCTGACCGCCGGCATCCGCGTGCTGGCCTCCACGCCGCTCACCCCCATGCCGCCGTTCGTGAGCGCCGCGGGGGCGCCGCCCGAGATGGCGCAACGGCTGCGTGAGTCCTTCACGCACGCGCACCGGCAGGCCTGGTTTGCGGAGCTTGCCGCGCCTTTAGCGCTGGTGGGATTTGAGCCGGCCAGCACGGCCGCCTTCGCGCGGCTGCTCGAGTGGGACCGCGAGGCGGTCGCGGCCGGTTTCGCGGTGCCGGCCTAGGCCTGCTGTACCGGGACCCGCCCGGTCGGGTGCAGCAGCCGGTCGTGCGGCCAGAACAGGTAGCGCCGGCTGACATCGAAGTAGGTCTGGTAGACCAGGCCGCCGTTGCTTTTCAGGAGGCGCTCACGCGCCATGCGATAGCGCGCCGGGTACTCGTACCAGGGAATGAGCGGGTCCTCATGGTGCAGCGAATGCAGGTTGTTGAAGAGGAACATGGGGCCGAGGATCCATGAG
>DASXPL010000003.1:0-510628 GCA_036493615.1 Steroidobacteraceae bacterium
GCTGGAAATGCTGCAGAAATGGATCCCGTTCGACATCTCATGCCAGGGGCCATGGGTAGTTTCCCGGGTTGCCCCGGCGGGTCTGATAGGACGCAGCCGGCCGATCCGGACAGCGCCGGCCAGCGCGTGAAAATCGGATGATCGAGGGTCACTTTCTTCCTGCTAGATGAGCGGGCCGAGCTGCGCCGGGACATGGCCGAATGTTCCGCCTGGCCACGAGGAGGGCAGAACCGCTCGCCTTCCCCAGGTCCTCACGGACGAACGCGGATGATCGTCTTCCCCTTGCGTCGCTCGGCCCGGTTGAAAGCGGAGACGGCATCGTCGAGGGTCGCGATGTTGCCGATGTTCGTCCGCAGTCGTCCGTCACGCACCCGCTGGACGATCTGACTCAGTTGGGCGCGATCGGACACGAGAACAAAGTCGATCGCCAGGCCGTCGGCGGGCCGCGCCTCGGTCGGCCCGGCGATGGTCACCAGCCTTCCTCCGGCTCGAATCAGGCCTGCGGACCGCTTCCCGATGTCGCCGCCGATGACATCGACCACCAGATCGACTTCGCCGACGTCTTTCAGGGCGTCGTTGTCGAGGTCGACGAACTCCTTCGCGCCGAAGTCGAGCACCGTCTGACGGTCGGCGGCGCGTCCGGTCCCGATGACGTAGGCGCCGGCCTCTCGTGCGAGTTGCGTCACCATCGACCCGACTGCGCCTCCCGCGCCGTGCACGAGGACCCTCTGCCCCGCCTGAAGGCGGCCGAGCTCGAACAGTCCCTGCCACGCGGTCAGGCCCGAGATCGGCAGGCTTGCGCCCACCGTGAAGTCGACGTCGCCCGGCAGCGGCGCGAGGTTGCGTGCCTCGACGGCCACATACTCCGCCAAGGTGCCGTCGCGATACCAGTCCGTGACGCCGAACACCCGCTGTCCCACCGATAGCCCCGTCGTGCCATAGCCGAGGGCGGTGATCACTCCGGCCAGCTCGTGCCCGGGGATCGACGGTGTTCGGTCACGGCCGAGGCGATCGGTCCAGGTCGAGGGCCACGCCAGCTCAGTCGGGACGAATCCCGACCCATGAACCTGAACGACGACGTCGTTTATCGCTGCCTGCGGCTCGGGCCGCTCCACGAGCTTCATCCCGGCCGTCCCCGCAGCCTGATCCGTCACCACGATCGCCTTCATGAGAATTGTCTCCTCGGTCATTACCTTCTCTGCATCGATTGATGCCTCGGCCACGGCCCAAGTTCCATTGGTCTCGCGAGCAACTGCCTTTATGCTTAGGGAACTCCCGGCGTCAAAGCCGCTCGCTTCGCCGCCCATGCTTTTGGCATCGTCGCGGCCGGCCTATTCTTCCGAGTAGCCCGCTTCGAGCTGATGGCGGACCGCAAGGATGAGCACCACTCCTTCGGCCGGGAGCCAGCGGTACTTCGCGATGTAACCGTAGCGGCCCCGTGACAGGACCAGTTCGCGACGCCCGTCCTCGGCTACCCGACCGAGCAAGGGATGATCTGCAAGCAATTCAAGCGCCCTACGAACGCTTAGGAGTTGCTTACGAGCAAGTTGCGGATTCTCTGTCGCGATGTAATCGAAGAGTCGTTCCAGATCCGCAAGCGCTCGTCCGGTTACTTCGACTCGCGCCATGCACGCGTCCGAGGACGGCGGGTCTTCCGCCCGGCCATCCGCGCACTCAGGTAGTTGAAACTTGCGTCCAGGCTGATGGCTTTCCCCGCCGCCATGGCTTCCTTCTCCGACTTCGCCGCGTCTGCAGCAAATCGCTCGCGAAGCTCGCTTCGCTCGGCCTCCCGCGTCAGCGCTTCCACCATAAACGCGTGCGGAGTCTTCTGTACTGTCGCCGCAAGGCGCTCAATTCGGCGCTTGAGGCTCTCGGGAAGTTTCAGGCTAGTAGCTGCCATGGCTAAATCCAATGCAGAACATGGGTAGTCAGAAGGTAGTACCCAACGCGCTTGGCGTCAACGCGATAACGCCCGCAAATTGGCAACCCTCCGATCCCCACGCTGGTACGTGCGCAATCTGCTGCCTTCTTAGGTTATTATTACCCCCTAGAGACTCATGGAAGAGCGTGCCTAAGCAGCGCAGCCGCAGGGGACAATTTGGCGGGTAAAATCGGCAGGGAAATCTACAAGACGCTGAATACCTTAGAGAAATCCGTGAGCTTCGATTCCTCTCCTGGGCACCAATAAAAACAATATCTTAGCGTTGATTTCGATTCTTTTTCTGGAGATATTGCCGCCTCGATGAAGAAGCGGCTGCGGGGATGAGCGTCGGCGCTCATCGTACCGTCGGCGGGTGGGATTCTACCCACTCTTTGTATATGGAGTTGCGCGGCGGTCACTGATCTGACCGCGCGCCGACCGGATAGTTCCCAGACCCACCCCTTAGGATTCATGAAGACCCCCGCCGCGCTGCAACCCCTGATCGATGATGGCGTGATCGACGAAGTCCTCCGCTCGCTCAAGAGCGGCAAGGAAGCCACGGTGTATCTCGTGCGCTCGGGGGCACACATCCGGTGTGCGAAGGTCTACCGGGACATGGCGCAGCGAAGCTTCCAGAAGCGCGCCCGCTACCAGGAAGGCCGCAAGGTGCGCGGCAGCCGCCAGGCGCGCGCGATGAGCAAGCGCACGAGTTTCGGACGCAGGGAACAGGAAGCAGCGTGGAAGAATGCCGAGGTCGACGCGCTCTATAAGCTGCAGGCCGCCGGTGTGCGCGTGCCCAAGCCGTACGGGTATTTCAACGACACGCTGATTATGGAGCTGGTGACGGATGCCGCCGGCGACCCGGCCCCGCGCCTCGGTGAAGTGGATCTGACACCCGCGACCGCACGCGAGTATCACCGCTTCCTCATCGGGCAGATCGTGCGGATGTTGAGCGTGGGCGTGATCCACGGCGATCTATCGGAGTTCAACGTGCTCGTCGGCTCAGGTGGCCCCGTGATCATCGACCTCCCCCAGGCCGTGAATGCGGCAGGCAACAATGGGGCGCTCGCGATGCTCGAGCGTGACGTGAACAACATTCGCGGCACGCTCGCCCGCTTTGCGCCGGAGCTTCTCCAGACCGAGTTTGCACAGGAGATGTGGTCGGTGTTCGAGCAGGGTGAGCTCACCGGGGACAGTGAGCTTACCGGCATATTCGCGCGAGACGAGACGCTGGCCGATCCAAAAGTCGTTTTGTCCGCGATTGAAGATGCCCGGGAAGAGGCGATACGACGGGAATTGGAAGCGGAGACCTAGGCAGCTTGAACCCGCGCTATGCCGTTCGTCCTACTCACCTGCGTACATCCTCTGGAGCGTGCGCTGGCGCTACGCCACGATCTATGTGTTCGAGGTTGGGCTGGCCGCTTCGGATCGCTGAGCCCATCGCCGTGGGGATTAGATGAGTTCTTCAGGTGGCACTGAGACGCCAACTGACGCCTCGACCACAGGCATTCCAACGAATGCCAGCGCCCGGGGATTGTGGGCTGCCTCGTAGTAGTAGCGCGGCAGTAGTGCCGGACTCCTGCCGCATGGCTTACGTTCAAGTCGATGCTCACCAGGTCGAGGACGCGCGCTCGTCGGCGCTCTGCGCACAAGCTATGTCGGCCCAGCCTGATAGGCAAAGTAAATCAAACCGCTGACAGTTAGCCGCAGGTTCAACCAATCGGAGTTCGCGTGGATGAGGCGAAGCTTATGTCTGTCGCCACGTCGCCGTCACTAGCGGCAAGCCGCACCTATGAGGCTGATCAGTCAGCATGAAGCGCAAGCGCCTCCAATTCGGGCATGGGTTCAAAGTAGTTCTCGGGAACGCCCGCTCCCAAGCAGCGCAAATGGTGATGGCGCCTGGAGATGCCGAAGGCGGCCCCGACAACCGGCACCGGGGCGCGGATCAGTGGCTCTACGTCGTTTCCGGACAGGGAGTCATCAAGACCGGAAAGCGACGGATTCCACTGCGGGCCGGAACCTTGGTCTTCATCGAACACGGTGATCGCCACGAAGTTCGAAATAACGGGCGCGTGCCGCTCAGGACCTTGAACTTCTATGTGCCGCCCGCCTACACCCCGTCGGGGAATGAGTTGTCTGGGGCGAAGCCCTGAATGCGAAGCGACGGAGCGCCGGAAGGTTACAACTGAAACGCGCGTTCTTCACCCGGCGCCACCACGGCATTTATGTCGGTTGTGCGGGCTGGACCAATCCACCTTTGCAGCGGCTCTCTCAAGGTTCCAGTCAGTCGCATCTTGCGTACTACGCGACGCGCTTCAAATGCGTCGAGATTAATTCGTCATTCTACCGCTCGCACAAAACTGCAACATACGCAAAATGGCACGATAGCACTCCTGTCTCTTTTGCATTCTCAGTCAAGGTACCACGGGCGATTACGCACGAAAGTGCGTTACGTAATTGCAGACCTGAGGCACGGCAATTTATGCGGGAAACGTCTGGCCTTGGTGCAAAACTTAAAATTCTCCTCGTGCAGCTGCCTCCCAGCTTGGAGTTTGATTCTCGTGTGGCAACGCGTTTCTTCGCGTGGTTCGCGCGTGATGGGATGGCGAGAGTGGCGTGCGAGTGCCGCCATGTGAGCTGGTTTACAGCAAGAGCAGGTGAACTGCTAAGGCAGCTAGGAATCGCACGTGTGGCTGCGCATCCCTCTCGAGGTCCAGAAGGCTGTCACCCGGGCGGTGCCGAAGATCTGGCCTACTTTCGTCTTCATGGGTCTCCGCGTATTTACTATTCTGGGTACAGTGACTCCTTTCTCGAAGACTTGAGCTCGACACTACGAGCAAAACGCGCTCTCAAGGCGAGCGTATGGTGCATTTTTGATAACACAGCTGAGCACAATGCCTGGCCAAACGCGCTGCAGCTTAGTGATTGCCTCACGCGCGAGCGAAGCACTCCCGCTGCTCAAGCAGAAGAAGCGCTTGACAAGCCGTCGTCAAAAGGACGAGTTCGCCTATAGCAAGGAATTCAAGAATGCTGGAGATCTTCTGGTTGTGGGCGGGCTGCAGCACGACTACGTCTATCGGGTGAAATCCGGAGGGGCATGTCGCAGCAGGCCTGGAGCGGACGGACGGGACCAATACTGCGCCGGTCCGCTCCGAAGGCGATGCTCCCCCTTTCTCCCAAGTTGTGCATTGCCACGGCTCTTCGAATGCATGCAGCTGATGCTTGTCCGGTGGCTCGGCAGTGGTACAGCCTTATCGCAGCAGACACCGCGCAGTGTCGTCTTCCGCGAGTTGCGTGAGTCGTGACTTCGTCTAGGCAGCGAACGTATGACGGATGTTGCTGGGCACCGAAAGTCCTGGGAGGTCGGGGGACCACTTTGGATCCTTGAGCACTCGTTCTCAACCGCTCTTACTTCACCATGACCTGAGCGTCGGCCACCCCCTACTCTCGGTGGCGCGCAGAAACGCTCGTCCCCGAGCTTTGATGTACGTAGCGTGTGACTACTCCATCAGTCGGGGGGCGATCTCTCATGACACGCAAATCCTCACGTGACAAACGCCGCCCTGCTCGTTCCGGCCCGGCTTCCAAGCAAAATCGTGACGATGATCCAGGCGGACGAGTTGCCGACCAGGCTGCTGCTATCGAGCCTTGGCCAGCGCTCGCCCTTTCAATGAATTGAAGCCGAAGGAGATTGCTCCGAAGGGCGCACTGCCGAGCCCTGGCAAAGCCAGCACCGAGGCACCGCCTGAGGCACTCGGCAGTACGCTGAGTGAGCCCAATACCTCGAAGAAGACTGGCGGGCCTGCGCAGGCTGGCGCCAGTCCGTTGACGGGTGACCTCACGCGAGTGCGCGTCGACGCCGGCACCAACCCACTCACTACCAACCAGGGAGTGGCAGTTGGCGACAACCAAAATAGCCTGAAGGCGGGCCCGCGAGGCCCCGCCCTACTCGAGGATTTCATCCTCCGTGAGAAGATTACCCATTTCGATCACGAACGCATTCCGGAGCGCATCGTCCACGCACGCGGCTCCGGAGCGCACGGTTACTTTGAGAATTACCGCCCGCAATCGAAGCTCACTCGGGCGTCGTTGTTCGCAGAAGCCGGCAAACGAACCCCTGTATTCGTGCGCTTCTCGACCGTCGCCGGGGAGCGTGGCTCGAAGGACACCGCACGCGATGTGCGCGGTTTCGCGGTCAAGTTCTACACCGACGAAGGCAATTGGGATCTGGTGGGCAACAACATACCGATCTTCTTCATCCAGGACGCCATGAAGTTCCCGGACCTGGTCCACGCTGTCAAGCCGGAATCGCACCACGCAATGCCTCAGGCTGCATCGGCGCATGACACATTCTGGGACTTCGTGTCATTGATGCCAGAGTCCACTGCTATGTTGCTCTGGCTGATGTCCGATCGGGCGATTCCCCGAAGTTATCGCATGATGCAGGGATTTGGCGTTCACACCTTCCAGTTCGTGAATGATCGTAACGAAGCTCGCTTCGTCAAATTTCATTGGAATCCCAACGCGGGCACGCATTCGCTGGCTTGGGACGAAGCGGTAAAGATCGCAGGTGCGGATCCGGACTTCCACCGCCGCGATCTCTGGGAAGCGATCGAAGCAGGTACCTATCCAGAATGGGAGCTGGGCGTGCAAGTGTTCACCCAGGAACAGGCCGATCACTTCTCCTTCGACGTCCTGGATGCCACCAAAATCATCCCCGAGGAGATTGTACCGGTCACCCCGCTCGGTCGGCTGGTGCTCAACCGCAATCCGGACAACTTCTTTGCCGAGACCGAGCAAGTGGCATTCTGCACAGCGCACATCGTTCCAGGCATTGACTTCACGAACGACCCCCTGCTGGCCGGACGCATCCACTCGTACGTGGATACTCAAGTCACCCGCCTCGGCGGGCCTAACTTCCACGAGATTCCAATCAATGCGCCCGTCGCGCCGGTTCACAACAACCAGCGCGATGGCATGCATCGCCAAGCTATCAGTCGGGGTCGCGTTTCCTACGAGCCTAACTCCCTCGCAGCAGGATGCCCCTTCCAGGCCGGCATGCAGGGTTTCGTGTCAGTCCAGCAGCGTCTCGAACGTGATTCCACCAAGGTGCGAGCCAAGCCCGAAAAGTTCGCCGATCATTACACGCAAGCAACACTCTTCTGGAACAGCCAGTCGTCCATTGAGAAACAGCACATCGTCAAGGGATTCCGCTTCGAACTCACCAAGGTGCAGGTACCGGCCATCCGCAAGCGGATGGTGTCGTCGCTCCTCAACGTCGCGAAGGAACTCGCCCAGGCTGTGGCGGAAGGGCTGGGCATCGAGCTGCCAGAGCCCATGCCGAGGGTTCTCGCGAAGCCGAGTCGTCCGGAAGTCACCCAATCTCCCGCCCTGTCATTGCTGGCGCGGCCCGGACAGGTCGGCATTGCCAGCCGACGTGTCGCGGTGATTCTCGGCGGTGCGGCGCAACCCAAGACGATTGCGCGAGTTCGCGCCTTTCTACGCAGTCACGGCGCGGTTCCCACCGTGCTGGGCGTGTCACTTGCAGTATCTGAAGGAAGTAGAGCTGTCCTTGCGGACAGCACTCTTGAAGCGTCTCCGTCCGTGATCTTCGATGCCGTGGTCGTCTGCGGGGAGGCCGGTAATGCGCCGGCCCCGGGGAAGGGACTTATTATGGAGTTCCTCCGCGACCAGTATCGGCACTGCAAACCTATCTTGGCAATCGCTGCGGCCGGACGTTATTTGCGTGAAGGCAACATGCCGGAAGTGCTGCCATCGAGCGGCGCGGACCCTGGAGTCATTCTATGCGACGAGGCGGAGATCGATGACGGGTTGGCGAGATTCGCCCAGGCGCTCAGCGCCCACCGCATTTTCGACCGGGAGGCGGATCCGCCTCCGATTTAGTACCCCAGCGCACGCGCTCCCCGGAGGTCATGTTGACGCAGCGATCGTATTTTCCAACGGCCCCTGCGAGCCTCGACTGGTCATTTGACTCGACGGGCTACGAAGTGCTCAGCCGAAACACCACGTCACAATCGCAGAACCAACCGCGACATCCCTACGACACCATGGGCCGAGGCGCAACATTCCGCCGATGCGCCACAGACAGCAGCATGCTTCGAGGCTCCTCCCGTTCAGACGGGCCCGGCCATCGCATGCAACAGCGCTGCGGCGTCCGAAAGTTGCTGTGCAGCTGCGCGGTTTTGGTCAAGGTCGCCCTGCAGCTTGCTGCGCTGGGCGTCCAGCAGCGTAGATTCGCTGATACCCCCTGCTTCGAAACGCTGGCGAGCAATCGAGTAATTCTGGTCGTACCTCTCATGGGCGAGGGATCGCGCCTGTAGTTGCATCTCACCGGCCTGGACTGCCCGCAGTCCATCGGCGACCTGCTGAAAGGCTTCGAGAACCGCCTCCCGATAAGCCTGCGCTGCAGCGTCGTACGCTGCCACCGCCGAACGCTTCTGCGCCCGCAATTCCCCGGCGTGAAATAGCGGTTGTACCAGCTTTGCGCCGATGCTCCAGACGTTGAAACTGTCCACGATGTCCGATGCGTTAGTCCTATCAGATCCGGCGTAACCGGAGATGGTGATCGTCGGAAACAGGTTTGCCGTTGCCACCCCGACATCTGCACTCGCCTCATGCCACTGCGCCTCATACGCCTGCACGTCCGGCCGCCGCCGCACCAGGTCTGCGGGGAGTGTGACCGGGATGGGCGCCGGCATATGCAGCTGGCTGAGTACGATGGCGGGGATCTCCCCCTCGCCCGGGGTACGTCCGAGGTACACGGCGAGCTGGTGGTCCAGCTGGTCACGCTGTGCCTTGAGGGGCGCGAGCGTCGACCGCAGGCCTTCGACCTGCGCCGATCTGTTCTGCAGGTCCGCCAGTGATATGCCACCGACGGCATAACGTTCCTGGTCAATCGCATACTGACGGCTCTCAGCCGTCACCATCTGTTCGGTCAGGTCGACCTGCGACTGCAGGTCAGCACGGCGAATGACCGCCACCACAACGTTCGCCGCCAGCGTGAGTTCCGCGGCGCTGGTCTCGTACATCTGGTGGTCCCGCCGCGCGGCGTGCCCTTCCACTGTACGGCGATCGGCTCCGAACAGGTCCAATGTATAGAAGACATTCAGCTGAGCGTTGTATAGCGTGAAGGGCGGTGCGGGAGGAACGCCCGGAAATCCAAATGCCGCGGGGTCCAGCTTCTGACGCGTGATCCCGACCTGGGCATCAACACTCGGGTACTCGATTGCGCGACTTTGTGCGGTATAGGTCTCCTGCGCCTGCCGAAGGCGCGCCCGTGCTTCAAGCGCCGAGGGACTGCGCTGCAGCGACTCACCGACGAGTTCGCTCAGTTCCTGGCACTGAAAAGCCTCCCACCAGCGCTCAGGCACCATGCGGCCGTCCTCAAACTGCGGAGCGGTCGTCTCCGGTGCCTGCGTCGGTGCGTTCTGAGGTAGATATGCATTCGGACCCGGCACGCTCGGTTGCTTGAAGTCCGGGCCAACGGCGCATGCCGACAGCAGGGCCGTGACTACGCAGAATAGCTGGCCAATGTGCTTCATGCCCCCTCCATCAATCCAGAGTCTTGCGGTAGAAGCGCAGCGCTATAAACATCACAACCGCCATGAAGACTGCGATCGGCCAGACATCCGTCCAAAGATCGGGCCAGCCGTTGCCCTTGAGCAGAATGCCGCGCATGAGCCTATTGAAATGAGTAAGCGGGAGCACTTCACCAATCGCGCGCGCCCACACGGGCATGCCCTGAAAGGGAAACATGAAGCCAGACAGCAGGATGTTCGGCAGGAAGTAGAACATGGTGATCTGCATCGCCTGCAGCTGGTTCCGTGCCAGGGAGGATACGGAGATTCCGACGGTCAAGTTGGCCGCTATGAAAAAGAGCGCAGCACAGTAGAAGGTGAACAGGCTGCCCTCGAACGGCACATGGAACATCAACCATGCGCACAGGAGGATGATGGTGACCTGCGCGATCCCGATGAAGACGTACGGCACAATCTTCCCGCTCATGACCTCAAGCGGGGTCGTCGGCATGGCCAAGAGGTTTTCCATCGTGCCGCGCTCACGCTCGCGCGTGATGGCAAGCCCAGTCATGAGGACCAGGGTCATGGTCAGGATCACGCCCATCAGCCCGGGCACAATGAAGTACTGCGTGAGTCCCTCGGGGTTGTACAGGTTGTGGACACGGACGTCGAAGGCAGGCTGGCCGCCAGCCAGCGGCGCCAAGGGGCCCACCAGATCCTTCGTGGCCACGGACTGAGGCAGGTTGAGCGCGGCCGCCACGGCATTGCCGGTCGCGGCCGGATCTGTGGCATCGGCTTCCAGCAGTAGCGACGGCCGCTCGCCGCGCAGGAGCCGGCGGGTGAAGTCCGGCGGGATCGTGAGAACAAACTGAACTTTGCCCTGCGCGAGAGCGCTGCGGGCGGCCTCCTCATCAGGGAGATTGCGTACGAAGTTGAAGTAGTTCGAAGCGGTCATCCCCGCAACGAACGTGCGGGTAAATGCACTGTTGTCCTGCAGCAGTAGTCCTGTCGACAGATGCTTCGGATCCGAATTGATGGCGTAGCCGAACAGGGTGAGTTGCACTATCGGAATCGCCACGATCATGGCGAATGTGATGCGATCACGTCGCAATTGCAGGAACTCCTTGCGCACCACGCCCCACCATCGATCGACCGAAAAGACGGGGGTGTCACTCATGGCTTGTCGGCCTTCCTGGCGGCCTCGTCCTTGTTCATGAGGTAGATGAATACATCCTCGATGCCCGTTTCGACCGGTTCCGCGCGCAACCCGGCTTCCGCGGCTGCGCTCTTCACGGTCTGCTCAAGCCGGGACCCGTCGTGCCCGGTTGCATGCAGGGCGGACCCGAAAACAACGGTCTGGTCGACCCCGGGCTGGTGCTCGAGCCGGTGCGCAAACTCCCCCAGGTGTTCGCCCTGGATCGCCCACGTACTCAGTTTCTGGCTGCCAATCACTTGCTTTGCAGTCCCCTGCACCAGGAGCTTGCCGGCGGCGATGAATGCGAGCTTGTGGCAGCGCTCCGCCTCGTCCATGTAGTGCGTGCTGACCAGAACAGATATCCCCTGCCCTGCCAGTCGGTGCAACTCCTCCCAGAAGTCACGGCGCGCCGTGGGGTCAACGCCTGCGGTGGGTTCATCCAATAACAGCAGCCTGGGTTGATGCAGCATGCAGGCGGCGAGCGCGAGGCGCTGCTTCCATCCCCCCGAGAGTTCGCCAGCCAGCTGCTCGGCGCGCGCTTTCAGCCCCAGCGACTCCAGGGTCTGCCCGACCACCTGGTCGCGGTCGGGCATCTCGTACACCCGTGCAACAAAGTCCAGGTTCTCCCGGATCGACAGATCCTCCCAATAGGAAAACCGCTGGGTCATGTAGCCGACGTTGCGCTTGATCAGCGTGCTTTGCGTGCGTATGTCGTACCCCAGACACGTGCCGCTGCCCGAGTCCGGCGTCAGCAATCCACACATCATGCGTATGGAGGTCGTCTTCCCGCTGCCGTTCGGGCCCAGAAATCCAAAGATCTCCCCCGGCATCACCCGTAGGGAGAGATCGTTCACGACGTGCTTGTCTCCGAAGCTCTTGTTGAGTCCACGTACATCGATCGCCGGATCCGAGGAAGGACTGGTCACGGTATGCGGACGGCGAGCGGCTGTCCGGGGTGGAGCTTGGACGCATCGGCCGGAGCCGGGTGCGCCTCAATCATGAATACGAGCTTGCTGCGCGTGTCATTGCTGTAGATGACCGGCGGGGTGTACTCGGCCTGCGAGGAGACATAACTGATCTTCGCGCTGATATCGCCCGCGCAGCCATCGCAGTGCAGCGTCACTGTCCGGCCGATAGCCAGCGAGCCGACAACGGATTCAGGCACGAAGAAACGCACCTTGACGTTGCCAGGCGGGAGGAGGCTCACGACCGGACTGCCCGCCTGGACCCACTCGCCTTCGCGGTAAAGCGTGTCGTAGACGAGGCCCGCATTGGGAGCCATCACGGTCTTCTGATCCACCCGCCATGTGGCCTGCGCCAGTACGGCCCGTGCAGCCTGCACCTGCTCTGATTGCGCCGTGAGCTGCTCGGCTCGCCCCGGCAGGCGCGCCACGTCGAGCTGGCTCGAAAGCTCGCTGACCTTGGCGCCATCCGCGGTGGCTTGAGCCGCGGATGCCTCCAGCTGCTCCCGAGATATCCCGCCGGCCCGATATTGCGTTGCGTCACGCTGGCGCTGCTGATCGGCTTTGGTGGCGGAAGCCTGCGCCTGCAGCAGTTGTGCGCGGATCACCGCAATCTCGGGCGGGCGCTTGCCGGTTTGGATGTCCGCCAGCTGTGCCTCTGCCGCTCCCAGCTGCTGCTGAGCCTGCTTCTGCTCGGCGTCCTCAGCCGTAGTCTCTAACCTGAACGCCAACGTTCCCTGCTCGATCTGTGCCCCGCGCACGACGGCCAGGTGCACCAGGTGGCCGGGTTGTGACGAGGCCAGGTAGACGAATTCCCCCTCCACGTACCCTTGGTACCCGGAAGAACCTGATCCACAGCCATGAAGGAATGGAATAAACACCATCAGCGCCCCTACTCGCTGCCATGACTTCATGTTGCCGCCTTTCGCTTAGTGGCAGGAGGTTCGTGTAACAAGCCACGAAGCACCGCATTCGCGTGCCGGGCGATGTCCCGAGGGTCAATCCCGCGCACCGCGGGTAGTTCCTGAAAGACCGGCAGTGTGGCCATGGGCAGCATCGTCAGGCCAAAGATGGTCGCGACGACGAGCCTTGGGTCAAGGTCACGGCTTATACGTGATGCGCTCTGAGCCGCGCCGACCGAACTGAGCAACTGCTGCACACGGTCCACCGGTAACAGTTGCAGCAAGCGCGCTCGCAACAAGCCACTCTCGCTGACGACTTCCCGAAGCCAGAGGGATGCAAGCCACGGATGCCTCTCGGCAGCCTCCATGACACGCGCGGCGAACCCCGTAAGCAGCGATTCGATCTCGGCGGTCTCAGTCACAGAGCTCCAGATCTGGGTGATTATTGGTTCCATCCGTTCCGCCACCACTGCGTCGACAAGCTGATCACGTTTGCGAAAGTAGTAATGGACCATCGCCCCAGTCACGTTCGCTGCCGCCGCAATCTCGGCGACTGTGGTTCCGGCGATGCCGTTCTTGGCGAACAGCCTTACCGCTGCGTCCAGAAGGCTTGCGCGGGCGTCATCTGTGGTGCCGCGGTTCGGGCGTCCGACACTTCGATGTTTTCGTTTGGCAGCCATCGCGGTAATTAACCAGTTCATTAATTAATTGGCAAGCAGCAAAAATCCCCCGCTGCCCGGCGTCGGGCGTGATCCCCGCGCGCAGTTGGCCAGGAAGATTTGCAGCGAACGATCTCCGGTGACGCGCAAATCCGCCGCGCGGATTCGCAAGTTGCTGATTAACCTCGCTTAATAAACGTGGTTTCGAGTCATTTCCTGGGCACCAGACAAAAATCACCCTTATTTTGCAAGGGCCTAAGAATCTCTTAGGGACTTTGGTATGGCGGGTATTTCAGCGACCACACGGTCCACGCAGAGAAAGGCAGCCCGATCTAGCGCCCATACTTGGCGCGAGAATTGCTGCGGCACGGCGACGATCAGTCTCGGAGGAACGCGTGGGACGAACTCACGGCCATGGAGGAACTCAAGTTGGTCGTGGAGAAACGGCCGCGCTCCGAACGGCAATGACCACGCGTCGCTGTTTCACATATTGTTAAACACGACCTAACGCGGCTGCCGCAACTGATCAGCGCAGTGCAACACGCGCTCGTGGGAAATCACGGCAACGCGTAGAGTCCCGCGACGGCACCGGAGCCTCGACCAGCGGATTAGTCTGAATCTAACTGTTGCCCGAAGGATAATACCTACAGACCATCCGCTACCGAACTGACTTCGCCGGTCAGGGCCTAGCTGCAGGCTTGATGTCTTGATGACAACACAACGTACACCACAGGGCTCCCTTGAGATCCTTGTTGATGCGTATACAGCGAGACAAACAGGAATGAGTTCGCTCACTTCCCGCAAGTCCGCCTTTTTGCTCTGGGGAATCGCTGCGCTGAGCCTGTTCCTTGCGGCGGGTTGCGCCGGCGTGCCAGGTCGTGACTATCCGCGCCGCGAGCCGACCGGCACGAATAGCCCTCCAAACGAGGCGCTGGCTGAGCCGTTCCGCGCCGAAGCCCACAGCCGGAACGGCACCTCCGCGTTTCGACTTTATTCGCTCGGCGTCGACGGACTTCTGCTGCGCCTTGAACTGATCGCGCGGGCCAACAGCTCGCTTGATCTGCAGTACTACATTTTTCGCGGCGACGAGTCCGGAAAGTTGATTACCGAAGCGCTGATGCAGGCGGCGCAACGGGGCGTCAGGATCCGGCTTTTGATTGACGACGGTGAGACTGTCCGAGGTGACGAACAACTCTTCGCGCTCGCGGCAAGTCCGAGCGTCTCGATACGCATATTCAATCCCTGGCGGTATCGCGGGCACAACTATGTTGTGCGTGGCTCGGAGTTCCTCTTCAACAAATCCCGCCTGGACTACCGGATGCACAATAAGCTTTTTGTCGCGGACGGAGTCATTGCGCTAATCGGAGGCCGCAATATAGGGGATCAGTACTTCCAAGTGGATCCAGACTCTCAGTATGCCGATGACGACGTTGTGGTGGCCGGACAGCTGGTGCCACAACTCAAGGAGACGTTCGAGAAGTATTGGCAGAGCGACCTCGCCATCCCGGCGCAGGCGCTCGTTCCGCACGAACAGTACGGTGCGGATCGCGCGGATGCCCTCGCGGCGCGCCGGACCTCCCCGGAGAAGGCCAGCGCTGCCGGTTCGCATTTTGTTGAGAAGCTAACCGCCGGCGAGCCCCTGAGCAGCCTGCTTTCAGGCTCCGCTCCGGTGGTCTGGGCCCGGGCCGAGATCGCATGCGACAGTCCAGACAAGAAGTCCGTCGCGCGCGGGGAACGCGTCGGAAGCCTTATGTTCGGCACCATCGCGGATGCAGTGCGCCAAACTCAGTCTGAGCTGCTCATGGTTACCCCTTACCTGGTCCCGACGGCCGACGAGCAGAAACTCCTGACTGACCGGACGGAATCCCAGCGCCGCGTTCGCATTCTCACAACTTCCCTGGAGGCCACCACCGATCCTGTCGCCGAGGCCGGCTACGACCATCATCGCGTGGCTCTGCTCAAGTCCGGGGTCGAACTGTACGAACTTCGCACCCACCCTGAAACCTCGCGCGGCAGCGGTCAGTCTGCGCAGATGACCCGTAACGGAACGTATAGCCTGCATGCGAAGCTTCTGATCTTCGATCGCAAATCCATCTTTGTGGGATCGATGAACTACGACGCCCGCTCCCGCTGGCTCAACACCGAAATGGGCCTCGTCATCTACAGCCCGGAGCTCGCTGCGGAAGGTGGCCGTCGCTTCGACGCCATGACCCAGCCCGCCAGTGCCTATGCAGTCACACTGCACCAACCCGACTCCGGAGGAGCGCCGGTGATCGTCTGGAGTACCGTCGAACAGGGCAAGCCTGTTACATATACCAAAGAGCCGTCCCGCAGTACCTGGCAGCGAATGGAAGTGCGCACGCTGTCGCTGCTTCCGCTAGATCACGAGTTGTGACCCGGGCCTCCGGAACTCGGGGGTATCGCGCTTTTTCGCAGGATTCCGCTGACAGCGTCCGCGCGATTGTCGCACGTGACAACTCGCGGCCACGGACAGCGGCGCAACCTGCATCGCGGCAATAATCTGTCTTCCGAAGTAGGTTAAGGAAGTTACTCCATGAAGAATCTCATTACAGGGATGCTGATTTCCGGCGTGTTGCTGGCCCCGGTAGTTATGGCGCAGGACGCGGACGTTGACCGCTCCCACCCGAAGGCATTCGTCAAAGACTCGGTGATTACCACCAAGATCAAGTCGAAGCTGGCGGCGGACCATATTACGAGCGTGGGTCGCATTCACGTGGATACCGATACCAACGGCGTGGTATGGCTCACGGGAAGTGCCCGTAGTCAGGAAGCCATCGACCACGCGCTGTCGGTTGCGAAGTCGACGGAGGGCGTTAAGGACGTTAAGAGTTCGCTCGTGATCAAGCAGGACGACTAGTGGAACCAGGGGCGGGCGCGCGGCGGGAACTGCCCGCCGCGCGCTGCCACGAAGCTCTCCCTGCGCTCGGCATGGAATCCATGCGCGTACTTGCGCTTGTGTTGTCCATCCTGCTCGGGAGCTATGCGAGCGCCGCCGGTCAGCCTTCCGTTGAACGCCAGAAGATCGATTATCTGATCTCTTCAGTTGAAACGCTGCAGGGAGCGCGGTTCATCCGCAACGACAAGTCCTACGACGCTCATGCCGCCGCGGACCATCTGCGTCTCAAGCTCCGGATGGCAGGGTCTCGGATCGTAACGGCGGAGGACTTCATCCGGCTCTGTGCGTCCGTTTCCTCGATCTCGGGACTACCGTACCAAATAAGGTTTGCAGATGGTCAAGTCGTACCCGCTGAGACCTTCCTGCGCCAGAAGCTTGTTGACTTTGCGCACGACGACCAAGAGCAACCCGAGTCCCCGCAACTACGGTAAGCCCACGATGAAGTCAAAGGCTCAGGGCCTCCGCGCCCAGGCCCCCCTTAGCCCGCCAGATTCGAGAGCGGCCGCTAAAGCAGCGAGATTTTGAGTCCTCACCTGGACTCACAAGGGCCTACGAGCCTCTCAAGGATGTCTCACCAGCTGAATGCGACCCCGATAGCCGGACCATTCAGCGTGAGATTCTGGACAGCGTTGCCGGACTTGAAATCGTAGTGAAGGTATCTCCACGCGGCGATCACATCGCCCCAGCGGAATGCGTAGCCGGCACCCAAGATCCCCTGCCCCGTGAAGTCGGATGCCCCGGTCCCAAGATCCAGGTAATAGGGAATGAACCAGGCGTGCGCAGCACCCAACAGCAGGCGTCCCTTCACACCGGCGATGGCATCCCAGTTACTCAGTGACTGTTCGTTGGATCCCTGGCGGCCTGGTCCCACAAACGGACCGACATTGCCGCTGAAGTTCCACGCGAGCTTCTCGCTGACATCGAGCAGGCGTGCCCCGGCAAAGAGATCGACTGTCCCTCGCTGAGGGTCGGACAGCACCTGATACTTGGGCGCCACGGTCCACAGCCACCCTTTGATGTCGAGTGAGGCATCGGCGGTTATTCCACCCGGAAGCTGTATCCCGCCGACGGTGAGATCCCGCGTTCCAGATTTCGACGATCCGAGATTAAGGTAGATCAGATCCGTGAAGGCGCCCCAGGAACCCTTCTGCGCGTCCAGCGAGCCCATGAACGTGAACTTAAGACTGCTGAGAATCTGGTCGGCACTGACATCCACGCTCGTGCCATCCGAGGGAAACGAACTCGTGCCCGAAAAGGACGGCAAGTAGCCGTAAATGATCGCCCGAAATTGCCAGCCAGCGTCCGGAACGGCCTGGGCCCGCGCCGGCGTCGGGAGCCAGCCCGCTGTAACCATGAGCAGCGCGACGAGCGGTACGACCGGACCCATGCGCACCCGGACCCCCGCGGCGGCACGCCGCGACCTCACGCGCGCGAACTGCGGCATCAATCGCCGCCCACTCTTCACTTTCACCGGTTTGCTCATTGCCTCAACCCCTCCGCTGCGTGCGGACATCAGCAGACATCCGCCCGTCACCATTGCTGGTAATGCTCCAGAGTGTAACCCAAGCATGCACCCCGGCCGAGCATCCAGCGGGCCAGGACTGGAACCGCCTCGCGCTGGAGCTGCGTCAGCCCGCAAGCAAGCCATCCACCCGGGCGCGGTACTGCTGCAACAGCTCGCTGGCAAAGTCGGCGAAGGCGCGTATGCGCGGCGAGTCGCGCAGCGCCGCACGACACACGACCGAGATTGAAGCCCCGGGGGCCGACCACTCCTGCAGCACCGCGGTCAGCTTACCGGTCACCAGCGCCTCGCCCACCACCAGATCCATCGCCTGCATGACGCCGGCACCGCGGATGGCGGCGCTCACCTGTGCATCCACGGAGTTGAATGCCACGCTGTAGGGCGGCGACAGGCGGCGCCGCACGGCGCCGCGCTGGAATACCCACCGCTGCGCGCGCCGGTTGCTCGCGCTGAGGTGGGCGATTAGCTTGTGACTGCGCAGCTCCTCGGGCTGCTGAGGCGTGCCATGCGTGCGTAGATACTCCGGCGAAGCGCAGGTGACGAGGCGCGAGGTAACCACGCGACGCGCCACCAGATGCGGCTCGCGCACCGCACCGACCCGCACCGTGAGATCGACTTCCTCGGCGATCAAATCAATGCGCCGGTCGTTGAATTGCACTTCGAGTTGCAGGTCCGGATAACGCGCCTGGAAGCGCGGCAGCGCCGGCGTGAGAAGCGCCCGCCCGAACACCACCGGCACGTCCACGCGCAGCCGGCCCTGCACTGTCAGCCGCGAGCGCCGCAGCGCCTCGTCAGCATCTTCGAGCTCAGCGAGGATGTGCCGACAGCGGGCAAGGTACTGTGCCCCATCGGCCGTCATCCCCACGCGCCGCGTAGTGCGATGCAGAAGCTGGCACCGCAAGTGCTTCTCAAGCTCCATTACCTGCATGCTCACCAGCGCACGCGACAGCCCGAGCGCATCCGCCGCACGCGTGAAGGAGCTCAGGTCTGCCACCCGCACGAAGGTGCGCATACAGGCGAGCTGGTCCATGCACCAATTATACAGGATTCCTAAACTATGAATTCGCAATTAGCCAGTTTTTCATACCAGTCATGCGGGCCAGAATCCTCCCACAGTTTGGGCCGCCAGGAGGGGCGAGATGTTCGTCTACAACCGTCCGCTTGCTGCGGTGATCGCGGCGTTCACCGTCGAGGCGACCATCCTCGGAATCAACTGGGTGTACGGGCTCACGCCAGCGAGCGTTACGGAGTCGACCGCCGATGCGCCCAAACCTCCGTGCCTACACGGAGCAGAGCGTGATCCCGGCGAGGATCGAGCCGATGCAGCCGTACTGCAGGCGCGTAATCCGCTCCTGCAGCACCAGGCGCGCATATATAAGAGTGACGACCGGATAGGAACCGATCAGCGGTGTGACGATTGAGATCGGCCCGTGACGCGCGGCGATTATCAGCCCGAGGCTGCCACCGGCCATCATCCCCATCGGCACGAACGAGTGCAGCCAGGCCCGGAGCGAGTGCGTCCCGCCACGTCCGCGCAGTATTCCGAAGATGCCGAGTGTGAGGGCGCCGCCGATCGAACTGCACACCGCAAGTTTTGCCTCGCTCGCTCCGGGCAGTGAGTAGGAGTACTTAATGATGGTGTTGGAGGTCGCCCAGCAGAACAGCGCGAGCAATGACAGTGGGATCCAGCGCCGACTCGTGCTCTGGCTGCCTCCCGCCGAGGGCGTGTACGACAGACCGAGGCAGCCACCGATGACCAGGGCGAGCGCCAGATACTGCAAGGGAGCCAGTTCCTCTCGCAGGAACACGCGCGCGAAAACAATCGTAAGAGCCGGGTATGCCGCCGACACGGTCCCCACGATGGCAATCGGGCCGAGCACAATCGACTGGAAGTAAAAGATCCACGCCGCGCCATCGAACAGGTACGCGAGTACCCCGAAAACTAAGAATCTCAGGCTGCCTGCCGCCAGGAGCGGCGGATGACCGTTGGTAAAGTAGAAACCGAGATTGACGATCGATGTGGCGAGCACGTAGTAGAGGCAGAAACGCGCCGGCGGTATGTCGCCAATCCATCTCTTTACCAGCCCCTGCCCAAGTCCATAGAGCAACAGGGCGAGCAGTGCGGGCGTAAGCCAGACGTAGAGCGGAACGAGGGCGCTGCCAGGACTCATCGGTGGTTAAGACTCAGGATGGGACGAACACGAGCCACCGCGCGCGCACACCGCGCCCGACCGCCGGGCTATCAGAACCGGTAGGTAACATCTGCCCCATAGGTGCGCGGCTCGCCGACCAGCGCGTAATCAAAGCCCAGCACTCCGGTGTCGAGATCCTTCTGATTGAGGGCGTAAGCAAGATACTGTCGGTTTGTGAGGTTCTTGATCCATGCACCGACGGTGAAGCCGTGCTTGCCGGTGCTTTCAAATGCCACGCGCGCATTGGCGATGCCATAGGCATCCTGTGCGTCGCGCTCAGTATTGAAGGCATCAAAATACTGTTTGCCGTAAAAGTGCGCGTCTCCCATCATGCGCAGGTCCCCTGCTGCAAAGTGCACGGCGCGCCAGTTGAAATCGACGCCGACGTTGTAGTCGGGCGCCTGAATCAACTTATTGCCGGTGCAGCAGACGCGCGGCACTCCCGGCGCCTCCTCTGCTCCGGCGTGCAGCGTGAGCTCCACGTTCTTGCTGTGCATGAGCCCGAGAGTCGAGCCGACCTCCAGGTCGGGCGTTATCTTCCCGCGCAGCTCGAACTCGGCCCCGTCAATCCGGGACTTCGGAGCGTTCACGGTGCGCAAGCCGGACGACCGTGACCGACCGGAAGCGCGTTCTGGCGCTGATCGCAGAAGCACGCGAAACGGGCTACTCGCGCGCCAACCAGGAGTGCTACCGCGGGGATCTCACCATCGGAGCGGCAGTGATGGGCCCGCACGGCCGGCCGGTTGCGGCAATCAATATCTCAGGCCCGACCAGTCGCTGGACTCTCGATGAGCTTGCGCAGCGTTGGGCACCGCTGCTCATGGAGACCGCGCGCGCGGCCTCGAGTGGCATGGCGGAGCGAATCGCGCTCCCTGGTGCATGACACGACTGCGACTCAGTCCGGGAACTTCAGCTCCCGCTCGATCGCCTGGAAGCGCGGCTCGCTGCGAATCGGATCGAAGTATTGATTCCTTTTGACCTTGATCAGGTAGGGGTCTCGTTGCCGTACAGCGACCTCGAGCCAATGCAGCGCCTGTGATCTGTCGCCCCACTGGGCATAAATCATCGCGTAGAAGGCTGCCGCCGTGTCTGCATATTTGGCGCGCAACAGCGCCAGCATCTGCTGCGCATCTGAGTGCCTTCCCAGCTTCTCGTAGACCAGCGCAAGGCAGATCGACTCGTTGGATTCATCCCCACTTTCGCACGCAGTGAGCGCGCTTTGGAAGTCGCCGGCGGCATAGTAGGCAAAGCCGCGCCAGGCGTTGATGAACTCCGGGCTTGCAGCCAGACCGCGGGCATCCGTTAGGGCCTGGATGGCTTCCGGGTAGCGGTGGGCGGAGATGAGAGCGTAGCCGAGCGCGCTATGGGCGTCGGAACTCAGCGGATCCAACACCAACGCATGGCGTACCGCGGCGAGCCCGGCCTCGATTTGCCCCACTTCCGCGGCAAAAACGCCGTAGTCGCTCAAAGCCCGCGCACTCCCGGGCGCGAGCGTCACTGCCCGTTGGTATTCCTGGCTCGCACGGCTGAACTCCAAGGAATCCCGAAGAACGGTGGCAAGGGCGACGTGTGCTTCGGCGAGATCGGGCGCCAATGCGATTGCCTGGCTCGCATCGGCCTGCGCCCTGGCGTGGATCTCATCCCGCTTTTCAGGTTCGCTCGCATAGTTTCTCGCGTACGCGGCCAATGCCACGGACCGCCCGGCGAACGCGAGGGCGTAGCCTGGATCCCGGTGAATAGCGTTGGAATAGTCATCAATGCCTGCCTGCAGTTCCGTAGCGCGCGAATACACTTCAGCGGCCCTGGAGGCGCGCAGGTAGGCGTCGAATGCCGCCGGATTTCTCGTGCCACCGAGTTCTATTCGCGTAGCGACATCCCCGAGCAAGGTAACCTTGAGGGACTCGGCAACTGCGGTGGCAATCTCGGTCTGCAGCTTCAGCACGTCACCCAGATCACGGTCGTAGGTCTTGGACCACAGGTGAAAGCCTGTTACTGCGTTGATGAGCTGCGCGGTGACTCGCACTGTGTTGGCCGACCGCCGTACGCTTCCCTCCAGTACCGCGGCGACATTGAGCTTGTGCGCCACAGTGCCAACATCTGAGTGTTCGTTGAAAGTGAAGGACGAGGTGCGCGCGGCGACCTGGAGGCCGCTGATCTGGGATAGCGAATTGAGCAGTTCCTCGGTGAGTCCCTCGGAGAAGTAGTCCTGCTCCTTGTCGCCACTCATGTTCACGAATGGCAGCACCGCGACGGAGTGCGGCGGCGGACTGAAGGCGGACGATCCAACACTTGGTGCGGGCGCCTGCGACGCGCCCAAAGGCTTCCAGGCAGAGAGCCTGCCGATGCCAAAATAGACGGCGCTGGCCAGCAGCGCGACGCCCCCCACCACGAACAGCCAGCGCCTTGGGGACCCAGATGACTGCGCCGGCGGCTGCGGAACCGAGGCCGGCCGGCCGGGTGCCGACCCCAAATCGGGCACCAGCAGGCCCTGTACACGCTCGACAAATGCCCGTGGCGTCTCCCCTGCAGGCAGTCGCGTCCACTGCAGTTCGTGGAACTTATCCGGGACGGAAGCACCGCGCTCGGGCGTGTCATCGATCACTACCGGAACAAGAAAGGCTCTCTTGTGGGCCATGTCGCGGGTGCGGTCGACCGCCAGGCTCCACTCGCGCCTGAAGTAGCCTTCATCGCGAAGCTCTGAGTTGGCCGAGATCACCGGGATGAAGAGTCGGCAGTCCTGAATCTGCTCCCGGATCTTGCGATCCCAAGCGTCCCCGCCACGCAGCTCACTCTGGTCAAACCAGACCTCAACGCCCGCGTTGCGCAGCGCCTCGGCAATATGCTGAGCAGCCTGCGCATCCTGCGACGCATAACTGAGAAAGACCGCGTGCGACGGTTCCGTCACCACCTACCCCCTGAGCGAGGTCCTCCCGGGGCCCGCCCAGCGGCAGCTTAACCGAAAGCCTCGGCCCGCCGTTGCGGATCATTCGGTCACTGTGACCACGTATAGTGAGAGTGGTCAGGCAGCGTCCAGGCCGGACCCCTGCACGCGGGAACTTCACAAAGGATTTCAGGTGGACCATCGACAGCTGGGATTGCGCGGCCCGATCGTTTCGGTGATCGGCCTCGGGACGATGGGTATGTCGGACATGTACGGCCCGGCCGACCGCTCGGAGAGCATTGCCACTATCCATGAGGCGCTCGACCAGGGCGTGACGCTCCTGGATACCGGCGATTTCTACGGTATGGGGCACAACGAGATGCTGGTCGGCGAGGCGCTCAAGGGGCGTCGTCGCGACCGCGTGCAGCTGAGCGTCAAATTCGGTGCCCTGCGGGGACCGGGCCCCGGGGAATTCCACGGCTACGACTCGCGCCCCGCCGCGATCCGCAATTTTGTCGCCTACTCGCTGCGGCGGCTGGGTGTCGAGTACATCGACATCTACCGGCCCGCGCGCCTGGATCCGGGCGTGCCCATCGAGGACACGATCGGGGCGATTGGCGAGCTCATCAAGCAAGGGTACGTGCGTTATATCGGCCTCTCGGAGGTCGGTGCCAAGACCATCCGGCGGGCGCAGGCGGTCCATCCGGTCGCCGACCTGCAGATCGAGTATTCACTGATTTCACGCGCGATCGAGACTGAGATCCTCCCGACCTGCCGGGAACTGGGGATCGGCATCACCGCCTATGGCGTACTGTCGCGGGGCCTTATCAGTGGCCACTGGCAGAAGGACAGCCAGCAGGGCGACTTCCGCGCGCGTGCGCCCCGCTTTCAGGGAGCGAACCTGGAAACGAATCTGGCACTGGTCGAGAAGCTCCGCGCGGTCGCCGCTGCCATCGATGCATCGGTCGCTCAGGTAGCTATCGCGTGGGTGCTGGCCCGGGCGTCAGCCCAACAGACATCGGTCGTTCCACTGATCGGTGCACGGCGCCGGGACCGCCTGCGGGAATCACTCGGAGCACTGGCCGTCAAGCTATCGCTGCAACAGCTGGCCGAGATCGAGCGCGCCGTTCCGCCCAATGCTGCAGCGGGCGGTCGCTACCCGGAAGCGCAGCTTACCCACATGGATAGCGAGCGCGCGCAGTAGGCAGCAACTGATATGATTTTTCACTCCGCGGGCATCGGGCGAAGGAGTTGAAATGAACCGGTTCGAGCAGGCGATCTACGACTGCATGAAACCCACCGCGAGGCTGCTCGAGCAGACGACCAAGCCGCTGCATCGCGCCATCCTTCTGAACTTCTGGCGCCACGTGCACCTCGAGGGCGCCGGAGAGTTCGACCGGATACTCGCGCCCGACATGATCACAGACCATCCGGTGTACCGGGTTACCTGGGGTGCAAACCCTGCCGTCATGGAGGGCAAGCAGGGGGTGCTGGGCTTCTACCGGAGCGTTGGGGAAGCCGTGCTCTGGCACTCCGATGACCGCCTGGCAGTGGCCGACTGGGGCGTTTGCGACGAAATCACGTTCCACCAGCTCGCCAGCGGCTCGGACCTCAAGGCCATCGGCTACCAGGTCGAACACGCCGACCGGCTGTACCATGTCTCCAGCCGGCAGGCGTTCATCTGGCCCTACGATGAGCGTGCTCGCCTGGCTGGTGAACACCTGTACGAGGACAAGACCAGCCTGCGCATCGAGGAAGTACCGCGTGTCGAGGCCATCACTCCCGCCCGGGTGCGGGAAATTCATCGCGAGCAGCTCGCCAAGCTCGAGGCCGCCCGCGGGCCCGACTTCTGGGTGCTGCGTGCTGCCTGAGTAACGCAGCGTTTAGCTCGTCCGCGAACCCGATCCCGCCTGCGGGGTAAAGAGAGCATGGCCCGGCTTCCACTGGCGACGCGGATGCTGATGCGGCTCGACGTCTGGTCGGTGCGCTTGACGGGCGCCTCGTTCTTCATGTGGCTCTATGCACGCCGTTCAGGCCTCGCGCGGGATCCGGCGTTCAAAAGCCGGCAAGCGCCGGCACTGGTGTTGACCACCCGGGGCCGCAGCAGCGGCCGCCCGCGTGCAGTGGTGCTCCCCTGCTTCAGCTTCGACGGCCAGACCTTCGTGGTGGGCTCCAAGGGCGGCGCGTCCGAGGATCCGGACTGGGTTCACAACCTGCGCACTACCCCGACGGCACTCATTTATATGAACCGCGAGACATGCACGGTCCTTGCCCGCTTCGCGGACAAGGACGAGCGCGCAAGGCTGTGGCCGCAGCTCATCGCCCTTGCGCCGACCTACGACGGATACCAGAGAGGGACGACCCGCGAGATTCCCCTGGTCATCATTGGTGCGAGCGAGGCTGCGACGCCTGCGGCAGGAATGAACCACCCGTGACTGATGCCCCCAGGAATCGACGGCGCATTGGAGGACGCTTCGCAGCCGCACTTGGCGCCCTTGCCTGCGCTGCTCTTGCCGCCGCCGGGCACCCGAAAAACAATTTGATCGATGGCGCGCAGCTGAGTGCGTTGATCAGGCAGGCGGACAGAATTGTGGTCTTCGAGCAGCCCTTTGACGGATCGCGGGTCCTCTTCACCTCAAGGGAACGCAAGGATATCGATGAGTTGGCCGCTGCCCTGCAGGTGGCGCACCTGACGCGGACGATCACACCTGCGACTGCGCCGAGATCCTGACCGTGCGGCTGTATCGGGGCGGCTCTGAGCTGCTCACCATCACCAACCACCACGGCCGCTACGCCGGCATCTCCGTCTGGCAGCAGGGTGTACTCGTGACCGACCCGGTGCGGTGGCTTGGGTGGTTCTCGAGCCACGGGATGTCCGAACCGCGCCGTGAATACGACGCCGAAATCGAGACTGAAAAACAATCCCGTCTCTTCTACGCCAGGCGGGTGGCCGCAGCACCCGTCCATGCCAGGCCATTCCTGACTCAGAAACAGGACGTGGACATCAATGGGTTGCGTGAAGCGATCGCCAACCAGTTCCCGGATCGCCGCGAGCGGATCCTCGCCCTGTTGGCTGGTTTGGCTCCGGAGCGGGGCCCTGGTCGGGATTTCCCGGCAACGAGTCAATTCCGGAAGACTTCCTCCTGGAGCTGCCCACACTTGACCTCGTCGGCGCGGCCGCATCCGGGACTTTGACCGAGGCACAGACCGAAGGCGCTGCACGCCTCTTTGCCGGCGGCCACTGACCCTGATCGCCTTGGCAGCACATTGCCCGCGGTTTTCGGCGGATACTGGCGTCCGGCATTCGCCACCGGGAGAGCGCGGTGAACTATCAGGGCAGCTGTCATTGCGGCCAGATCCGTTACAGCGTGGACGGGGACCTCGAACAGGTCATGGAGTGCAACTGCTCGCACTGCAGTCGCAAGGGGTACCTTCTCTGGTTCGTGCCGCGTGCCAAGCTGAAACTCACGTCCCCCGAGTCGGCGCTGGCAACCTATACCTTCCACAAGCACGTGATCAGCCACCACTTCTGTCCCAAGTGTGGTTGCGCCCCGTTCGGATTCGGCAAGGACCGTTCGGGAGCTGCGACGGCTGCGGTGAACGTGCGCTGCCTCGAGGGCGTTGATCTGGCGTCCGTCAAGAAGGTGTCCGTGGACGGTCGCTCCTTCTAGCACCGGGCGGCGCGATCGCACCGACCGGCACCAGTGGCCGGCATCAGAAATTGAACCCGTTGCCGGTAACCACCGGCAGGTTGGTCCACAGGCCCTTCGGATCACGGTACCAGCCCCCGGCGGCGAGTGCGCCCCCATCCAGGTTGATGGTGGTGCCGGTGATCCAGGCTGCCAGGTCGGAGGCGAGGAACAGCGCGGAACCGGCGGCATCCTGGGGCGTGCCGAAGCGCCCGAGGGGGATCCAGCGCTTGGTGTGCTCACGATGCTCCGGGGCAATCAGTGCCTGCACGGGGACCTGCGGCGTGTCCGTGGTCTCCGGCGCGATGGCGTTCACACGGATGCCATCGGGCGCGAGCTCGAGCGCCAGGCTGCGCGTGAACCCCGTGATCGCGTGCTTCATGGCTGAATAGACCGTCACCAGCGGAATGCCCCTGAATGCCTCGATCGAGGAAAGTGAGATGATGCTGCCGCCGGGTGCACGCCTCCGCAGCAGCGGTATGGCGGCACGCGTGACCCTGAATATCGAGAGCAGATTGACCGCGTAGATCGCCTCGATGTCCTCATCGCTGCAGTGCTCGAAGCGTTTAACGATCCGGAGGAAGTCCCCGACGTTGTTCACCAGTACGTCGAGGCCGCCAAAGCGCCCGTCGATGCCCGCCATCAGCCCTGCCACGGCCTCCCCGGAGCGCACGTCCGCCTGGACGACCAGCGCATCGACGCCAGCGCCCGCAAGCGACCGCCGCACCTCGACAACCCGCTGCGGGTCAATTTCGGCCACCGCCACCTTGGCCCCGGCGGCGCCGAAGGCTTCGGCAATGGCACGGCCAATCCCGGCACCGCCGCCTGTCACCAGTACCGTCTTGTCGTGGAAATCCAGCATTGCGCCTCCGATACGTTCCGCCCACGTCGATCCATGCACTCAAGAAGACCACGCCCCGGAACGGCTGCAGGGAGCGTCCGAACGGTATGCTGCCGAAGGTGTGGGTCTTGGTGCGGCCCGATCTACGCGCCCTTCAGCCGACCGCGGTGCGCATCAGTGCGATGTGCTCAGGCCCCACGCCACAGCAACCGCCCACGATCTCGGCGCCATCCGCGAGCCAGCCCCGCACCCAGCCCAGGTAGTCCTGCGGGCCGAGGTCAGCGCGCAGCGTACTCAACTCTGCATTGGCATTTGCGGTTGCGCGCTGCGGCGGAAACGCGTTCGCGTAGGCCCCCACGCGCACGTGATCGCCGCCTGCCGTGCGCGCAAAGGCATCGAGCGCGGCCCTGGCTGCCGGCACCGCAGCGGCAATCGCCTCGGGCTGGCAGCAGTTATACAGCACCGCCTGCGCACCCAGCCGCGCCGCATGCGTCACGGCACCAGCGACGGGCTCGCCTGAGCGCAGGCGCGCAGTAGCGCGCTGCGCCGGCTCGTCAGCGAGCGTGTACGAGACCCACCACGGTTGCTTTCTGGCTGCAACCACCTCGCTCATCAAAGCCATCTCGGCTTCGGAACTCACCGTTTCCGCAAGCCACAGGTCCACGAACGGGTCGAGCGCGCGCACGAGCTCCTGCAGCACTGGCCGCGCTGCGGCGGCATCAAACAGATCCGGGCGGTACGAGCCACACACCGGCGGCAGCGAGCCGGCAACGAGCACCGCACGCTGCGCCCCGCCAGCGGCATCGCGCGCCAGCCTGCCGCTCAAGGCGGCAAGCGCGAAGCCCTGCTGCCGGAAGCGTGCCTCGCCGATATGATAAGGCACGACTGCGTAACTGTTGGTCGTGATGACATCCGCGCCGGCGTCCAGGTAGTGCTGGTGAACGCGCGTGACGTATTCCGGAGCCTCGATCAATGCCAGCGCCGACCACTCCGGCTGGCGGAACGGGGCGCCCATGCGTCGCAATTCACGCCCGGTTCCACCGTCCAACAATGTTGGCCCCGCGCGCATGAGCTACTGGCGCAGCAATTCCCTGCGGATAGCCTGCAGCTCACGTGCCCGCTGATTCGTGGTCTTCGGGAAGTTCATCTTCAGGTTGGCGAGCGTCTGCACCACGATCTGCGAGACGATCAGCCGCGCGTTCTCCTTGTCATCCGCGGGCACCACGTACCACGGCGCCTCCTTGGTGCTGGTTGCGCCCAGGCACTTCTCGTATGCCTTCATGTAGTGCTTCCAGTACTTGCGCTCCGCGAGGTCCGCCTCGCTGAACTTCCAGTTCTTGGATGGCTTGTCGATGCGCTCGATGAAGCGCCGGCGCTGTTCGTCCTTCGACAAGTGCAGGAAGAACTTGATGATGCGCGTACCGTTCGCGTGCAGATGCCGTTCCAGAGCGGTGATTGACCGGTAGCGCTCGCGCCAGATCGTCTTCGGGTCGGCATCCGCGATTCCCTCGGCGGCGAGGATCTCCGGGTGCACGCGCACGATCAGCACCTCTTCGTAGTATGAGCGGTTGAAGATGCCGATCCGCCCGCGCTCCGGAAGGTCGCGGGTGGTGCGCCACAGAAAGTCGTGCTGCAGCTCGACGGCGCTCGGGTGCTTGAAGCTGAAAACCTGGCACCCCTGGGGGTTGATGCCGGACATCACGTGCTTGATAGCACCGTCCTTTCCCGCCGCATCCATCGCCTGGAAGATGAGCAGCACCGCGTAGCGGCTCGAGGCGTACAGCAACTCCTGGCAGGCGCTCAGCTGCGTGATATGACTGGCGAGCATCTGCTCGTATTGGTCCTTCGAGCCGTAGACCCGTTTTACCCGGGTCGGCCACTTGCCGAGGCTCACCTTTTTCCCCGGCGGCACCCGGAAATCGCGCGGATGTATCTTCATGGTGCGTACTTGCCTTGCCCGTGCTTCCTGGAGGGCGCCTGCCCATTGTTGGCTTCCGGACGTGCGGCTACAAGCACCGGCCGCCAGCGCCTCGACGGCCGCGGGGCGGGTCGGGCGGCAACTGCCTGATGGGACTGCCGTTTCAACCCCGTGGGTCCCGCCGCCGGCGTCCTCGGCGCGCGCAACGCATTCATCCAGGCGGCCGGCCGCGGAAATAACCAACAGGCGGATGCATCGCAGCGGGGCATCGTGCCTTTGCATCGGGCACCGCGGCGCACCGGGCAGGAGCCCGGACGCGCAAACGATGCGCAATCTCAGTGCAAGCAAGGCCGTCGCGCGGGCCGGCAGGACCTTTTTGCACGCCGGCCGCCGGATTCCCGGCAGCTGGCACGGTAGCTGCAACCGCAAGAAGCGCCGGCGGCACTTGGTCGTCATTCACTGCGAGGAACTCAAAAAATGCGCCGATTCCAACTGTCAGGACTTTCCGCACTGAGCTCCCTGCTCGTGGTCACCGCGGCCTCACCGTGCGTGCGTGCGGATGACGCGGCCCCGGCCGCGAAGCCCGCCGCGCCCTCGCTCGCGGACGTTCTGGGGTCCTCCGGCATCACGATGACCGGATACGTGGCCGCCTCTTACTACCATTCCACCGGCTACAACTCGTTCCATGAGTTCGACGTCGAGCACGATACGTTTCAACTGGACCAGGCAGCGCTGCAAGTCGGCTACCAGCCGAAGGAGGGCTTCGGCGGCTTCGTCGACGTACTGGCCGGCGAGGACGGCCGCATCCTCAACTTCTCGGAGAACGGCACCAACAGCACCTTCAACCTGCGCCAGGCCTACGTACAGTACGCGTTCTCCTCACTGACGGTCATCGCGGGCAAGTTCGCAACGCTGGCCGGCTATGAGTACAGCAACCCGGTCAACAACACGAACTTCTCCCGGTCCTTGCTCTACTTTGCCGAGCCCCTGACGCACACCGGCGTGCGCGCGACGTGGACGGCCACCGACACCGTCAGTCTCACACTGGGCGCCAACAACGGCTGGAACACCACCTCGACCTCATACGGCTCCAAGACACTCGAGGCTGCCGTGGCCTTCACGCCGATCAAGGCGCTGTCACTGAACCTCGAGGGCTACTTCGGCAAGGAACCCGCCTACGATGCGCCACGCTCGTTCCTCGACTTCGTCGGCTCCTACAGCATCACCGATGCTCTCACGGTTGCCGTGAACTTCGACTGGGGCAGGCAGGAGCAGGTCGGCGGTGCCGATCTCAAGTGGGACGGCGTCGCCGCCTACGTGAACTATGCGATCACCAGCCAGTGGCGCGTGTCGCTGCGCGGTGAGTACGTGGATGACAAGGACGGCTTCATCACCGGCACCCCGCAGAAGCTCAAGGAGGGCACGCTCACCTTCGGTTACGCCCCGGTGAAGAGCTTCGAGCTGCGCCTGGAAGCCCGCTACGACACCTCCGACCAGCCGAGCTTCCTCAAGGCGATACACGGTAGCGGCGATGGCGAGGAGCTCGAGTACGCCGATAACCAGAGCGAGATCGCGATTCAGACGCTGTACAAGTTTTAACGGTACGGCGGCGGGCTGCCGGCGCGCAGCGGGCGGGGGCGCGCGTGCACCAAAGGCTTACCGGCTTGCACCGCGCTGGTGCAGCGGCGCTGGGCGGCCGCGCTAACTGATTGTTTGCACAGGCGCTGGATCATGGCACACCGCTTGCTTAGCTGAGGTGCGGTGGGGTGCTCCCGCGACGAGAAGAACCTTAACGGCAGGAGTGGGTATCGATGAAATTGGTTACGGCAATCATCAAGCCTTTCAAGCTCGATGACGTTCGCAGGGCGCTCAGTGAGCTCGGCGTGACCGGCATGACGGTCACCGAGGTCAGGGGATTTGGCCGCCAGCGCGGCCATACCGAGGTGTATCGCGGCGCGGAGTACACGGTGGAGTTTGTCCCCAAGACGCGCATCGAGGTCGCCGTCCCGGATCCGCTCCTGGACCAGGTGATCGATGCGGTCATGCAGACCGGGCGTACCGGCAAGGTCGGTGACGGCAAGATCTTCGTGACCGAGCTCGTCACGGTGGTGCGCATCCGCACCGGCGAAAAAGACGCGAGCGCGATCTAGCACAGCAGCACACGCACTGAGGAGACTTCATTGACTAACAAACTTATTCCCCTCATCGCGCTGTGCGCCCTGGGTATCGGCGCGCAGGCCGCCTGGGCGCAGGCCGCGGACACCCCTGCGGCTGCACCCGCCAGCGCAACCGCCGATGCCGCCGCCGCGCCGGCGGCCCCCGCCGCTCCGGTGGCCGCGGCCGAGGCCCCGCCGGCGCCCACCGAACCGCAGCTGGTCACCACCGACAAGATCAGCGCCGGCGACACCGCGTGGATGCTGACCTCCACCGCCCTGGTGCTGATGATGACCATCCCGGGACTGGCGCTGTTCTACGGCGGCATGGTCCGCAAGAAGAACATCCTGGCCACGCTCATGCAGAGCTTCGCGATCACCTGCCTGGTGACGCTGTTGTGGTGGATCGTGGGCTACTCCTGGGCCTTCACCCCCGGCAGCCGCTGGCTGGGGGGTGCTTCGCGCCTGCTCATGCATGGCATGACCTTCATGAAGGAGGACGGCAAGCTCACCGTCTCGCACCTGGCGCTGACCATTCCCGAGACCGTGTATGCGATGTTCCAGCTCACCTTCGCGATCATCACCCCGGCGCTGATCGCAGGCGCGTTCGCCGATCGCATGAAGTTCTCGGCGATGCTGCTGTTCATGACCCTGTGGTCACTGCTCGTGTACGCACCCATTGCCCACTGGGTGTGGGAGCCCTCCGGCTGGCTGGCCGTCAAGGGGGTGCTCGACTACGCCGGCGGCACGGTGGTGCACATCAATGCGGGCATCGCCGGGCTTGCCAGCTGCCTGGTGCTCGGCAAGCGCCTGGGGTACGGCAAGGTGCCGATGCCGCCGCATAATCTGACCTACACCATGATCGGCGCCTCGCTGCTGTGGGTCGGCTGGTTCGGGTTCAATGCAGGTTCTGCGGTGGCCGCTGATGGCCGCGCGGGCATGGCGATGGCGGCGACGCAGATCGCCACGGCCGCCGCGGCCATGGCGTGGATGTTCACCGAGTGGCTGGCCAAGGGTAAGCCGAGCGTGCTCGGCATCGCCTCGGGGGCCGTCGCCGGGCTGGTCGCGATCACCCCCGCCTCCGGGTTCGTCGGGCCCTCCGCCTCGGTCGTCATCGGCATCGCCGCCGGCGTCGTCTGCTTCTTCGCCGCGACCTCGCTGAAGAAGGTCCTCGGCTACGACGATTCCCTGGATGCCTTCGGCGTGCACTGCATCGGCGGTATCGTCGGTGCGCTGCTGACCGGTGTGTTCGCCAGCAAGGAGATCGCCGGCGTCGACGGTTCGGTCGTGACGCAGCTGTGGGGCGTCGGCACCACGCTGATCTACGGATTCGCCATGAGCTTCGTGATCCTCAAGCTCATCGACATGACTATCGGCCTGCGGGTCTCGGAGGACCAGGAGCGCGAAGGCCTGGACATTGCGCTGCACGGCGAGAGCATCGAGTAGCAAGTGCCCTTGCCCCGGTGGCCGCCCGGCCACCGGGGCTTTCCTGGCCATCGCGGCCTCCTGCTCCCACACTCCCGTTAGCGCGGTGGCACAATGCACGCGCCATGCCCCCGCACCTTACCAACCCGGACCTTCGCGGCGACCCGGCCGCCCGCCGGGCGACCAAGGACGAGACGGTTCAGGTGCAATTCGCCACCGCCGCCGGCAGCTTGGTGAGCGCCGTCGGCGCCAACCACTATCTTCCCGGGGACGCCCTCATTACCGGATCCACCGGGGATCGCTGGTGCGTTTCCAGGGAGCGCTTCGAGGCGAAGTACCTGCCGGTGCCCCCCACCGGCCCCGGCGCGGCCGGCCCGTACCGGAACCGGCCGGCCACCGTGCTGGCCAAGCAGATGGAGCAGGCTTTCAGCGTCGCGCGTGAAGCCGGCGGCGATGTCCTGCACGGCTCCGCCGGGGACTGGCTGTTGCAGTATGGGCCGGGGGATCACGGCATCGTCGACCGTGCCCGCTTCGCCCGCGTGTACCGGATCGTCGAAGCACCCTGAGTCACCGTCCGCGGCGCGCAGCGTCCGCGCGGATGGTGAAGTCGCTATGATGTCCCGCACCGGCAACGTCACCTCGCGGGGGAAGACCGTGTCAGCCAACGTCCGTTCAGCCTGGCTCGTGGCCGGGGCAGGTTCGCTGCTGTGCTGCGCCGTGCATGCCGAGCCCGCAGCGCCCGCGAGTGATCCCGACTGGCGCAACACCGGCCGCGACGTGCAGGCCACCTACTACTCCCCGCTGCAGTCGATCAACGACCACAACGTGACCACGCTCGGTCACGCCTGGACCGCCCGCACCGGCACCTCCAGAGGCCTCGAGGCCACCCCGCTCGTGGTCGATGGCGTGATGTATACCTCCGGTAACTGGGGGGCGGTCTATGCCCTGAATGCCGCGACCGGCAAGCCTGTATGGACATTCACGCCCAAAATGGACCGCCAGGTGGGCCGCAATGTCTGCTGCGACGTGGTCAACCGCGGCGTCGTAGTGGCCTCAGGCAGGGTTTACGTCGCCACCCTGGATGCCCGGTTGTACGCTCTCGATGCCAAGACCGGCGCCATCGCCTGGTCCACCGACACGGTCGTGGACCACACGCAGCCCTACACGAGCACCGGGGCACCGCAACTGGCAGGTAACCTGGTGGTGATCGGCAACAGCGGCGCGGATATGGGCGAGGCGGGCGTGCGTGGCTACGTCAGCGCCTATGACCTGGGCACCGGGACGCTCGCGTGGCGCTTCTACGTCGTGCCCGCGCGCGATGACCCGCACCCCTCCCCCGCCATGCAGGCAGCACTGAAGACCTGGGACCCGAAGAGCGAGCCGCGCGGCGGCGCGGTGTGGGCAGGCACCGCCTATGATCCGGAGCTGAACCTCGTGTACATCGGCACCGGCAACGCCGCGCCCTACCAGGACCGCGTGCGCAATCCCGGCGGCGCAGCGCACGATGACCTGTATTGCTCGGCCATCGTTGCCCTTGATGCGCGCAGCGGCGAGCCCGCGTGGCATTTCCAGACGACGCCCGGGGATGACTGGGATCAGGATGCGGATGCGACCCTGGTGCAGGCCGACCTCGAAATCGCCGGCCGCATGCGCCACGTGCTGCTGCAGGCCTCCAAGAATGGCTTCTTCTACGTCCTCGACAGGAAGACCGGCGAGCTGATCTCCGGCAAGCCCTTCACCTACATCAACTGGGCCTCGGGACTGGACGCCAGGGGGCGGCCGATCGTCACCGCGGTGGCCAACTACAGCAAGAAGCCGCAGCTGATCTACCCGTCCACCGGTGGCGGTCACTCCTGGGCACCGATGTCCTTCAGCGTCCAGTCGCACCTGGTGTACATCCCGGTAACGGACATCCCGATGGTCTGGGTCGATCTCGAGCACAAGCCGATCGCGCACGTGGAGGGTTCATTCGGGGTGGGAGTGCTCTATCCGGATGCCTCCTACGACCCGGCCGGGATGGAGAGTCTGTACGGCCCGTTGCCGCACTACGATGCGACCCACCCGCGACGCGTGATCCGCAACGTACTGCGTGCGTGGGATCCGGTTGCGCAGAAGGCGGTATGGGAACAGGAAACCTCGCATGGATTCTTCGTCAACGACGGCGGCGTGATGTCCACCGGTGGCAACCTCGTGTTCCAGGGGCGCGCGGACGGCAGTCTCTATGCCTTCGCGGCCGACACCGGCCAGCTGCTGCACAAGGTCGATACGGGCGTCGGGATCATGGCCGCGCCGATGACGTACGAGGTGGCAGGGGTGCAGTACGTGGCGGTGATGGCAGGTTACGGCGGGGGTGCCATCGCCACGACCTATCCTGACTTTGCCGCCGGATCCAGGTACCGGAACGAAGGTCGCATCGTGGCATTCAAGCTCGGCGGCGACGCAGTCCCGCTGCCGCCGGCGCGCAAGCCGGTCACGCTGCCGGCACCGCCTGCAGCCGAGGGCTCGGCCGCGGATGTCACGCGGGGGTCGCGCCTGTTCACCGCCCAGTGCGGGCGCTGCCACGCCCTGGGGCTGAGTGTGCTGCCGGACCTGCGCACCGCGGCACCCGCTGACCTGCAGCAATTTGAGGACATCGTGCTGCGTGGTGCGCTCGCGCCCTTAGGGATGGGGCGCTTCGATGACGTGCTGAGTGAGGCCGATGCGGCCGCCCTGCATGCCTACCTCGTCAGCGAGGCGCGCTCGGCCTTCCAGGCGGCACAAGCCGCCGCGCCAGGCCGGAAGCCATAGCGCAGCGCAGCTACGGGGAGGCCAGAGCTATGCCCACGATCCGGAACGGCAGCTTGGGAGTGAGTACCTGCTGGTCGTCGAACAGCACGCTGATCTGCGTCTCCGCGACCCATGCAGTAGGCCCGATGCGCGCCACTGCCGCCGGCTCCAGCAGCGAGTCACTCAGGGTCTCGAGTTCCACCTGGTCACCCTTGACGCTGATGCGATCGAGCTTGCCCGAACCCTCGACCATCAGGAACGTGTCGCCGCTTAAGGTGCGCATGCCATCGGGATGGAACAGCGCGCGCGGCGTGGACAGTTTCCGCAGCGCCGCGGCGGCGCCGCCCTTGACCTCGATGCGGAACAGGCCATTGCTGGCGTAGGTGTTAGCGTAGAGGTTGCCGTCGGCCCCGAAGGCGATGCCGTCGATGTCCAGCAGCTGTTTGTCCGCAACCCACACGGCGAGGCTGTTCATGTCAGGACTGAGCTTGAGCACCCGCCCGTTGGTGCTCTCGGAGAGGTACACCGCGCCATCGGCGGCGATCGCGATGTCATTGCAGAACGGGTCGTTGCCGGGCAGCGCCACGCTGACCTTTCCCGCGCCGCTTTTGAGGTCAAATCCCTTGAGCGCCGTCGGGCCGGCGCCGGGCGAGGCGATCTTCGCGGATGCCAGGTCATCGGAGCATAGCCACAGCAGGCCGCGGTGCTCATCGACGAACACTCCCAAGACCGAGCGGCTGCCGAAGTCACCGGGTGCGATCCACTGCTCGGCCCTGGGCGAGCCCCGCGCCACCCGCAGCACCCCGCCGCTGCCGGCACTGCCGACATAGAGCGTGCCGTCGGCCGCAGCCGAAATGCTCTCCGGATACACCTGTTTTCCGGACAACTCGATGCTCGCTGCATGCACCACACTTGCGGCATCGACAGCGAGGAACCCCAGGCAGGCAGCGACGTAACAACCAAAGTTCATGCGATTCCCCTTGCCGCAGGCGCCACGGCCTTAGGCGGCGCAGTCGGTCGGCTGCCGGCAGCGGTTGGAAAGTTCCGGGAGCCTCACGGATCGGTGACCAGCCGGGCGCCGATCTCCTTGAGCAGCTTCGCCGCCACCATGGCGGTCACGCCGTTGACGTCGCGGCGCGGGTTCAGCTCCACGATGTCCGCCCCCACGATGGGGCCTTCCACGCGACGGATCACGTTGAGTACGTCGCGGACTGACAACCCGCCGGGTTCGTGGTGCGAGACACCCGGCGCATAGGCCGGGTCGAGCGCATCCAGGTCGAAGCTCACGTACACCGGCCCGCGCGGCAGCTCGATGTGCCTGGGGTCGAAGTCGTCCATGCCGGCACCATGACGCCGTAACGGCGCGCCTGCGCGTGCTGGTGGTCGTTCAGCGTGCGGATCCCGACCTGCACCAGCTGCCGCACGCGTCCACGCTCCATGATGCGCGCGAAGGGGCTGGCGTGTGAGGACCGGTTGCCCTCGTACGCCTCGTACAGGTCCGGGTGCGCGTCGAAGTGCAGGATGCTCAGCTGCGGGAAAAACTCCTCGTGCGCGGCAACCAGCGCAGAAGTAATGGAGTGATCACCCCCCAAACTCAGCAGACGGCGGCCGCTCGCAAGCTCGGTGGCCGCGGCGGCGCGGATGACGGCGAAGCAGTCCGCGGCTTCGGCAATGGCGACGTCGCCTGCGTCCACGAGCAGCCCGTCAGTCTCGAAGTCGACACCGGACTCGGCCGACAGATTGGCAGCACCGCAATGCAGCGCTGCGCGGATGGCTGCGGGCCCTTCAGCCGGACCGCGCAGGAAGGAGCTGTTGTGATCCAGCGGTACCCCGAGCAGTGCAAGGGCGCGCGGCTGCCTCACGGGGCGCCTCCGGCGCCGGCGGCGCGCAGCCGCCACAGCGAAGTCACCTCGGCTGCACGCGCGCGGTGCAGCGGGTCGTGCACGTCCGAACTCTTGCGGTGTGTCGGCTTCGCCTCGCTGCGCCCGATGACCTCGAGTCCCGCACCGGCGAACATGTCCAGCAGCTGGGCGCGGGAGCGCAGCTGCAGGTGCTCTGCCAGATCCGAGAGCACCAGCCAGCCCTCCCCGCCCGGGGCCAGATGTGCGGCGAGTCCGTTCAGGAAGCCGTGCAGCATCTGGCTCTCGGGATCATAGATCCCACGTTCGATGGGTGAGCTGGGGCGCGCCGGCAGCCATGGGGGGTTGCAGACGATCAGGTCCGCGCGACCCGGCGGGAACAGGTCCGCTTCCTGCAGCTCCACCTGCGCGGCAACTCCCAGGCGCGCGAGGTTATCCTGCGCACAGGCGAGCGCGCGCGCATCCAGGTCGGTCGCGACTATGCGGCGCAGTCCGCGCCGCACCAGGACCGCCGCGAGCACCCCGGTGCCGGTACCGATGTCGAAGGCAGCCTCACGTGAGGCTGGCAGCGGTGCGGTGGCGACCAGCTGCAGATACTCCGCGCGCACGGGCGCAAACACGCCGTAGTGCGGGTGCACCCGACCGCCCGCCGCGGCAACCTCGAGGCCGCGCACGCGCCACTGATGCGCTCCGATCACCCCGAGCAGTGCCCGCAACGACATCAGCGCCGGCGCGTCGCCCGGCCCGAAGGCCTCCAGGCACGCCTGCCGTGCGTCCGGCGCGCGGCGCAGCGGGATCGTGTAGTCCGCCTCGAGCGGAACGAGCAGCGCGCCGAGCGTACGCGCCCGTTGCGCCTGGGCCTGGCGATGCAGGTGGAACGTCTCGCTCACTGGGTGCGCACGGGCGCTGCGGTCGGAGCGACGGGCGTGGCGGTCGAGCCGCCGGGTCATGGCAGTCAGCAGCTGGCGCGCGTTGTGAAAATCCCCACGCCATAGCAAGGCCGTGCCTTGCGCCGCCAGGCCGTAGGCATCCGCGGCGCGCATGCGGTCATCGGCCACGAGAAGCTGGCGCGGCGGCGGTGCCGCGCTCTCGCTCAGCCAGCGCGCCAGATGGCTCTGACCATCTTCCATCCAGCTGACCGTTGGCGCATCGACGATCATTGTCCGTGGCTGGCGTGAGCACCGTGGCAAGATCCCCGGCGGTGGCTCAGTAGCGCCAGCTCTTCAGGTCCGCACCCGCCGGGGCGCTGTCGGTGATGCGCTGGAGGATCTGCGGCAGGTACTGGAAGTTGTAGTGCAGGCGCGAGTAGGCGTTGGGCAGCTTCGGATCCCCGTTCCAGCAATGCTCGGCACGGTCGCCGTAGGCGATCGTGCCCTGGTACGGTGGCTGCAGCTTCTCCAGGCGCTCCTGCGCAAAATACACCGCGTCGGTCAGATAGTAGGTGTCCGCACTGCCGACATAGATATGGATCTTGCCCTGCAGCTTCGGCGCCAGCGTCGCCCAGTCGCGGGCAATGATATGCGAGAGGTCGAAGTTCTCGCGCCAGTATGCGGCCACCTGTGGATCGATGACGCCGGTGAGCTTGTCGAACAACGGCGCCGGATAGCCGTCCTTGCCGACCGGCGAGAACACCGCGGTCCAGATGTCGTACTGGCCGCCGGAGCGGCCGCGGTCGCCTTGCGCAAGCTCCATATGGTTTGAGTCGCGCTGCGTGGCGAAGATTTCCCCCAGGTAGTTGCGGATGGCGGGCCGCTCGATGGCCGAGGCCTCGCCCTGGAGCGTGTAGGCGTTCTTGTCCTCGTAGATGTTGATCAGCGTGTAGGCCCGGAAATCGATCGGGTCGGGACAGGCGGCGAACGCCCCGTTGTACATGTCCGGGTAGAACACCTGGGTGGCCAGTGCCTCCCAGCCGCCGGTGGAACCGCCGTAGGTAAAGCGCGCCCAGCCGGCACCGATGCCGCGAAAGCGCTTTTCAATCTCGGGGATCAGCTCCTTGTTGATGGCGTCGCCGTAGGGGCCGAGGTTCGCCGAGTTCACCGCATAGCTGTCGTCGTAGAACGGGTTGGCATGCTCGATCTCGATGACCAGGAAGCGCGGGAAGTTCGCGGAGATCCACTTCTGGTAGAACGCGTACGCCTCCTGCTGCTGGATCCTGTTGTATCCGGCGAGGTGGAAGCGCTCGGAGTAGTCGGGCTTGAGGTCTGGATCCGGTGGCGAGGTACGGAACTCGGAGATGTCATCCGGGTAATGGCCGTGGAACACCATGAGCGGGAAATGCGCCTCCGGGTGCTTGTCGAAATCCTTCGGCAGCAGCACGTGCGCGCCCAGGTACACGTCGCGCCCCCAGAACTTGGACAGCAACTCACTGCGGATGCGGATATGGCGGATGAACTCCGAGTCGGTCCTGGGGTTGATTGGTCCGATCTCGTTGCTCAGGTCCAGGGCCGTGCGCACCGGGTGCGCCGGGTCAAGGTGCACGCGAACCGGCGTCGAATACAGGTTGCCGGGCTTTGAGGCCCACTGCTGCCCCTCGCCCTTGTCCGGCGCCAGCTTGAGGATGCGCCCGTCGCCCATGTGGAAGCTCTCGTAGCGGTTGAGCACCGCCTGCACCAGGTAGTCACCGGGCGGCAGTTGCGAGAGCTTGCGTGCCGGCCAGCCGAAAGCGCTGTCGTCAATGGTCGCCGTGCGGCCACCGGCCAGGCCTTCGACGTTGAGGCCAAAGATGTAGGGACTGTCCAGCGGCTCATCCGGGCTCACGTGCGAGCGTGGCTCGCGGGTGAGGTCACGGCTGAGCAGCAAAATGATACGGCCGTCCAGGGGCGTGGCACTGCGGGTTGCCGGGAAACTCACCGCGAAGGTGCTGGCATGAGCCGCCCTGGCCTTCGTGGCCGCAAGGCCGGCAGGATCAGCGCTGCCGGCGGTTGCAGCCAGGAGTGTGTTCGCAAACAGGATAAGCACCGCGGTGATCTTGGTTGTTCTCATGTCGGATCCGGCACATTGTTGAGTGCGCAAGACTACCCCAAGACGGTCGCCTGGGGGATGCGCCGGGGTGTGCGTGCTTAGCGGGCGCCTGGCATCGTAGACTCACGGGCAGATCTGCCGCACCAAGGATCCCCGATGGACGACTCTAAGCTTGCCTGCGAGGCAGGTTCAGCCCCATGACGCCACCGAGCGTGCCGCCGTCGCAGGGCTTTACGCCGAAGCTCCTCACCCTGTGGCGCGCGGGTGACCTCAGGCGCAGCTGGCGCACCGATGTCCTCGCCGGCCTGACCGTCGCCATCGTTGCGCTGCCGCTGGCCATGGCGCTCGGCATCGCCAGTGGTGCCTCACCCAACCAGGGGCTGGTGACGGCCGTGATCGCCGGATTCCTGATCTCGCTCCTGGGCGGATCCCGCGTGCAGATCGGCGGACCGACGGGCGCCTTCGTGGTGATCGTCGCCGGTGTCATCGCCACTCACGGATACGCGGGGCTGGTGCTGGCTACATTGCTGGCCGGCTTCATTCTCATCATCGCCGGCTACTGCGGACTGGGGCGTCTGATCCGTTTCGTGCCGATCCCCGTGGTGACCGGCTTCACCGCCGGCATTGCCGTGATCATCGCCTCGAGCCAGGTCGGCGAGTTCCTCGGACTGTCCGCAGGAGCGGTGCCAGCGGCATTCCTCGCCAAATGGGCCACTTACCTCGGCGCACTCGGCACGCTCAGCCTGCCGACGCTCGGCGTTGGCACATTCACGCTGGCCACGATTCTGCTGCTGCGCCGCTTCGCCCCGCAGCTGCCCGGTTTCCTCATTGCCGTGCTCGGCGCGACGCTGTTGGCCAGTGCACTGCACCTGCCTGTCGCCAGCGTCGGCGATCGCTTCCCGGGCATGCACCCGGGCATACCCGCGCCGCACCTGCCGGGTCTCTCCCTCGCCTTGCTGCAGGAGACGCTGCCCCCAGCCTTTACCATCGCCTTTCTGGGCGGCCTCGAGGCGCTGCTGTCCGCGGTGGTAGCGGACGGGATGACCGGTTTCAGTCATCGTTCCGGGCAGGAACTGGTAGGCCAGGGCGTGGCCAACATCGCCTCTGCGCTGTTCGGCGGCCTCCCGGCCACCGGCGCCCTGGCGCGCACCGCCACCAACATCCGCGCGGGCGGCCGTACGCCCCTCGCCGGCATTTGCCATGCCCTGTTCCTGCTGCTGTTCCTGGTCATCGCAGGCGGCTACATCGCCCGCGTGCCGATGGCCGCGCTGGCGGCGATCTTACTCGTGGTCGCCTGGGGGATGAGCGAGGTGGACCGCTTCAGGAGCCTCTGGCAGATGGACGTCGGCGAGCGCGCACTTCTGCTCCTGACGTTTGCCCTCACGGTGCTGGTGGACCTGACGGTAGCTATCGGGGTCGGCGTCACGCTCGCCTCGCTACTGTTCATGTCGCGCATGAGCGCGACCGCCGGTGTCATGCCGGAAGAGCTGAGCGTGGACGACCCGGAGCAGCGCGCGGCGCTCCCCAGGGGAGTCGAGGTGTTCCGCTTCTCCGGCCCGATGTTCTTCGGCGTCGCCGGCGAGATGATGGATGCGCTGCGCCGCTTCGGCCGCGCGCCGCGCATGATCATCCTGCGCATGGATTCGGTGCCCTACATCGATTCCAGTGGCGCCACCGCCCTGGAGTCCTTCGCCCACCGGGCAAACAGCACCGGCACGCGGGTCATCCTGTGCGAGCTGCGCGAGCAGCCACGCCTGCTGCTCACCAAGCTGTGGAAACAGCACCCGGACCTGACGCTTGTGCCAACCTTCAAGGAAGCCCTCGGGCAGCTGCCTACAGATAGGGCATGAGCAGCCGCGACAACCGGTCGCGCGTGCCCGCCAGCCACGAGCGTCGCGCCAGCTCCGCGGCGGTGAGCAATACCGTCTGGTGAGAGCTGATCTTAGCGCTGACCTGCGCCACGGTCGGAGCGTGATAGGCCTCGAGATCGACCTCGAAGTTCAGGCGAAAGCTGCGCATGTCCCAGTTGGCACTGCCGATGAGGCACCACAGGCCGTCAATCGCCATGAGCTTGCTATGGTTGAATGGCGCGCCGTGTGCCCACACGCGGCACCCGGCGGCCAGCAGTGGATCGATGTGCGCGCGCATCGCCCAGTCGATGGTCGGGTGGTTGGTGCGCGCCGGCAGCACGACGTCGACGCCGACCCCGCGCATGGCCGCCAGCGCCAGCGCGGTGATGACGCGCTCATCAGGCAGGAAGTACGGGGTCATCACCTTGACGGAGCGGCGCGCGCAGCCGATTGCCTCCAGCACCAGCAGCTCAATCTTCTCAAGGTCGTGGTCCGGTCCTGAGGTGATGACCCGCGCGCAGGCCTCGCCCACCGGTTGCAGCTGCGGAAACCAGTCACTGCCATCGAGCATCTCGGCGGTGGCAAAGTACCACTGCTCCGCAAAGGCATCGCACAACTGCCCGACCACCGGCCCTGCGACGCTGAAGTGCGTGTCCAGGACCGGGTGGGCCGGTTTCTGCGCCAGCAAGTTCTCCGCGCCGATGTTGAGGCCGCCCATGAACGCGGTGCCGCCGTCCACGATAAGCAGCTTGCGGTGTGTCCGCAGGTTCATAAAGGGCATGCGCCAGGGAAGGGCTGAATGCATGAAGCGCGCGCATGGCACCCCTGCCCGGCGCAGGCGTCGGAACGCACCGCAGCTGAGGTACCCGCCGCCAACACCGTCGATCAATACGCGCACCTGCACGCCGCGAGCGCGAGCCCGCACCAGGGCCTCGATGAACGCGGCGCCGGCACGGTCGGCGCGAAAGATGTAGCTCGAGAGCGCCACCGTGCGCGTGGCCGATTCGATCGCCCCCACCATCTGTGGGTAGGCGGCGTCACCGTTTTCCAGTATCACGATCTGGTTGCCAGCCTCGAGCTGCCGGGCGCTCAGGCGAAACGCAGCCGCTTCCAGTGCATCCAGGTGATCCACCCGGCACGGCAGTGGCCCGCAGTGCGTGCGCTGCACGCGCACCGGACGCACGCCCGCCGCCTTGGCGCGGCGCTGCACGCGATTGATCCCGAGCAGGGCGTAAATCACGCTGCCCAGCACCGGCGACAGCCATGCCAGGCCGATCCAGGCGACAGCCGAGCCCGGATCGCGTTTGGTTCGCAGTGCATGCCCGGTCACGGCCAGCGCCAGCACCGTGTGCAGCATCGTGATCGCAAGCGTAATGAGCGAAGGCGACATGGGCTTCCCGTGAAACTGCAGCGCCAGCTGACGGCTGGCTATTCTTGCCCGCCAGTGTCCATGCCAGGAGCCAGCCGTGTCCATTCGCCCGTCAGGTTCGTGCGGCGCAGGGCGCGCGGCGCCTTCCTGCACCGGGACGTTTCAGGCTAGCATGCGGCCGATCTGCGCTGGAGGATGCCAATGAAGTTTGACCGACGCGACGTTCTGCTGGGTGCCGGAGCACTGGCTGCAGTGGGCAGCATCCCGCGCCTCGTGGCGGCGGCCGCACACGCCAACTCCGCTGATGCCAGCGCCGAGGCTTTCCTGGCCGCGACCGCCGAGGAACTGCTGAGCGAGTATCCCGAGAGTGCCAGCACGCTGGGGCTCGACAGGGACCGGCGCGCCGGACTCAAGGCACGACTGACCGATCGCTCCCCGGAGGGGACGAGCCATGCGCAGGCCGTTGCCAGCGCCAGGGCCAAGAAACTCGCGGCTCTGCCACGCAGCGGAATCTCCGCCGCAACCGGGCTCGACATCGCCGTCGCCGAGAGCGCCTACCAGCTGGCTGCGGAGGGTTACGCATTCCCCTTCGGCGACGTGGCGATCCTTGACCACGAGGTTTCCTACCGCAACGGCCCTTACGTGGTCACGCAGAACATGGGTGCCTTCGTCGAGGTGCCTGAGTTCTTGGACAGTCAGCACAAGATCTCAGGGGTCGCCGACGCCGAGGCCTACCTGGAACGCCTGCAGGCCTACGCACGGGCGCTGGACGGGGAGACCGCGCGGCTTCGCCATGACAGCGCGGCCGGGGTCATCGCGCCCTCCTTCATCCTTGACAAGACCATCGGCCAACTCAACACCGCGCGGGCAATTGCACCTGAACAGTGGGGCGTCGTCACCAGCATCGCCCGGCGCACGGCCGGCCTCGGCAAGAACTTCGGCGCGCTGGCGCTGCAGATCACCAGCGACCATATCGCCCCGGCGCTGGACCGCCAAATCGAGGAACTCAGGCGCCAGCGCCCGCTCGCCAGTGCCGATGCCGGCGTGTGGCGGCTGCCCGAGGGGGACAAGTACTACACGTGGGCATTGCGCGCGGGCACCACCTCCGACCTCAACCCGGCGCAGGTGCACCAGATGGGGCTTGATCAGCTGGCCGAGCTGCAGGCCCGCATGGAACCACTGCTGCGTGCGCAGGGACTGACGCAGGGCACCCCGGGAGAGCGGATGACCGCCCTCGGCAAGGACCCGCGCAACCTGTTTCCCGACACCGACGCCGGTCGCGAGGAGATCCTCGCCTACGTCAACGGCCGGCTGGCGGACATCCGCACCCGCCTGCCACGTGCCTTTGCCACCCTCGCACCCGGCAACCTGCTGGTAAAGCGCGTGCCCCCGGCGATCGAGAACGGCGCACCGGACGGCTACGCCGGGCCCGGCACGATCGACGGCTCGCAGCCGGGTCTGTACTACATCAACCTGCGGGACACTTCGATCTGGCCGCGTTATGCGCTGCCAACCCTGAGCTACCACGAGGGCATCCCGGGGCATGTCTGGCAGGGGGAATATACCTACAAGCTGCCGCTGATCCGCTCGCTGCTGCAATTCAATGCCTATTCGGAAGGCTGGGCGCTCTACGCCGAGCAACTCGCCGACGAACTCGGCGTCTACGACGGCGAGCCGCTCGGCAAGCTCGGTTACCTGCAGTCCCTCGCCTTCCGCGCCTGCCGGCTGGTGGTGGACACCGGCATCCACTCCAAGCGCTGGTCAAGGGATCAGGCCATCGAGTGGTTCGCCACCACCAACGGCTCGACCGTCATGGAGGTCTCAGCCGAGGTCGACCGCTACTGCGTGTGGCCCGGGCAGGCGTGTGGCTATAAGGTCGGACATACGCAGATCAACCGCCTGCGCGCCCAGGCGCAGCAGCAGCTCGGCGCGCGCTTTGACCTGCGACTGTTTGACGACGCGATCGTCAAGGGCGGCAACGTCCCGCTTACGCTGCTGCCACAGGTAACGGATGACTACATCAGGGGCCAGCGCAAGGCCGCAGCGGCCTAGCCGCGGTCGGCGCTCCGGGTTAATGCCCGCCCCGGGGGCCTGAGTGCCGGCAGCGCGCCGGAAGTGCGGCTTTTCGCCTCGGAGTCCGCGCCCCGGACTGGTAAAATGACCTCTCGGAATTGCGGAGGATTGAGGTCATGGCGACCGGTTGGGCTGGTGATGGGGCGGTGCAGGACCAGATCGACGCAACCGTGCGTGACGGGGTCGATCGCGCCAAGAGTCGCCTGCCACAGGGTCCGGGACTGAGCCACTGCGCCGATTGCGGCACGGCGATCCCCGAAGCGCGTCGCGCCGCAGTACCGGGCGTGCGTCTGTGTCTTGCCTGCCAGCAAGAGCGCGACCGCGACGCCGAGCAGTTCAGCCTCTACAACCGACGCGGCAGCAAGGACAGCCAGCTGCGCTGAACTACGCCTTGATGCGCGCCATGGTCGGATCGTAAAGCGGCCGCAGCGAAACCTGCGCCGGGAAGAGCTGGCCGGCGACCTCCACCTCCCACTTGCCGCCCTGCAGGTAAGCAGGATCGACCACCACCTTCGGCTCGATCATCGCAAGTCCGACCGCGCCGCCCAGGGTGTGGCCGTAGGATGCCGCGCGCACGTAGCCCACCGGCACCCCGTCGCGGCGCACGACCTCGGCGTGAAACATGAGCGGCGCGGGGTCCTTGAGCAGCACCTGCACGAGGCGCCGCTGGAGCGCGCCCTTGGCCTTGCGCGCCAGCAAAGCCTCTTTGCCGATGAAGCCGCCCGGCTTCTCGAGGTCGACCGCAAAGCCCAGCCCCACTTCGTAAGGCTCGTCGGTGTTGTCGATGTCGTGGCCGTAGTCGCGATAACCCTTCTCCATGCGCAGGCTGCCGAGGGCCTTGAGGCCCGCATGCACCAGGCCGAACTCGCGGCCGGCGGCCACCACGCGGTCATAGACGTGCATGGCCTGCTCGGCGGGGATGTACAGCTCGTACCCCAGTTCGCCGAGATAGGTGATGCGCACGCACAGCACACGGGCGAAACCGATGTCGATCTCGCGCGCCGCCCGGAACGGGAAGGCCGCGTTCGAAAGATCCACGCTGGTGATCTTCTGCAGCAGCTCGCGCGCGCGCGGCCCCTGCACGTTCAGCTGCCCGTAGCCGGAGGTGACGTCGGTGACGAAAGCGTGGGCATCATCGGGAATGTTGCGCTTCATCCAGGTCTCGGCGTGCCGGACCATGGTATCGGTGACCACGACGAAATATTTCTCGTCGGCAAGCTTGGTGACCGTAAGGTCAGCCTCCAGCAGGCCTTTGGCGTTCAGCCACTGCGTATAGGTGATGAATCCGGCGGGACCGTCCACCTGGTTGGCGGAGATCTGGTTCAGCCAGTGGCCGGCATCGCGGCCCTGTACCAGGAATTTGCCCATGAACGACATGTCCATGACGATGACATTCTCGCGCGCCGCGCGATGCTCGGCCTGCCAGGTGGGGAACCAGCTCTCGCGGCCCCAGGACAACGGTCCCGGGTCGGCCTTGATGCCGGGACCGGCATACCAGTCCGGACTCTCCCAGCCACTGACCTCCTTGAAATAGGCCCCCTGGGCCGCCAGGCGCTCGTGGAAGGGGGACTTGCGCACCCCGCGCGCGGTGGTGAGCGACTTGTTCGGGTAGTGAGTCTTGTAGACCATCCCGAGGGACTCGACAGTACGCTCGCGGCGATACTCGGGGTTGGACTGATAGCCGTGCGTGCGGTCGATGTTGAAGCCGGTGACATCGACATCGGGCACGCCTTCGATGATCCAGTGCGCCAGCACCCTGCCCAGGCCGCCACCGGTGAGCACGCCTACCGAGTTGAGGCCCGCGGCCACGAAATAGTTCTTCAGCTCCGGCGCCTCCCCCACGATCGGTCGCAGGTCGGGCGTGAAGCTCTCCGGCCCGCAGAAGAACTTCTTCATGCCCACCTCGGCAGTGATCGGCACGCGCGACATCGCCCGCTCCAGAAACGGCGCCATGCGGTCCCAGTCCGGAGCCAGCTCGAGGAAGGAAACATCCGGCGGAATCCCCTCGATCTTCCACGGCGCGCAGGTCGGCTCGAACAGCCCGACCATGAGCCCGCCCCCCTCCTCCCGGTAGTACCCGTAGGCACCCGGGTCCTCGAGCACCGGCATGTTGGGCGGGAGGTCCTTGATAGCTTCCGTGATCAGGTAGTAGTGCTCGGCGGCCTGGTTGGGAATATTCACCCCGGCGAGCGCGCCGAACTGGCGCGCCCACATGCCGGTGCAGTTGACGACATAGTCCGCCTTGATGTCCCCGTGGGCCGTGCGCACGCCGGTCACCCGCGCGCCGCTGCGGGTGACCCCGGTGGCAGCGACGCCTTCGCAGATCTGCACGCCGCGCATGCGCGCACCCTTGCCCAGGGCCATGGTCACGTCGACCGGATTCACGCGGCCGTCCTCCTTCACGTAGAAGCCGGCTTCGATGTCATCGACCTGCGCCAGCGGGAACAGCTGCTTGACCTCGCGCGGGGAGATCTCGTGCACGTCCACGCCGCAGTAACGGTTGAAGGCGGCGACCCGGCGGTATTCCTCCAGCCGGTCGCGGTCCGCGGCGACCTCGATGAAGCCGATGGGGGCAAAGCCGGTGGCCTGCCCGGTCTCGGCCTCCAGCCGGCTGTACAGGTCGCGGGTGTACTTGCGCATCTCGGTAGAGGTCTCGGAGGTGGAACCGAAGGTGACCATCAGACCGGCCGCATGCCAGGTTGTGCCGGAGGTGAGGCGGTCGCGCTCCAGCAGCACGATGTCCTTCCAGCCCAGCAGCGCAAGGTGATAGGCCACGGAGGTACCGATGACACCACCGCCGCAGACCACGACGCGGGCATGGGAGGGAATCGCAGGCGTGCTCAAGATCGAACTTCCTATCGTGGACTCATGTCAGCGGCGCCGGCCGCACGGGGGGCGCATTTTAAGCGAGGCCCGCACGCGGCAACAGTCTGGGCGATCATCGCGCCGGGGACCGGCAGCAGGCTAGGACCCGAGGCTGCGCTCCAGCGTGCGGATGTCCTGGTACCGGCTGGGAATGCCGTCCCTTGGCGCCGCCGTGCGCAGGTCGCGCAGCTTCTCCAGCGAGCCGAGCAACACCGGCAGCGGCGGCCCGCTGGCGGTGATGTGCGTGAGACGGTGCACGGGCAGCCCCGCGGAGGGCACCTCGATGAACTTGCGTACCAGCTGGTCATGGTGCTGTGCGGCAGCGGCGCCGTGCGCCTTGCAGACCTCGAGGAACAGGCGGGCGTTGCGCTGGAACCAGGCTTGCGATGCAGCGCCCGGCAACTCCGCCAGCAGCGCATCCATGAGGCTCTGGCGCCGCATGCAGTCACGCAGGCGCGCCTGGTCCTCGGGCATCATGAACAGGAACTTGTCAACCAGCAGCTGCGAGTAGGAGATGTTGTTGGCGTTGCACAGGCCGAGCAACAGATCGACCTCATTGATGCCGGAGAAGTCCCCGGCATTGGCGCCGCGGTACTCGTGCAGCCCCACCTTATAGGGCTTGTAGTACGGGCGCACGCAGTAGAAGAACCGCTGCGTATCCAGGCTGTCGAAGAGGATCTGGTTCCAGCGCGCCACGTCCTTAAGCGCATCGCGCGCATCGGCCAGCAGATCGAAGGCGACCGGATGGGAGATCCCGAGGGGCAGGATGCGCACCAGGGCATCGGCAGCGCGCTTGTAGGCAAAGATGCCGCGGGTGTTGTAGTCGAGGAACGCCCGCTCGTCGGGCAACGCGGTGAAGCACTTGTAGGCGCCGCCGACCGCCGGGTTGTGCGTGGTGAGGTGGCTGGTCGAGAAGCGTGGTGTCACACCCATCGAGGCGCCCAGGTGCAGCGCCAGGGCCGAGGCCTCGCGCAGCGACGAGGCACCGGCGTCGGCTTCGGCCCCGGCAATCTCGTGGCGTCGGCACGCCGCCATGTACAGGCCGACGTTCGCCAGCACGTCAAAGGCGGACTCGAAGCCTTCGTCGGTGTTGCCTTCCTTCAGCAGGTCAACGATGAAAGCGCGTCCCTCCTCCACCAGCTGGCGCTTGAGGGCCGTGCCGACCCCTTCCACCGCCGCCCGGTCTGCCTGGGCGAAGTACAGCTCCTCGAGCTGGGTGTTCAGCTGCATGAAGCTGACGCGCACCCAGTGATCGAACCGCTCGGAGTTGCGCGTCATCTCACCGGCCAGCACAGCTGGGGATAATCAGCCAGCGCGCCTGCCGCTTACCGGCCAGCTGCCGAAGGCGCCTGCCTTGACGGTGCCGACGAAGGTGTCGTCGCTGTCCAGGGTGACCTCCGCATCCACGACCAGCGGCATCGGCACGGTCATCTTGATGGTCCAGGTGGCGCTGTTGCCGCTGACCTTGCCGTTCTGCAGCTGCAGGGTGCCGAGCATGCTCGAGGTGGTAGCACCGGTGAGCGCGCCGGCGGACTCCTTGAGCTCCAGTGTCGAGCTCTGCGCTCCCATCGGCGACTTGGTGACCATGTCCCACTTGCCCGCGAAACCTGCCATGTGCCTGCCCCCCATAAAGAAAACGGAACTCGCAGCGCGGATGTCGCGTGCTGCCATTGGGGGTCATTCTGGGCGATCGCATGCCGCTTGGCCAGCAGCAGGGGTCGGGTGCGCAGGCGCTAGGCCGTGGCGAGTCCGGACAGCAGCGCGCGCGTGCCGCAGATGAGTTGCTCGGCCACATCCGCGGCTTGCACGCTGGCGCTTCCGGTAAGCCAGTGCGTGACCAGCGATATCTGCATCTCTGCCACCACCAGCGCCGCGAGCGCACGCGGGATCCTGGTGTTTACGCCTGCCTGACACCTGCGCGGCAGGCGCGGCTCGATCAGTGCAGCAAGGCTCGCCACCCACAACTGCCGCACCGGTGACTCGAAGAAGACGCGATTGACGGCACGCTGGCTGCGGAAGTGTTCCAGCAGTGGCAGCAGCTGCTGTGCCTTGAGCTCCCGGCCCACACAGGCGGCAAGCCCGGTGGACGGGTGTTGCAGGCTCTGCTCGAGCAACTGCCGCTTGCCGGCGTAGTGCAGGTAGAAGGTCGAGCGCCCGATGTTGGCGCGCCGGCAGATTCCCGCGGTCGTCACGGCCAGGTAGCCGCGCGTGAGCACCAGCTCGAGGAAGGCGGACATGAGGTCGTGCCGGGTGCGCTGTGCGCGCCGGTCAATGCTGCTGCTTCTCACCTGCTGCCCTTCCAGCCCCCCGGGGCTCTGCCAGACATGAACACCTGAGTGTCCACTATCGGACGCCGGCGCGGACGGTTCCAGCAACCTGCGACCGGAATGCGATAAAACGAGTGGGTCGCCCGCTCTCGAGAGGACCGCCATGAATGCCCCCGCAGATCCCACCGACCGCAAGCTCGCCTGTGCCTTCGCACTCTGCGGCCTGGCCAGCCTGGCACTGCTCGCCAACCACCCCTCCGGTGCCGCGCACGACTTTGCCGGCGTGCTGCGCGAGGAGGCCGCCAACCAGCTCGTGGACGGCATCGTCCACGGTGGCTTCATCTTCGTGCTGGCCGCGCTGATCGTCTGCTTCCTGCTGCTGGCGCGGCGCCTGGGTGCCGACCGGGTGCTGGTGACCGTGACGCTGGTGACTTTCTGCATCGGCAGCGCCGCCCTCATGGCCTCGATGCTCGTGGACGGGCTGGTGATCCCCGCGGTCGCGGCGCGTTACGTCGGGGTCGCTGCGCCGGCGAACGTGGCGGCCGCCAAGGCGCTGTTCGTGTTTGCCGGCACCCTGATCACCTTCCTCATGCCACTGGGAATCGCCTTCCAGTCGATCTCGCTGCTCAGCCTCGGTGGCCTGTTGATCGCGGGACCGCCGCGCCGGCGCGCGGCAGGGATATTCGGGGTGGGCGCGGGCGCGCTCATCCTGGCAGCTATCGTCGGCACTGCGGGGGGCGCCGCGCACGTGCTGTTGGGCAGCATCGTCCTCATCGCCGTCTGGTACTTCATCCTGGCGGCATTGCTGTGGCGCGCACCACTGACGGGCTGAATTCCAACAGGCGGCCGCCGCGCGGTATCCTCGCAGCGCCCTGACCGCGGGGCGCCACTGGAGCCGCCGGATGCGCACGCCCTGGATTGGTTGTCTGTTGCTGTTGCCCCTGGCTGCAGCCGCTGCCGCCGCGGACGACACCGCGCGGGAGCTCCTCGGCCGCACGCTAGCGCCGACCCCGGTCCTCAGCGACCTGCAGGAGCTGACCGATGACATCGGCGGCCGGCCCACCGGGTCCCCGGCACTCGCGGAGGCGATCCGCTGGGGCACGCAGAAGTTCCGCGGGGCGGGACTGGCCGGCGTGCACGCCGAGACCTATACGGCACCGGCTCTGTGGTACCAGGGCGGGGAGTCCGGCGAGATGCTCGCCCCGCAGGCGCGGGTACTGCGCGTCGCCGCGCTGCCCTTTAGCGCCGGCACCGGCGAGCAGGGGATTACCGCGGAGGTGATCGATGTGGGCAGCGGCGATGCGACCGCATTTACGGCTGCTGGCGCGCGGCTCAAGGGTCGCTTGGCGCTGGTGACGGGCAGCCCTGCCCGCACGAGCGCCGACAACGACAACGAATTCGACATCATGATGCGGATCTTCCCGGCGGCCCGCAGCGCCGGCGCCGCAGGCGTGCTCTGGGCCTCGGGGCATCCGGGCCGGCTGTTGTACCGGCAACCGGTCGGTTTGAACACGGTGGTGGATCCCCTCCCCGGGGCCATGCTCGAGCGCGAGGAGGCGCTGCGGATCTCACGCCTGCTCGCCCGCGGCAAGACCGTGCGCCTGCGGATCGTGACCACGCCGCACATCCTGAAGCAACCCATGACGGCCAACGTCGTCGGGGAGATTCCCGGCTCCATAAAGCCGCAGCAGATCGTGGTCCTCGGAGCACACCTGGACAGCTGGGACCTCGGGCAGGGAGCACTGGACAACGGCTGCAACGTGGCACTGGTGATCGATGCCGCGCGGCAGATTGCCGCCCTCGCCCACGCCCACCCCCCGCGGCGCACGCTGCGCTTCGTGCTGTTCACCGGCGAGGAAGCCGGCTTCCTCGGCTCGTTCGCGCACGTGCAGCAGCACCGCGCCGAGCTCGACCGCACGGTGGCGATGGTCACCATTGACCTGGGTACCGGGCGCACGACGGGTTTCTCCACTGGCGGGCGCACCGATGTCATGGATGCCCTGGCTGCAGCGCTCTCGCCGGTGGAGTCGCTCGGCCCGTTCACGCACACGACCGAGGCCTCACTCGGCACCGACAACTTCGATTTTCTGGTGGAGGGCATCCCCAACTTCGTCGCCATCCAGGACGAGGCACCGTACGTACCGAACTACCACGCCGCCTCCGACACCTTCGACAAGGTGGACGTACGCGAGCTGAAGGACAACACGGCGATTGCCGCGGTGCTGGTCTGGGAGCTGGCGAATGCCCCAACAGCCCCGGCGCCGCGGCAGACCCGGGCGCAGGTCGAACAGGTCGTACAGGAGACCGGGCTCGACAAGGAGATGAAGATGTACGGGATCTGGGACGACTTCGTGTCGGGCAAGCGCGGCCGCATGCGCCAGTAGGTCCGGCTGCACCGCAGGCCACGTGGGTCCGGGTTTCCCCGGACCCACTCTGGAGTCCTGACTACTTGGTGGGCGTTCCGCCGAAGCGGTAGCTCGCCTCGAAGAAGAACGCGCGCCCGATGGGGCTGAACCAGTTCCTGGAGTAATACGGATAGCTGGTCCACGTCGGATCGCGCGGCGGCTTCTCGTCGAACAGGTTGTTCACGAAGAACGTAAATACACCGCGTTCGGTGAACTGGTAGGTCATGGACGCGTTGTACACCTGCGTGGGGCTCAGGCGCTTGTCGCCATCGTAGTTGGGTATTCCGCCCAGCCAGTTGCCGTGGATGGTCGCGTTGAACTTGCCCAGCGTCCAGCCGGCCGAGTAGGTCGCCTTGTCCTTAGGGATCACGTAGTAGTACAGGTCGGTGAGCTGATCGTCGACCGGCTGGTCGGCTGACAGCTGGATCGTGTGCTTGATCACGTGCGTATAGCCGCCGCTCAGGTCGAAGACGCCCGCGCGTCCCGCCTCGATGCTCCAGTGGGCGGCCAGGTCCAGACCCGAGGTGCGCTCGGAGGCGGCATTGATCGGCAGCACATGCACCGCAATTAGCCCATTGGGGTTGGCGAGGTCGCTTGCGGGAAAGCGGCTCACCTGGCTGATGACCTGCTGGCAGAACGGCGAGTTGACATCGAGGACGTTCTGGCGGCAGTCGGACTCCTCCCTGAGGATCGTGTCGCTGTCCTGATAGAGAACCTCGTTGGTCAGGGCGATGTTGTAGTAGTCGGCGGTGAAGGAAATATTCTTGGTCGGCGAGAACACGAAGCCATACGTATACGAGACGCTGGTCTCGTCCTTGAGTGCAGTGCTGCCGTGGCTGGCGCCGTTGAAGCCCACGTCGTTGAGGTCACAGTCGGCCGGGTCCTGCTGCAGTACCGTCGCACATTGCCAGTAATCGACGCCGCTCGAGCTCGAGCCGCTTTCGCCCGCATACAGGTAAGACAGGTCGGGGGCACGGAAGCCGGTGCCGATCGAGCCGCGCACGAGCAGCGTGCGCAGCGGGCGCCACTCGAGGCCGCCGTTATAAGTGACCTTGCCTGAGGCGTTGCCGCTGTAACGGTACTCGTCGTAGCGCGTGGCCGCGTTGAGGATCACTGACGATGCCAGCGGGATCCGAAACTCCAGGCCGGCGCCGAAACGGTTGCGTGAACCGTTGGCGGCGGTGTTGTGATACTGGTAGTAGCTGCCGTCGAGCGAGCCGGGGTCGACCTCCTGCTTGAGCGAATCGTGGCCGTACTCAGCGACCGCGGCAAAGCCGACCGGACCTGCGGGCATGGTCCACAGGTGCCCGCTGTTAACACTGAAACTCAAGTTCTGCGTGCGCGTGGTGTCCTCATCAAGAGAATCAGTGCTGATTGAACGGAACTGGTCGACCGTCAGCGGGGTATAAAGCCGGCTGATCGGGGCGTTGTAGATCTGGTAGCCGCTGTCCGGGTCGGTCCCGAGCGAGGGACCGAGATACACCTGCTGCGCTTTGGCCGAGATCAGCACCGGCCAGGTCTCCTTCAGCTTGCTCTGCGAGAAGCCCACCAGCCCCTCGTAGCTCCAGTCCGCGTTGAAGGCACCCTTCACCCCGGTGTTAAGGGAGAAGGTCTTATTGTCGTTGTGGATCTCGGTGGCCTGGAAACCGCCGGTTTCCTCGATGGTGATGTACCTGCGCTGCCACTGCTCGATCTGGCCGGTGGCCTGGTTGTAGAACGGCACCGGCACCGAGGTGCCGTCCTGCGCGAAGCTGTTCTGCCATTGCAGCGTGCCGTTGGAACTGACCTGGTGGGAGTTGCCTGCCTGGACGTCCAGGAACAGGCTCGCGCGGTCATTTAGGCGATAGCTCGCGGTGCCGTAGAAATTGATTGCCTGGCGTCCATTACCGAGCGTGCCGTAACCGACATCGTAGTAGCTGCCGCAGTAGTAGCCGGGGAAATCGCCGCTGTTGTCCGGCCCGTAGCCAGCGCGCGAGGCGCGGAACACGGTGCCATTGTCCAGGTGCGAGAGCGAATTGCAGGTCGCCTGGCCGGGATCGAGGTAGTTGCCGTTCTCATCGATCCGCGTGAACACCTGGCTGGCGACGATGTCGGACGGGTCACCGGGACCATCCAGGCGCGAATCCGTGAAGTCGCGCTGGAACGCCCACAGCGGCTGCTGGTTGAGCAGTTCCACTGCGAAGATCGAGTCGAAGCGGTCGTTGGACCAGCCGCTGGTGATCGTCAGGCGCTGTGAGGAGCCGCCGCCATGCTGGGTCTCGCCGTCGCGGAAGTCTACCGTGGTGCCGTCGGCCTTCTTCTTCATGATGAAGTTGATGACGCCGGAGACCGCGTCCGAGCCGTAGATGGCCGAGTCGCTGCCGCTGAGGATCTCGACCCGGTCGAGCATCGAGGAGGGGATGTTGGAGATGTCGGTGAAATTGCTGTTGCCGTCATAAGCCTGGGGGTAGTCGGCGATGCGCCGGCCGTTCACCAGCACCAGAGTGTGGTTGGGACCCAGTCCGCGCAGGTCGACCGCCTGCGCGCCCGGGGAGAAGCCGTCCGTGTATTGGTTGTTGTCGAGTGCGCCCAGGTTCTGTGTAAGCGAGGACATGATGGCGGCCGTGTTGGCGTAGCCGTTCTTCATGATGTCTTCGGCGGTGATCGTCACCACCGGGGACGGGCCCTCGGCCTCGATGCGCGGGATGCGCGAGCCGGTCACCACCACCGTCTGCAATGCCTCCTCGCTGGCGTTGCTCGGCGGACCGTCCGCGGCCGTTTCCGCGAGCGCCAAGCCTGAAAGCGAGGCCGCGACCGCCGCGGCGATAGTGGTTGCGATTCTCATGCGTATCCCTTCGGAGCCTTGTCTATTTTTGCCACGCGGCTGACCACTGCAGAGCCCTTAGCTGGGCATAGCAGATGATTAGCGTGTGGCTTGTCCACAATGTGTAACATGCCGGGAACGGCGCGGCAACCCAGCCGTCCTGCGCCGATAACGAGGGGAAAGTTCGCGATGCGCACAGTCAGTTCGTGTAAGATATTCAATGACTTGGGCGCGCTGCTGACGCTGGCGGTCATCACATGCCTTCTTGGACAGACGCCTGGCCGTGCGCAGACTGCAGCCACTGTTGCGCCGAAAGCACACAATTACCGGGACGGGAACTTCGACTACTTCGTGACCGGGGACCCGGCATTGCCACGCGCAACGCACACGCAGTTCATGCTCGCGCTGATGGGCGGCGGCGGCAGCGTAGATACCGCCTTCAAGGCGATCGCCACCCATGCGGGCGGTGGTCACATCGTCATCCTGCGCGCGGTCGCCGACGACAGCTTCGACAAGGAAGACGGGGACTACGGGGTTTCCTTCGCCACCCAGTGGGGGCCGGTCGCCTCGGCCGAGACCGTGACTTTCCACAACCGGCAGGCCGCCTACGATCCGCGTGTGCTGGCGGCGCTGCAGGGGGCGGACGGCATCTTCATCGCCGGCGGCGACCAGGGAAATTACGTGCGCTACTGGAAGGGCACGCCCGTGCAGGAAGCGCTGAACGCGCACGTGCGCGCGGATCGTCCCGTCGGTGGCAGCTCGGCCGGACTTGCGATCCTCGGGCACTACAGTTACCCGTGCCTGGACGGGATCAGCCTTGAATCCAAGGTCGCCCTGGCCGACCCGTTCAATTCCAGCGTCATGCTGGAGGAGGACTTCATGCATTTTCGCGGGCTTGAGCGGGTGATCACCGACTCGCACTTCTCCGCCCGCAGCCGCCTCGGCCGCTCCATCGTCTTTCTGGCGCGCCTGAACCAGGCTCAGACGCAACCTGGCATCTTCGGCCTCGGGATCGACGAGAAGACCGCACTGCTGATCGATGCCAACGGCCAGGCGCAGCTTGCCGCCGGTTCTGCCGGCAGCGCCTGGCTCACCCGCCTCTCCGGGCCGGCGACCACCCTGACCCGCGGCCAGCCGCTTTCGATCAAGGGCGTTGAGATCGTGCGCTTAGGTCCGCACAGCCTGCTTGACCTCAAGACCGCCACCGTGCAGCGCCCGCTTGCGGCCACTGAAGTTGCGATCCACCACGGCGTGCCCTCCACCGACCCCCTGACGGCGGCCATGATGCTGCGCGACAAGGTACCCCCGGGCGAGGACTGAAAAGACCGTGGCGCCGCTTGAATTCCCGGGATCCTGCCCCGAGGCTTGCGGCTACGGCGCAAGCCCCCGCAGCAGTCATTAAAGGGATGCGATGACCTCCGCTCCGGCAGGCAACCGGTTCAAGCGATGAAGTCCTTCGGCAAACAACCCGCCGCGGCGCGGCTCGAGCGCATGCGCAGTTCCGCGCAGTGGGTCGACGGCCAGTTCGTCAACGTGCATCCCATCCTGCCGGGCCTGCGCGACCCGGCCGTGCCGATGCCCAGCCTCAAGGAATTCATCTGCGGCGGCGCTCGTCGTGCCCCGCAGCGGGGCCTGCCGGCATTGGATCCCGTGGACATCTGGACACGAACGCCGGCCAGCGGGCTGCGCGTCACCTGGCTCGGCCATTCGACCATGCTGCTGGAGATCGATGGCCTGCGCGTGCTCACCGACCCGGTCTGGAGCAAGCGCTGCTCCCCCTCCCAGCTGGCAGGGCCCAAGCGCTTCCAGCCGGTGCCGCTGGCCCTTGCCGAGCTGCCACCGCTGGACCTGGTGGTGGTATCGCACGATCACTACGACCATCTGGACTACGCGACCATCCGCGCACTGGGGAAAATAGAGGTGCCGTTCGTGACCTCGCTCGGCGTCGGTGCACACCTGGAAGCCTGGGGCGTAGCGCCGGCGCGCATCACCGAGCTTGACTGGTGGCAGTCACACCGCCTCGAGGGCTCCGAGCTGGAAGTGATCGCCGCACCCTCACAGCATTTTTCCGGCCGCACGCCCAAGACCCGCAATACCACCCTGTGGTCCTCGATGGTCGTGCGCGGCAGCCGCCACTCGGTGTTCTTCAGCGGTGACACAGGGCTCACCACCGAATACCAGCTCATCCGCGAGCGCTTGGGGCCCTTCGATCTGGTCATGCTCGAGGTTGGCGCCTACCACCCCTCTTGGGGTGACATGCACCTGGGGCCTCAGAACGCGCTGCAGGCCTACACCCTGCTCGGCGGTGGCACCTTCCTGCCCGTGCATTGGGGGACCTTCAGTCTTGCCATGCACGCCTGGGACCAGCCGGCGGAGACATTGCTGAGCCTTGGCCCGAAGTTCAACGCGCAGCTGCTGATGCCCCGGCTGGGCGAGCCTGTCGAGCCTGCCGATCATGGGGAAGTCCTGCCGTGGTGGCGCCTCGTGGACAACCCGGGGCTGGCCATCGAGCCGACCGGGATCACGACGTTGCCCCCATCGATGGCCTGGCCCATCGACTGACGACCCGCCGCGCACCCATGGCCTGTAACGCAGCGTTACAGTGCGCTCGAGTGTCGCCGCGCATTCGATAAAGACGGCTTTACCGAGGCTGGCAGATACGCGAATTCCTGCTACGTACCATCACAGGGATGGCCCTCGCAGGCTGCGTGACCATGACCCGCTGCGTGTCGGTCAATGCGCCAGTCGTGCCCGCTACCGCAGATCCGCCACCGGTCTCGAGCAAACACCAGCTGGCAGCTGGTCATGCCGATAATGACCGGTGGCGGCCCTGTGATAGGGATGCCACTGTTCCCGTGAGCTGACCCTGTGCGCAGGCGCCGCAGATGCGGCCCTTGGTCAGGTGCGCTTGATCAACCTGAGCAGGAAGATCAGCACCACCGCACCGATGGTCGCCACGACAATGGCCCCGACCAGGCCGCCGCCCGTGGAAACGCCGAAGGTGCGGAACAGGAACCCACCGAGCAGCGCGCCGACGATGCCGACGATGATGTCGCCCACCGCCCCATACCCGCCGCCCTTCATCAGCTGCCCTGCCAGCCAGCCGGCGATCAACCCGATCAATATGAACCAGATGAATTCCATGGTGTTTTCTCGCTTTGTGTTTGTGACCCAACGATCCCCTGAAAAAAACGTCAGTTACGCCGACGTGACGATGAAGAATGCCGAGGCGACGCCCATGACGGCCGTCGCGATCCAGCCGATGACCGTCCAACTGCGCGAAATGCGGAATTTCCCCATCACGTCCTGCCGACCGGCGAGCAGCACCAGCAGCGCCATGACCGGAACGGCCACGATGCCATTGAGGACGGCCGCCCAGACCAGGGCTCTGACCGGGTTCACATGCGCAACGTTCGCGAGCGCGCCCAGGAGTGTCGCCAGTGCGATCGTGGAATAAAACGCCTTGGCGTGCAGGGGGCGGCGCGCAAGTCCCACCGGCCAGCGCTGCGATTCACCGACTGCATAGGCGGCCGACCCGGCCAGCACGGGTACTGCGAGCAGTCCGGTGCCGATGATTCCCAGCGCGAACAGCGCAAACGCTGCCCCTCCTGCGACCGGCCGCAACGCCTCCGCCGCCTGAGCGGCGCTGTCGATGCTCGTCGTGCCGGCGCGGTGCAGAGTCGCCGCCGCCGTGACCATGATTGCAAGGGCCACCATGTTGGACACTCCCATGCCGACCATCGTGTCGAGCCGGATCCGCTCCAGGGCCCGCGGCCCCTGCCCGGGGGCCACGCGCAGCGGCTGTTCCACCGGCTTTGCCTTAGTGTCCTCCACTTCCTGTGAAGCTTGCCAGAAAAACAGGTACGGGCTGATCGTCGTGCCCAGGATCGCGACCACCATGAGCCAGAAATCGCGATCGAGCGTGAGGCGTGGCAAAACCAGGCCGCGCAGAAACTCCAACCAGGGCACGTGCACCACGCATACGGCGGCAAAGTAGGCGAACAGCGAGAGCGTGAGCCACTTGAGCACCGCAACATAGCGGGTGTGCTGGAGAAATATCTGTGCTGCAGTGCAAACAACACCGAAGGAGATCACGTAGACCCAGGCACCCGGGGCCGGCAGCAGCAGGCGGCTGGCCTCAGCCATCGCCCCCAGGTCCGCGCCGATGTTGAGGGTATTGGCAATGAACAACAGTGCCACCACGCTGTGCAGCAGCCACCGCGGGTAGTACTGGCGCAGGTTGCCGGCGATCCCCTGCCCGGTGGTGCGCCCGAGGCGCGCACTGATCGCCTGGATCACCACCATCAGCGGGAAGGTCAGTACCAGCGTCCAACCGAGCCGAAAGCCGAATTGCGCGCCGGCCTGTGCATAGGTCGCGATGCCGCTGGGATCATCGTCGGCCGCGCCGGTGATCAGCCCGGGCCCCAGCACCTGCCAGAGCCGGGGCTTGCTGGAATGTACGACCGTTTGATGATGCATCCGCGCAGTCGAGCCCCGCGCCGACCGGGCGCCGCTCGAGCGCCGGCTCCGCGAGCGCCTCGATACTGCCAAACCTCACCCCGTTAGGACGTGAAAGACCTTCTTCAGCTGCACAGTATCCGGATACGTTCCTGGCAGGCGTACTCCGGCGCAGGTACGGCGCCTAGGCTCAGTCCTACATCCTGCTACTAGCCGGCGCGCTCACCGCTCCCGGCGTACACCGCGGGACTTGCCAGTGCGGCCGGACGGTACGTGCGCGTGCGCACGGCCCTGCTTTTCCGCGGCCGCCATCTCCCGCGCTTCCGCGCCGGACTTCGGGGCGGCCTCGCGCGCGGCTGCCTCGACGTCTGTGCTCTTGAGAAAACGGTCGGTCCGCTGGCGGTAGCGCCGGTCGGCCGCGTAGTCACCCTCACCCTGCACCTTCGCGTCACCGCCCGTCGGCGCTGCCCGGGCAGACGATGGGCCCTTGGACTTTGACTTGCCGCGTTTCTTCATGGCTGGCTCCGCATTGGTATTTCCGTGGGGAGAGGAAAGCTACGCCGGCCTCGGAAACCCCATCAGTGGCGCGAGCCACGTTCGTGACGTGGGAATTGCCTGACAGGCCGCTCGCCCGACTTGCGCGACCCGCCTGTGGCATCAGTGCCGGCCTACAGCGCCTGGGAGTTCTCCGGACCTGTTGCCGGCGGTGCCCGCGTTGCACTCTTGGGCTGCGCGTCCTGCCTGGCACTGCAAGGTCACGGCGCCGTCACCCATGCCGATTCACGAAAAAGATCCCTGGCGCGCTCAGTATTTCGACGGTGTGCCGTGCCCGCGGCAAGTGCACATCCCGACCGACGATGCGCTTGCCTACGAGTTGTATCCGGCGCACCGCTGGGTCTACAACAAGCTGCTGGTCGCCGAGTCGCAGGGCCTGGCCTGCGGCGCCGGGGCCACGGTCCCAGCGCAATTCCCGGTCTTCAGCAAGCCCATCACCAACCTGCGTGGCATGGGAGTGGGCAGCCGCCTGGTGCGCAGCCTCGCCGAGTTCCGCAGCGCAGGGGGCGAGGAGAACTTCTGGTCTGTCTACCTCACCGGCTCCCACGTGAGCACCGACTGGGCAATCGTCGCAGGCGAGCCGGTATGGTGCCGGCATGCCCGCGGCATCCCTGCAGCCGGCGGAACCTTTGACTACTGGGTCATCGAAGCGGGCCGGCGCGAGCCGATGGAATACTACTGCCGCCGCTGGATCCGGGCTCACCTGCGCGGTTACACCGGGATGCTCAACCTGGAAACCATCGGCGGCCGCATCATCGAGGTCCACTTGCGCTTCGCCGACCAATGGCCGGACCTGTACGGCGGGCGCTGGATCGAGTCGCTGGTGACCCTCTACGGGCGGGGCAGCTGGAGTTTTGCGGATCGGGAGCGGCGCGACGGTTATAGCGTGGTGCTGTTCGGTCCGCACGGCGTGCGCTACCGCTACCCGCATGCGCGGCTGCTGCAGCGGTATCGCGAGGTTGGCGGCGTCACGAGCGTGCAGGTCACCTTCTTTCAGCACCTGCCGCCGGCCGCGCACGCGATGCCCCCCGGTGGCTTTCGCCTGGCCGTCATCAATTGCACGCGCCTGAGCGCCGGCCTCGCACTGCGGGCACGCATGGCGGCGGACTTTGGCCTCGGCATGCGTCGCGACCACGTAAGGCCGCCGTGGGCGTGAGCTGGCCCGCGCTGGCAGCCATTGCACCGAATGCTCGTTCGCAGAAGCAGCTTCGTTGAGGTACTGCGGTGCACGCTGCGCAACTGGTACGCGGACAACCCTGCCAACACCGGCGCCGCACTTGCCTTCTACTGCGCGTTCTCGCTCGCGCCGCTGCTGGTGATCCTGCTCAGTCTCGCCGCGCAGATCCTGGGGGCGAGCCATGCCTATGCGCACATCAGCGCGCTGTTCACGGCCTTGTTCGGACCGGCAACCGCAAGAGTGTTGATCGACGCCGTCACCAGCGCACGGCATGCGCAGGGCTTGCCGGCCACGATCATCAGCGCGCTGACTCTGTTCGTCGGCTCAACCACCGTGCTCGCGGCACTCGAGTCGGCGCTCGAACTGATCTGGCAGGGAGCGGCACCCAAGCGCGTCGGCTACCGCAGCTGGCTTAAGACCCGCGTACTCTCGCTCGCCTTCATCCTGGCGCTGGGGTTTCTGCTGCTGGTGTCGCTGACCGTGTCGACCGCACTTGCTGGCCTGCGCGAGCACCTGACCCATCGCTATGCGGCCTGGGCCGGCGCACTGGGCCTGGTGGACCTTGTGATGTCTCTACTCACCGTCGCCGCGGTGTTTGCCCTGATCTATCGCTACGTGCCGGCACACCGGCTGCGCTGGTGCACGGTACTCAGCGGCGGGATTCTCACCGCGCTGCTCTTCGATGCCGGTCGCTGGGTGATCGCGCTGTATCTGGCGCATGCGACGGTGCCCTCCGCCTTCGGCGCGGCGGCCTCCTTCGCAGCCCTGCTGCTGTGGCTGTACTACTCTGCGCAGATCTTCCTGTTCGGCGCCGAATTCACCGCCTGCCTGGGCGGACTGCGGCCAGAACCGCAAGGTTAGTGTGCTGCATTCACCTGTGCCCCGGGCTCGTGCCCGCGCACAACGCCGCAGATTGCGGCAACCGACCTGCCCATAGGACTATAGCGGCGGGCCTTCGCGCACTCCGGTAACCGGCGAGCAGAGGCTGCACCGTGGCCTTAACGAAACCCCGATGAGGAAGACCGGATGTTGCAGCGCAAGATTCGGGTGGGCCTGTCAGCAGCCCTCGTGGCGTTGATCGCCGGGCTGACATCGATCGCCTACGGGCAGTCGGCGCCGCCCGTGCCCACCGGCGAGCAGCTCAGCACGCTGCTGGCGCCGATCGCGCTGTATCCGGACACGCTGCTCGCCCAGATCTGTACCGCGGCCGGCGACCCGCAGCAGGTGCTCGACGTCAACAACTGGGTGAAGCAGAACAGCACCCTCAAGGGGGCGGCCATCAACGATGCCGCACAGCAGGCCGGCTTCGATCCGGCCTTCATCGCGCTGGTGACATTCCCGAGCGTGCTCGACCAGATGGCGCAGCACATCGATGACTACGCCGCGATCGGGGCCGCATTCAAGGCGGACCAGGCATCCGTGACTGCCGCCGTGCAGGCGCTGCGCCAGCAGGCCTATGCCTCCGGCGCGCTCGACAGCAACGAATACCAGAAGGTTTCCCTCGAGCAGCAGAACGGCACCACGGTCGTCATCGTGCAGCCGGCCAATCCCCAGGTCGTCTACGTGCCGCAGTACGAACCGGCGCAGGTGTTCCAGAGCGGGCCGAGCACGGATGACCTGATCGCCGCCTCGCTGGTGAGCTTCACCGTGGGCATCGCCATCGGCGCGATCATCAGCAATAACCAACCGTGGGGCTGGAGTTCGTGGGGCTGGGGCTGGGGCGGGGGCGGGGTGTACTACCGCGGCAGCCCCTGGGGCTGGCACTACCATTACCGCAGTCCCTACCCGCCTTACCGGCCACGACCGCCCTACTACCGGCCGCCGGTCTATCCGCGCCCGCCGCCGAACTGGAACCACCGTCCCGGCTACCGTCCGCCTCCGCCAGGTTACCGCCCGCCCGGACCGAATCGGCCACCGGGCTACCGACCGCCGCCCGGCGAACGACCTCCCGGCGGAGGCCGGCCTCCCGGTGGCGGCGGCAGTGGACGCCCGCCGGGCAACGGTGGCAACCCTCCTGGCAACATCGGTGGCGGCAACGATGGCCGCCCGCCAGGGGGTGGCAACAACGGCGGCGCTAACGGTCGACCACCGGGCACCGGTGGCAGGCCTCCCGGAAACGGCGGCGGTAACGGTGGACGGCCGCCCGGCGGCGGTGGCAGCAATCCCGGCATGCCCACGACGCGCCCGGCTCCGGCGCCCAATCCCCGGCCTGCCCCGGCAACGCGCCCCGCTGCCACCAACCCGTATGCGGGATTCCCGGCCGGTGGCGGCCGGCCCTCCACTCGCCCCGGCCCCACGCCGCAGACGATAGGCGCACGGCCAGGTGGCTTCACGGGCAACAGCCTAGGCGGCAGCAGTGAGCGGGCCGCAAGCAGTCGCGGGCGTGCCAGCGCCGGCGGTGGCAATCGCAGTGGAGGGCAGCGTCGATGAGAACCCCAAACCGACACTGGCTGAGTGCCACACTGCTGGTCCTCGCGTTCACGGGTGCCATGGCAGCGCCCGCGCAGGAGACGGCGGGCAGCGCCATGGCTGCTCCGGAGGGAGTTGCCAGCTACCCCTCCTGTCAGGAGGCCGTGACTGCCTTCATCACGGCAGTGAAGGCGAACGATGCGGAGCAGCTGAAGCGGATTCTTGGCGAGAAAGCGTCCGACCTGCTTTCCTCCGGCAATCCGGTCGTCGATCAGCAGTCGCGGCTGAGCTTCATCAGGAACTACGACGACGCGCATGCGCTGAAATACGCGACCAAGGACCACGCCACGCTCACGGTGGGCACCAGGGCCTGGCCGCTGCCCTTCCCCATCGTGCGCGCCGGCGGAGTGTGGTTCTTTGATGCGCAGGCAGGTGCCCAGGAGCTGGCCTACCGCCGCATCGGTCACAACGAACTTGATGCCATGAAGGTGGTGCGCGCCCTGGTGGATGCGCAGAAAACGTATGCGGCCGCCGGTCACGACGGGGAGCCCGCAGGTGCCTATGCGCAGCGCGTCCGCAGCAAGCCCGGCACGCAGAACGGCCTGTTCTGGAAAGTAGCGGACGACGAGACACCCAGTCCTGCCGGTGGCCTGCTGGCCGAGGCGACCAACGATGACGCGGACGCGCCGCCCAACGGCAAACCGACGCCTTTCCACGGTTACTACTACCGGGTCCTGCGTAAGCAGGGCGAGCATGCCCATGGGGGCGCCAAGGACTACGTGGTCGACGGGCGCATGACCGGAGGCTTTGCGATCCTGGCATGGCCCGCCGAGTACGGTCGCAGCGGCGTCATGAGCTTCATGGCAAACAAGCGCGGCAAGCTGTACGAGAGTGACCTGGGCGCAGAGACGGCCACCGCGGTGAAGTCGCTGCGCAGTTTCGATCCGGACGCCAGCTGGCGGGCAGTCCCCTAGCGGGTCGACGATCCGTGACCGCTTCGCAACGCTACCCCGGTGGCTGCCTGTGCGGGGCGCTGCGTTATGAGGCCACCGGGGCGCCGCTGTATTCCGGGCACTGTTACTGCGCCGACTGCCGCAAGGCTTCCGGTTCGGGCTTCGTCCCTTTTCTGGGCTTTGCCGCCAGCGCAGTGACTTTTTCGGGTGTCTCCCGGTCGTTCTCGTCCCCGGCAGCCAGCGGCGGACCTGCAACGCGCAACTTCTGCCCCATCTGCGGTGGACTGGTATTTGGTGGCGAGCGCGGGCTGTCTGACTCTTACACGATCTACGCCGGCTCGCTCGACCAGCCCGCCGATTTTCGCCCGACGGTTGCGATCTTCACGCAGGACCGCCCTGAGTGGGCGCTGATCCCGCAGCACTGCAAGGTGTTCGAACGCCTACCGCGCTGAGGGACAGCCGACCCGTTCAGGGGCCGCGCGCGGCCAAACGCAGCGAGTCCCAGCCGGCGTCGGCCGTCCAGCCGCCATCGACCGGCAGGCACACCCCGTTCACAAAGGCACTGAGCTGCGGATCGGCCAGGTAGACAATCGCCGCGGCCACGTCCCGGGCGCTCGCGAAGCGTGCCATGGGTACACGGTCGGTGATGTCCGCATCTGCATACGCGCCGCGCTTCTGGTCAGCCGCGTCCATCTCGGTCTTGATCCAGCCCGGACATACGGCATTCACGCGCACGCCCCGGCCGCCCCACTCCGCGGCCAGTGTGCGCGTAAGACCCACCAGGCCGTGCTTGGAAGCGTTGTAGGCGCTGCGCTGGCTGATTCCGGCGAGTCCTGCGATCGAGGCGACGTTGACGATGGCACCGCTGCGATGTGCGAGCATCTGCGCGCCCAGTGTCTTGGACAACAGGAACGGCCCGAGGAGATTGATCTCCATGACGTGCCGCCACTGTGCAAGTGTGGTCCGCTCGGCCGGGCAGATCAGGCTGATGCCCGCATTGTTGACCAGCACGTCGAGCGCGCCGTAGCGCGCGGTGACCTGCTCGGCCAGCGCGGCGGCGAACTCCTCCGAGGTCACATCACCGCGGACGGCGTGGACACGCGTGCCCGGGAGCTGCGCGAGACGCTGCAGCGCGGCATCCATGGGCTTCACGTCCACCAGTGTCACCTCGTAACCGCAGCTTGCGAGCGCCTCCGCGGTGGCGAGCCCCACGCCCTGGGCGGCCCCGGTCACAAGTGCGCTTCTCATTGCAGCTCTCCGGTGTATCAGGTGCGCAGGCCGGCACCCTGAGTGCGGCCCTGACGGACCGACCAGCGCAGCAATCCTGCCGCGTAGGTGCCGTAGTAGCCCACGACGGTGCCCACCAGGCCCAGCGTGAGCGGGGTGAGGTGCATGCCCATGGGCGCGGCCGGAGCACTCCCCGCAGCAGTTGCCGCAACGTAGCGGTAGCCGATGCGCGCCACGAGCAGCGTCGAGAGCGCGATGCCCAGGTGTGCACTCGGCACGTAGTAGAGGCCATCGCCTGCGACCTCGAAGCGCGTCAGTCGCAGGCCGAGCACCCCGAGGGCAACCCCGAGCAGGAGTCCCGAAGCGAGGGACAGGCCCATGACCGGCGGCTGGAACCTCAAGCCCCACGCAACGGAGGCCAGCAGCAGCGGCAAGACTGTGACACTGAGCCACGAGCGGGCGGCCACGAAGCGCTGCCGACCGATGCTGCGGCGGAACCTCACGTACACCCGCCAGCCAATGAAGGCAACCAGGGCGACCGTCACCCACGGGAAGGGAGCATGCTGCGGCATCACTGAGCCCTGCCGTTGCGCGAATTCATCTCGGCCAGAGCATCCATGGTCTAAAATCCCCTCCCCTCGCGGCCCGATGACGGCCAATGCCGCACAACTTCAGGCACGTGCGGTGTTCAGCTGCGGTCCCGGTGACCGCCGCTGGAGCGAACTGTAAACTAACGACCCTTGGACCGCTTTACCCTCAATGGATCGGAGTCTCGGATGAAAAACTGGAAAATTATCAAGTGGGCACTGCCGGCCGTGGCCGCCACCCTCGTATCAACGGCCACGATGGCGCTGGACACCAGCGCCCCGGTGGTCAGCAGCCATCTGCAGAAGGTCACCGCAACCATCAGGGCGATTGATGTGCCGTCGCGCACCGTCACGCTCGACGGCCCAAATGGCCTGGTCACGGTGGAGGTCGGCCAACAGGCCAAGCGCTTCAGCGAACTGAAGGTCGGCGACAAGGTCTCCGTGAGCTACTACCAGGGCCTGGCGGCGCAGATGAAGCGCGGTGATGCCGCCAAGGCCGCCGCTCCGGTGGCCGCCGAGTTCGGCAGCAGGAACAAGGGCAGCCCGGGGGCCATCGGCGGCGCATCGATGACCACGACCGTGCTCATCCAGGCGGTCGATCCAGCCACCAACACCGTCTCGTTCAAGCGCGCTGACGGCACGGTTCACGTCATCGAGGTGATGAACCCGAAGATGAAGCAGTTCATCAAGACCCTGAAGCCGGGCGATGCGGTTGAGGTGACCTACACTGAGTCGCTCGCAATCGACGTAGAACCAGCTACCTGAGTCCCGCCGCTGACCGCACTCGGGCCGGATACGTCCTCACCGGATGTATCCGGCCTTCGGGCGCTCGATCTCTTGCCCGTAGCCATGAAAGTGCCCCAAACGAACATGCAGCCAACCCGCAACCGCACCCGGCGCCTCGCAACGCTGCTGTGCGCCGGGCCGGTCCTGGCGCTGGCGGCAGCCACGGTCAGTGCCCAGGGGAACCTTGGTTTCCTGAGAAACACGCCGATGTCCTACTTCAATGCCGAGGACGTCAGGCTCATGCGGGCAGCGGCCGCCGAGGTGCTGAAGAGCAAGCAGGACGGTACGCGCAAGGAGTGGCAGAATCCGGCCAGCGGCAATGGCGGTGCGATCACCCTGCTGCGGCAGTTCAGCGCACCGGACGGACGCCAGTGCGGCCAGGTGCGCCTGGAAAGTCACGCCCGCACGATGGAGAACGCCCAAACCATGTCCGTGTGCAGGACCGCGGACGGTCGCTGGCAGGCCGACACGGCAGGGCCGCCGCCGGGCTGACCCCGGGGGGTTGCGCGAACCGCAGCAACACGAGACTGCCCGCCCCGGCCACCTCGATGGCGGGGTGATGCCTGCGCGGGGCGGCGCTCAGGCCATGCGGAAGTAAATTGCCGCGAACGCAAAAATGCCGATGAGCACCAGTCCCAGCGCGACCGCCTGCAGCGGCGTCTGACGGGGGGCGCCGCTCTCAAGCGCGGCGATCGCCGCGAAATTCCTATTCAGGTAGGCAATCAGCCCGCGGTACTGCACGACCGAGATCAGCAGCCCGACGATGCCCGAGCCAATGAGCGCCAGACCGAGGTAGCGTGGGGCCCGCGGCCGCACTGCCTCGGCTACGCCCGGGGTGTCCGCCATGCGCTGCAGAAACTGTACGATCGTGAAACCGAAGCCGATCAGTGCCGTGCAGGTGCGCACCCAGGCCATCAGCGTGCGCTCGATGGCAAGGCGGGTGCGCAGCCACGCGAAGTGGTTCGATGCGCTGGGAGCGGTATCAAAGCGCGGAGCGACGTCTGTCATGGGAATGTAACCAAGCTGCGTGCGGCGTCTGCGGGCGCCACGACGGCCGGGCGTGAGTCATCAGGCGCACGACGATACCATCGCGCCGTATCCCCTGTGAAGGATGGCAACAGGACCGCAATGGGGACTCGCAATCGGGCGCCGACCCTTTAGACTTCTCGCCCCCACGCGAAAAGCAACCATGCAAGCAGCCCCGAGCCGCGCCGCCGACGACGCCCTAAGCCCCGCCGACATACTGAGCATCACGGGCCTCACCAAGACCTACCAGAGCGGCCTCGTCGCGCTCAAGCGGATCGACCTGACCATCCGGCGCGGCGAGATCTTCGCCCTGCTCGGACCCAACGGCGCCGGCAAGACCACCCTCATCAGCATCATCTGCGGGATTGTGCGGCCGAGTACCGGCACGGTAGTCGCCGATGGGCACGACATCGTGCGCGACTACCGCGCGGCGCGTACCAAGATCGGGCTGGTACCCCAGGAGTTGCACACCGATGCGTTCGAGAGTGTCCTCGCCACGCTGAAATTCAGCCGCGGCTTGTTCGGGCGTCGGCCGGACCCCGCCTACCTGGAGAAGGTGCTGCGTGACCTGTCGCTCTGGGACAGGCGCGAGGCGAAGATCATGACGCTCTCGGGAGGCATGAAACGGCGCGTCATGATCGCCAAGGCGCTCTCGCACGAACCGCGCATCCTGTTCCTCGACGAGCCCACAGCAGGCGTGGATGTCGAGCTGCGCCGCGACATGTGGCACATGGTGCGCGGGCTGCGCGACAGCGGCGTCACCATCATCCTCACCACCCATTACATCGAGGAGGCCGAGGAGATGGCCGATCGCATCGGCGTCATCAGCAAGGGTGAGCTGATCGTGGTGGAAGACAAGGCGGTGCTCATGCGCAAGCTGGGCAAGAAGCAGCTGACCCTGCAGCTGCAGAGCCGCCTCGCCCAGGTCCCGCCTGAACTGGCAGGCTACCCGCTGGAGCTCAGCGCCGACGGCCAGTCGCTGGTATTTACCTTCGACGCGCAGAGCCACACCGGGATTGCCCCGCTGTTCAGGCGCCTGGGGGAACTTGGCATCGACTTCAAGGACCTACATTCGAGCGAAAGCTCGCTCGAGGACATCTTCGTCAGCCTGGTGAGATCAGCCGCTTGAACGTGCCAGCAATTCGGGCCATCTACCAGTTCGAGATGGCGCGCACCTTCCGCACCCTCACCCAGAGCATCGCCTCCCCGGTGCTGTCTACCTCGCTCTACTTCGTGGTATTCGGCTCGGCCATTGGCAGCCGCATGGGAAACGTGGGCGGGGTGAGCTACGGGGCCTTCATCATCCCCGGGCTGATCATGCTGGCACTGCTGAACGAGTCGATCTCCAACGCCTCCTTCGGCATCTACCTGCCCAAGTGGTCGGGGACGATTTTCGAACTGCTGTCCGCGCCGGTCGGCTACGCGGAAGTGCTGCTCGGCTACGTTGGCGCGGCCTCCACCAAGTCGGTGATGCTCGGTTTGCTGATTCTCGCGACCGCCCGCGTGTTCGTGCCCTACGAGATCGCCCATCCCATGTGGATGGTCGGCTACCTGCTGCTGACCGCGGTGAGCTTCAGCATATTCGGCTTCATCATCGGGGTGTGGGCGGATGACTTCCAGAAGCTGCAGGTCATACCGCTGATGGTGGTGACACCACTCACCTTCTTGGGCGGGGCTTTCTACTCCATCAGCATGCTGCCGCCGGTGTGGCAGAAGATTGCGCTGTTCAACCCCGTCGTCTACCTGATCAGCGGCTTCCGCTGGGCCTTCTACGGCGTCGCCGACGTGAATGTCCTGCTGAGCACGCTGGCAACTCTCGGCTTCCTCGCCGCGTGCCTGGCACTGGTGGCGTGGATGTTCCGCACCGGCTACAAGCTCAAGACCTGACACGCAGCGTCAGGACGGGGTAGATCGCTCAGCCCTTTACCCGGACCGCCGGCCGGTCATTCCCGGCGGAGACTTCCTTGTGCCAGTGCCCCTGGGCATCCTCGTAGGAGATCAGCGCGGATTCACCCGCCGCCATCTGCTCGCGTGCCACGCGCTCGGCTGCCTTGCGGGCCGCGTCGTGACTCGGAAAGGTCTCCGAATACGTGCCGTTTGCGCGGTAGGCCCAGCCACCGTCGTGCTTGAGGATCTCGTAGGTGATCTTTGCCATTTTACTTGCCAGTATCGGGATTGATCTGGTCAGCCACCGATTCCAGGGCGGATGCGGTGGCATCCCCGACAGTGTGGCTCGTACTCTGTACCGTCTCGGCCACCGACAGCGTCCCGCGTGCCAGTACCCGGCGGCCGGCGCTGGCGGCCTGGTAGGCGCCCGCCTTGGCGAGCGCGGCAGCGGTCCTGCCGGCACTGACGACCACCCGCTTGGCTGCCGCGCGGACCGTGCGCGCGGACTTGCGCTTGCTGCGCTTGGCGGTCCGCGCCGCCGATCCGGCGGTCCTGCGCACCCGTCTGACTGCCCTCTTGACCCTGCGTACCTGCCTGCGGACCGTTCTTTTGGCCCGCTTGACCTTGCGCACCTGCTTGCGAACCGTCCTCTTGGCGCGCTTGGCCGACCGCACTTTGCGGCGCACAGTGCGTGCGCTCTTTCGAGCTGACTTTCTCCGTGTAGCCATAAGCTGCTCCTGCGTTTGAAGGAAGGCGGGCGGCAGCGACGACCGCAGGCCTCGCTGCCGCTCGCGTTACGACTTCGGTGTGTACTTGAACTTCTGTCCGGCGACGGTGGCCTGGTACATCGCGCCGCCCTTGACGATGGTATACACGGCCATGCCCTTGTAGTAGTGGCCGGCGTTCGTAGCGTCCTTCATGCCACCGCTTGCGCTGGAATTGGCGCCCGTGGTGCCGGCGCTGGCGCCCGCAGCCGCGGTGATGGCCACCGCGCTTGCATCTGCGGAGAACTCGAAGTTGCCGTTGGTGAATTCATCCAGCGCGCGCTTGTCCTGGAACAGGATCAGCTGGCTGTATCCCTGGCCACCGGCCTGAAAGCCGACACTCACCTGCGTCATGCTCGTGTCCCCGATATACGCGCCCTTCTCGTACACACGACCCTTGCCGTATGCGCCCCCGACCACGAGGCCACCTTTGCCAATGGTCGGAAATACCGCGTAACCGTAGGCGGTCTTGAGATTGGCGCCACTTTCCTTGGCGTTCTTGAAGAGAGTCAAGGTATCGCTGTAGTCGTCCGCCTGCACGGCAGCCGCAAAGAGCATCAGCGCAGCAGTGAAAGCGATTCCCAGCATTCGGCTCATAACGATCTCCCCTGACATCAGTAAAGAGGGAATACACCCTGTTAGCCCCAGTGTGCCACAGCCGCGACACGCTGTTGTGCCGCCCAAGGTACAGACTGGCTGTAGGAAAATGCCTGCGTAACCGAATTGACAGTTCCGGGTGGCTGCGGTGGACCCTATGTGCGCCCCCGGGCGCCGCCATCCGCTGCGGCACCGAGACCGACAAACATAAGCTATGGGTTTTGAGCCCCATTTGATCCTGGATTACAGTGGAGCTGCCCGCGTGTCTCTCCCCGGAGAATGAGAAGTGACGACCAAGCATTCGGCAGTCCGGCGCGATCCAGGCTATCTGGGACTGACCCGCAGCGTCGCGGCCCTGCCGGCTGCCGACTATTTTGATGCGGTGCATTACCAGCGCGAGCTAAGCCAGATCTGGTACCGCAACTGGCTGTACGTGGGTCGCTCAAGCGAGGTGCGCGAGGCACGCAGTTTTCGCATTTTTACCGTGGGAGACCAGTCGGTGCTGCTGGTACGCGCAGAGGACCAGGTGCTGCGTGCCTTCTATAACACCTGCCGTCACCGGGGCGCGGCCCTGTGCCAGGGGACGTACGGACGCCTGCCCGCCGCCGGCATCGTGTGTCCCTATCACGCCTGGCGCTATAACCTGCGCGGCGATCTGGTGCGGACCACCTCGAGGCAGCATGCCGATGACTTCGACCCGGGAGCCTTCAGCCTGTACGGGCTGCCCGTCACGGAGTGGAATGGCTGCATCTTCGTGGCGCTGACCCAAAAGCCACCGCCGTTCGAGAAGAGCTTCGACCTGCCGATCGACCGGCTGGACGCATGGCGGATGGGCACGCTCGTCGTCGGCCACCGTTCGCGCAAGGTGATCGAGTGCAACTGGAAGATCTTCTGGGAGAACTACAACGAGTGCCTGCACTGCCCCGGCGTGCACCCGCAGCTCGCCCAGCTCGTGCCGCTGTTCGGCCGGGCGCTGTTGGAACCGAAGGACGATCCCCAGTGGCAGGACCATGCAGCTGACAAGGATCCCCGTTACGCCGGCGGCCTGCGCCCCGGGGCGACCTCATGGACGCTGGACGGCAATCCGGTGGGCGTGCCCTTCCCGAACCTCACCGACGAGGACCGCAAGAGCGGGCACCTCTACCTGACCGGACTGCCCTCGATCTTCATCGTCGCGCACCTGGACTACATGCGCATCGTGCGGCTCCTCCCCCTGGGGCCGGAACGCACCGAGATGAGCATCGAGTTCCTGTTCCTGCCCGAGACACTCGCGGATCCCCAGCGCGATATTTCCGGCGCAGTCGAGTTCACGCAGATCGTCATGGGCGAGGATGCGCAGATCTGCGAGCTGAACCAGCGCGGCCTGCACGCCCTCGCCCACCAAGGCGGAGTCCTTATGCCCGAGGAATACGTGATCCAGCAGTTCCAGGCCTGGATCAGGAGCGAACTCGCCCGCCTCTGAGCCGCACCACCGGCGCCAATTCCCGCGACGCAGCCCTCCACAAAGAGAAAACCGGCCACGGGGCCGGTTCTCCAGTCGCGACGGTGTCAACCAGCACCGTCAGACACTGCGTCGTCCGGTAAGCAGCGCAATGACTGCGGCGATCAGGAACACGAAGAACAGGATCTTGGCGATGCCGGCGGCACCTGCGGCAATGCCGCCGAAGCCCAGCACCGCGGCGATGATCGCGATGACGAAGAAGACTATTGCGTAATGAAGCATGGGACCCTCGCTTGGCTATCGACCGTGAATACCAGAGGGCACGTGCCGTCCGTGGGGCGAAGTCTGGGGCCGCTGGCGCGCGGCAGCATTGGGCTTGGCACCGAATGCAATGTAGGATTCGGTCTACAGTCAGGCGGCTCGCCGGCACGAGGGGTTCCCCATGAGCACAAAGTTTGCTTGCTGCCCGTTTCCGGCCCTGCCCGCCCCGACCCGGCGGCAGCTGCTGAAATCTGCCGCCGGCCTTGCGGCACTGGGCGCGCTGGGCGCGACTTCACTCATCCTCTCGCCGGCAGTCTCGGCTGCCGCCCTGACTCAGGAGCAGCGCGACAGGCTCACCCCGGACCAGATCCTCGAGTTGCTCGAGCGTGGCAACGAGCGCTTCCGCACCGGCAAGATGCAGGCGCACGACTTCCTGGCGCAAAAGCGCGCGACCGTCGCCGCTCAGCACCCGGCCCTGGTATTGGTGAGCTGCATCGACTCGCGCGCGCCGGCGGAGATCATCTTTGACGTCGCTCTGGGGGACATGTTCAACGCCCGCGTCGCGGGCAACGTCGCCAACGATGACCTGCTCGGCAGCCTGGAGTTCGCCTGCGCTGCCGCCGGCGCGAAAGTGGTGCTGGTGATGGGCCATACCAGCTGCGGCGCGATCAAGGGGGCGATCGACAACGTGCAGCTGGGGCACCTGACCGGGCTGCTCGCGAAGATCAAGCCTGCCGTCAGCGCCACAAGCTATGCCGGCGAACACACCAGCAAGAACGCGGAGTTCGTGGACGCGGTGGCCAAGACCAACGTGCACCTGACGGTGGAGGCTATCCGCAGCCAGAGTGAGGTGCTCGCCAAACTAGAGGCCGCCGGCAAGATCAAGATCGCCGGCTCCATGTACCACCTGAGCGGCGGTCGCGTGGAGTTCCTCAGCTGAGCGCGGAATGCCGCGCAGGTCTCCGGGCTTCAGCGCTAAACCAACCTGACACCGGGACCGGACACATGCGGCGAACTTCGGACCGCCGCACGTCATCGGGGTAATCTCGCTGGCCATCCTCGCGGCGGCCCTGTACGCGCTGTATGGCCAACGCCTGACCGGCGCCTGCGCGGGACCTACGTTGTAACGGCTGCAGTTGCGCTCTACCTGAACTGCCTGGTTGGCGTGATTCAGGCATTCCAGAAGATCGCAGCGCTGCACGCGCTCGCGCGACACGGACCAAGGAACCGCCGTTCGTCATCGGCCAGCTACTGGTGCTGATCATCTATTTGACGCGCCGGGCACTACGCCGCCATCCCGGCCGCTCACCCCCTGCGGTGGTATGAAGCAGTCACCCGCTCCGGGCGGTTGCGCACGGCCAGCCAATTGACCAGCGCAAGCGCCACCGTCGCGATCAGGACTACGGACTTGCTGAAATCCACCCGCGTCAGCAACACCGCGCAGATCGTCACGCCGAGCATCGGCAACAGCAACCCACCCGGCACTCGCAGGCGCGCCGCATCCGGCTGGCGCCGCCGCAGCACCGGCACCGCGACACAGACACCGCCGTAGTAGAACAAACGCGCCACTGCCGAGAGGGTGACGTTCCAGGAAAAACTCGCAAACTGCGAGAAGCCCCACAGCAGCAGCGCAAACACCACGATCGACAGGTAGGGGGTGTGGAACCGCGGGTGCACGGCGGCGAAGGCACGCGGGATGTCGCCACGCTCGGCGAGGGCAAATATGCCCCGCGGGCCGGTCAACAGGTTGGCACTCAGGTAGCCGTAGATCGAAACCAGCGCGCCCAGGGCGACCAGCACACCCCCGGCCGGTCCCATGATGGTGCGGGCGACATCGGACAGAGGCCGCACGCTCCGGGCCGCGTCCGCCAGTACGCTGACGACGATGAACTGCAGCAACCCGTAGACCGCCGTGATGATGAGCAGCGCCACGAATAGCGCGAACGCGGCGTCGCGCCGCGGATTCTGTGCCTCCGCCATCGGATTCAGTGCCGCCTCGTAACCGCCATACGCGAACAGAAGCAGCAGCATCGCGTTCAGCCAGTCGCCGGTATCCGCGCGCACCGGCGCCGCTGTTGCGTGCGCATGCGTGGTCAGGTAGGCAATGCCGGCCACGCACACGATGCCCAGGGCTGCGAGTTTTGCGACCACCGAGACGTTGCTGACCCGCGTGCCCCCGGTTACGCCGCGGTAGTTGACGACCGCGAGCACAGCGATGAAGAGGCTGATGATGAGCAGGCGGGCAGATGGCTGCGTCGCCCCCGGCCAGAACTCAGCCACATACACCACCAGCAGATTGACGCTCGCGGCACAGGCGGTGAGCCGCCCGAGCAGCGTCATCCAGCCGACCTGCACGCCCACCAGGCGCCCGAAGGCGCGCTGCAGATAGAGGTAGGTCCCACCGGTCTCGGTGAACTGCGAGGCGAGCTCGGCGTAGCAGGCGATGATCACGGCCATGCCACAGCCGGCCAGCACCACGGCTGCCGGGCTGGCGGTGCCGAGTAAGCCAGCCACGGTCGAGGGCAGGCCGAAAATGCCGCTACCGAGGATGCTGTTCACCGCCAGGGCCACCAGGCTCCAGCGGCCAATCACACGAACAAGGTCAGCTGAGCTCGACGCGGGCGGGGTCATCGCCTACTTGTAACATACGCATACCACCCGGCCCGCCTGGCAGTTGGTGCCGTCAGGTCCAGTCGCGGAACTTGACGCTGGCATGCGAGCCGTCGCAGAAGGGCTTGTTCTTTGAAGCACCGCAGCGGCACAGGGTCACACGGTTGCGCACCTCGTAGGTGGTACCGTCGGCCGCCACGACGGGGATGCCGCCGCGCAGCCACAGTGGCCCGCTGACATCCTGCGCCGGATCCTGCACCACACCGATGGAGTGTGGCAGCGGCGCCTCCAGTGGCTTGCCGGTGGCGCGATCCCAGGCGACCAGACGCCCGGACGGACAGGCGTTGACCTGCCGGAGGAAGTTCCTGGCCACCTTCGGATCGTCGGTCTGCTCGACCTGCTCCCACACCTGGCCGTTCGGGTCGCAGAAGCGCGCGAATGCACACAGGGTCTCAGCATCGCTCAGGGCGTGCACCGGCCCCTGCATCACCTGCGCCTGCTCGGCGTACGGCCGGCGGCTTGCAGTCTCCGTGCCATCGAACTTTGCCTTGGTGTGCGAGCCATCGCAGTAAGGCTTGTTGTTGGAGTGTCCGCAGCGACACAGCGCGTAGCTGTCCTGCGGCGCGAAGCGCTCCCCCTCCTTCCAGGCTTCCGAGTCACCATTGCTGGCCGCATATATGGTCTGCTCGCTGAGTGGCACGCCGCCGCTGACCAGGTATGGGCCATTGCGCACCACCACGACCTTCACTGGCGTCTTCGCGTCGCTCATAGATACTTCCTTGCTCGTGGCGCCTCGGTGGACGTTATGCGAGCGTGCACGCCGGAGCTCCCGCCGACAATCCCCCAGGTGCTAGACTTCAACCCGTGCCGGCACCCGCACCACCCACCAGCTTGGACCTTGACCTGCAGCTCGCCCTGGCGGGCGCCCCCGCGGCCAGCTTTGCGCGCCTGTCGGCGCGCCTCTGGCAGCAGCCCTACCTCAGCGCGGAGCTGCTGGAGTTGTGCCGGCTGACGCTGGCGCGACTGCATCAGGACGAGCTGGAGATCGCCGCGATCAATCCGCACCTCGCGCACGGAGCGCCCGGTGCCCAGCGCCGAGCGGCGGTACTCGCCGGTGCCACCTATCAAAGTCCCGCCTTCTCCCCCGGGGAAAAGGCAGTGCTGCTGTTCACCGAGTGCTACGCGCTGGATGCGCAGTCAATCGCCGACGAAGTCGCACAGCAGGCCAAGGATCATCTTGGTGAACCCGGCCTGGTGTTCCTCATTGAGGCCTTGGGGTGCCTCGATGCACGCATCCGCGCGGCGCGCTGCCTGCGCGGCCTGGCAGCCTTCGCCCCCAGCGGCGCGAACACTGAGCATGGCCACTAAGGCCCGCGCCAGCCCACCGGCGACGCGCACCGGCAACGTGATCCGCGACAGTGCGCTCGGACAAGTTCCCGAGACCGTCGAGGAGGTCATCGCCCTGAACGGCGAGGTCTGGCAGAACAGCCTGGTGTCACCGACACTGCTGGAGATGGTCCGCCTGCGCAACGCCCGTGCGGTCAACTGCGTATTCTGCAAGGCAGTGCGCTATGAGGTCGCGCGCAACGACGGCCTGACCGAGGAGCGCGCCCAGCTGATCGATGCCAACTATCAGCACAGTAGCTTGAGCCGACGCGAGAAGTTGGCGATCGCGCTCGCGGATTGTTACCTCGGCTTCCCGGCGGGGGTCAAGCCGGAACTGGCCGCGCAGCTGGTAGCCGAGTTCACCCCGGCGCAGATCGCCGCGCTGCTCGTCGCGCTGATGACTTTCAACTTCACCTCGCGTACTGCGGTGAGCATCGGCGGCATGCCCGAGGAGCCACTGCCGGTCATGGTGCTGCCGGTGGCGGTGGCGACCGCCTAGCCAGGCCGTGCCACTGCGCCCCAACGGCGTACGTAGGCCTCGATGTCGGTCTTGCGCTTCAGGCCCGCCGCGTTCATGTAGCGCACGTTGCCGAACACGGGTCGCTCCGGCCACGGCCGATCATGCAAGCCGAAGACCCAGGCTACGTTGGCGAAGGAACTCGGGTCGCGACCGTCCACGAAGTAGGTGTTATTGAGCCGCAGCAGCCGGGCGTAGCCCTGCGGGGCCGAGGGGGACCACTCCAGCACCTTCTTGCCCCAGTACATGCGCATGTGGTTTTGCATGTAACCGGTGGCGAGCAGCTCGCGCATCGCCGCGTTCCAATTTGGGTCGTGGGTGCGCGCACCAGCCAGCTCCCCGTAGCTGTAGACGACCGGACGCTGATCGCGCGCGTGCAGCGCGAGCGTGCGCTGCGCCCACGCCGGCAGGCACTCGTAACGAGCGTAGTCGGGGTTGTTGTCCACGAAGTTGGCGGCCAGTTCGCGTCGAACGATGAGTTCCTCGAGGTAGCTGTCCCGGTCGGCGCGCGGTGCCGCCGCCGCACGCACGGCCAGCGCTATTTCCACCGGGGAGATCTGCCCGAAGTGCAGGTACGGGGACAGCATGGACACCTGTGGAGCGGCAGGATGGGCACGTGCGGCCACATAGCCGCGCAGGGCGCGTGCTGCGAATGCCTCCAGGCGGCGCCGCGCCTGCCGGTAACCGCCGGTGAGACCGGTCACCGGCGGCACGCTGCGGTCGAGACGCAGCCGCGCCAGCAGGCCGGGGATATCGGTGAGGCTCACGTCGCCCTCGATCTGCAGCGACTGCGCCGACACGCGCGGCCGCACGCGCCGCAGCGGGGCGAGAAAGCGCGCGCGCTGCGCCGCAAGCTTTGGCCGCAGCGTACGCGCACCGACCTGCGCACCGCTGGCAGCGATACCTACCGGGACCACGACATCGCCCTCCACGCGCAGCACGCGCCTGCCCGCCGCCTGCGCCACGTGCGCGCGCCATTGCTTCTGGATGCGCAGGTAACCGTGGTCGCACACGACCAGCGCCGCGCGGCGGGCCAGACCAAGCGCCACCAGGTCCGGAGCACCGCGGCGCGCGACAAACCCGATACCGCGTGCCTGCAGGCTGCGCGCGGTCTCCTGCAGTCCCTGCAGCATGAAGGCATAGTGCCTGGCGTTCGCCTCGGGGAAGTCATCCATGAGGCCAAAACCCACCAGCAGCGGCAACCCCAGGCGGTTGGCCGCGGCGACCGCCACCTCCAGCGCGGGATTGAAGGCCTCGCGCTGCGACTGCTGCATCCAGTAGAGCACGTAGTCGCCACTGCGCTCCGGCGCATCGTTCAGCTCGAGAAGTCGCTGCGGTTCAACCACCCGTCGCTCCGGCACGAATGCAGATCCCGCACCGACGGTATGTGGTCCACTGTCCACCGGCAAGACGATTGTTCGCGACCGGGCATCTTTATTTTGTACAATCCGCGCCTACGATGAGTCACATGCACCGGCACGTCCCTGTCGACTGGCGCGACAACCCACAGGACCCGGTGCCGTCGCGCGCACCGCGCCTCAGGTCCGCCGCGGCGCTGGAAGCCTCTTGACCCCAAGCACAGCCGCAGCGCGCAAGCCACCGGCGCTTGCGGCACAGGCGCTCATGTTCACCGGCGTCGCGCTAGTGCTGCTTGGCAACTACTACGTCTACGACTGCATCGCTCCGATTGCCAAGCTGCTCTCGAGCCAGCTGCACTTCAGCGACACCCAGATCGGGACCCTGAACGCGATCTACAGCCTGCCGAACATCTTCCTGGTGGTGGTGGGCGGCGTCTTCGTCGATCGCTACTCCGCGCGCGTGATGGTGCTGATCACGACGATTATCTGTCTCGCGGGAGCGATCCTCACGGCCTGCGGCGACCAGTTCTGGGTCATGGCCGCCGGCCGGCTGTTGTTCGGCATCGGCGCGGAGACCCTGGTTGTGGCCGTGATGGTGGCGCTTGCCCAGTGGTTCACCGGTGGACACTGGTTTGCCCTGTTGCTGGCCCTGAACCTCGCCCTGGCGCGCCTCGGTTCTTGGCTGGCCGACCGCTCGCCGAGCTTCGCGCCCGATCTGTACGCCGGCGGCTGGCAGCCGCCCATGTGGCTGGGCGCAGGCTTCGCCGTGCTGTCCTGCGCCGGGGCGCTGCTGTACTTCTATATCGACCGGCGGGAAGCGCCACGTGGCACCCTCACGCTGCCGCCGCCCCCGGACCGCATCGACTGGAGCCAGGTGAGCCGCTTCGCCGGGGGTTACTGGATGCTGGTGGTGGCCTGCGTCACCTTCTACTCGGTGATATTCCCGTTCCGCAGCACGTTTGCGATCAAGTACCTGCAGGATGCGCAGGGACTGTCACTGGAGCAGGCGAGCACGCTCAACAGCTACGTATTCCTCGCCGCCTTCTGGGCGACGCCGGTCTTCGGGCTGCTGCTGGATCGCACCGGGCGCAACAACATGCTGCTCGTGGCCGGTTCAGTGCTGCTGCCGGCAAGCTTCATAGTCCTCGGCCTGGTTCCGGCCGGTGCCGGTATCTCCACCGCGCTGCTCGGACTGAGCTTCTCCCTGCTGCCGGCAGTGCTGTGGCCGACGGTGCCTAAGTACAGCACGCCGGCGAACCTCGGGACCGCCTATGGGCTCATGACCACGCTGCAGAATGCAGGTCTGTTTGGCGCCAACCTCGCCGCCGGCTACCTCAACGACGTGAACCACGCGAGCGCCAGCAATCCCGGCGGCTATGCGCCGATGCTGTGGTTCTTCGGGATCCTGAGCTTCATCGCCTTTGCCTGCATGCTGGCACTATGGGTCGGCGGCTGGCGCCGTCCGGCCGCTGTTGCGGGCACCTGATCCGGACGGGCCGGCTTGGCCTGCGCGCTGCCTGCCTGGCGTAGAATTGCCGCCATGCACTGGCTGACTCCTGTCTTCATCGCTGCCCTGCTGAGCGCCACGGCCGTGGAGCTGTGGCTGGCGCGGCGGCAGATGGCCGAGGTCGAGCGTCACCGCGCGCAGGTCCCAGGTCCGTTTTCCACGGCGATCACGCTCGCCGAGCACTCCAAGGCCGCCGCCTACACCATCGCGAAGCTGCGCCTCGGGCGGGTGGGCACGATCATCGACGCGACACTGACACTGCTGCTCACCGTCGGGGGAGGCATCGCGGCGGTGGATGCGCTCTGGCGCCACGCTGCCCTGGCCGAGCCGTGGCTGGGCCTGCTGGTCATCGCCAGCGTCACTCTCATCATGCAGGTGGTGAACCTGCCGTTGTCGCTGTGGCGCACGTTCCGCCTGGAAGCTGCCTTCGGATTCAACCGCACCACACCGGCGCTGTATCTGGCCGACCTGCTCAAGGGGCTGGCCCTGGCGGTGCTGCTGGGCGGCCCGCTGCTGCTGGCCATGCTGCTGCTGATGGAGCGCGCCGGGCGCTGGTGGTGGGCATGGGCATGGGGCCTGTGGCTGGGTGTGATGTTCGTCATGGCCTGGGCGTGGCCCGCCTTCATCGCGCCGCTGTTCAACAAGTTCTCGCCGCTGCAGGATGTGCAGCTGCGCGAGCGCATCGAGGCGCTGCTCACGCGCTGCGGATTTGCTTCCAAGGGTGTCTTCGTGGTCGACAACTCGCGTCGCTCGAGCCACGGCAACGCCTACTTCACCGGCATCGGCCGCCACAAGCGCATCGTGTTCTTCGACACGCTGCTCGAGCGCCTCGCCCATCCTGAGGTGGAAGCGGTGCTGGCCCATGAGCTCGGGCACTTCCGCCTGCGGCACGTGCGCAAGCGGCTGCTGCTGTCCATCGCGCTGACTTTTGCGGGGCTGGCGCTGCTTGGCTGGCTGACCCGACAGGGCGGGTTCTACTCAGCCCTGGGCGTATCGACTCCCTCGACGCACGCGGCGCTGCTGCTGTTCATGCTCGTGGTGCCCGCGTTCACCTTCTTCATCACGCCCTTGAGTTCCCTCTGGTCGCGCCGGCACGAATTCGAGGCAGACGACTTCGCCACGCAGAACGCGGATGCGGGGGAGCTCGCCGCCGCGCTCGTCAAGCTGCATCGCGACAACGCGAGCACGCTCACCCCAGACCCGGTGTACGCCGCGTTCTACTACTCGCACCCCCCACCCATGGCGCGCATCGCGCGCCTGCGCGCCAGTGCCGCAGCGGCGAGCTAGCGCGCGCCCCCGGGACAGCCTCCTGCGCCAGGCCCTGACGGCGGACGTGATCGTGGTCGGTGCCGGTGCGGCCGGGCTGAGCGCGGCGGTCGCACTCGGCCGTGCCGGTCATTCGGTGCTGCTGCTCGAAGCACGCGACCGCATCGGCGGGCGGATGTGGACGCGACACGAACCGGGGCTGCCCGTGCCAGTCGAGCTTGGCGCGGAATTCATCCACGGCGCGGCTCCCCTTACGTATTCGCTGCTCGAAGCCGCCGGCAGCGCAGTGGTACGTGCCGGCGCTGCGCACTGGAGCGCCGCCGGCGGCCGGCTCGAGCGGCGCGACGCACTGTTCCCGAAGATACTCGCCGCGATGCGCCGCACGCAGGTGCTCGCAGGCCGGGACCTGTCGTTCGCGCGCTACCTGGACCATTACTTGCAGCTGCCGCGCGCGGCGCGGCTCTTCGCGCGCAGCATGGCCGAGGGCTTCGATGCCGTCGATACCACGCGGGCGAGCGCCCGCGCGATTGTTGCCGAATGGACAGGCGATATCCTCGGGGATGTGCCGCAGGCGCGGCCTGCGCAGGGCTACAGCGCCGTAGTCTCCGCGCTCATGGCGCAACTGCAGGCCACGCGCTGTGCGGTCATGACTGGCGCCGTGGTGAAGAGCATTCGCTGGAGCCCAGGTGTCGTGCAGGCCGCGGGCAGCTTCGCCGGTAACACCTTCCGGGCGCACGCCGCGCGCGCCGTCATCACCCTGCCGCTGGGCGTGCTGCAGGCCCGCGCTGGGACCCCCGGCACGGTGCGCTTTTCCCCATCACTCAAGGGCAAGGCGGCGGCGCTGCGCCTGTTGGCCTCCGGGACTATCGTGAAGATGATGCTGCGCTTCCGCTCCCCGTTCTGGGAGCACATCCACGCGGGGCGCTACCGCGGCGCCGGCTTCTTCCACGCCCCCGGGGCTGCCGTCCCGACCTTCTGGAGCAGCGGACCGACCAGCGCGCCGCTGCTGGTGGCGTGGGTCGGAGGACCACGCGCGCGACGGCTCGCACGTGGCTCCCGCGAAGCCATCGAGCGCGCAGCGATCGACAGTCTGCAGGAGATCTTCGGGCGCGCGGCCGAGGTCGCCGCCGAGCTGCAGGGGGTCTACTACCACGACTGGGAGCACGATCCCTACGCCCGGGGAGCCTACAGTTACGTGTGCGTCGGCGGCAGCCAGGCGCGGGCAGCGCTGGCCGAGCCCCTCGAGGGCACGCTGTACTTCGCCGGCGAGGCGACCGACACGGACAACGAATCCGGTACGGTCACCGGGGCACTGCACAGCGGCGTGCGTGCCGCCGCCGAGCTGCTGCGCACGCCGTGATGCCTGCGGCGCCGTTGCTACAGCCGCGCGCTGGCGCGCAGCCGCCACAGAATGCAGGCGACCGCCGCGATGTTCACGGCGGCCACCGCGGTGATCAGCTGCGGCCGGACCAGGCCGGCCGCCTGCGAGCGGCCAAAGGCGGCGGCGCGGATGAGCGCCTCCTGCACTTCCGCGGTGGCGCAACCGACGCACTGAATGGGCGGCGGCGCCAGCTGCGAGAAACTCGCCAGGTCCGGCGCCAGCGCCAGGTAGATCCCGGTCAGGTTCACGATGACGATGCCGAGGAAGGTTAGCCAGCGCATGGACTCATCCGGTGCGTTTAAACGGAGCAGCCTCGCACGCGCGTCTTCCTGGGCCGCCTAAGGAATGTAGTAAAGATCGATGGTCTTGCCTACGCGCTCCAGCGGACGATAGGCATCCAGCCACGCATAGGCAGGAGGATTGCTGGCGCGGGCGAGCGCGGAAATCGCCACCCAGCCGCGCACGGGCTGGAAGCGCTGCAGCACCGCATAGGGAGGCAGCGACTCGCGCGCCAGGTCTACCGTGCCCAGGTAGGCGAGGTTCAGCTTGGCGATCTTCAGCTGCGCGGCGCGGTCCTCGAGGCGGTCCAGGTCCTGGCCCCAGTCAAGGTCAGAGTCCACCAGCACCCGCTCCGGGTGGTGCCGGACCGTTTCGTTGAAGTACGGCAGGTAGTCCGGATACGCGCGCAGCAGCGTGCTCGCCTGCCAGAGGAGGGCCGCCGCCAGCAGGGTCGTCAGTGCGAAGGCCAGCCTGCGCTCCGTCAGTTGCCGGATGGCGCGCCAGGCACGCCAGGCTGCATAGGCTGCGCCCAGGGCGAGGAAGGGATAGACGATCAGCACATGGCGAATGCCGATGTTGATGCGACTGAAGGTGCTGGCGAAGGCGAGGATCGTCACCAGCAGCACCAGGGGCGCCTGCGCCCAGATGTCGCGCTTGCGCCAGCCATCGCAGGCGAGCAGGCCCACGCCCACGGGTCCGCCAAGCAGCAGCGGCAGCGGGGTCTTCACCGCTAGCGCCACGAAGTAGAAGTACCACCAGCCATCCAGACTCATGCGACCCAGCAGATAGGAGCGATGCCCGGCGTCGTTGTGTGCCTTGACCGCGATGATCCCGTTGAACAGATCCTTGAACTCGCGCGGCAGCCACGCGTGCGACATCCAGACGCCCAGCGTGTGCTCGAAGCCGTGCCGGGAAAGCATGTAGCCCACCGCCCAGTCCCAGCGGACCTCGATGCCGGAGACGTCCGGGTCGCGGGGGGTATAGACCAGCAGCACGACCGCCAGCGCCGCCAGCAGGGCAAGCACGAACCCGCCCCAGCGGGCACGCGCGGAGCGCAGTCGCGCGGCGCCGGTGGCCTGGGCGCGCCTGCCGTTCACCCATTGCAGCAGCGCCAGTGCCGGCAGCGACAAGCCAAGGAAGGGCACCGCGGAGAACTTGGTAGCCACGGCCACGCCGCCGGCAATGCCGGCCAGTAACGCATCGCGGTCCCGCCCGCTCGTCATCCACACCTGCATGGCGTACAGCGCCAGCAGCATCGTGGCGGCGGCCGCCACGTCCAGGGTCGCGAGCGCTGCGTGTCCCAGGATCGGCGGCACCGTGGCAAGGATCGCCACCCCCAACAGCGGGACGCCCCGCGAGGGCAGCAGGCGCCACGCCCACAGCCAGGTTGCGTACAGCAGCAGCACGAGAAATGGCAGCGTGCCCGCGCGCGCCAGCATCAGGTACAGCTCGTAGTGGTCGCCGCCGTAGAGGATGTCCTTGCCTTCCTGCGTGCCATCCGGCGGCGGCGTGCCGTAGGAGCGCGCGCCTGCAATGTACGGGCCTGCTGCCAGGAACAGCCGCCCCAGCGGCGGATGCTCGGTGTCGTACTCGTACAGGCCCTGGTCAAAGAGCTGGATGCCCGCGGCCAGGTGCTCAGGCTCGTCCCAGGTGGCCGAGTAGATGCGCCAGCTGCCGGCGGCAGCCAGGCAGGCGAGCAGGATGATGCAAGCCAGCGCCAGCCGCGCCGCACGTGCGGAGCGCGTGCCGGGGTTGGCAGTCAATCAGGCTCCGAAAGGATGCCGCAGCACGATGGTCTGCTCGCGGTCAGGACCGGTGGAGATCATGTCGATGGGTACGCTCACGTGTTGCGCGAGGCGCTCGAGGTAGCTCCGCGCCGCGGCCGGCAGCGCCGCGTGGTCGGTGATGCCGACCGTCGACTCGCGCCAGCCGGACAGCTCCTCGTACACCGGCTCGATCTCGGCGTAGCCCTCGATGCTCATGGGCGGCTCGGGGGTGACCCTGCCGTTGATGCGGTAGCCGACGCAGATGCGGATCGTGTCCAGGCCATCGAGCACGTCGAGCTTGGTGATGCACAGTCCGGAGACGCTGGAGTTGACGATCGCCCGCCGCAGCGCCACCGAGTCGAACCAGCCGCAGCGCCGGCGCCGGCCGGTGACCGAGCCGAACTCGTGCCCGACGCGGGAGAGGTGCTCGCCGTACTGGTCGAACAGCTCGGTCGGGAAGGGACCGGCGCCCACGCGGGTGGTGTAGGCCTTGACGATGCCGAGGACGCCGTCGAAGGCGCGCGGACCCAAGCCGGTGCCGGTGCCGGCAAAGCCCGCCGTGGTGTTGGAGGAGGTCACGAAGGGGTAGGTGCCGTGGTCGACATCCAGCATCGCCCCCTGCGCGCCCTCGAAGAGAACGTTGGCGTCCGTGGCGCGCAAGGTGCTCAAGGCGAGCGTCACGTCGGTCACCAGTGGTGCGATCTTCTCGCCCATGGCCAGCTGCGCGTCCAGGGTCTTCTGGAAATCCACCGGCGGCAGGCGGTAGTAGTCCTGCAGCAGGAAGTTGTGGAAGTCGAGCACCTCGCCGAGCTTGGCGGCGAACTGATCGCGCCGGAACAGGTCCGCGACGCGCACGGCGCGGCGCGCGACCTTGTCCTCGTAGGCCGGGCCGATGCCACGGCCGGTGGTGCCGATGGCATTCAGGCCGCGTGCCCGCTCGCGCGCCTGGTCCAGCTGGATGTGCGAGGGCAGGATCAGCGGGCAGTAGGGCGAGATGCGCAAGCGCTCGAACACCGGCACGCCCTGCTCCTTGAGCATGCCGCTTTCGCTAAGGAGCGCCTCGAGCGACAGCACCACGCCGTTGCCAATGAAGCAGCGCACCTGCTCGCGCAGTATTCCGGAGGGGATGAGCGAGAGGATGGTCTTCTTGCCGCCGATGACCAGCGTGTGGCCGGCGTTGTGCCCGCCCTGGAAGCGGGCCACGGCAGCGGCGTTCTCGGTGAGCAGGTCCACGACCTTGCCCTTGCCTTCATCACCCCACTGGGTACCGATGATGATGACGAACTTTCCCACGCACCCGACCCCTAACGTACCCAGAAAATCACGGCAATTCCTACCAGCATGCTGCCGAGGCCGGCAATGCGCAACTCGCGCTCACCCGCCGTGGCCAGTCGCGCCATGGCGCGCTTCAGGCCCGCGGGGTTCACGAACGGCGCGATGCCTTCCAACACCAGGAACAGGCCGAGCGCGGCCATGAAGTCCGCAAGATTGAGCGGCACGTACTACGCCCCGCCGCGCACTCAGCGATGCGGCGCCGAGGCTTTGCCCGAATCCTTCAGGTACCTGAAGAACTCGCCGTCGGGGGTCACGACCAGCAGGTCACCGTCCTTGCCGAGCGAGCGCTCGTAGGCCTGCATGCTGCGCCAGAACGCGTAGAACTCCGGATCCCGGCCGTAGGCATGCGCGTAGGTCTGCGCGGCGGTCGCATCGGCCTCGCCACGGATCTGCAGAGCATCCCGCTCGGCATTGGCGATGATCTCGGTGCGCTGCCGTTCGGCGGTGGAGCGGATGCTGGCACTGGCCTGCTGCCCTTCCGCGCGCAGCCGCATCGCGGTCTTGGCGTAGTTCTGCTTCATGCTCTCGAAGACGCGCGCGGCAACCTCGTCCGGCAGGTCGATGCGCTGCACGCGCACGTCCACCAGGTCGACACCCAGTGCGCCGGCCTTGGTACTGGCCTGCCCGAGCATCTCGCTGGTGACCGCGGCGCGCTCCGCGGAGACCACCTGCTGCAGCGCGCGCTGCGCCACCACGGTCTTGATGCCGTCCTTGACGGTCGATGCCAGCCGCTGGCCGGCCTGGTCGACCGGCCCGGTCGGTGACTGCGAAAAGGCCGTATAGAAGCGAATCGGGTCCTTGACGCGCCACTTCACGTAGAAGTCCACGATCAGGCCGCGGCCGTCGTTGGTGAGGAAGGTCTCGCCGGTGTAGGACTGCGACAGCAGCCGGTTGTCGAAGGTCGTGACCTTGTCCCAGGGCAGCTTGAAGTGCAGCCCGGGCTTGTAGCCCGAGCCGATGATCTTGCCGAACTCACCGACGATCGCATAATCGGTCGCGTTCACGGTGAACATACACAGCCCGGCCAACCAGACTGCGACCACGGTGCCGATGATGCCGGCGATCCAGCGCGTGCTCACTAGCGCTCTCCCCGACCGCGGGCCTCGACGGTGACCTGCTCCTGGGGCTCCTTGGGCGCCCCGCTCACGGCCGGCTCGGTGCCCGCCGGCGCCTCCCCGCCCGAGGCGTTGCTCTTCTCCAGCAGCTTGTCGATCGGCAGGTAGATCAGGTTGCCGCCGGCCTTGCCGTCGATCAGCACCTTGTGGGCGCGCTGCAGGACCGCCTCCACCGTATCCATGTACATGCGTCGCCGGGTCACCTCCGGGGCCTGCGCGTAGGCACCCTGCAGCTGGCTGAAGCGCGCTGCCTGACCCTGGGCGATGGCGATGACCTGGGCCTTGTAGGCCTGCGCGTCCTGCTGCATGCGCGCGGCCGTGCCTTGCGCCACCGGCAGGATGCCGTTGGCATAGGCCTCGGACTCGAGGATGAAGCGCTCCTTGTCCGCCTGCGCCTTGTTCGCATCGCTGCGCGAGGGGATCACGGCCTCGGGCACCGACACGTCCTCGAGGTTGACCGCGGTGATGGTGATGCCGGAGTTGTACGAGTCGAGCGTCTTCTGGATCAGTTCCTTGGCGCGCCGCGTGATCTCCGGGCGCGTGGTGCCGACCTGCACGTCATCGAGCGTGCTGCGGCCGACGATCTCGCGGATCGCGCTCTCGCTGACGTCACTTAAGGTCTGCTCCGGGTCGCGCACCTGGAACAGCTTCTTCACCGGGTCGCTGAACTGGTACTGCACCGCGAAGTGCAGGTCCACCAGGTTCACATCCGAGGTGAGCACCCGTGACTTGAAGTCGCTCGAGTTGGAGGCCTCGACATTCACCTTGGTGACGGTCTCGATCGGCCAGGGCAGGTGCCAGTGCAGCCCGCCGGTGCGCACGGCGGTGAGCGCACCGAAGCGCTGCACCACGCCGCGCTCGGCCTGGCCGACCTGGTACAGGCCGCTCATCAGCCAGAACAGCAGCACGACGGCAACCAGGAGCACCGGTACGAGCGAGCGCGGCTGGCCGCCCTCCCCGCCGCTGCCGCCGGAACGGAACATCGACTCGAGCTTGCGCTGCCAGTTCTTCAGGCGCTCGTCCAGCTCCGAGCCGCCCTGCCCGGGGCGGCGGCCCCACGGGTTTTCGTTCTTGCCGCCATTGGGTTGATTCCAGGCCATAAGGATGCTGCGCGCGCTGCGCTACTTGGTCGCGCTCGAAAGGGCGGACGATTGTAGGTAGAGCTCTTCAATGGCACAAGGCGCGCCGCTGTCCTGCACTTCCAGGATCTGTACCCCCGCGGTGCGCGCCAGGGCGAGCAGTTCCAGGTCGGGCAGTTCCACCGCAAGCTCCATGGAGCCGTCGTCCCCGGCACGCTCGGCGCGTACCACCTGGGCGGCATAGAGCTTCGAGCGCAGCGCGCCGGCACTGGCGGGCATGCGTACGCGCGCCTGGCGCGCGAAGCGCGCGAGGCGCTCGGCCACCGCACCCTTGAGAAGATCCAGCCCAAGTTCCTCCTCGGCCGAGATCCACACCGCCACGGCCCGACCGTGCGCATCACGGTCGATGCGCGGTGGCTCCTGCAGGCGGTCGATCTTGTTGTAGACCAGCAGCTGCGGGATCTGCTGCGCGCCGATCTCGGCGAGCACGGTCTCGACGTGCGCGATCTGCTCGTCACGCCTGGGATTACTGGCATCGATCACGTGCAGCAGCAGGGTTGCCGCCCGTGCCTCGGTGAGGGTCGACTCGAAGGCGGCCACCAGCTCGTGCGGCAGCTCGCGGATGAAGCCGACCGTGTCCGCGGCCACTACCGCGGTGCCCCCGGGCAGCCTCACGCGCCGTACGGTCGGATCGAGCGTCGCGAACAGCTGGTCGGCCACGTAAGCATCGGCGCCGGTGAGGGCCCGGAACAGCGTCGACTTGCCGGCGTTGGTATAGCCGACCAGGGCGAACGAGGGCACGGGGATCTCGGCGCGCGTCTGACGGCCGGTCTCGCGCTGCTGGCGGATCTTCTCCAGGCGCTTGGTGAGTATCCGCACGCGCTGGCCGATGATGCGGCGGTCGCTCTCCAGCTGCGTCTCGCCGGGGCCGCGCAGTCCGATGCCGCCCTTCTGACGTTCCAGGTGGGTCCAGCCGCGCACCAGGCGGCTGGCGATGTGCTTCAGCTGCGCCAGTTCCACCTCGAGCTTGCCCTCGGAACTCCGGGCGCGCTGGGCGAAGATGTCGAGGATCAGCCCGTTGCGGTCGAGCACGCGGCGCTCGATGAGCTTCTCCAGATTGCGTTCCTGCGAAGGGGACAGGGCGTGATCAACCAGCACCACATCGGCGGCATTGGCGTGGGCGGCTTCCCTGAGCTCCGCGGCTTTGCCGCTGCCCATGAAGTAGCGTGGATCGGGCCGGTCGCGGCGGCCCGTGACCGTGCCGACCGGGATCGCGCCGGCAGAAAGCGCCAGCTGCCTGAACTCCTGCAGGTCCTCCGGATCTACCGGTGCGCCGAATCCCAGGCGCACCAGGACTGCGCGCTCACCACTCCTGGGGCGTTCGAACACTCAGGTCTTCCGCGCGCGGGCGCATTTATTCGGCAGGCGGGGGGGCTGCGTCAGCGGCCTCCGCGCCGTCCTCGCCCGCCAGGCGCACATTGCGCGCCGGGACCACCGTGGAAATGGCGTGCTTGTAGACCATCTGGCTGACGCTGTTCTTCAGGAGCACTACGAACTGGTCAAAGGAATCGATCTGACCCTGCAGCTTGATGCCATTGACGAGGTAGATCGACACCGGCACCCGTTCCTTGCGCAGGGCGTTGAGAAACGGGTCTTGCAGGGATTGGCCTTTGGCCATCATGTTCTCCTTATTTTTCGCGTCGAGTTGTTCAGCCGGATCCATGGGAACGCAGCGGAACGATCCGTGTCCCTGCGCTCCACCCGTAAACCCCGCCAAACAAAAGATGCTCTAAGCAACGACCGAACAATCTTAACATGGGGCTTCCGTCAAAGCCCAAGCGCCCCCAGCTTCGCGCGTATGTCTTTGATCCACGACACCGGACCGCCCTGCGGGTCGAGCCAGATGCCGGCCGGCTCGCTGCGCATCCATGTTAGCTGCCGCTTGGCCAGCTGCCGCGTGGCGCTCACCGTCCGGGCACTGGCCTCCGCCAGCGACAGTTCCCCGGCCAGGTGCGACCACAACTGCCGGTAGCCTACCGCACGCATGGAGGGCAGCTCGGGCCTCAGGTCCCCGCGGTCGCGCAGAAGCTTCACCTCATCGAGGAACCCTGCGGCCATCATGGTGGCGAACCGGTCTTCCAGCCGTTGATGCAGTGCGGGGCGGTCGGCGGGACTGAGCATCCAGCAGCGCACTGCCCAGTCTGTCAGCGGGCTTACCGTGGCGCGCTGTAGCTGCGAGATCGGCTCCCCGGCGGTGTAGGCAACTTCCAGTGCCCGCTGGATCCGCTGGCCGTCGGCGGGCTGGATACGGGCGGCGGCCGCGGGGTCCACCCGGGAAAGCTCCGCGTGCAGGGCGGGCCAGCCGGCTTTGGCCGCGCGCGCATCCAGCTGCGCGCGCAACGAAAGGTTTGCCGGCGGCAGGGGCGCCAGGCCGTGCAGCAGCGCGCGCAGGTAGAGCATGGTCCCGCCCGCCAGGAGCGGCACGCGCCCGCGCGCGCGGATCGCCCGCATTTCGACCAGGGCATCGGTCAGGAAGCGCCCCGCAGAGTAGGCCTCCGCCGGGTCGCAGATATCTACCAGGTGGTGCGCAATGCGCGAGCGCAGGCCGCGCTCAGGCTTGGCCGTGCCGATATCCAGCCCCCGGTACACCTGGGCCGAGTCGACGCTGATGATCTCCACCGGGGCCGACTCGGCGAGGGCGATGGCCCAGTCGGACTTTCCGGACCCGGTGGGGCCGGTCAGGATCAGCGCCGGCCAGCCTGCCGAGCCGGGGTTTCCGCCCCCCGTCACCATCAGCGTCCCCGCAGGAACAGCTGGTCAAGCTGCCCCAGCGACAGCCGCGTCCAGGTCGGGCGGCCGTGGTTGCACTGGTTGGCGCGCTCGGTCGCCTCCATCTGCCGCAGCAGCGTTTCCATCTCCGGCAGCGTCAGGCGGCGGTTCGCGTGGATGGCGCTGCGGCAGGCAAGTGTTCCCAGGAATTTGTCCGCGGCACCCTCGAGGTGGTGCGTGCGGGCATCCAGGGAAAGGTCGCTGATGAGCGCTGCGACCACGGCGCGGATCTCGCGGGGGTTCAGCACCGCCGGCACCCGGCGCAGGGCGAGCTTGCCTGGCCCGAGACCATCCACCTCGAACCCCGCTGCCTCCCACTGGCTGCGGTCCTCCAGGATCGCGGCGAGTTCGTGCGGCTTGACCTCGATCACGAGCGGCTCGAGCAGATGCTGGGAAGCAACGCCCGCACCGGCGCGCTCGGCCTTGAACTTCTCGTACAGCACGCGCTCGTGCGCGGCATGCATGTCCACCAGCACCAGTCCCTCGGCGCTCTGGGACAGGATGTAGGCCCCGTGCAGCTGCGCCAGCGCACTGCCGAGGGGCTGATCCCCGCGCGGCATTGGCCGGATGCCGGCGGGGTCCGCCGCGCTGAAGGACGCGGCGAGCGCCCAGGGATCCGGCGGCGCGCCGGACAGCGCCAGCGCGCTGGTATGGCCAAGCTGTACCCAGGGCCGGCCGTCAGTGCTCGGCAAAGTCTCCAGCGCCGGCAGCATCGCGGCCGCCGCAGCCGCGGCCGCGGGGCGGGTGTCTGCGAGCGCGCGCTCGACCGCGCGGAATACGAACTCATGGATCTGGCGGCTGTCCCGGAAGCGCACCTCGAGCTTCTGCGGGTGCGCGTTGACGTCCACGAGCTTCGGGTCGAGGGTGAGGTAGAGCACGTAGGCGGCATGGCGGCCGCCGTAGAGAACGTCGCGGTACGCCAGGCGCAAGGCGTTCATCAGCAGGCGGTCGCGCACGCTGCGGCCGTTGACGAACCAGTACTGCTGGTCTCCGGTCGGCCGTGAACGCGTCGGCAGAGCGACCCAGCCGGAAAGCATTACCGGGCCTGCGCCATGGCGCACGGCGAGTGCGTTGGGGAAAAAATCGCTCCCCAGCACCTGCGCCAGCCGGGCAGCCTCGTCCCCGGCAGCGGCGATGACGGGCGTGTCCAGCAGCACGCGGTTGCCGTGCCGCAGCCGGAACCGCACGTCGAAGCGCGACAGCGCCACGCGCTCGACCAGGCGGGCGATGTGGGCAAGCTCGGTCGCCTCGCTGCGCACGAACTTGCGCCGCGCCGGCACGTTGTAAAAAAGATCGCGTACCTCGACCGTGGTGCCGGCCGGATGGGCTGCCGGGCGCACCGCACTCACCGCGCCCCCGTCGCAGCTGACTTCCGCGCCCTGCCCCTCGTCCTGAGCGCAGGCACTGATGCGCACGCGCGCCACCGAGCCGATCGAGGGCAGCGCCTCGCCGCGGAACCCCAGGGTCGTCACCGCCTCCAGGTCATCCAGCGATGCGATCTTGCTGGTCGCATGACGTTGCAGCGCGAGCGGCAGTTCCACGGGGGTCATGCCGCAGCCGTCGTCGCGGATGCGGATCAGTCCCACCCCGCCGTGCTCGATGTCGATGTCGATGCGGCGCGCCCCGGAATCCAGGGCATTCTCGAGAAGCTCCTTGACGACCGAGGCGGGCCGCTCGATCACTTCACCCGCGGCGATCTGGTCGACGAGTTCGCCGGAAAGTACGCGGATAGTCATGCTGTGCGGAAGTTTACACAGCGCAGCGCCGGTGCGGCGCGCAGCACGATTCAGCGCGTGTCGGCGGCGCCTTCCTCGGCGGTGCTCGCGAGGGTATTGCGGCGCTCCTGCTTGAAGCGCGTGCCATCGGGGGGGTTCTGCACGAAGAAGCTGCGCACCCCGCTGGCGATGGCATCAGCCAGGCGTGACTGCTGGCTGGCGGTCCGCAGGCGGCGCTCCTCGGCCGGGTTGGAGATGTAGGCGGTCTCCACCAGCATCGAGGGGATGTCCGGGGACTTGAGCACGACAAAGCCGGCGTGCTGCACCTGTGCCTTGCGCACCTCGCCGACATTCTCCAGGGCCCCGACCACGCGTTCCGCGGCGCTGGCGCTGACACCGATGATCTCCGACTGCGTGGCATCGAGCAGCACCGGGGCGAGCGCGCCCTTGTCATCCAGGCGCACGCCCCCCATCAGGTCGACGGCGTTCTCGCGCTCGGCCAGCCAGCGCGCCGCCTCGCTGGAGGCCCCGTGCACCGACAGCACGTAGACGGACGCGCCGGTGATGCTGCGATCGGCGATCGAGTCGGCATGAACCGAGATGAACATGTCCGCGCGCGCCACGCGGGCGCGGTGGATGCGGTCGCGCAGCTCGAGGAACTCGTCGCGGTCGCGCGTGAGCACCGCGCGCATGCCCGGTTCGGCGTTGATGCGCTCGGCGAGTGCCTGCGCGATCGCGAGTGTCACGTCCTTCTCGCGCGTGCCGTTCAGGCCGGTGGCGCCCGGGTCCTGCCCGCCATGACCGGCGTCGACGGCGATCACCACGTCGCGGCCGCCATCGCTCGGGGCGTGCGCCGCGGTGAGGCTCTGCGGTGCGGCAGCGCGCGTCGCGCTTGCCGCGGCCGCGGCCGCGGCGCCGCCGCCCGGGGTCGACCCGAGGTTCACCAGGAGCTGTCGCCCGGCCCAGGTGCTCTTGGGATTCAGCGGGGACTTCAGTTCCACGACGATCCGCAGCGTGCCCCCGGGTTGGGTGCCAAAGCGCACGGCGCTGACCGCACCGGTGCCCGAGGGTGCCCGCAGGCCACTCACCCGATGGGTGTTGCGCAGGTCGATGACCACCCGGTCCGGGTGCGAAAGGCGGAAGAGCTTCTGGGGTGCCTTGGCGGTCAGATCGAGTGCGAGCTGTGCCGAATCCTCATCCGCCGACAGGCGCAGCCCCCGCAGTTCGGTGGCCGACAGCGACGGGGACAGGACGCAGCAGAGCAGCGTCGCCGCGAATCCGTGACGAAAAACCTTCCTAATCATCAAGTTCGCCGCACTTCCTTGGCTGCAATCTACGGGCTTGCGGATCGATTATCAAGGCGGTGCTGCAGTGCACTCTGAAAGCGCACTTTCCTAGGGCACCGCCAGGCGCGCAAGCCACGTCTCCCCCAGCGCCGAGCGGGCCTCCAGCGCGATCACATGTCCTACATCCCTGACGATGAGCGAAAGACTCAGGTCCGCAGCCGGAAGGTGCCCGCCGGCGCGCTCGGGCCACTCGACCAGCCACACGTGACCCTCCTGCGCATAATCGCGCAGGCCCAGGGTCTCCAGCTCCTCCGGGTCCTTCAGGCGGTACAGGTCCGCGTGCACCACGGTGGAATCGTCCAGGGAGTACACCTCGGTGAGCGCGTAGGTCGGGCTGCGGATCTGGGCGCTGATGCCGCGGGCGGCGAGAAAGCCGCGGGCGAGCGTGGTCTTGCCGGCACCCAGATCACCCCCCAAGTAAACCACCGCCAGCGCCTGACCCTTAGGCTGCGCGCGTGCCAGCGCGGCCCCGAAGTCCTCGGTGTCCTGGGCGGTGCGGGCAAAAATGCGCATGGCGCTACAGGTTCACGCACACGTGCAATTCACGCGCCAGGTCACTGGCGAGCACGCCGCGCTCGCCGCCGCGCGCGGCGGCATCGCCAGCCATCGCATGCACCAGCACCCCCACGCGGGCGGCCGCCCACGGGTCGTGGCACTGGGCGAGGATGCCGGCGATCGCACCGGTGAGCACATCCCCGGTGCCGGCGGTTGCCATGCCCGGGTTGCCGCGCTCGCATACACCGCTCGTGCGGCCCCGGGCACCCACCAGGGTGCCCGCCCCCTTGAGCACCACCGTGCCGTGGAAGCGGGCCACGAGCTTATCGAGGGCCGACAGCCGGTCCTGCTGGATCTGCTGGGAGCTCAGGCCGAGCAGGCGACCCGCCTCGCCGGGGTGCGGCGTCAGGATCCAGTCCTCGCGCGCCGGTACCGTGCCTTGTTCGGCCATGAGGTTCAGGGCATCGGCATCCACCACCAGCGGCTTGCCGCTGTCGAGCACCGCCGCAAGCGCCGCGCTCGCCCAGCTACTGCGCCCAAGTCCTGGTCCCACCGCGATCACGTCGGCCCTGCCCATCGCCTCGCGCAGCCCGCCGACGTCGCTGAACCCGACGCAGATCAGTTCCGGCCGGCCGCTGGCAATCGCCGCGACGTTCTCGGGCAGGACTGCCACGGTGGTCAGGCCCGCACCCGCGCGCAGGCACGCCTCCCCCGCCAGGCGCGCGGCCCCCGGCATGCCCGCCCCGCCACCGACGATGAGCACGCGGCCGAAGTCGCCCTTGTTGGAGGAGCGCGGGCGCCGCGGCAGCGCCTCGTGGATCTCGGACTCGACGATGCGGGTGAGCCGCGGCACCGGCTGCGCCGAGGGCGGGGGGGAGATCTCGAGGTCATCGCAGAACACCGTGCCGGCAAACTCCGGGCCGTCACCGACGAACAGGCCGGTCTTCAGCCCCACGAAGGTGACGGTCGCCTCGGCGCGCACCGCCTCCTCGCCCGCGACCATGCCCGCATCGCCATCCAGCCCGGAAGGCATATCCAGTGCAAACACCGGCTTGCCACTCTGGTTGAGGGCGCGGATGACGGGGATGAGCCCGTCGCGCACCGCCCCGTTGAGTCCCGTTCCCAGCAGCGCATCGACGATGACGTCGCCCATGCCCAGCAGCGCCGGGTCGAACGGGTGCACCGTGGCGCCACTGGCGAGGTAGTCGGTGTAGGCGGTGCGCGCATCCGCGCGCAGCTGCTCCGGCGAACCGGCGCTGAGCACCGTCACCGCCAGGCCCGCGGCCTGCGCAAAGCGCGCCAGCACGTAGCCGTCGCCGCCATTGTTGCCGAGCCCGCAGACGATGACGATGCGGTGCGCCATCGGCCAGCGGGTGCGCAGGTAACGCAGGGCCGCCTCGCCGGCACGCTTCATCAGGACGTATCCGGTCACTCCCATGGACTGGATCGCGTGGGCGTCCAGCTCACGTATCTGGGCGGTGGAGTACAGGGCGACGGGCAGCGGCATGGAGTCAGTATACTGCCCACCGCGGCACTGCCATGACACCACTGTCTTCCACCGACCTGGCTTCGCTCAAGCAGGAACTCAAGGAGCAGGCCCGCCAGCGCGGGTTCGGCGACCTCGGCGTCGCCGGCGTGCAGCTCAGCGTCGACGAGCGCCATCTCATCCGCTGGCTCGATGCAGGTTTCCACGGCGAGATGCACTACATGCAGCGCCACGGACTCAAGCGCAGCCGGCCGCAGGAGCTGGTACCCGGCACGATCCGCGTGGTGAGCGTGCGCATGGACTACTGGCCAGCCGATGCGCGCGCGGCCGCGTCGGTTCTCGAGGAGCCAACGCTTGCCTACGTCTCGCGCTACGCCCTGGGGCGCGACTATCACAAGGTCATGCGGCGCGCGCTGGCGCAGCTTGCCACCAGCCTGGCAAGGCGCCTGGGTCCCTTCGGCTACCGGGTGTGCGTGGACACAGCCCCGGTGCTCGAGCGCGCGCTGGCGCGCGATGCCGGCCTGGGCTGGATTGGCAAGCACACCAACCTCATCGCCCGCGAGGCCGGCTCGTGGTTCTTCCTCGGCGAGATCCTCACCGACCTGCCGTTGCCAACCGACACCGCGGCCAGTGCCCATTGCGGCACCTGCAGCGCGTGCCTGCCGGCGTGCCCGACAGGGGCGATCGTGGCGCCCTACCGCCTCGATGCACGGCGCTGCATCTCCTACCTCACCATCGAACACCACAGTGCGATCCCCGTGGAGCTTCGCCCCGCGATCGGCAACCGTATCTACGGCTGCGACGACTGCCAGCTGGTGTGCCCATGGAACAAGTTCGCGCAGGCGGCCGCCGATCCTGACTTCAAGGTTCGTCACGGGCTGGACGCCGCCTCGCTGCCGGCGCTGTTCGGCTGGAGCGAATCACAGTTCGAGGAGCGCATGCGCGGTTCGGCGATCTATCGCATCGGCTACGAGCGCTGGTCACGCAACATCGCCGTCGCCCTCGGCAATGCCCCGCCCACCGCGGAGGTCATGAGCGCGCTTAACCAACGCAAGGAGGACGGCTCGGCGCTGGTACGCGAGCACGTGCACTGGGCACTCACCCAGCAGGCCGCCAAGCAGCCCTAGGCGCGCTCGATACGGATGTTGTCGATGAGCCGTGCCTTCCCTAGGCGCACCGCGGTGAGCACCACGACATCCCCGCTGGGTGCGGGGGAGCCCAGTCCCGCCGCCTGGCGCACCGAGAAATAATCGACGCGGAAGCCGGCGGCCTCGAGCGCGGTGAAACCGGCGCGCTCGATGCTCGCATAGTCGCTGTCCGCGGCGCGGACGCGCTGCGCGGCGGCCTGCAGGGTTGCGTAGATCGCCGGCGCCAGCGCCCGCTCGACCTTGTTCAGGTACTGGTTGCGCGAGCTCTTGGCGAAGCCATCGGCCTCGCGCACCGTCGACGCGGCGATGATCTCCACCGGCATGCACAGGTCCGCCACCATGCGCCGGATGACCGTCAGCTGCTGGAAGTCCTTCTCGCCGAACACCGCAATGTCCGGCTCGACGATGTGGAACAGCTTGGCAACGACCGTGGCCACCCCCTCGAAGTGCCCGGGGCGCACTTCCCCGTCCAGGATGCGCGACAGCCCGGGCACCTCCACGCGCGTGGCCCGCTCGGGGCCGTTGGGATAGATCTCCTCCACCGCCGGCATGAACATCAGGTCGCAGCCCGCCGCCGCCAGCATGCGCTCGTCCTCGCTGGGCGTGCGCGGGTAGTGGGCGAAGTCCTCGTTGGGCCCGAACTGCATGGGGTTCACGAAAATGCTGGCGACGAAGCGCTCGCCGTGGCGCCGCGCCGCCTCGATCAGGCTGAGGTGGCCGGCGTGCAGGTTGCCCATGGTGGGCACGAAGGCGACGCGGCGCCCTTCGTGGTGCCAGCCGCGCACCCGCGCGCGCACGGCGGCGATCGTGGTGAGGATTTCCATCCTGAACTAGAAGCAGTGCTCGGGGGCGGGATACTCGCCCTGCTTGACCGCGCGCACGTAGGCCTGCACGGCTTCCAGGTTGTTGCGCGCCGCACCGTCCATGAAGTTGCGCACGAAGCGCGGCTTGCGCCCCGTGGTGATGTCGAGGATGTCGTAGGTGACCAGGATCTGGCCGTCGGTGTCGGGGCCGGCGCCGATGCCGATCACCGGCACGTGCAGCGCCTCGGTGATCATCTTGCCGAGCGCCGCCGGGATGCACTCCAGCAACACGATGTCCGCGCCGGCGGCCTCCAGTTCCCTGGCCTCGCTCAGCAGGCGCTGCGCGGTGTCCTGCTCGCGTCCCTGCACGCGGAAGCCACCGGTCTTGTGCACTGACTGGGGCTTGAGTCCCACGTGCGCACACACGGCGATGTCGTGACTGGTGAGGAACTCGACGATCTCGGTCTGCTTGCCGCCGCTTTCCAGCTTGACCATCTGCGCGCCGCCTTCCTGCATCAGGCGCACGGAGTTGGCCAGCGCCACGTCCTTGGAGGGATAGCTCATGAACGGCAGGTCGGTGATCTGGAACGGCCGATGCAACCCGCGGGCCACCGTGGCGCTGTGGTACACGATCTGGTCCATGGTGACCGGCACGGTGGTGTCGTGTCCCTGGATCACCATGCCCAGCGAGTCCCCGACCAGCACGACATCCACGTCGGCAGCATCGAGCAGGACCGCGAAGCTGGCGTCGTAGCAGGTGAGGCTGGCGATCTTCTCGCCGTCGGCCTTCATGCGCGCCAGGGTTGCGAGCGTGACCGGCGGCCGGCTCACGTCCCGCTGCAGGTGCGTGTACATAGTGCTGCGAGTGTAGCTAGATCGCGCGACTGCGCAACGGGTTGTAGTAAAGGCGGCCGCGCGTCATGCGCCGGATCGCCGCCAGGAGCTCGTCGTAGTCGCGCTGGTTGCTCAGCGGGTCGATGGAGGCGGCATTCACGATCAGCAGCGGCGCGGCCTCGAATTCGTGGAAGAACCTCGCGTACGCCTCGTTCAGGCGCTCCAGGTACTGCCGGTCGATGTACTGCTCGTAGTCGACGCCGCGCTTGGCGATGCGCTCCAGCAGCACGTCCACCGGTGCCTGCAGGTAGACCACCAGATCGGGCTTGGGCGCCTGGATGTCGAGTTTCGCGTACAGCAGCTCGTAGAGCGCGTACTCGGCGTCATCGAGCGTGACGCGCGCGAACAAACGGTCCTTCTCGAGCAGGTAGTCCGCCACGCGCACGGGGGCGAACAGGTCCGCCTGCTTCAGCGCCGCCAGCTGCTGCGCGCGTTGCAGCAGGAAATACAGCTGCGTCGGCAAAGCCCCGGCGCGCGGGTTCTTGTAGAAGCGCTCGAGGAACGGATTCGCAGCGGCCTGCTCGAGCACCCCCTGCGCGGACAGGCTGGCGCACAGCCGCTTGGCAAGACTGGTCTTGCCGACGCCGATGGGGCCTTCCACCACGATGTACTTATGGACGGGTTCGCTGGCCATGGTCCTAGAGCGCCGTGAGCCCCGTTCGGGTAACGCGCGCCCTGAGCTCGGTCACGCGACCAAGCCCTGGCAGCTCGAGATCCGGGGCAATGTCAGCCAGAGGATACAGAACGAAGTTGCGCTCCGGTATCCCGGGATGCGGCAGGGTCAGCGTCGCATCGGCGCAGCGCTCGCGCCCGTAGGAAAGCAGATCAAGGTCCAGGATCCGCGGCCCCCAGCGCTCGCGCTGCGCCGGACGCCCGAACTCCGCCTCGATGCGGCGCAAGTGCTCCAGCAACTCGCGGGCAGTCAGCTGCGTGAGCAGGCCCGCCGCGGCGTTGACGAAGTCCGGCTGGGCGACCGGACCTAACGGCCGGGAAACATACACCGGTGAGACACGCACACAGCAGCTGCGCGGCAAGCGTGCCAGATGCTCGGCCGCAACCAGCACCTGGTGTTCCGGATCCGACAGGTTGCTGCCCAGGCCGATATAGGCGGGCTTCCAGCGCTCCATGCGCCCTAGGCCGGCCGCGGACCGCCGCGGCGGCGACGCCGGCGGCCACTGCGCCGTGGTGTCGCAGCCCCCGGCGCGCGTGCCTCGCCGGCGAGTCCATCGGCCATCCTGCCGCGCTCCTCGGCCGAGGCCTCCTGCAGCCGGGTCCACCAGTCAGCGGTTTCCTGCGAGGCCATGCCGAGCTGCGCACGCAGCAGCAGCAAGTCGTAGGCGGCGCGGAACCGCGGATGCTCCAGGGTGCGCAGCGCCCGGCGGCCGCGCGGGTGTTCCAGGCGCGGCTGCAGCGCGAACATCTCGCGCACACCCAGGGAGAAGCGCTTGGGGATGGAGATGCGGCCCTGCGCCTCGCGCACCGCCTCGTCACAGGCGTCCAGGATCGTGGCGAGTTCATGCCAGCGCTCCGGCGGGGTGGCTTCGATGATGGCCGCGATCGGGCCATATAAGAGGAGCGCGAACAGGAAGGTCGGCGTCACCGGCTTGTCCGCCTGCACGCGGGCGTCGGTGTTCTTCAGGCCCTGCACCAGGAGCCGCTCCACCAGACTGCCGGGATGGCTTACCAGGTAGGCATCGACACTCGGCAGTATCGAGGCGAGCAGGCCGCGCGCCCGCAGCACCCGGAAGCTGCTCGCTCCATGGCCGCCCAGAAACAGCTTCAGCGTTTCATCGAACAGGCGTGCCTGCGGCACGCCCGCCAGCCGTTCGCGCAGCTCTCCGATCGGGGCGGCCGTGGCCGGATCGATGCTGAAGCCGAGCTTCGCCTCGAAGCGCGCCGCGCGCAGCATGCGCACCGGATCTTCGCGGAAGCGCGTCTCCGGATCGCCGATCATGCGCAGCGTCCGGGCCGCAACGTCCGCGGCACCATGCACATAGTCCCAGATCGAGAAGTCGGCGATGTTGTAGTAAAGCGAGTTGCACGTGAAGTCGCGCCGCCATACATCCGCATCGATCGTGCCGTAGACGTTGTCGCGCAAGATGCGCCCGCTGGCATCGAAGGCCCGTTCGGCGGAATCCTCCTCGAATGGCGCACGCGGATCCGCGACTGCCTCGTCCGGCTCCGGCTCGGCGTCTTCCAGGCCCGGCACCCGCTCATCATCGAGGTCGGCAACCGGGATCGGCTCTTCCCCCGGCTCCGGTGCGGTGGCCGCGCGGAAGGTTGCCACCTCGATGATCTCGCGCCCGAAGAACACGTGCGCCAGGCGGAAGCGGCGCCCGATCAGGCGGCAGTTGCGGAACAGACGCTTGACCTGCTCCGGCAGGGCATCGGTGGCAACGTCGAAGTCCTTCGGCTCGATGCCCAGCAACAGGTCGCGGACGCAGCCCCCGACCAGGAAGGCCTGAAAGCCTCCGTCACGCAGTCGATAAAGCACCCGCAGCGCATTGGGCGAAATATGGGCGCGGGAGACGTTGTGCTCGGACCGGGTGATGATCTGGGGGGTGGCGGACGGCGTCGCAACGGACGCGGGGGGAGAATTCAAGGAGTTCGGCTTTCGGCTTGAGCAATCGGGACAGCTCTCTATAATACCGCGCTCTGCATAAAGCCCCGAAGCACGCTCCCTTCGTCTAGAGGCCTAGGACATAGCCCTCTCAAGGCTGTAACACGGGTTCGAATCCCGTAGGGAGCGCCATAAAATCAATGACTTACACGATCATAGCTGGCTCACATGTGAAAATCCATGTGAAAAACGCGGCCAGCCGCCCCAGTGCGAAGGGCAGCGCCGGCGGCTTCCCCTGCGCCTCTTACTCAGTCTCACCACACCGTCTACCTGTTTGGACTTGCGGGCAGATTTGACGGTATTACCGCCGGAGGGTGAAGGACGGGAACGGCCTTGCGCTACGAGTTCGACCGGTCGTCGTCCCACCACGGATAAATGGGCGGAAGGTCGGTTGAGGGCCGACCTTGGAACTGCGGCCGACGCTTTTCAAGGAAGGCATGAATCCCCTCTCGCCCGTCGTGCTGGCTCAGATAGAACACGACTAGGGAGTCGATCCGGTGGGCATCCAGAGGTGTCGGGAGCGAGGCGTTTCGCCACAACATCTGCCGTGTCATGGCGACGGCCACGGCCGAACGGTTTACGAGGAGGCTTCGTGCAAAGCCACGCGCCTCGTTTAGGACTTCATGCTGTGGTACTACCGATCGCAGCAGACCAGCGCTCAAGCATTCACTCGCGCTGAGCATGTTGCCGAGGTAGCACCATTCAAGTGCCCTCTGCATTCCAACCAAGCGTGGCAGGAACCAGGACGAGCACGCCTCCGGAACGATGCCGATTTTGGCGAACACAAATCCGATTCGCGCCCCTTCGGCCGCAATCCGGAAGTCCATGGGCAATGTCATTGTCGCTCCGACACCGGCGGCATCACCGTTGATCGCCGCGATGACGGGCTTGTTGCACGCGAAGATCGACAGGACGACACGTCCCCCTGTATCACGCACGCCTCGTTCGATCTGGGGGTCATGCAACCGCTCGCGCATGTCGGCTAGCGTCGGCTGAACACTTTCATCGAGACCGAACACGTTGCCCTCAACGGCGAGGTCCATTCCGGCACAAAATGCCCTGCCCGCTCCCGTCACAATAACGGCGCCAACGTCATCATCCGCGTTCGCCTGAGTGAACACCTCAACGAGTTCATCGGCCATCGTGACGGTGAAAGCATTCAGTCGCTCTGGGCGACTGAGCGTCACCACCAATATCCGATCCTCAAGTTCGCACTTAACGGTTTTGAATGAGTACTGCATGCCAGTTGATCACCTCGTGTTCCATCACTTAGAGGATTTGCCGACGTAGCATGCTGACGCGGCGGAGAATGCGGTTACCGCCTCCTGATACTCGCGCTCCAGCTGGGACACCAGAAAGGCGACGCTAGGCGCGTTGTCAATGGCACCCACACCCTGCCCGGCGGACCATAGATCGCGCCACGGCTTTGCTTTAGACCCCACTTCATGGTCCGGTTCAGAGGCAAGTGCACTTTCGGTTCCCAAATCCATGTGCGCGGGGGGTTGGGCGTTGCGCAGATCTATACCGCCGGCAACCAGGCTCGGGCGCAAGAAGTTTGCGGGGATCCCCGACACCACAGCGGTGTAGACTATGTCCGCCGCGCTGCTGGCTGCGATCAACGCCTTGTAACTCTCAGGCGCAAGCGACTCCTGCGTCGCGATAAATCGCGTCCCGAGATATCCCAGATCCGCTCCCATGGCCTGCGCTGCGGCAATATCCCGGCCGGTCGACAGTGCCCCGGCCAGCAGTACAGTTCCGGAAAAGAACCGACGGATCTCACCAATCAGGGCAAAAGGACTGCCTGTGCCTGCATGGCCCCCCGCTCCGCCAGCGACACAGATGAGTCCGTCCACGCCCGCATCCAGCGCCTTGCGCGCGTGGTGGGTCGTCGTTACGTCGTGGAACACGATGCCGCCGTAGCTGTGGACAGCATCAGTGACGGCGCGCGCGGCACCGAGCGAGGTCACGACTAACGGAACGCGGTGGCGCACACAACAATCAAGGTCGTCCTGGAGTCGCGGATTGGTGCGGTGAACGATGAGATTGACGCCAAAGGGCGCGACTTTCGTCTGTGTCCGGCTTTCAATGTCGGAACATCGCTGGCGGATCGCGGTCAGCCAAGCATCAAGTCCAGCGGTCGTGCGCTGATTCAGGGCGGGAAATGTGCCAACAACCCCCTGACTACAGCAGCCAACCACCAAATCGGGCCCCGAGACCAGAAACATCGGTGCTGCGACAACGGGCAATCGCAGGCTGTGCTGCAGAAGTGCGGGGAGCGCCATAAGCGAACGACCTCCAGGGTGTAATCCGCGACTCCAGCCCCCCGCCCTACCTTTGCGTGGCCGCGACGGAACGCCTGTCGCGCCTAGGTGAACTGCGCCGGCATAGCTACCGGCCCGAGACGCTTCGGCCGTGAGAGCGGTCTGCCGCTACCGCGCACGGAGGTGCGGGCATGCCCTAGCGGTTGCTCTTCAAAATATAGTCCGCCGCGCGCGCGGCAAGTGCACTCGCCGTGAAGGTCGGATTGACAGCGCCGCTTGTTGGAAAGAGACCAGGGCCCGCGATATACAGATTCTCGACATCATGCGTCTGCCCGTAGCCGTTGGTCACCGACTTTGCCGCGTCGCGACCCATAACAGTACCTCCCATCAGATGCTCAGTTCGGATCGGGGCTGACCAAGCCTCTTGCGCTCCGGCCGCGTTAAGTATGTTCCGCCCCTCGGCGGTGGCGGCCTCGAGGCTCCTGGTCGCGTCCGGGCCAAGCGTATGCGTGACTTTCGCGAGGGGAATTCCGTGGCGGTCCTTTTCTGCGGTGAGCTCCACGCGGTTTTCCCTGCTGGGAAGATTGTCACTCAGCGCCGACATGGTACCGAGGTGCACCGCCGCCTTGTTGATGAAATCCTTCAGCGCGGGGCCGAAGAGATCGACGCGAGCATTGGCGATACCTCCCAGATCCGCGAGCTTCAATGCGTTGCCGATCCTCCAGGTATAACCGCCAACATCACCCGGCCGCGCATCTTTTTGATAGCTGTCCTGAGAGAAAAGCTGCCCACCCGAACGCCCAAGGTAGTTGTCGGTCCGCTCCGCGAACATACCGTAGAGGTTTACAGCACCGTGGGACATGAAGTAGCACCCGACCAAGCCGCTCGAATTCGCCAGCCCTTTAGGATGACTCTCGTTCGCGGAGTTGAGCAACAGACGCGGGGTCTGAACCGCAAACGCTGAGATAACGACCAGGTTCGCACCGATCCGCCGACGAATACCATTGGCGTCCACGTATTCTACGAAGCGCACTCGCCGGCCCGAGGCGTCCGTGAGCAGCCGTGCGGCCTCGGAGTGATACCGGATTTCCACTCGAGCCCGCTGCAGCGCCGCACCAAAAATAGTGATGGGATTCGCCAGAGCTCCAGTTGGACACCCGGCATCGCACCATCCGTCCTGGATACACGCTGGACGCCCGCGGTATTCGATCGAGTTGATGGCCATCGGAAGCGGAGCGACGTGCCCGCCAGCTCGCTTGAACCCTTCTGCAATGATCTCTCCCTGGCGGAAAATCGGTTGCGGAGGCATCGGGTATGGAGCTCCCGGAGGGCGCCAGATCTCCTGATCGGCATCGCCGGAAACTCCGATTTCCGACTGCAAAGCGTCGTAGTACGGGCGCAGATCATCGTAGTCGATCGGCCAATCAAGTCCCTTGCCGTACAGCGTCGCGGTTCGGAAGTCCTCTCGATGTAGCCTGAACCAACACGCGTAGTGATGCAGCGCCGAGCCACCACGCCCGAACCCGGCTTCGAACGCATGCGGAACTGGGTTCGCGCCCTCGACGCGCACTGGTGCGCCCTGCCACTTCAGTTTCCGCGACCATATCGTCGAGCTGTAAAGCTCCCCGAGCTCACGAGGCGGCCCGGCTTCGAGCACGACAACCTTACGACCTGCCGTGCCCAGCCTCGCCGCCACTAGACTGCCCGTGGCGCCGCTCCCGATGACGACGACGTCCGCTGAGTTCATGCACGTTACTCCAGGGCGGGCGGACTGATGTGCGCCATGTAGGGAACGTTCATTGCGCGGTAGGCATCCGGGCTCCCATACACGGCGTCTACCGCGTCGTTTCGTACAACGAAATAGACAAGAGCAGGGGGCGGTCCATCCCATTCCTTGATCTGCCCGGTAACGAGCTCCCGCAGCAACGTCGTTCGCCCATCACGGGACAACTCGGCGAAGCCGACGAGCCGTTCACGCACCGAGGCGCGCTCCAATGCCCCGAGCGCAGTGCGATAGAAGCCGGCTGTATCCAGCGGGAAACTCACGAACGGATAGCACAGCATGTGCGGCCGGCGTGCGAGCATGTGAGTCAGGAAGCGTGGCAGGTCTGCCCCTGGCACGAGCGCCTCGCCGAGAGCTAGCAGGATGCCCTGCTCCTTCGCCGTGAACGTCCCTGCGCCATCCGCAGCCGCTTGCGCGAGCGCGCCCGGTACCGAACCTGCCGCCACGAGCGCAACTCCAAACTGCAATAGCGAACGGCGGCCAGGACTCCGCACCTCCTCACCGCTCAGCATTTTGTCTCCCGTGTGAGCTACCGCAGGAACTCTCTTCCGCACTGGAGCAAACTCCCGCGTGCTACCGGACCTCAGACCCGAAGGCCGCCGTCAGCTCCTATGACCTGGCCAGTGATCCAGGCCGCTGCGTCACTCGCCAGAAATGCCACTACCTTCGCCGTGTCCGCCGGTATCCCGATCCGTCCTAAGGGTGTGCGGCTGATCAGGTATCCGCGTGTCTGTTCGTCAATCTGCAGCAGTCCGGCCTCGGTCGGGCCCGGCGCGACTGCGTTGACACGGATGTGCAACGGGCCCAGCTCCCGGGCTAGCACGCGCGTCAGCGCATCGATGGCACCCTTGGTAGCCGCATATAGCGCCTGCGCGGGAACCGGTTGCAGAGCCAACGCAGAGCTCAGATTGACGATCGCGCCGCCGCTGGAGCTGAACGCCCGGACGGCGCGTTGGGTGGCCAGCAGTACGGCGCGGACATTGACGGCGAGCACGCGGTCAATCGTGTCGGCGTTGAGCTCGTCCAGCATCGCAGTACCGCCGACACCGGCATTATTCACCAGGATGTCCAGACGACCGTATTTCTGAGACACCGCCGCGAACAGCCGCGCCAGCTGTTGCGGATCCTGCACATCTGCCTGTGCGCTGAAGGCATCGCCCCCCGCAGCGCGAATGGCCGCGACCGTCGAATTGGCATCATCCGCGCGCTCGGCATAGTTGACCACGACACGAGCCCCCTGAGCTGCAAGCTCGAGGGCAATGGCAGCGCCGATCCCACGGCCTGCGCCGGTTACAAGCGCTACGCGATTTACTTGTGTGGCCACGAGCCTGTCCTTCCTCTGGCTGCCGTCCTCATGCCCGGCTGCGTATGAGTGCTTTCAAGACCACGGTAGGAGGCCTAAAAGCCTTAAACCGCTCTCGCGCCGCAAGGTCTGGCACCTGAGTGCAGATCTCTGAGTCCATCGCGTTGCGACTCGGCACCGACAACGGTAGAAACGACCGGCTCTACATCGCCCCACCATAGCGGAGCGCACCACGGTCATGATCTCAAAAGACGTAGTCGATGTGCTGCTGCACGGCTCGATTCCGGCTCTCCAGGAGCTCCTTCGTTCGCGCCGCTGCTCAGGCGTCGAACTTACTCAGTGGTACCTGAGACGAATCGACGCTTTCAATCATGTCGGCCCGCGGCTGAACGCCGTCCGGGTACTGTCCACCCATGCTCTCGAGGATGCGAGGCGAGCCGACGCCGACCTGAGCGCCGGGCGCAGTGTAGGGGCCCTGCACGGCATACCGGTGCTCATCAAAGACAACGTCTTCATCGCCCACGAATACCCGGCTCCTGCGGGCGTCGCGGCGCTGCTGCAGTTCGTGCCGCGGCACACCGCAACCATCGTGGAACGACTGACTGCAGCGGGCGCGATCGTTCTGGGAAAGACCAATCTGACCGAATTTGCCGACTACGTGGCCGATGTCATGCCCGCGGAATTCAGCAGCGCAGGGGGCGTAGTGCGCAATCCGCACGGTATCGCCTATGGACGTGGTCAGGGCTCAAGCGTAGGTTCGGCGGCGGCGGTTGCGGCCGCCTTTGCGCCCATCGCAATCGGAGGGGAAACCCAGAACTCCATACAAACTCCCGCTAACTACTCCTCCGTCGTCGGCTTCAAACCCTCGGTCGGAATGGTAAGCCGCGCGGGCATCATCCCGCTGGTGCCAAGCCAGGACGCCCCGGGCGTGCTAACCCGCTCGGTCGGGGATGCCGCTCTCGTCTTTGACGTGATCGCCGGGGCCGACGCCCACGATCCCGTGTCGGTGCTGATGCGGCGTGATGATCGCGGCGGAATGGGACTTCAGGACCTTGCCCATGTACGCATCGGGGCACCGCGCCGGGCCATGGCGCAAAGACCGGAGTTCTCCGGGGTGCTCGCGCTCTTTGACGCGGCACTCGCAGGCCTCGCGCGGGCTGGCGCTGTGATCATCGACCCTTGTGACCTGCCGAGCGCAGAGCAGCTACAGGAGGTGCGCTCGTGTGTCTTCAAGACCGAGTTCAAGGCATCCCTGGATGCGTTCCTGCAGGCGCATGAGGCCCCCTGTGGCATCGGCTCCCTTGAAGCGCTGGTGCGGTGGAACGACTCGCATCCGGAGCACATTCCCTATGGTCAGTCGCTCCTGCTGGCTGCGCTGGAGACCCGCGGCCTCAACGACCCCCGGTACCGCCTGGATAGGCTACGCGATATCGCGCTCAGCCGCGCCGGAGGGATTGACGCCGCGTTGCTCTCAGGAAACGTCGACGTGCTCATCGCCCCGATGGGAGCGGCGGCAAAGTGCACCGGCAAGGCAGGAACTCCGACCCTCGCGATCCCGGTGGGTGTCGACGCTTCAGGCGTACCGTTCGGCGTGACGCTCTACACCGCTAACGGGAAGGATGCGCTCCTGCTCGCCGTCGGCCAGCTCGTCGAGCGCGCCATTGGTGATCGTCGCCTGCCGCGGCTCTAAGAATCCGTACGACGCGGAAATCGCGTCGAGCTTTTTGCCTTACAGCAGTTCAGTTGAACGAATGGTGAATCAAAACGCCGTAGGTACGGGGCGGCGCGATGTGCCCGAGCACCATGCTGCCGAAGCCGGCTCCGGTGATCCAGGCCTGCGAGAGAACTAGCTCGTTCGACAGATTCTTGCCGTAGAGCTCCAGATAGGTCTTCTCGTGATTGAAGATCAGCCGTGCCGACGCGTTATAGGTTGACGTCGGCGCCTGCGAAACTTGCGCGGAATTGAACTCGGTAAAGTACAGCCGATCGTGCCAATTCCACTCGCCCGTGAGGGACAGTCGCGTTGCAGCGATCGGAACCGAATAGTTCAGTAACAGATTCGATGACCACTTAGGCGCCCCCGGCAGCTGATTGCCAGCAAGATCGTCGAGCTCCCCTGTGAGGGTGTCCATCTCGGTGAACTTCGTAAATCGCGCGTGTAGGTAAGCCAAGGCCTCGGTGATCTGAAACGCCGGAGTTGCCTGAACTGTGGCCTCAAGTTCCGCGCCATCGATCTTCGAGTCTGCCGCATTGGTAGTAGCCGGCAGTCCATTGACAATCTGCGCCACCTGCAGGTTGGTATAGTCATAGTGGAACGCAGAAAGATCGACCGAAACTTGCTTGGTGCGCCATTTAAGGCCCGCCTCGTAGTCCCAGACCGTCTCGGGTTCAAAGGCGACCAGGGGTGGCTGTGCACTGATGTCAAAACCACCGCTCTGGAAGCCTTTACTGATGGTCAGGTATGTCATGAGGCCATCAGTAAAGTGGTAGTCGATGCTGAATTTCGGGGACACATCGTGAAAGCTCTTAGAGGCCGCGTCGGTGACGGTTAGATCAAACGAGGGCACCATCTCCAGTGACGTTGCGGAACGCTTTTCGTGGCTATAGCGCACGCCGGCGGTGAGATTGAGTTTGTCAGTCGCCTTAAAGGTTGCTTCCCCGAAGGCGGCGTACGCATCGGTGGTGGTGGTGCCGCCCAGGCGCGTGGCGTTGACGAACGGGAAGCTGGGGGTACCGAAGTTCAATCCGAGCCAGAAGTACCCGGGGTCAACCTTGTCATTGAAGTAGTACAGGCCCGAGACGAAGTTTACCCGGGCGTAGTTGCCCAGCAACTGCACCTCCTCGCTGATCTGCCGATCTCCCTCGTATCCGGCAAAGTCCTTGCCTGGAACGGTTGAATCGAAAGGTGTCTCAGTCTCGTCGAAGTCGAGCGTCAGCTGGACGTTCTCTTTGCGGAAGCCCGTAATGGACTTCAGAGTCAGGGCCTGATCGATCTTCCAGGTAAGATCGGCGGCCGCTCCCCAGGACTTTTGATCGTTCAGGGGTATCGTATTTATGTTGAGCAACCGCGGATCGATCGCCTGACCGTTGCTATCTAACGGGACGGTATGGCCGCCCAATGTGACTCCGGTAAGAATCGGAAAGCCCGGCGACTCGCCAATCAGGTGACCGGCGTTGTCGCCATCCTGGGCGCGGTGGAAGTCGGCGATCAGATCGAGCGTTAGGTCCGGACTGAAGTTGAAAACCAACGTCCCGCGTACGGTCTGCGTGTTTGCGTTGTCGTAATATTTGCCGTTGTATAGATTGAGGGCATAGCCGTCGTGGTTTTCAGTGCTGATGGCCAGCCGACCAAGTACGGTGTCCCCCACCAACGGCCCGCTGAGCACAGCCTTTGATGCAATATCGTTATAGTTGCCGTAACTCAACTGCACCCAGGACTCGAATTCATCCTTGGGGCGATTTGTTATCACATTGATCGCACCGCCGGTGGCATTGCGCCCATACAGAGTGCCCTGTGGACCCCGCACGACCTCAATCCGCTCAACGTCAAGAAATGCCTGGTCGGCGACCCGCGCGCTAGACAAATAGACACCATTGAGGCTAAACGCCACCTGCGAGTCGACACCGAAGCTGAGGCTGTTCATGCCTATGCCGCGGATGTTGATGCGCGCTTCGCCCGCGTAGTTGTTGACCTGTAGTCCAGGAACAGCGCCCTTGAAATCTTCCAGAGAATCGTAGTTGCGTTCTCGTAGCTGTTCGCCGGTAAGCGCCGAGACCGCCAGCGGCACATTAGACTCCGCCTGCGCGACCCTTTGTGCGGTCACAACGATCTCTATGAGGCCGTCGTTCGCGGCAGTCACTGGCTGGGCTACGGCTCCGCCGCTAGCCAGAGCACCCAACAGCGGCGCGCACAAAGCACGATAGGTTAGTCTCACTGAGTGCCCCCTGATCCGCCAAAGACGATCGCGTCAACAGAACGGCTGTCCGCCACCAACTTGCGGCGGCGACTTCTGCTATCCCCCGCTGCAGGATACAAGCCGTAGGGACTTCAGCTAGCCGCCGACCGCAATCGTTGCCATCCGATCGCAACAAAGTCACGGTACCCGACGGATCAACATACCCAGCACAGGGTGGAAGCGCCTCTCATCGCTGGTCGGTCCCGGCAGCGAGCTCGAGCGCCACGTCGATGATCATGTCCTCCTGGCCCCCGACCATGCGCCGCCGCCCGAGCTCAACGAGGATCTCCCGGGTATCAACCCCGTAGCGCCGTGAAGCAGACTCCGCGTGCCGCAGAAAGCTGGAATAGACGCCGGCGAAACCCAGCGAGAGCGTCTCGCGGTCAACCTGCACCGGCCGGTCCTGTAGCGGGCGCACCAGGTCGTCCGCGGCGTCCATGAGCGCGAACAGATCGCAGCCATGCATCCAGCCCAGCCGGCTGATGGCGGCCACGAATGCCTCCAGCGGCGCGTTACCCGCCCCGGCTCCCATTCCAGCGAGCGAAGCGTCAACTCGGGTTGCGCCGTTCTGTACAGCGACAATGGAATTTGCGACGCCGAGCGTTAAGTTGTGATGTGCGTGAATGCCGCGCTGAGTGTCCGGCCTGAGCACGTCCGCGAATGCCCGCAGCCTGCCGGCGACACCATCCATGTCCAGTGCACCGGCAGAGTCGACGACGTACACGCACTGGGCGCCATAGGACTCCATGAGCTTTGCCTGCAGCGCCAGTTCTCCCGGCTCACTCATGTGGGCCATCGTCAAAAAGCCTACTGTATCCATGCCCAACGCCCGTGCTTCCTCGATGTGCTGCTGCGCGATATCCGCCTCCGTGCAATGCGTGGCGATGCGCACCGAACGAACACCTAGTGCGAAAGCCAGGCGCAGGTCGGCGATGGTGCCGATGCCGGGCACGAGCAGCGTAGTAAGCACCGATCGTTCGAGCACCTCGGCCACTGCGCCAAGCCATTCAGCGTCCAGATGTGCCCCGAACCCATAGTTGAAGCTCGAGCCGGCCAACCCGTCGCCGTGCGCAACTTCAATGGCATCCACGCCCGCCTCATCCAGGGCGCGTGCGATCTGCACGACCTGCGCGATGGAATAGCAGTGGCGGATCGCGTGCATCCCATCCCGAAGCGTCACGTCCTGGATGTAGAGGGGACGCACCTGCGGCGCACGCGCGTTCAAGTCACGCTCGCCTGGTACGCAGCGATACGCTCACCGGTGGCAAGCGCCGCGGAAGTCATGATGTCGAGATTGCCCGCGTACGAGGGGAGATAGTGCGCGGCACCTTCGACTTCCAGGAATACTGAAGTCTTGAGTCCGTGGAGGTCTCCCACCCCCGGCACGTACAGCGGGGCATTCTCCAGGACACGTTCGAACTGCGGGGGTTGCTTCATACGGAAGCCCGGCACGTATTGCTGGACCCGATTGACCATCAGCTCGATGGCCGTGGTGACCGCAGCCTCCTCCGCATCATCTGACAGCGCGAATACCGTGTCGCGCATAATCAGGGGGGGCTCGGCGGGATTTAGAACGATAATTGCCTTGGCGCGCCGTGCACCGCCCAGTCTTTCGATAGCCCGGGCAGTCGTTTGCGTAAACTCATCAATGTTCGCCCGGGTTCCCGGGCCGGCCGATTTTGAGGCGATTGTCGCCACGATCTCTGCGTAGTGCACAGCCGCAACGCTGCTGATAGCGGCGACGATCGGTATGGTTGCCTGCCCACCGCAGGTGACTAGATTCAGATTTCCCGCTGTCAGGTTTTCGCCCAGGTTCACGACCGGCACCGTGTAGGGACCAAGGGCTGCGGGCGTCAGGTCTATGACGCGCCTGCCGCAAGCTGCCAGCGTCGCATGGTGCTGCGCGTGCGCACGCGCGGATGTCGCGTCGAATACCAGTGACACCCGGGCAAATTCCGGGTGCCGCACCAGCCCCTCCAGCCCCGAGTCGAGCGCAAGCACGCCCAAGCGCCGTGCCAGCGCGAGGCCCTCGGACTGTGCATCAATTCCCACCAACGCCACTGCTTCAAGCGCGCGTGAGTAGCGCGAGATCTTAACCAGTAAGTCGGTACCTATATTGCCTGACCCCAGGATCGCCACTCCCATCCTGCTCATCAGCTTCTTGCCACGGTGTTGACCGTTACGCTCCCCAGGTTGGCAATCGTCGCGCTGTAATGGCAGCTTGCGGAAAGGCCAGTCATGGGGCCCAGTGCCCCACTCAGCACGATATCGCCCGCACGCAGCGGGAAATTTGTGCCGGCGAGCGTAACAGCCAGCCACCGCACCGCCTCGATCGGGTTGCCGAGACAGGCCGCGCCAGCCCCCGTCGCAACTACCGCCCCATTACCTCGCAGCACCATCCCGCAGTGTATGAAATCAAAATCGACGGGACGCCGCGGCGTGGCTCCAAGGACAAAACGCGCGGACGATGCGTTGTCGGCGATGGTGTCAACAATGCCGATATCCCAGTGCCGAATCCGACTGTCGACAATCTCGAGGCACGGCAGGACATAGTCGACCGCAGAGAGTATGTGTTGGTGCGTAAGGTCCTTGCGGTCAAGATCGCGCGATAGAACAAAGGCGATCTCCGACTCTACTTTTGGCTCAATGAGCTCATCTAGGGCGAGGCTGCCGCCGTCGGCGACCTGCATATCTGCAAAGAGCAGACCGCAGTCGGGTTGATCCACTTTGAGCTGGCGCTGCACGGCCGCGGATGTCAGTCCGATCTTGCGACCCACAAGCCGGCCGCCGGCTCGCAACCTAATGGCGGCGTTACGCCGCTGGATGGCATACGCTTGTTCTATGGCCCCGGCGCCCAGAGTCTCCCGAAACGCAGAAATTGAGGTACGAGTTCGCTCCGCTTCGCGGAGTCGTTCCGCGAGCGACTCGATCATGCGGTGGCGCCCCCACCGAGGAAGTTGGACACAAACCTGTTGAACGCCTCCGCCCGTTCCCACTGGACCCAGTGACCGCATTTGGTAAATGAAACCATGCAGGCGTTCGGCAGTTGGTTCATGAGAATTTCTGCTGTAAACAGCGGATTCACGCGGTCCTCACGGCCCCACAACAGCAGCGTCTCATGCGGCAGCTGGCTCAGGCGCGGATCTCGCCACAGTTCCTCCAGGATTGGAGGGTGGCTGCGGCTGAGCGGTGGGTTGGCGATCACCTCGGGGTCGATACTGGCCTGGTACCGTTGCTCGAGCAGTGCATCGGTCAGCGCCGACGAATCGTAGATCATCAATTGGATGAAGGCCTTGAGCTTTGCCTTTGAAGGCCCCTCCCCGGCGTAGTACTCAAAGATCATCCGCGCGCCTTCGGTAGGCACTTTCGTATACGCGGAATGTAGGCCTGCCGGCCCCATCAACACGAGCCTGTCGACCCGCTGGGGCGCCTCGAGTGCTGCCTTTATTGCCGTGCCACCGCCGAGTGAATTACCAATGAAGTGGGCCTTGGGGATCTTCAATTGGTCAAGCAGCCCCAGCACCGTGGCTGCATAAGCTGCGTAGCGGGGCCCGCTGATCGGCGCCTTCCCTGAACTACCATAGCCTGGCAGGTCCGGAATGATGAGGCGATACCCGGTCTGCAGCGCTTCAATATTGCGGTTGTAATTGCTGAATCCACTGGCTCCGGGCCCGCCGCCATGCAGCAGCACGACGGGTGTTCCCTTGCCGACGTCAAGATAGTAAACGGGTCGGCCGTCCACTTCGACGGTCTTGCCCTCGCTTGGTGGCGTCATGAAGCACCTCCGGGTGCAGGCGCGCCGCAGGAAGCGTCATGCCCCCACAGACTGATGGCGGAATACTGCTCTACGGTCCATCCCGGCCCCACGTGTCGTGCCCCGAATCCGTACTCCACATCAAAACCCGCAGGCGTTTGGGCGTAGAACGAGAACATATGGTCATTCGTGTGCCGCCCGATGTGGCGGACAATCGGCGCGCCGCGCGCCTGCGCGCGGTAGTAGGCCCTCAGCACCATGTCGACCGAGGCGACCTCTAACATCAGATGGTTGAGCCGCTTGGGCATTGGCACGGGCAGTAGCGCCACGGTGTGGTGGCGCGCGTTGCAGTGTAGGAACACCAGATTGACCGTCAAACCGGGGGCGAGTTCGACCTTGATGTAGTCGCTGACGCCGAAACCCAGCGCCCCGTAGAATTTCAAGCTGAGTTCGACATTCGCGGTGGTCAAAACCACGTGCCCGAGGCCCTGGCTGCCGGTCACAAATGTTGCGCCTCGCGGGGAGGAATATGGCTCTGGTGCATTGTGAAGCCCGTGGACGAGCTCGATCGCGAGCCCGTCCGGGTCTCTTACGGCGGCCCCCCCCATGACACCCCGGGCAGCCGCCTCAGCGGATGTCAACGCCCGTGCCGAAACTCCCATGGTGCGCAGGTGGCCAGTGAGCTCGGTAAGCGCCCGTGCGTCGGGAACGTCGAAGCCCGCGTAGATGATATCGTCGGCCTCGGATCGGTGCACTGCCAGGCGCCACGCATGCTCGTCGCTGCGGAAGCGCGTTTCCCCATCGGGCCCGCGGCTCGATGGCTCGAGGCCCAAGACATCCGTAGCGAACCCGGCCCAAGCCGGTACGTCAGCCACTCCCACGCCAAGATATGCAAGGCTCGATACAGGCATTCTGGTCTTTCCCGCGCCGCAATGGTGAGAGCATGGAGATCATGGGGTCATGTCATCTACACCGGGCCTGCACGTTTAGTTGCCTGCGCGCAATAGAATCGCAGCCTTGCGCTCGCGGACCGCGGGCGACCCGCGGCGGCTATCGGACGAGGCTAGACGCCCGGATCGGTCAGTGAGAGCACATCGCGAACGAGTTCCGCGACCGTCGAAGAGCCAAGTTTCTCGCGCACATGCGTACGATGGACGTCGACGGTCTTCACCGTGATGTGGAGCTCACGCGCGATAAGCTTGCTGGTCTTACCCTCGACTACGAGTTTCAGGACCTCGCGCTCCCGCTGTGACAGCGACGCCAAGCGTTCCCCTAGTGCCCTGCGCTTTACGCGCTCTTCATGCTGAATTGCCGCAGTGCGCACAGCGGCCTGTATCCGCTCAAGAAGCTGCTGGGCGTTGTACGGTTTCTCGATGAAGTCGAAGGCGCCCAATTTCATCGCTCGCACGGACATGGGGATATCGCCGTGACCGGAGACAAAAATCACCGGCATGCGACTGCCGTGATCACGCAGCCACTGCTGCACCTCGAACCCACCCACTTCTGGCATCCGTACGTCGAGTACCAGACACGCGGGGATTTCAGGGTCGAACGCGGCTAGAAATTCAGTTGCACTGCCGTAGGCGCGGGCGGTCAGGCCCATAGAGTCGACCAGCCACGACAGTGAAGCGCGCAGTCCGTGATCGTCATCGACGATGTAGATGATGGACGGCGTGTCGCTCACAGGGTTCTTAGCAACGCAGGCTTGCTACTTGCCTCGATCGGAGTCCGCTCACAGGGCTGCCAGAACAAACCCATCACGCACCACCGCAGCATAGGTGCGCAACGGCACGACGCAGGGCGGAGCCGTCGGCCGACCTGTGCGCAGACAGAACTTCCCCCTGTGAAACGGGCAGCGAATCTCGTCCCCTACGACCTTGCCGTCCGAAAGAGAGCCTTCCCCGTGGGTACAGTGATCATCAGTCACAAAGTACTCAGCTCCGACATGGAACACCGCAAGGGGCGCGTGTCCCGGTAGTTCAACTCGCAGCCCCTCTCCTGCGGGCACCTCGCTGGCTCGGCACAAAGCAGTGAGTTGATCCAACCCGTCTGCAACTGAGAGCGGCGCCTCTACCGCGGCCATTCAAACGGACCATCAATTGTGCTCCATGGCCCTTGGTACGGCGTACGCAAGCGTGTCTCGAATAGCAGCCGCGCAAACTTCCAGCGGCCATTTTCGTCAGTGAGTTCCCCGTTGTAATGTCCGGCGCCCCAGTGCGGAACGTCGGTACCATCGGGCGATCGTAGTACTACCGGAACCCATACCCACCAAAAAGCCGTTGCATGTTTACAATCATCCGCAAGCCGGATCAGCGGGCCGCCAGGCGCATGGAACGACCAGACGACGATATTCGCGGCAATCTCCGAGAGGCCCTCGAGAATCGCCGGCAGGCCTTCAAAGCGCCCCATACCTGCCGCTTCATAAACGGCATCGCGGGTGAACACGTCCTTGAGCATCAGCGCATCGTTTCCACGGTCGCCCGCCACTGCATAGGCATACACACAAGCACGAATAGCTTCGCACGCCTCAAGGCGGGCGAGCCGCGCCTGCGTTGATCCGCCCACGTCCTGCACTGAGCCCTCGCGCACCGGCAGTTTAGTCGGCCGTCCCGCAGTGCACGCCGACCAGGCGCTCCTCGCGAAACGCGAACGGCACCCGCGGATCGCAATCGTAGAATTCAACGTGCGGAGCCACCTCCGCCAGCGACAGAGCGAGGTGAAACAGTGAACTGTCCACACCGGAAATCTGACCCAGCGGATACTGGTCGGCGCGCTTGAGGATCTGCGGCAGACATCTCAGGCCCACGTCGTAAAAGGCCTTGATGTCAGCCGGACTCGAACGACGACGTTCCGCTGCACGTTCGTATTCGGTCGCCAGTGCCCATCGGTCAGCAAACGGCTGCAAGTCTTCAAATCCACCAGGTAGCGTGATGCTCATGCGTGGGCTCCCTTCGCTTCTTCGTCCAACGCCCGGACACGACGGTTAATCGCGTTGAAAGCGTGCCGGAGCATGATTTCATCGTCCTGAAGATTGATTTGCTTGACGGCCCCTGACATCAACGCGTCGTGGGTATCCTCCATGGTGGCGGTATCCTCCAGCCAGGCGTTGCGCTGCAATGTGACGGCATAGCGCTGTGCCCAGTGCTCGGAGTTCGTCTTGGGTGCCTTCAGGAAATACTTCCCCTCCCAGAGGCACTTATTCTCGGAAATCGGCCAGAATTGGTGCGTAAACCACAACCCCTCGCCGACGTGGATGAGGAAATTGGGGAACATGGTTGATTGCTCAAAACCCCAATTCTTGTGACGCGTCGGATTTACAGTCTTTGGCAGGGGGAACGGCTCGGTGCGCGCCAGCGCGATTGACGCCCCAAAGATCGAGTTCGCGGCGCTGCCGACCGGCGTGGGCGGATTCATGTCGGCGGCGAAAAACGCGATGCTGCGGTGATCGCCATAGAACGCGACGTCGTCCTGCCAGTAGTCGGTAAGACCGGGGAATGAGCCGGCGTGAATCGTAGGCACATGGTATGCCTCGCCGAATGCATCCATGCCGATCTTCCAGTTACAGTTCAAATGAGCGTAATAGGTGTGCACATCCGGCATGCTCCCAAACGGATAGCCGTCGAGATGGTCTTTGAGACCACCCAGGAACTCCGACAGCTGCATGCGCGGCTTTTCCGCGAGGTTGATGCAGATAAATCCCGACCAGGTATCCACATGGATTGGGACCAAGCTATTGTCGGCGCGTTTGAAACAAGGCGGAAACCGCTCCTCCTGCGGCACACCCACTAGCGCTCCTTTGGCATCGTAGGTCCACCCGTGGAAACGGCAGGTGATGACGGCGGCCTTGTTGCTTCCGTAGGTCTCCTCGCGGCCAGTTTCCGTGACCACCTTGTTGCCGCGATGACGGCAGACATTGTGAAAGGCCCCAATGGCTCCGTCCTTGCCACGGATCAGGATGACCGAGGTATGCGCGAAGTCCAGGCGCTTAACCTTGTAGTCACCCGGCTTGGGAATCTCCTCGATCCGGCCGACGCACAGCCAGTCCTGCCGGAAAATGCTCGCAATCTCCTTCTGGTAGTAGTCGCTCGCCAAATACGGATAAACGGGGAGCGGCTCGGTGCCCAGCTCCGGATAGCGGGAGAGGAAGGACGGTTTAAGTCGCGCATTCATAGACGTTCCTTCTGGGGCACCGATTGGCACCGTGTGGTCAGTGTGGGCGGTGTTCGCTTGGTCCTAGCCGCGCAGGCCCTGCCCGATCCTGTCGCTGTCCTAACTGATACTATGAGAGTTCCGCTTACGCGATAATTGACCCCCTCTCGTAGTCACTAGGTGTTTACACCTAGTTCCCCGACTTCGATGCACGGGTGCACCACCTGAGCAACTCACTGCGACTTTAAAGTTTCCGAAGGCGTCTGCCCGAAGCGAGCCTTGTAGATCTTGGAAAACTGGCTGAAATTGGTAAATCCAGCATTCGCCGCCGCGCGACTCACGGTACCCCCCGTGTGTCGCGCGCTCTGCAGTTCGCGCCGGGCAAGATCGAGCCGCACGTTGCGAAGATAGGCCATGGGCGTAGTGTTACGCGCATGCCTGAAGCCATAAAACACAGAGCGGGCACTCACCCCCGCAGCCTCGGCGATGCTCTCGATCACCAGATCATCCCGGGCGTGTGCGCGTATATATTCCTCAGCGCGTCGCACATAGTACGGGGCGGGCCCAGCGATCATGCCGGCAAATTCCTCCCGCTCATCGTGACGCAACCCTGTCAGCAACATCACGACAAGCGCCCGCTCTAGACTTTTCATCACCCGTCGGTCAGTTAGCAGGTCCACGTCTCCAGGTTCCGCGTGTGCAGTCATGGCAATTTGGCGCAGCCATGACGCGATGCCGGGGTCACGGCCGACGGGTTCAAAGTTTAGGGGCCGCTTGAGCTCCCGACCGAGCTCCGCGACGATGACCTGGCGAATTACGTCCGTATCGACATGCACCAGGAACTGCAGGCATCCAGTCGGCCAGAACTCGCGCGTGAGGTATTCCGGCCCCAGGACGAAAACATCACCCGCCTTCGCGACGACCCGGCCGAATGAGCCCTCGAGCTGGCAGCTGCCGCCCAAGAGAAACTGGAACGAGTAGTAGTCCGCGCTGCCCGCCTTGGTAATAAAGAATCCATCAGTACAGGCCATATTGACGAAATTAAGTGAAATCCGCCCAACGCTGCTCTCGTGGTGCGCAAATTCAAGGAGCCGCGACGAGCGGGTGACATCAAAACGGTGGGTGCCGGTGGCCTCGCGGATGTACTTACGGCACTCGGCCACGTCCGTGGTGACGAACCTCGGAGTTCCGGATACGTAGTTCGAATCGAGCACGCCGCTACCCCCTCATTGGCCGTACGTGGTTCGCAGACGCTTCAAACGTAGCACATCGCCAGCGACCCGCAAGATGGGCGCCGGCCCGCTGCGCCCCGCCTGCGCACAGGCTCCGCCCGGGCCGCCTGGTAGCCTGCGTTGCGCTTCGGGGCGGTACGGGCTTAACGTCCGCTGGTATGCCTTGGAGTCCAAACCAAGTCCCCCGGCGGGCGGTTGTCCACCGCGCCAGTAGCGCGCCATGACCCTGACCGCCGACGCGCTGGATTTTCAGGCACTTCTGGATGCCTCGGCGGAGGCGGTCGTCGTTCACGATGCGGATACTGAGGCCATCGTTTGGGCCAATCGCGCCGCGAGCGCCATCTACGGTTACTCCCTTGAAGAACTGACGCGCATGTCGGTCACCGACTTGGCCGCGCGCGACCCCAGGTATACCCATAGCGCAGCTCGCAATGAGGTCGAGCATGCCCTCTCCAAGGATCACCATAGCTTTGAGTGGCGCATCCGTACCCGGGCTGGCGATGAATTTCCGATCGAGACAACGGCGACCTACGTATCGTGGTCGGGTAAGCGCGCGATCATGATCCAGCTGCGCGATATCTCGGATCGCAAGCTCACCGAGAATGCGCTGAAGCGCTACGAGCTTCGCTTCCGGGAGTTCATGCAGGATCTGGCAGAAGGGGTTCTCATTCTGTCGCGAACCGGAGCGGTCGACTACCTCAGCCCATCCGCATGCCGCCTGCTCGGGTGCGAGCAGCAGGATATGCTTGGTCATAGCATTCAGGACCGGCTCGACCGGCGCTCCGGTCGGGAGCTGCTCGCCCGCTTTGCGGACCCGCAACCGGAGGTTCGCTCGATCCGCTACAGAATCCGGCACGCTGATGGTTCGTGGCGCTGGCATGACGCGACTTACCGATATGTCGAAATCGAGAACGACGTGCGCGGTTTCCTGCTGCACTTTCGCGACATTTCGGATCGCATCGCCGCGGAACTCGCGGCTCGCGAGAAGGAAAAAATGCTTGAGTACCTGGCTCGCCACAGCGCCATGGGCGAGATGGCTGCAGCGATCGCCCACGAGCTGAGCCAGCCCCTGGCGGCTACGCAGAACTACATCGAGGGCGGCATTCTCCGCCTGGAACGCGATGTGCGCGAAAAGGATGAGGTCGTCCGCGGATTGCGGCATGCCGTTCTGCAGATCGACCGTGCCGCCACCATAATTCAGAGTATCCGCAGCTATATCGTCAAGCTTGAACTCGCCCGTGAGCAGGCCGATTTGAACGATGTCCTGAGCGAGGTCCGTTACTTCATCGAGTTGCGCGCCCGCCAGATGTCGGTGCGCGTCGCGTGGTATCTCGCCGAGGCGCCCCTGAGCATCCTGTGTGAGCGCGTCCTGATCGGACAGGTGATTCTGAACCTCGCATTCAATGCCATCGATGAGATGGCCGAATTGCGGGCATCGCGTCGCCTGCTGCGTCTGGCAACGACAATGGATGGCGCCTATGCGCTGTTGCGCGTGGAGGACCGTGGTCGCGGCCTGCCCGCCGGGCGTGAGAAGAAGCTCTTCGACGGGTTCTTCACGACTAAGGCCACCGGCAACGGAATTGGGCTGTCCCTTTGTCAGAATATCGTCTCCAAGCACGCCGGATCGATCTGGGCCGAGCCCGGGAAAGGTCAAGGCACCGTCTTCTACGTCAAGCTGCCCTTAGCGCAAAGCGCGACAATCGGAACAGACCCGCCGGTTCGGTTCGTCTCCTCCGCTGCGCCGCAGGCAGCGCCGCGGGTCGGTTGACGCTCTGTCGTTCGACCTGTCCTGTCCATGCGATTGACGCGGCACCGCCGCCGTCACGGGTAGCTCGTCGCTACACTCACAAAAGTGTGCGCCCCCGCCCCGGGCGTCGCACGGGCATTGTTCCTGCAGCGCAACACAATGTTCTTAAGGTGCAAAGATTTGGCGCCAAGGCGGCCGCGAAGGAAGCTACTGCAGAACTTAAGGGCTCAGACCTTGCACAATGGCGGGGAAGCGCCACGATGTTTCGCAATCATTCTGCGACGATTTGACCATGGGTACAAACATCAGGAGTCACACCCTCGGCGACGTCCTGCACCGCAGTGCGATGCGCACACCGAACAAAGCGGCCATCGAGTTCGGCGAAGTCCGTTGGACGTACGCTGAGTTTGACCGTGTGTGTAACCGTGTAACGAACGGGCTGCGCGGCATCGGGGTGGCGCGTGGCGACCGCGTGGCGATTCTCTCGCGCAACTCGCATGCCTTCCCTGCGATCCGCTTCGCGGTTGCCAGGCTGGGTGCCGTCCTCGTGCCGGTCAATTTCATGTTGCAGGACCGAGAGATTGCCTACGTCCTGCGTCACGCGGGAGCCACTGTGTTATGCGTCGATCCGCAGCACTCGGCCGTGGGGCGCAGCGCGGCACAGCTCGACACGAAAGTGGCGCACTTCGTCCTGCTGCCCGACGAACACTCGAACCCTGAACCTGGCAGTGACACGACCTTTTCCGAGCTGCTCAACGCCAGCGATGCGGCGCAGGATTACGATGTCCCGCGAGACTTGCTGGCTCAGATTACCTATACAAGCGGAACCGAGTCGCTGCCGAAGGGCGTGATGCTTTCGCACGATTCCGTACTATGGCAGTACGGCTCCTGCCTGGCGGATGCAGAGATTAGCCACAGCGATCTCATGCTGCATGCTCTGCCTCTGTTTCACTGCGCACAGTTGGATGCGTTTCTCGGACCTTGTCTCTATGCGGGAGCCAGCAACGTAATCACGAGCAATCCGAGTCCGGGCAACCTTCTGGCGCTACTCGAGCGCCATCGGATCACCTCTTTCTTCGCGCCTCCGACGATCTGGATCGCGCTATTGAGATCACCGGAGTTTGACACGCGCGATCTAACACACTTACGCAAGGGCTACTACGGTGCCTCCATCATGCCTGTAGAGGTACTGCGCGAGATCCAGCAGCGGCTGCCACTACTGCGACTTTGGAATCTCTACGGGCAGACGGAAATTGTCGGGCTGGCTGCCACACTCAAGCCCGAGGACCAGTTGCGGAAGGCAGGTTCGGCGGGGCGCGCAGTATTGAATGTGGAAACGCGTGTGGTGGATGAGGTCGGCCGGGCGGTCGGTCCGGGGGAGATCGGTGAGATCGTCCACCGCTCTCCGCAGCTGATGAGCGGCTACTACAACGACGAGGAACGCACCCGCGAAGCCTTCCGCGACGGCTGGTTCCACAGCGGTGACCTTGCGACGATCGATTCAGAAGGCTACATGACCGTGGTCGACCGCAAGAAGGACATGATCAAGTCCGGTGGCGAGAACGTCGCAAGCCGAGAGGTCGAAGAGATGATCTATCGCCTGCCAGCGGTCTCAGAGGTCGCCGTGATTGGAGTCCCGCACGACCGGTGGATCGAAGGGGTCGTCGCGGTTGTTGTGACCAAGGCTGCCCACGTGCTCTCAGAACAATCCATTCTGGAGCATTGCCGGGCGCATATGGCCCACTTCAAGGTCCCGAAGCGCGTGATACTGACTGAGAGCCTGCCAAAGAATCCGAGTGGAAAGCTCCTAAAGCGACAATTGCGTGAGCAATATGCCGCAGTTCTGAGAGATTGCTGAGCGACCCAATCAGTCGTTGCCACAGGTCGATTCTTGCTACCCGTCACGCAAGCGTACGGCCAACGTGCGGGCGGCGCCCTGGTGAGGCACCGGCCTCTCAAAGGCTCTAACACGGGTTCGAATGCCGTAGGGAGCGCCGTACAATCAATGATTTATAAGAGCCCTAAGGGTTCACATGAAAGATGCCGCCAGCTTCGGGCGCCGCCCCCGGAGGGTGAGTGCACCATCCGTGAAGTGGTGGCCTGCTCAGTCGGGCTTTGCTTCAACGACGATCGTTTGCAGCCACGGCACCAGATGCTCCATGTCGAAAGTCCCATCTTCGAAGAAGCCGATCAAACAGGCGTAGATCGCTTTTGAGTCAGCAATGATCCGGCAGCCGTTGATTCGAAGAAAAACATCGACCACAGCAAAAGCCACTCGCTTGTTGCCATCAACGAAGGGGTGGTTTTGGACCAGACTCTCCAGAAGTGCTGCGGCTTCGTGAACGATCGTATCGTAGTATCCGGTCTGAGGTCGGTGAAGCGCAGATTCGAGCGCTCCGGCGTCGCGAATGCCGGTGGCACCGCCATAGCGCTCTATCAGTACTTTGTGGAAGAAGAGTGCGTCGGCGGTGGTAACGTATTCCGTCACTTAGCCAAGGACCGATACAGTTCATCGCGCTCCTTGAGGCTGTCCTGAAAAGCCTCGAGCACGCTTCGTCGCGGAGCACGTTGGCGCTTGTGAGCCAAGTACTCGCGCATCGCGTCCCCAAGCACCGCCTGAAACTGACGCCCCTCCCGCGCCGCCACCTGCTGCAGCTCCTCTAGAACCTCAGGCTCCGCCTGCGAAGAAAATTTCCGCAACGCACGCATTAGACACCCTCTTCATGATTTATCTTGATGAATCATGATACATCAGGATGCCCCGACGTCAAGGGTGTAACCCGAACCGCCGGCGCTACTTACCTCTCGTAGGGGCTTTCATAGAATCAATGGTTTACGCTAGTTCGGCGGTGAACACGCGAAAATCATGGTGGAAAGTGCGGGCACTGCACGCGGTAGTGTGACGGTCTCAGTCCTGGGCGCAGTGAACGGACTGCCAGGCGGGATTGACAGAAATTCTCAGCCACCAGGGCAACGGCGGCCGCGTTAGGGACCGTCTACGGCGACTTTTCCCCCAGAAGCCGGTCAAGTCACTGCGCCTGTATCGTTGAGGACACGACCGAGTGTCACGTCTGCGCCGTATCCGCGGGTGTCGGTGGAATCTCGCGATTCAATATCACCGGCGCCGCCTCGCAGCGACCTACTCCGCAGTTGCATGGCCGCTGATTCGCCGGGACTAGCGCCACGAATGACGTGCTCGGACTATCCGTGTGCGACGCCGGGGTAGACCCCGGCTGCACCGAGCACTACACGGCTGCCGATGAAGTGACCAGTGCGTTCAGCGCGCAAGATCGCGAACGGGCGCCGGAAATGGCGGCCGCAATCCAGAAGAACCTGCAGTCGGGTGATCCGGCACGCCTGCGGCAATACCTGCCGCCGTAAAGTCGGCGCCCCGCTAGTGACGCAGAAGTGGATTCCGACCGCTACCCGATCCCGGGGCAGCGCCGTTCATTCGACCCGGGGTCCCCTCGCTGGGCGGCGGATCACTCTCACCTTGCCGCTATTTCCGCCCCCGCAGTAGAACCGCTCCCGGCCATCAGATTCGAGACCTGACACGTGGACTCCAGCGGGCATGTCGAGTTTCTCCAGGACCGCTCCCGTACGCGGATCGATGCGCCTGAGGTCACACTCGTCGCCCTCCCACGTGCCGTGCCACAGCTCCCCATCAACCCAGGTGACGCCGGTCACGAAACGGTTGGACGCGATCGTGCGCAGAATCTGCCCCGTTTCCGGGTCGATTTGATGGATCGTCCGATCACGATACTGCCCGACCCACAGCGCCCCTTCGGCCCACGCGAGTCCGGAATCGCGGCCGCCCCCGGGTGCCGGGATCGTGGAAAGGACACGCCCGGTAGCCGGATCAATCTTCTGGATGCGATCCTCGGCGATCTGAAAGAGATGCTGCCCATCGAACGCCGTCCCCGCATGCGCGGCGACGTTCAAGGACGCCAATGGCTTGCCGTTCGCCGGATCGAAGCACTTGAGCGCCTCTCCCGCGGCGAACCAGACGTGCTGACCGTCGTAGGAGACCCCGTGCACGTGCTCGACGCCCGGGAAGGAGTACTCGCGCAAGATTTCGGCTGCTGATCGCTTCATGCCTGCATGCTAGTCCCTAGCAAAGGGGGCCGGGAGTAACAAAGTTGTCGTAAATCCGGGCGGCGTGGTCACCCAGCGGCGCGCACGCCCGCGGCCGAACCCCTGCACCTTGCCGGTAGTCGCCAGCGCCTCCAGCGAGCGTTGCATCGTACGTTGGCCCGTCCCGAGCGCGAGCGCGAGTGCCGAGCTCGACCATGACTCACCGTCGGCAAGGCAGGCGAGCACGGCCGCGTTCGCGTCCTCAACCGGCGGCGCCAGTACGACCACCTCGGTTGCCTTGCGCGGCACCAGCGCAAACCCGCGCGGAGTGGCATTCACCCCAGCGAGGTTCCTCAGTTCCCTGCGCAGCCGCCCGACCTCGACCCGCAAGCGCGCCCGATAAGACTCGTCTGCACGTTTGCCGCCAAAGGCGCGGGCGACCAGGGCATCCCTGGACACATCGAGCGGCCATGCCTCGCCCAGGGCACGGGCGAGCGCAAATAGCACCGGACGCCTTGCGAGCGGGATCGCAGTGGCGGCATTGCGCACGACCAACCGGCACGCGTCCACGATGAGGGCCCCTGACCTTAGCAGGACCTCGACATCCTCGAGCAGCAGCAGTCGATCATTGCCAGCCGCGATCACGCGGGCCGCCGGCGTGGTCAGCACCCGGGCGGCACCTTCAACTTCCGCAGCCAGGGCGGGGATACCGGTCAATCGCGCAGCCCGCTGCGCCGCGACGAGCGCATCGCGCGCCACCCGGATCCGCAGCAACCGCGCAGCGACCGCGGCAACGGCCAGCTCGTGGACAACTCTGAGCGCCGCTGGCAGGGGCGCGGGATCGAGCGCGGCGAGCATGCGGTCGGCTTCGCCGAGGCGCCCCGTCAGTATCAGACGTCGCACCTCAAGATAGCGCGCTTGCGCGGCGTTGGCGCGATCGCCGTGCGCCTCTAGCACCGTGCGCGCCGCCTCGAGCCATGCCGCGGACCAGCCCAGCTCCCGCGCGGCGAGCGCGACCTCGGCCTCCGCAACGACGCAGCGCGCGCGCGCCATGGGCTCCTTCGAGCCGAAGCCGCGCGCCGCGCGCCGCAACAGAACCTTCGCCCGGGCGAAATCGCCGAGCTGAGCCATGGCAATGCCGCGCAGCGCGAGCGCGGCAGGATCATCCCGCAGAGCGATTCTCTTCAAGGCACCGAGCGGATCACCCGCGGCCAGAGCGCGTGCCGCTGCTGTGATCAATGAGTCCATCGCAATCCTGACACACTTGTAACTCCCGGCTAATTTAGCGCACAGCTAACCTTGCCACCTCACCTAGTTCGGAGTCCCACTGCCATGACCAAGACACCGCAGAATTCTGGCAACGGCCAACAAGCCGCCATGCATACCCCGCCGATCGTATCGCGCGAAGCGTGGGAAGCCGCCTGGCAGCAGATGCTCGTGAAGGAAAAAGCCACGATGCGAGCCCGCGACGCGCTAGCTGCCGAACGCCGGCGGATGCCGTGGATGGCCGTCGAGAAAGCCTACAAATTCGAGGGGCCCCGGGGTGCGGCCAGTTTGCTGGACCTATTCGAGGGCCGCAGGCAGCTGATTGTCTATCGTGCGTTCTTCGAGCCCGGGGTATTCGGCTGGCCCGAGCATGCCTGCCGCGGCTGCTCGCTCGGCGCCGATCAGGTCAGCCACCTGGCCCATCTGAACGCGCGCAACACGTCGCTGGCATACGTCTCACGGGCGCCGCAGCCGGAGATCGCGCGCCTGAAGGCGCGGATGGGCTGGCAGATGCCCTGGTACACCATCACCGACGACTTCGATGCAGACTTCGGCGTGCGCGAATGGCACGGCCACAACGTGTTTCTCCACGACGGCGAGCGGGTGGTACGCACGTACTTCATCAATGAGCGCGGCGACGAGGCGATGGGAACCGTCTGGAGCTATCTGGACATCACGCCGCTCGGCCGCCAGGAGACCTGGGAGAACTCCCCGCAGGGGTATCCGCAGACACCGCCATACAAATGGTGGAACTGGCACGACAACTACGCCGCCGAGGCCGCCCCCGACTCAACGTGGGTTGCGGTGTCTGCAGCCAAGGAAGCCACCTTTTCAAATCGCGACTCCGGGGACCGAAAACCCGAGTAGCCAGGAGCGCACGATGTTGGATGACAGGCGGGTCACAGCCTCCCAGGCTGTCGCGTGGCTAGCGTTCGCGGCCACTCCGGTGTTTGCACTGATGGCGGCTCTCATGGGTAGCCCGAATGGAGCAAAGGAGATGTCGTGCTCCGCCGCGACACACCTGTCCCCGCTGAGTGGAATGGCCCTGATGTACGCGCTGATGAGCGCCTTCCATTGCCCGCCCTGGCTGCGGCTTATTTTTCGTTGGCGCAGCGCCGGCTGCCTGTCCTGGCATGGTGTCAGAACTCGGCCGTGCGGCGCCCCCACCTACACTATGCCAGGCGAGGAAGCCCGGGCGCGGCTTTCTAATGAAGGGCTCCAGCGGTAACACGGCCGCTGAAGACAACGGCCGCGACCTTGGCCGAATGAATCCGGGATGGCGGCAGCGCAAAAAGATCACTGGAGACCACCACGAAATCCGCCTTCTTCCCGGCCTCGATGGAACCGGTCTGCGTTGCGATGCCCAGTTGCCGGGCACCATTCAGGGTGTAGGCGGCGAGCGCCTGCTCGAGCGACAGGCATTCCGAGGGCATTGGTGGCCGCAGATACAGATCCCGGCCGCCCGCATAGTCGCGGCGGGTCACTGCCATTTCCAGGCCCACCAAGGGGTTGGTCCGCGGAATCTCGTCGCTGGAAGTCACGTCACTGGAGAAAGTGAGGTTTACACCGGATCTCCAGATGGAGCCGGTGGGCTCGTCTCGATGCGCGCGCTCCGCTCCTAGCGTGACCAGTCCGGCGCGACCGAATTGCGTACCGCCAAACCAGTGTGGCGTCATGTTTGCATTCACGCCTGAGCGGCCCAGCCGCGCGATGTCGCTGGGGTCGACAATCTGCAGGTGCGCAAGAGTCACCTGTACCCGGGGCCGGCGACCGAGCGCCTGCGTCGCCTCCTCCACTGCATCCAGAGCCTCACGTGTTGCCCGGTCTCCCACCACGTGCACGTGCAGATTCAGGTGTTCACTATCGAGCTGCTGGATGAAGCGCGCCAGGCGGTGGTGATCAACGATGATGCCTCCGCGCTTGGCTGGATCTGACGCATAGGGTTCCAGCATAGCGGCCGTCAGGACCTCGAAGACCCCGTCGTACATCAGCTTGATGGTGTTGAACTGCAGGTTCGGGCCGCCGTAAGTGGCCTGCAATCGGCGGATCTCGGGCACCGCCTTCTCAAGCTGCAGCGGGTCGACTATCTGATATGAACCGAAGTAACGCAGCGGCAGTGAGCCTGCGCGATCCAGCTTGGCGAGCTCAGGGTAGACGACGTCTTCAAGACCCATGTTTCCGCCATCAAAAAGACTCGTCACCCCGTGACTTGCGAGATAGTTCAGCTGTCGGGCGAGGCGGGAGCGAAACTCATCCGGCGGCGGCATGATGAGTGGCGCCAGTTTTGCCAGTGTGCCCCATTCCTTGATCCAGCCAGTCAGCTCACCGCCGGCGTCACGGACATAGACCGAGATGTTCGCGCTCACATCAGGCGTGTGCGCATCGACCCCCAGCTTGCGCAACATCGTGCTGTTGACCCAGGCACTGTGCCCGGAGTTGTCCAACACCACCACGGGTGTCCTGGGCCAGATTGCATCCAGGTCGCGCTTGTTCGGGCCCTCCGGCAGGAAGCTGGCGACGTCCCAATATCCCAGCACGACCTGGTCCTTCTGCGGGTGTTCCTTCGCATAGCGTCGCAGCCACCGCAGCGTTTCCGCCCGATCAGGTCCCGGCATGTTCTCGCGCTCATCGGCGACCGGATCGCCGGAACCGAATATCGCCGTAAGAGCAGGATGCGTATGCCCGTCGATGAAGCCTGGGATGATCACTTGCCGCTTCAGATCGTAAACCCTGGTGCCGGGTTGCACCGCCTGGACCCAGCCAGGGGTATCACGGTCGCCCACGTAGGCGATCCGGTCGGCTTTCACCACTAACGCCGATGCGGACGGTTGACGCTCGTTTCCGGTGTGAATCCGGGCATTTACCAGCGCGAACGAATCCTCGCCAGCATGTACCGGGAATGCACACCAGAACATCACCAGGACCCAGACGCCGCATCGCATGGTATTGCTCCGCGAACATGCGCTCTTGAATCGCACGTTGCTGCCTGTTGTATAACGGATGGACAGCCCCGCCACCAACAACAAGAACGGCTGCGACTGGTCGATGAGGCATCCGGCCGAGGTACTTGTGCAGGGTCCAGCCGCCGGCCTATGTGCGCTGTGCCGTGTACCCCGCGCCCGCTGCGTGCAGTGTCGTCCGCGTGCGGCATCCGTCGGTGGCACAAGGCACGACAGTGCGAAGTACGGTGCTAAGCCCTGTGCATGAACATCAAAGACTTAGACAGCCTGTCAACGCCAAACTATTGATACATACCCCTCCGGCTTGTTCCCCTTGTGCCAGATCCATTGTGGGGTGAGCTGAAGCCGCATTGTCGCGGCAACGCTGCGGCTGTGCGCGGCTGCTTGCGTCAATTCTAAGACTGAGTCTTGCATCCGCCGCCCTGCGCACAGAGAATCCTATGCCCCGCCTGTCCATGGGTGTGGCCTTCATCCTGAGTCGCACAACGAGCGCAGCCTGGAGCAGGTCGTGCGTGCGCGACCGTCTTACCAACCAAGTAAAGGACTTCGCAATGGCCAAGACCGACAAACCCAACATCCTGGTGGTGTGGGGTGATGACATCGGCATTACCAACCTCAGCTGTTATTCACACGGCCTAATGGGTTACAGGACGACCAACATCGACAAACTGGCGACACAGGGGATGATGTTCACCGACTCCTACGGCGAACAATCCTGCACCGCCGGTCGGTCTTCCTTCATTACCGGCCAAAGCGTATACCGCACGGGGCTTTCTAAGGTGGGCATTCCGGGCGCCAAGGCAGGGCTGAAGGCCGAGAACATTACCATCGCCGAATGCCTCAAGAACCAGGGCTACGCGACGGGCCAGTTCGGCAAGAACCACCTGGGCGATCGCAACGAATATCTTCCCACCTTGCACGGGTTCGACGAATTCTTCGGCAATCTCTATCACCTGAATGCGGAGGAAGAGCCGGAGATGGAGGGTTACCCGGATCCGAAGGACTTCCCCAACTTCCGCAAGAACTACGGCCCGCGTGGCGTACTCAAGTCCTGGGCAACGGACAAGGACGACCCGACCGAAGAGCCGCGCTTCGGACGTGTTGGCAAGCAACGCATCGAAGATACCGGGCCCCTCACCACGAAGCGCATGGAGACCTGCGACGATGAATTCGCCGCGGCCGCCAAGGACTTCATGAAGCGCCAGGTCGACGCGGGCAAGCCCTTCTTCTGCTGGGTCAACTTCACCCACATGCACCTGTACACCCACACCAAGCCCTCGAGCGTCGGGCAGGCCGGACGCTGGCAATCGCAGTACCACGACACCATGATCGATCACGACAAGAATGTCGGCGACGTGATCGGCTACCTGGACGAGCTGGGAGTGGCCGACAACACCTTCGTCATGTACTCGACCGACAACGGCCCGCACATGAACAGCTGGCCGGACGGGGGCATGACGCCCTTCCGCAGCGAGAAGAATACTAACTGGGAAGGCGCGTTCCGCGTGCCGACGATCGTACGCTGGCCAGGGAAGATCAAAGCCGACAGCGTGTCGAACGAGATCGTGCAGCATCATGACTGGCTACCGACCTTCCTCGCCATCGCCGGTGAGCCCAACATCATCGACAAGCTCAAGAAGGGTGATTACAAGGCCAACGGCAAGAGCTTCAAGAACCACATCGACGGCTACAGCCTGCTGGACTACCTCACGGGCAAGCAGGCCAAGAGCCCGCGGCAGATCTACTTTTACTTCAGCGATGACGGGGACATGATGGGGCTGCGCTACGACAATTGGAAAGTGGTGTTCATGGAACAGCGCTGCCAGGGCACGCTCAACATCTGGGCAGAGCCGTTCACGAAGCTGCGCCTGCCCAAGATGTTCAACCTGCGTACCGACCCTTATGAGCGTGCGGACATCACCTCGAACACCTACCACGAGTGGCACCTGCGCCACGCGTTCCTGGTGTATCCGATGTTGGCCGCCGTGGGCCAGTTCGTGGCAACCTTCCAGGAGTTCCCGCCCGCCCAGCGTCCGGACAGCTTCTCCCCCACCGAGGCACTGGAGAAGCTGCACGCCACCGCGGCAGGCGGCTAGTGCGACGCTTTCCGCGGCGTGCCGCCGGCATGCCGCGGAGAGCGTCCGGACTTGACTCCAGTTACTCCCGCAGGCGGATGACGCCTTGGTTTTGCGGGCGACGTCCGCGCTTCTCCTTATAGAACTCCCGGATGCGGTCGAGATCCGCTGATACGTCCCCGGTGAGCGTCAGGTATGTGTCGATGCCGATCGTGCGCGTCGCGTAGTCGATGTAGCCCAGGGCCACGGGCAGACTCCCCTCGAGGGCAATACGGTAGAACCCGGACTTCCAGTACTCGGTGCGGGAGCGAGTTCCCTCGGGAGTCACGGCGAGCCACATGCATTTGTGCTTGGCGAATTCGGCCAGCATCGCCTCCACCATGCCTGAGCGTTGATCGCGCCGGATGGGGATGCCGCCGAGAGATGTCAGCAGGCGGCGCACGGGCCACCGGAAGATGGTGTGTTTGCCCACCCAGCGCGCCGGCAGCGCGGTGCCGATCTTGTAGACCACGCCGACAAAGAAATCCCAGTTCGACGTGTGCGGATAGACGACGATGATCCCCTTCGGTCCGGGGAGCGGCACCATCACGCTGCGCCAGCCGCACAATCGCAGTAACCCCCGCATGCAGCGCCGCCCCAGCGAGTGCGGGTATTCATTCGTCGGAAGTATCGGTGTGGTCAAGATGGCTGCGGCATCGGGTGCAGCGCGTGACGCGCACTGTTGTTGTAGGCCACGCCAGCAGTGTAGCGCCTAGGCTCGAAAAATGGGCCCCGACGGGGCCGGAAGGCAGCTGGCGGCAACACGTTCCGACCTCGACACTCATTCCGAAATGCGCCGTCCCCGTGAGCAAGCTGCTACCCTGATCGGGGACCCGCAGCGCTTGATTGAAGGATCACCATGAACGCGAAGCAGTTGCAGAAAGAGCTGGACCTGGCGGAAGAGCAGCTTATTTTCCTGCGATCCGGTAAACGGCGGCCGGGCACCTTCGGGCCGCCGGTGTCCAGCGGCAGCGGCATGAAGGTCGCGATCGACCAGCAACTCACGAAGATCGCGAGCCTGAAGCAGCAACTGAAGAAGTCCGCCAGGAAATAGGCTGCCCGGGACGCTGGCGGATGATGCGAGGTTCCCCATGCCAACCAGCCCAGTAAGCACCGCAGAAAATGCTGCCGCCTCCGCCGCACGGCCGACAGTGGCGCAGGCCCTGCTGGTGCTCGCCGCGGTGGTGGTCGGGATCGGCGGGTACATCGCTCTCGGCACTGCCCTCGCGATCCGCGAGTCCTACATCGGCTATGTCTTCGTCTTCTACTGGCTGAGCCTCGAGCACGGCAAGACCCAGCGCCTGCCTGCCATCATCCTCGGCGCATGCTTTGGCCTGGCAAGCGCGTGGCTGTTGCAGTACGCGGTTCATTCAACCCATGTTGTCCTGTTGATCCCGCTCTTTCTCGCCATGGTGGCGTTCGCCATCGTCTGCCTCGTGCTCAGCCGGCTGCCCCTGGTCATCAACACGCCCGCGATGCTCATTCTGACGGTCTTCACCATTCCGTACATCCAACAGGCGGCGGAATTCTCTCGCCTGTACCTCGCGCTCCTCTTTGCGGCGGGGTACTTCGCCTTATTCGTGGGCGCGCTCACGAGACTGGCCGCTCGCCGCAGGCCCCGCCAGACCTAACATGGGCGCGCACCAGCGCCGGAATCCCTTGCGGCGGACCTAACGTCTTGACGGCGTAGGCCCTGACTTACACAAAGAGTCGCGCGACAGCCCATCGCCGCGGGATGGGCTCGAGCCTACTCTTCAGCGTGAACGCGAGAAGCGTGGGTTTGAAACATCAGCTTTATGGAGAGTGTCATGCTGCACTACGCCGTGGTCTTCCTGGTCATCGCACTGATTGCCGCCGTACTCGGCTTTGGCGGAATTGCGGCCGGTGCGGCCGGTATCGCCAAGATCCTGTTCTTCGTGTTTCTGGTGATCGCCATCATCACATTCTTCGTCGGGCGCGCACCGCGGGTTTGACGTGCGCCGCTTCAATCTGAAGGAGAGCTCATGAGAATCATCCAGTCCCAGGGTTGGGCGCTTGCCTTGGTAGCTGCGGTTGCGCTGGCCGCGTGCAATCACGCCAAGAGCCCCAACGAGGTGGCCAAGGACACCGCTGCTGCGCAACAGAAAGCGGAAGAAGCCACCGCCAAGGCCGAAGAAAAGGCCGATACCAAGATGGCCAGCGCCCAATCGGATGTGGATGCGGAGCGCAGGGATGCCGAACACACCGGGGCCGTCCAGGGGGAGAAGGTTGCAGACACCAAGGCCGAAGGGGCACACGAGGTGGCGCTGGCCCAGTGCGAAGCGCTGAGTGGCGCTGCCCAGAAATCGTGCAAGGACCAGGCGGATGCGGCGTACAAGACCGCCGAAGCCCGGGCCGATCAGGCCAAGGCGGCATCGGACCCGAAGCCCTGATTCCGCCCTGGCCGGCGCAGCACCCTCGAGACTGCTCCCCTTAGGGCCTCGTACCAGTTGGTGCGGGGCGCCGCCCCACTTACCTAACATAAGGCATCGCCGCAACATCATCACATCGAAGGCCCGAGTGCTGTAAAATCCCTCAGCGCCAATCGCACCAAGCCGCAGCGTGCCTTCGTAAGTAAGAACAAATGGACTTTGGACTGACTCATCTTGCGCGCTGCGACCGGTAGCGCCCGCTCCACCAACGTCTCGGTATTTCGCCCTGCCCTGAGACGGGTTGCCTGGATGCTGTGCCTTGCAGCAGGCGCCGCCTCGTTCGCCCCCGGCACCCGCGCGCAGTCGGTCGATCCTGCCGACCAAGTCTGTCCACGCTCCCCGGCGGGCTCGGTGCTACAGGACCCGCCGTCTCTGCGCAGCCAGAACGGGGTGCTCGAAGTCACGTTCCAGTTCAAAACGGTCGTCGATGTGCAGGGGCTCGCTCGTTATTGCTTTGTGAGCGACGCAGGGCTGGAAGCCCCGACGCTGCACGTATCACCGGGCGATCAGCTCATCATCCACCTGCAAAATACCCTGGCCGCCGCGCCTGCCGGCCAGCAACCCGTGCCGAAGCTGCGCCGGGCGGCAACGCCCGCGAGCCCCAACAACGACTGCATGGGCGGGGCGATGGGGCCGGATGTCACCAACCTGCACTTCCATGGCCTGAACGTCCCACCAACATGCCACCAGGACGAGGTCATCAATACTCTGGTGCAGCCTTCGGGGACCTTCGACTACACCGTGCAGATCCCGAGCGATGAACCGACGGGACTGTACTGGTATCACCCGCACCCGCATGGCTTCAGCAACCTGCAGGCCCTGGGCGGAGCCACCGGCGCGATCATCGTCGATGGCATCGAAAACGTCGTGCCGGCCGTTGCCGGCCTGCCGCAGCGCGTGCTGGTGTTCCGCGACCAGCTGCGTGTCGGTCCCCGTGAGCCGCAGGGACCCTCACTGGACCTGTCGGTGAACTACGTTCCGGTGACCGCACCGGCCCTGGTCCCGGCCGTAGTACAGACCCCGGTCGCGACCACCGAATTCTGGCGGGCACTGAATGCCTGCGCCGACACGCTGCTGCAGCTGCAGTACGTGGTCGATGGCGTCCCCCAGCCAGTGCAGCTGGTGGCGCTCGACGGCGTGCCCATCGGACAGGGCACCGGCAACATCCAGACGCTCACGCAGACGAGCATCGCGATTCCACCGGGTGCGCGCGCCGAATTCATCGTGGTCACACCGAAGGCCGGCCAGTCGGCGCAGCTCATCACGCAGGCGCTCGACACGGGGCCCGAGGGGGCGGCAGACCCAATGCGGGTGCTCGCGACTGTGGTCGCCCAGGCCGGCACTGCCACCACGTCGAGGCTCGGGCAGGTGCGCACTACGGTCCGGCTGACACGATTTGCGCAGGTTGCCACCGCCCCGCCTGACGGGCGCCGCACGCTGTATTTCTCCGAGAGCGCCGCCGGCGCTGACGCGGCCTTTTTCATCACCGTGCAGGGGCAGACGCCAGTTGCCTACCAGATGGGTGACGCACCCAGCATCGTCCTGCACCAGGGCACGACCGAAGAGTGGACGGTAGAGAACCGCACGCTCGGAGACCACGTCTTCCACATCCACCAGACGCGCTTCCAGACCCTGGCGATCAACGGCAGTCCGGTCGAAGATCCGGCGTTGCGCGACACGATCAACGTGCCCCACTGGAGCGGCACCGGGGCCTATCCGAGCGTGAAACTGCGCGTCGACTTCCGCTCGCCGAACATCGTGGGCACCTTCGTGTACCACTGCCATATTTTGGCGCACGAGGACCTGGGGATGATGGCCACCATCCAGGTGCTGCCCGTGGGCGTGGCCACGACCAGCACCGTCTCCGCGTCCGCATCCGAGCTCCTTCCTGGCGCGCCGCTGACTCTCACGGCGAGCGTGGTTGCGGCGAGCTCCGGCAGCGCGCTTTCAGGCTCGGTGCAGTTTTTCGACGGCGACGCACCGCTGGGCGATCCCATGCCGGTTGCGGGCGGTCAGGCCGTATTGGCCACACAGCTTGCCGCCAGCGGCAGCCACAGCATCTCGGCCGCCTATTCAGGGGACGATAGCCGCAACCAGTCTTTGTCCGAGGCAGTAGCGGTGGCGGTCGAGGACTTCACGCTCACCACGCAAGCTCTTGTCATCAAGCAGGGACAGTCGGGCAGCGTGCCGGTTGCCATGAGAACCTCGAGCGGTTTCTCCAGTCGCGTCGACTTCACCTGCAGCGTACCGGCGAACCTGACCGGGACCACCTGCACGGTGAGCCCATCCTCGCTCGGCGCCGCCGGTTCCGTCACTCTTGAGATCAGCACCAGCTCGAAAATGGCGCTGAATGCCGCCGCGCGGCACCTGCCGGTGACGCTGGCAACGCTTTCGTGCCTGATGCTTCCCTGGCGCCGCCGGCGCCGGGCGCTCACCGTCCTCGCCGCGCTGGGGGCGATCATGCTGCTTGGGGTGGGGTGCAGCGGTTCGCACCCGGCCAATTCCGGAACGCCGCCGGGGAACTACACGGTCTCGGTGACCGGCAAGTGCGGGAACGACGCCGCGCCGATCACTCATACGCTCGCCGTGGCGGTGCAGGTCCTCTAGCCGCCACGCGCCGGATGGCGGGCCGGGCTCCTGATTCGCTACCAGATGCCGCCCAGGGCCACGGTGATCGCCTCGCCGTTGATGCCGGCAGCGGCGTCACTGCACAGGAAAGCGATGACCTGTGCGACTTCGCGCGGCTCGAGCACCCGGTTCTGCGGGTAGATGGCGGCGCGCTCGCGCCACACCTGTTCGATGCTGATGCCGCGGCGCTCGGACTCCGTCCGCGCGGAGCGCTCGGCCATCGCGGTACGCACCCATCCCGGCAGCACCGCGTTCGACGTGACGCCGAAGGGCCCGGCGTCCTGGGCCACCGCGCGCGCCAGTCCGATGACGCCATGCTTGGAGGCCGTGTAGGCGCTGCCGGAGCGTTCGGCCTTTTCCCCAGCGGTGGAGCTGGTGTAAACGAGCCGCCCGAATCCGCGTTCGCACATGCCCCCGACGGTTAGCCGGGTGAGCTCAAACGGCCCGTCGAGATTCACCCGCATGGTCTCGCGCCATACCTGTGGATCCTGCTCCCACACCAGCCGTTCATGGGCCGAGCCGATGCCGTGGTTGACGACCAGGAAGTCTACCGGCCCCAGGCGGCGCACGGTCTCGGCGACGGCATGGGCACAGCCCTCAGCGCCGCCAAGGTCGGCGACCACGTACTCGAGACCGACGGATTTGAGTTCGTCAGCGCTGCGCGCTGCGATCATCACGCGTGCACCGGCGGCCGCCAGTAGCAATGCCGCCTCGCGACCGATGCCGCGTCCACCTCCAGTGACCAGCGCCACGCGTGCGTTCAACTGCCATCCCTCCGCTCAGCGGCCGCGCAACCGGCGGCCAGGAAGGGCGATTCTGCCACGGGTTTCCCGCGGCGGGGCTGTCCCCGGCTACGCGTGGCTGCGCACCCACCCCAGCAGGTCCGCCTTGCCCATCGCCCCGGACTGGCGTGCGACTTCCCGGCCGCCCTTGAACAGCACCAGGGTCGGAATGCTCCGGATCCCGAACTCCCCCGCGAGCGCCGGCTCTGCCTCGGTGTTGAGCTTCGCCAGGCGCACGTTCGGCTCCAGCTCGCCGGCGGCCGCGGCGTAGTGTGGCGCCATCATCTGGCACGGCCCGCACCAGGGAGCCCAGAAATCCACCACCACGGGAATGTCGTTGCGCCCGACCTGCGCCCGGAATGAGCCCTGGTCAAGTTCCACCACGCTGCCGGTGAACAGCCCCTGGTGGCAGTGCCCGCAGCGCGGTGAGTCGGCAAGGCGGTTGCCCGGAATGCGATTGGCCTGCTGGCAGTGTGGGCAGGCGAGGTGCAGTGATTCGCTCATTGCTGCACCTTGGGGATCCCGGGCCGGCAATTCAAGCATCACTCAGCGGCAGCCGGCGCTGTGCCAGCCGGTGACGTATCGGCCGGACCTGCGCGGACTACGCTGTGCTGCGGGCCACCCCGGCGTAGCGCACCTGCCCCGCCGCCAGCTCGAGCTCATGGGTAGCGTACGCGGTCCAGTCAGGAAGCGCATGCGCCGCGACCACGATGGCCACATCAAGCGAGGCGAGCCGGCGCAGTTCCCGGGCGAGCACGGTGCGTGTCTGCGTATCCGCGCTGTCGAAAGGTTCATCGAGGAGCAGCAGTCGTGGGTCACGCACCAGAGCCCGCGCAAACAGCACCAGCCGGGCCTGGCCGTAGGAAAGCTGAGCCAGGGAACGCCCGGCCCAGCGCGCAAGACCGAGGCGACGCAGGATGCGGTTCGTCGCCTCGCGGTCGGCGCGGTTGAAGGGACGCTGTAACCCGATACTCGCGTGCCGGCCCGAGAGCACTACATCGGTGACCGTGTAGTTGCGTGGATACCCGGCATGGATGTAGGGCGCGGCAATGCCGGTGCGCTCACGGAAGTGCTCGAGTGCAACACCCGGCCGGATGCCGGCGCGCTCGATCGCGCCGCCCGCGGCAACTCCGTGGTCGCCGTACAGCGTCCTCAGCAGCGTCGTCTTGCCCGAGCCGTTCGGACCGTGGATCACCCAAAACTCGCCCGCGCGCACACAACAGGAAACATCGCGGAGGGCGTGGAAACCCTCCAGGTAAACGTGCGCCCTCTCCAGGCGCACCAGTGGCGCGCCTGTGTTCCGCGAGTGCGCTCGCCTGCCACGGGCAGTGCGCCCGGCGGCCCCGCCGCCCGCGCGCGCGCCAAAGTGCTCCCGTACCGCACTGCCCATACGTCCGCGATAGACGATCCGGCCCGCGCGAAGCACGAGTGCATGCGTTGCCGTGGCTGGGATGTCCGCCATTTCATGCGTGGCGATCACCAGCGGCAGCTCACCCCGAAGCCTTGCGAGCCAGCGCACCAGGAGCGCATGGTTTTCCAGGTCCAGCCCGGTGAACACCTCATCGAGTATCAAAAGCGCGGGGCGCGCGATGAGTGCCCGGGCGAGGAGCACCATGCGCCGCTGGCCGTAGGAGAGCTCCAAGAAGCGCCGCTGCGCGAGATGCTCGATGCCCAGTCGCCCGAGCACGCCCCACACCCGATGCCGGTCGGCCGCAGTCAGCGCATCGAGCGGGATGTCGGTCGCGTACAGCCCGGTACCGACCAGATCCGCCGCTGCCATGTTCCACTCATAGCGCTCGTACTTGTCCTGCCTCTCCGGACCCAGGTAGGCGATGTGCTGCTTGATCTCCAGGGGAACGTCGTGCCACCGGCCGTGCAGCCGCCAGCGCAGGGACGGGCGCGACGCCGGGGTGGGACGCACGATTCCGGCGATCAGCTTCAGGAGCTGCGTCTTGCCGCTGCCGTTCGCTCCCAGCAGGATCCAGCGCTGTCCGGGGCGGATCTGCCAGCGAATGTTGCTCAGCACGCGGCGCCCGCCGCGCTGCAGGGCGGCGCCGAGGACATCCACCTGCAGGAAGCGCGTTGCGGAGGAGACTTTCGCGGTTCGATCCCGGTGGCTCAGGCGCGAGGGCCGCCGTTGCGGCCCCCTGCGCTGCACCTTCACGGTGCCCGGCAGCGGGGCGCCGGCTGCGGCCTCACGGGCGCTCGCCCTGCCCCAGGGTGGACTTGAATACCCGGCCGTCCTTCATGACAAAGCCCACGTCCTTGAGCGCGCCGACATCCGCCAGCGGGTCACCCTTCACGGCGATCAGGTCCGCATAGGCGCCCGCGGCGATGACGCCGAGTCCGCGCTGCTCCAGCAGCGCGGCGGCACGTCCCGTTGCCGACTGGATCGCCTGCATGGGTGTCATGCCAAATTCGACCTCGCGCGCGAACTCCTGGGCAATCGGATCGCTCCATACGAAGCCGCCGACATCGGTACCGAAGGCCATCTTGACGCCCGCGCGCAGCGCCTTGCGGAACGACACGCCATGCACGGCCACGCGCTTGCGGTCGCGCTGGCCGCTGGGGGTGTCCTCGGGATCCGGGTCGTAGTAGTACACCGCAAGCGTCGGCACGTACCAGGTGCCCTGCTTGACCATCTGCGCGATCTGCGCGTCGGTGAGTTCCAGGCCATGCTCGATGGAATCGCAGCCGCCATCGAGCGCGCGCTGCAGGCCGATGCCGTTGTAAGCGTGGCAGGCGACGCGGCGATGCCAGCCGTGCGCCTCGTCCACGATGGCGCGCAGCTCCTCGACGGTCAGGGTGGGCTGTGAAACAAGGTTCCCCTGCTCATCGACCCAGGAGCGGTGCGTCATGTACACCTTGATCCAGTCGGCGCCGTGGTCGAGCTGCTCACGCGCCGCCTTGCGCGCCTCGACCGGGCCGTCGATCAGCTGCACGCCCTTGGGCAGGGTGATCTCCGGCGCGTAACCCTCCAGCGGATAGCCGCCGGTGGAGGAAATACCGCGGGTCGCAACGAACATGCGCGGACCTTCAATGTAGCCCTCCTCGATGGCCTGCCGGATGCCCACATCGCCATACCCTGCACCCTCGGTCTCCACGTCGCGGATGGTGGTGAAGCCCTGCTCGAGTGCGCGCCGTGCCGCGACCACCGCGCGCGCCGCACGGTAGGCCAGCGGATACTTCAGCAGCTGCACGTCGTAGCCGCCGGCGGCCGGCACCTCACCCTGCAGGAAGATGTGTGTGTGGCAGTCGATCAGGCCTGGCAGCACCGTAGCGCCGCCGAGATCGATCAGCCGCGCGCCGGCGGGCAGCGCCTGCGAGCCGGCCGCGTAGACCGCCGTGATGCGATTGCCGCGCACGACGATCTCCTGGTTGTACCGCGCTGCTGCGCCGGTGCCATCGATCAGGGTTGCCGCCCTGAGCACCAGCAGCCCGGGTGCGGGATCTGCCACCGGCACCGGCGTCGGCGTTTGCGCGCAGCACAGCGGGACCAGGAGGCAGCCTGCGAGAACAATGAGGATCGAGCGCATTTTGTTGTACCTCTGTTGGAGTGCCGCCCGGTCGCGGCTAGCTGTGCACCCCGGTTGCCGGTCGTCCGGTCGCGCGCGAACGCACGGTTGCTTCGGCCAGGTAATCGTCGACGGAGCCGGCGAGTGCGCGCCGTTCCATGACGTGGGTCTCGACGTGCGGGTCCGCCGCGCCCGCACGGCGCGCCGCCGCGAGCGCCAGCTCGCGCGATACCCGCTTGGCGTCCTCGATGGCCGCCTGGGGCTCTGCATAGTCACGGATGCCGGCCGGGTCGTGCACGCGGAACACCTTGAAGGTCGGTTGGTTCACCAGCACGTCGCACACCTCTGAGACCACCCCGGCAACTGCGCCCACGGCATTGCAGACGGCCGCGTGCTCCGGTACGAACAGCCGCGCACCCAGGCGGCGTGCGACCTCCGGGAAGTACGCCCCGGCCGGCGCCCCGATCCCGATCAAGGGCACAGCAAGGCGCAGCTGCGCATCAACGAGGCCGGAGAACTTCTCCCCGGCAACCGTGCGCTCGAGCAGCGCCCCGAGCGGGCCCCAGCGGCCATTGTGAGGCTCGATGCCCGGGTCCTGCGCGATTGCACACTCGAGTACCACGCGCCCTGCCTTGCGCAGCACGTACTCGTAGGTACGCTCGCAGATCTGCTCCGGGGTGTCCTTGTCGCGGCGCGCTGTGGCATTGCGTTCCTCGGTGGCGAGGATGGCAGCTCCCAGAAGTGCCGCCTCCCGGCTCCAGCCCTGCTGGCGCCCGAGCACGTGCATGGCATCGCTGGGCGTGAAACCGGCGATGGTCGCCAGGCCCCGGTCAACCAGCCGTCGCAGCGCCTCGGCAGCCGGTCCCGAGCGCGCAACGACCGCGAAGCGTTGTGGGGCGGAAGTGAGGGACTCCCAGATGCGGCGCTCGACCCGGTCCAGCACCGTTCCCGGATCCCGCCCGGGATTGCGGTAGGCAAACTGCGTGGCGTGCGGCGGGGGATATTCCTCGGCCGCCAGCAGCGTGAGGTCCGCCAGCACCTGCGGGAACTGCTGCGCCAGCAGGCTCAGCGGCATGGTCTTGCGGGGCCCGACGCCCAGGCGGCGCTCGCGGTCGAGTGCCACCTCGCTGTCACCCCCCAGACCGCAGGTGTGCACGTCGATGGCCTCGATCATGGTGCGCCAGCCGCCAATGACGGCCCCTTCGGCGCGTACGATCGGACGGCCCCCCAGCACGATGGCAACATCGGTGGTGGTGCCGCCCATGTCCGCGACCAGGAAGTCCTGCAGGCCCTGCAAAAACCCTGCCCCCACGACGCTGGCGGCAGGTCCGGACAACACCGTCTCGACCGGATATTCGAGGGCGACCTCGGCGCGCATCAGCGTCCCGTCACCCTTGACGATCATCACCGGCGCGCGGATCGATTCGCGCTTAAGTACCTGGTGCAGTGCCTCGAGCAGGTGCGCGATCTGCGGTGTCAGGCGCGCATTCAGGGCCGCCGTGAGCGCCCGCTTCGGGGCATCCAGCTGCGAGCTGAGTTCATGGCTGCAGGTGACCGGCCGGGGGCAGATGGCACGGATGCGTTCGCGTGCCCGCCGTTCGTGCGCGGGATTGCGCACTGAGAACATGGAGGCGACTGCGAATGCCTCGACCTGTGCACCGTGCTCACGCACCGCGGCCTCAATGGCCGCCTCATCGAGGGGCTGCGCCTCCTCGCCCGTGCCATCGTGCCCGCCGCCCACCCGTACCACGACACCACCGCCACCGCGGCGCAGGTTCGAGCGCTCGACCATCTTTTCATCGAAGCCAATCAGGATGGTGCAGATGGAGCTGAAGCGGTTTTCCACGACGGCATTGGTGGCAAGCGTGGTCGATACGGCTACCAGGGAAATGTGCTCGCGCCGCGCCCCCGCGGGCAGTTTGGCAAGCACGGCACGGATCGCGCCGTCGAGACCGATCGACAGGTCCCAGAGGGTCGTCAGGGACTTGGCGCTCGCAACCACGCGCCGCTGGCCGTCCAGGGCAACCGCATCGGTGTAGGTACCCCCGGTATCCACCCCGATGCTGAATTCCTGCGGCGCCTCTGGCGCGGTCGCCTCGTACGGGACGGTCATAACAGGCCGCCGCTTGCAAAAAGAACCCGACTCAACATGACTTCACTACCAACGCCCTTCTGCAATCCCGGGCAGTGTTAACCTGTGGGCCCATTTTATTCCGAACGGGACATCCTTTGGCGCAAGTGATCGCCGCATGCCGGCGTGGCCGCCGCCGACCGGCTCCTCGGAACCTATGAACGGCTCCGTCCACCAGACCGAACAACTGCTGTTCCTGGTGCTGGTGCAGACCATCGTCATGATCGGCGTTGCGCGCCTGGGCAACACCGTGCTGAGGAGACTGGGACAGCCGGGCGTGGTGGGGGAGATCCTCGCCGGCCTGATCCTCGGGCCCTCACTGTTCGGGCACTTCTTTCCGGAATCCTCGCGAGCCATCTTCGGCGAACACCCCTCCCCGCCCATCGTCATTATCAGCCAGATCGGCCTCATCCTGCTGATGTTCCAGATCGGTATGGACTTCGAGTTCGGTCACCTGAAGGCCCGGCGCAACTCCCGGGCGGTGCTGGCCGTGACAGCGGCCTCGGTCGGGGTACCCTTGCTGCTCGGGTTTGTCTTCGGCCACCTGTCCCATGCGGACCTGGCCCCCGGGATCGATGCGACAGTTTACAGCCTGTTCTGCGCCGTCGGTCTTGCGATCACGGCGGTGCCGATCCTCGGAAGGATCCTGCGCGAGTACGGGCTCACGCGCGCCGAGGTGGGCGTGGTGGCGATCTCGGCTGCGGCACTGAACGACGTTATCGGCTGGATTCTGCTGGCCGGGGTGTCGGCGTACGCCGTGGCGCGCTTCTCCGCCGGCCAGGTGATGATGCAAGTGCTCGAACTCGGCCTGTTCGTACTGGTGCTATGGTTTGTCGCGCGGCCACTCATCGACCGCGTTCTGGCGCGCGGTCTGCACGAGGATGGCAAGCTGCCACCGAACCTGATGGCCGGTGTGATCTGCCTCATGTTCGCCGCCGGGATCTGCACCTACCGCCTCGGGATCTTCGCCATCTTTGGCGGCTTTGCGGCCGGGCTGCTGTTTCACCGCCACACTGCGTTCGTGGCTGCCTGGCACCGCCAGGTCGGTGCCTTCGTGCTGGTCTTCTTCCTGCCGGTGTTCTTCACCTTCACCGGACTGAGAACCAACGTGCTGGGGCTTAACACGGCAGCCGATGCACAGTGGCTGGCGCTCCTGCTGCTGGCGGCAATCCTGGGCAAGGTCATCCCGGTGTACGGAGCGGCCCGCGTGAGCGGGTTCGACGGCCTGCACAGCCTGATCCTGGGAACCCTGATGAACACCCGTGCCCTGATGGAGCTGATCGTGCTGAACATCGGGCTCGACCTGGGCTTCATTCCGCCCCGGGTGTTCACGATGCTCGTCATCATGGCGGTCGTGACCACGATCATGACCGGTCCGCTGCTCAAGGTAATGTTGCCGCGCGCCGGACACCTCATCCCGCGCTCGATGGATGCCTGAAGCGGCGCTTGCCGAAATTGCACCTCTCCGAGATGCTAAGCTCGCGGGCGTGCTTCGCTTCTACCACAGCGGACCGTCGGTGACGGCGCGAGCCGCCTCGCATCGTCAGGCGTTGCGTGCCTGCGCCGCGTTCATTGCCGTGCTCTGTCTTGCCTGCTCTTGTTCGGTGGTCGGCAAGAAAGACAAGAACAAGGCCGCCGAGCGCGCCGCGCAACTGCAGGACCTGCAGCTGAAGGTCATGCGCTTTGCCGACGAGTACGCGGGGCGGATCCTAAGCCCGATCCGCGGCTTCCAGCGCAAGACCGAGGACCCGCGCGAGCGGCTGGCCGCGCAAAACTGGCTCGTGCAGCAGACCGGTACGGCGTACACCATCGCCACCGGCCCGAACCCGGTCACCAACGCCCTCGACATGGTGGTGCTGACGACCATGAGCCGCATGGCCCTTGATGATGGCTGGGTCGAGGATACCTTTGGCGACCGCGTCCACGCGCTGCGCGGCGCATACGAAGCGCTCGAGCCGGAGTCCTGGAAGCTGCTCGAGGGCGCCGTAGCTCCGGAGCAGATCAAGGCCGTGCGCGCAGCCCTGGATGACTGGCGCGCCAAGAACCCGCACGCGCACTCGGTTTCCTACGTGCATTTCCGCGACTTCGTCTCTTCGTCGGAAGCGAACAGCTCCAGCATCCTGGGTGGCAGCTCGCTGCTGTCCCTGCTCGGACTTGATCCCTTGAGCACGCTCGATCCGACCATGCAGGAGGTCGCGCGTACCCGCCAGTCGGTGGAACGCACCATGTACTTCGTGCAACGCTCGCCGGGGCTGCTGGACATGCAGGTCGAGCGCGTGACGTACCAGCTGGCCGTGATGCCCGAAGCGCGCTCGCTGCTGGCGGACCTCGACCGCACCAGCCGCGCCGCGGAGTCCGCCGGTAAACTCGCCGATGAGCTCCCGGAGGTCGTGGCGCGGGAACGCGAGGCTGCCATCCGCCAGTTCATGGGGGCGCTCGAGTCCCAGCAGGCGCAGATGCGCGAATTGCTCACCGACATGCGCGCCACGCTGCAGGCCGGCACGGCCGCCTCCGATTCCGTCAACCAGACCACGCGCGCCCTCGATGCCTTCATTGCCGGCTTCCGTAAGCCTCCAGATCCGCGGCAGCCGCCCGGCAAGCCGTTCGACATCACCGAGTACACCGCCACCGCCCACGAGCTGGCGGCGGCCTCGGTGCAACTGCAGGGGCTGCTCGCGCAGCTCAACGCCTCGGGTCCGGGCGTCGCACGGCTCGCCGACAGCGCCGCGGGGCAGCTGAACGGGGTGGTGGATCGCGCCTACCGCCGCGCGGTGGAATTGATCCTCATCCTGGTGGCCGCAATCCTTGCCGCTGTCTTGCTGTACCGCCTGGCCATGCGCCGGATCGCGCGAGCTCCGGGCACGCTCTGACTCGGCGCAGGATCAGCCCTGCGCCACGCTTGCGGCGGCTACTCGAGCGCGATCGCCTCCGCATCCCCGGCCGCGACCGGTTCCTGCGTCTTGGCGGGCCGCAGCAGGAGCAGCGCCGGAATGACCATGCAGGTCAGGACGAACAGCAGCCGGAAGTCATCCAGATAGGCGATCATTGCTGCCTGGCGTGTAACTTCCTCGTTGAGCGCAGCAACCCCGGATAGATTGCCCAGGCCGAGCGTGGCGCCCAGGGGACTGTTGAACAGGTCGCCGTGGGCGCGGCTCATGTTCTCGACCAGGCCGGCGTGCACGATCTGGGTGTTGCGCACCAGCAGCGCCTGGGTTGCCGCGATGCCGATCGCGCTGCCGATGTTGCGCATGAGGCTGAAGGTAGCGGTGCCGTCCGCGCGCAGTTCCGGGGACAGCGTAGCGAAGCTCGCCGCCGTCAGCGGCACGAACACGATCCCCAGGCCGAAGCCCTGCAGCAGGCCCGGCCAGACAATCGCGCTTTGGGTCATGGTCAGGTCGTAGTGGATCATCTGCCAGCAGGAGAAGGCGGTGATGGTAAAACCCACCGTCAGCAGGATGCGGATATCCACCTTGCCGGTAAGCCGGCCGACAATAAGCATCGCAATCATGGTGCCGACGCCGCTCGGGGCCATGACGAGTCCGGCAAGGCTCGCCGGGTAACCGAACAGGTTCTGCAGCATAGTCGCCAGCAGCGCGCGGGTCGCAAACAGCACCATGCCGATGATGAAGATCATGATGATGCCGGAGACGTAGTTCGGATTGCGCAGCAGCCGCCGGTCGAAGAACGACTTGCCGGCGGGGGTAAGCAGCGTGTGTAGCAGGAAGTAGCCGGAGCTGACGAGAAAGGCGAGCGCGTAACACCAGGTCTCCTTCGATGAGAACCAGTCGTTCTGCTCGCCGCGGTCCAGGAACATCTGCAGCGCGGCGATGGCGATCGCAAGGGTAGTGAAGCCGAACACGTCGAAGACCACGCGGCGTGCCCCGGGGCGTGCGCGGATGTAGCGGCCGATGCCGTAGAAGGCCACCGCTCCGATGGGCACGTTGATGAAGAATACCCAGCGCCAGTCGAAGTTCTCCGTGAGATAGCCACCCAGCGCCGGCCCCATGATCGGCCCGATCATCACGCCCACCCCCCACACCGCCATCGCCGAGCCGTGCCTGTCGGGCGGGTAGATATCGAGCATGACCGCCTGCGACAGCGGCACGAGTGCGGCGCCGAAGAAGCCCTGCAGCAGCCGCGCCACGACGATCTGGGTGAGCGACTCGGCAAGGCCGCACAGGACCGAGGCGAGCGTGAAGCCGGCGATCGAGACCAGCAGTACCTGCTTCAGCCCGAAGCGGTCGGTCAGCCAGCCGGCCAGCGGCGTGGCAATGCCGGCAGCGACGATGTAGGAGGTGAGCACCCAGGTGATCTGGTCGAGCGAGGCGGACAGGCTGCCCTGCATGTGTGGCAGCGCCACGTTGGCGATGGTGCCGTCGATCGCCTGGATGATCGTCGCCAGCATCACGGAGATGGTAATCATGCCGCGATGCGCGGCCTCGCCGTGGATCGTGCTGCCGTCGTGGGCTGCTGCGGCGCTCATGTGCGGGTCAGGGAACTCAGGCGAATCGCGCGCGCAGCAGCGGCAGCACCCGCTCGCCGAACAGGCGAATGAAGCGTGCCTGGTCGGGACCGGGCGCGTGGAACACCAGGTGATTGAACCCCAGGTCCACGTAGGCACCGATGCGCTCGACCATCTCCTGCGGGTCGGTGCTGACGATCCAGCGCGAAGCGGTACGCTCGACCGGCAGTGCGTCCGCCAGGCGCTCCATCTGCAGCGGATCCTCGACGTCGGTCTTTTCCTGGGGCGTCAGTGCCAGCGCGCCCCAGAACTTCGTGTCCGCGAGCGCACGGGCGGCGTCGCTGTCGAAGGACACCTTCATTTCGATCAGCCGGTCGTAGCTGGCCGCGCCGGTGCGCCCGGACAGCTCAAGGCCTGCGGCCAAGTTCGGCAGCAGGGTCTCGGTGTACAGCTCCCATTTCTTGCCGGAGGTACAGATGAAGCCGTCGGCCTCCAGGCCCGCAAGCTTGGCCATGAAGGGGCCGGCGCCGGCGATGTACAGCGGCACCGCGGTCGCCGGGCGGTCGTAGATGGTGGCAAGGCGAGTCTGGTAGAACTGTCCAGGAAAGCTTACCCGCTCACCCGCCCACAGTGCGCGGATGAGCCGCACGGCCTCGCGGAAGCGCGCGGTGCGCTCCTTCTGCTCCGGCCACTGGATCGCTGAGGCCGGTACCTCGTTCAGCGACTCACCGGTCCCAAGTCCCAGCACCACGCGCTGCGGGAACAGCATCCCCAGGGTTGCAAAGGCCTGAGCGACGACGGAGGGGTGATAGCGGAAGGTCGGCGTGAGCACGCTCGTGCCCATGAGGATGCGCCGCGTCCGGGCGCCGAGGGCGCCCAGCCAGACAAGCGAGAACGGTGCATGGCCATGGGTGTGGCGCCAGGGCTGGAAGTGATCGCTGATCCAGACCGAGTCATAGCCGCACTCCTCTGCGAGAGTGGCGTATTCGAGCAGTTCGGTCGGACCGAACTGCTCTGACGAAGCCTTGTAGCCGAGCCTTAACATCGTGCCATTGGTTCCTGATGATGCGCCTGCCTCAGGCGCGCGGACGCTCCAGCACCTCGGTTGCATGTCCGGAGTCCAGGTACTCGCGCGCCGTCTTGATCTTGCCGTCCGCCAGCAGCACCAGCAGGTGATAGACGTTGTTGTAGAGCCTGCCCTCGCGGGTCATGCCGTATGACTCCGCTTCCACCGCAACGCGATTCTCCTCCGCCGTCGTGCCCAGGATGCTGAAGCGCAGGCCGGCCGGGAACATGTCGGCGGATCCCTCGCACAGTGCGCGGTAGCTAGCCTTGGTGTAGTCGGACGGGTACGGATAGTTTTTCGCGCGCGCCATGAGCTGCCAGGTCGCATCCTCCGCGACCCGGTCCCAACAGCGGGGATTGCCGCTGGCAAGCTCTGCGAAGAAATCCAGTACGAACTGGCGTGCTTGATCTGCCTTCAAAGGCTGATTCCTCGATATTGGCGCGGCACCGGCACTTTCCGGTCCGGTTGGGGCGCTGAGGATCTGCACGAGCCGCAGACGAGGCGCAGTCCGTAGCCCCCGGGCGGGCATCTCGGGTGCGCGGCCAACAGGCGCCGGGTGTGAATATACCGCAACCTGAGTCCCGGCCCGCCCACAGCCACCCTGCTACCCCTTCTGGAGTAGGCGGTACGACCTACGGACTGCTCACCGCTCTTGGGGAACTGCCGGTGCAGCCCAAGGCTTACCAGCTGCAGCACCAGACAGGCGCTGCCGATCAATGCAGTGTCGGGGCAGTGCGAACCTGCGTCCGAACACCAGCAGCGCGGCCCCGAATATCGCAGCAGTCGCACAGATGTCCATGCGCAGGATCCCGGGCACATGGGTGAGCATCAGGTGACGGATGACCCCGCCGCCTAGGGCCGTTATGCCGGCAGGCTCAGTAACGCTGCTATGCTTGCGGTTCTCCCCCTCACCGGTAATGCCTGTGATTACTCCGTTCCATGTCGCCCTGCAGGTTCGTAACATCGCCGAAGCCCGCGAGTTCTACGGGCACCTGCTCGGCTGCCCGGAGGGCCGCAGTTCTACGGACTGGGTGGACTTCAATCTCTACGGACACCAGCTGGTGTGCCATCTGAACCCGGCTCTGGGGGCCGGCGGCCGCATCGCCGCGCACTTCAATCCCGTGGACGGCCGCGGCGTCCCGGTTCCTCACTGCGGGGTGATCCTGAAGCCGCCGCAGTGGGACGAACTGGCCGCGCGACTGCGCGCCGCGCGCATCGACTGGGTGATCGAACCGTACACCCGCTTCAAGGGGCTGCCCGGGGAGCAGTCCACGATGTTCATCCTCGACCCGTCCGGTAACGCGCTGGAGTTCAAGGCGTTCGCCGACTTCGGCCAGCTGTTCGCGACCTAAGCTCCTAAGCCACGGCTTACCGCCGCTCGGGAGCCCCTGGCGGCGGCGGCTGCCTTTCAAAGCGCGGTAACGCCGGATCGAAAACCGCCCACTGCGGGGCGGCGGAAGTCCAGATCGTCGCCTCGGGGTTGATGCGGTTCGGATCATCCAGCGTCCCGAGCCGCACCCCGGTGAACTGTGGGCGCGCCTCCGAGTTTGCGAACATCGAGGTACCGCAACGCGGGCAGAAACGCCGGCGCATGCGGTGGCCGCTGTCGGCAGGACTGGCGTACTCAGCGAGCGCGCCCTCGATCGTGAGGGCGGCGGTCGGGAAGATCGCATTGACGGTGCCACTGCCGGCCCCGACGTATTGGCACGCGCGGCACCAGCAGGCGCGTGTCGCGACGGGCGCGGCTGCAATGCGATAGCGGACGGCGCCGCACAGGCAGCCCCCGGTCAACTCGACTTCCGTTCCCGTACCGTGCATCGAGCTCTCCTGCTGCACCTAGCTGCCGTGCAGCAGTACCGTTGCCTGGATGAGCGTGTCGCAGTAGCCATCCAGCACCTTCGCGGTGAACGCTGCGTACTCGTCCGCCTCGCTCCAGCGCCCGCCCTCGATCGCCTCGCGCACCGCCGGCAGCGTCTTGACCCCGTAACCGGTGAGCAGGCCGGGCGCGTAGACGAAGTGCTTGAACCAGTCGCGCCCGGGAAGCCCGCGCTCGTTGGTCAGCTTCTGCTCCAGTACGCGCAGCTGCGAATTTAGTTGCCGCTGCTGGGCGGCGCTGAGCTTTTGCTTGCCCGCGTCGAAATTCGCGTAGGCGGTGTCGTAGGCCGTGGCCGCGACCTTCAGCCGGGCGACCGCTGCATCCAGCGGTGCAAAGTTCACCTGCGGTACCGGGGCTTCGCGCTTCGGCGGCCCCACCACCCGCGTTGGGTCGGCCGCGAGTGCGAAGGCGTGGGTATCGATCAGGCGTGCCACCTGTGCGCCCTCGGTACGCTTCTCGTCCGTCAGCTTGCGCAGCTGGGCCACGTAATCCGACAGCGTGTCGGCAAAGCCGGTGAACTGCAGCGGCAATACCGATGCATCGGCCATGCGCAGCACGATGCGGCCGATGGTCCTGGCATCTGCCACCCCGTAGGCAAAGCCGGGATCCCCGAAGCGCACGTAGTGATCGAAGGAATCGAAGTTGGAGTGGTAAACACCATTCTGGTCCTCCTCGCCGCCGTACTCGATGTCGAGCGAGGCGAGCCCCAGATGCTGCAGATAGGCGGAGTAGTCCGAACCGGAGCCGAGCGCGCCGATGGGCAGGTCGCCGCCGGCGGCGGCGAGGCGCGCAGCGCGTTCGCGTTCCACGGCCCGGTCCGGATCGCCGCCCTTGTCCAGGCCCTGCACCTGCAGGCGCGCACGCAGGCGCTCCCGCACGCTCACGCCGGTCTCAGGGTCGCTGACGTCGGCCGCGACATCGTTCACCAGGCGCTGCAGCGAGTGGCTACCTTCCGGGTGCAGGAAGCCGCGGGCGTTGGTGTCGGAGTTCAGGTACAGCACGGCCTTGCTCTTGAGTTCCGCGGCGTGCTCCTCCGCCCACTCGGTCGAACCGAGCAGTCCGGGTTCCTCGCCGTCCCAGCTCGCATAGACGAGCGTGCGGCGCGGCCTCCAGCCGCTCTTGAGCAGCACGCCGATGGCCTTGGCTTCGGCGAGCATCGCGACGTGGCCGGACAGCGGATCCCAGGCGCCGAACACCCAGCCGTCGCGATGGTTGCCGCGCACCACCCACTCATCCGGCTCCTGCGCTCCCGGCACGCGCGCGATGACGTCATACAGGGGCTTGAGGCTCCAGTCGGAGCTGATCATAAGGTGCACCTTCGCCGGTCCCGGACCCATGTGGTAGGTGATCGGCAGGCTGCCGCGCCACGGTGCCGGGGCAACCGGTCCTCCCAGGGCTGCGAGAAACGGCTGTGCATCGCCGTACGAAATCGGCATCACGGGGATCTTGAGGACCGACTTTGCATCCTGGAGCGCCAGACGCCTGGCATTATTGGTGGCGCCGACGCCCGGGGTGAGCGGGTCGCCCGGGTACAGCGCCATGTCCAGCACCGAGCCACGCTGCAGGCCGGTGGCCGGCCGGAACCCTCCCTTCGGATAGACATCCCCCGCCGCGTAGCCATCGTCCTGCGGGTCCGAGTAGATGATGCAGCCGACCGCGCCGTGCTCCTGCGCAAGCTTCGGCTTCAGGCCGCGCCAGCCGCCGCCGTAGCGGGTAATGACGATCTTGCCCCTGACGTCGATCCCGCGCCGCGCGAGATCCTCGTAGTCCTGCGGCATGCCGTAGTTGAGGTAGACCAGCTCCGCGGTCACGTCCCCGTCGGCACCGTACACGTTGTAAGGCGGCAGCCCGTCGGTGCGGGTCGAGGTCGCGTCGCCCTCGAGCGGACCTTCCTTGAGGCTCGCGACGAACTTGGTGGGACCAACCAGTTCCAGCGTGTGGGACTTCAGTGTCGGATAGAGTACCTCGAACACCTCGATCTTCGCCTCCCAGCCCCACTGGTGGAACAGGTCGCGTACCAGCTCCGCGTTCGCCTTGTCGTGCGGGGAACCGACGTGGTTCGCCTGCGCGGACATGGTCTTCATCCACGCACGCAGGTCAGCAGGATCGAGCGCCGCATCGAAGCGTTGCTCCAGTGCACGCTGCTGGACTGAGCCTCCCGGGGTGAACCCGAAGAGCACCGGGTCGGCAGCCCCCTGACCGGCAGCCGTCACCGCGACGAGGAAGAACGCCAGTGCGGCTGTGAGATGCGCGAACGAGCGCAGGGTGGAGTGCGTACGGGGCGACGGGTGGTTCATGCGGTAGGCCTGCTACAGGAGATGCTGCCGCGCATCCTATCCGAAACAGGCGCGCGCCGCGGCACGCCTGAGGGCCACATCCCTAGCGCATGGGTACCTGGTAGAGCGCGGCCGAGCCGGCACTCATGACCTCGATCAGCTGCGCGCGCGGCATGGCGCGCATCGCATCCGCAGCCGCCTGGCCAACCGCGAACCACACGGCCATCTTGCCCAGCTGTGCCAAGGCACCCTGGGCGACCGCCGCGGCATCCATCGCCACATAGCCGGCGGCCGCCGCGGCGGTGAAGGACAGGCCGGAACGCCGCATGGCCGGCGTATCGGTGAGTCCGGCGACGGCGCACAGCACGTCGATCCCTTCGCGTGCCAGCTCCCAATGCAGTCCCTCGCACAGGGCGATCTCGAAGGCCTTGGCGGCGGCATAGGTGGCGATGAGCCCGCTGCCGCACAACCCCGACATTGAGGACACGACGATCAGCCCGGCGGCGCGCCGGCGCGCACGCCGGGCGGCAAGGATCTTGTGGGCGAAGGTCACCGGGCCGGTGCAGTTCAGCTGCACCAGACCGGTCGCCTTGGTGAGCGGCGCGTCGAGGAAGTTGCCGACGCCGTGCGTGGCGCCCGCGTTGTAGACCACCAGACCGACATCATCGACAGCAAGCACCTCGTCAATGAAGGCCTCCAGACCGGCCGCCGTCAGGTCCCGGGTGAGCGTCCTGATCCTGACGGCGTGGGCCGCGCGGATCTCAGTGGCTGCGCTCGCCAGCGCCGCCGCGCCGCGCGCGACCAGCACGAGGTCAAAGCCGGCACCGGCCAGCTCGTTGGCAAACTGCCGGCCTATTCCCTCGGAGCCTCCGAGTATCAGGGCCACCGGGCCGTATTTGTTGGCATCTGGCATCGAACTCTCCACGCGCCTGCAGGTTTCGCAACCGCTGTCCTTCCCGCAAGCATGCGCGCGCGCGTTGGGTTACGGAATCACCCGGGCGGACGAACAGCCGGACGGCCAGTGCCCCTATATATAAGGAGAGGAGCCGCTGGGTGAATGGCCCCCCGGGCACCGCCGGGCGGGCAACGGCCATGTGCGCTGCGTCGCAGTCGCCGCGCGTGCTGCCGTACGGACCGCGCGGCCCGGCAACGGTGGTAGCCCGAACCGTGACATAAGCACGGATCGGCAAAACCCTGATCCGTAAGATCGCCGCAAGCCTATTTCGATGCTCTTTCTAACCCCTAGCCTCAGGAATCAATCATGCGGATCTCAAGCGTCATCAAGAGCCTCCTGGCCGTAACCGCGGTGACGGTGCCGTTGCTGGCCCACGCCGAATCAAACGTCGTCAACGGCGCCGCCACGGCCGCCCCGGGCGCCCAGGCGCACGTCGACTTCCAGATCACGATCCCGAAATACCTCTACCTGCGCGTTGGCACCGGCTCTGCCTACCCGACGACGCTGGCCAACAACGCCGCGGTTGACCTGGTGCAGTTCGCACCGGCCCTCGGCTCGGTCGGCAACAGCGTGGCGGTGGCCGGCACGGGCGGCGACCTCGCCGCTGGCGTTGAAACTGCCGCCGTGGTGAGCAACAGCGGCAACGTCACGCTGGGCGCAAGCTCGGTTGGCGCGCTCAGCGACGGCGCGGGCGACACGATCGCTTTCAGCGAGATCAAGACCGCGGCGGCGACGCTGACTTCGGTGACCGCGCTGCCGGCCCCGGTACTGGCTAACGGCGCGAGCGCCACGATCCTGCTGACTGCTCCGGCCTCGAAGATCATCGTGCAGGATGCGAAGTGGACGTACACCTACGCGAACACGACCAACCCGCCCGCCGGGACGTATGGTGGCGTAAACGTGAACAACGGCCGCGTGACCTACACGGCGACGATGCCGTAGGGCGCGTCACCTCAGGAAGCCAGCGAATATGTCCCCCGGTGGCGGCACGCACAGGCGCCTCTGGGGGACTTTTATTCCCGGCAATCCGCGCCGCATGACCACACGCATCCTGTGCCTGGCGCTCCTCGCGGGCAGCAGCTGCCCGGCGCCCGCCTTCACCGTCGCGATCAATGCCGGGGCCCCCAAGACCGTCTACCTGCAGATCGGCGTGGGCAGCTTCACCGGTTTGTACAACAACGGCGGCACGCCTGCGAACAACACCACGGTGAACAAGGTGTCGGTGGCGGTCGCCGCCAGCGTGCTCGGCAACGGCACCGCCCAGGCGATGACCACCGACAGCACGCAGGCGAACAGCTTCTACGACAACTACGCCTACTGTAACGTCCCGCAGCAGCTCTACATCGGCGGCTTCTACCGCACCACCGGCAACGGCGGCAACGGCACGGTCTCCGTCACCGCAACCGTGCCGGCCTCGCTGGTGGACAGCGCGGGCGACAAGATCCCCTTCTCCCAGCTCTCCTGGACCACCGACGGCAACGGCCCGCTCGGGGACAGCACCGGCCAGCCGTTCACGGCGGGCACCTTCACCGGCGGCGCGGTGCAGACCGTGGGCACCATCGCGCAGAACCACTGGGCGGAGAGCTGCTGGACCTTCTCCTTCCGCAACAACACCTTCCCTGCCGCAGGCACCTACACCGGACGCGTGCTGTACACGCTGACGGCGCCGTAAGGCCGCTGGGGGGTGGTTGCCGTCATGCGTAATCGTTCACTCCTGCCATTCAGCATAATCTGGCTGCTCGCGGGGCCGGCGGCGCTGGCCAAGACGACGGTCATCGATGACTCGGGCACGTTGCCGAACAACGCCGCGCTCAACATGCACTGGCAGCAGCTCTCCCCGCGCGGGCCGGATGCGAACACCATGGTCGGCACGCTGGGCCTGCGCGTGAAGCTGAACGTCGCGCCGTGGCAGAAGCACACCGGGAAGATCTACCTCGCCCTGCCGGCCCAGGCCCCCGGACCGATCACCGTCACCTGGACTACCCAGGGGCGACTGCTGCCCGGTCGCGTGGTCAGCGGCAGCAGGACGCTGGTGTACGCCGGCCCGATCACCACGCCCTTCATTGAGGACATGGTGCAGCTGACCATCCGCGTGGATGGCCGGCGCCTGCAGCAGCTCTACCACATCAACTTCAGATTCGAGATGGACGAGGACTGACCGTGCGAGCGATCCTGACACTGTTGGGTTTGATGGCCGCGGCCGCGTATTCGCTGGCTGCGCGGGCCGACGCGGGCTTTGCGGCGCTGGTCTCACCGCCGCGCTTCGAGATCAAGGGCAAGCCCGGGGCCACGGTGCGCGAGGTATTCGAGCTCTCCAACCGCTCGGCGGCGCCGGCCAAGTTCCGGGTCCACACGGCCGACTTCACCCTGAGTCCCGACTACAGCGTCGTGTTCCACGATGAGCTGGTGCCCGGTAGCTGCCGCCCGTGGGTGGCCATCGAGCGGCCGCTGGTGACGCTGCCCGGGGGCGGCACCATCCGCTATCGTTTCGAGGTCGCCGTCCCGGCGGATGCCCCGTCCGGTGAGTGCCGTTTCGGCATCCTCATCGAGGGCGACGAGGCCTCCGTCACGCAGGCACAGTCGCTCGTGCTGCCGGTGGTCGGACGCATCGGCATCATCGTCTACGTGAAAGTCGGCGATGGTGCGCCGAAGATCGAGGTCTTCGGTCCCCAGGTCGCCTCGCTCAACGGCATCCAGGTCCCGGCTCTGCGCGTGCACAACTCCGGGAATGCCCACGCGCGGCTGTCCGGGTTCCTGACCGGCACGGATGCCAGCGGCAGGAAGTACGACGTCACCCCGTCGGACCTGCCCATCCTGCCGGGCGAGGAGCGCACCGTGTACCTCACTCCCTCGACCCCGGAGCAGGAACACCCGCAGGCAAGCTTCCCGATGACGGTGAAGGGCACGCTCGAGTGGGGTGACCAGAGCACCGAGCTGAACGAGCTCTTCAAATGAAACCCCGCGCCGGGCGCGCACTGCACCTCGCAGCGTGCCTGTGTGGGCTTTTCGCCGCGGCCGTGCTGAGCAGTCCACTCGGCGCACAGCCGCAGGAGGTCACACCTGCCGATGCCACCCCGGTCTATCAGGATCGACTGATCGGCGGCGGCAAGCTCACGCCCGACGTCTCCACGGGCGACAACACCACCAGCGACACCTCGGGACTGGCGCGCTCGATCCGCGTCGATGCGGTCGGCAGCGTGCTGCACCAGGATGGCCCGAGTTCCGCACCCGACCTGCACGAATACGGCCTGGTCACCGATGCCCAGTGGGACACGGTCTCCTATGGTGCCTGGTCGGCGAATCTGGCGGCCCGCATTGGCGGCAGCAACGAGCGCATCAGCGCCAACGGCAGCCAGAGTGACAGCAACTTCGCCTTCGCCGTGCATGAGCGCGCCATGCCCTTCGATGACGGCTGGCAGGCGGACAATGCGCTCGGCGACCTCAACGCGCCCCTCATCAATCTTGCGCACGTGCAGCCGCGCTTTCTCTTGGCGCAGGGCCCAATGCAGGGACTGGAGACCGAGTGGCGCGGGCCGTCCGGCATTCAGATCGTCGCCGGCGGCGGCACGCCGGGTGTGTACGAGGGCATCAAGGTGCCCACGTTCCAAACCCTCGGCGGCACGACCGCCACCCTGGGCGCCGAGTGGTCACCGGCACCGGCGTGGTCGATCGGCGGGGAATTCGCCGCCGCCCACGACGTCTCGCTCTACTATCAGCCGCTGGACCCGAACCTGTTTCCGCTCACCCCGGCCGGCTCGCCGCGCATCTCCACCGATACCACCTTCCTCACCGCCGCCTGGCAGGGAACCGGGCTGCGCGTGCAGGGCAACCTGATCGACGGCACGGTCGATGGCAACAACAACGCCTTCGGCGCCTGGGTGGATGCCGCCCTCACCCGCGGCGCCGCCACACAGACCTTCGGCCTCTTTCGCATCGACCCGAACCTGACGTGGGGCAACCAGCTGATCACCAACGACGTGCAGGGCGGTTACTACCGCGCGGACTACCAGTCGCGGCGCTGGAACGCGGACTTCGGCGTCGACGAGGTCAAGTCGGTCTCGGGCAACGGCGCGGATATTACCTTCGTCAACACCGCGGCGCGCTACCAGCTCTCACGCGATACCGGCATCGGTGGCGTCGCCAACGTCCGCCACGGGGGCGGCGACACGGCCTGGTCACTGGAGGGGTACCTCGACCGGGTGAACTCCCTCGGCACCGGACGTGTGCAGATGGACTACGCCACCGACGCGCAGACCAGGGACGCGAGCCTCACCCTGCAGCAGAGCTGGAACACGCGCGCCGGCCGGCGCCTGTCGACCACGGCCGCGGTGGACCACATCGAGAACAACTCCATCCCCGGCACCTCCCAGGACGCCACCGTCGCGCGCCTGGCCGTGTACGGCGGTGGGGACCTCACTGCACGGCTGTCACTGGATGGCAGCGTACAGTGGGCGCAGGCGGTCCAGGGGCGCGCGGCGCCTTCGACTTCCGCGGACGTTACCTTGAGCTGGCAGGTGAACCGCGCATGGTCGCTGCTGGTGAGCTACTACGAGAATCGCGTCGGCTCCTGGGAGCCGCTGGTGATCACCTCGCCACTGAACCCTCCCACGCCAGTCCCGGTGGCTTCCATGGGCGAGAGCGGCATCTTTCTCACGGTGCGCTACCAGGACTCACGCGGTGCGCACTTCATCCCGCTCGGCGGCAACCTGGGGTCCGGTTCCGGGCGCTTGAGCGGGATCATCTACCTGGATGCCAACGAGAACGGCCGCCTGGATGCCGGCGAGACCGTCGTGGCCAATGTCACCGTCATTCTCGACGGGCGCTTCTCGGTGCGCACCGACTCCAACGGCCGCTACGATTTCCCCGCGGTGGCCTCGGGCCACCACGTGGTCACGGTGCAGAGCGACAACCTGCCGCTGCCCTGGACCATGACCAGCTCGGGACGCACGGAAGTGGAAGTGAGCACGCGCAACCGCACCGAGATCGACGTGGGGGCGCTGCGGATCAAGTGAACCACGCGTGGCGCCTCAGGCACCATGCCCCCTGGCGGGACGTTCCTAGTCGACGATCATCGACTGGATCGGGATGCCCCCGCTGAGCACCCTGGACACGGCGGTGGCGGCGGCCACCCCGAGTAGATCCTTCTTCTGTTCCCCGCTGAGGGGCTTGGCAAAGGACAGCTTGCGCTCGATGTGCTCGCGCCCGGAGGCATCCTTGGACCAGCGCACCCCCACCGTGATCTTTCCCAGGGTCCAGTCGTGCGCGGCGGCGTGGCGACGCAGTGCCACCGCGGTATCGGCGCCCAGGCTCGCCAACAGCAGCTCCCGCGGTGCAAGACCGGCGTCACTGCCCCCGGTAGCCACCGGCTCATCGGCGGTGAGATGGTGGTGGCCGGAAACGATCTGCTGCACGTGCTGGTGCTCGTTGATCACGGTGACGTAAGCCATCGGAGTCCCCTATGCGTTGGCGTGGCCGCGCCGTCCGGCCAGCGCCCCGGCGCGCGCCGGGCGGTCGAACATGCTGCGCAGGATGCTGCTGAGGCTCTTGCCGGTCACATCGTCCAGCCGGTACTCGGCACCCTGCACGATCGCCTGCGCAGCCCGCAGCCCGCTGCGGATGGCAGGCCCGATGCCCTCGCCCAGATCAGGCGTCGCCAGGCCTGCGGCATCGCCGGTGATGAAGGCATTGTCGCGCCGCACCACTTTGACGTTGCCGCGCAGGAAGTAGCTGTAGCCGGTCGGCTCGAACGGCGCGCCCGGGGCGAAGCTGCCGTGCAACATCTGCGTGAGGTGGTTCCAGTGACCGCGGATGTCGTGGCCGCCTCCCTTCATGCGGGCCGCAATGCCGCCGACACCGACGTTCAGCCAGCCACGCTCCTTGGGCACGTACCAGGAGTACCCGGGGAGGCCATTGGCGAAGAACCACAGGTGGCAGTCCTTCTCCTGCCACTCGTACTCCAGTTCGTGCTCGAGCGTCACCAGCTGCAGTTCGCTGGCGCGCGGATTCAGCTCGCGGAACAGCTCGCGGTATACCGGGCAACGCGTGCCGCCGGCGCCAAGCAGGTAGCGCGCGCGGTAAGTGCCGTCGATGAGGTAGCCGTCGCGCTCGGCGAGGATGTGCCGCACGTTATGGAGCTCGACCGGCGCGCCGGAGCGCTGGAGCATCCAGGCGTCGAATTCGAAGCGGCGGATGGAGTGCTGCACGCACGGCACCGGCAGCTGCAGCGACCCGAAGTGCATGCGTAGGCGCGGGTAGGTGAGCAGGCGGTGCGGGTACTCGCGCACGTCCATCTCCAGCTCGCGCACCACCTCGGGCGTGATCCAGCCGGCGCACAACTTCAGCCGCGGGAAGGTCTCGCGATCCAGCACCAGCACGTCCACGCCGGCGCGTCGCAACTGCCAGGCGGCTGCCGCCCCGGCCGGGCCGCCGCCGACGATCAGTACCTCACATGAGCGCATGGCAGCCGCAGCCAGCTCCTCAACCCGCGTAGATGTCGGCGCGGTTCCACGGGATCTCGTTGCTATCCCCCGGCGCGAACAGCACCTGGAACAGCTGCAGCTTGCCGGTACTGAAGGCGGCGATTGAGCCGGCGAGGTACAGGCGCCACATGCGCACGAAGCGGGCATCGAACATCTCGCGCACCTTGTCGCTGGCGGCCTCGTAGAGCTGCGTCCACTGGCGCAGCGTGAGCGCGTAGTGCATGCGCAGGTTCTCCACGTCGAGCACCGAGAAGTCCCACGGCTCGAAGATGTTCATCATCTCGCTCAGGGCCGGCGGGCAGGCACCCGGGAAGATGCGCTTCTCGATCCACGGCTGCAGCAGCGCCGGGTAGTTGCGGCCGATGGTGTGGATGAGGCCGCGGCCACGGCCGCCCAGGGCGCGACGCGCCACGTTGCCAAGCTCCGGGTAATTTTCCACGCCGACGTGCTCGAGCATGCCGACGGAGACGAAGGCATCGTAGTGCCCGGCGATATTGCGGTAGTCATCCTCGACATACTCGACCTGGCCGCCCAGCCCTGCGCGCTGCGCGTGTTCACGCGCGTACATTATCTGCTCGCGCGAGATGTTGAAGGCGCGCACGCGCACGCCGTAACGCCGCGCCATGTGCAGGGCAAAGCTGCCCCAGCCACAGCCGGCCTCGACCACCGTCTCGCCGCTCTTCAGGCGCAGCTTGCGGCACACGTGGTCCATCTTGGCGACCTGCGCCTCATCGAGGGTTGCCGCCGGGGTCGGGTAATAGGCGCAGGTATAGGCCATCGTGCTGCCGAGCCACAGCGAGTAGAACTGGTTGCCGATGTCGTAGTGGCGATGGATGTTGTCGCGCGAGCCGGTGAGGGTGTTGGTGCGCGTACGGCGCAGTGCGCGGCGCAGGAGCGAGCCGGGCTTGCCGTCGCTGATACCGGCGCGGTAGACCACCTCCAGCATGCGCACCAGGTCCCCCTCGATGGTGACGCTGCCATCGGAGTAGGCATCGCCGAAGCGCATCGCCGGGTCGGCCAGCACGGCGAGCAGCGTTGCGCGGTTGGCAAAGATGACACGTGCGACCGGGGTGCCGCTGCTGACCCGCGCGCCGTCCCTGATGGCGAACTCGAGCGAGGGGTCCCCGAGCGAGGCGCTCAGCTTGGACAGCAGCCACGCATCGAGAGGACGCCCCTCGGCCGGGGCACCGGGTGGAACGGGTGCCAGCTCTTCGGACGGGCCGGAGGTGGGCGGCAGGCTCTTTTCAACGGCATTCACGGCTTGGAACCTCCATCGGCGAGCCCCTAATTTAGCACGCGCTCTGGCGTGCGCCACCGTGGGCGCGCCCGGGGTTTGCCCCGACTTGTAACTGAACTTGAACTAATACGCGACGCGGGCCCCGTTTGAGCACAGCCGCGAGCCGCGCGGCGGCCAACAGCAACCATTCATACACCGGGGCTGCGTGTGCCACCCGGGCGGTCGCGCACGGCGAGACCCTCGACACGGCTATTGCCGGCAAACCCCGCGTAGTGCTAGGCGATCCTGCGCGCCGGGCTGTTGGATTCGAAGGCCCGGCCATCCGCTGTCCCCTGAGCGAAGCCGGCGCGACCTGGCGCCCACGGCCGTGGGAATCGGCACCGGCGGGGTTGGTGTAGACTTCGCGCCCACCGTGGGGTCGCACCCCTTTGCGCAGGAGCGCCAGACATGACCCGCACTGCCCGCCGCCACCTGTCAGCTCGTCTGCCTGGCATCGCCGCCGCCTGCCTCGTGGCCTGCGCCGCAGCGGCGGACACTACCCCGCCGCGTATGACGGATGCTTCCGGGATCGATCAGGCCGCGATCGACAAGTCGGTCAAGCCCGGCGACAACTTCTTCGCCTTTGCCAATGGCACCTGGATCAAGAACACCGAGATCCCCGCCGATCGCGCCAGCTACGGCAACTTCCAGGTCGTGGACGACCTCACGGAGAAGCGTACCGCGGACCTGATCAAGACTGCCTCCCAGAATGCCAAGTCCGGCTCGACGGCGGCCAAGACCGGCGCCTACTACTTTGCATACCTCGACGCGGCGGCCATCGAGCAGCTCGCTGCCGCGCCCATCGCCGCGCAGCTCAAGCGCATCGATGCCCTCAAGGACCGGACCCAGCTCGCGGCAGCGCTGGGCGCGACACTGCGCGCGGACGTGGATGTGCTCAACAACACCAACCTGCACACCGAGAACCTCTTCGGCCTGTGGGTCGCGCAGGACCTGAGCGATCCGTCCCGGTACGCGGCCTTCCTGCTGCAGGGCGGGCTGGTGATGCCCGACCGCGACTACTACCTCAATCCCTCGCAGAAGATGGCCGACATCCGCACCCGCTACCAGGCGCACATCGAGAAGGTGTTGCAGCTGGCCGGGATCGCCGACGCGCACGCGCAGGCGGCATTGGTGTACTCCCTGGAGCAGCGCATCGCCGCGGTGCATGCGAGCCGTGGGGACTCCGAGGACGTGCTCAAGGGCAACAACCACTGGAGTGTCGCGGACTTCAGCAGCCGCGCCCCGGGGCTGGACTGGGCGGGCTTTTTCGGCGCGGCGGGCCTGGGCGCGCGGCACGAGTTCGTGGTCTGGCAACCTGGCGCCCTCACCGGGATCTCCGCACTGGTGGCGAGCGAGCCGCTGGAGAGCTGGAAGGCGTTCCTGCGCTTTCACTATGTGGAGGCCTCCTCGCCCTACCTGTCGAAGGGTTTCTTGGATGAGCACTTCTCATTCCACGAGCAGACGCTCTCGGGAACCCCACAGCAGGCCCCACGCTGGAAGCTTGCCGTCGGGGAGACCAATGCCGCGCTCGGCGAGGCGGTGGGCCAGCTATATGTCGCGAAATACTTCCCCGCCAGCGAGAAGGCGCGCGCCGAGGCCATGGCCAAGAACCTGCTGGCCGCCTTCGCAGCCCGCATCGACAGGCTCGAGTGGATGGCGCCGCAGACGCGCGCCGAGGCGAAAGCCAAGCTTGCGGCGCTGAAGATCGGCGTGGGCTACCCGGACCACTGGCGCGATTACACGGCGTTGCGGGTGCTCCCGGGGGACGCCTTCGGCAACGCCGAGCGCGCGCAGATGTTCGAGTACCGACGCAGCCTGGCCAAGTTCGGCCACCCGGTGGACCGCTCCGAGTGGGTGATGAACCCGCAGCTGGTGAACGCGGTGAATCTGCCGGCCATGAATGCCCTCAACATTCCCGCCGCGATCCTGCAGCCGCCCTACTTCGATCCCAACCGGGATCCGGCGATGGACTACGGCGGTACCGGGGGCACGCTCGGCCACGAGATCAGCCACAGCTTCGATGACCAGGGGGCGCTGTTTGACTCCCACGGGCGCCTGCGCAACTGGTGGACTGACCAGGACTACGCGCACTTCAAGGCCGCCGGCACACAGCTGGTGGCACAGTTCGATGCCTATCACCCCTACCCGGACATATCGGTCAACGGCAAACAGACCCTGAGCGAGAACATCGCCGACGTCGCCGGGCTTTCCGCCGCCTACGATGCCTGGCAGATGTCCCGCAAACCCGGCGCCGCACCGGTCACCGGCGGCTACACCCTCGAGCAGCTGTTCTTCATCAGCTACGCACAGAGCTGGCAGACCAAGGTGCGCGAAGCTGCCATGCGCCGCCGCGTCGTCACCGACGGCCACGCCCCGGCCGAGTACCGCGCCGATACCGTGCGCAATCTCGACCCGTGGTACCAGGCCTTCGACGTGCAGGCCGGGGAGCAGCTCTACCTGGCGCCGGCGGATCGCGTGCGCGTCTGGTAGTGCGGCCGCGGTTCGGGAGCGGCTTTCCTCCGCCGGGTGGGAATCAGGCGCACTGAGCCGCCGCGCCGAGGTTTCGGACCGGAGGATGCGCGGATGCCGAGTCGCGCCGACCTCGCAGCGGTGTAATATGTCCAGAAGTCTGTCGGCTAACCCGAGCTTCGGGAGCGGCCAATACGACAAGTCCGCCTCCCTGATTGCTCACAAGAGGAGCACCGAAAATGAGACAGGGGATACAAGTTCTTGCCGCGCTGGGGTTTCTCGCTGGCGCTGGCGTGATGGTCACTGCAACCACGTATGCGCAAACCGCCGGCGGGGACCGCCGCGATGACCGGCGGGACGACCGCCAGGATTCCCGGGCGCAGAAACAGGCCTGCAAGGCCGGTGACGAGAAGGCCCGCCCCGAGTGCCGTCAGCAGAAGCGCGATACCAAGCACGACGACACCCCGGCAACAACTACTCCCGCGGCGCCGAAGTAGTTCCCGGCTGCCGCCCGGCGGCCGCGGTCTCCTACAGCGCAGGGTTGCGTGCGGTACTCCGGCCGACCGGTGGCCGGGCCGGGCGCGGACCGGGGGTTTCTGCACTCTTAAGCGCGCTGCAGCTGCGCGAAGTACACCAGCGTCACATACGGAAAGAGAATCCGGCCCTCGTTTTGGTGCGCCACGAACAGGCGCGCCAGGCCGGCCAGCAGTGGCTCGTGCTCCGGATGACCGGGCTCGGGCGCGTAGGAAGATGACATGCAGCGCCCGAGCAGACCTTCGAAGTCGAAGCTTTGCTGGTTCGGGAAGCTCACGCACTCCATGGCGCCCCCCAGGTACTCGCGCATCGCCGGCTCGTGGACGCGACCGCCGACCACTGCGTCATATTCGCTGGCGTGCCGGCGCAACAGGCGCTCGTAGTCGGTGAGGAACGGGCTGCCACGGGGCGGGTGCTCGTTCCACAGCAGCGCCGCGTGAGCCCCGGGCCGGGTGATGCGCAGCGCCTCCGCGCGCGCGCGGCCGACCTCGAACCAGTGAAACGCCTGGCCCGCGACCACCAGGTCGATGCTCGCACCGCCCAGGGTGGTGGCCTCCGCCGTCCCCTTCACGCTCATGAACGCGGGGTCCTCCGCCAGTGCCGCCTCGGCGGCTGCGCGCATCGGATCGTTGGGCTCCACTGCCATCACCTGCGCAGCACATGGCAGCAGCAGCCGTGTGAGGATTCCGGTGCCGGACCCCAGGTCCGCGACCGCGGCACGAAGGTTTAGGCCGCAGCGCTGCTGCAGCAGCCCGATGGCCTCGGGGGGGTAACTCGGGCGGTAGCGGACGTAGTTGTCCACCCGGCTGGAGAAGCGCTCCGTGGGGCTGACCATGTGACTGTCCGGGCGATGCGCCTGTACTGGCTGGCGGGCGGCACTGTTCCGGGCCATCCGGGGGCCGGCCATCTCTCCATAAAGGTAGAAGGACAAGGTAGCGTATCCGCGCCAGAATCGCATCCCGCGGAGCCGCCATGCCCCACTCCTTCAAGCACCTGGAAACGCAGCTCGTGCACGCCGGCGAGCCCTCACCGCGCATCGCCGGCGCGGTGGAGATGCCCATCTTCCAGTCGGCCACCTACGAGTACGCCGGCGAGGGCAGCTACGACGACGTCCGCTACCTGCGCAACAACAACACGCCCAGCCAGCTCGCCCTGCACGCCAAACTGGCCGTGCTCGAGGGTGCGGAAGAGGCACTGGTGACCGCCAGCGGCATGGCCGCCATCTCCGGCACGCTGCTCGGCCTGCTGTCCGCCGGCGATCACGTGCTCGCCCAGAGGGGCGTGTACGGCGGCACGCACGAACTGCTCACGCACGAGTTCCCGCGGCTCGGCCTGAGCGCCGACAGCATTGATGCAGACCGGCCCGAGGACTGGACGAAGCTGCTTCGCCCCACCACCAGACTGATCTACGTCGAGGCGATGACCAACCCGCTGCTGGAGGTGGCGGACCTTGCCGCGGTCGCAGCCTTTGCCCGCGCACACGGCCTGCTGTGCCTCATCGACAACACCTTCGCGACGCCGGTGAACTTCCGCCCGCTGGCGCACGGCTTCGACCTGTCGATCCACAGCGCCACCAAGTACCTCAATGGTCACGCGGACATCGTTGCCGGCGCCGTCGCCGGGCGGCGCGAGCTCATCGGACGCATCCGCCACAAGCTCAACGTGCTCGGTGGTTCACTCGACCCACATGCGGCGTTTCTGCTCAAGCGCGGACTGAAGACGCTCGCCCTGCGGGTACGCTTCCAGAACGACAGCGCGCTGAAGATTGCGCAATTTCTCGAGGCGCACCCGGCGGTCGAACGCGTCAACTATCCCGGCCTTGCCAGTCACCCGCGCCATGCGCGCGCCAGGGCGCTGTTCACCGGCTGCGGCGGGGTGCTGAGTTTCGAGCTCAAGGGCCCGGCCGCGCGCGCCGACCAGTTCACGGCGCGGCTGCGCATCCCCGCGGTGGCGCCGAGCCTGGGGGGCGTACAGACTCTGATCACCCGGCCTGCCAGCACCTCGCATGCCGGCGTGCCGGCAGCGGATCGTCAGCGCCTGGGCATCGCCGATGCCCTGCTGCGCCTGTCGGTGGGCATCGAGTCCACCGAGGAACTGATCGAGGACCTGGACCAGGCGCTCAGGTGAGCCGCCGCGGGCCCTTGCAGCGCAAGCGCAAGGTCCGGGTGTCGCAGCGTGCGTGATCGTCGGAGACTTGCGGACCAGTTGTTGCGGTGATGGAGACCTTACCCCCTATGGCCACTTCTGAATCAACCTCCGCGGCCGTCGCCGGCGCGCCGGTGGCGGCGCCGATCGGGCGCACCGCCGTGGAACTGACCCTGCTCGGGGCGATCTGGGGCGGCTCGTTCCTGTTCATGCGCGTGGCCGCAGGCGAGTTCGGTGCGATACCGCTGGTGGAGGCCCGCCTGGCCCTGGGCGCGCTGGTCCTGTTGCCCTTCCTGTGGCAGGCGCGTTCCCATTTCACCGCGGCGCTGTGGCTGCGCATCGCCGGCATCGCCGCGGTGAACTCAGTGATCCCGTTTGCGCTGTTCGCCTGGGGAGCCGAGCGCGCCCCCGCCGGCATCGGCGCCATCACCAACGCGATGACGGTGATGTGCACCAGCCTCGTGGCCTACCTGCTGTATGGCGAGCGCATCGCCGCGCGCCAGCTGACCGGGCTGGTGGCAGGATTCGTGGGCGTGGCCATCCTCGCCAGCGGCAAGACCGCAGGACAGGCGGTGTGGCCGGCCGCCCTCGCCGGGGCCGCCGCCTCGCTGTGCTACGGCTTTGGCATCAACTTCGTGCGGCGCTACCTCACCGGGCTGCCGGCCGGTGCGGTGGCGGCCGCCAACCTTCTGTGCGGCAGCATCCTCCTGGCGCCGCTGGCATTGTGGACCTGGCCGCAGCAGCCGATCAGTGCCAGGTCCTGGGGAAGCGCGGTGCTGCTGGGCGTGTTGTGCACCGGCATCGCCTTTGTCTTCTATTACCGGCTGATCGCACGCATCGGTGCGGCGCGTACCTCCACGGTCACCTACCTCATCCCGCTGTTCGGGGTGATCTGGGCATGGCTGCTGCTCGGGGAGCCGCTCACCCTGACCATGGGAGTGGCCGGTGCACTGATCCTCGCCGGGGTTGGTCTCAGCCAGCAGCGGACGAAGAAGTGACGCAGCAGCCCCCGCGCTTCGACAACCTGCTGAACCTGCGCGACCTGGGCGGCCATCCCACCACCGACGGGGCGCTGACGCGCCCGCGCTCGCTGCTGCGGGCGGACGATCTCTCGCAGCTGACCGGCGAGGGACTGCAGGCGCTGGCGGCCTTCGGAGTGGAGACGGTCATCGACCTGCGCTGGCCCGAGGAGGAGGCGCGACACCCGAGCCCGCTGCCAAAGGCACTGCCCAAGGTGCGCTTCCAGCGCATCTCGCTGCTGCTGCACAGCGAGGAAGAGTGGCAGCTGCGCAGCAGCCAGGTTTCCAAGGAAGGCTGGAAGACTTTGGTGCTGGAGCGGCTCGGGCCGGAGCTCGCCCGGGTGCTCAAGGTGATCGCCGCAGCGTCGCCGGGGCCGCTGCTGTTTCACTGCGTGGCGGGCAAGGACCGGACCGGACTTCTGGCTGCGATGCTGCTGGCCGTCGCCGATGTAAAGCCCCAGGCCATCGCCGCGGACTACGCGCAGTCGGCACAGAATCTGCGCGAGGGTTACCTCAAGCGCTACTCGCAGACCGCCCCGGAAAGGATCCTGGAAATCCTGCGCTGCCCGGAGGAAGGCTCGCACCGCATGCTCGCCTTCCTGGAGCGTGCCGGGGGCGTGCAGGCCTACTTGGCCTCCATCGGTCTTGCGCCCGAGGAAGTGCGCCGCTTGCGCGCGCGGCTGCGCGACTGACGGCGCCATTCACGGTTCGTTCAGGAGCCGGCGGCGATACTTGAGTCGCACCGGTTAGATCGGGCCCCGGAACGGCCCACCTTTCTCCCGCGGGCACATTTAGCTGCACGTTCTGATTTGGGTCCGTCTCTCCGGTGCACTTCCCTGAACGCGCTATCCTCTGGGCTGGCCAGCCATCCGCGGGAGCCTGTACATGCCGGTCACCGGAGGCTGCCTGTGCAAGGCAGTGCGCTACAGCATTGATGCCGAACCGATCGTGATCCGTGAGTGCTGGTGCCGCGTGTGCCAGTACCTGGGCGCCGGCAGCAGCGCGGTCAACGCCTGCTTCCTTACCGCGAAGGTGCAGGTTGCGGGCGCACTGACGCAATACCATTGCCGCGCCGACAGCGGCACTCTCATGCACCGCAGCGTCTGCCCGGCCTGCGGCACCCCCGTGTTCTCGGCCGCCGCATCGCGCGCGCACCTGCTGTTCGTGCGGGTCGGAACGCTCGATGACCCGGATGCGGCCCGCCCCGGGGTGGCGATCTGGACCGCGAGCGCGCCGCGCTGGGCGTGCCTCGATCCCAAGCTGCCGCATGAGGCAGGACAGCCGCCGCCGGCAGCCTGAGCTACTTGGGCGCCAGTGCCGCGCGCAGCTGCGCCGCGGTGAGCAGACGCGTGTAGGGCATCGTGCCCACGTCGAACTCGCGTGCGCGCTCCAGGCCGCCGACCACCACCGGCTCGAAGCCGGCATCGGCGACCAGCTGCGCGGCCATGCGCAGCGCCCGGGCGTCATCGCCCGCCAGCGGTATCGCAACGAGCTCGCCCTTGCGGTGCGCCTCGTGCTCCAGGTCACGCCAGCCGATGGCATTGAACGCGCGCACCAGGCGCACCCCGGGCAGGTAGCGCGGGGATGCCACACCGGTGCCCTCCTTGCGCACCTCGACGGCCATCGGCCCATCGCGCTCCGGATAGGGATTGCAGGTGTCGAGCACCACTTTACCGGCAAGCTCCGCCTTGAGGTCCCGCCCGAGGTCGGGCAGCGCCTTGTAGGGCACCGAAACCAGCACCACCTCGCCGAACACCGCCGCCTCGCGTGGGGTACCGACACGCGCTTTGGGACCCAACGACTCGGCCAGCGCCTTGAGTTCCTCGGGATGGCGCGAGGACAGCAGCACCTCGTGCCCGGAGGCGACCCACAGCTTCGCCAGCGCACCGCCGATATGGCCCGTGCCGATGATGCCGATTTTGACCGGCGCGGTATCGTCCGCCAGCACCGGCAGGGCCGTGCCAAGCGTGAGCACGGCCATGAGCAGGCCGCGCAGCGCGCGGCCGGGCGTCATTGTCCAGTTCCCGGGCATCATCGGTTCACTCCCGGTGTTGGCACCCAGATGCAAACACCGCTGCGTACCACCGTTCGCGAGTTCGAGCTACTTCCTGCGCGACGCCCCGGAGCGCTTCGCGGCACGGAAGGAGATCCCTGAGCGCATCGCTTTCTGCTGAATCGCAGCAGCGGTACGGCCGAGCTTCTTGGCAACCTGGCTGGTCGGGGTTCCGGCCTTGGCGAGCGCCTTGAGCGTGGTGAGTTCGCGCGCGCTCCAGCCTGCGCCGTCGTTGGGTGGACGTTTAGCCATCTTCGTTCTCCATAACATTCATCAGTGCAGGGTCGGGAATCATACACGCGCAACACTGCGCATGAAGATCCTTACTACATTCCCTAACATGTTGGCCCGTTCCACACCGCACCGCCGCGGTTAGGTGTTGCAAGCTGTCGACCTGCAGCGGACACAGGGATCTTCAGCGTCTGCGCACTGTTTGCATGCGGCCAGCAGGGCAGCCGTGTTGCAACGCGCTGCAAAGCACACGCTAAGCCAACATCGCGCCGCACCTACACTTTGGCGCACGGCAACGCTCAAGTCCGTTGGCCCGAGAGTGCGTTGAGTTGGCTGGGAAAAATCTGCTGTGGCTACGCGCAGCACTGCACGCGCGGTATCCAATCGTACCTTTGCGGCCACACACAGTCGCACGGCTCGTCGGTGATCGACGACAAAACAAACAGCTTGGGGAGAAGGCGGGCGCCAGCGGCAGGCGCTGGTGCCCGCTGTTAGAGCGTGCCGCCGGAGCGCAGCACCGCCGCATCAACGGCGTTGGACAGCAGCATGGCGATGGTCATGGGACCTAACCCCCCCGGAACGGGCGTGATCCAGGCCGCGCGCTCGGCGGCGCGGTCGAACTCCACATCACCGACCAGTTTCCCCGAGGCGCTGCGGTTGATCCCGACATCAAACACCGCCGCCCCGGGCCGGATCCATTCCCCGGGAACGAAACCCTCCTTGCCCACGGCGGCCACGACGAGGTCGGCGCGTTCCACTTCGGCACGCAGGTCGCGCGTGCCGGTGTGGCAGACGGTCACGGTGGCGCGCGCCAGCAGCAGCTCGAGCGCCATCGGGCGACCGACGATGTTGGAGGCGCCTACCACGGTGGCGCGCAGGCCAGCCAGGGCGATGCCGTATTCCTGCGCCAGGCGGATCACCCCGAACGGGGTGCACGGCCGCAGCCGGGGCCGCTTCTGCGCCAGCAGGCCGGTGTTCATGGGATGAAAGCCGTCCACGTCCTTGGCAGGATCCACCGCGTCCATCACGCGGTTGGTGTCCACGCCCTTGGGCAGTGGCAGCTGCACCAGGATCCCGTCGACGCGCGGGTCGGCATTCAGCGCATGCACGAGCGAGAGGATCTGCGCTTCGCTGGTGTCCGCCGGCAGGTCGTAGGCAAAGGACTCGATGCCCGCCTCATGCGAGGACTTGCGCTTGTTGCGCACGTACACGCTGGAGGCGGGATCCTCGCCCACCTGCACCACGGCAAGTCCGGGGGCACGGCCGTAGCGCGCCGCGAAGGCGCGGGCGCGCCCGGCGACCTCGGCACGCACCCTGGCGCCGACTGCCTTGCCATCGAGCAACACCGCGCCGCCCGCGGTCCGAATGGGGGCCGCCGTGGCGGCGGCCCCGTGAGTGCCGGAGGTTGAGTTCATCAGTAGCGGTAGGTATCAGGCTTGTAGGGACCGGTCTTGGCGACGCCGATGTAGCGCGCCTGCGCGTCGGTCAGCTCGGTCAGCTGCGCATTGAGGGTCTTCAGCTGCAGCCGCGCCACCTTCTCGTCCAGGTGCTTTGGCAGCACATAGACGCCAACGGGGTACTTGGCGGTCTGGGTGAACAGCTCCACCTGCGCGATCGTCTGGTTGGCGAAACTCGAGCTCATCACATAGCTCGGATGACCGGTGCCGCAGCCCAGGTTCACCAGGCGCCCTTCGGCGAGCAGGATCAGCCGGCGGCCGTCGGGCAGGATGACGTGGTCGACCTGGGGCTTGATGTTTTCCCACTTGTACTGCTTGAGGCTCGCCACGTCGATCTCGTTGTCGAAGTGCCCGATGTTGCACACGATGGCGTTGTGCTTCATGCGCTTCATGTGCTCGTGGGTGATCACGTGATAGTTGCCGGTCGCCGAAACGAAGATGTCGGCCTTGTCGGCGGCGAAGTCCAGCGTGACGACGCGATAGCCCTCCATCGCCGCCTGCAGCGCGCAGATCGGGTCGACCTCGGTGACCCACACCTGCGCGGACAGCGCACGCAGTGCCTGGGCCGAGCCCTTGCCGACATCCCCGTAGCCGCACACCACGGCGATCTTGCCGGCCACCATCACGTCGGTCGCCCGCTTGATGGCATCCACTAGCGACTCGCGGCAGCCATACAGGTTGTCGAACTTGCTCTTGGTGACCGAGTCGTTGACGTTGATCGCCGGGAAGGCGAGCTTGCCCTCCTTGGCCATCTGATAGAGCCGCTTCACCCCGGTGGTCGTCTCCTCGGTGACGCCCTGCACCTGGGCGAGGCGGGTGGAGTACCACTTCGGGTCAGACTTGAGCTTGGCGCGAATGGCCGCGAACAGCGCCGTCTCCTCTTCGCTGGTGGGCTTGGCGATCACCGCGGTGTCGGTCTCGGCGCGCGCACCCAGATGCAGCAGCAGCGTGGCATCGCCGCCATCGTCCAGGATCATGTTGGTGTAGTGCCCGTCCGGCCACTCGAAGATGCGGTGCGTATAGTCCCAGTACTCCTTCAGCGACTCGCCCTTCACGGCGAACACCGGCGTGCCGCGCACGGCGATCGCCGCGGCCGCGTGGTCCTGGGTAGAGAAGATGTTGCACGAGGCCCAGCGCACGTCGGCCCCGATCGCCTGCAGCGTCTCGATGAGCACGGCGGTCTGGATGGTCATGTGCAGCGAGCCGGAGATGCGCGCGCCCTTCAGCGGCTGGGTGAGCGCATATTCCTCGCGGATCGCCATGAGGCCGGGCATCTCGGTCTCGGCGATGGCGATCTCCTTGCGGCCCCAGTCAGCAAGCGCAAGGTCGGCGACGACGCAGTCTTTGGCGGTGGATTTCAGCGTGGCGTTCATACTCAATACTCCGCAGTCTGAGTGAGCGCCGTGAGGTTAACCACCGTGCTGAGCCTGGCAGGCCTACGGTGCCCTGGCACCGGTGCCTGTCGCAACGCTCCTCAGCAAGCGTGGTTGCCGCTTAGACCGCGGCAGGTGTGGATCAATTCTACGCTACGCGCCTGCGCTTCGCCTCAGCGGCGAGCCGGGCGGCCAGGTCGGTGCGCTCCCAGGTGAATTCCGACTCGGTACGGCCAAAGTGCCCGTAGGCGGCCGTGGCGCGGTAGATCGGGCGCACCAGGTCCAGCATCTCGCGCAGGCCATAGGGGGTCAGGTCGAAGTGCCGCCGCACCAGCTGCGTGAGCTCTTCGCGTGACAGCGAACTGGTGCCGAAGGTCTCGACCATGATCGAGGTGGGCTCGGCCACGCCGATGGCATAGGACACCTGGACCTCGCAGCGCTCGGCAAGGCCTGCGGCGACGATGTTCTTGGCCACGTAGCGCGCGGCGTAGGCGGCCGAGCGGTCGACCTTGGAGGGATCCTTGCCCGAGAAGGCCCCGCCGCCGTGGCGGGCATAGCCGCCATAGGTGTCGACGATGATCTTGCGCCCGGTGAGGCCGCAGTCGCCCACCGGTCCGCCGATCACGAAGCGTCCGGTCGGGTTGATGTGGTACTTGGTGCGCTTGTCGATCCACTTCTTCGGCAGCGACGGCTTGATGATCTCCTCCATCACCGCCTCGCGCAGGGTGCGCGTGGACACTTCCGGGCTGTGCTGGGTGGAGAGCACCACCGCCTCGATGCCCACCGGCCGGTGGTCCTGGTAGCGCAGCGTCACCTGGCTCTTCGCGTCCGGCCGCAGCCAACCCAGCGTGCCGGCCTTGCGCACCGCCGCCTGGCGCTTCACCAGCCGGTGCGCGAGCGTGATGGGCGCGGGCATGAGCACGTCGGTCTCGTTGGTCGCGTAGCCGAACATCAGTCCCTGGTCGCCGGCACCCTGCTTGCGCTCGTCCTTGCGGTCCACGCCCTGGGCGATGTCCGGGGACTGCTTGCCGATGATGTTGAGCACCCCGCAGCTGGCCCCGTCGAAGCCCATCTCGGAGGAGTTGTAGCCGATGTCGAGCACGATGCCGCGCACCAGCGACTCCACATCCACCCAGGCCCGCGTGGTGATCTCCCCGGCGACGACGACCACCCCGGTCTTCACCAGCGTCTCGCAGGCGACCCGGCCGCGCGGGTCTTCCTTCAGGATCGCATCCAGCACCCCGTCGGAGATCTGATCGGCGACCTTGTCCGGATGGCCTTCGGAGACTGATTCGGAGGTAAAGAGGTAATCATTGGCCATGGGCTGTTTTTCCGAAAATCGTCCTGGTGGTGGGGTGCGAAAGCGTCAATTGTAACCCAGCCCGCCCGCCCCTTCAGGGCGCCTTCAGGCGGAGGCGGCCAGCCGGGCCGCGAAATCGGCGCGCGTAAAGCAATGATTCTGCGTTCCCCGGGACTCGATCTTGATCGCGCCCATCAGGGAGGCAATATGTCCGGTGGTCTGCCAGTCAAGCCCGTGCAGCAGCCCGTGGATGAGGCCGGCGCGGTAGGCATCGCCGCAGCCGGTCGGGTCGATGACCTGCTTCACCGGGGCGCCGGGGATGCGGATTTCGCTGCCGTGGGTATAGATGCTCGAGCCCTCCGCCCCGCGCGTGACGATGAGCGCCTCGACCTGGCCGGTGACATCGCGCTGCGACCAGCCGGTCTTCTGCTGTACCAGCTGCCATTCGTAGTCGTTCACCGTCACCCACTTGGCCTGCGAGATGAAGTGTTCCAGGTCCTCGCCAGAGAACATCGGCAGCCCCTGCCCGGGGTCGAAGATGAAGGGGATCTTGGCCTCGGCGAACTGCTTGGCGTGCTGGATCATCCCCTCGCGCCCGTCCGGGGCGACGATGCCGAGGGCGATCTCCCGGGCATCGCCGACGCGGTTCTCGTGGCTGCTCTGCATGGCCCCGGGGTGGAAGGCGGTGATCTGGTTGTCATCGAGGTCGGTGGTGATGAAGGCCTGCGCGGTCAGCTGCGACTCGAGCACGCTGATGTAGTCAGCCGGCACACCGGTGCGCTCCATCCACTCGCGATAGGGGGCAAAGTCGCTTCCCACGGTCGCCATCGGCAGCCCGATATCACCGAGCAGCTTCAGGTTGTAGGCGATGTTGCCGGCGCAGCCGCCAAATTCCCGGCGCATCTGCGGCACCAGGAACGAGACGTTCAGCATGTGGATCTTGTCCGGCAGGATGTGGTTGGAAAAGCGGTCGCCGAACACCATGATGGTGTCGTAGGCCATCGAGCCGCAGATCAGCGCCCGTCCCGGGGGACTGGCACTCACGGCTTGGCTCCCGGCGCGGCCGCCCCCGGTGCCGCCACCGCGGCCTTGTCAGCCTGCTGCTTGAGGATCTGGATGCCGCCCAGGGCGGTGTCGGTCAGCCCGGCCCCGTGACGCTCCTCGTAGTAGGCCACGATCTGCTTGCGCATGCGCGGCTCCCAGTAGCGGTTAAGATGGGTGGCCACGTCGGCGGCCGCCTGCGCAGGGCTTACGCCCTGGAAGAACTCGCCGATCTGGTTGGCCATCTTGATGAGCAGGTCGATGTTCATGGGTAGCTAGCTGTAGGTTATTTCAGTCGCTGCGGGTGTGCGTACACCACGTGCCGGTCGGTGCGCGCGAAGGCGACCAGCGTCAATCCCGCTCGCTGCGCCAGGCGCACTGCGAAGGCGGTCGGGGCCGAAAGCGCCACCAGCATTGGAATGCCCAGGGTCGCGCACTTCTGCACCATCTCGTAGCTCGCGCGGCTGGTGATGAGCATGTAGCCGGCGGCAAAGTCCGCCCCGCTGCGGGCGAGCGCACCGATGGTCTTGTCGAGGGCGTTGTGGCGGCCCACGTCCTCGCGTACCACCTGTATGCCCTGCTCCGGCAGCACCCAGGCGGCCGCGTGCACGCTGCCGGTGCGCGCGTTAATCGGCTGCCGGGACTTGAGCGCCTCGATCGCCTGGTGCAGCTGGGACGTACTCACGTTCACCCCGGCGGGCACGCTCGCCACCTCGCGGATGGCATCGGCGGCGGTCTCCGCCCCGCACAACCCGCAGCCGGTGCGGCCGGCGAGGTTGCGCCGGCGCTGCAGCAGCGCGGTGAAGCGCTCCCAGGCCACGCTGATGTGCACATCCGCCGCTGCCTGCCCGTAGGTGACCGTGACGCCACGGATCTCCTCGAAGTTCGCGACCAGGCCTTCGCTTAGCGAAAACCCGACCGCGTAGTCCTCCAGGTCCGCCGGGGTGGCGAGCATCACCACGTGCGGCACGTCGTGGTAGACGAGCGCGACGGGCAGCTCTTCGGCGACCGCATCCTCCTCCTGCGACAGCTTCCCGGCGCTCCAGCGCTCCACCGGCAGCTGCGCGCTCACCGCGCTCGGTACGGCCGCCGGCGCCGCTGTCAGCGGATCAGATTTCATCGGGCGGCCTGTCAGGCAGGCGTCGGGTCGGGCCGGCGCTTGCGCCCGGTGCGCGGCAGCGCACGCTCGGCCTCGGCGCGGCGGCGCCAGGCGTCCGCCTGGTTCACCTGCACCACCTCCACCGCCGTCACCTTGTACTCCGGACAATTGGTCGCCCAGTCGGAGTTCTCGGTGGTGACCACGTTCGCGTTGGTCTCGGGGAAGTGGAAGGTGGTGTACACCACCCCCGGGGCGATCTTCTCGCTCACCTGGGCGCGCAGCACCGTGTCGCCGGCGCGGCTGGTGAGCCCGACCCAGTCGCCGTCGGCCACGCCGCGCACCTCGGCATCGTGCGGGTGGATCTCGAGCACATCCTCGGCATGCCAGACGACGTTGGCGGTGCGGCGGGTCTGAGCGCCGACGTTGTACTGGGTAAGCACGCGCCCGGTGGTGAGGATCAGCGGGAAGCGGCTGGTCGAGCGCTCGCTGGTGGGCACGTACTCGGTGGGCCAGAACTTGCCCTTGCCGCGCACGAACTGGTGCACGTGCATGGTCGGGGTGCCTTCCGGGGCCTCCGCAGTGCACGGCCACTGCACGCTGCCCAGCCGGTCGATCTTCTCGTAAGTCAGGGCGGCGAAGGTGGGCGTGAGGCGCGCGATCTCTTCCATGATCTCCTGGGGGTGCGCGTAGTTCATCGGGTAGCCGAGCGCGTTGGACAGCAGCACGGTCACCTCCCAGTCCTGGTATTTGGCCAGCGGCTCGATCACCTTGCGTACGCGCGAGACGCGCCGCTCGGCATTGGTGAAGGTGCCGTCCTTCTCCAGGAACGAGGAGCCGGGCAGGAACACGTGCGCGAACTTGGCGGTCTCGTTCAGGAACAGGTCCTGCACGATCACGCACTCCATCGCTGCCATGGCTGCGCTCACGTGGTGCGTGTTCGGGTCGGACTGCACGAAGTCCTCGCCCTGCACGTACATGCCCTTGAAGGTGCCATCGAGGGAGGCCTCGAACATGTTCGGGATGCGCAGGCCCGGTTCGGGCTGCAGTGTCACGCCCCACGCTGCCTCGAACAGCGCGCGCGTGGCCGGATCGGAGACGTGGCGGTAGCCGGAGAACTCGTGCGGGAACGAGCCCATATCGCACGAGCCCTGCACGTTGTTCTGGCCGCGCAGGGGATTCACACCCACGCCCTCGCGGCCGAGGTTGCCGGTCGCCATCGCCAGGTTGGCAATCGCCATCACCGTGGTGGTGCCCTGGCTGTGTTCGGTGACGCCGAGGCCGTAATAGATCGCCGCATTGCCGCCGGTGGCATAAATACGCGCCGCCTCGCGCACCAGGTGTGCCGGCACGCCGGTGATGCCCTCGCTGCTCTCCGGGGAATTGCGCTCCTGGGCGACGAAGCTCTTCCAGCGCGCGAACGGTTCCGGCTCGCAGCGCTCGGCCACGTAGGCTTCCTTGAGCAGCCCCTCGGTGACCACGACGTGCGACAGCGCATTCATCAGAGCAACGTTGGTACCTGGCTGCAGCTGCATGTGCACGTCCGCCTCGACGTGCGGCGTGCGCACCAGGGCGGTCTGGCGCGGGTCGGCGATCAACAGCTTCGCGCCCTCGCGCAGGCGGCGCTTCAGCTGGGAGCCGAAGACCGGGTGGCCCTCGGTCGGGTTGGCCCCGATGATGAAGATGACATCCGCCTGCATGACCGAGTCGAAGGCCTGGGTGCCGGCAGACTCACCGATGGTGTTCTTCAGGCCGTAGCCAGTCGGGGAATGGCACACCCGCGCGCAGGTATCGACGTTGTTGGTGCCGAAGGCGGCGCGGATCAGCTTCTGCACCAGGAAGGTCTCCTCGTTGGTGCAGCGCGAGGAAGTGATGCCGCCGATCGAGTTGACGCCATACTTGGCCTGGATGCGGCGCAGCTCGCTGGCCGCGTAGGCGATGGCCTCCTCCCAGGAGACTGGCCGCCACTCGTCGCGGATGGACTTACGGATCATCGGGGTCGTGATGCGATCCTCGTGCGTCGCGTAACCCCAGGCGAAGCGCCCCTTCACGCAGGCGTGCCCCTGGTTGGCCTTGCCGTCGCGCTGCGGGACCATGCGCACCACTTCGGTGTCCTCGCCCGTGCCGCGCACCTCGGCCTTGAAGGCGCAGCCGACGCCGCAGTACGCGCAGGTGGTGCCGATGGCGCGCTCGGCAACGCCCAGGCCGATGATCGACTTCTCGGTGAGGGCGGCCGTCGGGCAGGCCTCGACGCAGGCCCCGCACGAGACGCACTCGGATTCGAGGAACGGCTGGTCCTGGCTTGCGGACACCTTGGAGCCGAAGCCGCGGCCCTGGATGGTCAGCGCGAACGTCCCCTGGGTCTCGTCGCAGGCGCGCACGCAGCGCGAGCACACGATGCACAGTTGCGGGTCGAAGGTGAAATACGGGTTGCTGACATCCTGCGGCTGCGGGCGGTGCACTGCGCCCTTGGCGTAGGAGGTCTCGGTGATGCCCACCTGTGCTGCCACGTCCTCCAGTTCGCAGTGCCCGTGCGCCGGACAGCCCGCGCACTCGAGCGGGTGGTCGGAAACGTACAGGTCGATGACCCCGCGGCGCAGCTGCATCAGCTTGTCCGATTGCGTGCGCACCTTCATGCCCGCGGCCGCCTGCGTGGTGCAGGAGGCCGGGTAGCCCTTGCGTCCTTCGATCTCGACCAGGCACACGCGACAGGAGCCGAAGGCCTTGAGCGTATCGGTGGCGCACAGCTTGGGCACCTTGACCCCGGCGAGCGCGGCGGCCCGCATGATGCTGGTGCCATCGGGCACGGTGACGGAGGTCCCGTCGACTTCGAGCGTCACCGGGGCCGCACCACTGGCCAGCTGCGGTTTCGGGGTGCCCTGATCTTGGTAATCTACCGCGTACATATGTGAGCCTCGCTTGCTGCGCCTACTTCGGCGCCGCGCGAAAATCTTCCCTGAAATGCTTCAGTGCACTCTGCACCGGAAACGGTGCCATGCCGCCCAGGCCGCACAAGGAGCCCTGCACCATCGTCTCGCACAGTTCCTCCAGCAGGCGCAAGTTGCGCGCCCCATCGACCCCGGCCAGGATCCGGTCGATGACCTCGACCCCGCGTGTGGAGCCGATGCGGCATGGCGTGCACTTGCCGCACGACTCGAGCGCACAGAACTCCATCGCATAGCGGGCCATGCGCGCCATGTCGACGGTGTCGTCGAAGGCCACGATCCCGCCGTGCCCGAGCAGCGCGCCGATCCCCGACAGGGACTCGTAGTCGACCGCCACATCAAACTGCGCGGCCGGCACGTAGGCCCCGAGCGGCCCGCCGATCTGCACGGTGCGGATGGGCCGGCCCGTGGCCGAGCCCCCGCCATAGTCGTACAACAGTTCGCGCAGGCTCAGGCCGAATGCCCGTTCGACCAGCCCGCAGTTCTTGAGGTTCCCGGCCAGCTGGATCGGCAGCGTGCCGCGGGACTTGCCGGTGCCGTAATTGGCATAGGCCTCGGCGCCCTGGGCCAGGATCCACGGCACGCTGGCCAGGGTGATCACGTTGTTGACGATCGTCGGCCTGCCGAACAGCCCCTTGATCGCCGGCAGCGGCGGGCGCACGCGCACCTCGCCGCGCTTGCCCTCGAGGCTCTCGAGCATCGAGGTTTCTTCGCCGCAGATATACGCACCCGCACCGAGGCGTACCTCCAGGTCGAAGCGCCTGCCGGAGCCGGCGACGTCATCCCCCAGGTAGCGCGCCTGGTAGGCCGCGGCGATCGCCGTGTTGAGCGCGCGGTGGGCGTGCGGGTATTCCGCGCGCAGGTAGACGTAGCCCTGCGTTGCGCCCACGGCGATCCCGGCGATGGTCATGCCCTCGATGAGCGAGAGCGGGTCGCCCTCCATCAGCATGCGGTCGGCGAAGGTGCCTGAGTCGCCCTCGTCGGCGTTGCAGGTCACGTACTTCTGCCCGGCCGGCTGCTCGTGCACGGTCTTCCACTTGATCCCGGTGGGGAACGCCGCCCCGCCGCGACCGCGCAGGCCGGAGGCGAGAACTGCGGCCACGACCGCAGCGGGCTCCATCGCCAGGGCGCGCGTGAGCCCGGCGTAGCCGCCGTTCTTTACGTAGTCGGCGAAGCTCGACGGATCGACGATCCCGACGCGCGCGAAAGTGAGACGCTGCTGCCCCTTGAACCAGGCGATCTCCTCGGTCAGGCCGTGAGCCAGAGGATGCGCGCCACCTGCGAGGAACCCGGCCGCGAACAGCCCCGGCACCTCGGCGACCGTCACCGGGCCGTAGGCGAGGCGTCCTTGCGGCGTTGCCACCTCGACCAGCGGCTCGAGTGCATACGCACCGCGTGAGCCGTTGCGGACCAGGGTCAGCGGCGTGTTGGAGCTGCGGGCGTGCACCGCGATGGCCTGCGCCACTTCATCGGCGCCAAGGGACTGCGCCCCCGCATCTCGCGGCACATAGACGATGGTCATGAGGACTTCGCCTTCGCGGCGATCAGCTCATCGAAGCGCGCAGGCGTGAGGCGCCCATAGAGCTTGCCGTCGAGCATGGCCGCCGGCGAGCAGGCGCAGTTGCCCAGACAGTAGATCGGCTCGAGCGTGAAGCGCCCGTCCCGGGTGGTCTCATGGAACCGGACCCCGAGGCGCTTCTGGGCATGCTCGGCGAGGGCGAGCGCGCCCATCGACTGGCAGGCTTCCGCCTGGCACAGGCTCACCGTATGGGTGCCGGCGGGCTCACGGCGGAAGTGGTGATAGAAGCTCACGACGCCATGCACCTCGGCCCGCGAAAGGTTCAGTCCCTCCGCAACGGGTGCCACTGCCGCCTCGGGTACGTACCCCAAGTCGGCCTGGATCGCGTGCAGTACTTCGAGCAGGGGGCCGGGGCGTCCCTTCAGTTCCGCGACGATGCGTCGCACGGCGGTCTCTTCCGCCGCGGCTAAGGTCTTCATAAGGCAACAAGTATACGTCCGTACAGGGGCTGCGGCTTGCACACGAACGCCGGCCGCATGCTAAGGACCGCCCCCCAGGCCCCGGCCCATGCCTTTCCGGGGCGATCAATCTACACTGCACCGGGAACTCCTGGGCTCTGGAACCCGTGGTCGACACACCTTTCCATAATGGCCACGGCGCCCTGACGCTCATTGCAGTACTGCTGCTTGGCGGGACTGCCCAGGCGGGCGTGGGCGACTTCGTTGCAAGCCTCACCCCCGGCGGGGAGCTAACCCTCACCAGCGACTATATCTACCGGGGCGTCTCGCAGAGCGACGGCCACGGTGCCGTGCAGGGGGATCTGCACGTGGCGACCCAGGGGGGCACGTTCCTGGGCGTGTGGGCATCCAGCCGCGATACGGACCTCGAGCCCGGTGCCAGCGCGGTGATGGAGGCCTACCTCGGCCACCGCTTCAACCTGAGTACCCTGTGGAACGTGACCCTGAGCGGGCGGGCCTACCACTACCTGGGCGCCGATTCGTACGTCCCGTCCGATGACTATCAGGAGATCGCCGCCAGCCTCACTTACCTGGACAGCTGGGCGGTCTCGATCACCTGCATCCCGAACGCGGTGCGCTACTGGTTCTACACCCGCCTGTCGCGCGCCCCGGCCTGGGTGGCGGACACCTCCGGGCAGTACCTGCTCGGACGGCAATTCTTCATCACCGCCGGGGCCGGGTACTACCGCTCCCAGGGCACCGGTACGGGCGAGGAACGGGCCACCGGCTATGCCTACGGCAATGCCGGGGTGGCCTGGGAACACGGGCCATTCCGGGCCGACCTGGGCTATTTCCTGACACAGGATGCCGCGGCGCGCTCCTTCCCCTACCCCACCGCGCAACAGAAGTTCGCCGGTACGGTGTCCTGGCGCTTTTAGGACCCTGCGCGGCCGGAAATTGGCTGTCTTTGGGTTGAACCGCAGGCTCAGCCGGAGGCACTTACGCCTCAGAAGGCGTACGGTAGCTTTAGACAGACAACGAACAGCACATGACGGAGACATATCGAGGAGCAGCCGCGGTGGCGCATGAGAGGCAGCTCATCGCGCGCATCGCCGAGGGTGACCGCAAGGCCTTCGAGGAGCTCTACAACCTGTACCACCGCCGCATGGCGCGTTTCCTGACGCGCCTGACGCGCCGTTATGACATTGCCGAGGAGGTGATCAACGACACTTTCTGGGTGGTGTGGCGCAAGGCTGGGGACTTTCGTGGTGACTCACAACCCTCGACCTGGATCCTGGGGATCGCCTACCGCAAGGCCCGCAGCGCGTTCCGCGCCTCGGCACGCCTGGCGGAGCGGGACCTGGAGAGCGCAGAGGAGGCGCTGATCACCGAGGCACCGGCCAACACCGAGGAGCTGCGCGACTGGCTCGGCCAGGCGCTCGGACAGCTGCCCCTCGAGCAGCGCATGGCGGTGGAGATGTGCTACGAGCTCGGCTACTCGTGCGAGGAGATCGGCACGATCATGGACTGCCCGGCCAACACCGTCAAAACCCGCCTGTTCCACGCGCGCGCGAAACTGCAGAAGCTGCTGCCACAGCTGGCCAGTCCCACGCCCGGCGCGGCAACGGCACGCGAGAACCTCCATTCATGATCACTGCAAACCGCAATGCGCACGATGAATGCTGGCTGGTGCTGCCGTGGCTCGCCACTGGCCGGCTGGCCGGCAGCGAACGCGCGCTGGCCGAGGAACACCTGCGCACCTGCAGCGCCTGTGCGCTGGAACTGGAGCGACAGCAACAGCTGTGCACGGTCCTGACCGAGCCGGAGCGCGTCACGCACGCTCCCGGCCCCTCGTTCCGCAAGCTCATGGAACGCATCGACGGCTTGGCACCGGCGCGCCCGGCCCCGGCCCGGCCGGTGGCGCGCACACGCAGCCTGCGACCGGTCCTCGCCGCCACCTGGCGGCCGCCAGGACTGGCGTGGGCCGCCACTTTCGTGTTCGCCGTCGGTGTGGGATTGCTCACGCCCACTTTCTACCGCTGGTCGCAGCCGGCCTACTCGACCTACACCAGCACCGCCCGCAGGCAGGCGGACGTGCTGCACGTCGCCTTCGAGCGCTCACTCACCCTGGGCGAAGTGACGCAGCTGCTGCGCTCCTCCGGCGCACGCATCGTCGAGGGTCCTGACGGCAGCGGCATCTTCGGCGTGGCGCCGGTCAATCCGGGCAGCACGCCCGACGGGGTGAGCCCGCAGCTGCGTGCGCTGGCGCAGCACCTGCAAAGCGATGCCCGCGTGCGCTGGCTCGAGCCGCTGCCGCAGGATCCTGCCGGCAGCGCGGCATCCCCACCCGCGCAGCCGTGATGCGCGCCGGCCCCCTGGTCCTGCTGCTGTGGCTCGCCCTGAGCGGGATCGCGGTGGCCGAGCCGCCGGCGCCGCGGATCATCGTCGCCTTCGCCAATCATCCGCATGCGAGCCTGGCGCCGGCCGGCACGACCGGCAGCCCTTACGCGGGGGTCGGCTACAACGTGGCGCAGGCTGCGCAGAGCGAGGCGCACCGGGTGGCCGGTGCCTACGCGCTGCATGCGGTGGCCAGCTGGCCGATCCAGGCGCTCGCGCTGCACTGCGTGATTTACGAGATCACCGACGGGCGCGCGGTAGAGCAGGTGCTGGCCTCCCTGGCGAAAGACTCCGGGGTGGTGTTCGCACAACCGCTGCAGCAGTTCCACACCCTCACCAGTACGGCCGAGGCTGCGCCACCGTACAACGACCCGCTCTATGACCTGCAGACCAACCTCGCCTCCCTCGGCATCGCGACCGCGCACGCGCGTACCCAGGGCCAGGGACTGAAGGTGGCGCTCATCGACACGGCGGTGGACGCGGACCATCCGGACCTGCGCGGCCGCATCGTGCGCAGCCATTCCTACCTTCCGGCGGGGACTTCCGCGGCTACCTCTCTGCGGCACGGCACCGCGATGGCCGGGATCATCGCGGCGGTGGCGAATAACCACGTCGGCATCGTCGGCATCGCGCCCCAGGCGCAGATCGAGGTGTTTGCCGCCTGCTGGCAGCAGGTACCGGATGCGGATGCCGCCTCCTGCAACACCTTCACGCTCGCACAGGCACTCGCCGGTGCCATCGCCTCCGGCGCGCCCCTGGTGAACCTGAGCATCGCCGGGCCGCCCGATCCGTTGCTCACCGCCCTGGTGCAGCACGCCCTGGGCAAGGGGATGACGTTCGTGGGCGCATTTCCGGGCGAGCAGCCCGGCTTCCCGACCGCCATCGAGGGGGTCATCGCCGCCGGCGGCACGCATCAGAGCCTGCCGCCTGCCGTGCTCGCCGCCCCGGACGAGCATGTCATGACGCTGCGCCCGCAGGGCCAGTACGATTTCGCCTCCGGCAGCTCGGTGTCGGCGGCCGAACTGACCGGCGTGATCGCGCTGCTGATGTCCGCATCCAACACGCGCCTGCGGCCTGCGCAGATTCTCGCGCTGCTGACGGACGCTGCGAGCGCACGCCCGGCGGCCGCCGCGCCTGCCGCGGTGGACGTGAACGCGGCGCTCGCCCGCCTGGACGCCGCGCAGCGCCGCTCGGTCACCACCGCCCGCACCACTCCCTGAACGGCTTGACCTGAGTGCGCGCGCTTGGCCATGCTCGATGCATGACCGAGCCCCGACTCAGCTGGCGGCTGATCCAGGAGGCGCGCGAGCGCATTGCCGGACGCGTGAGCATGACCCCGGTGCTCACCAGCTCTACCCTCGATGCACTCTGCGGCGCCCGGCTGTACTTCAAGTGCGAGACCTTCCAGAAGTGCGGCGCCTTCAAGGCACGCGGGGCCACCAACGCGGTGTTCGCGCTGAGCGCGGCAGACGCGCGCCATGGCGTCGCGACACATTCCTCGGGGAACCATGGCGCGGCACTCGCGCGCGCGGCCCGCCTGCGCGGCATCGCGGCCTACATCGTGATGCCGGACAACACCCCGCAGGCCAAGCGTGCCGCGGTCAGCCGCTACGGCGCCGAGGTCCGTTACTGCGAGGCCACGCTCGCGGCTCGCGAGAGCACCGCGCGGGCGGTGGTCGAGGCCACCGGTGCCGCCTTCATCCACCCGTACGACAACCTGATGGTCATGGCAGGCCAGGGCACCGTGGCGGCGGAACTGCTCGAGCAGGTCCCGCAGCTGGATGCCATCGTCTGCCCGGTGGGCGGCGGCGGATTGTTGAGCGGCACGGCGGTCGCCGCCAAGGCGCTGAAGCCGGGGATCCGCGTCATCGGCGCCGAACCGGCCGGCGCCGACGATGCCGCGCGCTCGTTCGAGAGCGGACAGCTGCAGGGGGCCCCGCAGGCACGCACCATCGCCGATGGGCTGCGCGGCGCTCTGGCCGCGCGCACCTTCACGGAAATCCAGGCGCACGTGGACGCGATCACGCGCGTGAGCGAGGCTGCGATCATCGAGGGCATGCGCCGGCTGTGGGAGGTGCTCAAGATCATCGTCGAGCCCTCGGCGGCGGTGCCCTACGCGGCCGTGCAGACGGGCTACGCCGGGCTCGAGGGCCGGCACGTGGGTATCGTGCTCACGGGGGCCAACCTGGATCTGGACCGACTGCCGTGGCTGCAGCCTTGAGGCCTAGAGGCGCTCGAGCACGACGGCGATCCCCTGGCCGACGCCGATGCACATCGTGCACAGGGCGTAGCGGCCCTTAAGAGCGGCCAGCTGCCAGGTCGCAGTCGTGGCCAGGCGCGCGCCCGACATTCCCAGCGGGTGGCCGAGGGCGATCGCCCCGCCGTTCGGGTTCACCTGCGCCGCATCATCGGGCAGACCAAGCTCACGCAGTACCGCCAGCGCCTGCGCGGCGAAGGCCTCATTGAGCTCGATGACAGCCATGGCATCGAGAGTGAGACCGGCGATGGCCAGTACCTTGCGCACGGCCGGCACCGGTCCCATGCCCATGATGCGCGGCTCGACGCCGGCGGTCGCGGCGGCCACGACGCGGGCCCGCGGCGTGAGCCCGTGGCGTCGCGTGGCCTCCGCCGAGGCGACCAGCAGCGCGCAGGCGCCGTCGTTAAGGCCGGAGGCATTGCCGGCGGTCACCGTCCCTGGGTTGCGAAACGGCGTCGGCAGTGCTGAGAGCTGCGCAAGCGTGGTCGCACGTGGGTGTTCGTCGCGCCCGACCACCGCAGGCGGACCCTTGCGCTGGGCGATCTCCACCGCGATCAGCTCGCTGGCGAAGAAATTGCGCGTGTACGCGGCCGCCGTGCGCTCCTGGCTGCGCAGCGCGAACAGGTCCTGGTCGGCGCGGCTCACCTGGAACTGCGCGGCCACGTTCTCGCCGGTCTCGGGCATCGAATCGATGCCGTAGAGCTTCTCCATGCGCGGGTTCACGAAGCGCCAGCCCAGGGTCGTGTCGTAGACGGTGGCATTGCGGGCGAAGGCCGCGTCGGCCTTGGGCATGACGAAGGGCGCACGCGACATCGACTCGACGCCACCGGCAATCACCACCTGCGCCTCGCCGCAGCGGATCAGGCGCGCGGCAGCGGCCAGGGCATCCAGACCCGAGCCGCACAGGCGGTTGATGGTCGCCCCGGCCACTGACACCGGCAGGCCCGCCAGGAGCAGCGCCATGCGCGCAACGTTGCGGTTGTCCTCCCCGGCCTGGTTGGCGCAGCCGAGCAGCACTTCCTCGACGGCGGCCGGTTCGAGCGTCGGGTTGCGTTTCAGCAGTGCGCTGATGGGCAGCGCGCCCAACTCATCGGCACGCACGCCGGCAAGCACGCCGCCGTAACGGCCAATCGGGGTACGCACGGCATCGCAGATATAGGCGTCTGTCATGCGCGCATGATAAGCGCAACACCGTACTGGCGCAGGCGCCGGTACAGTGCTCGTGCGCGATGCGCACGCGTACCTGTCGGCCGGCGCGCTGGCCTGCGATGCTTGCTCCGCCCAGTTGCCCGGAGTGCCCCTCGTGCTGAACCCGCTGCCGTTTATTACCTACGCCTTCGTCATGTCGATCACGCCGGGCCCGAACAACGTGATGCTGACCGCCTCCGGGGCGACCTTCGGCTTCCGCCGCACGCTGCCCCACCTTTTGGGCGTGGTGTTCGGCTTCGTGGTGCAGCTGCTGCTGGTGTGCGCGGGGCTCTCGGCGCTGTTCAACCGCTGGCCGGCGCTGCAGACCGCGCTCAGCTGGGTGGGCGCTGCCTACCTGGTGTACCTGGGCCTGCACCTGCTGCGCAGCGGCGACGCCCGGGCGCAGGGCAAGCGGCGGCCGGTCAGGTTCTACGAGGCCGCACTGTTCCAGTTCCTCAACCCGAAGGCCTGGGTCATGTCCATCACCTGCGCGACGCTGTTCCTGCCGCAGGAACTGGGCGTGTTCCTGCGCAGCGCCTACATGGCCACCGTCATGGAGGGCGTCGGCATCCCGTGCATGGCCGTATGGGCGCTGTTTGGCAGCTCGCTGAAGAACTTCCTCGCCGCCCCGCGACCGCGCATGATATTCAATGTCGTTATGGCGGTCGCCCTGGCCGCCACGGCGATCGTGATGGTGTTCTAGAGAGCCACGATGCCCCCGGTGCCGCGCGATGTTTGAGCTGAGCCGCGAATCCTCCGTGCCGCTGGTCGAGCAGATCTGCGAGCGCATGAGCCAGCTGGTGCGCGAGGGCCAGCTGTCGGCCGGCACGCGCCTGCCTTCGATCAGAAGACTCGCCCGGCAGATCGGCGCCAGTCCCTTCACCGTGGTGGACGCCTACGAGCGCCTGGTCGCCCGCGGGCTGATCGAGTCGCGCGCCGGGCGTGGCTTCTTCGTCACCCCGCGGCGTCTGTCCGCCCCGCTCACCGCCGTCGAGGCACTGCCGGACCCGGCCAGCGACACGATGGCGCTCACGCGCCTGACGCTCTCGCAGTGCGCGGACCTGATCCCGGCCGGCTCCGGGTTCCTGCCGGAGAACTGGCTGCTCGAGGCCTCGCTGCACAGCGAGCTCACCCGCCTTGCCAAGAGCCGCCGTGCGCAGCTGTGGCTGCCCTGCCCGCCGGAGGGCATGGGCGAGCTGCGCGAGCACATCGCCGCGCGGCTGGTGCACGGCGGGATCGCCGCCAGCGCCGCCAACATCGTCACCACCTACGGCGCCTCGCAGGCCTTTGACCTGCTGGCGCGCATCCTGTTCGCACCCGGGGACGCGGTGCTGGTGGAGGACCCGGGCTACTTCGTGCTGTTCGAGCAGCTGCGCGCTCACCACGTGCGCCTGATCCCGGTGCCGCGCGGCGCGCACGGCCCGGACCTGGCGGCGCTGGAGGCGGCCTGCCGTGCGCACCGACCGCGCGCCTTCTTCATGCAAACGCTGCTGCACAACCCGACCGGCATGAGTGCCGATGCCGCGCACTGCCACCGCATCCTCACCCTCGCCGAGCAGTTCGGCTTTGCGATCATCGAGGACGATGTCTACGGCGACCTGCACGAGGGGCCCGCGGTGCGCCTGGCGCAGATCGACGGCCTGCGGCACGTGATCTACGTCGGCAGCTTCACCAAGCTGATCGGGCCGTCGCTGCGCGTGGGCTACGTGGCGGCCGAGCCGGCGCTGGTGGCGCAGCTGGCCGAGCGCAAGGTGCTGTCGGTGCTTTCCAGTTCCTCGCTGCTGGAGGGCTTTGTCTCCCTGGTGCTCGACGGCGGGCGCTACAAGCGCCATACCGAGAAGCTGCGCGAGCGCCTGCAGCGCATGCGCACCGAGGCGCGCAGCGCGCTGGAATCCGCCGGCCTCACCTTCGAGGCCGAACGCGGCGAGGGACTGTTCCTGTGGGGACGCGTACCCGAGGGCGTTTCGGTCGAGGAACTGGTGCGCCGGGCCCGCGAGCGCTCGATCCTGCTGGCGCGCGGCTCGCTGTTCTCCCCGCTACCCGGGGAGAGCCAGTGGCTGCGCTTCAATGTCTGCCACAGCAACCGTCCGCCACTGATTGAATTCCTGCGCGCATCGCTGCTGGCAGCATAAGCTTGCGGGATGCCCGCGCTGCCCACCATCGCTGATGCGACCGAGGCTGACCTGCCCGGCCTGGTCGAGATCTACAACGAGGTGATCGCCAACTCCACCGCGGTGTACTCCTCGGAGCCGGTCACGCTGGCGGAGCGCATGGCCTGGTGGCGCACCCGCCTGGCCCAGGGCTACCCGGTGCTGGTGGCGCGCCATGCAGAGGTGGTCTGCGGCTTCTCCACCTTCGGCGACTTCCGCGCCTGGCCCGGCTACCGCTTCACCGTCGAGCACACCGTGCACGTACGCGCCGACGGGCGCAGCCGCGGCGTGGGCACCGGTTTGGTGCAGGCGCTGTTCCCGCGCGCCGCCGCCATGGGCAAGCACGTCATGATCGCCGGTGTGGATGCGGCCAACGCCGCCTCGATCCGCTTCCACGAGCGCTTGGGATTTGCGCAAAGCGGCCGGCTCAGCGAGGTCGGCTACAAGTTCGGTCGCTGGCTCGACCTGGTATTCCTGCAGCGCATGCTGTAGCGGCGGGTAAGATGGCCCCATGTTCGGCACCATCCCGCCCGCCACCCGGGCACTGATCCTCGCCAACGTCGCCGTTTTCCTGCTGCAGCAGGTGGCCGGCGATGCGCTCATCACCTGGTTCGCGCTGTGGCCAGTGAACAGCGGACTGTTCCGGCTCTGGCAGCTGCTGACCTATGCCTTCCTGCACGGCAGCATGGCGCACATCTTCCTCAACATGTTCGCGCTGTTCATGTTCGGCCGCTCGCTGGAGGGTTACTGGGGTGGGCGGCGGTTCGTGTTGTTCTACCTGATCTGCGTGCTGGCCGCCGCGCTCACCCAGCTGGCGGTGCAGGCGGCCGGCGGCGCGGCGGAACCGGTGCTGGGAGCCTCCGGCGGGGTGTTCGGCGTGCTGCTCGCCTTCGGCTGGTATTTCCCCCGCCAGCGCCTGATCCTGCTGCCGATCCCGATTCCGATGCCGGCGTGGCTGTTCGTGACGCTCTATGCGCTGGCGGAGCTGTTCTTCGGGCTCACCGGCAAGCAGCCGGACGTGGCCCACTTTGCCCACCTGGGAGGGATGCTGGGCGGGGCGCTGTGCATCCTCTACTGGCGGCTGTCCCCGGCTGGCAGGGCCCGCTGAACACGCAGTCAGGAGTCAGAGAGGTACCATTGCACCGATAAGAGTGCCGTTCGAATCCAGTGCGAGGCTCCACTGCGCCGAACCCCGCTCGTGCCGGACCTCGTAGACGTCCATGCCAGCCTCGTCGACGCTTAGCAGCTTAATAGACTGCACGGCGCCCAAGTCAGCCAGTCGTGCCTGTAGCTTGGGAAGATCGTTGCGAATTGCTGCTGCGAGTTGCGGATTCATTTCCTGCAGGTTCGGGTTGCCTGACACGATGCCATCAATCACACGGCGCAGCATCGCCTCGCTTCCCGGGGCAGGGGCCTGTTTCTGCACCTTTGCGGCGGTTGCCGCCCGCAATCTGTCCGCCGTCCCCGTATCGATGCGGCGCATCGTCGTGCTGGCGCCATTCTGATGAAGCACCGCCGCGACAGCGCTTCCATTCTGGTCGTGGATGAAGCTCACCTGCGCATCGGTATCCTCGCCAAAGAAGACCGTGAGACTCTGCGGATACATCGCCTGGGGCGCGATTCCCGGGAATTCAACCATCAGATGGTCACTTTCCCGCTTTACCGTCGTGAATTCCGCGCCCTCGCCGTACTCGTAATAGCCCGCATACCCGTCGAGGACCGCAGACGGAACTGGTACGAGGACGCGCTGCGGCGCTGCGGTGCTCGCAATTTCCGGCGCCGCTCTCGTCACCCTCGGCGCACCCGGGCTTTGCGGCGGAGAGACCTGCGTCGCGACGGCAACCAACGTCAATGAAAGGCCACTGAAGGCTGCCGCCATCAGTGCCCACGATTTGGACGGCTTGCGCAACATGATGGTGATCCTTTCTTCTAGAAACGACTGGGGCTGTGACATCGCCGCCACGGTGTTGATTGATGCCGACTGGCGCTGACCTATAGCCAGCAAAGTCTCTCCATATTGCTTAGCATCGACGCCGCTGCGGACAATCCCCGCGTCACAGTCCACTTCGCTGGCGCGCCGCAGCCGTCGCACCAGCCACCACAACGGCACGTTCCAAGGTACGCACACCAGTAGAGACAAAGCGGCCGCAAGGGCCTGCGGGTCGCGCGCCCTCAGATGCGCGACCTCATGCGCGATAACCAGTGACTGTTGCGCGTCCGGTAGCTCGGTAAGCCAGTGCGGAATGACGATTCGTGGCCTGAAAATTCCGACCACCGCGGGCCCGATGTCCGCTGCGACGTAGACCCGGACCCCGGCGACAGATCCGATGATCCAGGCCCGCTGTCTCCGGCGCAGATTCGCACCGCTGCCGATCAGTAGGATCGCCAATGCAGAGGACGCAAGAATCCAAAAGCGTTGAAGCCAGACGTCGATTTCTCTCAGGGAAATTGCGCGGTGTGCGCCGGCGCTGAGCCAGTTCGACGCCGCCAGGGTTTCGTAGTTCAAGTGCCGCGACATGGCCGCGCCGGCGGGCAAGGCTGCATGCAAAGTCCCCGGAACCTGCAAGGATACGGATGCTGCCAGGGCCGGAATGAGCACGGAGGCGGTCATCGCCAGAAGCCAGATCCAGCGGCACGGCGCGCGCCGCAGCCTGGCCGCCCTTTCCGCGGCTAGCGCCGCCACGCTGACGAGCAGCGTGACCAGGATGAGGTAGATCATCCACGGCAACATCAATCTTTCCCCGTGTCCGAGTTGCCATCGAGAACACTGCGCAGCCGCGCTATCTGTTCAGGACTCAGCTTTCGGTCGGACACCAAGTGCGCCAGCAGAAGATCGGAGGAGCCGTCGAACAGCTTTCGTGTGAGGTGGCGTAGCGCGCTCTTGCGCGCCGCCTGGCGCTGGACAGCGGCGGAATAACGGTGCACGCGCCCCTCCTCTTCGTGCTTCACGTACCCCTTGGCCTCCAGAGTACGCAGGACGGTCAGGACTGTGGTGTAAGCGAGTGCGTCGCTCAGCCGCTCGCGCACCTCGGCAACTACCGAGGGGCCGTGCTCCCACAGCAATTGCATGATGTCCGCTTCGCGATCAGTAAGGAGAATGTCCATGGGCCTCACTACTATGGCTATAGTAGATGATACGCCGGCGCGCGCGACTGTCAACTATATCTATAGTTCTAGAGCAGGCGGGCCGTGCAACCGAATGGCCGCGAAGGAGCCGCGGATGGCACCTGACAGAGGAGCTGGATCGAGAGCGCCAGCGCCCCAGTTGCTGAGCGCCACTACCGCCAGCCGCACCGGCCCGCGGCGCGTACCGCAGGCGTCGCACAGCAAAGCTGCGCCGTAGCGGCCGCGCCCGAAGATGCGGCCATCGGGCAGGACCACCCAGTTGCCACCGCCGGCGACGCGGTCGTCCACCAGGCGCACGTGCAGCGCGCAGTCGGGGTCGGCGCAGAACGGGGCGCCGCGGGAGAGCTCCAGGTGCGCGCTCAACACATCCTCGCCGCGATGCTGGCGTTTCGGAAAATGCAGCAGCTGCATCGATGCGCCCCTGTAAGTGCCCACAGACGTGCGCACTCTGGGGGCCGCGCTTGAAGCGGACGTGACGCCGCCGTGGCAGCTCGATGACGCACCTGCCGGCACGCGCCTTGGGACCACCTGAGGTATGCACCTTAATCGTCCGATATTACAGCGGAATTTCGCCCGGGTTGAATTGTGTGCCACCACACAGTCACAATCGCGCGCCTTGAAATGCGCCGGGAACTTCGCCCCGTCGCACCCGTCTGCCAGAGTGAACGCATGATAAAGACGCAGCATCTGACCAAGCGCTACCAGACGCTCACCGCCGTGGACGACGTGAGCTTCGAGGTGAGTCCGGGCGAGGTGCTGGGCTTCCTGGGCCCCAACGGTGCCGGCAAGACCACCACCATGCGCATGCTGGCCGGGTTCGTGACCCCGAGCGCCGGCACCGCCAGTATCTGTGGCCACGATGTCATCGCGGACCCCTTGGGCGCCAAGTCCGCGCTCGGATACCTGCCCGAGGGCGCTCCGGTTTACGGGGAGATGACCGTGGGCGCCTTCCTCGACTTCATCGCCGACCTGCGCCGCCTCGCCGGCGCACAACGGCGCGAGCGCCTGGGGCACGTCATCGAGCGCCTGCAGCTGCGCTCGGTGCTCGGGCAGAGTATCGAGACGCTCTCCAAGGGATTCAGGCGCCGCGTCGGCCTGGCGCAGGCCATCGTGCACGACCCGCCCGTGCTGATCCTCGACGAGCCGACCGACGGGCTCGACCCGAACCAGAAGCACGAGGTGCGCGCGCTCATCAATGACATGGCGCGCGACAAGATCATCGTCATCTCCACGCACATCCTCGAGGAGGTCGAGGCGGTATGCAGCCGCGCGATCATCATCGCCCGGGGCCGCATCGTCGCCGACGACACCCCGGCGCGGCTGGCTGCGCGCTCGCGCTATCACAACGCCGTTTCCTTGAAGCTCGAGGAGGCGGGCGAACTCGCCGCCGTGCGCGCCGCCGTCGCCGCCCTGCCGTCGGTGGCGGAGGTCGAGGTCAGCGAGCGCGACGCGCGCCTGACCGCCCTGCCCCGGGACGGCGCGCCGATCCTCGCCGCGGTGACCGACCTCGCCCAGGCCCGCGGCCTGAAGCTGCAAGACCTGCACCTGGAGTCCGGACGCCTCGACGAGGTGTTCCGCAGCATCACCGCTTGAGGAACCACGCATGCGCAACGTAAGGATCATCATGCGCCGCGAGCTGGCGAGCTACTTCGCAACCCCGCTCGCCTACGTCTTCATCCTGATCTTCCTGGTACTGGCGAGCCTGTTCACCTTTTATATCGGCGGCTTCTACGAGCGCGGGCAGGCGGACATGGACTCCTTCTTCGGCTTCCAGCCGTGGCTGTACCTGTTCCTGATCCCGGCGCTGTCGATGCGGCTGTGGGCCGAGGAGCGCAAGTCCGGCAGCATCGAGCTGCTGATGACCCAGCCGGTGCTGCTGTGGGATGCGGTGCTCGGCAAGTTTCTCGCGGCCTGGGCCTTTACCGCGCTGGCCCTCGCCCTGACGTTCCCGCTGTGGCTGACCGTGAACTACCTGGGCAAGCCGGATAACGGGGCCATCCTCGCCGCCTATCTGGGCAGCGCACTGCTGGCGGGCGGCTTTCTGGCGATCGGCTCGTGCATGTCCGCGCTGACGCGCAACCAGGTGATCGCCTTCATTCTCGGGGTGGCCGCGTGCTTCGCCTTCCTGCTCGCCGGCTTCCCCATGGTGCTCGACCTATTCCACGGCTGGGCGCCGCTGGCGCTGGTGGACGCGATCGCCTCGCTCTCCTTCCTCACGCACTTCGAATCGATTGCCAAAGGGGTCATTGACGTGCGCGACCTGCTGTATTTCGCGATGCTGATCGGGTTCTTTCTGCTCGCGACCACGATTGCGCTCGAGCTGCGCAAGGCGGACTAGACAGTGCCCATGCCCATGACCAAGCGTTCAACACTCGGTGGCGCGGCCCTCCTCGGGCTGGCGCTGCTGTTCATCGGCCTCACGGTGCTCTTCAACCACGCCCTGCGCGGCTGGCGCCTGGACCTCACCGAGAACCGCCTCTACACCACCGCCCCGGGCACGGATCGCATCCTCGCCAGCATCAAGGAGCCGATCCACCTGTACTTCTTCTACTCGGAGAAGACCGCGCAGCAGCTGCCGCAGCTGAAGACCTACGGCACGCGCGTGCGCGAGTTCCTCGAGGAACTCGTCGGGCGCTCCAACGGCAAGCTCGTCCTGCACGTGATCGACCCACAACCGTTCTCCGAGGAGGAGGATCGCGCCTCGGAGCTGGGCGTGCGCCCGGTGACCGTCGGCGCGGCCAGCAGCCAGTTCTACCTCGGGCTCGCGGGCACCAACTCCACCGACGGCCATGCGGCCATCGAGATGTTCGACCCCTCCAAGGAGCAGTTCCTCGAGTACGACGTGATCAAGCTCGTCTACCAGCTCGCCAATCCCAAGAAGCCGGTGGTGGCCTGGCTGTCGACGCTGCCGATGGACGGCGGCATGGACCCGCACAGCGGCCGCAGCCGCGACGCCTGGATGGTGCTGAACGAGGCGCGCCAGCTGTTCGACGTGCGCAGCCTCACCCCCACGGCCACGCGCATCGATCCGGACGTCAACGTACTGGTGCTGGTGCACCCCAAGGAGCTCCCCCCACCGACCCAGTTCGCCATCGACCAGTTCGCCCTGCGCGGGGGGCACATCCTGCTGTTCATCGACCCGCTGTCGGAGAACGACGTGAGCGGCAGCGACCCTCAGAACCCGATGGCGGCGATGGTCGCGGACAAGTCCTCGCACCTGGAGGCGCTGCTGAACGCCTGGGGCGTGCAGTTCGATCCGGGCAAGGTGGTGGCCGACCGTGGCCATGCGCTTTCCGTGACCATGCGCGAGGGCGAGGAACCGGTCATGCACCCGGGCATCCTCGGCCTGGATCAGAGCAGCTTCTCCGACGATGTCATCACCGCCGGGCTGTCCAACATCAACGTGGCCATGGCCGGGGCGCTGTTCCCGGTGAAGGGCTCGCAGCTGCGCTTCGAGCCACTGCTGCAGTCGAGCCCTGACGCGGAGCTGCTGCCGGCGGCGCGTTTCCGCATGCTGCAGGATCCGGCGAGCCTGCTCGATGGCTTCAAGCCCGCGGGCGTGCGCTACACCATCGCCGCCCGCGTCAGCGGTCCCGTGCGCAGCGCCTTCCCCGACGGCCCGCCGGCCGGCGTGACGCTGCCCGCGGGGCAGCTGGACCTGAAGGCCTCACTCGCCAACCGTCCGCTGAACCTCATCGTGTTCGCAGATACCGACATGCTGTCGGATTTCCTGTGGGTGCGGCTGCAGAACTTCTTCGGCCAGCAGCTGGCGCAGGCGTATGCGAGCAACGGCGACGTGGTGCAGAACGCGCTCGGCAACCTCGCCGGCAGCGCCGACCTGATCAGCCTCCGCGGCCGTGCGACCTTCACCCGGCCCTTCGAGCGCGTGGACAAGCTGCGCCGGGCGGCCAACGAGCGCTTCCACGCCAAGGAGCAGGAGCTCGAGCAGCAGCTGCGTGACACCGAGGAGAAGCTGACGGCGCTGCAGACCAAGGGCGACAAGTCCCCGGCCGCGCTGCTGGTGACCCCGGAGCAGGAGCGGGAGATCGAGCACTTTCGCCTGGAAAAGCTGCGCATCCGCAAGGAGCTGCGCGCGGTGCGCGCCGGTCTGGACGCCGACATCAAGAACCTCGGCACGCGGCTGAAGCTGATCAACATCGTCGCCGTGCCGGTGCTGTTCGCTCTCATCGCACTCGGGATCGCCGCGTGGCGACGCCAGCGGCGCCGGGCCGCGCCCATGAAGGAGACGCTCACATGACCGCCCGCCGCGTTGCCTGGCTGCTCGTTGCCGGTGCCCTGGTGATTGTCTTCGCGATCTGGCTCTCATCGCTGCGCCACCTGGAACGTGCCACGCTCGCCGGTGATCCGGTGTTGCCCGGGCTCGAGCGCAACGTAAACACCGTGACGCAGGCGAGCCTGCGGCGCGGGGACGAGACGCACGTGACCTTGGCCAAGCAGGGCGGGGACTGGATCGTCACCGAGCGCGGCTGGCCCGCCGAGCGGGGCAAGGTGCGCAAGCTGCTGCTGGATCTCGGGGCCCTGAACGTGGTGGAGGAGAAGACACACCTGCCGGCCAATTACGCCTCGCTGGGCGTGGAGGACGTCGACTCGCCCAAGGCCACCGGCACGCGCATCGAGCTGCTCTCCCCGAAGACCAAGTGGGCGCTGATCGTGGGCAAGCCCTCCAGCGCCAAGTCCGGCTACGTGCGCCTGGCCGACAACGCGCAGAGCCTGCTCGCCGCGCCGCTGCTCAGCGTCGATGCGGACCCGAAGAGCTGGCTGGCGCGTGCCATCATCGACGTGGCGCCCGAGCGCGTGCGCGAGGTCGAGGAGCACCCCGCGCACGGCCCGGCCTTCACCGCCGCGCGCGCCAAGGCCGAACAGAACGACTTCACGGTCGCCCCGTTGCCCAAGGGGCGCGAGTTGAGCAGCCCGGAGGCGGCAGCAGGCCTGGCTGCCGCCTTAAGCTCGCTCAGTCTTGATGATGTCAGCAAGGCGCCCGCCAGCACCCCGGCGCCGGAAGCGCGCGCCGTGCTGCGTACCTTCGATGGCCTCGAGGTGACCGTCAGCGGGCGCAAGGACGGCACGCGCTCGCTGGTGAGCCTCGCGGCGCTCTCCAGCGCCCCGGCCACCGCCGCCGATGCGCAGCAGCTGAGCGCCCGGCTCGCTGGCTGGGAATTCCAGGTGCCCGACTACAAGTACGCATCGGTCTTCGTCGCGCTCAATGACTTGTTGAAGCCGCTGCCCGAGCCCACCAGGAAGTCCGGCAGGCCGGCGCCGCCAGCCAAGCCGTAAGCGCAGCAGCGGAACTGCTGCGCACAAGCTGTAGGCATCAGCCGACTGCACTTTGGGGCTGCCGTGCAAAACTCCGTGGGCGTAGAATTTTCTGCGCGGTCGCGGCCACTTACCGGTGGTGCAGCGAATCAGAAGGAGGGACGTGCAATGAGCGCCATTTTGCTGGCCGTCTTCACCGAGTACACAGCCGCCGAGCGGGTGCGCACCCAGCTGGTGCACGATGGCTTCCCCACCGACCGGGTGGAGCTGACCGCAAGCCAGGACAAGGGGCGCGCTGGCCTGCAACCTGGCAAATCCGCGCACGCGCAGTTCGTGCAGTACTTCTGCACCCTGCTTAGCCAGGCCGACGAACGCGAGTTCGCCGAGGAGCTGGCGCAACGGGTCGATGCGGGTGCGACCGCCACGGTCGCCGTGCATCCACGCGGCGCCATCGAGACGCATCGCGCCGTGCAGCTTCTGGAGTCAGCCGGCGCGCGCGAGGTGCTGGGACACGACCTGCTCAGGAACCAGGCCTTCGAGCACGCCTCCGCGCGCAGCGATGGCTACTGGGTGCGGCATTTCATGCCGGAGAACCCGACCGGCGCGGACTGCATCTACTGCCGGCTCTTCCCCGGCCACTCCCACTAGGCCAGTCAGCGGGCGCGCGCCCTGAGCACGGCCGACAGTACGTCCGGCCGGGCGCCGACCTGCGTGAGGTGCGGCCAGCGCGGGCCGTCGAAGTACGGCACGCTCAGGGTGCGGAAGAAGTCATCGTTCTGCACCAGCAGCTCGATCGGCTTGCGCGTAGTGTGCGCCTCGGCGATGGCGTCATCGAGCACCTCGGCGGTGTATCTGCGGCCGTTGACCGCCACCAGCTTCATGCCCGGCCCGACCCCGGCGCGGGCCGCGGCACGGTCCTCGACGGTGTCGACGACGATGTCATTCCTGTCGAGCGTGAAGCCGATCGACCAGTCGCGCGTGGTGGCCTTGCGGTGCTTCTGCCAGACCTCCAGATAGCTGTTCTTCTGCGGGCCGTAGCTCAGCTGCCAGCCGCTGCTCTTGAGTCCTTCCAGCAGCACCTGCGGTCCGGTGGAATCGAGGTGGCGGCGGATGATGGCACGCCAGTCCGCCGGCACGAGCTGCGCCAGCGCCGCATAGAGGTCGTCCTCGACGAAGGGCTTGAGTGCCGGTGCGCCGCTGCTGCCTGAGTAGAAGCGCTTCACGAGGTCATCGATCGAGACCTTGCCGCCGGAGCGGGCGCGCAGCTCCGCATCCACGTTCAGCCACAGGAACTCGGAAGCCTCGTAGAAGTCGGCGCTGCGGCGGCTGTTGCTCCAGGCGGCGGGCGCAGAGTAGAGGATCTGTGCGGCGACCGCGGTGTCGCCCAGCGGGCGCCAGCGGTTGCCAACCTGGATGTCAAAGTACCCGGCCTTGGCCGCCAGCACCTCGCGGTAGTGCTGGGGCGGCACCAGCCCGGAGCGCACCGGCAGCACCTCGCCCCAGAACTGCGTCATGCCCTCGTACACCCACAGAAGCGAGCCGTCCATGTCCTTGTTGTAGTCGGGGCTCAGCAGTCCGGCGGGCCTGCGGTACTTGCCGTTCCAGCTGTGCACGTACTCGTGCGCCAGAAGCTCCGCGACGCGCTCGCGATAGGCAGGTTCGGACAGGGAATTCTCATCCACGCGGTCATCGCTGGATTCATGGTGCTCGAGCCCGAAGTGCGCGACATGATCCGACAGGCTCAGCAGCCAGGTGTAGTGGCGGTACATGCGCGAGCCGAACAGCATCCCGGCCTGCGCCACCATGCGGCCGTAGCCGGCGGCGAAGTCATCCGGCACGGCCATCGCGGCCTCGCTGTCGGCGGCGATGGCAATCGCGTGGCGCAGCTGCGGCAGCGGCGCGGCGCCGGCGAGTTCCACGGTCTTCACGTGACGGCCCATCTGCAGCGGCGAGTCGATGAGGCGCGCGAGCGTCGCCTGCTCCAGGCGCGTGGCGCCCTCGGCCTGGGGCTGCAGGGCGAGCGCGCAGACCAGGTGCCACTCCGGCGGCGCCAGCACCGTGGCCTCGGTGCTGATGGTGTCGGCGTCGACGCCCTTGGGCAGCAGCACGAATTGGTTCCACGAGATCACGGCCAGCTGCTCGCTGCTGGTGGGACCGGCCGTAAAGGAGCCGTCATCTACCGGCAGGCCGGACTCCAGGGCGATCTCCAGGCGGTTCGCGCCGGCCGGCACCGCCACGCTGATGGCGTACATGTCGGTCGGATCGCGCTGCCAGGACAGTGTCTGGCCGTTGGCGCGGATGACCATGCCCACCAGGGTGTCGATCGGTCCGGTGGGCCCGTGTTCGCCGGGAATCCATTCCGGGAACACCAGCGTCAGCGGGCCGGGCCGGGCGGCCAGCGACAGGTCGGTGTGCACGTGCTTGCGCGCCACGTCGCGGGCGTCCAGGCGCACGGTGAGGTCTGCGGCCTGAGCAGTCGCCAGCGCACACAGTGTGCCGGCCAGCATCAACCCGGATCGCAGTACTGGCATGGCGGACCTCGTTGTCGTTGTCGGGGAATCGGCCGCAGATTGTTGACCGAATGGCCCGCCGCGGCAACGAGTGCTAACTTAATCCGATGCCCGACTTGCTCTACCCGGGAGGTTGCCTGTGCGGCGCGGTGCGCTACGAGGCGCGCGGCGCGGCGCGTTTCCTGTGCTTCTGCCACTGCCACAGCTGCCGCCGCGCGGCCGGCGCGCCGCTGGTGCCGTGGGCCACCTTCGCGGGCTCGCAGGTTGAGATCACACGCGGCGCGCTGCGCCAGTACCGCTCCTCCGCCGGCGTGCTGCGCGGCTTCTGTGGCGCCTGCGGCAGCTCACTCACTTACTACAATGAGGCGCGTGCCGATGACATCGACCTGTCGCTGGCGAGCCTGGATGATCCGCGCGCGCTGGCGCCCGCGATGCACCTGTGGGTGCAGGACAAACTGCCGTGGGTGTCGATCGAGGATGGCCTGCCGCGCCATGTGACGGGACTGCCCGCCGATGCCGAGCAGTCCTAGCGCACGCGCGCCAGCAGCACCAGCACCACCAGCGCGAGCAATGCGGTGGGCATCCACGCCAGCAGCAACGGGTTGAGGTTGAACACCACCGTGCCGCTTTCGATCAGCCGCTGCAGCAGGAAGAAGCCCAGGCCCAGGACCAGGCCCATGAGCATGCGGGTGCCGGCACCGGCGGTGCGCAGCGAACCGAGCACGAACGGGATCGCCAGCAGCACGGTAAAGGCCACGGCGACCGTGCGCGCGATGCGCGACCAGAAGGCGAACACGTACTCGCGGTCGGACAGCGAGTTGGCGCGGTAGTAGCGGATGAGGCGCAACAGGGCGCGGTTGGTCAGCTGCCCGGGGTTTTGCGAGGCCAGCCCCAGCACTCCGGCCGTGACATTGGACTTGAGAATGCGCTGGCTCGGGTTGCTCTTGATCACCGTGTCGCCGCTGAAGCGCGATTCGGCGTAATTGCTCAGCAGCCAGTTGCCCTTCGGCCCGGCCGTGCCGCGCGCCGCCGTGGCCAGCGCCACCAGCTCATGCTGCGGCGACAATTCAAAGATCTGCACCCCGCCAAACTCCGTCTCGCCCGACTGCCCGGAGACGTGCAGGAACAGGTCACCGTCGCGTACCCACGCCCCGCCGTGGCTGCCGAAGCTGACGTTGCTCAACCGGCTGAAGGCCTTCTGCTCGCGCGCGGTCTGCTGCAGCGCCGGGCCCAGGAACTCGCCCAGCACCACGGCCAGCCCGACCAGCACCAAGCCTGCGAGCAGGGCCATGCCCGCCAGGTGTGCAATCGAGATGCCGGTGGCGCGGATGACCGTGATTTCGCTGCCGCGGGCGAGCGAGCCCAGGCCGAGCAGCGAGCCGATGAGCGCGGTGATCGGTAGCAGCTCGAAGGCCTGCTGCGGCAGGCTGAGCAGCGTGTACCACACCGCCCCGAGGGCGGTGTAGTTGCCGGTGCCGATGTCCTCCTGCTGGTCGATGAACACGAACAGCGCCCCGAGGATCAGCAGCACGGATGCGACCATCAGCACCGAGCCCAGTATCGAGCGCATGACGTAGCGGTCGAGGATGTTCACGACTCGCGCGTCCGGTAGCGCAGGCGGTTTGCGTAGGCGGGACCGAGGATGATGGCCAGCGCGGCGATGATCACCACCGCGTGCGTCCACCACAGGCCCAGGTACATCGGCGCGGTGCCGCGGGCAATCCACACTTTGCCCAGCGAGATCAGCTGCGAGTACAGCAGGAAGATCAGAATCGCGATCCAGATGCGCGCGTAGCGTCCTTGGCGCGGCCGCAGCCGCGCCAGCGGCACGGCGAGCACGGCCAGCACCAGGCACATCAGCGGCATGGCGACGCGCCAGTCAAGTTCCGCGCGCAGCTTCGGATCGGTGGCATGCAGCAGCGACGCCGACGGCCGCGCCTCCAGATCGCGCACGGCATCGTCGCCGACCGGAACCTGCACCGGGATCACGTGCTCGGCGAAGCGCACGGTGCGGAACTCTGCGCTCCCCGGCACGCCCTCGAAGCGCTGGCCGTCGTAGAGCGTAAGAATGTGCGTCATGCCGTCGGCGGTCACCGCGTGACTGGCGCGCTCGGCGAGCACGACCTGCACCAACGGCCCCTCGCTGCGCTCGACGAACACGTTGTGCAGCGTGCCGTCGGGGTTGACGCTCTGCGCGTACACCACCGAGTTGCCGCTGCCGAAGGTGCGGAACTTTCCGGGCGCGATGGGCGCGAACTGGCCGGCGCGAAGGGCTTCATGGCGCAGGCTGAGGGCCTGCCGCGTCGCATCGGGCGCCAGGCTCAAGGTCAGCCACGCCAGCAAGCCCGCGGCGCCGACGGCCAGCAGGGCCACCGGCAAGTACAGGTTGACCGGGCCGGCACCGCAGGCGAGCGCCGCGGCCATCTCGCTGTCGGCGTACAGGCGGCCGAAGGCAAGGACTACACCGAGCAGCAATCCCACCGGCAGCAGGATCGACAGGTTCTGAAGTGCGCCGAGCCAGATAAGCTCGAGCACCACGCTCTGCGGAAATTGCGCACTGGCGGCGCGGCCGAGCACCCCGACGACCTGGTTGACCAGGAGGATGACCAAGAGAACGCCAGTCACGACCAGCCAGGTGGTCACGACCTCGCGCAATACGTAACGTTCGAGAATTTTCCCCAATTCCTGCCAGCCGTTCCTTCGCAAACCTGAGGAGATCTTGGGTTACACTTGCCACTGCCCGCACGCCGCAGGAACACAGGTGGGACTGTGCGAGCAAACGGCCGGGCGCCCCAATAAGGTGACTTAAGTCTAACGCGCCGCGGCGAGAGGGGATATCCGATGGAATTTGGGGTCTGGACCAAGGGTCTGGCAACACTGAACGTGGAGTGCCTCGTCTTGGGCGTGTTCGAGGGCGGGGAGCTCAGCGGGGAGGCGCGCGCGGTCGATTCAGCCTGCGGCGGGCGGCTGAAGAAGCTGCTAGACCGGGGCGATTTCCCCGGCCGCATGGGCGACACGCTGCTCGTCACCGACCTGCCTGGCGTCAGCGCCTCGCGCGTATTGCTGACCGGGCTTGGCACCAAAAAACAATTCCAGCGCAAGAGCTGGCGGCGCGCCTGCCAGAGCGCGCTCGCCGCCATCAGCCGCACGCGCATCGCCAGCTGCGCGGTGGCGATCGACCGTCCCGAGGTGCGCGAACTCGACGACCACTACCTCGGGCGCCAGATCGCCGAGATCAGCGGCACGGCGCTCTATCGCATCAACGATCTCAAGAGCGGCAAGAAGCCCTCGGCGCCGGCGCTGCGCAAGGTGCTGGCCGGGCCGGCGCGCAAGACCGGTGCGGCCGAGCGCGGACTGACCGAGGGCGCAGCCGTGGCGCAGGCGGCCACCGTCCAGCGCGACCTCGCCAACCTGCCCGCGAACCTGTGCACGCCGGCCTACCTTGCCGAGCAGGCGCGCGGGCTGGGCAGGCGCCACGGACTCACGGTGCGCGTACTCGAGGAGGCGGCCATCAAGCGCGAGAAGATGGGGTGCCTGCTGGCCGTGGCGCAGGGCAGCGCACAGCGCCCGCGTTTCCTGGTGCTCGAGCACAAGGGCGGCAAGAAGGGCGAGCCCCCCGTGGTGCTGGTGGGCAAGGGCGTGACCTTCGATTCCGGCGGCATCTCGCTCAAGGATCCCCCGGGCATGGACGAGATGAAGTTCGACATGAGCGGGGCGGCGGCGGTGATCGCGGCGCTCAGTCTCGCCGGTGCCCTGCGCCTGAAGCTCAACGTGGTGGGGCTGGTGGCGGCGGTGGAAAACATGCCCGGCGGACGCGCCGTCAAGCCGGGGGACATTGCCACCAGCGCCGCCGGGCTGACGGTGGAGATCCTCAACACCGATGCCGAGGGGCGCCTGATCCTGTGCGACGCCCTGCACTACGCGCGCCGTTTCAAGCCAGCCGCGGTGGTGGACGTGGCCACCCTGACGGGGGCGTGCGTGGTGGCGCTCGGGCACTTCCACGCCGGCGTGATGGGCAACGACGCCAGGCTCGTGCAGGAGCTGCTCGAGGCGGGCGTGCGTGCGGACGACCGCTGCTGGGAATTGCCGCTCACCGAGGACTACGCCGAGTCCCTGAAAAGCAACTTTGCCGACTTTGCCAACGTGGGCGGGCGCGATGGCGGGGCGATCACCGCCGCCGCCTTCCTCGCCAAATTCACCCAAGGACTGAAATGGGCGCACCTCGACGTCGCGGGCATCGCCTACCAGAGCGGTGCGCAGAAGGGCAGCTCGGGCCGCCCCACACCGCTGCTCGCGGACTTCCTCCTGCACCGCGCGGCTCGCTGACACGCCACGGCGCGAGCCATGAGCGTGAGATCCGTCACGTGCGCTTCTGCCGCCTGCGGCGCGCCGTGCGCCTGACCGCCCGCCTGCTGCGCATCCGCTAGGGGCTGCGGGGCCGGCAGTCGAGACCCGCAGCGGGGGTGCCATTGCCGCCCGGGGCTTGGGGCAGCGAGCCGCTATAATCGCCCCGCCCTCCCCTTTGAAAGTCATGGCTGTTAATGGACAAGGTGTACGCGCCGCAGGATATCGAGCGGCGCATCTACGAGCGCTGGGAATCCAGCGGCTGGTTCGCCCCGAGCGATCACGGTGCCCCGTACTGCATCATGATCCCGCCGCCGAACGTCACCGGCACGCTGCACATGGGGCACGCGTTCCAGCATACCCTCATGGACACCCTCACTCGCTACCAGCGCATGCGCGGCGCCGATGTCCTGTGGCAGCCCGGTACCGATCACGCCGGCATCGCCACGCAGATGGTGGTCGAGCGCCAGCTGAACGCCGAGGGGATCAAGCGCACTGACCTTACGCGCGAGGACTTCATCGGGCGTGTCTGGCAGTGGAAGGCGCAGTCCGGCGGCGGCATCACGAGGCAGATGCGCCGCCTCGGTGACTCGGTCGACTGGAGCCGCGACCGCTTCACGCTCGACCCGCAGCTGTCGCTGGCGGTGACCGAGGTCTTCGTGCGCCTGCACGAGGAGGGTCTGATCTACCGCGGCAAGCGCCTGGTGAACTGGGACCCGGTGCTGCTGACGGCGCTGTCGGACCTGGAGGTGCAGTCGCACGAGGAGGACGGCCAGCTGTGGCACCTGCGCTATCCCCTCAGCGACGGTTCCGGCCACGTGGTGGTCGCCACCACCCGCCCGGAGACCATGCTCGGGGACACCGCAGTGGCAGTGCACCCGGAGGATGAGCGCTACCGGCAACTGGTGGGCCGGCAGCTACGACTGCCGCTCGCCGGGCGCGACATAGCGGTCATCGCCGATGCCTATGTCGATCCGGCCTTCGGGTCCGGTTGCGTCAAGATCACCCCGGCGCACGACTTCAACGACTACGAGGTCGGCCAGCGTCACCACCTGCCGCAGGTCAACGTGTTCACGCCGCGCGCCGCCATGGCCGATACCGTGCCCGCGCGCTTCCGCGGCCTCGACCGCTTCGAGGCGCGCCAGCGCATCGTGGCCGAGCTCGACTCCCTCGGCCTGGTCGAGAAGATCGACAAGCACCGCCTGCACGTGCCGCGCGGGGACCGCAGCGGGGCAGTGCTCGAGCCCTACCTCACCGACCAGTGGTACGTGAAGATCGCCCCGCTCGCCCAGCCGGCGATCGCCGCGGTCGAGCAGGGACGCACGCGCTTCGTGCCGGAGAACTGGTCGCGCACCTATTTCGAGTGGATGCGCAACATCAAGGACTGGTGCATCAGCCGGCAGCTGTGGTGGGGGCACCGCATCCCGGCCTGGTACGACGCGCAGGGCAACACCTACGTCGGGCGCAGCGAGGCAGAGGTGCGCGCGCGCCACCAGCTCGGCGCCGATCTCGCGCTGCGCCAGGACGAGGACGTGCTCGACACCTGGTTCTCCTCCGCACTGTGGCCGTTCTCGACGCTCGGCTGGCCGCAGCACACCGGGGAGCTCGGGCGCTTCTATCCCGGCAGCGTCCTGGTCACCGGCTTCGACATCATCTTCTTCTGGGTCGCACGCATGATGATGATGGGCCTGAAGTTCATGGGCGAGGTGCCGTTCCGCGACGTCTACATCACCGGCCTCATCCGCGATGAGCACGGCGACAAGATGTCCAAGTCCAAGGGCAACGTCATCGACCCGCTCGACATCGTCGATGGCATCGGCCTCGAGGAGCTCATCGTCAAGCGCACCAGCGGGCTGATGCAGCCGCAGCTGGCACCGGCGATCGAGAAGGCCACGCGCAGGCAGTATCCGCAGGGCATGGCGGCACACGGCACGGATGCGCTGCGCTTTACCTTCGCGGCGCTGGCGTCCAGCAACCGCGACATCCGCTTTGACCTGGCGCGCGTGGCCGGTTACCGCAACTTCTGCAACAAGCTGTGGAACGCGGCGCGCTTCGTCAGCATGGCCGTCGGGGACCGCGCGGTCGACACGGCGCAGGCGGCCGAGCTGTCAGTGGCCGACCGCTGGATCCGCTCGCGCCTCGGGCATACCCTGGCCACGGTCGAGGCGGCGCTACATGACTACCGCTTCGACTTCGCCGCCAGCGCGCTGTACGAGTTTGCCTGGTATGACTTCTGCGACTGGTACCTGGAGCTCACCAAGCCGGTGCTGCAGGCCGAAGGCGCGCCGGCGGCCGCCCGCCTGGGCACGCAGCGCACCCTGGTGCAGGTGACCGAGGCGCTGCAGCGCGCGCTGCACCCCATCATGCCCTTCATCACCGAGGAGATCTGGCAGCGCATCGCCCCCCTGGCCGGCGTGCGCGGCGCGACCGTAATGCTCGCCCCCTACCCGCAGGCGGCGGAGTTCCCCGCGGACCCCGGCGCCGAGGCCGAGGCCGCCTGGCTGAAGGCGGTCATCCTCGGGGTGCGCCAGATCCGTGGCGAGATGAACATCGCGCCCGGCAGGCGCATCGCACTGTTGATGAAGGACGCGAGCGCGCAGGATGAATCCCATGTCCAGCGCCATCGGGCGCTGCTGGAGAAGCTCGCGGGGCTGTCCGCGATCACCCTGCTCGCCCCCGGCGCGAGTGCACCGGAGTCGGCCATGGCCCTGGTGGGCACTCTCACCCTGCTGGTGCCGATGGCAGGACTGATCGATGCGGCCGCCGAGGCCGAGCGCCTCGGTAAGCTGCTCGCCAAGGCCCAGGGCGAGCTGGCCAAGACGCGCGGCAAGCTCGGCAACGACAGCTTCGTGCGCAACGCCCCGCCGCAGGTGGTCGCCACCGAGCGCGAGCGTGCGACGGACTTCGAGCGCAGCGCCCACGATCTGGCGGCACAGCTGGAGCGCATCCAGAGGATGCTCGGCCGGTGAACGACACCCACGACGGCCCGGACACCGACACGGCGAGCCTTGCGCGCGCGCTCGAGGTGCTGGAGACGGTCATTCTTGGCAAGCCGGCGCAGCTGCGCCTGTGCCTCGCCTGCCTGCTCGCGCGCGGGCACCTGCTCATCGAGGACGTGCCCGGGGTCGGCAAGACGACGCTCGCGCATGCGCTGGCGCACGTGCTCGGGCTCGCCTGGCAGCGCGTGCAGTTCACCAGTGACCTGCTGCCCGCCGACATCATCGGCGTCTCGGTGTTCGACCGCGCGCGGCAGCGCTTTGACTTCCGCCAGGGTCCGGTGTTCACGCAACTGCTGCTCGCCGACGAGGTGAACCGCGCCAGCCCGCGCACGCAGAGCGCGCTGCTGGAGGCGATGGAGGAGCGGCAGATCAGTGCGGACGGCACCACCTATGCCCTGCCGGAGCCGTTCTTCGTGGTTGCCACGCAGAACCCGCACGAGCAGCTGGGAACCTTCGCGCTGCCGGAGTCGCAGCTGGACCGCTTCCTCATGCGCATCCGCCTGGGCTACCCGGATGCGGCGCACGAGCGCGCGCTGCTGCGCGGCGGCGAGCGGCGCGAGATCCTGGCCAGCATCGCGCCGAGCCTCTCGGCGCAGACCCTGCTGCGCATGCAGCGCACGGTGCGCAGCCTGCACATCGCCGACACCCTGCTCGATTACACGCAACTGCTGATTGCGCGCACGCGCGAGCGGCCGGACCTGAAACTCGGCCTGTCGCCGCGAGCCGGCCAGGGGTTGCTGCGCGCCGCGCAGGCCTGGGCCTATCTGGCGCAGCGCAACGCCGTGCTGCCCGAGGACGTGCAGGCGGTGCTGCCGGCGGTGATTGCGCACCGGCTCGAGGGCCGCGATGCCAGCGCGCGCCCCGGCGAGGAACTGGCGCGTGAGATCATCGAGTCAGCCGCGGTGCCTGCGTAGCCGCAATGGCCGCCTGGGCCACAGCCGACACTCCCCGGCGCTGGCATCCCCTCTCCTCGTTGCGCGCTGGCGCGGCACGGCGCATGGCCGCCTGGGTGCGGCAGCGCCAGGGCCCGGACACCCTGCCGGTGATGCTGCAGCGCCGCCGGCTCTACATCGTGCCCTCGCGCGCCGGGGTCGCCCTGGGGGCGCTGCTGTTCCTGATGCTGCTCGCCGGCCTCAACTACGCCAATAGCCTCGCCCTGTTCCTCACGTTTCTGTTGATCGCCTTTTGTCTCGTGGTCATGCAGCAGTGCCATCGCAACCTGCAGGGCCTCGCCGTCGAGTCCCTGCATGCCCCGGCGGTATTCGCGCGCCGCCCGGGCAGCGCCTGGCTGGCCCTTGCCAACCCCGGGGCGCTGGCGCGCCTGGGCATCACCGCCCGCCTCGACGGGCAGGCCCCAGGGGCAGCAGACCTCGCCCCCGGCGGCCAGGCGCTGCTCGAGATGCCGGTTGGCCCGGCGGCGCGCGGGATCGTGCACCTCGAGCGCATTCGCATCGGCACCACGCACCCGTTCGGCATCTTCCACGCGTGGACCTGGCTGCATACCCCTGCGCAGATGCTGGTGTATCCGGCACCGACGGGCACGCTGCCGATGCCGCAGGGCTACGCACCGCAGCCGGGAGTGCACCCGCGGCGCGGGGCGGGCGTGGATGAGTGGGCCGGACTGCGCCCTTTCCGCGACGGCGACTCGCCGCGCCAGGTCGACTGGAAGGCATACGCGCGCGAGGCCCCGCTTCTCGTGAAGGAATACCACGCCTTCGGCACGGAGCTGCGCACCTTTGACTACGCGCTGGTGCGCCTGGCGGACCTGGAGGCGCGCCTGAGTCAGCTCGCCCGCTGGGTGGTGGATGCGGACGGTCGCGGCGAGCGTTACGCGCTCGAGCTGCCGGGGATCAGCATTCCCGCCGACAGCGGCCCCGAGCAGCGCCATCGCTGTCTTGCGGCCCTGGCACGCTTCGGCCTCGACGCTGCGCCGGGGCCGGCATGACCGGCACCGCGCAGCCGGCCACGCGGGCGCTGCCGCTGGTGTGCGCCGCCTTTGCCGGTGGGGTGCTGCTGAACATCGACCGCATGCCCGCCTGGGCGGGGGCGACCGCGCTGCTGCTGGTGGGCTGGCGGCTGGGGACGGCGCGCAGTCGCGCCTGGCTGCCGCCGGCATGGCTGCGCGTGCTGCTGGTCCTGGTCGTCACCGGCATCGTGCTGGCACGCTTTCGCACCCTCAACGGCCTGGTCGCCGGCACGACCCTGCTGATGCTGATGGCCGCCCTGAAGCTTCTGGAGATCCAGCGCGCGCGCGACCAGCTGGTGCTCATCGGCGCGGGGCTGTTTCTGCTCTTGGCTGCCTGCCTCGACCGCCAGGCGCTGCTGCGCACGCCGCTGTACGCCCTGCAGACCTGGCTGTGCTGTGCGGCGCTCGCCGCCGTGGCCGCCCCGGCGCTGCCGGCCCGCCAGAGCGCGCGCATGGCGCTGCGGGCACTGCTCATCGCCGCCCCGCTGGCGATCGCCCTGTTCGTGTTCTTTCCGCGCCTGCCCGGCTCGTTCTGGGCGATCCCGCGCGGCGAGGAGGCCTTGAGCGGGCTGTCCGACTCGATGAGCCCCGGCGGCATCACCAAGCTGGTCGCCAACTACGACCCGGCCTTCCGCGTGAAGTTCGCAGGCGAGCCGCCGCCGGCAGCGCAGCGCTACTGGCGTGGCCCGGTGCTGCACAACTTCGACGGGCGCACCTGGCGGCGGCACGACTGGGCCGAACACCCGCGCCAGCCGGTGCAATACCTGGGCGAGCCGGTGCGCTACCGGGTCGCGCTGCAGCCCACGCAGCGGCGCTACTGGTTCGCGCTCGACCTGCCCGAGCGCCCCCCGGCAGGCCAGGTCAGCCTCACCTACGACTTCCAGCTCATCGCCAGCGAGCCGGTGACCGATGCGATCAGCTACGAGGCAGTCTCGTACACGCACACGCGTGGCCTGGGCGAGCTCAGCGTCACGGCGCGTCGCGAGGACACCACGCTGCCGGACCATGCCAACCCTCGCGCGCGCGAGCTGGCGCTCAGGCTGCGCACGGCGGCCGCGTCTGATGCGGACTTCGTGGAAGCAACGCTCGACTACCTGGGGCGGGGCGGCTTCGTCTACTCGCTCGAGCCGCAGCCGCTGGGGGAAAACACCGTCGACGATCTGCTGTTCCGGACGCGCGAAGGATTCTGCGGCCACTACGCCTCGGCCTTCGTCGACCTCATGCGGGCCGCCGGCGTGCCGGCGCGCGTGGTCACCGGCTACCTGGGCGGGGAGTGGAACAGCATCGGGCAGTACCTGCTGGTGCGCCAGTCCGACGCGCACGCCTGGGCTGAGGTGTGGCTCGAGGGGCGCGGCTGGACGCGCGTCGACCCGACGGCGGTAGTGGCGCCGGAGCGGCTCAACCGCGGCGTATTCGACCTGATGCCGCAGGCCTTTGGCGCCAGCGAGCGCTTCCTGTACGGCGCGCCGTGGCTGCAACAGCTGCTGCAGCGCTGGGACGCCGCCAATTCCTGGTGGACCGAGAACGTGGTGAAGTTCGAATACTCAAGCCAGCTGGACCTGCTGGCACGGCTGGGCATCAAGACCCCTGACGCGCGCTACCTGGGCTGGGCGTTCATGGCAGCCCTGCTCGGCTGGCTGGCGATCCTGGGATGGCACATGAGCCGCACCGCCCGCGCCCCGGCGGGCGATGCGCTGGCGCGCGCGTACCTGCGGCTGTGTCGCAAGCTCGCCCGTGCCGGAGCGGCGCGACTGCCGCACCAGGGGCCGCTGGATTTCGCGCGCAGCCTGGCCGGTGCGCACCCCGGGCTTGCCCGGCAGGTCGAGGAGTTACTCGCCCACTACGCGTGCCTGCGCTACGGGGTGCCGGCGGCCACGCAGAATCGCGAGGTCGCCGAGTTCAGCCGTGCGGTGGGCCGGCTGTCGTTGCGTCGCGCAGCACCAGCCTGACCGCGGGTTGCGCGCACGTCGCCATCAGCTGGCAGCGTGCTCGCGGGTTTCGCGGAAGGTGATATCCGGCCAGCGCTCGAGCGTGAGCTGCAGGTTCACCCGCGAGGGGGCGAGGTACACCAGCGCACCGGAGTGATCCATGGCCAGGTGCTCGTAGGCACGCGCGCGGAACTCCTCCAGCTTGCGCGCATCGCCCGCATCCACCCAGCGCGCGGTGTGCACCGTAATGGGGTCGAACACGCACTGCACGCCGTATTCATCCTGGAGCCGGAAGGCCACCACCTCGAACTGCAGCTGGCCCACGGCGCCCAGGATCAGGTCGTTGTTGCGCAGCGGCTTGAACAGCTGCGTCGCGCCCTCCTCGCACAGCTGGGCGAGCCCCTTCTGCAGCGCCTTCATCTTCAACGGATCCTTGAGCACTGCGCGCCGAAAGATCTCCGGGGCAAAGTTCGGCACCCCGGTGAAGGTCAGCCGCTCACCCTGCGTGAAGGTGTCGCCGATGTTGATCGTGCCGTGGTTGTGCAGGCCGATGATGTCGCCGGCGAAGGCCTCCTCGGCCTGCGCGCGCTCGGCGGCCATGAAGGTCAGCGCATCGGCCACGCGCACCTCCTTGTCCAGGCGCGCATGGAACAGGCGCATGCCGCGGCTGTACTTGCCCGCGCACACGCGCATGAAGGCCACGCGGTCGCGGTGCGCGGGATCCATGTTGGCCTGGATCTTGAATACGAACCCTGCCAGTGACTGCTCGAGCGGCTCGACGGTGCGCTCGCGTGCCGCACGCGCCAGTGGCCCGGGCGCATAGGTGCTGAAGGCTGCCAGCAGCTCCTCGACTCCGAAGTTGTTGATTGCCGAGCCGAAGAACACCGGGGTCTGCCGTCCGGACAGGTAGGCCTTGGGGTCGAAGGGTTGCGTCGCGCCGCGCACCAGGCTGATCTCCTCGTCGAACGCGGCCGCCTGCTCGCCCAGGAACTCGCGCCCGGCCGCGCTGTGCAGGCCCTGCAGCGTGAGATTGGCGCCGCGCCGGCCGCGCTCGCCGGCGGCGTAGGCGTAGATGCGATCCTCGGCCAGGTGGTAGATGCCGCGCAGCTCTCGCCCCATCCCGATCGGCCAGGTGAGCGGGGTCGTGCCGATGCGCAGCACGCTCTCGATCTCATCCAGCAGCTCGATCGGGGAGCGACCGTCGCGGTCGAGCTTGTTGATGAAGGTCATGATGGGCGTATCACGCAGGCGGCACACTTCCATCAGCTTGATGGTGCGCTCCTCGACCCCCTTGGCGCAGTCGATGACCATGAGCGCCGAGTCCACCGCGGTGAGGGTGCGGTAGGTGTCCTCGGAGAAGTCCTCGTGCCCCGGGGTGTCCAGCAGGTTGATGATGCAGTCGCGATAGGGGAACTGCATGACCGAGGAGGTCACCGAGATGCCGCGCTGCTGCTCGAGCCGCATCCAGTCGGAGGTGGCGTGCCGGGCGGCCTTGCGGCCCTTGACCGTGCCGGCCAGCTGGATGGCCCCGCCGAACAGCAGCAGTTTCTCAGTGAGGGTGGTCTTGCCCGCGTCCGGGTGGGAGATGATAGCGAAGGTGCGCCGGCGCTGGATCTCGGTGGCTAATGCTGCCTCTGACACTCGTTACCGACCCTTCAAGGCCGCACACGTTCACCCTGCGATTCCCCCACCGGTCACTCATCGCGACAGGTAGTGCCCGGGGATGCGCTGCAATTTCGTATGGGGCACGAACAGAAAATTGTTGATGTAGACACCGGTACGCCTGCCATCGGACAGGTGGCTGCTGTCCTGGTGCGCCGCGGCGTCGAATTCTGCAATAGGTCGCAGCCTGCCTTCCAGCAGGAAGTAGCCATTGCAGTCAAATTCCTGAAAAAACCGGGCCACCCCCGCCACGGAACCGGCGCTGTGGCGCTCCTCGGCCTCCACCAGCGCGATCGGCCGGTTCCGGCCCACGGTGTCGCGCGCACCGGCGAGCACTGCACGTTCGTGCCCCTCAACGTCGATCTTGATGAAGCCCACCGGGGCGAGCCGGTAATCATCCAGCCGCGCACAGGGCACCGTGTGCGACTGCACCTCGCGGGCCCCTTGCAGCAGGTTCGACGGGGCAATCGTGCCGCGCATCGGCCGCTGTGCGGGAATGCGGATCTCGGCCGTACCGGAGGCATCCGACAACGCCACCTGCTCCAGGCGCGTGTGCGCGGTGCCGCCGAATTGTGCCCGCAGCCGGCCGGCCGCTTCCGGGCGCGGCTCGAAGGCGATGACACCCGCGGAGTACAGCAGCAGATGGGCCAGGTACGTGCCCTGCGCGGCGCCGACGTCGAGCGACAGTTGCCGGCGGTCACACGCCCACGGCAGCAGCTCCTGCTCGGGTTCCTCGGTGCTGATGTGCCAAGTGCGGATACGGTGCCGCCACAAAATGCGCGGCGCAAAGCGCTCCGCCAGATGTCTGACCTGTCCTAGAATGGTCGCGTCCCCGCCATCGTTGCCGCCCGGGCCGGGCCTCCTGGCCCGCACTCATGATACCGCGCGCGCGCGGCGGGCTCAGCCTTTGAGGGCAAGCTTGAGGACGGCCGCATCCTCGCGGCCGTTGACCGCCTGGTAGTACCCGCGGCGCATCCCCACCTGCTCGAACCCCAGGGCGAGGTAGAGGCGGATCGCCGTGGTATTGGAGGGACGGACCTCCAGGAAGGCCTCCTGCGCCCCGGCCGCGGCGGCGCACTCGAGGAGGCTCAGCAGCAGCAGCCGCGCCAGTCCGCGGCAGCGGTAACCGGTGGCGATGCACAGGTTAAGGACGTGCGCCTCGCCCGCGCCCACGCTCATCACCCCGTAGCCGACCACCTGCTCGCCGGCCACCACCACCCGGCAGAGATAGCCCACGCGCAGGCAGTCGCGGAAGATGCCCTCGCTCCAGGGGAACTGGTAGGCCTCGCGCTCGATCGTGACCACGTCGAGGACATCCCCGGGGCGCATGATGCGGATGGTGGCGGCAATGGATGCCGGGAACAGTTCAGGCGCGGTGGCCATCGCCTGCCGCTCCGGGGGCGAGTTTCTGGTAGATGCCGCGGGCGAACTTGAGGTCCTCCCAGGCCTTGCGCTTCTCCCCGGGAGAGCGCAGCAGGTAGGCCGGATGATAAGTCACCACCAGCGGGATCGCCCCGAAGTGATGGACCTGGGAGCGCAGCCGGCCGAGCGGCGCCTCGGTGCCGAGCAGGCTCTGGGCGGCGATGCGCCCGACCGCCAGCATGATCTTCGGGCGCAGCAGCTCGACCTGCCGCTGCAGGTAGGGCATGCAGGCACTCACCTCCTCCGGCTTCGGATCACGGTTGCCCGGCGGACGGCTCTTGAGCACGTTGGCGATGTAGACGTTGCTGCTGCGGTCGAGGCCGATCGCCTTGAGCATCGCATCGAGCAGCTGCCCGGCGGCGCCCACGAACGGCTCGCCGCGCCGGTCCTCTTCCGCCCCCGGGGCCTCGCCGATCACCAGCCAGTCGGCCCGCTGGGGCCCGACCCCGAACACCGCCTGGGTGCGCGTAAGGTGCAGCGGGCAGCGCTTGCAGGTAAGCACCTCCTGGCGCAGTGCCTGCCACAGGGGTGCCTCGGCGGCCGCCGCGTAGGCATGCGGCGGCAGCTGCAGGGGCGCGGGGGCGGGCGCCTGCGGCGCATGCGGCACGCTCAGGCCAGGCGGCTCGGCGGCCGGCGGCGGCGCGTCGCGCCTCACCCACACGTCGATGCCGAGCGCATCCAGGTACTGCTGGCGCTGCGACGGCAGCATCTACGCGGTCCCGGGGCCGGGGGCTCCCCGGATCAGGCGCCGCAGGCGGCGGCCGATCCACAGGGCGGGAGCCGAGAGTGCGTAGGTGCCGAACATCGCCAGCAGCATCCGCGGTGGGTCGGCGGCGATGAATATGATGGTGATGGGCACCAGCACGATGTAGATGAAGCGGATGCGACGGTCGAGGTTGAACTGCTTGAAGCTCGGGTAGCCGAAGCTGCTCACCATGAGCGCGCCGGCGCTCGCCGTCACCGCGAACGCGGCGATGAGCCCGGTCAGGCGCGGCTCGCGCCAGTCGCTGCAGAACCAGACGAAGGCGGCGACGATGGCCGCGGCCGACGGGCTCGGCAGGCCCTCGAAGTAGCGCTTGTCGGCACCGGCGGAGCGCGCGTTGAAGCGTGCCAGGCGCAAGGCGGCAGCCACCGCGTAGAAGAAGCACGCCAGCCAGCCGAAGCGGCCCCAGTGGTGGCCATACTCGGCGATGCGCACCACGCCCCACTGGTAGGTCACGATCGCCGGCGCCAGCCCGAAGGCGACCATGTCAGCAAGGCTGTCGTACTCCTTGCCGAAGGCGCTCTCGGTGCCGGTGAGGCGGGCGATGCGCCCGTCGAGCGTGTCGCAGATCATCGCCACAAACACCGCCAGGCCGGCGTGATCGAAATTCTTGTCGATGGCAGCGACCACGGCATAGAACCCGGAAAACAGGCAGCCGGTGGTGAACAGATTGGGCAGCAGGTAGATGCCCTTGCGGCGCGGAGGTGGCGGGCTGGGTGTTTCGCTGGTCACGGCCGCAATCTTATCAGGGGCCTCCTGCTAAGATGCCATCTCCCTGCGTTTGCGCCACGAAAGTGCCCCACGATGCGGCTGTCCCGGTACCCGATTAACACCATGAAAGAGACCCCCGCGGAGGCGGAGGTCCTGAGCCACCAGCTGATGCTGCGCGCGGGGCTGATCCGCCGCCTGGCAAACGGGCTGTACAGCTGGCTGCCGATGGGCCTTCGGGTTCTGCAGAAGGTCGAGCGCATCGTGCGCGAGGAGATGAACCGCGCCGGCGCCTTCGAGCTGGTGATGCCGGTGTTCCAGCCGGCGGAGCTGTGGCAGGAGTCGGGGCGCTGGACCGAGTACGGCCCGGAGCTGCTGCGCATCAAGGACCGCCACGAGCGTGACCTGGTCGCCGGCCCGACGCACGAGGAGGTGATCACCGACATCGCGCGCCGCGAGCTGCAGAGCTACCGCCAGCTGCCGGTCAATTTCTACCAGATCCAGACCAAGTTCCGCGACGAGATCCGCCCGCGCTTCGGGGTGATGCGCGCGCGCGAGTTCATCATGAAGGATGCCTACTCGTTCCACATGGACGAGGCCTCGCTGCGCGAGGGCTACCGCGCGATGTTCGATGCCTACGTGCGCATCTTCACGCGCACCGGGCTTACCTTCCGCGCGGTGCGCGCCGATTCCGGCGCGATCGGCGGGGATGTCAGTCAGGAGTTCCACGTGCTTGCCGCCTCGGGCGAGGATGCCATCGCGTTCTCTGAGGGCGATGACTACGCGGCCAACCTCGAAGCCGCCGTCGCCGTGCCGCCGGCCGGTGCGCGGCCTGCCCCGCAGCAGGGGCTGCAGAAAGTGGCCACTCCGGGTGCACGCACCATCGCCGACGTGGTCGCCTGCCTGAAGCTGCCGCCGCAGCGCATGGTGAAGACCCTGATCGTCGATGGCCAGGAGCAGGGCAGCGTCGTCGGGCTCGTGCTGCGCGGCGATCATGAGCTGAACGCGGTCAAGGCGCAGAAGCTGCCCGGAGTGGCGAACCCGCTGCGCATGGCCAGTCCCGAGGCCGTGCTCGCAGTCTCCGGCACGACGCCCGGGTACGTCGGTCTCGTGGGCCTCAAGTGCCGCATCTACGCCGACCACAGCGCGCTGCACCTTGCTGACTTCGTGTGCGGCGCGAACGAGAAGGACATGCACCTCAGCGGGGTCAACTGGGAGCGCGACGTGCAGGGCGCGGTTGCGGCCGACATCCGCAAGGTGGTCGAGGGCGATGCCAGCCCGGGCGGCAAGGGCACCCTCAGGATCGCCCGCGGTATCGAGGTCGGCCACATCTTCCAGCTCGGCAGCAAGTACAGCAAACCGATGAAGGCGGCCGTGCTCGATGAGGCGGGCAAGGAGACCACCCTGCTCATGGGCTGCTACGGTATCGGCGTGACGCGCATCGTCGCCGCGGCCATCGAGCAGAACCATGATGAGCGCGGCATCATCTGGCCGGCGCCGATCGCCCCGTTCCAGGTGGTGCTGGTGCCCATCAACATGCAAAAGTCCCAGCGGGTCCGCGAACTCACCGACAGGCTCTACGACGAGTTCACCGCCGCCGGGATCGAGGTACTGTGCGACGACCGTGATGCGCGCCCCGGGGTCAAGTTCGCCGACGCGGAACTTCTGGGCATCCCGCACCGGCTGGTCGTCGGCGAACGCGGCATCGAGGCCGGCAAGCTCGAGTACCGCGGCCGCCGCGATGCCGAGAGCACCGAGCTACCCCGTGCCGAGGCGCTTGCTTTCATGCAAGCGCGGCTCGGGAGTTAGGAGGCTGCGCGTCACCGTGGCACGCGTGCGCGCGCTGCCGCTGCTCGCTGGCCTGTGCATCGGCGGGCTGCTCGCCCCGGGCGCGCGCGCCGACCAGCAGCGCGACCCGGAGCTCGAGGGCGTGCTGCGCAAGGCCATCGCGCAGGCGGAGTGCTTCACGGACCAGTACGACTCGGCGGTCTGGTACAAGCTGATGGAGCCGCGGCTGCACAACATCGTCAAGGACAAGGACGAGCGGCTGGAGATCCTCAAGCAGGTCTACTGCGAGACGCGCCGGCCCGGGGAAACCCGCCTGCAACCCGGGCTGGTGATGGCGGTGATCGACATCGAGAGCCGCTTCAACCGCTGGGCGGTCTCCTCCGCGGGTGCGGTCGGGCTCATGCAGGTGATGCCGTTCTGGCCGGAGAAACTTGGCCTGCACCGGTACGACCTGGTGCACATCGCGCCCAACATCCGCATGGGCTGCGCCATCCTGCGCTTCTACATCCGCTACGAGCACAACGACGTGCGCCGGGCGCTGGCACGCTACAACGGCAGCGTCGGCCGCCGCGACTACCCGGACCTGGTGGTCAACGACTGGCTGAAATGGAACGGCGCCGATGATCTGGGCTACCCCAGGCCCGGCAGCGCGCACTGAGCCGCCCGGCAACGGGCGGCAGATCGGCGTGGCCTAGTTCCCGCCCGCCGCGCGCTTCTGCGCCGGCGCGGGGGGCGGCACCATGCGCGCGACGCCTTCGCGGCGTGAATCCGCCGCGCCCTCGTAGTTGCCGTCCGCGTGGCGCAGCACCGCATGCAGCCCGGAGTTTTCCGCATGCCCGGGCTTGACCTCGATGCCGCGCTCCCGCAGTCCCGCCAGCAGCGCCGGCGAAAAGCGGCTCATCTCGCCGCTGTAGGTGTCGCCACGGGCGATGAGGTTGGGAAGCTCGATCGCCTGCGCCAGGCTGAGCTTCCAGGCCAGCAGCCCGACCAGGGTCTTGGCGTTGTACTCGAGGATCGCCGAACCCCCGGGCGAGCCGAGGGCGGCCACGAAGTTGCCGTCGTGATCGAGCACGATGACCGGGGCCATGGAGGAGCGCGGGCGCTTGCCGCCCTGCACCGCGTTGGCCACCGGGTGGCCGTTTTCCGTCGGTGCGAAGGCAAAGTCGGTGAGCTGGTTGTTCAGCAGGAAGCCGCCGACGGTGCGCCCGGAGCCGAACACCGACTCCACGGTCGTCGTCATCGAGACCACGTTGCCATCGGCATCGACCACGACGAAGTGGCTGGTGCCGGCGGACTCGTTGGTCGTGTCGCGGCCGCGTGGTACGGAAATCTCCCCCGGCTGCGGGGCCGCTCCGGCGCGCACACCGATCAGCTGTGCCCGCTGCTTGATGTAGGCCGGATCCAGCAGGCGGCCGACCGGCACGGACACGAAGCGCGGGTCGGCGACGTAGCGGTCGCGGTCGGCATACATCAGGCGGCTGGCCTGCGCGAACAGGAACCATGCCTGGGGGTCGTTCGGAGTGCGGCTGGCAATGTCGGTGCGCTCCAGGATCGCCAGCATCTCCAGCAGTGAAACACCGCTGGAGGGCGGCGGCGGCACACACACGCTGTAAGCGCGGAACGGCCGGCACAGCGGGGTACTGAAGCTGGTGCGGTAGCCGGCGAGGTCCTTGAGCGTCATGGCCCCGGGCAGCGGCTCGCGCTCAGTCGCCTTGACGATCGCCGCGGCGATCGTGCCCTGGTAAAGGGCACGCGGTCCCTCGGCGGCGATTCGCTTCAGGGTGCTGGCGTACTCGGGGTTACGGAACTGATCCCCCTCCTCCAGAGTGCCGCCATCGGGGCGCGCGAACAGCATGCGCACCTCGTTGGTCGGCGGGAAGGGCGAGCCCTCGCCAAGGAACATCGCCAGGCGCGCCGAGACCCGGAAGCCGTCGCTCGCGGCGCGGATGGCCGGCGTGAACAGATCCTTCCAGGGCAGGTGACCGAGCCGGCCCTGCGCGAGCGCGAGCATGCCGAGTACTCCGGGTACTCCGGTCGAGCGGCCACTGCGTACCGCTTCCACGAATGCCATCGGCCTGTTGTGTTCGTCGAGGAACATGTCCGGCCGCGCAGCCGCCGGGGCGATCTCGCGACCGTCGATTGTGCTCACCTTGCCGCTGGCCGCCTCGTAGTACATGAGGAAGGCGCCGCCGCCGACCCCGGAACTCTGCGGCTCGACCAGCCCGAGCATCGCCTGCACAGCCACGGCGGCATCGAGTGCCTTGCCACCCCTGGCCAGGATCTCGACTCCGGCATCCACGGCCATCGGATTGGCCGCTGCCACCCACGCCTGGTGTGAACGGCGCGCGGGCCTGCGGAAGACCGCCACCGAGGGCGGCGGGGCGGCGGCCCCGGGCGGCGCTGCTTCCGGCAGTGCCGCGGGACCTTCCGGCGCCGGCGCAGATTCCGGAGTTGCAGCTTCGGTGGCGGGTGGATTCGCGGGCGGCGTCGCCGGTGGATTCGCGGGCGGCGTCGCCGGTGGATTCGCAGGCGGCGTCGCCGGTGGATTCGCAGGCGGCGTCGCCGGTGGATTCGCAGGCGGCACGACCGCTGGATTTACCGGCGGCGCGGCCGGCTGTTCGGGGGCAGCCTCGGGCGCTGTTGGTGGATCGGCGGCGGGCAGCTGCACGGGTCCGGTCGCCAGAAGTGCAGCGGCTAGGATCTTCCACACGGTGTCGCGATTCAGCATGCCATCCAAGTTCAGGCGGTAGTGAAACCCGTTTGACCATCCAGCACGTCGGCCGGGACCACGGCCACTTCCACGGCGCTCACCTTGGAGGCGCTGGGGCCGACCCACAGCCAGCCGACGAAGGCTTCCACGGCCAGCGCGTCGCCGCAGGCGAGCACCTCGACCCGACCGTCGGGAAGATTGCGCGCGTAGCCGCGCACACCCAGCTGCCGGGCACGCTGCTGCGCACTCGCTCGATAAAACACTCCCTGCACGCGCCCGCTCACCAGACACCTATTACACAGCATGTTCGGTTTCATGTTCGCAGTCAGGGTATGGCTACCCATGATACTGCAGATCCGCGCGGGTCAGCGCGGGCCGGATCATTGCACATTTGTAATGTATGCACGCCGCCGGCCCCTGCAACAAACCCGGACATGCGAGACTTGGTCTTCGCGGCAACCGGAGCAGGCTGGCATGGCGGAGATCCTGGTCCTTTACTACTCGCGCAACGGCGCCACCGCCGAACTCGCCCGCCAGGTCTGCCGTGGGGTCGAATCCGTAGCGGGCGCCAGCGCGCGCCTGCGCACGGTACCGGCGGTGTCGGCGGACAGCGAGGCCCCCGCCAAACCGGTCCCGGCCAGCGGCGCCCCGTACGCCACGCTCGAGGACCTCAAGGAGACCAGCGCGCTGGTGCTCGGCAGCCCCACGCGCTTCGGCAACATGGCAGCGCCGCTGAAGTACTTCCTCGACGGGACGGCCACCCTGTGGCTGACCGGCGCACTGGCCGGAAAGCCCGCGGGCGTCTTCACCTCCACCCAGACGATGCACGGCGGCCAGGAGACCACGCTGTTGTCGATGATGCTGCCGCTGCTGCATCACGGCATGTACCTGGTGGGCCTGCCGTACACGGAGCGTGCGCTGAATGACACCAGCCGCGGCGGCACTCCCTATGGGGCCTCGCACGTTTCCGGAACGGCCGCCAGCCCGAGCCTGAGCGCCGAGGAGAAATCCCTGGCGCAGGCTCTGGGCAAGCGCGTGGCAGAACTCGCGGTGCGCCTTGCCTCAGTCGGCCTCGGCGGCGCCGGACGCTGAGCGCAGCACCTCGCGGATAAACGGGATGGTCAGGCGCCGCTGCGCGGCCAGGGCCGCCTCATCGAGCGTGTCGAGCAGTTGGTAGAGACTGCGCATGTCGCGCGGGAAGCGCCGCTGCAGCCAGCGCAGGGTCTCCTCGGGCAACTCCACGCCGCGCACGCGTGCGCGCAGCGTGAGCGCCTGCTGCTGCTCGGTCTCATCGAGCGGGCGCAGCTGGAACACCGCCGCGGCGCTGCAGCGCGAACCCAGGTCCGGTAGCGCCCAGCGCAGCAACGACGGTGGGGCCACGGCGCTGAGCACCAGACGCCCCCCGGAGTCCTCGATCTCGCGCAGCAGCCCGAAGATGGCGTGCTCCCACTCGAGCGAGCCGGCCACGCGGTCAACACCGTCCAGGCACAGGCACTGCAGTTGCGGAAAGCCCTCGAGGATCCCGACCCCGAGCGCGGCAACTTCAGCCAGCGGCACGTAGCCGGCACGGGCCCGTTCACTGGCGGCGGCGCAGATCGCCTGCAGCAGGTGCGTCTTGCCAGCACTGGCCGGCCCGCATAGCCAGGTGAGCGCAGCGCCGTTGCCCTGCGCGAGCTGGCGCGCGTGGTCGAGCGCCTCGGCATTGCGGGCCGGCAGAAAGCTTGCGAATACGGCGTGGTCGGGGAGGCGCAGGCCCAGCGGGATCTGGCGCATGTGCCGCCCTCAGGCCGGTTTCGCCGGCGCAAACCAGGCGCGCCGGGTGAAGGTGCCGAGGTACTGCCAGCCGGAGAGGAGAGTGGTCGCCAGCACCACCAACGCGGAAGCCGCGAGCACCTCGTACGGCGGGAAGCCAATGCCGTGGCCGAGCAGCACCAGCATCATGAACACCAGCTGTGCCCCGGTGTTGAACTTGCTGATGCGCGTCGGCCGCCCATGCAGCGGCCCGAACCACAGCCGATAGATGAAAGCCCCCAAGCCGATCATGACATCGCGCGCCACGACCGCAGCGGTGAGCCACCACGGCACGATACCGAGCCACGCCGACTCGATGTACAGGGTGACCACCAGGAGCTTGTCGGCGAGCGGATCGAGGACACGGCCCAGCGCCGAACTCCATCCGAAGTGCTTTGCCAGGTACCCGTCCAGGAGGTCGGAGACGGCGGCGACGATGCACAGCCCCAGCGCCAGCAGGTAGTGACCGGCGTGCAGCGTGTGCAGTACTGGCACGATCAGCGCGATGCGCAGCAGGCAGATAATGTTGGGAATGTGGCGCATCGCAGCTCAGGATGGTGGCGGCGCAGTGGCCGGGGCGGCACCCGGCTGGTAGCGATAGACCGCCGCCGTGCCCTCGTGCGTGAAGTGTGGCTGGCCGGCCAGCGCCTGCTCGAGCCCCGCGGCACCGCCGCGCACGCTGACATCGAACGTGAGGGTCGAGCGATCCACGAGCGCCACGCTGACACGGCGCAGCCCCGGCGTGGCCTGCAGTAGGCGAGTCACCGCGGCGTAGTCATCCAGGGTATTCACGGACTCGATGCGCACCTGCACCGTACTTTCCGGCTCTTCCATCGCGCTTGGCTGAGGTGCGGGTGGATCAATCTGCCGGGGGACATCCTGCAGGGCACCGCCGCCGCGGCCGGCAACCAGGGCATCGGCCGGCACCGCCTGCCCCAGCGCTGACAGCACGAGCCAGGTGACGGCCAGGCTCGGGGCGGCTGTGCGCACGCGACGGTTTGCGCAGGATGTTTTTAGGACCGGTCGCGGCATTGTTTGTAGCCCGCGCTTGGGGCGCGGGGCGACAGGTACGATATCATACGCGCCCCCCGGCCCAGGCCCGGCCCAGCGCGCCCAGCGAAGAACATGGCAGAAAGCCCCGGCATCACTTATCGCGATGCAGGCGTTGACATCGACGCCGGCGACGAGCTCGTCGAACGCATCAAACCCCTCGTGCGCCGCGCGCAGCGGCGCGAGGTGCTCGCCGGCATCGGAGGCTTCGGCGCGCTGGTGGAGATTCCGGCGGGCTACCGTCGCCCGGTACTGGTCTCGGGCACCGACGGGGTCGGCACCAAGCTGCGCCTGGCGATCGATACCGGCCGCCACGACACCATCGGGATCGACCTGGTGGCGATGTGCGTCAACGATGTGGTGGTACAGGGCGCCGAGCCCTTGTTCTTCCTGGACTACTACGCGACCGGCAAGCTGCAGGTCGCGGTGGCCGAAGCGGTCGTGCGCGGCATCGTCGAGGGCTGCGTGCAGGCTGGAGCTGCGCTGGTGGGCGGCGAGACCGCGGAGATGCCGGGCATGTACCACGGCGAAGACTACGACCTCGCCGGCTTTTGTGTCGGCGTCGTGGAGAAGGAGTTGATCATCGACGGCAGCGCGGTCAAGGCCGGCGATGCGATCATCGGCCTTGCATCCTCGGGGGCGCATTCCAACGGTTACTCGCTGATACGCAAGCTCGTGGCGACTGCCGATGCGAGTCCTGCGACCATGCTCGAGGGCAAGAGCCTCTTCGACCGGCTACTGGCACCCACGCGCATCTACGTGAAACCCCTGCTCGCACTCATGCGGGCGCTGCCCGTGCACGGGCTTGCGCACATCACCGGCGGCGGACTGACCGACAACATCCCGCGGGTGCTGCCGGATGGGACGGAGGCGGTGCTCGAGCGCAGGAGCTGGGCCCGCGATCCCCTGTTCGACTGGCTGCAGCACATCGCGCGCACCAGCACCACCGAGATGTACCGCACCTTCAACTGCGGCATCGGCATGGTGGTGATCGTCGCGGCGGCACACGCCGCGCAGGCGCTCGAATTCCTGCGCAAGCACGGCGAGGACGCGCAGCAGATCGGCCAGGTATGCGCCGGCAGCCGCGGGGTCGTCGTCCAAGAATGAGCGCGCGCCCGCCGCTCAGGCTCGCCGTCCTGATCTCCGGCCGCGGCACCAACATGACCGCCATTGCGCGCGCCTGCCAGGCGGGCGCGATCGACGCGCGGGTCGAACTGGTGATCTCTGACAACGCCGCCGCCGGGGGCCTGGCCAGTGCCCGCGAGCTGGGCATCGCCACAACCACGGTGCTGCGCGACCCTACAGATGACCGGGCGGCGTTCGAGCAGGTGCTCGCCGCGGCGATCGATGCGCAGCATCCGGATGTCATCGCACTGGCAGGATTCATGCGCATCCTGTCGCCGGTGTTCGCCGCGCGCTATTCCGGTCGCATGCTCAACATTCACCCATCGATCCTGCCTGCCTACCGCGGCCTGCACACGCACCGACGCGTACTGGAGCATGACGAGGCCTGGCATGGGGCCAGCGTTCACTTCGTGACTGCCGAGCTGGACGGCGGGCCGGTGATCCTGCAGTCGCGCGTACCGGTGCAGGCGCATGACACCGAGGAATCCCTGTCAGCCCGGGTTCAGGCCACCGAGTACCTCATTTATCCGCGCGTACTGGGCTGGTTCGCGCAGGGCCGGCTGGCGTGGCAGGATGGAGCGGCCTGGCTGGATGGCAGGCGCCTCGACCAACCGCTCGTGGAGGACTTCCGTGACCCTACTCATTGACGCACTACGGCGCAGGCCCAGCCGTCTCACGCGGTTCGTGCTGCTGCTCGGACTGCTGGCAAATACTGGCGCGTTCGCGGACCAGCTCAAGCCCTTCGAGGCCTCCTACGAGTGGACCTGGAAGGGCATGACCGTCGCGGAGTCGACGGTCATGCTGGAGAAATCCGGCGACACCTGGACCTACACTTCCAACAGCGAGCCGCGTGGGTTGGGTCGGATGTTCTCCGAACGCCCTCACATGGTGAGCGTGCTGAAGGTGAGCGCGAACGGCGTCCAGCCGCAAAGCTACAAGGCCACCGATGGCACTGCCGCGGACAAGCGCGCGGTCGATCTGAAGTACGACTGGGCCAACGACCGTCTCACCGGCGTCAACGAGGGGGCGAAGATCGACATGCCGCTGACGCCGGACGTGCAGGATGACGCCTCGGTGCAGGTGGCCCTGATGGTGGAGTCACTCGCCGGGCGCACGCCCGACAAGTTCAGCCTGCTCAGTAAGGACAAGCTGCGCGCCTACCACTATAAGCGCGAGGGAGAGGAGACACTGAAGACGCCGTTCGGCGATGTCGCCACGGTCATCTTCAGCAGCCAGGCGGACTACTCCCCGCGCATCACACGGTTCTGGTGTGCCCCGGACCGCGGCTACGTGCCGATGAAGGCCCAGCAGAAGAAGGACAACGACGTGCAGTGGACCATGGACATCCGCAGCATCACGCGCAACTGAGCGCGTCGCTTCAGGTCTTGGGCAGCGTGACGCCCTGCTGCCCCTGGTACTTGCCGCCGCGATCCTTGTAAGAGGTCGAGCACACCTCGTCCGACTCGAAGAACAGCATCTGCGCGATGCCCTCGTTGGCGTAGATCTTCGCAGGCAGCGTCGTGGTGTTGGAGAACTCAAGCGTCACGTGCCCCTCCCACTCCGGCTCCAATGGCGTTACGTTCACGATGATGCCGCAGTTCTTGACGAACACGCCCGCCTCGAGCGCGAAATTGCCGGCCTCAGGCACCGTCAGGCAGTACACGTCGTGATCCCCCGCCAGGGCGCGGACTGACGCGACGCGGTGATTGCGGTACACCGAAGTCCCCGCGCCCGCGGTGCGCCCGGACCCCTGGCCGCCGGTTCGGCGGCGACGGCTCCATTCCTCCAGCAGCTGCTGCATCGAGCGCATGCGACCGTCGGCCGGTGCGTACACCGACCCGGCCTGCAGCGGGCCCTCGCGATACAGCGGCATGAGGGGATCGCCCGCCCGCAGCGTGCTGGCAGCCACCATGGACCCGTCGCGCTTGACGAACCGGTGGTCCGGCGTCGCCGCGATGCGCACACCGTTGTCCAGTTCCACCTCGAGGAGCGAGTCGCGGCCGATGAAGCGCGGGGCCTCCAGGTGCGCGACGATCAGCTGCCCGTCGGCGCCAATGCTGTAGCCACGGAACGCCTCGCCCGATGCGTGCCGGCGGGCCATATCCTCCAGGGTCGGCGAGGAGCCATCGACGAGCGCCACGCGCGTGTCGCCCCGGAAACAGCGGGCATAGGTCGAATTGTGGACGATCAGGTCGTTGGCGATGAAGTTGTGGTGCCTCGGGACCGAGATGTCGAATACCTCCTCGCTGCCCGCAGGCTCGATCGACTCGACCACGTCCCACAGCGGTCCATCCAGGAGCGGCGTGACCTCGGGGTCGTAGGTCGCGGCAGCGAGTCGGGCCGCGGCGCCGTAGGGAACGGACTGATCGCGGGCCGGATGAATATCGAGTGAGTTGAGACTTACGCTCGCCCGCCGCGCGACATCGGTGAGCAGTGCCCGGGCCTCCTTGGGCAGGGTGCCGAGGTTGGCGCGCCGGCGCCTGCTCGCGCGGACGACCGGCATGATCTCCTCTTCCAGCCGCACCTGCTTGATGCAGCCGGGGACGAAGCCGATCTCCGCAGCGAAGCGCTCGATCTGGTCGCGGTCGGTGATCTGGATGCTGCACGCCCGAGTGCCGATAGCCGTGGTCTTCTCGCGGATTGAGGAGAGGATCCCGAAACGCAGCAGCAGGTGGTGCACATCCTCGATCAGGCGGCGCGACTGGGAAAAGTACTCCAGGTGCACCGCCAGGCCGTCCTGGTGATACAGGCCGCCGTCGCCCCCGAAAAGAGCCTGTAAGAACAGGCGTACCGAGCTCTTCGGCGCGGTGAAGATCACCTGCGGCACGAACTTATCCGCGGCACCGACATTCAGCGCGTGATTGATCAGCCACGCGTGCGCCCGGTTCGCCTCCGGCAGCCCCCCACGGCCGGCGTGGTTGACCAGTCGACAGCCGTACGTCCCCTCCCCCTTGAAGGTGACGACGCCCAGACCCGAGGCCGCCATGCTGTCCTTCAGCAAGCCAACGAGTGCCGGGTCGGTACCGGTGAAGCTCGGACTGTGGCCGGGTGTATTGCACTGGCCCTCGGAGATCATGAGTCCGAGCAGACTGGCTTCCCACTTCGGGATCGGCGTCTTACCGAACACGGGGATGTTGCGCGCCACGGCGATGCGATCGCCGGCCACCAGCCGCTCGAGCGGCATCCAGCCCTGCAGCATGCGGAATGGGTGGTTGGCCGTGGCGCGGATGCGCAGGCCGCTGCGCGTGAGCAGCTTGAACACCGGCTTCTTGCCCTGCGGCACGAAGGCCGAGACGCGGGCGGGCTTGAGCGACCAGCCGTCCATCGCGAGCGTCGACCTGCCGAAGCGCATCTCGGTGATCGGCACATAGGCGCCGGTCGCCGCATCCACGACGCGGGTGTCACCTGTGACGCACTTGCCCAGGCAGATCGTGAGCACGCTGCGTGGGATGCGGAAGTACTCAACCGTGCGCGCCAGCGCGAACGAGTTTGGCGGGATGATGCAGACATCCCCGCCAAAGTCCACGAAGCTTTTCTCATCGAAGTTCTTCGGATCGACGATGGAGGAATTGATGTTGGTGAAGATTTTGAACTCGTTGGCGCAGCGCACGTCGTAGCCATAGCTGGAGGTGCCGTAAGAGACGATCTTGTGGCCGTTGGCCTCCCGCACCTGCTGTTCCGCGAATGGCTCGATCATCTTGTGGTCACGCGCCATGCGCCGGATCCAGTTGTCGGACTTGATGCTCATCTACGGCTCTCCTGGCGCTTCACTGCACGGCCGGTGATCTTCTGCACCGGACAAACGTAAGACGGAGTATCGCAGCCCACGCGCTATGCCGGCGAGTGCACCGAGTGCACCAGCCTGCGCGAACCGCGGGTAATGCGGGTCAGGTCTCTTCGATCACTATCTTTGGGAACAGGCTGCTGCGGTCACGGGCGCGCACGGCGAGCGCCCCGGCAGCATGGCGCGCCATCTCCAAGTAGGCGCGCGCGCGCACCGAATCCGGCTCGGCGATCACCGTCGGACGCCCCGCATCAGTCTCCTCGCGGATGCGGGCATCGAGCGGCAGCTCCCCGAGCAGGCGCACGCCGTACTCGGCGGCCATGCGCGCCCCGCCGCCGGCACCAAAGATGTGCTCGGCGTGCCCGCAGCTCGAGCACACGTGGATGCTCATGTTCTCGACCACACCGAGCACCGGCACCGCCACCTTTTCGAACATCTTCAGCCCCTTGCGGGCATCCGCGAGCGCGATGTCCTGGGGCGTGGTGACGATCACCGCCCCGGCCACCGGCACGCGCTGGGCGAGGGTGAGCTGGATGTCGCCGGTACCGGGGGGCATGTCCACCACCAGATAGTCGAGGGCACCCCAGTTGGTTTCCGAAAGCAACTGCGTCAGCGCCTGCGTCACCATCGGGCCGCGCCAGACCATCGGTTGCTGCTCATCGACCAGAAAGCCGATCGACATCGCGCTGATGCCATGGCTGGTCAACGGCTTGAGCTTCTTGCCATCAGGGGAGGTCGGGCGCTGTCCGGCAAGGCCGAGCATCAACGGCTGGCTCGGCCCATAGATGTCGGCATCGAGAATGCCGACGCGCGCGCCCTGGGCGGCCCAGGCGAGGGCGAGATTCACGGCGACGGTAGACTTGCCGACGCCGCCCTTGCCGGAGGCCACGGCGACCACGTTGGCAATCTCGCCCAGCGGCTTGAGGTTGCGCTGCACGGAGTGCGCCTGGATGGCGGCGCGCAGATCCAGCAGCAGCGGCTCTGCGATGCCCCGGGCCCCCAGGTGCGCGCTCAGGGCGGTGCGCAGCGGCGCAAGGTAGCCCCCGACCGGATATCCCAGCGCCAGGCGTGCCTCAATTCCCGCCTGCGTGACCCGCACGTCCTCCACGGCCCGGCTCGACCCCAGGGTCTCCAACAGGTAAGGGTCGACGTACGCCTCCAAAGCGGCACGGACGGCGTCAGGGGAGCTCACGGCGGTCATTATTCCGGGGTCGGCCTGTTCATTGGGGGGTGCGATTGTAGTGGTTGCGCGCCGGGGGTGCATACGCGGGCCACCGTCGGGGTAATGCAGGGGGTATGGCATACTCTGGCGCAGTCCGGGAGTGCTAAGTCACCCCTATGGGGTGCTTGGGAAGCGCTGCCGGCATCCGATTGAACCGCGCCTGCTGACGCCGCGTGTCTCTCGTGGAGGGAGCCAGCGGCGTGGGCGGGGGTCGTCCCAGATGTAAAGGCTGAATGAGCTTTTTCACCAACCTGCGTGCCGACCGGCTCGTCACCGAGATCCGGTCCGCGAACGATCCGGCCAGCCCTGCCAGGCAGAAGGCGATTGCCCGGCTGAAGGAGGTCGGGGCGGGGGCGATCGAGCCGGTGCTTGGCGCCCTGCCCGAGGCGGACAAGTCCGCGACCATGGGTTTCGTGGAGGTCCTGAGTCACCTGGTCAGCCAGAAGACCTTCCCCATGTTTGTCCGCGGCCTCGTCGAGGGCAGCCCGCGGGTGATCTCCGGCATCTCCTGGGCGCTCACCAACAGCCGCAACTACCCCCACCACCTGCTGCTGGAGGCCCTCGCCACCCCCGGGGTCTCCAAGCCTGCCGTGCTGGACGTGATCGCCGCACAGAAGGCGCGCTTCGGCGTGCGCGAACTGCTCACCGCCGCCTATGCCCAGGAGCCGAACGAGAAGGCGGCATTGTTCCGCGTCATCGGTGATATCGCCGACCGCTCCGCGGTCCCGGAACTGCTTGGCCGCGTCAACGGCAAGGACCCGATCGCGCGCGTGCACATCATCAACACGCTCGCCCGTTTCAACACCCCAGAAGTCCAGACCGCCCTGCAGGGACTGCTCAAGGATCCCAACAAGCTCATCCGCGGGGCCACGCTCTCGGCCCTGCAGCGCATGGACGGCCCGATCGACATTGAACAGGTCGCCAACCTGCTGCGCGATCCGGAGATCGACGTGCTCAACCGCGCGATCGACGTGGTGATCAAGGCCAACCACCCGGAGACGATGAAGTACCTGATCGCGGTCCTCAAGGACGAGAACGAGAACGCGCGCCGTGCCGCGGTCGAGGTCCTGAACGAGGTCGGCGACGCGCAGTCGGTGAAGTACCTGCTCGGCTCGCTCAAGGACAGCGACTGGTGGGTACGCAGCCGCGCGGCCGATGCCCTCGGCAAGATCGGCGGCCCGAAGGTGATCGATGCAGTACTGCAGCTGGTGCGCGACAAGGACGAGGACATCCGCCGCGCCGCCATCGAGATCCTGAACCAGACCAAGGACGAGCGCGCGGTGGATTCGCTCATCCAGGCCACGCGCGATTCGGACTGGTGGGTGAGCGAGCGCGCCATCGATGCCCTGGCCGAGATCGGCAGCAAGCGCGCACTGCCGCGGTTGATGGAGATGCTCAATGCCCCCGGCAACATCAAGGCAACACCGATCGTGGTGCGCGCCCTGGGCAAGCTCGGTGACGGCAAACTCGTGGACACCCTGCTGCCGCTGGTGCAGCGCCCGGAACGCGAGATCCGCATCGAGGCGATCCAGGCGCTGTCGCGCCTCGCCGATGACAGCCGCGCCGACCAGGTACGCAGCGAGCTGCAGGCGCAGATCTCCTCCCCGGACCAGACCATCTCGCGCATGGCCGCCGCGGCGGTGACCGAGCTCGACAACCGCATCGCCGGCATCAGCGCGACGCCGATGACCTCCGGCTCCAAGTCCATGCCGCCGGCGGCCGCGACCATGGCGCCCGGTGCCGCACGCCCGGCGAGCGTCGCACCCCCCGTGCCGACCGCCGCCGAGGCCGCCAAGACGCTGCTGATCTCCGACCAGGCGCTCGCCCAGGCGGTCAAGCAGGCCGAGGTGGCCGCGCGGCTGGACATCAACACGCTCAAGCAGGGCGATGTGCTCGAGGGGCGCTACAAGTACATCGACCGCATTGGCAAGGGAGCCTTCGGCACCGTGCTGCTGATGGAGGACACGGTCGTCGACGAGCGGCTGATCCTGAAGTTCCTGAACCCGAACGTCTCCGGCGACGAAGAGGTGATGAAGCGCTTCGTGCACGAGCTGCGTTACTCGCGCAAGATCACGCACAAGAACGTCATCCGCATCTACGACTTCCTCTACATTCAGGGCAACTACGCCATCTCGATGGAGTACTTCCCCTCGCACACCCTCGGCGGCGAGGTGGTAAACGAGAAGCCGGTGGAGCTGAAGCGTGCGATGCAGTTCGGCATCGACATCTGCACGGGCATGACCGTGGCCCACCAGGTCGGCATCGTGCACCGCGACCTGAAGCCGGCGAACGTGCTGATCAATCAGGAAGCGCTGCTGAAGATCGTGGACTTCGGGGTCGCCGCCGCGCACCGCGAGGGCGACACGCAGCTCACCAAGACCGGCTACGTCATCGGCTCCCCGAAGTACATGGCGCCCGAGCAGATCCTCGGCAAGAAGGTCGACGAGCGCGCCGACATCTACGCCCTCGGCGTCATGCTCTACGAGATGGTCACCGGCGTGCCCCCCTACTCGCGTGGCGACCACATGTCGGTCATGTACCAGCACGTGCAGGGCAAGGCGCGGGTGGCGCAGGATGTAAATCCCAACCTGCCCCCGGGGCTCTCGGACCTGGTGATGCGCGCCATGGCGGTCGACAAGACCAAGCGCTTCCAGAGCATGGACGAGCTCTCCCAGGCACTGGCCGTCTATCTGAAATAGCCCCGGTTGGCAGGCAGCGGCCGCCCCCGTTACTTGCGAAAGTTCGTGCGTTACGTCAAATTTCCGCGCACAAGCTGTTGATCGCGAAGCCCCTCCCGGCTAAAGATCAGCAGGTAAAAAGTCCTTAGGGGGCAGTGACTTGGCGCGTATCGACGCCTTCCTGAAGCTTGGCACCCAGCAGGGGTGTTCGGATGTGCACCTGGCCGTGGGGGTCCCCCCCATGCTGCGCATGCACGGCGACCTGCTGCCCATCAAGTTCCGCGAGCTGCGCGCCTCGGAGCTGGAGAGCTATGTCGCCGAGATCCTGACCCGCTCGCAGAACGAGACCTTCGCCCGCGGCATCGACCTGGACTTCTCCTACGTCTCGGCCGAGGGCGGGCGCTTCCGCGTGAACGTCTACCGCAAGGAGACCGGGATCGGGGCAACCTTCCGCACCATTCCGGCCATCGTGCCCACGCTGGAGAAGCTCGCGCTGCCACCGATTGTCACCAAGCTGTGCGACTTTCACCAGGGCATGGTGCTGGTGACCGGTTCCACCGGCACCGGCAAGTCCACCACGCTTGCGGCAATGATCGACCACCTGAACCAGACGCGGCGGCTGAACATCATCAGCCTCGAGGACCCGATCGAGTTCGTGCATCCGAGCAAGAACAGCCAGGTGATCCAGCGCGAGCTCGGCACCCATATCCCGAGCTTCGCGGAGGGCGTGCGCGCGGCAATGCGCGAGGACCCGGACGTGATCCTGGTCGGGGAGCTGCGTGATGCGGAGACCATCTCCATGGCGATGACGGCCGCCGAGACCGGGCACCTGGTGCTGGGCACCCTGCACACCACCAGCGCGGTGAAGACCATCGACCGCATCATCGACGCGCTGCCGGTGCAGGAGCGCGAGCAGACCAAGAGCTTCCTCGCGCAGAGCCTGCTGGCGGTGGTCACCCAGGTGCTGATCAAGACCGCCGACGGCCACGGCCGCAAGGCGGTCTGCGAGACCTTGATGATGACCAAGGCGATCGCGAAACTGATCCAGACCGAGCAGACGCACCAGATCCCGACGCAGCTGCAGATGGGCAAGGACCTCGGCATGCAGCTGCTCGACCAGGCGCTGCTCGCGGCCATCAACGCCCGCCAGGTCGACCCGGACGATGCCTACGCCTACGCGATGGACAAGCGCGCCTTCCAGCGCTTCGTGACCGACACCAGCATGCTGCCGAAGCTGGACATGACCGGCAACGTCCCCGCCGCCCCCGCCGCCACCACCGGCGCCAACAAGGCCGTCTCGGGCTGACCCCATGCCGCAGATCGACGCCTACCTGAACGAAGTGCTCGAGAAGCGTGGCTCGGACCTGCACTTCATCGCCGGTGACCCGCCACGCATCCGCCTCTACGGCGACATTTCCCCGCTCAGGCCCGAGCGCCTGGCCGCGGAAATGGTCAAGCAGGTCCTGTACGAAATCATCCCCAAGCCGGCGCTCGACCGCTTTGAATCCAAGGACGGCGCCGACTTCGCCTACAGCATTCCCGAGCGCGGCCGCTTCCGCGTCAACGTCATGCGCCAGGTGAACGGCATGGGCGCGGTATTCCGCGCCATCCCGTCCAAGGCGCTCACCATGGACGAGCTGAAGCTGCCCGAGGCAGTGCGGCAGATGTCGCGCGCCACCAATGGCCTGATCCTGGTGACCGGCAAGACCGGCTCGGGCAAGTCCACCACCCTTGCCGCGATGATCGACGACATCAACCGCCGCGTGAAGGGCCACATCCTCACCATCGAGGACCCGATCGAGTTCGTGCACGAGCGCAAGAGCTGCCTGATCAGCCAGCGCGAGATCGGCGTGCACGCCCCGAGCTTCGCCGCCGCGCTGCATTCGGCCCTGCGCGAGGACCCCGACGTGATCCTGGTGGGCGAGTTGCGCGATCTCGAGACCATGAGCATCGCGGTCACCGCAGCCGAGATGGGCATCCTGGTGGTGGGCACGCTGCACACCAACGGGGCGGCCCCGACGGTCGACCGCATGGTGAATGCCTTCCCCTCGGACAAGCAGTCGCACGTGCGCACCATGCTCTCCACCTCCCTGCGCGGGGTGGTCTCGCAGCAGCTGCTGCAGCGGGCGGACAAGCAGGGCCGGGTCGCGGCGCTGGAGATCCTGGTGAACACCCCGGCGGCCTCGAACCTGATCCGCCAGGGCAAGCTCGACCAGCTGGAGAACACCATGCAGGCCGGCGGTGCCTTCGGCATGCGCACCATGGACACCGCCATCCAGCAGCTGCTGGACTCGCGGCAGATCACCGGCAAGGAGGCCTACAAGAAGGCCATCAACAAGGCGAGGTTCGAGGAGCTCAAGGACGCCGGCTGAACGCGCAACCGCTGAGCTGGGGCGGCGCCCGGGCCGTGTAAACTAGGGCGGATGAGCCGCAAGATCTTCCTCACCACCGCCCTGCCGTACGCCAACGGCCCGTTCCACATCGGTCACATCATGGAGTACATCCAGGCCGACATCTGGGTGCGCTTCCAGCGCATGCAGGGCCATGAGGTGCACTTTGTCGGCGCCGACGACGCCCACGGCGCCCCGATCATGCTCAAGGCGGAGGCCGAAGGGATCACGCCACAGCAGCTGGTGGGACGCATCGCCGCCGGGCGCGCGCAGTACCTGGACGGGTTTCACCTCAGCTACGACCACTGGCACTCCACTGATTCCCCGGAGAACACGCAGCTGTCGCAGCAGGTGTACCAGCGCCTGAAGACCGCGGGCCTCATCTATACCAAGTCGATCGAGCAGTTTTACGACCCGGTCAAGGGCATGTTCCTGGCCGACCGCTACATCAAGGGCGAGTGCCCCAACTGCCACTCCAAGGATCAGTACGGGGATGCCTGCGAGGTGTGCGGTAGCGTCTACGCGCCCACTGACCTCATCGATCCGTACTCGACGCTCTCGGGGGCGAAGCCGGAGCTGCGCGCCTCGGAGCACTACTTCTTCCGCCTGTCGGACCCGAAGTGCATCGCCTTTCTCAGGGACTGGCTCGATGCCCCCGGGCGCCTGCAGCCCCAGGTGGTCAACAAGGCTCGCGAGTGGCTCGACGGCAGCGGCGAGCACGCCCTTGCCGACTGGGACATCTCGCGCGATGCACCCTACTTCGGCATCCCGATCCCGGATGCGCCGGGGAAGTACCTGTACGTGTGGCTGGATGCCCCGATCGGCTACTTGGCCGCCCTCAAGAGCTACTTCGACAGCGGCAAGGCGCGCGCCAAGGGCGAGCGGCGCAGCTTCGAGGAGTTCCTCGCCGCGCCCGAGACCGAGCAGATCCACTTCATCGGCAAGGACATCATCTACTTCCACACGCTGTTCTGGCCGGCCATGCTCAAGTTCGCCGGCAGCCCGTTCAAGGTGCCCGACCACGTGTACGTGCACGGCTTCATCAACCTCTCCGGGGAGAAGATGTCCAAGTCGCGCGGCACCGGACTGAGCCCGCTGCGCTATCTCGAGATCGGCATGAACCCGGAATGGCTGCGCTACTACATCGCCGCCAAGCTCAATGGCAATGTCGAGGACCTGGAGTTCAGCAGCGAGGACTTCATCGCGCGCGTCAATGCGGACCTGATCGGCAAGTACGTGAACATCGCCAGCCGGGCGGCGAACTTCATCACCCGCAGCTTCGCCGGCAGGCTTGCCTACGCTGGTGGCCCGGGCGCCGCGGCCGCCAACGCAGTCGCGCTGGCGCGTTCGGTGCACGAGGCCTACGAGACGCGCGAGTTCGGGCGCGCGCTGCGCGAGATCATGGCCTTCGCCGATCGCATCAACCATGACTTCGACGCGCGCCAGCCGTGGGTGCTCGCCAAGGACCCCGCCAAGGCGGCGGAGCTGCAGGACGTGTGCTCGCGCGCGCTCTATGGCTTCAAGGTGCTCTCGGTGCTGCTCGCCCCGGTGCTGCCCGAACTCACCACGCGCGCGGCCCAGGAACTGTTCGGCCTCGACGGCCCGTTCACGTGGGCCGATGCCACGGTGCTGCCACAGAAGGTCGGTCCGTATCGGCACCTGATGCAGCGCGTGGACGCGAAGCAGCTCGAGCGGCTGTTCGCAGAGCTCGCCGAGCCGGTGGCGCCAAAGGTGGCAGCCACCCCAGCGCCCGCCAAGGCCCCCGCGGCCGCTACTGCCAGCAGCGCCGCACCGGCGGCGGTGGCGATCGATGAGTTCAAGCGCATCGACCTGCGCGTGGCCCGCATCGTGGAGGCCACCGCGGTCGAAGGCTCCGACAAGCTCCTCAAACTCACCCTGGACCTGGGTACCGAGCAGCGTACGGTGTTCGCCGGCATCAAGGCCGCCTACGACCCCGCGCAGCTCAAGGGCCGGCTCACCGTCATGGTCGCCAACCTTGCACCACGAAAAATGAAGTTCGGGGTTTCCGAAGGCATGGTGCTTGCGGCCAGCAACCAGTCCCCCGGGCTGTACCTGCTCTCCCCGGACAGCGGTGCCGTGCCGGGAATGCGCATCAGCTAGGAGTCCGCTCCATGGTTAGCGCGGAGCAGATCGACGCCCTGCTGCCTCAGACACAGTGCACGCGCTGTGGCTACGACGGCTGCCGGCCCTATGCGCAGGCGATCGCCGACGGGACGGCCGCGATCAATCAATGCCCGCCCGGCGGCGCTGCCACTATCGCGGCACTCGCGCGCCTGACGGGCCTTGCCGTGCTCCCGCTCAACCCCGCAAACGGCACGGAGGGGCCGGAGCTGGTGGCGCAGATCGACGAAGGGGTCTGCATCGGCTGCGCGAAGTGCCTGCCGCCGTGCCCGGTCGATGCGATCCTCGGCGCGCCGAAGCTGATGCACACCGTGCTGCTTGCCCTGTGCACCGGGTGCGAGCTGTGCATCGCCCCCTGTCCGGTCGACTGTATCCGCATGGTGCCGCGCACCCAGGACGCAGGCACGGCCCCGGCGCCTGCCGAAAACCGCCGGCGCTTCACCGTGCGCAACACCCGCGGCGCCGACCGCACCGCGGCCCGCGCAGCGCTGCTGAAGGAACGCAAGGCGGTCGCTGCGCCGCAGGAGTGACCGCAGCCGGCGACGATGCGCCACGACCGGCGCAGCCAAGTCCGGCGTGCTCAGGCAAGATACCCCCCACGCAGGCGCACTGCCCTGCGCACGCCCCCGAAGGACCGATCATGTCGCCACAGCTCCTCGCACCCACACTGGCCGCCAGCCTCCTGGTGCCGCTGCTCGCCGCCGCCGCGACACTGCCAAAGACCATGCAGGCAATGGCGATGGACCACCCCGGCGGCCCCGAGGTCGTGACGATGCATACGCTCCCGGTGCCGAAGCCGGCAGCGGACGAGGTGCTGATCGCGCTGCATACCGCCGGTGTTGCCAGCTGGGACATCGGCTCGCGGCGGAACCCCGCGGACCTGAAGCACTACGCGGTGCCGTTCGTACTGGGCACGGACGGGGCCGGTGTCATTGTCGCCAAGGGCGCCCGCGTGCAGGGCTTCAGGATCGGCGACCAGGTGTACAGCTATAGCTGGGACAATCCGCAAGGGGGCTTCTACGCGCAGTACGTTGCCGTGCCCGCCGAGCGCGTCGGCCACGTTCCCACGGGCCTCACACTCACGCAGGCAGGGGCCATCGGCACCACGGCGCTGACCGCCATTCAGGGGATCGACGACGCCCTGCACGTGGGCAGGGGCTCCAGCCTCATCATCCACGGCGCCGCCGGCGGCGTGGGCACGCTGGCCGTGCAGTTCGCAAAATGGCGCGGGGCACGGGTACTCGCCACGGTCTCGGGTGAGGACGAGATGGCCGCCGTGAAGGCACTCGGCGCGGACGTCGTGGTCGATGGCAAGCACGCGGACATCCCCGCAGCCGCCCGCGCCTTTGCGCCCAACGGCATCGACGCGGTGCTGATACTGGCCCCCGGCGCGGCACAGGAACAGTGCATGGCCGCGGTGCGTAGCGGGGGGCTCGCGGCCTATCCCACGGGGGTGCATCCGCCGCCCAAGGCCCGCGAGGGGGTTCGGCTGATCCGCTATGACGCCATCCCGGGTCCGCAGGAGTTTGCGCGCCTCAACGAAGCCATCGCGGCTGTCCACCTGATAGTACCGATTGCCGCGGAGTTTCCCCTCGCCGAGGCCGCGCAGGCGCAGCAGCGCCTGGAGGCCGGGCACGTGCAAGGCAAGATCGTGCTCAACATGCCCTGAATGCCATGCATCCTGCGACACGCACCGCGATCTATCGGCGACTGCAGGCCGCCAATCCCGCCCCGACGACGGAGCTGCTGCACGATTCTGCGTTCGAGCTGCTGGTGGCGGTCATGCTCTCAGCGCACACCACGGACAAGAGCGTGAACGCGGCGACGCGCGTACTGTACCCGGTCGCGAACACGCCGCAGGCGATTGCCGAGCTCGGTGTCGAGGGGGTGAAGTCATACATCCGCACCGTCGGGCTGTACAACACCAAGGCGAAGAACCTGATAGCCCTGTGCCAGCAGCTGATCGAGCTGCATGGTGGCGAGGTGCCCGGTGACCGCGCCGCGCTCGAGGCACTGCCTGGCGTCGGCCGCAAGACCGCGAGCATCATCCTCAACATGGTCTTCGGCGAGAGCGAGATCGCCGTCGACACGCACATCTTCCGCGTGGCCAACCGCACAGGCCTGGCGCCTGGCAAGAATCCGCGCGCAGTGGAGGATGCGCTGGTACGCAATACGCCGCCCGCATTCCGCAAGGACGCACACCACTGGTTGCTGCTGCACGGCCGCTACGTATGCACGGCGCGCGCCCCGGCCTGCCCCACCTGCCTGATCCGCGATCTGTGCGAGTACCAGCACAAGAGCAAACCGAAGCCTGCCGTGAAGAAGGGGCCCAGCGTGGGCACGCTGGTGCGCAAGGCGGCGCGGCGCTGATGGCCATCTTCGCGGGCGAAGGCCGCGAGCAGATGCGCCGGCGTTACCTCGAGGCGTGGCGCAAGTTCAGCGCCCGGGAACCGCTTGAGCCGCTCGAGGGCCAGCTCGCAGCCGTGATTGCCGAACACCCGGAGTACATCGGCTGGCTCGAGTCCGGAGAGGCGGCACTCGGCGCGGAGTTCACCCCCGAAGCAGGACGCCAGAATCCCTTCCTGCACATGGGGCTGCACCTTGCGATTCGTGAGCAGGTCGGCACCGACCGGCCCGCGGGCATCACCGCGATCCATCGCGAGCTCGCCGCGCGCTCAGGCGGCGCACACCAGGCCGAGCACCGCATGATCGAACCGCTCGCCGAAGCCCTGTGGGACGCGCAGCGCAGCGGACACGCGCCGGATGAGCTCGCTTACCTGGAGCGATTGCGCCGGCTCTAGCCTCCGGGCATCACCGCTTCGGGATGTACAGGTCCGTGAGGGTGCCCTCGAAGGCATCCGCGGCGTTAGCCACCGTCTCGCTCAGGGTCGGGTGCGGGTGGATGGTGAGCCCGATGTCGGCGGCATCGCAGCCGGTCTCGATCGCCAGGGCAACCTCGCTGATCAGTTCCCCGGCGCTGGTACCGACGATGCCGCCGCCGAGCACCCGGTGGCTCTCGGGATCGAACAGCAGCTTGGTGAAGCCGTCCTCGCGCCCAAGCGCCAGCGAGCGGCCACTGGCGACCCAGGGGAAGGCACCTTTCTTGAAAGCGACGCCCTTGGCGCGCGCCTCGGCCTCGGTAAGCCCGACCCAGGCGATCTCCGGGTCGGTGTAGGCGACGGAGGGAATGACGCGCGCATCGAAGGCGCTCTTGTGGCCCGCGGCCACCTCGGCGGCCACCTTGCCCTCGTGCATGGCCTTGTGCGCCAGCAGCGGCGCACCGGCGATGTCGCCGATCGCAAAGATGTGTGGCACGTTGGTGCGCATCTGCTTGTCGACGCTGATGAAGCCGCGGTCTGAGACCGCCACCCCGGCCCGGTCGGCGCCGATGGCCTTGCCGTTGGGCACGCGGCCGACGGCCACGAGCACGTGGTCGAATGACTGCGCGGCGGGAGCCTTCTCGCCGGCGAAGCTCACCTGCAGGCCGCCACGCTGGGCCTCGATGCCCGACACCCTGGTACCGGTAAGGATCTGCGCGTAGCGGGCCCGGATGCGCTTCTCGAGCGGGCGCACCAGATCCGGGTCGCACCCGGGCATGAGCCCCGGGGTGAGCTCGACCACGCTCACGCGCGTGCCGAGCGCATCGAATACACAGGCCATCTCGAGGCCAATGATGCCCCCACCGATCACCAGCAGCGCGCCCTTGATCTCCGGCAGCTCCAGCGCCCCGGTCGAGTCGATGATGCGCGGGTCGTCCGGGAGCCCGGGGAGGCGCGCCGCCTCGGAGCCGGCGGCAATGATGCACTGCTCGAAGCCGATGCGCTCGGAGCCGCTGGCACCCGTCACTTCCATGACGTTCGGGCTGACGAATCGCCCGGTGCCGCGCAGGATCTCCACCTTTCTCTGCCGCGCGAGTACCTTCAGCCCACCAGTGAGCTTGGCGACGATCGCGCATTTCCAGGCGCGCAGCTTCGGCAGCTCGATCTTCGGCACCCCGAAGGTGATGCCGCGCTCACCCATCTCCTGGGCATCCGCGATCACCTTGGCCGCATGCAGCAGCGCCTTGGAAGGGATACAGCCCACGTTCAGGCACACCCCGCCCAGGGCCTCATCGCGCTCGACCAAGATCACCTTCAGCCCCAGGTCAGCGGCGCGGAATGCTGCCGTGTAGCCGCCCGGCCCGGAACCGAGCACCAATAACTGCGTGCTGCGGCTGAGTCCCTCGCTGGGGGGCGCCGCGCGCGCCGCCGGCCCCGGCATGCGTACCGTGTCACCCGCGCCGGGTGGCGCGCTGCGCGCCGCAGTCGGTGGTGCGGCGGCCGGCGGTACGGGTGCAGGCGCTGGTGCGGCCTGCGCGACCGGCGCAGCGGTTGCTGACTCCGCGCCGGCTGCCGCCTCCATCCGGGCGATGAGCGAGCCCTTGGACACCTTGTCACCGCGCTTGAGGAGCACCTCGCCGATCTTGCCGGCAGCGGTGGCTGGCACATCCAGCGAGGCCTTGTCGGTCTCTAGTGTGACGAGCGGGGTGTCCAGCTCAACGACGTCGCCCGGCTTGACCAGGACGTCGACAACTTCCACGTTGTTGAAGTTGCCGAGGTCCGGCACCAGCAGCTCAATGCTCACGGCACCGCCTCGATGAGCGCGCGCGGGGCGGCAAGGGTCTGCGCGAGGAAGCTTGTGAAGCGGGCAGCCATCGCGCCATCGATGACCCGGTGATCGTAGGACAGCGACAGCGGCAGCATGAGGCGCGGCACGAAGCCACCCTCGTGGTAGAGCGCGCGCATCGCCGAGCGCGACACGCCGAGGATCGCCACCTCCGGCGCGTTGATGATCGGAGTGAAGGCCGTGCCGCCGATGCCGCCCAGGCTCGAGATGGTGAAGCCCGCGCCCTGCATGTCGGTCGCCGGCAGCTTGCCGGCGCGCGCCTTCTCCGAGAGCGCGCCCAGCTGGCGCGCGAGCTCGTAGACATCGCGGCGCTCGGCATTCTTCACCACCGGCACGATCAGCCCCTGCGGCGTGTCGGCCGCGAAGCCGATGTTCACGTACTTGCGCACGATCAGACCCGACCCGGACGGGTCGAGTATGGAGTTGAAGCGCGGGAACTCCTGCAGCGCCTTGACGCAGGCGCGCATCACGAAGGCGAGCGGCGTGAGCTTCACGCCCGCCCCCTCGGCCTTGCCCTTGAGGCCGGCGCGCAGTTGCTCAAGCTCGGTGATGTCCGCCTCGTCGAACTGCGTGACGTGTGGGATGTTCACCCAGCTGGCGTGCAGGCGCGGTCCGGAGATGCGCTGGATCCGCGACAGCGGCTGGCTCTCCACCGGCCCGAACTGCGCGACATCGACCACGGGCGTCGCCGGCAATGCCGCGCCACCGGGGGCTGCTGCGGTCGCGGCGGTGCCGCCGGCGAGTACGCCCTTGACGAAGGCCTTGATGTCATCGTGCGTGATCCGGCCCTTGAAGCCATGGCCTGCCACGCGGCCAAGATCGACGCCCAGTTCGCGCGCGAAGCGCCGCACCGAAGGTCCCGCGTGCGCGCGCGAGAAGCCCGGTTCGTCGATCGCTGCGAGGTCGGTCCGCGCACCCGGGACCACCTGCGCCGCGGCCGCCGGTGCGGGCTGCGCGGCAGCCGTGGACGGGGCTGCAGGTGCAGGAGCGGCGGCCGGGGCGGCCGGCGGCGGCGGCGCTGGTGCCGGCTTCGGCTCCTGAGCTGCGGCCGGGGCGGCCGCGGCCGCCCCCTCCGTGGTCACGGTGACGACGAGGTCACCGGCGGAGACCTTGCCGCCCTTGGCGATGTGGATCTTCTCGATGACGCCGGCGACGGTCGAGGGCACATCCATCGCCGCCTTGTCGGACTCGAGCGTGACGAGCGGGGTTTCCACCGCGATCGTCTCGCCTGGCTTGACCAGGACATCGATCACGGCGACGTCCTTGAAGCCGCCGAGGTCCGGCACTCGCACTTCCGTGGTTGCCACCTTCATGCCACCGTGCGCTTCAGACTTTCCAGGGAACCGGCTTGTCGGGATCGACGCCCAGGGCCTTGATCGCCTGGCTGACGGTCGCCTGGTCCACGCGGCCGTCGTCGGCGAGGGCCTTCAAGGCCGCGACCGCGATGTAGTTGCGGTCCACCTCGAAGTGCCGGCGCAGCGCGGCGCGCGAATCCGAGCGCCCGAAGCCGTCGGTCCCCAGGCACACGTAGCGCCCGGGAACCCACTGGCGGATCTGGTCCGGGACTGCGCGCATGTAGTCGGTCGCGGCGACCAGCGGGCCTTCGCGCTCCTGCAGCAGCTTCTGCACGTACGGCACGCGCGCAGCCTCACCGGGGTGCAGCAGGTTCCAGCGCTCGCATTCGAGCGCCTCGCGACGCAGCTCGCTGAAGCTGGTGACGGAGACCACGTCTGCCGGGATCTTGTAGTCGCTCTCGAGGATCTTCGCCGCCGCGAGCGCCTCGCGCAGGATCGTGCCGGATCCCAGCAGAGTGGCGCGCACCTTGCCGCGGCCACCCCGCTGCAATAGGTAGCCGCCGCGCAGGATGCCCTCCTCGCTGCCGGCCGGCAGCGCAGGCTGCGCGTAGTTCTCGTTCATCACGGTGATGTAATAGAAGATGCCTTCCTGCTCGGCGAACATGCGGCGCATGCCATCGTGGATGATCACCGCGAGCTCGTAGGCATAGGCCGGGTCGTAGGCGACGCAGTTGGGCACGGTGCTGGCGACCAGCTGGCTGTGGCCGTCCTGGTGCTGCAGGCCCTCGCCGGCAAGCGTGGTGCGCCCGGCGGTGGCCCCCAGCAGGAAGCCGCGCGCCTGGATGTCGCCGGCGGCCCAGATGAAATCCCCCACCCGCTGGAAACCGAACATCGAATAGAAGATGTAGAACGGCACCATGTTGATGCCGTGGTTGCTGTAGGCGGTGCCGGCGGCGATCCACGAGCACAGGGCTCCGGCCTCGTTGATGCCCTCCTCCAGCATCTGTCCCTTCTTGTCCTCACGGTAGGACATGAGGGTCTCTGCATCCTGCGGCGTGTACAGCTGGCCGACGGAGGAATAGATGCCGATCTGCCGAAACAGGCCCTCCATGCCAAAGGTGCGCGCCTCGTCCGGCACGATCGGCACGATGTTCCTGCCGATGTTCTTATCCTTCAGCAGCACCGTCAGCAGGCGCACGAAGGCCATCGTGGTGGAGATCTCGCGCTCGCCGGTGCCCTCGAGGATCGGCGCGAATGCCTCGAGCGGCGGGATCGCCAGTGCCGGGGCGGTGCGGCGCCGGCTCGGCAGGTAGCCTCCGAGGGCCGCGCGCTTCTGCTTCAGGTAGCGCGTCTCGTCGGTTGCCTCCTCGGGTCGACGGAACGGCAGGCCGTGCAGTTCCTCATCCGACACCGGGATGTGGAAGCGGTCGCGGAAAACCCTGAGATCCTCTTCCGAAAGCTTCTTCTGCTGGTGGGCCACCATCTGGCCCTCGCCGCCCTTGCCAAGCCCGAAGCCCTTGACGGTCTTGGCGAGGATCACCGTGGGCTGTCCCTTGTGGGACATCGCCGCCGCGTAGGCGGCGTAGACCTTGCGCGGGTCGTGGCCGCCGCGGTTCAGGTGCCAGATCTCCTCGTCGGACATGTTGGCGACCATCGCCTTCAGCTCAGGATACTTGCCGAAGAAATGCTCGCGCGTGTACGCGCCGCCCTTGGCTTTGAAGTTCTGGTACTCGCCGTCGACGGATTCCTCCATCACCCGGCGCAGCAGCCCCTGGTGGTCGCGCGCCAACAGCGGGTCCCAGCGCGAGCCCCACAGTACCTTGATGACGTTCCAGCCGGCGCCGAGGAATGCCGACTCCAGCTCCTGGATGATCTTGCCGTTGCCGCGCACCGGCCCATCGAGCCGCTGCAGGTTGCAGTTGATGACGAAGATGAGGTTGTCCAGGCCCTCGCGCACCGGCATGGTCAGCGCGCCCATCGACTCCGGCTCATCCATCTCCCCGTCGCCGAGGAAGGCCCACACCTTCTGGTCGGAGGGCTTGATCAGGCCGCGGTGCTCCAGGTAACGCGTGAAGCGCGCCTGGAAGATCGCCATCATCGGACCCAAGCCCATCGAGACGGTCGGGAACTGCCAGAAGTCAGGCATCAGCCACGGATGCGGATAGGAGGACAGGCCCACGCCCGGGCCCCCCGCCTCCTGGCGGAACAGCTGCAGCTGCTGCTCGGTGAGGCGCCCCTCGAGGTAGGCGCGCGCGTAGATGCCCGGCGAGGAATGTCCCTGCATGAAAACCATGTCGCCGGGGTGCATCTCCGAGGGCGCCCGCCAGACGTGGTTGAAGCCCACCTCGTAGAGCGTCGCGGAGGAGGCGAAGCTGGCAAGGTGACCGCCGTACTCGGATGAGGCCTTGTTCGCCGCCAGCACCATCGCCAGCGCGTTCCAGCGGATGTACGCCTCGATGCGGCGCTCGAGCGCGCGATTGCCGGGATACTCCGGCTCGCGCCCGGTGGGGATGCTGTTGACGTAGGCGGTGTTGGGCCTGAACGGGAGGTAGGTACCGCTGCGACGCGTGTAGTCGATCAGCCGTTCGAGCAGGTAGTGCGCGCGCTCGGGGCCATGCGTCTTGAGCACCGAATCGATCGATTCGAGCCACTCCCGCGTCTCCACGGGATCCAGGTCTTCCAGCTTCGGCGGTTCGGTCATACGGCCCTGTGTGGACGCGATCCGTGCGACCTCAAGCATGCGCCGCCGCGTCTGCGAGGTGTGCTCGCGCGCGCACATCTGCCGGGTCGCGTTAGAATGAGCAATGATGGCGAGCAGCGGCAGGTAAAGCAAGTGAGCCCCAGTCCCTCCGACAAGCGCCGCAGCCTCGTGCTGCCGCAGGCACCTGCCGCCGCGCTTAGCAGCGGCACGCTGCAGGCGGCCGATCAGCTGGATGTCGTGCTGGCCATCGTCGCGCTGCCGCTTGCCGCCGGGGTCCTCGGCGAGCTGCCGCGCAGCGCACGCTGGCAGGCGCTGCACGCGCGCGCCGCGGCGCGCGCCGGCACGGTGCGCTCCGGCTCGCTCGGCAACCGCCGCGACACTCTCGCGGTGCTCGGCTACATCAAGAGCGATGCCAGCGCCTTCGAGCGCCTGAGTCTCGCCGGGCGCATGCTCAAGGAGGCCGCTGCACGGCATCCGCGGGCGCTTGGTCTGTGCGCCGGCGGCAGCGGAGCGGCGGCGGACGCCAACCTCGAGGCGCTCATTGCGGCAAGCCTGGCGCAGGCGTTCCAGCTGCCGGCCATGCGTGCGCCGGCGCGCGACGAGCGGCCACTGCAGAGGGTGGTGCTCCTGGGCAGGCACGCGGTGGACACGCGCTTTGCCGCAGCGGTCGCGCGCGGCACCAATCTCACGCGCTGGCTCACCGCCCTGCCGCCGAACGTCCTCGACGCGCAGGCCTACCGCGCCGCCATCACACGCCTGGCGCGCGCGCATCGCCTGAAGCTCAGCTGGCTTGACGAGCGCGCGCTCAAGCGCGCCGGCGCCGGCGCGTTCCTCGCGGTCGCGCAGGGCAACGCCAGCCGCGATGCGGGTATCGCGCACCTGCAGTACCGCCCGGCGCGGCGCGCCCGCGGCGGGCGGCCGGACGTAGCCCTCATCGGCAAGGGCATCCTCTTTGATACCGGCGGCGTGAACCTCAAGCCGCACCGCTCGATGCTCGACATGCACACCGACATGTCCGGCAGCGCCGTGGCGCTGGCAACCCTGGTTGCGCTCGCGGAGCTGCGGGCACCGCTCGCGGCCGATGCGTGGCTGGCGATCTCGGAGAACAACATCGGGCCCAGGGCCTATCGTCCGCAGGAGGTGGTGCGCACGGCCAGCGGCATCACCATCCAGGTGATCCACACCGATGCCGAGGGGCGCATGGTGCTCGCAGACACGCTCGCATTGGCCGCGCGCACGCGGCCGCGCTTCATGCTCGACTTCGCCACCCTCACCGGGGCATGCGTATACGCGCTCACCGAGCGCATGAGCGGGGCCTTCAGCAATCGCCCCGCCCTCGCCGCGGCGCTGTATGAGGCAGGCCGCGCCAGCGGCGAGCGCGTCTGGAACTTCCCCAGCGAGGAGGACTACGACGCGGAGCTCGAGAGCAAGGTGGCCGATGTCATCCAGTGCACGGTCGATGGCAAGGGCGACCACATCCTCGCCACGCGCTTCTTGTCACGCTTCGTACCGCCGGAGATCCCTTGGGCGCACATCGACCTGTCCTCCTCGACGCGCACCGGTGGCCTGGCGCACGTGGCGAGTGAGGTGACCGGCTTTGGCGTGCGGTTCGCACTGGAGCTGCTGCTGAAGCAGAACGTCCTGAAGACTCTGGCACAAAAGTGACGAGCCTCAGGCTCACGCGCCCGGATGACTGGCACCTGCACGTGCGCGACGGCGCCGCCCTCGGCGCCGTACTGCCCTTCACCGCGGCGCGCTTTGCGCGCGCCATCATCATGCCCAACCTGAAGCCGCCCGTCGTCACGACCGCCCTCGCGCAGGCCTACCGCGAGCGCATCCTGGCGGCGCTGCCGCCCGGGGCGGGCTTTACGCCGTTGATGAGCCTCTACCTGACCGAAGTCACCGACCCGGCGGAGATCACCCGCGCCAAGGCCAGTGGCATCGTGCACGGGGCGAAGATCTACCCGGCGGGCGCCACCACGCACTCGGATGCCGGGGTGACCGACGTCCGGCGCCTGGATGCGGTGCTCGCGCGCATGGAGGAACTCGATCTGGTGCTGCAGTTACATGGCGAGGTGACCGACCCCGCCGTGGACGTGTTCGAGCGCGAACCGCGCTTCATCGATGAGGTGCTCGCGCCGCTGGCGCAGCGGCACCCGCGGCTGCGCATCGTGTTCGAACACATCAGCACCGAGGCGGCATTGCAGTTCGTGCTCGGCGGGCGCAGCGGCATCGCCGCGACGGTGACCCCGCAGCACCTGCTGATGAACCGCAACGCGCTGTTCACCGGCGGCATCCGCCCGCATCACTACTGTCTGCCGGTCTTGAAGGCCGAGCGCCACCGGGCGGCCCTGCTCGCCGGGGTCGCCGGCGGCAGCAGCCGCCTGTTCCTCGGCACCGACAGCGCGCCGCACGGGCGCCACGCCAAGGAAAGCGCCTGCGGCTGCGCCGGCATCTTCTCCGCGCATGCCGGGATCGAGCTGTACGCGGAGGCCTTCGAGGCCGCCGGCGCGCTGGACAAGCTCGAGGGCTTCGCCGCCTTCCACGGCGCGGATTTCTATCGCCTGCCGCGCAACAGCGGCAGCATCACCCTCGTCAGGGAGCCGTGGGAGGTGCCCTCGAGCCTCCCGTTCGGGGCGGACGAGCTGGTGCCGCTGCGTGCCGGCGAGCGCATCGGCTGGCGGCTGGCCAGCGGGGCGGCTGCGTGAGCGCCCCCGAGGTATCCGAACCGACCACGGTGCCCGAGGCGCCCGCCGCGAGCCTGATGTCGCGCCGGTTTCGCGGCTACCTGCCGGTGGCGATCGACGTCGAGACCGGCGGCTTCTACTGCGCGACCGATGCTTTGCTCGAGATCGCCGCGGTGCTCATCGACATGGACCCCGACGGTAGCCTGCGGCGCGGCGCCACCCACACCTTCCATGTGCAGCCCTTCGAGGGCGGGCGCCTGGATCCGGTGGCACTGGCGGTCACGGGCATCGACCCGCACCACCCGCTACGGCCGGCGCTGCCGGAGCGCGATGCGCTGCAACGCGTGTTCCGCGAGATCCGGCACGCGGTGCGCGAGTACCGCTGCCGGCGCGCGATCCTCGTCGGGCACAACGCCGCCTTTGACCTGGGGTTCATCAACGCCGCCGTTGCTCGCGCGGACGTCAAGCGCAATCCCTTCCACCCATTCTCGTGCTTTGACACGGCAACTCTGGCGGGAGCGGCCCTCGGGCAGACGGTGCTGGCGAAGGCGGTGCGCGTCGCGGGCCTGGAGTGGGATTCGGGCAGCGCGCACAACGCGCGCTACGACGCCGAACGCAGTGCGGACATCTTCTGCCTGGTGTGCAACCGCCTGCGCGAGAGCCATGCCGTTGCCGAGCAGCGCGCGCGCTCGTTCGGCTGGGCGGGCGGTGCGGCCGAACCGGACGAACTTGCGCCCGGGCCACCGCTGGCGACGCCCTAGCTGGCGGCCTTAGCCACCGCACCGACCTCGGCGAGCAGCTGCTTGAGCTCGCCGTTCTTGTACATCTGCAGGGCGATGTCGCAACCGCCAACCAGCTCGCCCTTCACGTACAACTGCGGGTACGTGGGCCAGTTGGAATGGCGTTTGAGCGCCTCGCGCAGCTCCGGCTCCTCGAAGATGTTCACGTGCTTGAACTGAGCGCCCAGGGCGCGCAGCGCGGCCACGGTCTGCGCGGAGAACCCGCACTGGGGGAAATCCGGCGTGCCCTTCATGAACAGCACCACCGGGGCGGATTCCAGTTCCGACTTGATCTTCTGCACCACGTCCATTTAATTACCTGCCTTGTAGGTTCCGGCGTTGCCCGAGTTCATCGAGCAGCCGCCACTGTTCATCCGCACTCATGGCCATCCAGCGCCCGATCTCATCCCCGGTGCGCAGGCAGCCGATGCACCAGCCACGCCCATCCAGGGTGCACACGTTGATGCAGGGGGACGGCGGGCGCTCCGCGCGCGCCGCAAGCTTCGGATCCGCCGCGTTCACAATCCCTTATGCCGCACCAGCGTCGATTTGAGTCCGCGTTGAATTATGGGGGTGCCTCGCCTATTCTTCAAACGCGCGAGATCACCCAGGCCCATAGAAACAAGAACTTGGAGACTTAACGCCATGAATCCCCTGAACAACCACCGTCACTCCCTCATCCTGGGCGTCATCCTAGCGCTGATCCTGGCGTTCGCCCTGGGCGGCCCCCACCTCTACCAGCTGGGCCTGGCGCGCTGGTTCCACATCGTGGCCGGGGTGTTCTGGATCGGCCTTCTTTACTATTTCAATGCCGCGCAGACGCCCGCGATGGCCGATGCCGCCGCCGACAAGGGCGGACCCGGCGGCGCTGGCATCACCAAGTACGTCGTACCCCGGGCGCTGTTCTGGTTCCGCTGGTCGGCCCTCGCCACCTGGCTCGGCGGCGCCTGGCTCCTGTCCCTGCAGGGCAAGTTCGTCGGCGCGTTCACCCTGCAGGCCGGTTTCGTCGTCATCGGCATCGGCGCCTGGCTGGGTACGATCATGCTGCTGAACGTGTGGGGCATCATCTGGCCGAACCAGAAGAAGATCCTCGGCCTGAAGCCGGCGACCGATGAACAGAAGGCGAAGGCCCGCAAGGCTGCCGGCATGGCCTCGCGCGTGAACTTCGTCCTCTCGATCCCGATGCTGATGTGCATGGCGGCGGCCAGCCACGGCCTGCCGCTGATGTAGTGCCCGCGCTACCCAAGGATCTGGGGGACCAGGTCAGGGCGGCGCTGACGGAGGACATCGGCAGCGGCGATGTGACTGCAGCGCTCGTGCCCGCCACGCAGCAGGTGCGCGGTCGGGCGATTACGCGCGAGGCGGCCGTGCTGTGTGGCGCGGCGTGGGTCAGTGAGACCTTCCAGCAGCTGGATCCGGCGGTGCGCCTGCGCTGGCATGCCAGCGACGGGGAGACGGTCAGCGCCGACCAGGTGCTGTTCGAGATCGCAGGCCCGGCCCGCGCCGTGCTCACCGGCGAGCGCACCGCGCTCAACTTCCTGCAGCTGCTCTCGGGCGTGGCCACGGTGACGCGCACCTTCGCCGACGCCGTGGCCGGCACCCACTGCCAGATCCTGGACACCCGCAAGACCCTCCCGGGCTTGCGCACGGCGCAGAAGTACGCGGTGCGGTGCGGCGGGGCGGGCAACCATCGCATGGGGCTGTTCGACTGGGTGCTCATCAAGGAAAACCACATCGCCGCCGCCGGCTCGATCACCGGGGCCATCGCGACCGCGCGCCGCGTGCATCCGGGCATCCTGGTGGAAGTGGAAGTGGAGTCGCTGCAGGAACTGGCCGCAGCCCTGCCGGCTTCTCCCGAAATCGTCATGCTCGATGAGTTCACGCACGCGGACATGCGCGCCGCGGTGATCATGAGGAATGAGCGGGCGCGCGGGGTGAAGCTCGAGGCCTCCGGCAGCGTCTCGCTCGAGCTGGTGCGCGGCGTCGCCGCGACGGGGGTGGACTACATCTCCGTCGGCGCGCTCACCAAGCACGTGCACGCGGTGGACCTGTCGCTGCGCTTGGAGTTCGGCGGCGACTGAACTTAAGACCGTGGCGCGCCGCACTGTTGGTTTGTCTTAGACCAGGTATCACCTGAGCGCTCGAGCGCCTCGGCGGCAAGCGAAGCGGCAAAGCGAGCTTCCTCGCCAGCCACCCGGACATCGAGGAACGGCTGCGCGCGGCGCGCCCCTGGTAGGGCCAGGCGGCGCCGGGTATGGCTAGGCGACGGCTGACTTCAGGACGCGCTGCGGCTGCGCCACGCCATACCCCTGCGCGTAGTCGACCCCGAGGCTGGTGAGCATCTGGATGATCTCGGCGTTCTCGGCAAACTCGGCGATGGTCTGCTTGCCGGTGAGGTGCCCGATCTCGTTGATCGAGCGCACCATCTCCCGGTCGATCGGGTCGCGCAGGATCTCGCGCACGAAGCTGCCGTCGATCTTCAGGTAGTCGACAGGGAAGTGCTTGAGGTAGCCGAACGAGGACAGCCCGGTGCCGAAGTCATCGAGGGCGAACTTGCACCCCAGCTCCTTCAGTGCCTGGATGAAGCGATTGGCCTGGCTGAAGCTTGCGACAGCTGCGGTCTCGGTGATCTCGAAGCAGATCTTCGAGCCGTCCAGCCCACTCCTGTGGAACTGGTCGATCACGAAGGGCAGGAACTTGTCATCCCCCAGGCTCTGGCCCGAGAGGTTGATCGAGCAGCGCAGCAGGTTCTGCCGCTCGTCGGCCTCGGAGACCAGCCAGCGGAAGGCATTCTCGATCACCCAGCGGTCGATCGCCGGGGTGATGCCGTAGCGCTCGGCGGCGGCGATGAAGTCATTCGGCGCCACGATGCGCCCGGTCTCGTCCTTCAGGCGCAGCAGCAGCTCGTAGTGCGCACCGACCTCGACGCGCTGCAGCGGCTGAATCGCCATGCGGTAGAGTTCGAAGCGGCCTTCCTCGAGCGCGGCGTTGATGCGTGCCGCCCACTGCATCTCGCGGCGGCGGCGCATGAGCTCGATGTCGTTCTCGGCGAAGCTGTGCACGCGGTTGCGGCCGCCCTCCTTGGCTGCCTGGCAGGCGGAATCGGCCGCCGACAGGATCGAGGCCACGTCCTCGTTGTCGGCCGTGATCGGCACCACCCCGATGCTCGCGCCCAGGCGGAACACGCGGTCCTCCCAGGTGAAGCGGAAGTTGCGCACGCCCTCGCGCAGGGTCTCGGCGGTGCGCATCGCCTCATCCAGCGAGCAGCTCTCCAGCAGGATGCCGAACTCGTCCCCGCCCAGGCGCGAGAGCGTGTCGCGCCAGCGCACCTTGGACTTCAGCAGCGCCCCGACCTGCCCGAGCAGTGCATCACCGGCGCTGTGGCCGCAGGTGTCGTTGACGATCTTGAACTGGTCGATGTCCAGGTAGCACAAGGCGTAGGAGGCCTCGCGCGCCTTGGCACTCTTGAGCGCCCGCTCCATGCGGCTCTCGAACTCGCGGCGGTTGACCAGGCCGGTGAGCAGGTCGTGGCTGGCGTGGTAGGACAGGCGGCGGTTGAGCTCGCGCGACTCCGAGACGTCGTGGAATACCAGCACGCCGCCGGCGACGTGGCCGTGCCCGTCGCGGATCGGCGCGGCGGTGCTCTCCACGTACAGCTCGTTGCCGTCGCGGCGGATCAGCAGCATCGGGCGCACCGACTTGATCGGGCGGATGCGGCGGATGGCCACCGACAGCGGGTTCTCCAGAGGCTCGCAGGTCTCCTCGTGAAAGGCGCGGAAGATCTCCTCCACGGGACGCCCCATGGCATCCTCCAGGCGCCAGCCGGTGAGTTCCTCGGCGACCGGGTTGATGTAGTCGATGGTCGAGTTGGCGTCCGTGGTGATCACCCCGTCGCCGATGGACTGCAGGGTGATCTGCGCGCTCTCCTTCTCGCGGAACAGCGCCTCCTCGTACAGCTTGCGCTCGGTGATGTCGAGCTCTACGCCCACCAGGCGCAGCAGTCGCCCGTGCGCATCCACGCGCGCGGTCGCGCGGCTGATGACCCAGCGCCACTCGCCGTTGCGGTGGCGCATGCGGTGCGTGCTCTCGAAGATGGTGCTCTTGCCGGCGACGTGGTCGCGGATCAGCGCCTGCACCCGCGCCAGGTCGTCCGGGTGCACCAGGCTGCGCCAGTCCGGCGAGCCGTGCATGTCCTCATCGCCGTAGCCGAGCATGGTCTTCCAGCGCGGCGAGAAGTAGACCTCGTTGGTCTCCACGTCGAAGTCCCACACCCCGTCGTTGGCCGCGGCCTGCGAGAGGTTGGTGCGCTCCTCGAGCTTGGCGAGGCGCGCCTCGATGCGGATGCGCTCCAGACCGGTGGCAAGGCTGGTCCCGATCAGCTTCATCAGCAGCTGCTGGTTCACGTCCCAGGGACCGCGCGGCATGGTGTGCGCCAGCCCGAGGAAGCCGGCAGGCTTGCCCTGAACCACCAGTGCCACCATCAGCGCCGAGCCGATGTACAGCTCCGCGAAGCGCGCGCCCTCGGCGGCCTGCTCCTTGCGCGGGCTGGCGCTATCGCGCAGTTCCGAGAGGCGCAGGTGCTCGAGGCGGCCGTGCAGCCAGGGGAAGGCCTCGAGGTGCGTGCCGGTGAGTGCCTCGGGGCGGCACTGGGCGAAGGCACCGCGGGCCATGCGCACCTGGGTGAAGATCAGCGCGTCGGGGGTGAGCGGGGCGAGGAAGGCGCAGTCGGAACCGGTCGCGGTGCGCAGCAGCTCCAGGTTGCGCCGGATGGTTTCATCCAGATCGTGCCGGCGCATGTTCTGGAAGTCGACGGCGATCTTGGTACACACCACGTCGATGCCCAGCACGGGCTTGGGCGCGCGGCCCGTCCAGGCATCCGCGGACAAGATGTCCGAGGCCGTGAAGTCCGCCGGCTTATCCGGCGGCGCAGTCGTCATTAGCCGTCGCCTCCCGCAATCCCATGGCGCAGCGTAACCATTTGATTCGCAGCGGACATCACACCCCGTCACGGTGTTGACGGCCCGCCATGACCATTTATTAGGCGCTTGCGGTCGATTCTCGCACAACGAAGAAGGAACACAAGCTAAGACCCTGTTTACGCTCAGCTTCGTGGAGTTAACAGAATCCTCGCGCCACTGCCCCTCTGGGGTGCGAAAACGGGCCCTTCAGGCGCGCGCGTCGAGGGCCGCCTGCGCCTGGGTGTACAGCGCCTTCAGGCGCCCCTCCATCTGCAGTTGCAGTGCCTCGAAGCTTGCGGCATCGATCACGCGCGGCACGTACACCGGCTCGCCGATCGCAACCACGATGCGCGCGAAGGGCTTGGGGATGACGAACTTGTCCCACTTCACCAGCCAGGCACGCGAGGCTGCGTAGGCCATCGGCAGGATGGGACGTGCAGACATCTGGGCGAGCAGCAGTGCGCCGGGCTTGAACTTGAATCGCGGGCCGCGCGGCCCGTCGGGGGTGAGCACCGGTGAGACCTGCTCCTTGGTGAGCGCGGTGTAGTAGTCGCGCAGTGCGCGCGCCCCGGTGTGCGTCGAGGAGCCGCGGATGACGGCCCCGCCGAGGCGGTACACCAGCATCGCCCCGAGCTCGCCATCGACCGACGGACTGATCAGCCAGCCGACCGTGAGCCCGCGGCCACGCTGCTCGAGCAGGTACTTGCCGCAGTACAGCTGGTGCTGGTGCCAGTAGCACGGCACCAGCGAGGGCGCGCGCGCCAGGGCTGCCTCGAGGTGCTCGGCCCCGAGCACGCGCACCACGCGCGCCATTCGCCACCACAACCTGAAGACCCCGAGCATGACCGGCACCGCGAGTCGATACAGCAGGCGCCGCGCCGGGGTCATCCTGCGGGAAGAGCGCGTGGCGGTCTTGTAGATCGTGTTGCGGAGCGCGCCGTCTTCCTCGTTGCTCATGAGAACAGGTCCGCCAGCGGCAGCGCACGCAGCTGCACCGTCGCCACCTTGCTGCTGGTCACGAGGCAGGCGGTGGCCCCCGGAAAGGCATCGAGCACGCGCGCGTGCCAGAGCACCCCGCGGCACATCGCCCCGCCGGGTGTGAGCGTCACCTCGTTCACGGCGCGCATGCCGGCACCGCAGGCCTTGACCGTGGCCTCGCGCGCCACCCAGTCGTTGAGACGCCTGTCGGTGCCGCACTCCAGGTCGAACCCGACCTTACCGCCACGCAGGGCGGCGCAGCCCACCAGACTTCCGGAATGCGCGATGCTGAAATCCACCGCCACGCCCGATGCAAGGCATGGCTTCGCATCGGGCGCAAACTCAAGCTCCGACACTGCCACGGGTCGGCCCAGCAAGCCGGCGAGCGCGCGCAGCGCGAGTGCGATCCCGGCAATGCTGGCGCGCGCCGCCGCGCCGCCCTTGGCCAGCGCGAGGCGCTTGAGGTAGGGCAGCCGGGCTGCCAGTGCGCTGCCCCCCTCTTCCGGCCAATGCCCGCCAAGGTCCGTGTGATATAAGATTAAGGTTTGGCTTTCAATAGCTTGCATGACAGCCGCCGCGCCCGCGAAGACCGACCCACCAGAGGCTGAATCACAGTTCGACGTCGGTTCCACGGACGACTCCCTGGAGCGGATGATCGAGTTGTTCAGGACCCATGGAGACACCTATCGGGTGTTCGTGCCGGCACGCGGATCTTATACCTATGTCATACACCACCCGGATGACGTCAAGCGCGTGCTGGTCTCCAACCACCGCAACTACGTGAAGGGCCTGGGGCTGGACCGGGTCAAGATCCTCCTGGGCAGGGGGCTCATGACCAGCGAGGGCGAGCTGTGGAAGCGCCAGCGCTACATGATGCAGCCGTTCTTCCACCGGCGCGTGATCACCGAGTTCGCCGGCGTCATCGCCGCGGCCAACGACCGCTTCATTGCGCGCTGGGAGGCGATCAGCCGCGGCGGCCAGCCGGTCAACCTCACCGACGAGATGAGCGAGCTCACGCTGGAGATCGTGCTGCGCTCGATCATCGGAGCGGACCTCGACCGCCTCGGCCAGGAGACCGGCGCGAACCCTTTCGAGGTGGTGACCAAGGATCAGGGCCGCAACCTGCAGTTCGCCTTCAAGTTCCGCTCGCTCACCAAGCTGATCGCCGCGCTGATCGCCCGGCGGCGCGCCAGCGGCGAGGAGCACTTCGACTTTCTCGCCATGCTGCTCGGCGCGCGCGACAAGGAGACCGGCGCGCCGATGCCCGAGCGCGAGCTGATCGACGAGGTGCTCACTCTGATCGTCGCCGGTCACGAGACCACCGCCAGCGCGCTCAACTGGACCTGGTACCTGATCTCGCAGCACCCGCAGGTCGAGGCGCGGCTGCACGCGGAGATCGATGCCGCAGCCGAGCTGGCCGCCCCAGCGCTGGGCCAGGTGGAAGAGCTGTCCTACACGCAGCAGGTCATCAACGAGGCGCTGCGCCTCTACCCGCCCGGGTGGCTGCTGTCACGCCGCACGCTCGAGGCGGACGAGCTGGGTGGATACCTGGTGCCGCCGGGCACGAACGTGCTGCTGCCGCTGTACCTGTTGCACCGCCATCCGCAGTTCTGGAGCGAGCCGGAGGCCTTCCGACCCGAGCGCTTCGCACCGGACCAGGAAGGCACACGCCCGCGCTTTGCCTACATGCCCTTTGCCGCAGGCCCGCGCCACTGCATCGGCGAGACTCTGGCGATGTACGAGATGCTGATGCACCTGTACAAGCTCGCCCGTCACTACCGCCTGCGCTACGTCCCGGACAAACCGCTGGAGCTGGAGGCGCAGATCAACCTGCGCACCCGCTACCCGCTGCACATGGAACTGGAACGACGATGATCCAGAAAGTCACCACCCTCACCGAGATGCTGGAGGCGAACCGCGCGGTGCCGCGCAACATCACCTACGTGGAGGGCGAGAATGACTCGCGCGACGTGTCCTTCGCCGAGCTGTACACGCGCGCCCTCGGCATCCTCTACCACCTGCAGCGCCTGGGGGCGCGGCGCGGCGACAAGCTGATCCTGTTTCTGGGCAACAACGAGCAGTTCATCGATGTGTTCTGGGCCGCGGTGCTGGGCGGGATCGTGCCGGTGCCGGTGGCGTTGGGCATCAGCGACGAGCACCGCCACAAGGTGCTGCGCATCGCGCGCCGCCTGGGCAAGCCCTTCCTGTACACCGAGAAGCGCTCGCTCGAGCGCATCGGCACCTTTGCCGAGCAGGTGGGCGAGCAGGCCCTGTTTGCCGGGCTGCGCGGCCGCTGCTTCCTCGTCGATGACCTGGACGACATCTCGCGCGCCGGCAGCATCCAGAAGGTGACCGCGGACGATACGGCCTTCATCCAGTTCTCCTCCGGCTCCACCAGCGAGCCGAAGGGTGTGGTGCTCACGCACGGCAACATCCTCGCCAATGCGCGCGGCTCGACCGCGGTGGCCGGCTTCAGCGAGCGCGACGTCAGCCTTTCCTGGATGCCACTCACCCACGACATGGGCCTGATCGGACTGCACGTCATCATGATGGCCAACCGGGTGCACACCCACCTGATGCCGACGGAGCTGTTCGTGCGCCGCCCGCTCCTGTGGCTGTCGGTGGCGAGCCGCGTGCGCGCCACCATCCTGTGCTCGCCGAACTTCGGCTACCGGCATTACCTGAAGATGCTCGGCGAGCGCGCTGCGGAGAACCTCGACCTGTCCGCGGTGCGCCTGATCTTCAACGGCGCCGAACCGATCTCGGTCGAGCTGTGCGAGGAGTTCCTCGCACGCCTCGCCCCGGCCGGCCTCAAGCGCAGCGCCATGTACCCGGTGTACGGCCTGGCGGAGGCCTCGCTGGCCGTGAGCTTCCCGGCCGTGGGCGCCGCCCTGCGCACGCTGGCGCTGAACCGCCACCAGATGAATGCCGGCACCAGGGTGGCCCCCGTCGCCGCGGATGACAAGGATGCGGTGGTGCTCGTGTCCGAGGGCAGCGCCATCCCCCACTGCCGCCTGCGCATCGCCGATGACCAGGACCGCGAGCTGCCGAGCGGGCACATCGGGCACATCCACATCAGCGGCGACAACGTCACGCGTGGCTACTTCGAGGACCCGGCCGCGAATGCGGCAGCATTCAGCGCCGATGGCTGGCTGCGCACCGGCGACCTGGGCCTCATGCACGACGGGCAGCTATTCGTCTCCGGCCGCGCCAAGGAGATCATCTTCGTCAACGGGCAGAACTACTACCCGCACGACCTGGAGGCGATCGCGCAGAAGGCCCCGGGCCTGGAACTGGGCAAGGTGGTGGCCGCCGGCGTGCGCGCCCACGCCGCGCAGACCGAGGAGCTGGTCCTTTTCATACTGCATCGCGGCGACATGGCCACGTTCGTGCCGGTGGCCGCGCAGGCGGCGCGGCTGGTGAACGAGCAGACCGGACTTGAGGTCGCAGCCGTGGTGCCGGTCAAGCGCATCCCCAAGACCACCAGCGGCAAGATCCAGCGCCACGCCCTCGAGCAGGGATTCGTGGACGGGGAATTCGCCGCGGAACTGGTCGAGGTCGAGCGTCTGCAGGCCGCCCAGCGCGGGCCTGCGAGCGGCACGCGCAGCCTCATCGAGGAGAAGCTCAAGTCCATCTGCGACACGGCGCTGGCCGGCAAGCGCATCGAGATCAACGACAACCTGTTCGAAATCGGCGCCAGTTCGCTGAAGCTGATCGAGATCCACGAACAGATCGACCGCGAATACCCGGGCAAGATCGATCTCACCGAGCTGTTCGACTTCCCCACCATCGCGGAACTGGCCGCGCACCTGCAGGGCAAGCTCGCCGCGACATAACACCCGACACCTGTGCGCGCGCCCCTGCACGGCAACGGTGGCGTAGGCTAGACTGTGCCGGCAAGGACCCGCAGTGGTCCTCCTTCAGGGGTGTGCCGATGCGAGTCTGTCAGTCGCGTTCGCGGATGGCCCTTTGCGCCTGTCTCCTCACGCTGCCGCAAGTGGTAGCGCACGCCGCGCCGCCGATCCCGCTGGAGCAGTTCGCGGCCGGCCCGGAGATGATGGCGCCGAGCCTGTCACCCGATGGCAGCCAGTTCAGCTACCTCACCACCGTCCGCGGCGAGCGCTACCTGGCGATCCGCGCCCTGCAGCAGGGTGCCCAGCCGCGCCCGGTGATGCACGCCACGGCCGGTAGCTACGAGGCCGTCTTCTGCAAGTTCAAGACCAACACCCGTCTGCTGTGCGGCTTCAGGGGCATCGAGCACGAGTACGGTCTGCCCTATCCCGCCTCGCGCCTGGTCGTGCTGAACAGCGACGGCAGCCACATGCGGGTGCTGTTCCAGAGCCAGGCGTGGAGCAATTCCACCATCCAGAACGTCCAGAGCCAGGACGAGATTCTGCACTGGCTGCCGGACGATCCTGAGCACGTGCTCATGCAGATGGCGGACGCCGATTCCATCTTCCCGAACGTGTATACGCTGAACGTGGACAGCGGCACGCTGCGTACCGTGGTCGGCAAGCACGACCCCGTGCTGGACTGGCTCGCCGACCGCGATGGCGTCGTGCGCTTCGGCTACGGCTTCCGCCACGAGGAAGCGCTCTACCTCGGGCGCAACAGCGCCAAGGATCAGTGGCGCACGCTGGAGAAGTTCAAGCGCTTCGAGGGGGCGAGATTTGCGCCGCTCGCCTTCGGCCCGCTGCCGAACCAGCTGCTCGTGCTCGCGCCACAACAAAAGCGCCAGGCGGTGTGGCAGATGGACCTCAACGAGAACAGCGACTACCAGCTGATCTTCTCGCGCCCCGACGTCGATGTAGACACGATTGTCACCGCGCCTAACGATCTGCATGTCGTCGGCTTCCTCTACAACGACGACAAGCCACACATCGAGTTCATCGACCCGGAGGCCGCTGCAATCGATCGCGCGATGGACAAGGCGGTCCCGGGTACCTTTCACGAGGTTGTCGATGCCTCGCGCGATGGCCGCGTCCTCTTGATTCACTCCTCTTCGGACGTGGAACCGGGGGTGTACCACGCACTCGACCTGAGCAAGCACGAACTCACCCTGATCGGACGCGAGAACAGCGCGCTGTCGCAGGCGTCCCTGGCCCCCATGAAGCCCGTGGTGGTGCCGGGCCCGGGGGGCATCAGCATCCACGGTTACCTTACGCTGCCCCCCGGGGCCATCCCCGGCAAGCCTGGCCCGGCGGTGGTGTATCCACACGGTGGCCCGTACGCGCGCGATGAGTGGGGCTACGACGACATGGTGCAGGTGATGGCCAGCCGCGGCTACACGGTGCTGCAATTGAACTTCCGCGGGTCGACCGGGTACGGCTCGGAATGGCGCAAGGCAGGCCACCAGGCCTGGGGCACGATCATGCACGATGACATCACCGCCGGAGCCCACTGGCTGGTGAGCCAGGGCATCGCGGATCCGCAACGCATGTGCATCGTCGGCTGGAGCTATGGCGGCTATGCCGCGCTGATTGCGGCGGTGAAGGAGCCGCAGCTGTACCGGTGTGCCGTCAGCATCGCCGGAGTCTCGGACATGTCCCAGCTGGCGCGGGACGAGGATGAGTTCTACGGCGGCCGCGAGGCGGCACGCGACTCGACCGGCAACGACAAGGCGCAGCTGGCTGCGCAATCCCCGGTGCTGCACGCCGACCAGATCAAGATTCCGATCCTTCTGGTGCACGGCGACGATGACTCAACCGTGCGACTCTCGCAGAGCGAGGCCATGGCCAAAGCGCTCAAACAGCACGGCGTTCCGAACGAGCTGGTCGTGATCAAGGACGGCGAGCACAGCCTGCTGCGCCCGCAGATGCGCCTCACGCTGTACAGGAAACTCGAGGCGTTTCTGGCGGCCAATCTGGGCGCGCCGTGAGTTGTTCGCCTATCGCACAAAATCATGTCAGGGGAAACCCTGACAGAGTGTTTTTTTCTATACGGGCGTTTTATTTTCTCCACGCGTCCGTATAATGCGCGCGCTATGCAATTAACCACCCCCACGGCGGTTGCCGAGGCTCCCAGCTGCGAGCAGCGCCTGACCGATTGCGGCATCCGCCCGACCGCGCAGCGCGTGCGCATCGCTTCCCTGCTCCTCAGCGAACCCCAACACCTCTCGGCCGAGCAGATCCTGGCCAGCCTGCGCGCTGCCGGCGCCCGCGTCTCCAAGGCCACCGTCTACAACACGCTCAACCTGTTCGCCGGTCACGGGCTGATCCGCCAGCTCTCGGTGGACAATTCGCGTGCGTGGTTTGATTCGAACGTCGAGTCGCACTATCACTTCCACGACCTCAGCAGCGGCGCCCTCATCGACGTGCCGGTCGCCGCGGTGCAGTTCAGCCACATGCCGACCCCGCCGCCGGGGATGGAAGTAGCCGGAATCGACCTGGTCATCCGCCTGCGCCGCAAGAACTAGCGCACGGCCCAGGCGCCTTCGCATCCAGCTGCCCCCGGTCCCCCCGGGCGCGCGCCTCCCGCCCGCCCCGGCAGTCGGGTCCGGGGTGGGATACCCCCCTGAAAAGAATGTAGAATGCCCGGCTTTCCGTGGCCTAAGCCGGGATAGCTCAGTTGGTAGAGCAACGCATTCGTAATGCGTGGGTCGTAGGTTCGAATCCTATTCCCGGCACCATCTCCGCACACTGCGGTTCGGCCTGTCGCCCGGTGCCATCGACTGGACGATTCCGCCGGAAGATTGCAAATGAGGCGTTTAGACTCGTGTGCAGTCGAGGCTGACCGGCAAGGGCTGCCGGCCCAGATAAAAGGAATTGCGCTGTGGGCACGAACCTGGACCATCTTCCCGAACCGGACGACACCGGGCCCGAACCTGTGGCATGGATCGGACGCGATCGCATCGCCCCGGAGCGTGTCGCAGTGAGTGCGCCTGCGGGAATCTCGCCCGCCGCTGCGGCGGGGGGCATGCGCCGCTGGGCCGTCATCGGCGGTATCGTGCTGGCGCTGCTGATCATCGTGGTGCTCGCCTGGAAGATCTTCGGGCGCTCCAAGCCCACCGCAGAACCGCTGGCCGACCGCGCCGAACTGCCGCTGGTCACCGTCATCGTCCCGGCGCTGCAGTCGGTGACCTCGAGCGTGAGCTTCACAGGGGCGATCGCGGCGCGCTACGACATGCCGATCGCCAACGAGGGCGAGACCGGCAGGATCACCGGGGTGTTCGTGGAGGCCGGTGATCACGTCAAGCGCGGGCAGCAGCTCGCGCGCATCGATGACTCGGTGCTGGTGCAGCAGGTGAACCGCCTGGCCGCATCGCTCGAGCAGGCGCGCGCGCAGGCGGCGCTCTCGGCCGCCGAGTTCAGGCGCGCGCAGGGCGTGGAAGCCGCCGGCGCGCTGTCCGCCGAGGACATCGAGAAGCGGCGCGCGACCTCGGTGACCGATGCTGCCAACGTGAAGGTGGTGGCAGCGCAGCTGGCCGAGGCGCAGGCGCGCCTGGCACGTACCCATCTGGTTGCCCCGGTCGACGGTGTCGTGCTGACCCGTCACGCGGAGGTCGGCCAGATCGCCAACCCCGGCGGCGAGCCGCTGTTCCGGATCGCGAGCGGCGGCGAGGTCGAGATGCGCGGGCAGATCGCCGAGCAGGACCTGAGCGTGGTGAAGACCGGACTGCCGGCGACGGTGTACCTCACGGGCGTCAGCCGCCCCTTCAGCGGCACGGTGCGCCTGCTGGGGGCGATCATCGACCCGGCCACGCGCCTGGGCGACATCCGCATCCAGCTCAAGCCCGACCCTACCCTGCGCCCCGGCGCCTTCGCACGCGCGGAAGTCTCCGTCGACAAGGCACAGCGGCCGGTGCTGCCGCAGACCGCGGTGATGGCAGATGGCAGCGGCAGCTACGTGCTGATCGTCAACTCCGCCAACAAGGTCGAGCGCCACGCGGTCAAGGTCTCGGGCATGACCGAGGCCGGCACCATCATCAGCTCGGGCCTGACCGGCGATGAACGCGTGGTGGCCACCGCGGGCGGCTTCCTGCGTGACGGCGAACAGGTCCGCATCGCGCCGGCGCCGGTTAGCGCCGCCAAGTAGGGGTTCGCCATGAAGAACATGTCCGCGTGGGCGATCCGTCACCCGGTCACACCCGTGGTGCTGTTCGTAGTGCTGGTGTTCATGGGCCTGGTCGCCTTCTTCCGCCTGCCGCGCACGCTGAACCCCGACATCTCCTTCCCCGGTGTGCAGGTGCTCGTCTCCCAGCCGGGCGCCTCCCCGCAGGAGATCGAGACGCAGATCATGCAGAAGGTCGAGGCGGCGGTCGCCAGCATCGGCAACATCGACAGCATCACCTCGCTGGCGATCGAGGGACAGTCGCGCGTGTTCATCGAGTTCGCCATCGGCACCCCGATCGACCGCGCGGTCGCCGACGTGCGCGATGCGGTCTCCAAGGTGCGCGTCGACCTGCCCCCGGGCATCCAGGAGCCGGTCGTGGCGCGCATGGACGCTGACGCCAACCAGGTTGCCTACTACGCGGTCAGCAGCAGCTCGCTCTCGGACGAGGACCTGTCCTGGTTCGTTGACAACTCCCTGAGCAAGCGTCTGCTGAGCGTCGAGGGCGTCTCGCAGGTCACCCGCGGCGGGGGCGTGAGCCGCGAGATCCGCATCGAGCTCGACCCGGCGCGAATGCAGGCCCTCGGGGTCACGGCCGCGCAGGTGAACGCGCAGCTGCGCCAGCTGAACCTTGACTCTGCCGGCGGCCGGGCCCAGCTCGGCGGCGGCGAGCAGGCGATCCGCGTTCTGGGCGAGGCCCGCAGCGCCCGCGGCTTGGGCGACACGCAGATCATGCTCTCCGGAGGGCGCTTCGCCCGCCTGTCCGACCTGGCCACGGTCAGGGACAGCGTCGGGGAGATCCGCTCGCTCGCACGCCTGAACGGCCGGCCGGCGACCACCTTCAGCATCCTCAAGGCCAAGGGTACTTCCGACATCTCGGTGATGGAGGATGTCGATGCCGAGATCGCCAAGATCCGCAAGGACAACCCGAACGTGACGATCGACCAGGTCTTCACCACGGTCACCTACACCAAGCAGACCTACCACTCGGCGATGAGTGCGCTGTTCGAAGGCTCCATCCTGGCGGTGTTCGTGGTGTTCCTGTTCCTGCGCGACACGCGCGCCACCCTGATCTCCGCGCTCGCCATCCCGCTGTCGGCCATCCCCACGTTTGCGGTCATGCAGTGGCTCGGTTTCACGCTCAACGGCATCAGCCTGCTGGCAGTGTCGCTGGTCGCCGGCGTGCTGGTCGACGATGCGATCGTGGAGATCGAGAACATCGTGCGCCACATGCGCATGGGCAAGAGCGGCTACCAGGCGGCGCTCGATGCTGCCGACGAGATCGGCCTGGCGGTAGTGGCCTGCTCGGCCACCATCATCGCCGTGTTCCTGCCGGTGAGCTTCATGGGCGGGCTCACCGGGCAGTTCTTCAAGCAGTTCGGACTGACGGTGGCGACCGCGGTGTTCTTCTCGCTGCTGGTGGCGCGTCTGATCACCCCGGTGATCGCCGCCTACATCCTCACGTCGGACAAGATCGCCGACCACGAGGACGGGCCGATCATGGCCTGGTACCAGCGCCTGCTGCGCTGGGTGACCGCCAACCGCTGGAAGACCCTGCTCGGCGGCCTGGCCTTCTTTGCGCTCTCGATCGTGGGCCTGATGGTGGTGCAGACCTCCTTCTTCGGCGACGACGACGACAGCTACACCGAGGTCAACATCGAGCTGCCCGCCGGCGCGCGCCTGGAGGACACGGCCGCCGCCTCGGCGGCGGTCTACCGGGTGCTGGCGCGCCAGCCGCAGGTCACCTCCGTGGTGGAGAACATCGGCGGGGGCGACGGCTTCGGCGAGGTACGCAACGCCAACCTGGGGATCAACCTGGTGCAGCCGAACCATCGCAAGGAGAGCAAGCGGCAGTTCGAGGATCGCCTGGCCAGGGAGTTCGCCAAGATCCCGGACGCGCGCATCCACTTCAACCGCGGCGGCAACGGCCGCGATATCAACATCTACATCACCGGCGACAACCCGCAGCTGGTGGAGCACAGCGCCCGCGCGGTGGTCAAGGAAATGCGCGCGTTGCCGGAGCTGCGCGACGCCGGCATCGACGGCGACATGCCGCGGCCGGAGATCCTGGTGCGGCCGCACCTGGACCTGGCCACGCAGCTGGGGGTGACGGTTGCCGCGCTGAGCGACACCATCCGCATCGCCACGCTCGGGGACCTGGACCAGAACAGCGCCAAGTTCTCCCTCGCCGACCGCCAGGTGCCGATCCGCGTGTCCCTGAGCGAGGACAGCCGCAAGGACCTGTCGACGCTGGAGAACCTGCCGGTGCCCACCGCCGCAGGCGGTGCGGTGCCGCTGAAGGCGGTGGCTGACATCACCTTCGGCGAAGGGCCGACGCGCGTGCGCCGCTACAACCAGGCGCGCCGGCTGTCGATCGTCGCCGACCTCAACGGCGTCGAGCTTGGCACGGCCATGAAGAAGATCAAGGCGCTGCCGGCCCTGAAGGACCTGCCGCAGGGCGTGCACCAGGTCGATGTCGGCCAGGCCAAGTACATGGTCGAGCTGATGACCAACTTCCTGCTCGCCATGGTCACCGGCATCCTCATGGTGTTCGCGGTGCTGGTGCTGCTGTTTGCGCGCGTGTTCCAGCCGATCACGATCCTTTCCTCGTTGCTTCTCTCGTTTGGCGGAGCCGTCGCCGCCCTCTTGATCACGGACAACCCCATGTCGCTCGGGGCTATGATCGGGCTACTAATGCTGATGGGCATCGTCGCCAAGAACGCGATCCTGCTGGTGGACTTCGCCATCGAGGAGATGCGCGCCGGCAAGGACCGCCTGACCGCCATCGTCGAGGCGACCCACAAGCGCGCGCGCCCGATCGTCATGACCACCGTGGCCATGATCGCCGGCATGCTGCCGGTGGCCGTAGGCCTGGGAGGCGACTCCTCCCTGCGCAAACCCATGGCGATCGCGGTCATCGGCGGGCTGATCACCTCGACCGCCCTCACGCTGGTGATCGTGCCGGCGCTGTTCACTGTCATTGACGACGTCGAACAGTGGCTCGCGCCGAAGTTCGGCCGCGTGCTCAGCTCACGACCCGCGCCAGCCCCTGCCCGGCCGCAACCGCAACCGATCAACTGACCCCAGGGGCAATGCTGACGAAGGTCCGGCCAACTCCAGCAGACGCGGCAGCGGCTGCACCGGCGGCAGACCCCGTACCTGTCATCTGGTGGGCGCGCGCGCTGGCGCGTCTGCCGCTGTGGATGCTGTACGGTTTCTCGAGCCTCATCGGCTTCCTCGCCTATCGTGTGTTTCCCTACCGAGCGGGCATCGTGCGCGAGAACCTCCTGCGCGCCTTCCCGCACTTCACCGCGGCGCAGCTGGGTGCGACGATGCATGACTACTACTGCGGCTTCGCGGACATGCTCCCCGAGATCGTCAAGTCGGTGAGCATCTCGCCCAGGGAACTGCGCCGGCGCGTACGCATCGTGAACCTGGCGCTCGCGCAGGATCTGCTCGCGCGCGGGCAGTCGCTGATGCTGGTGGCCGCGCACCAGTGCAACTGGGAATGGATGCTGCTCGCCGTGTCCCTGGAGCTCGGCTACCCGCTGGATGCCGCTTACAAACCGTTCATGGATGACTTTGCGGAACGGGAGATGAAGAAGATCCGCGGCCGCTTCGGCAGCCGCTTGGTGCCGGCCAAGCAGCTGCTCCCCGACATCATCCGCAGGCGCGATGTCGTGCGCTGCATCGCCATGGTCGCCGACCAAGAGCCCACCACCAGCGAATTCAAGCACTGGACACGCTTCCTCAACCGCGACACCGCCTTCTACATGGGACCGGAGGAGATCGCGCGCGCGACGCACTTCCCGGTGTTCTTCATGGGTTTCCGGCGCCTCGCGCGCGGCTACTACGAGATGCAGCTCACCCCCCTGTGCGCGGCCGATGAGGCCCTGGCCCCCGGCGCGCTCACCGAGCGTTACGCGCGCCTGGTGGAGGCACAGATCCACTCCGCACCGGCCGACTGGCCTTGGTCGCACAAGCGCTGGAAACTGAAGAAACCGCTCTACCAGCGCATCGCGCGTGGCCGTCTGAGCGTGGATCACCGCTGAAGTCACCGGCCCGGCACACTCCATGTGCCGGGCCAGCCAGGCCACAGTTCCTTGGCCGGCGGGTGGGGGAGAGCCCCGCCGCCAGAGTCCCGGTGCTGACAGAGCCAGCGCCAGGCCTCAGGTCCTTGCGTCCAGCAGGTAAGTGGCGCCCGGCGGCGTCACGGTTCCATGCGTGCCCACGAATAAAGTCCCGCACGAACTGAAACCGCGCGCACGGGCGGCCGCACTCACGCTGCGTGCAAACCCTAAACACCCTGTCGGAAAGAAGCATGCGGCGTCCCAGCCGCGCGCCCCTGAGTCCCCTGCGTGCGCAACGCGTCTGGGCGGCGGCGGCGGCGGCCCTCGTCGGCTTGCTGCTCGCCGGTGCGGCGCAGGCCGAGCCCTACCTTGCCGTCGCCAACGGCCTCAAGTGCAGCCAGTGCCACGTCAACCCCACCGGCGGTGGCGAGCGTACCGTGTTCGGCGAGGCTTTCGCGCAGGGCGTGCTGCCGGGGCGGCACCTGGACACCGGAGCCGACACCTGGACCGGGCAGATCAACCGCTTCATCGCCATCGGCGGCGACCTGCGCTTCGATGGCACGCTCACGCAAACGGCGCAGCAGCCGAGTACCACCGAGTTCGAGACCAGGCAGGTGCGCTTCTACCTCTCGGCGAACCTGATTCCCAACCGCCTGGTGCTGTACGCGGACGAGAAGGTCGCACCGGACGGTGCGGTCAACCGCGAGGCCTGGGGCATGTTCTGGTCGGCCGACCACAGCTGGTACGTCAAGGCCGGGCAGATGTACCTGCCGTTCGGGCTGCGGTTGCAGGACCAGACCGCCTTCGTACTGCGGGCTACCGGCATCGACATGACGAGCTCCGACACCGGTGTGGAGTTCGGCTGGCTGAAGGGGCACTGGGATGCGCAGCTCGACGTGAGTAACGGCACCGCCGAAGGCCCTGCCACCGGCAACGGCAAGCAGACCAGCCTGCAGCTGTCCTACGTCGAGAGCCGCTGGCGCCTGGGGGCCGCCGCCAACATCAACGACTCCTCCAGCAGCGGCAGCCGCACCGCGTACGCCTTGTTCGGGGGACTCAAGACCGGGCCCATCGCCTGGCTGGCCCAGGCGGAGGTCACCGACGACCAGAGCCAGCCGGACATCCAGCAGCGCCAGCTGGGTGGACTGCTCGAGGCGAACTACTCCCCCGCGCGCGGCCACAACATCAAGGTGACGGGGGAGTACCTGAACGAGAACCGCGACGTGGGGGACGATCACCTGAAGCGCCTGAGCCTGGTGTACGAGTACTCACCCATACAGTTCGTGCAGATCCGGGGCGGGGCGCGCTTCAGCAACGGCATCCTCGGACATCCGGGGGAACACCAGGACCTTTACTTCGTCGAGCTACACGGGTTTTTCTGATTCGCGCCGCAGCTCGCGCGGCAGCGTGAACACCACGTGCTCGGCGCGCCCGGGGAGCTCCGCGGGCGCCTCGCCGCCCCACTCGCGCAGCTGCTCGACCACTTGGCGCACCAGCAGCTCGGGGGCCGAGGCGCCGGCCGTTACCCCGACCGCGCGCTTGTCCGCGAACCACTCGGCCTTGAGGTCCGCGGGGCCGTCGACCAGGTAGCCGGGGATCCCGACGCGCTCGGCAAGTTCGCGCAGTCGGTTGGAATTGGAACTGGTGCGCGAACCGACCACCAGCAGCACGTCACACTGCTCGAGCAGCTTCTTCACCGCGTCCTGGCGGTTCTGGGTCGCATAGCAAATGTCCTCGCGGCGCGGGGCAGCGAGGGACGGGAAGCGCGCGCGCAATGCCGTGACCACTTCGGCCGTGTCATCCACCGACAGCGTCGTCTGCGTCACGAAGGCGAGGCGCCTGGGGTCGCGAACCGCCAGACCGGCCACATCCGCCACGCTCTCCACCAGGTGGATGCGGCCACCGGCACGGGCATCGAAGCGACCCATGGTGCCCTCGACCTCTGGGTGCCCGGCGTGACCGATCAGCAGCACGTCCCGTCCCTCGCGCGCGTAGCGCTGCACTTCCATGTGCACCTTGGTGACCAGCGGACAGGTGGCGTTGAAGACGGTGAGGTTGCGCCCGCGCGCTTCCTCCTCGACTGCGCTGGAGACCCCGTGCGCGGAGAAGATCACGGTGGCGCCGTCCGGGACCTCGGCGAGCTCGTCGACGAACACCGCGCCCAGGGCGCGCAGGCGCTCGACCACGTGGCGGTTGTGCACCACCTCGTGGCGCACGTAGATCGGCGGGCCAAAGAACTCCAGCGCCCGCTCGACGATGTCGATGGCGCGGTCGACGCCGGCGCAGAAGCCGCGCGGGTTGGCCAGCAGAACCTTCATCCCTTGCCTGCCTCGGTGCGCGAACGACCCTCGAGCAGCGCATCGAGGATCACGAATACTGCCCCAATGGTAATGGCAGAGTCGGCCACGTTGAAGGCCGGGAACAGGTGCGCACCCCAGTGCGCAAGGATGAAATCGACCACCCGGCCATGCAGCAGCCGGTCGATCATGTTGCCCAGCGCCCCGCCTACGATCAGGGCGAGCCCGCAGGCAAGCAGCTGCTGGCCCCCGCGCAGGCGCTGCAGCCAGGTGATGAGCACTATGCTGATGCCCAGCGCGAGCGCGACGAACACCCAGCGCTGCCAGCCGGCCGCGTCCGAGAGGAAGCTGAAAGCCGCCCCGGTGTTGTAGGTAAGGATGATATCCAGAACCGGCAGCACGCGGAGGCGCTCGTAGAGGCTGAAGTGGTGCACGATCCAGGACTTGGCCAGCTGGTCAGCAACGACGACCGCTGCGCTCAGCCACAGCCAGCGCCAGCCACTGCGGGAGAGGGGGACGGTTTCCAGGTTCGCGCTCATGCGTACTGCCTCGCCTCCCCCGGCCCCTCGACATTGCTGACACAGCGCGCGCACAAAAGCGGATGGCGCGCGTCGCTGCCCACGTCGGCACGGTGGTGCCAGCAGCGCACGCACTTCTCATCAGTGCTCGGGGCCACGCTGATCCACACCCCGGGACTTGCGGTGTTGAGCGCCGGCACCGAACCGGGCGGGGCACTGGCGGCCTCATGCACGTGCGCGTGCGAGGTGATCAGCAGGAAGCGCAGCTCCTTGCCCAGGGCCGAATAGCGCGGGTACTCCGCGGCGGTGCAGTAGACGTCCACCTTCGCGTCCAGGGGCGCGCCGATGGCGCCGGTGTCGCGCAGCTTCTCCAGCTCACGCGTGACATCGGTGCGCAGCTTCATCAGGGCCTCCCAGTCGACCGCACCCGCGGGAACCTCAGGCAGCGCGTGCCAGGTCGCATGGAATACCGACTCCGCGCGCGCCCCGGGCAGGTAAGCCCAGGCCTCCTCGGCGGTGAAGGACAGGATGGGCGCCAGCCAGCGCACCATGGCCTCGGCCATGTGGAACATGGCCGTCTGCGCCGAGCGGCGCGCGAGCCCCCTCGCCGGGGTGGTGTACATGCGGTCCTTGATGACATCCAGGTAGAAGCCGCCCAGGTCCACGCTGCAGAAGTTGTGCACCTTCTGGTAGATGAGGTGGAAGGTGTAGCGGCGGTAGGCGTCGCGGATCTCAGCCTGCAGCGCCGCGGTGCGCTCGAGCACCCAGCGGTCGAGTGCCACCATCTGTGCCGGAGCCACCGCATCGCGCGCCGGGTCGAAGCCGTGCAGGTTGCCGAGCAGGAAGCGCAGGGTATTGCGCATGCGGCGATAGGAGTCGGCCATGCGCTTCAAGATCTCGTCCGAGACGCTGATCTCGTTGGCGTAGTCGGTGGCGGCGACCCACAGGCGCAGCACGTCCGCTCCCAGGCTGTTCACCACCTTCTGCGGGGCGATGACGTTGCCCAGGGACTTGGACATCTTGCGTCCCTTCTCATCGACCGTGAACCCGTGCGTCAGCACTGCCTTGTACGGGGCACGCTCGTACAACGCCTCGGAAATCAAGAGCGAGCTGTGGAACCAGCCGCGGTGCTGGTCCGAGCCCTCCAGGTACAGCTCCACCGGGGCGGCAACCTCCGGGCGCTCGGTGCCCACGCACTCGAACGACATCCCCGAGTCGGCCCACACGTCCATGACGTCGCTGACCTTGTCGTAGCTGTCAGCCTCCGCGCCGAGCAGCTCCGCGGCATCCAAGGCGAACCAGGCGTCGATGCCGCCGCGCTCCACGCGCGCGGCGACCTCCAGGATGAGCTCCTGGGTGCGCGGGTGCAGGTCACCGGTGTGCTTGTGCACGAACAGCGGGATCGGCACGCCCCAGGTGCGCTGGCGCGAGACACACCAGTCCGGCCGCGTCTCGATCATGCCGGCGATGCGCTGCTCACCCCAGGCCGGGGTCCACTGCACGCCCTTGATGTCGCGCAGGGTATGCGCGCGCAGCTGCGCCAGCTCCATGCTGATGAACCACTGCGGTGTGGCACGGAAGATCACCGGGGTCTTGTGGCGCCAGCAATGCGGGTAGCTGTGCCGCAGGGGCTCCTGGTGCAGCAGCTGGCCGTTGGCGCGCAGCGCCTCGATGATGACCAGGTTCGCCTCCTCGACCCGCAGGCCCGCCACCAGGGCGGTGCCGGCGAGGAAGCGCCCGTCGTTGCCGACCGGGTTCACCACCGCGAGCCCGTAGAGCTTGCCGACTGCGAAGTCCTCCAGGCCGTGGCCGGGGGCGGTGTGCACCGCCCCGGTGCCGGCCTCCAGGGTGACGTGCTCGGCAAGGATCACCGGCACCTGGCGCTCCTCGAGCGGGTGGCGCAGCGCCAGGCCCTCGAGCGCGCGGCCCTCGGCGCGGGCGAGCACCTTCGCATCGCTCATGTGCAAGCGCGTGAGGCACGCATCCACAAGGTTTGCGGCCACGATGAAGCGCCGCGCTGTGCCCTCACGGCAAGCCTCCACCAGCGCGTAAGCGAACTCGGCGCGCAGCGCCACCGCCTGGTTTGCCGGCAGCGTCCACGGCGTGGTGGTCCAGATGACGACATCGACCGGCACGCTCCCGAGGGCGCCCGCCTCGACCTTGAGGCGCGCGGCCAGGTCTGCATTGGCGACCACGCGGAAGCCGACATCGATCGCCGGCGAGGTCTTCTCCTCGTACTCCACTTCCGCCTCGGCGAGGGCCGAGCGGCAGTCCAGGCACCAGTGCACCGGCTTTACGCCCTTGTAGAGGTGCCCGTTGCTGATGATGCGGCCGAAGGCGCGCAGCTGCTGCGCCTCGTAGCGCGGGGCCATCGTAAGGTATGGATGCTCCCAGTCGCCGAGGATGCCGAGGCGCTTGAAGTCGGTGCGCTGCAGCTCGATCTGCTCCTGCGCGTAGGCGCGGCAGGCCGCGCGGAAGGCCTGCGCATCGAGCTTCTGGCCCGGGCGGCCGTGCTTCTTCTCCACCTGCAGCTCGATCGGCAGACCGTGGCAGTCCCAGCCGGGGATGTAGGGCGAGTCGAAGCCCTCCAGGGAGCGCGACTTGACGACCACGTCCTTGAGGATCTTGTTGAGCGCGTGGCCGATGTGGATCGCCCCGTTCGCGTACGGCGGCCCATCGTGCAGCACGAAGCGGGGCCGCCCGCGCGCCACCTCACGCAGCTTCGCGTAGGTGCCGCGCTCGTCCCAGTCCCGCACCGCGGTCGGCTCGCGCTGGCTTAAGTTTGCCTTCATCGGGAAGTCGGTCTGCGGCAGGTTGATGGTGTGTTTGTAGTCGGCCATGTCCATTCGTCTTAAGCTTTAAGGATGCGCCGCGCCCCGAGGGCGTCGCGGTGCATCTGCTCGGTCAGCGCCTCCAGCGAGGCAAAGGTTTCCTCATCGCGCAGCTTCGCTGCGAACTCGACTTCTATCTCGCGCCCGTACAGGTCGCCGCAAAAATCGAACACGTGCGCCTCGAGCAGCGGCCGTGCGCCGGCCACCGTCGGCCGCGTGCCCAGGCTGGCCACGCCAGGCAGCCCCGCGCTCCCGAGGCCGTGCACGCGCACGGCGAACACGCCCCCGACCGGCGCGCGGGCCCGCTCGAGCGCAAGGTTCGCCGTCGGGAACCCGAGCGTGCGGCCCAGGCGCTCGCCGCGGATGACCCGGCCGCGCATGGACCAGGCCCGTCCCAGGGCGCGCTGCGCGGCAGCGAAGTCCCCGCAAGCCAGCGCCGCGCGTATCGCGCTGCTGCTGATGCGCTCCCCGCCGGTCTGCACTGGCTCGACGACGTCCACCTGGAACCCCAGGCGTCCGCCGGCCTCGGCGAGCACCTGCGCGGTGGCCGCGCCGTGGCGGCCGAAACGAAAGTCATGGCCCACCACGACGGTGCGGGCACCGAGGTCCCGCGCCAGCAGTGTCGCGAAGTCGTCCGCGCAAAGATTACGCAATGCCTCGTCGAAGCGCAGCAGGCACAGGTAGTCCAAAGGTCCCGGTGCGAGGATCCGCCAGCGCTCGCGCAGCGAGGTGAGCCGGGCGGGCGGGTCCTGCGGCTGCAGGTACTCCCGCGGCAGCGGCTCGAAGCTCAGCAGCACCGACGGCACCTGCGAGCGCGCCGCATGTGCGCAAACCCGCGCGATGAGGGCCTGGTGGCCCAGGTGCACCCCGTCGTAGGAGCCGATGGTCGTGACGCACCCGCGCCTGAGTGCACGCATTCCGGCGAATCCGCGAATGAGCCGCATTATCTATAAGTTATTGAAAAACAATGAAAAAGTACTGCGGTCGCCGTCCGCAGCACGATCGGTCATCCGCACAGGGGAGTGTGGGGGCGGCGGAGCCTGCCGTAAAGCATTCGCGCGTTGACAAGCACAGGTCCGATACGGAAACTACCGGCCCCCGCGAACCGGGGCGTTTGGAAAATACCGGAGATTTCGTGGCTAATACCAAGTCCGCCGAGAAGGCTGCCCGTCAGGCTGAGAAGCACCGCACCCGCAACGTGGCGCTGCGCTCGCGCATGCGCACGGCCGTGCGTGAGGTAACGGCGGCAGTGGCCGGTGGCGACAAGGAAGCCGCGAAGAAGACCTACCAGAAGGCGGTCCCCATGATCGACTCGCTGGTGAGCAAGCAGATCATCCACCGCAACAAGGCGGCACGGCACAAGAGCCGTCTGGCAGCGCGCATCCGCGCGATGCAGTAACCCCTGGCAGGCATTCGCCTGCCGGCAAGGATCTAAGACTCGTTCTCTTCCTTGCCGGTGGCCGCACCGGTTGCGCCCTCTTCGCGCGCCCTGCGCTCATGCTCCTCGAGGAAGCTCATCACCGCCTGGCACAGCTGCTGCGTGCCCTCGCCGGTGGCTCCTGAAATCAGGAAATGCGGCCCCCGGTGGCGCAGCGAGCGGACGATCGCACGCGCCCTGTTCTGCGCCTCGGCCTGGGGCAGCAGGTCCGCCTTGTTGATCACCAGCCAGCGCGGCTTGGCGGCCAGTTCCCTGCTGAACTTCTTCAGCTCCGCAACGATGGTGCGCGCGTCGCGCACCGGGTCTGCATCCGGGTCCGCAGGCAGGATGTCCACCAGGTGCAGCAGCACCCGCGTGCGCTGCAGGTGCCTGAGGAAGCGGATGCCCAGCCCCGCCCCGTCCGCGGCGCCTTCGATCAGGCCCGGGATGTCGGCCATGACGAAGCTGCGGTGCTGGCCGACGTCGACCACGCCCAGGTTCGGGTAGAGCGTGGTGAAGGGATAGTCGGCCACCTTCGGGCGCGCCGCGGAGACGGCGCGGATGAGCGTCGACTTGCCGGCGTTGGGCAGGCCGAGCAGGCCGACGTCGGCAATCACCTTGAGTTCGAATTCCAGGGCGCGCTTCTCCCCCGGCAGCCCGGGCCCGAACTGCCGTGGCGTGCGGTTGGTGCTGGACTTGAAGCGCTGGTTGCCCCAGCCGCCCTTGCCGCCGCGTGCCACCAGCAGTTCCTGGCCGTCGCGGGTGAGGTCCCCGAGGATCTCCTGGGTCTCGGCATCGCGCACCACCGTGCCGATCGGCACCGGCACGTAGACGTCCGCGCCGCCGTGACCGGAGCAGTCGTTGGCGCTGCCGGGCTCGCCGAGGCCGGCGCGGAAGGTGCGCTCGATGCGGAAGTCCGCGAGGGTATTGATGCCGCTCATCGCCCGCAGGTAGACATCGCCGCCCTTGCCGCCATCACCGCCGTCGGGGCCGCCGAAGGGCACGAATTTCTCGCGGCGGAAGCTGGTGCTGCCGCGGCCGCCGCTGCCGGCCTGGACCTTGGTTCTTGCCTCGTCGACGAATTTCATGGCCTTGACCTTACGCGCAAACAAAAACCCCGGCGCTTTAGGCCGGGGTTCGGAAGCATCGCAGCCGCGCGGCGGCGATCAGCCCTTTTCGGGTAGCACGCTCACGTACATGCGCTGCTCGGCACCCTTCTTGGTGAACTGCACCGTGCCGCTGACCTTGGCAAACAGCGTGTGGTCGACGCCGACGCCGACTCCGGCTCCGGCGCGCACCGGCGTGCCGCGCTGGCGGATGATGATGTTGCCGGCCAGCACCTGCTCGCCGCCGAAGCGCTTCACTCCCAGACGTTTGGAGTGCGAATCGCGCCCGTTCTTGGTGCTGCCGCCTGCCTTTTTATGTGCCATTTCTGCAAATGTCCTGTAAGAGGATCAGCCCGCGCTGATGTCCGTGACCTTCACCTCGGTGAACAGCTGGCGGTGGTTCTTCTGGCGCAGGTAGTGCGCACGGCGCTTGAACTTCACGACCGACACCTTGGCGCCCTTGCCATGGCGCACGACGGTGGCGGTAACCTTGCCGCCCTTGAGCATCGGCTTGCCGATCTTGATCTCGGCGCCCTCGCCCACGAGCAGCACTTCGCCGAACTCCACGGTGGCGCCTGGCTCTGCGTCGAGCTTCTCCACGCGCAGCACGCCGTCCTTCATCACTCGATACTGTTTGCCGCCGGTGGCGATGACTGCGTACATGGTTGTATATAAGGAGACTGGGTTACGGAAAGGCCGCGCATTCTACTGGCGCACCCGGCCCCGGTCAAACGGCCTTTCCTGAAGCCCGACAGGTACTTAGGAAGTCTTTTGGGTACTTAGCGCCCCGGATGGCCATGATTTCTCCAAATGGGCGCCGTCGGCTAGGATGCGGGCCTTCCCGATGGGCCCCATACATCTCCAAGCGACTGCCCCCTCAATGACCCTGCAAGAGATTCGCGCCCTGGTCCAGGCGGACCTGCACGCCGTCGACGCCGTCATCCGCGAGCGCCTGAAAAGCTCGGTCCCCTTGGTCGACCAGATCGCCGAGCACATCATCTCCGGGGGCGGCAAGCGCCTGCGGCCGATGCTGGTGGTGCTGTGTGCGCGCGCCTGCCAGGTCCAGGGCCAGGCGCATATCGAGGCCGCTGCCTTCATCGAGTTCATCCATACCGCGACGCTGCTGCACGATGACGTAGTCGATGGCTCCTCGCTGCGCCGCGGCCGCGACACCGCCAATCGGGTGTTCGGCAACCAGGCGAGCGTGCTGGTCGGGGATTTCGTGTACTCGCGTGCCTTCCAGATGATGGCCACCATCGCCGTACAACCGGTCATGGAGGTCATGGCACTGGCGACCAACGTGATCGCCGAGGGTGAGGTGCTGCAGCTGATGAATGCCCGCGATCCGGACACGACCGAGCAGCGCTACCTGGAAGTGATCTACCGCAAGACCGCGAAGCTGTTCGAAGCCGGCGCCGAGGTGGCTGCGGTGCTGTCCGGGGTCACCCCGGACGTGCGGCGGGGGCTGGCGAGCTACGGGCGCCACCTGGGGACCGCCTACCAGCTGGTCGACGATGTCCTCGACTACCGCTCCAACCCGAGCGAGCGCGGCAAGAACCTCGGTGACGACCTCGCTGAGGGTAAGCCCACCCTGCCCCTCATCCACGCGCTCAAGCACGGCAACGCGTCACAGCGCGAGGCGATCCGCGAGGCAATCCGCCGCGGCGGACTGGCGCAGCTGGAGCCGGTGATCGCCGCAATCGAGGCCACCGGCGGGCTCGACTACACCCTCGCGCTTGCACGCGAGCAGTGCACGCAGGCACTCGCCGCGCTTGAGGGCCTGCCGGAGTCCCGCTACCGGGCCGGACTTGGCGCACTCGCCCGCTTCGCGGTCGAGCACACCACCTGACGCAGGCCCGCTGCACGCCCCGCGCTGCGCTGTGCATTGCGCCAGCCCGCGACGCCGCCCTACACTTTCGCGCTTTCCGCCACCGGATGTACCCATGACTCACTCGACTCGCGCGCACCTGCTCGCCACAGCCACCGCCCTCGCCTGCACCACAGTGCTGCTCGCCGCGGCCTCCGCCAGCGCGGCCGAGGCGCCGGCCGAGACCATCGCGCTGAAAGCTGCGCACGTGTTCGACTCGACCGGGACGACGCTCAAGGAGGGCACGGTCGTTGTGGTCAGCGGCGGAAAGATCGTCTCGGTCGGCGGCGCAGTGCCTGCGGGCGCGCGCGTGATCGACCTCGGGGATGCAACGCTGCTGCCCGGGTTCATCGATGCCCATACGCACATCACCGACGAGTTCGAGCCGAATTATTACCTCGGGGTCTACCACCGTATGATGCGCTTCCCCGCCGAGCAGGCGCTGTACGCGGCCGTCTATGCGCGGCGCACCCTCGAGGCAGGCTTCACGACGGTGCGCAACGTCGGTGCCAGTGACTTCGTCGACATCGGTCTGCGCAACGCCATCAACGCCGGCGTCACGCTCGGCCCGCGCATGATCACTGCCGCACACGGCATTGGCTCCCCGGGTGGGCACTTCGATGACTTCGCCTTCCCGCCGGACCGCGTCCAGCCCGAGGGACCCATCCAGGGCATCTGCACCGGTGCGGACCAGTGCCGCGAGGCGACGCGCTACCAGATGAAGTGGGGCGCGGATGTCATCAAGATCTCCGCCAGCGGCGGGGTTTTGTCGGAGTCAGATCGCGTCGATGACCCGCAGCTGACCCCGGAAGAACTCTCGGCTATCATCACCGAGGCGCACAACCGCGGCCGCAAGGTCGCCGCCCACTGCCACGGCGACACCGCGGCGCGGCTCGCCATCGCCGCCGGCGTCGACTCGATCGAACACGGCAGCTTCCTCACCGAGGACACGCTGAAACTGATGAAGGCCAAGGGCGTCTATTTGGTGCCCACCCGCATGGCGATCTACTGGGTGATGAAGCAGGTGGACACTTTCCCGCCGCAGATCGCCGCCAAGGCGCGCGCCGCGGCTGCGGCCGCCGACAACATGTTCAAGACCGCGCTGCGCCTCGGGGTGCCAATCGCCTTCGGCACTGACGCGGGCGTATTTCCGCACGGCATGAACGGCATGGAGTTTGCCCTCATGACGGATGCCGGCATGGCCCCGAGTGCCGCCCTGCGCGCCGGTACCCGCGAGGCGGCGAAGCTGCTCGGCATCGATGCGGAGGTGGGGACGCTGGAGCCAGGCAAGGCGGCCGATATCGTCGCCGTACCGGGCAACGTGCTGAATGACATCCATGCCACGGAGCACCCTGTGTTCGTCATGCACCTGGGCAAGGTCGTACTGCAGAAAAGCGGGGGCTGAGGGCCAGGAAAGAGGCATTTGAAGGCGGCGGCCCGGTTGAGTACACTGCGCGGCCCGCCGCATGCCTTGGTTCCCGGCGCCGGGGTTCCGCAGATTCGGGATGTAGCTCAGCCTGGTAGAGCACTACGTTCGGGACGTAGGTGTCGCAGGTTCAAATCCTGTCATCCCGACCAAACCAGACCTTTACAGATCAAGCAGTTAAGCCCTAACTGGCACTTGCGCCAGATGACCTGCCGGAGGTCCCCGACCCGACTCCGGCTCAATACGGGGACTATTGATGTACTGCCCGTCGTCGTTTCGTGAGGACCGGCTCGAGGTTCAGCATGGGCTGATCCGCAGTCATCCCCTCGGCCTTCTGGTCTCACATGGATCGCGTGGACTGCTTGCGAATCTAATTCCGTTCGTGCTGCGAACAGGGGATAGCGCGCGCGGCGTGCTGCAGGCTCACATGGCGCGCGCCAATCCGCAGTGGCGGGAACTCGACAACCAGTCAGTTCTCGTGGTGTTTCAGGGCCCTGACGCCTATGTCAGTCCGTCCTTGTATGCCACCAAGCGCGAGAACGGCAAAGTGGTACCGACCTGGAACTACACCATCGTCCAGGCTCGCGGCACAGCCAGGCTGCAGGAGAGCCCGTGGCTGACTGCCCAACTGGCCGCCCTGACGAGCGCGCGCGAAGCCGCGCGCACCCAGCCATGGTCGGTCGCCGATGCGCCCGGCGACTATATCGAAGCGCAGAAGAAAGCCATCGTCGGCATTGAGATTGAGATCGCCGTACTTGAAGGCAAATGGAAGCTCAGCCAGAACCAACCCGAAGCCAATCGTCGCTCTGTGGTGGCCGGATTGGCTGCGGACGAAGGCACGCGCGAGATGGCCGAGTTGGTACGCAGCTATGGCAAGCTTGACTAGCGTCTGGCTGCCGATTCGCGGCGGCCGCACCGCGCCGGCCCCGTGAACTCGCGGCCTCGATATGCGGCAGGGTCGGTCGACCCAGCCCGAACGCCTCAATCGGATAGTCACGCCGTGCCAACCGCAGGGCACGAAGCTGCTACGGCACATTGGCATGCGAGGCATCGAGTGCCAGCTTTACCCCATCGACGGGTCGCAGGTAGCCGCGCTCCACTGACTGCAAGGCCGCCACCGACACACGCTCCACGTAGTTCTGGTGCGTCGGGTAGCGCAATTGCAGGTCGGGCTCTGGGGTGGCCGATGGGTCAGATCCCGCCTGTCCGTCCCACGGATCCGAATCGTGGTCCCAGGGGTCGAAGACGCCGATGAAGTAGCACTGGCCTCCGGGCCCCTGGATCTGAGGGTCAAAGTCCGAGCGGTTGCCATTGAGCGTCGCTGCCGGCACGGCGACGGCGGGCAGGCGTATACCGCCGTTGACCAGCTGGGTCTTCGGGTCACGATTGAATGCCACGAGCTGATCGAAGTCATCGGGCGGACTGGGCACCAGCAGGCTCAAGCGCGGGGCGGGACGGGGCGCCGTGGCACCCCGGGCCCACTGACTCAGAGCGTGGAGCGCCGCGCGCGCCGCGGGCGCGTGCACGACGCTCGGGATTCCCGGCGGTCCATCGCAGGGATCCAGAGCCGAGCCCGGATAAGTCTTGCGATCGTCCGCAGCAAGTTCCTGAAACCAGCCGCTCTCCAGATGCGTCGCCCCTGCGAACTCCCAGATGCGGATGTGCGCTGAGTCGGCTTGCAGGTGGAACGTGCGCGCCGCCGCGTTGCCCGCGTCCGACAAGCCAAATTCCGACAGCAGGATGAGAGCCGGCTGGCTCTGGTCGCTGCGCAACTGCAGCGGATAGGGCGTATCGATGAACGGCGTCGCCGGCACGCCAGCCGGCGGCGGGTCGCCGGTTGCCCCGGAGGCGACATCGAGGGACAGGGGTGCATCGAAGCCGGCGTCGTGGATCAGGAATGCGTTGTAGACCGGGGACAGCCGGTGAATGGCGTTGAAGTACGTCGTAAGCCACGCCGCTGATTGTGAGAAGCCGGTCGCCAGTATCGCGTTGACGCGGCCCGTCAACTCTCCCAGCGGGCGCGGGTCGCCGGCGCGGCCGTGCGAGATGACCGAGCCTGCCTGCGCAAAGATGTCGTACGCGAACGAGTCACCCGGATGAAACAGGCTTGCGTAGCGCGACCCTGGCCCATTTTCCCAGGCAGTCAGGGTCTGCACGCCCACGTACTGCGCTGTCACACCGACGTAGGCGTATCCCTGGCGGAGTATTTCGTCGTGCAGGTAGAGCCAGTCGGACTGCGTGTCGGACAAGCCGCTCGCGTTCAGCCATTCGACCACCACCGTGCCATTGAAGCGGGCGGGGTCGGTTGGCCGACGCACCAGAATCCGCGTGACGTATGGTGCGGTGACTCCGGGGTTGGCCGTGACCTGCCAGCGCCCATCCTGCTGCAGCGGGGCGACCGGCACGTATGCCTGTGCCTTGCCCGCGAGCAGGAACTCCTGTTCAGCGTAGCCAAAGCTGGCCAGATTCAGCGTGGAGGACCTGAACGGAAAACCGTGCACGCCCACCGGTGCGATGCGCAGCTTCGGCGCTGCCGCCGGCTCAGCGGCACCGGCGTGGACGGCCATCCCCGCCGATACGACCAAGGCGATAGCAGCGGTGAAAATAGAGACTAAGCGGTGAGAAGTATGCATACCTGTACCTGCCCTCACGTACCTGTTGTTGGTGGTCTTGCAGCTCCGGGGTGACCGCCGTCTTGGTCGGTCGTCCGAGAACTCGCTTCCCACCAACGAGTGGCGACGCAGGGAAAAGAACACCTCTGATTTCGGTTCCCTGGGCGCAGCAGCCATCTTCCTGCGCTGCACGCGTTGGCCATGCGCAACTCGAGGTTGTCAATCCACGCGTCCGGCACTCGTATAGGGAATGACGCGGTCTTAGGTCTGGCGCGATGCACAAGACCGGTACTGGCTGCGTCCCCTTAGCAATCAAAAATCTCAACAAACGGGAGAATGGTCATGATCAGTTCAATGATGAACCGGCTGGGCAGCGGCAGGCTGGCGGCCGCGTTGGGAGGGTTCGGGATCGCAGCGTGCATGCAGGTGAGCGCGGCCTGCCTGAACCTGGACAGTCTGGTACCTAAGCTGACGGGCGCCGCGGCGGCCGGACAGTTCGTGCCCGCGGTGTACTACCCGGGCTCGGAGGGTGCGCTGGCGGCGGTGCACGATGAGGACGAAGACGCATCCGTCGTGGGCCTGTGGCAGTTCAAACTGGCCGGCTTCGCGGTCGACTGGGGCACGCAGGCGTGGCACTCGGACGGGACGGAACTGATGTTCTCCGGCGCCCAGGACCCGCAGACCGGAGATGTCTGCCAGGGCGTATGGCGCAGAATCGGCCACTCCACCTATACGCTCAACCACATCGCTATGGGCTGGATGGCCCCGGGCGCAGGGTTCGGCACCCGCGTCCACTTCCACATGGTCATCCGCTTGGACGCCACCGGCAATTCGTTCTCCGGAACCTACAAGGTTGGCGTCTTCTCGGTAAGTCCCGCCAATCCGTTCGACGAGAGCGTGCAGGTCGCGGGTGGGACCGGGACGGTGACAGCGCGGCGGGTCAAGCCGGACTGATCCGCACCGGCGGGTGCACCCCGTGGCGCACTGCAACTCGGGTGCGTGACGGGGATGCCGACTCTGCCGGGGCGGTACGTCCCGGCCATTGCCAATTTCTCCCCGGCGCTGAGCGCAGCGCAGCTCGCCGGGGGATTTGGTTGTCATTTTAAGGCCGCGGGACTCTTATAGCCCAAGGAGGAGTTTCCTCACCGTGCATGCGCCGGACCCAAAACCCACTCTGGTCGAACGGCTGTTTGCGGAGCATCGCGGCGCCCTGCAGGCGTTCTTCCAGCGGCGCATCCGCGGCAAATCTGATGCGGCTGATCTGGCGCAGGAGGTGTACCTGCGGATGCTGCGCATCCGTGACCAGGGCGCCATCCGTGACCCAGTCCTTTATCTCTACACCGTCGCCAACAATCTGGTGAAGGAGAACGCAGTCCTTGACCGACGTCGGGCCAGCAGCATGGACATCGAGGAGGCGCCGGCGCAGGAACAACTCGGCGTGCTGCCGACCTTCGATGGCGACCTCGACCTGGCGCAGCGCGGGGCACGACTGCAGGCGGTACTCAAGCAACTGAGCCCCAAGTGCCAGGCGGCCGTGCTGCTGCGCTTCACCCACGACCTTTCCTACCGGGAAGTGGCGATCAAATTGGGCGTCTCACCACAGATGGCAAGAAAATACGTGACTCAGGCTCTGTCGCATTGCCGGCGCCGCATGGCGCGATTGGGATGAACTCATGAGTTACAAGGACGCGCAAGTCCGAGCCGCGATCGCTGAACAGGCGAGCGATTGGTTCGTGCTCAACGACGCTGCACCGCTCGATGCCGGGCAAGCCGCCGCGTTCGTGACCTGGCTGCAAGCCTCTCCGGTGCACGTCGAGGAGTTCCTCGGCGTGGCCGCGCTCGGCCGAGATCTGCGGGGACTGGCCGGGTTTGGCGATTTTTCCCTCGACAACCTGCTGGCGCGCGCAGGCGCCGCGGAGCAAGGCGCGGGCCGCTTTGCATGGCTTTCGCTGCCGGTAATTGACGGCAACCGCCGCGCCCGTCGCTGGCAGGCCGCGGCGCTGACCGCCTTCGCGGTCGTCTTGGCGACCGTCGGATTACAGCAATGGTTCAAACTCAGGACGGTCCGACCGGAATTGGCCGCCGTTGCACCCCCGGCACTGCACTTCCAGACGCAGCACGGTGAACAGCGCACCATCCGGCTGCCCGACAACTCCGTGCTGCACCTGAATACCGATAGTGCGGCCAGCGTACGCTACGACACCGCGCAACGGCTGGTGATCCTCGATGCCGGCGAGGCCGCGCTCGAGGTCACTCACGAGCCGCACCGCAGCTTCAAGGTTCGCGCCGGGTTGGCTGAAGTCACCGACCTTGGGACCAGGTTCGACGTGCGTCTGAACGCAGACTCGACGCTCGTCACGGTGACCGACGGACGGGTCGCCGTTTCGCGCGCCGCGGCGCCGGGGCAGACGCCGGTCGGCGGCGCGGGCCAGATCCCAGCGGCAGCACCGGTGGTACTAGTGGCCAATCAGCAGCTTCGTGTGGCGGCGGATCACTGGCCGCCAACTCCTGAAGCAGTCAATGCGGAGCAGACCACCGCGTGGCTCCATCGGCAGATCAGCTTCGACCACGAGCCGCTGGGCCTGGTTGCGGCTGAATTCAACCGCTACGCCACCAAGCCCATCGAGATTACCTCTCCTGCGCTGCGTGACCTGCAGGTCAGCGGAGTCTTCTCCACCGACGATCCGGAGGAATTCCTGGCATTCCTGCGCAGTCTGCAGGGAGTGCGGGTTGAGGTCACGGCCTCCCAGATTCGCGTGTCGCGAAAATAGGCTATGCTGTCTCGGACAGTTAGGTCGAGCGCTCACGCACACCGAACTGCGTAGTGCGCGCACCCGGAAGGCCGGCTTCTGAAGCTTATCGCGGTTCGCTTGCCTCACTCGTGTGCCCGCGTCGCCTCTTTTCCGGCGAGCACGCTGCTGGCATTGCTGGCTGTCATTCCGCTTGCGCTGTGCGCCGTTTCCACGGCGCTTGCGCAGGGCAGCACGGACTCCGTGCTGCGTGAGGCCATCCCCGCGCAACCTCTAAATGAAGCACTGGGCGCGTTCACGCGCCAGACCGGGTTGCATCTGGCCTACGTGTCGGTGATCGTCGATAACCAACACTCACCCGGCGCCCGCGCGGGACTCAATGCCACGGAAGCACTGGGGCGCCTGCTCGAAGGCACGGGACTTCAGTTCGAGCCGCTGACGGCGCACAGCGTGCGCATCTTCCCAGCCGCGCCGGCATCGGCAGGCCAGGCCGCCGCCCGCCATGAACCACCCGAGCCGGAGGTCACGATCACCGGATCGCGTATCCCGACGCCGCCGAACATCTCGTCGACCAGTCCCATGCAGGTCATCAGCGCCCAGGACATTGACCTGCTGGGGCGCGCCGATGCCAGCGATGTCATCGCCAACCTTCCCCAGATGACCGTCAGTGCTGGCACGGACTTCGGCAACTTCTCCAATCCCAGAAACTCCGCCGGAGGTTTCGCGACCGCCGACTTGCGTGGACTCGGCCCGCAACGCACGGTCGTGCTGATCAACGGGCGGCGGTTGGGGGTCGGTGATCCCAACACGACCAACCCCAACCAGGCCCCGGACCTGGACCAGATCCCCCTGGGCATGGTGGAGCGCGTTGAAGTGCTGACCGGAGGCGCATCGGCCACCTATGGCTCGGATGCGATCGCCGGCGTGGTCAACTTCATCCTCAAGGATCACCTGCAGGGGGTGCAGGTCGATGCCCAATACGGGTTCGCGGAGCACACGCAGCACAACGACTACCTCCAAGGTGTGGAGAGCGCTGCAGGCATTGCCCCGCCGATGGGCACGCAGATCGACGGCTTCCGTCGCTCCCTGTCGGTGCTTGCGGGAACCGACTTCGCCGGCGCCAACGGCCACCTCACAGGCTATTTCGTCTATCAGTCACAGGATCCGGTGTACGCCTGGGACCGGGACTATTCGGCCTGTACGGCGGTGAGCGCGAACGTGTTCGACGAAGTACCCGCCGAGCGTGGCGTGGCGTGTGCCCTGACGCCCGAATCAAATCTCTTCGTTACCGACAGCGGAGCCTATTCGGTCGTCGGCCACCAGTTCGTGCCGTGGCCGGCAGCAGGCTCGGTGCCACCGGCGCGCTCCAACCCGGGAGGCTATTACTCCCTGCAGCGCCAGGACAAGCGCTACCAGGCGGGCGCGCTGGCGCACTGGGAAGTCAGTCCGGCGGCCAGACCCTACATGGAGTTCAGCTTCATGCAGGACGAGACCACGCAGCAGCTCGGTCCCGACGGCCTGTTCCTGTTTAGCAACCCGTTGACGCCCGACGGCGCCTACCTGGTGAACTGCAGCAACCCGCTGCTCAGCACCCAGCAGGCGGGGATCTTGTGCACGCCGGCCGAAATTGCCGCCGATCGCGCGCGGCCGGGCAGCGTCAATGCGGACCTGAACATCGGCCGGCGCAACATCGAAGGCTCCGGCCGCACGACCAGTTACGAGCACCGCAACTACCGCGCCGTGCTCGGCCTAGACGGCAGGTTCGGCGCGGCATGGTCTTATGATGCCTACGGGCAGTACTACCGGACCTCCCTGAACGAAACGCATCAGAACTACCTCAACATCGTCTCGGTCGACAGCGCGCTGCAGGTAACCACTGATGCCTCCGGCCAACCGCGCTGCATCAGCGGAGGCGCGTGTGTCCCGTACGACATCTTCCAGAGCGGAGCGGTAACGCCGCAGCAACTCGCCTACCTGAACGTGCAGGGAACCGAGAGCGGCACCAATTCCGAGCAGATCGTGCATGCCGATGTGACCGGTCAGCTGGAATACTACGGACTGATGTCGCCATGGGCGCATGCGGGAGCGGCGCTGAATATCGGCGGCGAGCACCGTACGCAAACCCTGAATTTTGCGCCGGACTTCGTGGAACAAGCCGGAACCCTGGCTGCCTTCGGCGTACCCCCTGCCACCATCGACAGGCAGGTCTCGGTCAACGAGGCGTTCCTGGAGATCCGTGTACCCATCGCGCAGGACCGGCCGTACCTCAAGGACCTCACGGCTGGTGCCGGCTATCGCTATTCGGTGTACTCAACGGCGGGCTCGACCAATACTTACCGGTTCGATGTGCAGTTCGCTCCGATTGCCGACGTGCGGCTGCGCAGCTCCTACGACCGGGTAGTACGCGCGCCGAATCTGGTCGAACTGTATACGCCGCATACCTACGACCTATCCAATGCGATCGACTTTGACCCGTGCGCTCCCACAGACGGTGGCGCCACCCACGCATCCGCCAGCCTCGCCGCCTGCATGCATACGGGCGTGACCGCCGCCCAATACGGCAACGGAATCGGTCCGGCGTACGGTGGCACCAGCAAGATTCCGCAATGCTTCGCCGGCTGCGGAGTCGTCAGCGGCGGAAATCCGAGCCTGGCGCCGGAAACCGCCGACACCTGGTCGCTGGGCGTGACGCTGACCCCCACCGCACTGCCGGCATTCACCGCCAGCATCGACTACTTCCGAATTCATCTCGAGGGTGCCATAGGCACCGTGCCCGACTCCGTTACGCTGCAGCAGTGCCTGCTGACAGGCGATCCCGGGTTGTGCAGCCAGATCGTGCGCACCCCTGCCGGCGGCCTGAGCGCCACTAGCGCGACGGGCAGCGGTTATATCCTGCACTCCGCGGTCAATACCGGCGCCGCACTCGTTTCCGGTATTGACCTGCTGGGGAACTACCGTATGCCGATGGGCCGCTGGGGCGCACTCGTTGCGATCCTGAACGGCAACTGGTTGCAGCACAACACCACCACGCCCTATCGAAGCGCGCCGAGTTACGACTGTGCAGGCCTGTTCGGCAACACCTGTCTCAACGGCTCGGTGAATGCGCGCTGGCGTCACATTCTGCGCCTGACCTGGGAGATGCCCTGGAATATGCAGGTGTCGACGCAATGGCGCTTCATTGGCGCCACCCAGTACGACAACAACTCAGGCCAGGTGCTGCTGCAGGACCAGGAGGCGGGCTTCTACGATCAGCTGCTGACACACGTCGGCAGCTCGAGTTATCTTGACCTGACGGCCATATGGCTCGCCGGCGCACACTTCCAGGTCCGTTTCGGGGTCAGCAATATATTCGACAAGGACCCGCCCGTGATTCCGGAGGAAGCTTCCTACCAAGCCGGCAATCTCAACTCGTTCTCTACCTACGACGTCCTGGGCCGTGGTTTCTTCGTGGCGGCGCGCGCTACCTTCTGAACGCCCCATGCGCGGTAAAAGCGGTGGCTCCGTGCCGCGGACTGCTATCCTCACGGCGTGACATCAGCCTCCTAGGGCACGCCGCCCGCGACCTCCACTACAAGGGATTATTCATGCGGTCATGGCTCGCTTTCATCGCCGCCGTGGCGGCCGTCCCGGCAGGTGCCGCCACGGGCGGCTACGACTCGCTCGCGCGGCTGGCGCAGGACTGGCGCAGATTCGAGGCTCCGGCCGTGCGCGACTGTCTTCCGGACTACAGCCCCGCAGCGATGGCGGCGAAGGCTGCCGCCCTGCCCGGCTACCGCGACAGGTTGCAGCACATCCCCACGCAGGGCTGGCCGGCTACGCAACTCGTCGATCAGCGCCTGATCGAAGCGGAAATGAACGGACTCGACTTCGACCTGCGGGTGCGCCGACCCTGGGCGCGCGACCCGTCCTTCTATGCCACGGTATACGGCGAGCGCAGTGACGTCCCGCAGCATGAAGGCGTGGCGGCGGCGCCGGCGATCGACCTGTTTGCCTATCCCTACCCTTTGTCGGGCGCAGATCAACGCAGCCTCGCCTGCCTGCTGGGCGCCATCCCGGCCCTGCTCGACCAAGCAAGGCTGAACCTGCGCGACAGCAACGCGCAGGACCTGTGGACCTACAGCACCGACACGTGGCGCGCGCAAAGTGCGGTGCTGGCGGCGCTGCAGGCCGGGACGCTCGATATGCGCACACTGGAAGGAACAAGGCACGCAAGCCTTGCCGGCGCCGACAAGGCGTTGCGCGCGGCCGTGACGCGCGCACAGCAGGCCACCGATGGCTTCATCGCCTGGATCGAGTCCGAGGCGCCGAAGCGGACCGGTCCTTCCGGAGTCGGCAAGGAAAACTACACCTGGTACGAGCAGAAGGTGCATCTGGTGCCCTATGACTGGGACCAGCAGGTCACCCTGATGCGCCGCGAGCTGGAGCGGGCGCGGGCAACTCTGGCGCTGGAGGAGTTCCGCAACCGCGACCTGCCGCCGCTGGTGCCGGCGGACACCCCGGAAGCCTGGCGCGCGCTGGTCGAGGGACGGATGAGGAAATTTACCGAGTTCCTCATCCACACGGGGATCGTGCCGGACCGGGATTATTTTCGCGACGCGCTGGCTCAGCAGGTGCCCAAGTTCGTACCCCCCGAGAAACGTAACTTCTTCGACCAGGCGATTGCGCGCGAGCCGTTGGGCTTGTTCAGCCACGACTATCACTGGATCGAGCTGGCGCGCATGAAGCAGGAGCCGAACCAGAGCGCGATCCGGCGCATGCCGGCGCTGTCCAACATGTTCGACAGCCGTTCCGAGGGCCTGGCGACAGCGATGGAAGAGACGCTGATGCAGGCCGGGCTGTATGCGGACAACCCGCGCGGACGCGAAATCGTCTGGATCATGCTCGCTAACCGCGCGGCCCGGGGACTGGCTTCGCTGTACGTGCAGTCGAATGAGATCAGCCTGCAGGAAGCGGGGCGCTTTCACGCGCGGTGGACGCCACGCGGCTGGTCCGACCCGGCGAGCCCGCTGGTGGCCTTCGAACAGCTGCTCTACCTGCGCCAGCCCGGCTATGGCACGAGCTACGTTACCGGCAAGGTGCAGTTTGAGCGGCTCATCAGCGACTACGCCCGCGCGCAGCAGCTGGCAGGCAGGCCCTTCAGCGTGGGAGATTTCTTCGCCCGCATGAACGCTGCCGGGACGATACCCTTCGCGCTCATCGAGGCCGAGATGCTGCCACTCCCTGCGGCAAGGGGCACCCCGGTAGCGGATGATCTCTACGAGCTGGGTGCTGCGCGCTAACTGCAGTCAGGCGCGGCCGCGGCGGGTGCATCGCCGCGGTTGGTCATTTCACTCATTGTCAGCTGCCGCAGCGCGTCCGGGGATTAAGTAAATCAGCCGCGTGGCAGCCGGTGCAGACGCCGGCGCCCGGCCGTTGTGCCTGCCGCGGTTCGTGATCCGGTCGAGAGTCCCCTCACCCACCGGCCGGCACTATCAGGCCATGGAAATTGCGCGCATCGGCTCGGCCTTCGGCGCCGCGATGGATGCCTCCCGGCAAAGCGCGCGCCTGCGCGCCGCGGAAAGACAGGTAGGGCGCCAGTGCTCGCTGTGGCGCCAGGCGATGCGCAAGGAATGCGCGCGCCGCAGCTGGCGTCAGCGTCTCGACGCCAGCATCGATCCGGTGTTCGCCGGCGCGGCGTGCGTCATGCTCGGTTGGTTGCTGCACCGGTGGGCGTGAGGCCGCAGTCGATTCCCTGCTGAGCGGCCACCTCAGGCAACCTGCGCCTGCCCACGCCGCGGCAGCGTGCGCCAGGCTTCGAACACCGCCTCCACGGTCAGCTGATCGACGCGCATCGATGCCGGCGGCCCCCCCAGTCCCACGACCGCGGTACCCGCCGGCCCGCGCGGCAGCCAGTGCGCCGGTGACTCTGCCCCGTACATCACCACCAGCGGCACGCCCAGTGCGGCGGCCGCGTGCGCGGGACCTGTATCAACCGAGATCATGCTATGCGCTACCTCGCACAGCGCGAACAGCTGCCGCAACGGCGGATCGGCAACGATCACGCAGTCGAGTCCCACCGTCTCCTTGAGGCCGCGCAGCATCGGTGCCTCGGAGCTCGCTCCGCACAGCGCGATCCGGGCCTCGGGCATGCGGGCGTGGATTAGCTCGAAGAGCCGCTGCCAGTGCTGCATGGGCCAGGCCTTGTCATCCGCCGCCCGGCGTACCGCGGTGGCGTGATTGCCGCTCATGCTGCGGAAGTTACCCGCCTGAATGAGCACCAGCTCGCGACCATACCAGCCGTTGGTGCGCAGCCACGCATCGCGTGCGCTGCGTTCCGCGTCCAGCACCTGCAGGCGGGGTGAGCAGCGCAGCCTGGCTGCGGCAGCGCTGAACCGCCCCTCAAGAATTGGCGGGGTCTGCTCGCCGAACCGCAGCAACCGATCGATAGAGTGTTCGTTATCGCGCTGGGGCAGGTCGGTGATGAACAGGCAGCGTGCCGGGTCGATGCCGCCAAACTTCAGCAACCGGCGTACGCGCCTCAACTGTCGCTGGTGCGGCTCGCACACGTACACCGGGGACGGGTGCGTGCGATGCAGTGCTGCGATCACGCGGGGCCACGCCAGGCTGAGCGCAAGCGGCAAGTGCCGCGGCAGGGACCAGGCCCGCGCGACGTCCGGGTGCGCGCGGAATATATCCGCGTTCCAGGGACCTGCGCCGACCACCTGGCAGGGGAGCCCATAACGCCCATGCAGCGCCTGGGTCAGGGCGGTCAGCATCACCATGTCACCGAAGCGACCGAAGCGGATGACCGTGGGCCACAGGAGAGCCCCCGTCAACAGCATCCCCAAGTACGCGTCTGTCGCATCACCGTATACCGCAGGCCCGGCGCACGCCGCATGCGCGGCGCGGGCAAGCCTAGCGGAAACAGATCCCGGACGCATGCCGCCGGCGCGCACCGCGCAGTCGCGGTGTCAGCCGCCGCTGCGGCTGGGACGCCAGGCTACCGGCTAGACGGAGCGGGCGAGATCACTCCAGAACACGACCGAGAGATAGGCGACCAACAGGGTAAGCGTGGCGCCGACATCAATTAGCAGGAACTCCATAAATCACCATTTCTGCAGGGTCTTCGGGCTGCGGTACTTTAGGGTTCCGGGACCTTCCCCACAGCCCCCCGCCGAGGCATTTCACCGCGCCATTCAGGGCCTTGGGCGCATACGTAATAGGGGAGTCAGCCGCTCTTGATAAGGAGGTATTGCAACGGCGAATATTCTTCCCATGAACCGCCCCTGGCCTGAGCTTTCCTACGTAGCCGGTCGCGAGACCTTCGCCACGCTGCACCTGTGGACACAGGTCATCGGCAAGGTCCGCCTTGCCCTGACCCCCTGGCTCAACCACAGCTGGCACGTGCCGCTGTACGTGACCGCCCGCGGCCTCAGCAGTTCGCTGATCCGGCACGGCGACCGCTTCTTCGAACTGGAGTTCGACTTCAACCGCCACGTGCTGCGCATCGAGGTCAGCGACGCGACGCAACGCGAGGTGCGACTGCAGCCACGTTCGGTCGCCGACTTTTATGCCGCGGTGATGCAGGCGCTCACCGAGCTTGAGATCGGCGTGCAGATGGACGAGCGGCCGTGCGAGATCGCAGCCGCGACGCCCTTCAGCCAGGATGCAATCCATGCCGCCTACGATGCGCAGTGCGCCCAGCGGCTGTGGCAGGTATTGCTGCGGGTGGACGGCGTCTTCAGGCTCTTCCGCAGCGGCTTCCTCGGCAAGTGCAGCCCCGTGCACTTCTTCTGGGGCAGCTTCGATCTTGCCGTCACGCGCTTCTCAGGGCGCGCCGCGCCAAGGTTCCAGGGCAAGGCGCCCGGCGTCTCCGCCGCGGTCATGCGCGAGGCCTATTCGCACGAGGTCAGCAGCGCAGGCTTCTGGCCGGGCGGCGGCGGGGTCGACTATCCATGCTTCTACTCATATGCCTATCCGCTGAGCGAGCGCTTCAGAACTGCCGCCGTCGCCCCGCCCCAGGCCGCCTTCGAGACAACCCTTGGCGAGTTCCTGCTGCCCTACGAAGTGGTGCGCAGTGCGCCGGACCCGGAAGCCACCCTTCTGAGCTTCCTGCAGAGCACGTACCGAGCCGCCGCCGCCGCGACCGGCTGGGATGCCGCACTCGAGTGTGCGCCGGGCGTGCCCGGTGTCCCGCGGCCGGTGGACTGAACGCCGCAGCTGCGTTGGTGAGCCTGCAGGCGCCCGGTATAGTGCGCTGCCAGAGGATGCGCCTGCACCCACCCGGCAGAAGAACCATGAAATTCACGATCGAAGTCATCGGCTGGAGCGGCGCTGCCCTCATCCTCGGGGCATACGCGCTCCTGTCGGCCGGGAGGCTGCGGTCGGATTCCCTCACGTACCACCTGATGAACATCGTGGGAGCGGCAGGCTTCGTCATCAACAGCGGCTGGAATCACGCGCTGCCGTCCGCGGTGATGAACGTGGTGTGGATCGGAATCGGAGTATATGCGCTTGCACAGCGCCGCAAGTCCGAGCTGGCGAATGCGGCGCAGCAACCTTAAGCGCCGCCCGCGTCGCTGAAGAGCGTCCGAGAGGCCAAGTGCCAGCGAACTTTACGACGATCCGCGCCGTCGGCTTCGATCTGGACGGCACCCTCATTGATACCCTGCCGGACCTGGCGACGGCGATCAATGCCATGCTCGCCACGCTTGCGTATTCGACCCTGCCGCCGGCGAAGATCCGGACGCTGGTCGGTGACGGCGCTGAATCCCTCGTGGAGCGCGCACTCGCGGCAGGCCACGCCACAGGAGTGCGCGCGGTCCCGGCAAACGAAGCACTGGCGGTGTTCAAGAGGATTTATTCCCGTCAGATGTTCCGCGACAGCCGCCTTTACCCTGAGGTCATTGCCACGCTTGAGCGGCTGCGTGGCGCGGGACTGAGCGCATTCTGCGTGACCAACAAGGACGGCGCGCTCGCCCGCGCGCTGATGCGCGAGGCCAGGCTCGAGCCTCACCTGGCCTTCACCATTGGTACGCACACCCACGCCGAGCGCAAGCCGAGCCCGGCGATGCTGCTGCGTGCGGCCGCGCAGCTGGACATCCCGCCAGGGCAGATCCTCTATGTCGGCGACTCGGTGATCGACATGGACGCGGCGCACGCGGCCGGCTGCGGGGCGATCGCCGTCAGCTACGGTTACGATGAGCGCATCCGCGGCGGGGGCGGCAGCCCTGATGCGCTGCTTTCGGGCATCGGCGAGCTGACCCAGCTGGCCGGGCTGCTCAGACCGGGAACGTGACATTAACGCTCTCCAGCGCCCTGAGGCGCTGCTAGGCCCTCGGGCCGCGCACTTGGAATTGTTATAAACCATTGGGGAAAATGGTGAATCCCCGAGCGCACACCGCACGAATGCACTAAAATTTGCCCCAACAATGCACGCGCGGTTCTTGCCGCGGTACGAGCAGCCCCGCCCAGGGAAGGGGCTCAAGCATTAGGGAAGCGATATTAAGTAACGTCATGGGGATACCGCTCGCGCCCGCAGCCGGCGCAGCTACTACGGGAGTCGTGCAATGAACCGGATTACATTGACCCGCTTCGCCGCCAGCCTGGTGGTCGTGGCAACCATCGTCGGCACCTCTGCTGCCACTTCAGCCGTGCACCGGCTGGCCAGCAGCACCGCCGTGCAGGCCGCCCCGCGCGCGCACCTGATGGCCTACGGCGGCCGCAGCGCCGCTCAGCAGCGCAGCGGCCTGGGCGGCAAGTTCGACGCCGCGCTCGCCGATCTCGCGCGCCACGCCAACCGCGCGCGCCCCGGCAGCGCCGGCCTCATGGACCTGCACTCGATGAACCCAGCCGCGCACTTCATCGTCTCGCGCAAGAGCGGTATCCAGTACGTGGCCGTGGACGCGGTCACCCGCGGTGACGTACAGGCGCTTAAAGCCGAGCTTGGCGGTCTGGGCATGCAGCGTGCCCAGGCCTACCTTAACGACGTCGGCGGCTGGCTACCGGTCAGCGCCCTGAATGCAGCCGCCGCGCTGCCGCACTTGCATTCGATCCGCGCCTCGATGTGGCGCGCGCACTCGGGTGCCGTGACCACCCAGGGTGACTACGTGCAGGGCAGCGCCGCGGCGCGCAGCAACACCGGGGCCGATGGCACCGGGGTCACCGTCGGAATCCTCTCGGACAGCTACGACTGCTACAAGGTCTATGCCCAGCCTGGCTCCGGAGTCCCGGCCTCGGGCAACCAGGGCTACGCCGCCAACGGCTTCATGGCCACGGCCGAGGACGACATCGCCAGTGGCGACCTCCCGGCAGCCGCCAACATCAACATCCTCGAGGAGGCCGGCGCGGGCACCGACCTGGGCCTCTGTGGCTTCTCGCAGGATTACTTCCTGCCGAACGGCGATGAAGGCCGCGCGATGATGCAGGTCGTGCACGACGTCGCTCCGGGCGCGAAGCTCGCCTTCCACACCGCGGCCAACACCGAGGCCGACTTTGCCAAGGGCATCCAGGACCTGGCCACGGCGGGCGCGATGGTGATCGCCGATGACGTGAGCTACTTCGACGAGCCGTTCTTCCAGGATGGACTGGTCGCGCAGGCGGTGAACACGGTCAATGCCGCCGGCGTGGCCTACTTCTCGGCGGCCGGCAACAGTGGTGCCAACGGCTACGACAATACCTCACCGGTATTCGCGACGCCCTCCACCACGCCGGCCAACGAGATGCTGCTGAACTTCGACGCCAGCGGCGCCACCACCACCACCGGCTTTGCGGTGAACATCCCGCAGCTCGAGCCCGGGCAGTTCATCGCCGTCATCCTGCAGTGGGACCAGCCGTACGTCACCGGTGCGCCCGCCAGCGGAGGCGCGACCAGCCAGATGGACCTGTGCCTCACCGGCTCGGCCAGCGGCCTGGTGAGCGCGCCGCAGAACCCGAACAACCCCAACGGCGGGAACGTCACCAATCTCGATAACCAGACGCAGGTGTGCACCGGTGCCAACAACACCGGCACCGATCCTTACCAGATCCTCATCCTGGGCTTCCCGGCGGCCGCCACGAGCGGCAGCGCCTGTCCGAACGGCGACACCGCCAGCTTCTGCAGCGATGCGCAGCAGATCGTCATCCAGGTCGGGCTGGCCGGCGGCAGCACGCCGCACCGCGTGAAGGTGGCGATCGACGACAACGGCAGCGGCGTCAGCTACCCGGCCGGCGGCATTACGCCCAGCGGCGGCACGCTGCAGGGCCATCCGTCGGCCACCGGCGCCATGGCCGTGGGCGCGGTGTTCTGGTACGACACCACGGTGTGTGCCGACCCCAATGGGAACGAGCTCGAGTCGTACTCAGCAAGGGGCGGCGACCCGATCCTGTTCGACAGTGCCGGCACGCTGCTGGCCGCGCCGGAGATGCGCCAGAAGCCGGACATCGCAGGTCCGGACGGCGGCAGCAACACCTTCCTCGGTTTCAAGGTCGGGGCCGGCGGCTCGGGCCAGTGTTCCGACAGCGGCAACTACCCGAACTTTTTCGGCACCTCGGCCGCCACGCCGCACGTGGCGGCGGTGGCAGCGCTGATGCTGCAGAACAAGCCCTCGCTGAGCCCGGCGCAGATTTACAGTGCCATGCGCGCCAACACATCGCCGCTGGTGCAGACGGTTGACGGAACCACCTTTACCCCGGTGTCGGGCTACGGCTTCATCAAGGCGGATGCGGTGGTCGGCGACTCGGGGGCGGTGACGGTGAACCTCGGCCTCAGCCCGACGACCATCAATGTCGGGGAGTCGGCCACCCTCACCTGGAGCACGACCAACACCGACAGCTGCACGGCCTCGGGCGACTGGCCCGCCAACGGGTCCATCGCGACTAGCGGTAACCTGATGGTGACACCGGCCTCCGCCGGCAGCTACACCTACACGATCACCTGCACCAACGCGGACAGCAATGCACTGGAGTCGCAGACGCTGACCGTGGTCACCCCGTCCAGCGGCGGTGGTGGTGGTGGCGGGGCGCTGGACCTGGCAGCGCTGCTGGCACTCTCCGGCGCTGCCCTGGCGCGCGTGCGGCGTACGCGCCGTGCGCTGCAGGCGTAGCGGTTGCAATGCTGCGGCGCTGAACGCTACTGAGCTTTCAGCGCCGCGAGTCCCTCGACCAGCGCCTCCCCGTTCGGGGAGCCGAGCCCCGTGCACGCATCCCACCCGGGGCCTGCCGCGTAAGCACCGTTGCCGCCTGCGGTGATGTCGCGGAACACGGGCGTGCCGAGCTGGTAGAGCGCCGCGTGCACGTCCCCGACCGAGCGTCCCAGCTTCTGGTTGCAGCGCGCCAGCAAGGCAGCCCACAGCGGCGCCACGGCGCTGGTGCCACCGATCACTTGTGCCTGCCCGTCGACCAGCACCTGGTAGCCGGTCATGGGGTCGGCGTTTCCGGCCACGTCGGGCACGCCGCGGCCGGCGGCCCCCTGCGGGTTCCTGGGCACGGTCACGCCCTGCTGCCAAGTGGGCAGACCAAAGGCGGTGCTGACACCGCCCCCGGTGGCGCCCTGCCCTGAACTGCTTTCGTTCCACACCACCTCGGCGCTGATCACCCCGTTGATCGCGGTGAGGCGCGTTCCGCCACAGGCGAGCGCATAGGGACTGGAGGCAGGAAAATCGACATGCGGCTGCGTATCACTCTCGCCGTCGCCGGAGCCGCTGTCGCCGCAGGCCACCGTGACGCTGAGACCGAGCGCGGCAGCATCTTCGAGCGCGCTGTTCAGCGCCGCACGGCTGGAGGCGCTCCAGCTGTCCTCCGGACCTCCCCAGCTGATGGAGATGACGGATGGCCGGCGTGCCGTGTCGTGCGCCGCCTGCGAGACGGCCTCGTAGAAGCCGCGATCGGTGTTGGGCGCGAAGTACACCAGGATCGCCGCGGCGGGCGCGAGTGCACCGACCACCTCGATATCGAGCATCACCTCCCCGTCCGCATCGCCGCCGGGCTGGTTGGCGCTACCGGCGACGTTGACGGCCGTGACCGCAGGCACCCGCGCCAGGCCGAGGCTACGGAAATACTGTGCCAGGTCCGTTGCGCGGAACCCGCCGCCGAGTTCGATCAGCGCCACCGTCTGCCCGGTGCCATCGGTCCCGGCCGGGAAGTTGTAGAGCGCACCCAGCTGCGGCGGTGTGTAGGTGACCGCAGGTGTCGCACGCGGCCGGCGGAACTGCGGGCGCGCCACCGGGCGCGCGTCCAGGCCGAGAACTGCAATCGCCTCCTCCGGCAGCGCGGCGGGTTGCTGGCAGCCGACGAGCGGCGTACCGCCCGACGGGCAACTCCAGGCGCCGAGGGTGACGTTGAAGGCCTGCTGCAGCGCCTGCGGGCTCGCGCGCAGATGCAGCACACGACGCCCCGGATCAGCGCCGGTCTCGGCCAGGCCGGCGTTGCGGGCAAAGGCGCGCAGGCGCCCGAGGTCTGCAGGATCCGCGCCACACTGGCGCGCGAAGTCCCCACGCGTGAGCAGCGGCCGCGCCGGCCACGCCGGCACCGCGGGCATCACGCGATGGGCACGCCGCAGCACGAGCGTGACGTCGATTGGAGCGGTGCCGGTGTGGGGACCCAGGTAACGCAGGTCCGAGCGGCGCAGGACGGCGCGCGTTGCGGGGGCGGATTCGTTCATGATGACTCCTGTCAGTGCCTGTGCACGTGGCTTGCCTGCCGTGCGTCTACCCGTCGCCGCGGCGCTGCGGCGCTGAGCATCTTTTCTACCTGTTAGACTTGCCTTTCACCGGAACCATACGACTTGCGTCTACCCACCTTGACAGGGCTGTGCGCGGCGGCGTTGCTCGGGGCCCCCGGCGCCTGGGGCGCCAGCGACACCTCGTACGCCAACTTCGCCTTTGCCACTGAGCTGGGCTCGGGCATCTACGAGCTGCACGGCCAGACACTGCAAGTTTACACGCTGCAGCCCGCCCACTGGCTGCGCGACACGACCCGCCCCGGCGCGCGGCCCGGGATTAAGCTGATCTTCCCCGTCACCATCGGCTTCCTCGACTACAAGTCCGAGGACCTCCTGGAGTTCCAGCTGCCGACCAGCGTCGGGGCGATCAGCTTCGAGCCGGGGGTGCAGCTGGACTTCTGGCTGGACGAGGACTGGCACGTGTATCCCTACGCGAAGGCCGGCGGCACCTACAGTTCCACCCCGGCGGCAAATGCCCTGATCTACGGGCTCGGTATACGCAGCGACATGCGCTTCAGCATCTTCGACGGTGCCGACATGTGGCGCTCGGAGCTGCTGCGCGCCGGCGTGCACTACACGCACCAGGGGGCGGTGCAGGCGGATGGCACGGTCCTGCCGCTGCCCGACGATGCCTTCACCCGCTGGCGCAACGGGGTCGAGCTGCGCCACCGCGTCGGGCCGGGCTTTTCACAGCGCCGCGCCGAGATCGGGGTGTACGCCATGATCGACCTCTACTCCGACACCCCTTCCGGACCTGTCACCGGCATCAGCACCCGGACGGTGCAGTACGAGGAGGGCCTGGTGTTCGGGACCAACCCGACCTGGCAGCTCTGGGGCATCCCGGTGCCGCGCATCGGCATCGGCTACCGTCAGGCCGGCTCACTGACCGGCTGGCGCATCGTCTTCGGCGACCCCTTCTAGTCGTCGCCGTTCCCACAGCCGCTGCGCCGTAAACGCGCCCCGGCGCCTCGCGTTATCACTCGCACGGCTGCACGTGACAGCGTATGTTCTTAGCCAGCCTCGAGGGCTAAACCCATGGGCCAGACACCCCTCCGCACCTTCTGCAGCGCACTCCTGTGTGCCGGGCTCGTATCCGGGTGCGCGCTCAGAGTGAAGTCCGACGTCAACCACACCCTCATCGGCAGCGTGCACTGCGGCAGCTACGCCTGGGCAGGTTCCTTCAGCGGCTCCAGTCCTTTGCGCAATTCCGTCGCCAGCCCCCTGAACGAGGAACGCCTGCGCAGCGCCATCGCCCGTCATCTGTCCGCGGGCACTGTGCAGCCGCCCGGAAGCCCCGCGGACTGCCTGGTGGGCTACGGTATCGGGACAAACTACGTGGTCAGCGGCGGCTATGGCTACCCGTACGGCTGGGGCTATGGCTACCCGTACGGCTGGGGCTATGGCGGGGGTTACTGGGGAGGACCATACGTGTACCGCGAGGGCATCATCGCGATCGACCTGTACGACGCGAAGACCCGACAGCCGATGTGGCACGCCTCGGTCGACCAGAGCCTGGAAGGCTCCGACGGCGGGGAGGCCACCAAGCGCATCAATGAGGCGGTCGTCGCGCTCTTCACTAAGTATCCCGGCTGAACCTACCGGATGATTCCTTGTCCCGCCGGCCTTGCGCGGAGCAAGATCTGCCGGTGGACAACCCGATCAGCCTGGGCGTCATTTTCGTCAACGTGCTGTGCGATCAGCTCGGCCTGCCGCTGCCGGCCGTGCCGACGCTGGTGGTCGCCGGCGCCATGGCGGCCGATGGCCAGCTGCCGGCGGCCGCGGTGTTCGGGCTGGCCGTGTGCGCCTGCCTGATCGGGGACAGCACCTGGTATGTCGCAGGAAGGCTGTTCGGCGGCCGGGTAATGAAGCTCCTGTGCCGCATCTCACTCACCCCCGACGTGTGCGTCAACGACACGCAGTCGAGCTTCGAGCGCTGGGGCGCCAAGGTGCTCATCGTCGCCAAGTTCATCCCCGGCCTGTCGCTGGTGGCCCCGCCGCTCGCCGGCGCCACCCGCATGAGCGCGGTGCGCTTCGTCACCTACAGCACCCTGAGCGGCATGCTGTGGGTGGGTGCGGCACTGATCGGCGGGGTGCTGCTCAAGCCGCAGATCGAGCAGCTGCTGCCGCACGTGGCCGCCCTGGGCGGGGCAGCGATCGCGGTCATCCTGCTGCTGCTGGTGAGCTACATCGCCTACAAGTGGTGGCAGCGCTGGCGCTTCTACCGGGTGCTGAACATGGCGCGCATCAGCGTGGAGGAACTCTACCGGCACATGAAGTCCGGCAGCGCGCCGGTGGTGCTGGACGTACGCTCGGCCACGGCCCAGGGGCTGAAGCTGCGGCGCATCCCGGGCGCGCTGCACGTGCCGGTGGCGCAGATGGGGGAGCACCTCGGTAAGCTGCCGCGCGACCGCGACATCGTTCTCTACTGCAGCTGCCCGAACGAGGCCTCGGCCGCGCAGGCGACACGGCTGCTCATGAACCACGGCTTTCGCCGCGTGCGGCCGCTGCACGGTGGGCTGGAGGCATGGCTGGCAGCCGGCTATGCGGTGGAGGAAGTCCCTGCGCCGATGCACTCGAGCCCCGCCGCGCCGAGCCTCGGTGCCGGATCGCTGCCCTAGCCCCTAGTTGGGCTTCAGACCGTAGACGTCCAGTTCGCCGTCCCTGCCGGTCGAGCCGGTGGTGCCGCCCACGTTGTTGCCACGCGTGCCCACGTATACCTTGCCGTTGGCAATCGTGGGCACGGTGAACTTGACGGCGTTGCCGGCGGCATCGGAGGTGATGCCGCTCTTGCTACTCCACAACGCCGTGCCGAGGGCGCTCGCAGAGTAGGCGTACAGCTGCGCCGGGCCACAGCCGCCGGACTGCTTCGTGCAGTAGTTATGGCTGTTGATCGCCCAGACGATGCCGTTGGTCGTGCCGTTGGCGGAGATCGAGGGCGTGGCCCCGGGGAAGCCGAAGCTGTCGCCCGACTGCATCGCTATGGTGGTGTTGAACTTGCGCGCGCTCGGGTCGAACGTGAACGCTGTTACCGGATCATCCACCGGCGCCAGGTACAGGGTGTTGTTCCAGAACGCGCTGGTGGCGAAGATCGCCGCGTGCAGGGGAATCATCTGGTAGGCATTTGCATCGCCGGAACCGCCGAGGTTGTCGCCCCTGAGCACATACAGCGCCCCGTCCTTGCCGCCTCCCACCACCAGGTGCGATGGCGATCCTGTGCCCAGGTTGAGCACCACCGCGGTGCCCCCGGCACCGAAGTCGCGGTCCGAATTGAAGTCATCCATCTGATCCGACGGGGTGAAATACGAGCTGACCGAGACACTGTTCGTCCCCGGCTGCAGTTGCACGAACGAGTCGCCGTAGTCGTTGTTGGGCGGGCTGGCATTGGTAACGTCGAACTTGCCGTTGCCGGTGATCACGTAGATGTGTCCGGCGGAGTCCACCGCCGGTGCGCCGCCGCTCATCCAGATGCCGGCCATGCGCTGGTTGGGCGAGGCGTTGAACACGGCCGACTGCGTGAACGTGCCGCCGCTATAGGTGTAGCCCAGCAGCCAGCCGTACCAGGGTATGGAATCCTCGTGCGATGCCCAGGCGATCCACACCTTGCCGCCCGACAGTGCCAGCCCGGCGCGCTGGTTCTCCTGCTGCGGGTTGAAGGTCGCCGGGCTGCCGGAGACGAGGGGGAAGGTGGCGCTGATCTTCACCGGTGAGCCGGCGGATTTCTCCGCGCCGGTGGCAATGTCGATGGCATGCAGGCGCTGGGTGAAGACGGTCTTGCTGGCATCGACCGACTTGGAGACCACGTACAGGACGTGCGTCGCAGGGTCGATGACCGGCGTGCCGGTCACGCCGACCTCCGGAGCGATATCGCCGTAGCCGATTCCGACCAAGTTACCCGTGGCGCCGGCCGGGACGCTGGTCTCGGTGCCGCTGCCGCCGTGACTGGCGTCGATCAGGCTCACCTTCCACAGCTGCGTACACGGGGCAGTATCGGCATCGAAGGCGTATAGGCTGTCGTGCTCGGTTGCCACGAAGACCACATTGTGGCGCGCGCCGCCGACCGTGAGGTTGGCCACCCATAGCGGCTGGGTGTAGATCGCACCATCCACCGTGCACGAGAACAGCTTGCCGAACGAACTGCTGTTCAGCGTCTGCGCGGTCAGCGCGTACTCTTGGGTGTTGGCACCGGCGCGCGTGACGTCATTGTGGTAGGTGAACACGCCCGCCAGGTCGGTGACGCCCACCGTGATCGAGAAGCTGCGACTGGTGTCGGTGATGCTGGTCGCGGTGACCGTGTAGATGCCGGCCGTGGCCGGCGCGGTGAAAGTGACCTTCGCGCCATTCAGGCTCGTGGCCGGGCTGAATGAACCACCCGCCGGTGTCACGCTCCAAGTGACGCCTCGCGGATCGCTGGTGGAGGCTGACAGGGCCGCCGTCTGCGTGACGGTAAGCGCCGCACGGTGCGGCGCGACGTCCACTGTGGTCCCGGTCGGGTCGACGGTGAGCGTGAATGCCGCGCTCTGCGTTATCGCCGGCGAGGCCGAGTCGGTGGCGGTGAAGGTGAGCGGTGTTTCCAGGACCACCGTCGTCGGTGTCCCGGAGATTACCCCCGTGCTGGCACTCAACTGCAGCCCGTCCGGCAGCGTGCCCGCGGCCAGCGTCCAGGTGATCGACCCGGTGCCCCCGGTGCTGATGAGCGTGGTGCTGTAGGGCGCTCCGGTCTGGCCGTCCGGCAGCGAGGTCGTCGTGATCGTCAGCGGCAGCGCGACGATCGTCAGGTGCAGAGTGACAGGCACCGTCGCCGGCGCGCCGGCCGAGTCGGTGACCGCAAAAGTGAGTGCGGTGGCGTTGCTGCCTGCGGTGGGCGTGCCACTGATGACCCCGGTGGCGCCCGCCAGCTGCAGACCTGCGGGCAGCGTCCCGCTGGTGAGTGCCCAGGTATAAGGCTGTGTCCCACCCGCCGCGCTCAGCGTCGCGCTGTATGCGGTACCCACCTGGCCATCGGGCAGGGAGTTCGTGGTCACCGTGAGGTCGAAGGGATCAACGATGAGCGAGAGATTGGCGCTGCTGCTCTGCGCGGGAGTGTCGGAGTCCTTCACTGCGAAGACCAGCGGCACGGCGGTCGCGCTCGTGGTCGGGATGCCAGCGATCTCGCCGGTAGTCGCATTCAGGGTCAAACCGGCAGGCAGCACGCCACTGGTGAGCGTCCAGACGTAGGGATCCGTGCCGCCCGAGGCCGCCAGCGTGGAACTGTAGGCGACGTTGACCTGCGCGTTCGGCAACGCAGTGGTGGTGACCGTCAGCGGTGTGGGCGTACCGGAGGTGCCCGAATGCGAGCAGCTGCCCAGCAGCACAACTACAGCGAGCAGCGCCAGAAATCCAGCCGATGCGCGCCGGTGCAGATATCTCGAAGTGACACTCAGCATTGGTCCAGAAAGCTCCCCAGTTCCTTTTGGGCATCGCGCGCGCACGCTGTACGCACGGATCCTCCCTGCTTGTTGGCGCTATCTTAGCGTGACTGACGATCAGCCGCTGCCGTCGCAGATCGACGACGCACGCGACATAACCCAACCGACACAACAGCGCACGGGGAACTCAGCAATGACGCGCCGAGTAGGCGAAGGACTACATAATTGCTTAGTTCCCGTGGCGAGGCGCGGACCTCCCGCGCTCACTGGCAGCGTCAGGGGCGCTGCAGGATCTCCTCCGGCACGGAACTCTGCAGCGCGCGCGGCTCTGCTGCCGGGACCGCGCCCGCGGCAGCAGCCGGTTCTGTCAGCGCCGCAATCTCCCGCCATAACTGCCGGTAGATGAGTGCAGCCTCGTTCGCGCCCGACGCGGCCGCCACGGGCGTGCGCCTTTGGCTCATGCGCTCGATCTCACTGCGGTAGGGAACTTCGGTGTCGAGGATGGCGGGAAATTCGGCACGCGCGTCGCTCATCAGCTCGAGGTGCAGCGAGCGACGCCGGTCCACCATGGAGAAGAACGGCACCAGCACCAGGTCGATCCAGCCCTCGTGGGCGACGAACCTGTACAGCTCGCGCAGCATGCGGATCGACAGCGGCGAGGGCACCAGCGGCACGATCACCACGTCGGCCGCGCGCAGCACGTTTTCAGACAGCAGCGAGATGCCCGCCGGACAGTCGAGGAACAGCGCGCCGTAGATCTCGCGCAGAGAGCGGCTCATCTTCAACAGCCGCTCGGTCGGGTGGCGCCGCTCGGCCAGCTGCACGGCGAAGTTGCGGTAGGAGAAGTCCGCCGGCAGCAGGTCGAGCCCGGCATACCCGGTCGGGGCGATGAGCTCCGGCAGCTCTCGCTTGCCGGCGACGAGCTTCTTGGCGGAGGCCTGCTCCTGGGGCTCTCCGCGCAGCAGGTAGGTCGCCCCGCCCTGCGAATCCAGGTCCCACAACAGCGTGCGCACGCCGCCCACGGCGCACAGGTACGCGAGGTTTACCGCGGTGGTGGTCTTGCCCACGCCACCCTTGATGTTGCTTACCGCGTAGATCTTCACCGTCCCGCAGCATACGCCGCGGTGCGACGGCGGAAAACCGCCGGCGCCGCTGGTTCGCGGCGGTGACGGTCAGGGAAGCAGGCGATTGCGCACGAGCACGCCGAGATGGCCGATGAGCAGGGCCGCAGCCATTACGAGGGAACCGATGATCAATTCCATGATCTGCCATCCGCGGATCTGTCAGGGGCGCGCAGTGTACGCAGACTGCGTTGCCGTGATGTGAAGCACGGCACGTCCTTGACCGACGAGCTGGCGCGCCTCCCCCTTACGAGGGGCGCGCCTGAGGCTAGGCGATTGAGCCCGGCTTGCGCAGCATCTTGCCCAGGTCGGCCAGGTGCGCGTCCTCGGCGGCGATCTGCGTCCGCGCGTATTCCTCGAGCATGATGTTGCGACCTGCGACCAGCTCGTGCAGCTTGTGGTACTCCGCCAGGCCCTCCTGCTCGTGCGCCAGCGCCTCGCGCAGGATCTCGTCGACGTTGTGCTTGTGGGTTTCCAACAGTGCGCCAATCTTCAGCGACGGGTGGCCCCCGAGCGCGGTGATGAGTTCTCCGGCGCGCACGGAGTGCGCCTGCGACTCGTCCGCCTGGCTGCGCAGCCAGGCGACGATCGGGATGCGGTTGTGGCCGAACACCATGAAGCTGTAGTGCAGGTAGCGCACCAGGCCGGACAGCTCGAGCTCCAGGATGCGGTTGAGGGTATCGACGACCTTGGCGGTGTCCGCCTTGTTCAGCTGTGCGGCCATGGGGATCTCCGCGGGATGAGGATGGCAAGACCTGGGGTGGTGTATCGTACATCGTCACGGCCGGGGCACGAAGGACAGTTATATGAGCGGCTTCTACGACATTGCGGTGAAGAAGATCGATGGCAGCGCCAACCTGCTAGGTGGCCTGCGCGGCAAGCTAGCCTTGGCGGTGAACGTCGCCAGCCGCTGCGGACTCACGCCGCAGTACGAAGGCCTCGAGGAACTGCAGCGCGAACTGGCCGACCAGAACTTCACGGTGGTCGGCTTCCCGTGCAACCAGTTCGCTGGCCAGGAGCCCGGCAGCGCCGAGGAGATCGTCAGTTTCTGCCGCACCACCTACGGAGTGAGTTTTCCCCTGAGCGAGAAGCTGGAGGTGAACGGGCCGGCGCGCAGCCCGGTGTATGACTTCCTGACCTCAGCAACCACCGGGATCGCCGGTGACATCACCTGGAACTTCGAGAAGTTCCTCATCAGCCGCGACGGCCGCGTGCTGCACCGCTACCCGCCAGGAACCACGCCGCAGGACCGCGGGCTGATGCAGGATATCGCCGAGGCGCTGTGAGCCGCTGCCACCGCCCCGGGGGGCAACGGCATGCCTGAGTTCGAATTCGCCGTGCTCGGGGCGGGCGCCATGGGTTCCATCGTCGGCGGCCATCTGGCGCGCGCCGGGCACTCGGTGGCCATGCTGGCGCGCGGCGCGCGCGCCGCGCAGCTGCAGCGCCACGGCATCACCATCCGCGGCCTCGCCGAATTCAATACCGCGGTGACGGTCAGCGATGCGGCAGCCTTCCCCGGCGCGCAGACGCTCATCGTTGCCACCAAGACCCCGGGCACGGCGCAGGCGCTGGCGGTGCTGCGCCGGGGTCGCTTCGATGTCACGTTTTCGATCCAGAACGGACCGCTGAAGAACGAGATCCTGGCGGCGGCCTTCGGCGCCGAGCGCGTGCTGGGTGCACTCGCGGATACCTCGGGCGAGTTGCTGGCCGACGGCGCGGTGCTGTTCACACGCAACGTGAACATCTTCGTCGGCGAGCTGGCCGGCGGCGACAGTGCCAGGGCGCGCCGGCTCGCCGCGGCGCTCGAGGAATCCGGGGTGCACGCCTGCGCCACACCCGAGATCCTGACGCTCGAGTGGTCCAAGTTCTGCTCCTGGGTGGGCCTCATGGCCCTGTCGGTCACCACGCGGGCCGTGACGTGGAAGTTCCTGCTGGATGCGGATTCGGCGCTGCTGCTGGTGCGCCTGGTGCGCGAGATGGGAGTGCTCGCCCATGCCCTGGGCATCCCCATCAGCGACCGGGCGATCCTGCCGACGGCCAGCATCTGTGCCGGCTCGGAACACGAGGCGGTGGCGATTGTCACCGCCGCCGGGGCGCACTACCTGAAGAATGCCCCAGCGCATCGCATGTCCGCACTGCAGGATATCGAGGCCGGCCGGCCGCTTGAGGTGAACGAGACCCTCGGCTACGCCTGCGAGCGGGCATGCGAACTGCAGCTCGAGCTGCCGCTGCTGGACAGCTTCCGCCGGCTCATCGCCGCTACCGACCGCGCACGGCGCGATGCGGTAGCGACCGGCCTTCCCTAGCCGCCCCCGGCCAGTCCGCGGTACTCGAGCAGCGGGCCGATCTTAGGATCGCCGCCGTAGAAATTCCGGAACAGTACCTGCGGCTCCTGGCTGCGCCCGCGTGACAGCACGTCCGTGCGCAGCAGGTCTCCGTTGGCGCGCGTCAGCCCGCCGTGGGTGTGGAACCACTCACCGGTGTCGCGCGCCAGCACCTCGCTCCAGAGGTAGGCGTAATAGCCGGCCGAGTAGCCGCTTTCGAAGATGTGCGAGAAGTACCCGGAGTGGTAGCGCGGCGGCACCGGTGCGTAGTCGAGCCCGCTGCGCCGGAGTGCCGCCTGTTCGAACGCGGCCACGTCCGCCGCCGGCGGCACCGCATCGGCGTTGATCAGATGCCACGACTGGTCCACCTGCGCGGCCGCGATGTATTCGGTGGTGGCATAACCCTGGTTGAAGTGCTGGGCCTGCAGGACCTTGCTCAGCAGTTCCGCGGGCATCGGCGCGCCGCTCTGGTAGTGGTGCGCGTAGTGGGCCACCACCGCCGGCTCGCGCGCCCACATCTCGTTGTACTGCGAGGGGTACTCGACGAAGTCACGTGGCACCTGCGTGCCGGAGAGCTGCGGGTAATTCACGTCCGAGAGCATGCCGTGCAGTGCATGACCGAACTCGTGGAACATCGCCGTCACCTCCTCGAAGGTGAGCAGCGCCGGTTGTCCCGGGGGCGGCTTGGAGATATTGAGGTGGTTGGCGACGACCGGCTTCTGCGCCAGCAGGCGTGACTGCAGCACGTAGGAGGCCATCCACGCACCGCCCTGTTTGTTGTCGCGCGCGAAGTAGTCGGCTAGGAACAGCGCGAGCGGTGCGCCGTTGGCGTCGAAGACCTCGAATACGCGCACGTCGGGGTAATAGACCGGCAGGTCGTGCCGCTCCTTGAAGGTAAGCCCGTACAGCTGATTGGCGGCGTAGAACACTCCATCGATCAGCACGTGGTCGAGCTCGAAGTAAGGGGCCACGGCCGCCTGATCAAAGTCGTAGCGCTGCCGGCGCAACTGCTCGGCATAGAAAGACCAGTCCCAGGGCTCGAGCTCGAAGGCGCCCGTGCCACTGACGGCGGGCTGGGCGTTGATGAGTGCCTGCAGTGCAGCGGCCTCCTCGCGCGCTCGGGCAAGGGCGGCGGGTGCGACCTGGCTGATCATCGCCTGCACCGCCTGCGCCGTGCCCGCCGACTCGTCCTCGAGCTGGTAGGCGGCGTGGTTCGGGTAACCCAACAATACGGCGCGCTCGGCGCGCAGCCTGACCAGTTGCACGATGATCTCGCGGTTGTCCGTGGCTCCCGTCATGCCCCTGGTGATGGAGGCTTTGTAGATGCGCTCGCGCAGCGCGCGGTTGGACAGTTGTGCGAGCAGCGGTTGGTTGGTCGTGTTCTGCAGAGTGACGAGCCACCTGCCCTCAAGACCACGGGCCACAGCTGCCTGTCGCGCTGCCCCGATCTGGCCGACGGACAGGCCATTGAGGTCTGCCACGTCCTCGACCACGACGGCGTTGTCGGCGGTGGCCTTGAGGAGGTTTTGCTTGAAGCGCGTGCGCAGCGTGGAGATCTGTTCGTTCAGTACGCGCAGGCGGCCCTTCTGGGTGGCATTCAGGCGCGCACCGTTACGCACCATCTCGGTGTGGTAGCGCGCCAGCAGCTGCTGCTGCTCGGGGTCCAGGTGCAGGTCCGTGCGCTTGAGGTACAGGGCGTCCACGCGCCCCCACAGAGCCGGGTCCAGATGGATCGCATCCGCGTGCGCGGCGAGCTGGGGCGCCATCTGCGTGTCGACCTTCTGCATCTGCGCATCGGTGTTGCAGGCGTTCAAGCGGCCGAACGTGCTGTCCACCCGCTGTAGCAGCCGGCCGGAGCGCTCCAGCGCCACGATGGTATTGCCGAAGGTGGGCGGCTGCGGATTGTGGGCAATGGCGGCAACCTCGCGCAGCTGTTCTGCCATGCCGGCCTGGTAGGCCGGCAGGAAGTCGTCGTCGTGGATGCGATCGAAGGGTGGCAGCTCGAATGGCAAGGCGCTGGGCTGTGCGAACGGGTTGTCGGCCATGGGAGTCCTTGCGGTGTTGTTGCCCGGCTCGGCTCTGGCAGCCAGCGCCGCCGCCGAGAGCGCCACGGCGCACAGCGGCAGATACACGAATTTCACGCTGTTGCTCCGTTTGCGTCCCCCGCGGCTGCCAACGGCGTTGGGCCACGAGCGCGGCAATGTTATCCTTCGGCCCCGTCACTTGCGCGCCCAAAGAGCGGCGCCGACGGCAGCACCGCCCGTTTAGCCGGTGCGTTCATACGAATTTACAGGGCTTTACATGAGCATCCAGCAGGACCAGGTCGTCAGCATCCACTACACGCTCAAGAATGATGCCGGCGAGGTGCTGGACAGTTCCGCGGATGGGGAGCCGCTCACCTATCTGCACGGCCACGGCAACCTGATCAAGGGACTTGAGCGTGAACTCACGGGCAAGAAGGCCGGCGACAAGCTGCAGGTGAAAATCCCACCCGCGGACGGCTACGGCGAGTACGACAAGGCCCTGATCCAGAAGGTACCGCGGCGGGCGCTCAAGGGGATCTCCAAGATCACCGTCGGCATGCGCCTGCAGGCGCAGACCGAGCACGGCGTACGCGCGGTCACCGTGAGCCACGTGGCCGGGGACATGGTCACCCTCGATGGCAACCATCCGCTGGCCGGACAGAGCCTGAACTTCCAGGTGGAAGTGGCCGAGGTGCGACCCGCCTCGGCCGAGGAACTCTCGCACGGGCACGTTCACGGCCCGGGTGGCCACCATCACTGAGCACCGACCGACTGCTCCCGGGCAGCCAGGTGCAGGAACACCGCGCGCGCCGCGTCTACCCGCGCCAGATATTCACGCGGGTCGTGATCGCCACAGCGCTGCCCCGGCGTGAACTGGAATCCCCGCCGCGCGTAGCTCGCCGCCGCACCCGCGCCGCACAGGTGCACGAGCGCGGCCAGGTGGCGGACCTGCACCGGGTTCGGGGGATGCCTGCCGGCGTTGACGAGGATGCCGGCGACCTTCAGGTCCAGGTACGCGGCCGTGAGTTGCACTGCATCCCCGGGCAGCACCCGCAGGTACAGCCGGTTGAACCAGCATGAGTGCCAGTCGTCCCACGCTCCGGTCTGCACCAGCTGGTGATCATGGATGCAGTAAGCGCCCGCTTCCGCGAAGGTCGGGTCGGTGATCTGGTACATGCCCACGGCGCTCGAGGCCGGGCGGTACATGTCGATCAGGCGTGCCGACCATGACCAGCGCCAGTAGGTGCGCACCAGCGGATTTCCCGAGGCTTCCACCTGGGCCAGCGCGGCCAGCAGTTGCGCATCGATCAAGGGCGTCGAGTAGCGGCGGAACAGGTGGCCGTAGGCCTGCCAGCTCTCCGCCGGGGTCTTGTAGAGCACCCCGCTGACCGGGAAGAACAGTTCCGTCGGCTTGCGGATCACCTGGTACAGGAAGTCCGCCGCCACCAGCACGCACAGTCCCACGAGCGCGTACAGCAACAGCCGCGCCGCGCCCGGGGCCGTGGCGCGCGCAGCACGCGTCCGGGCTGGACGGGCGCCTGCCTTCGGCGGCGGACGCAGCGTCGCGCCGCGGCGTTTCCCTACCATCAGCAGCCTCTCCCTGACGCCAGGGACCGCGCTGCACTACCATGCCCCCTGAGGCCAGGATGAAGGGAACCTGACGTGCCGAGTGATGCGGTGGAGATTGAGACTGGGCGCACGCCCGCCGGGAGTGTGATCTGGCTGCATGGCCTGGGAGCGGACGGCCATGACTTCGAACCTATCGTGCCGGAACTGGTGCGTCCGGGCGAGCGGGCGCTGCGATTCGTGTTTCCGCACGCGCCGGTGCGCCCGGTAACGCTCAACGGCGGGTACCCGATGCGCGCCTGGTACGACATCATGGCGCTCGAAGGCGGGGCCGCGCAGGACGAGGCCGGCATCCGCGCCTCACAGCAGACCATCGCCACTCTCATAGCTCGCGAGAACGAGCGTGGCATCGCAACCGAGCACATCGTGCTTGCCGGGTTTTCGCAGGGCGGCGCGCTGGCATTGTACGCTGGCACGCGCTATCCGCAGAGGCTCGCGGGCATCATGGGACTGTCGTGCTACCTGCTGCAGGGCGCGCGGTTGGAGGCCGAGCGCACCGCTGCCAACCTGTCGACACCGGTGTTCATGGCGCACGGTTCCCAGGATCCGGTGGTCGCACCGGTACTGGGCGAGGAAGCGCGTCGCCAGCTGCTGGCGGCAGGATATGCAGTCGAGTGGCATAGCTACAGCATGCCTCACTCTGTGAGTCCGCAAGAAGTCGCCGACATCGGCGCATGGGTGCGGCGAGTGCTGTAGCGGCGGCGCTGCCAAAAAAAGAGGCCGCCCGGTGGCGGCCTCTGCAGTCTCACTGCACGCTGAGGTACCTTAGCGGCCGTGGTTCTGGTGGCTGTTACCTGGCTGTCCGCCCGGCTGACCCACCTGCATCTGTTGAGGAGACTGAGCGGGCCGCTGCCGTGGCGCACTGACCGGCCGATTCTGTGCTGGCTGGGGCGCGCGCTGCGTGTGGTACTGCGCCGCGCTCGCCTGGTTCACCGGTGCCGGAGAGCTGGTGCGGTACTGTGGCACATTCACCTGGCTCACCCGCACTGGACGCTCGGTGCGCTGCGGAGCACTGGCCTGCGGGCTCACTGGTGCCGCACGGTTGGTATGGTACTGCGCAGCACCCACCTGGCTCGCCTGCGGCGGACGCTCCGTGCGGTTCTGCGGTACACCCGTCTGCTGGCCAGGCTGCATCGGCCGATCCACCCGGACCTGCGGTGCATTCATCCGCTGGCTGGCCTGCGGGGGACGGTCGGCGCGGTTCTGCGGCGCATTTAGTTCAGGTCGCGCCTGCACCGGTCGGTCCGTGCGGTTCTGTGTCACAGCCGCCTGCCGGTTCGCCTGCAGCGTGCGCTCCGCGGTGTTCTGCGACGCAGTCTCCGGCTGCCGGTTGACCGCTGCCGGACGATCAGCGCGGTACTGCTGAGGAGCCTGCGCGGTCCGCGGCGTGCCGGCATCGCGTGCGGCCACTACGCCGTGACCATTGAAGGCGGCAGGGCGCGGCGTGGCGGCGATCGGCGGACGGCCCTTGTTGACCGAGGCACGCAGGTCATTGTCAGAGCGCGCGAAGCGTTCCTGCTCACGCTGCAGGCTGCTCGGGCCGACGTGGCGCTCGTGTGCCGCAGCCAGCTCCGAGCGGGAAGGACGCGCCATCACGCCTCCCCTGCCACCGCTGAAGCTCGTACGGTTGATGGTCACGTTGTTCACAACTGTACGGTTGTAGACGTTGGTGATGTTGACGTTGCGCACGTTGTTGACCGCGCGGTTGTAGCAGAACTGATTGCCGCGCCAGTAGCCGCCCTCGTAGCCGACACCACCGTAGCCGAAGCCGTAGTTGATGCCGCCGTAAAAGCCGACGTGAGGGCCCCAGTAGCCGACGTGCCAGACGTAGGCACCGTTGCCCCAGCCCCAGTAGCCGGGCGTCCACAGGTAGCCGGTGACGGGCGCGAATGCCCAGGTGCCGGGCACCCAGTAGTAGTCACCGCCGTCCCAGCCCCAGTAGCCCGGGACCCACAGATACCCGGGACCCGGGACCGGCGGCTGCTCGTAGACCGGCAGCGGCGGCGGTGCGAAGTTCACGGACACTCCGAACTCGATGCCCGCGTTCGCCGTCACCGGCAGAGCCGGCAGGGCCGCGAGGGCCAGTGCGGGGATCAGACTGCGGATGAAATTGCGCATACGTGTGTTCTCCTCGACTCACACGTTGAGCGAGAGCGACTGAACGGTCGCTGAATCCACCCAACTCCAGCTAATGTTCTTTAAATCAATCAGTTACAAGTTAATAATTGACGGGCCAGACGGGCACGACGGACGCCTGCGAGCGGACGTTTCAGAACCAGCTGTAGTTGAAACTGATGCTGATGCGCTCGGCCTGCGAAGGATTTGCCGCGACTTCATGGCGCAACCAGCTTTCGAACAGCAGGACCTGACCGGCCTGTGCAGACAGCGTCACCCACGAGCGGTTCGCGCGCGCGGCGTTGGCCGCGCGTGGCGGCGCGGCCATGAAGCGCTCCATGCGCGGATCCTCGAACTTAAGTCCGGGCGCGCTGCGGGGCATCGCCACGTAGTAGGTACCGCTGATGCTCGACAACGGGTGCAAGTGCAGGCTGTGCGCTGCGCCCTGGCCCATGATGTTCACCCAGCAGTCCGTCATGGCCAGTTCACGGCCGGTGAGGTCGAACTCGAGTTCACGCGCAAACCTGCCGACGTGTCGGTCGAGCGCCCGCGTGAGCGCTGCAAAGGTCGGCGACACGCGGTGCATGCGGTGGGCTGAGCTGTAGGAAGTATAGCCGCCCGGATAGTTGAGCTTCGACCAGCGCCGCCCGGCCGCATCGTCCTCCCTGAGCTGACGACACTCGCGCACCAGACGCGCGTTCAGGCCACGCCAGCCCACCTGCGCCAGCTTCGACTCGTAGATGCGGGTGGGAAAGAGGAGATGCGTGCTCATGAACCTGCCAGTGTGAGTATGGGGGCGGCGTGAGAAGTGGTCTATCATTCCCGCTCTTCACCATTCCGCCTTCGCGAGTGCGCCCATGGCAGCCTCCAAACTTCCGAACGAGATCAGCGACGCCATGCTACCCGCGGGAGCCGCCGCCATCGTGCCGCACTGGATCGGCGGCCGCGCCGTCGCCGGCACCGGCGCACGCCTGCCGGTGTTCGATCCGGCCACCGGCATCGTCATGCGCGAGGTGGCACTGGCCGGGCCCGCCGACGTGCAGGCCGCGGTCGAGAGCGCGCGCGCAGCACTGCCGGGGTGGTCGCAGACCCCGCCGGTGCGGCGCGCACGGGTGCTGGACCGTTTTCTGGGGCTGCTCAACGAGGAGCGCGATGCCCTGGCCGCCCTCATCACCAGTGAGCACGGCAAGGTATTCAGCGATGCGCAGGGCGAGGTGACGCGCGGCATCGAGATCGTGGAGTTTGCCTGCGGCATCCCCCAGTTGCTCAAGGGTGACTTCACCGACCAGGTGTCCACGGGCATCGACAACTGGACGCTGCGCCAGCCGCTCGGGGTGGTGGCGGGCATCACGCCTTTCAACTTCCCGTGCATGGTGCCGTGCTGGATGTTCCCGCTCGCAATCGCCTGCGGCAATAGCTTCGTGCTCAAGCCGAGTGAACGCGACCCTTCGACGGCGGTCTACCTGGCACGGCTGCTCGAGCGGGCTGGATTGCCACCGGGGGTGTTCAACGTGATGCAGGGGGACAAGCTCGCTGTCGACGGCCTGCTGGACCACCCGGACGTGCGCGCACTGAGCTTCGTCGGCTCGACCCCCATCGCGCACTACATCTACCAGCGCGGCGCGCAGCACGGCAAGCGCGTGCAGGCCCTCGGTGGTGCGAAGAACCACATGGTGGTCATGCCCGATGCCGATATCGAGCAGGCGGTCGATGCCCTGATCGGTGCCGCCTACGGTTCCGCGGGCGAGCGCTGCATGGCGATCTCGGTCGCGGTCCTGGTCGGGAACACTGCCGAACGCATGCTGCCCGCCCTTGCCGAACGGGCCCGGGCGCTGCGCACCGGCAACGGCATGCAGGCCGAGGTCGAGATGGGGCCGGTCATCACCCGGGAGGCGCTGGAGCGCATCGGTGGCTACATCGAGGATGGCCTCGCCAGCGGCGCGCGGCTGCTGGTCGACGGACGCCTGCACCCCAAGAGCGGCGCCGCCTTTGCGGTGCCCGGCCACGAGGGCGGCTTCTTCATCGGTGCCAGCCTCTTCGATCACGTGACGCCGCAGATGCGCATCTACCGCGAGGAGATCTTCGGGCCGGTGCTTTCCTGCGTGCGCGTCCCGGACTTCGCGGCGGCCGTGGAGCTGATCAACTCCCATCCGATGGCCAATGGCGTGGCCTGCTATACGCGCGACGGCCATGTGGCGCGCGAGTTCGGGCGGCGCATCGAGGTCGGCATGGTGGGCATCAACGTGCCCATCCCGGTGCCGATGGCCTGGCACGGTTTTGGCGGCTGGAAAGGCAGCCTGTTCGGCGACACCCACGCCTACGGCGAGGAAGGCGTGCGTTTCTACACGCGCCAGAAATCCATCATGCAGCGCTGGCCCGAGAGTACCCCGAAGGGCGCCGAGTTCGCGATGCCCACCTCCAAGTAAACGCCCAGCGGAAAAAGGACTTGCCCATGCTGCGATGGATGCGCCCCCTACTGCTGTGCGGCTGCGTGGCCGCCTGTACCCCGGCACTGGCCGAGGAGGTGCTGGGGATCTACGTCGGTGCGGGGGTCGGTCGCACCGACCTGCGCCAGGACGACTACCAGATCGATGGCCATGCCACAGGCTGGAAGCTGCTAGCCGGCTGGCGGCCCCTCAGCCTGGTCGGGGTGGAGGCTGAGTACACTGACCTCGGCAGCAGGAGCGTCACGACCGACGGCGGCGCCACGCACGTCTCCACGAATGCCAAGGCCGCGGCAGCTTACGTAGTCGGCTATCTGCCGGTGCCGCTGCCGTGGATCGACGTGTACGGCAAGGTCGGCGCCGCAAAGGTCAAGGCGAACACCAGTGCCTACTGTACGCAGTGCCTCGCCAAACCACCCGACTTCGACAGCAGCAAGAGCGGCGTCGCCTTTGGGGCAGGTGTGCAGCTGAAGTCCGGCCGCTGGGCCGCGCGCCTCGACTACGAGCGCTTCGATGGTTCACACGGTGACCCGGCGCTGCTGGCCGCCGAATTCCTCGTCAACTTCTGACCGGGGGGCGCGAACTCGTTAGGACGCGGGCGCCACCACCGCTGCGGTGCTGCCTGCCGCCAGCACCGTCTTCATGCGTGCCGCGTCCAGCTCCCCGCACCACTTGGCGACCACGATCGTCGCGACCCCATTACCGACGAGATTGGTGAGCGCCCGGGCCTCCGACATGAACCGGTCGACGCCGAGGATGAGCGCAACGCCTGCCACCGGCACGTGCCCCACCGCCGAAAGCGATGCGGCGAGCACGATGAAGCCGCTGCCGGTCACCGCCGCGGCCCCCTTGGAGGTCAGCAGCAGTACCGCCAGCAGCGCCAGCTGGTGGCTGAGCGTCAGGGGCGTATTGGTGGCCTGCGCGATGAACACTGCGGCCATCGTGAGGTAGATCGCCGTGCCATCGAGGTTGAACGAGTAGCCGGCCGGGATGACCAGTCCCACGATCGGCTTGCGCACCCCCAGATCCTCCAGCTTGCCGAGCATGCGCGGCAGCACCGACTCTGACGAGGACGTGCCGAGCACGATGAACAGCTCGTCGCGAATGTAGCGGATGAAGGCCAGGATCGAGAAGCCGTGCAGCCTTGCGATGAGCCCCAGCACGCACAGTACGAACAGGATGCACGTCAGGTAGAAGCAGCCCATCAGCTGCGCCATACCCAGCAGGGACTTGGTGCCGTATTTGCCCACGGTGAATGCCATTGCTCCCAAGGCGCCCAGGGGCGCAAGGCGCATGATGTAGCCGACGATGACGAACAGCACGCGGCCAAACTGCTCGACCATGCCGTAGAGCGAGTTTTCGCGGCCGCCCATGGCATGCAGCGCGAATCCGAACAGCACCGCGAGCAGCAGCACCTGCAGCACGTCGCCGCTGGCGAAGGCGCCGAAGAACGTCGCCGGGATCACGTTGAGGATGAACTCGGTGACCCCCGGCATCGCCTGCGGGGCCACGTACTGGCTGATGGCGTTGACATCCAGCGTCGCCGGGTCCGCGTTGATCCCCGCCCCGGGCTTCACGAGGTTGACCACCACCAGCCCTATCACCAGGGCGACCGTGCTCAGCACCTCGAAGTACAGGAGCGCAAGTCCGCCGGCCTTGCCGACGTCGCGCAGCCTCGCCATGCCGGCGATGCCGCTGACGACGGTGCAGAAGATCAGGGGTGCGATCAGCAGGCGGATCAGCTTGATGAAGCCATCGCCCAGGGGCTTGAGCTTCTGGGCAAGCTCCGGCCAGAGCACCCCGAGCGCCACGCCCAGGGCGATGGCCACCAGGACCTGGAAATACAGCGAGCGCCAGATGGCGGTACGGCGCATGGCGGCCCCCTAGCCTGCCTTAGCCGCTGACGCGGCCTTCTGGGGCGCAAGCCTACCGCGTCGCGGGTGTACCTGCGCACGCCCGCGGCGGCAAGCGGCTAGGAGACCTTCTCGAACTGCTGTTCTTCGGTGCTGCCGGTGAGCGCGGTGATCGACGAGGTGCCGCCGGCCACGGTCTGGGTGACCGCGTCGAAGTAGCCGGCACCGACCTCGCGCTGATGCTTGGTGGCGGTGTAGCCGCTGGCCTCGGCCGCGAACTCCGCCTGCTGCAGCGTGACATAGGCGCTCATCTGCTGCGCCTTGTAGCCGCGCGCCAGCTCGAACATGGAGTAGTTCAGCGCGTGGAAGCCGGCCAGCGTGATGAACTGGAACTTGTAGCCCATGGCGCCGAGTTCCTTCTGGAACCGGGCGATCTGCCCGTCATCCAGCTTGCGCTTCCAGTTGAACGAGGGTGAGCAGTTGTATGCGAGCAGCTTGCCGGGAAAGCGGGCATGGATGCCTTCGGCGAACGCGCGTGCCTCCTCCAGGTCCGGCTTGGCGGTCTCGCACCACACCAGGTCCGCGTAGGGCGCGTAGGCCAGGCCGCGGGCGATCGCCTGCCTCAGCCCCGCCCTCACGTAGAAGAAGCCTTCCGAGGTGCGCCCCTTGGACGGGTCGATGAAGGCGCGGTCGCGCTCGTCGACATCCGCAGTCAGGAGGTTGGCGCCCTCCGCATCGGTGCGGGCCACCAATACGGTCGGCACGTTGCACACATCCGCCGCCAGGCGCGCCGCCACGAGCTTCGCGACCGCGTCCTGGGTGCTCACCAGCACCTTGCCGCCCATGTGGCCGCACTTCTTGGCCGAGGACAGCTGGTCCTCGAAATGCACGCCGGCAGCCCCCGCCTCGATCATCTGCTTCATCAGCTCGAAGGCATTGAGCACGCCGCCGAAGCCGGCCTCGGCATCGGCCACGATCGGCTTGAGCCAGTCGATGCTGTCGTCCCCCTCGGCGTGGTGAATTTCGTCCGCGCGACGCAGGGTGTTGTTGATGCGGCGCACGACCGCCGGCACCGAGTCCGCAGGATAGAGCGACTGGTCCGGGTACATCTGCCCGGAGAGATTGGCATCCCCTGCCACCTGCCAGCCGGACAGGTAGATCGCATCCAGCCCGGCCTTCACCTGCTGCATGGCCTGGTTACCGGTGAGCGCGCCGAGGGCGTTCACGAAGGGCTTCTCGTTGAGATAGCGCCACAGCTTCTCGGCAGTCAGCCGCGCGATCGAGTGCTCCACCGGCACCGTGCCGCGCAGGCGCACCACGGCGGCGGCATCGTAGCCGCGCTGCACGCCGCGCCAGCGCGGGCTGTCGGCCCAGCTGCGCTGCAGCTCGTCGGCCGTGGGTAAGGGTTTAGCACTCATGGGTCTCGCCTCTTGGAAAAATTCACAGGATGCTCAGCTCAGCAACTCATAGGCCGGCAGTGTCAGGAACTCGTCGAACGTCTCGCTCTTGGTCATGCGCTCGAACAGCCGCGCCGCGCTCGGGAACACCCCGTGGGTGAGGCGCGCTGCGCCCACCTCCGCGTGGATGCGGTCCAGTTCCGACATCATCAGCCGGTCGAAGCGCGCGGCGGTAACCTGCTGCCCATCCGTGGTGCGCGCCCCGTGACGCAGCCACTGCCACAACTGCGCGCGGCAGATCTCGGCGGTCGCCGCGTCCTCCATCAGGTGATAGAGCGGCACGCAGCCGTTGCCGCGCAGCCAGGCCTCCAAGTACTGGACGCCGACGCGGATGCACGCGCGCAGACCGTCCTCGGTGATCTGCCCCGGCGGCAGCTGCACGAGGTCGGCCGCGGTGACATTCACCTCCGTGCGTGCCACCCCGAGCTGGTTGGGCCCACTCATCACCGAGTTGAACGCCTCCATCGCGAGCGGGGCAAGTCCCGGGTGCGCGATCCAGGTGCCATCGTGCCCGGCGTGCGCCTCACGCAGCTTGTCGGCGCGCACCCGCGCCATCGCCGCCTCGTTGGCCGCCGGGTCGTCGCGGATCGGGATCTGCGCGGCCATGCCGCCCATGGCGTGCGCACCGCGGCGGTGGCAGGTCTTGATCAGCAGGTCGACGTAGGACCTGAGGAAGTGCTTGTCCATCGTGACCGAGGCGCGATCTGGCATCACGAAGTCCGCGCGGTTCCGGAATTTCTTGATGAAGCTGAAGATGTAGTCCCAGCGCCCGCAGTTCAGGCCCGCGGAGTGCTCGCGCAGCTCGAACAGGATCTCATCCATCTCGAAGGCCGCCAGGATCGTCTCGATCAGCACCGTTGCCTTGATCGTGCCGCGGGCGATGCCGAGCGCCTCCTGGGCGGCGATGAACACCTCGTTCCACAAGCGCGCCTCGAGGTGACTCTCCATCTTCGGCAGGTAGAAGTACGGGCCGGTACCGTCCTTGGCGAGCGCCTCGTGGTTGTTGGCGATGAACAGTGCAAAGTCAAACAGCGCAGCCGACACCTGCTCGCCGTTGATGCGCACGTGCTTCTCCGTCAGGTGCCAGCCGCGCGGGCGCACGATCAGGGTCGCGGTGCGCTCGCCCAGGCGGTACAGCTTGCCGGTGGCCGGATCCTCGTAACTGATGGTGCGCCGGATGGCATCCGCAAGGTTCACCTGCCCGCGGATGACGTTCTCCCAGGTGGGCGCCAGGGAGTCCTCGAAGTCGGCCATGAACGCCTTCACCGGGGCATTCAGGGCGTTGATGATCATCTTGCGCTCTACCGGACCTGTGATCTCCACGCGGCGGTCGACCAGATCCGCCGGTACCGGGGCGATGCGCCAGTCACCCGCGCGCACCGCGGCCGTCTCGGGGAGGAAGTCCGGCAGTTCCCCGCCATCCAGGCGCCGCTGGCGCTGCGCGCGGGCCTGGAGTAGCTCCAGGCGCCGGGGGTTGAAGCGCCGGTGGAGGCTCGCCAAAAGCTGCAGTGCCAGCGGGGTGAGCACCTCGGCCGAGCGCTCCACGCGATCCCCTGTGATCTCGACTCTCGGCTCCGAGGGCGCACGGGCGGATACGCGGCCATGTTCAGCGGCATTCATGGCTGCCATAGTACGGCTGCGCGCAAAGAAATTTGACTATAGAAACTTCACACTGTTAATTTCACAACGGTTACCGGAAGGCCTGGAGGGCCGCACGATATATGCCCGAACTGCTGCGCAAGGGACACTTCCTCGGCGCGAAGCTGCGCGCGCTGCGCAAGCGCAACGGGCTCACGCTCGAGGAACTCTCGGTGCGCTGCATCCAGCGCGATACCGCGCGGGCGCCGTCGGTTTCCTACCTGAGCATGATCGAGAGCGGCAAGCGTACGCCCTCCTCCGAGCTGCTCGAGCTTCTGGCGGGGGTGTTCCAGCGGCCGGTCACCTGGTTTCTTGACGAAAGTGCCGACCTTGAGCTGCAGCCTGCCCCGCCCGGCGGCGCCGCCCGTGTCCCGCTCGAGCCAGCGTTTCTTTTTTCCAAGAGCCTGCTGCAGGCGGCAATCCCGGAGTTGCTGGTGCAGACCGGCACCACGGGGCGGCAGTTCGCGCACCTTCTGATCCGCTCTCACCAGGAAATGTCGCGCAATGATTTTCCCGACCTGGAGCGCGCGGCCGATGGCATCAGCGAGCGGCGCTTCCCGCTCGCGGTGGATGATCTGATGCGCCTGTGCAAGCGCCATGGGCTGGAGATCCGCTGGTTCGACCGCAAGCCGGTGCTGGCCCGCGACAAGGACCGCGAGCTGCGCAGCATGGTGCGTTCCTTCTTCGAGGCCCCGCGCATCATCTACGCGAACCGTGCGCTGCAGGCCGATCCGGCGCGGCTGAAGTTCGACCTCGCCGCGCACATTGCCCACAAGGTGCTGCACGGCGGGGATGGCCTGAAGTCCGCGCACGCCACCGGCGGGGAGATGGGCGGCAGCCCGGAGAGCGGCTCGAGTGCAATCGGCATGAGCGCCCAGGATGTGCTGCATGCCTGGCGCGACTTCGAGTGCAGTTTCTTCGCCGGCGCGCTGCTGGCACCGCGTTTACCCTTCCGCCGGTTCCTGGCACGCGAGCGGCACCGGGTGGAGGCGGGCGCAAAGCTGCAGCTCACTCCCGCGGTGATCATGCGCCGCATGACCAAGGTGTCCCCCTACCCTTACTGGCACTTCTTCGACGCCTATCCACCGGGGTACCTGCGCGCGGTGTACCGCGGCAATGGCATCCCGCTGCCCTGGGGAAACCTGGCGCAGGTAAGCGACCCGTGCCCCAACTGGGCCGTGTTCCGCATGATCGACAGCCAGGTGGGCGGCGGATCGCAGATTTCAGTACTGCGTGACGGCGAGCGCTCGCTGCTGTACTGCTGTCACTCGATCCGCGTGCACGACATGGCCGGCAATCCGCACGTCCTGTCGGTCGGGGTGGACCTGGCGCCGGCCCTGGCCAGCAACGGGGTGGCCAGCGACTCGGTGGTGGACTCGATTTTCCGCGAGTGCCTGCACCGCCACGGCGAGTCGCGCATCCCCAAGGCCGCAGTCCAGGTGCTGGAGGCGGTCGCCCACGTACTGAACATCGCCTGGATCGCCGATGCACTGGCACAGCCGGCACGCATCATCTGCCCGCGCAGCAACCGCTGCCCGCGCGCCGAGCGCTGCGAGGGCGCGCGCCCCTCCCGGGCGCGCGAGATCGCGGACGTGCGCGAGGAGATCCTCGGCCGCGACAGCTGATCGCGTACCATAGGCTAAAGTTGCAGGCGCCGGAGCGCGGCACATGATTCACTCAGCACCACAACAGGCAGGCAGGCTGGCAGTGACCGCGTGCGCCGCGCTGCTGCTGGTCACCGCCGCCGGCGCGGCGCCGCCGGCCCTGCAGACAGAACAGGTCGAGCTTGCGCAATGGCGCGCGGCGCGGCTGCAGTCCCTCACCAGCGAGACCGGCTGGCTCGACCTCGTGGGACTGCTGTGGCTCAAGGATGGTGATAACAGCTTCGGGCGCGGCGCCAGCAACGCGCTGGTGCTGGACAACGCGGCGCTGGCCGAGAATGCCGGGATCTTCGGGGTGCACGATCACACGGTGACTTTCCGTGCGCGCCCGGGTGCGGGCATCACCCACCACGGCGAGCCGGTCACGCAGATCGCGATGACCTCGGACGCGGCCGGCGAGCCCACCGTGGTCTCCAGCGGCCCGTTGCGCTTCTTCATCATCGAACGGGCGGGGCAACTGGGCGTGCGGGTGCGTGATCTGGACAGTCCGCGACGCCGCAACTTTCGCGGGCTCGACTATTTCCCCGTGAGCACGGACTGGAACGTCACCGCGCGCTTCGAGCCGTACCAACCCGTGCGTCATATCAAGATCATCAACATTCTCGGTATGGAAGAGGATGCGCAGGCTCCGGGCGCACTGGTGTTCAGTGCGAACGGCCAGGAATGGCACCTGGAAGCGATCCTGGAGAGCCCCGGCGACACGCACCTGTTCGTCATGTTCCAGGATGGCACCAGCGGGCATGAAACCTACGGCGGGGGCAGGTTCATGGAGGTCCCGCTGCCGGCCGGCGGCCTGACGCAGCTGGATTTCAACAAGGCCTTCAACCCGCCGTGCGCCCTGAACGACTTTGCCACCTGCCCGCTGCCCCCGCCCGGCAACCGGCTGAAGCTGCGCGTGCAGGCCGGCGAACTGGCATACGGGGATGCGCACCACCCACCCTGAGCGCGCCGGGGACAGGTGCAACTCTGCGGGATCCTGACCTGTAGCACGGAGGTGAACGGCGGCGGCGCGGACTTCCGTGTTGCCGCCACCGCAGGCACCCATCGCCGCCCGCACGCCACCAGGACACCACGTGAAGAGCCACGCACATCCCCTGCGGTGGTAGACGGTGCAGGCGCCGGCTGTCAGTCGTCCATGAAGATCGTGGCCGGATGCTCCAGGGATTCCTTGAGCGCCTGGATCATGGCGGCAGCGTCGTAACCATCAACGAAGCGATGATCGAAGGATGATGAGAGGTTCATCGTCAGGCGCACGGCGATGGCACCGTCGATGACGAGTGGGCGCTCCACGGCACGGTTGACCCCGATAATCGCCACCTCCGGCGCATTGATGATCGGCGTGCTGGCGATGCCGCCGAGCCTACCGAGGCTCGTGATCGTAATGGTGGAACCGCTCAGTTCCTCGCGCGTGGCCTTGTTGCCGCGGGCGGCCTCGGCAACGCGGCGCATCTCTGTGGCCAGCTCCCACAACGGCAGTTCCTGTGCATCGCGTACCACGGGCACCTTCAGCCCCTCCGGGGTCTGCGTAGCAACGCCCAGGTGCACGGCGCCATGACGCACGATCACGCCGCGCTCGGCATCGTAGTGGGCATTGCACTGCGGGAAGTCCCTGAGCACGCGCACTAGGGCGCGTGCGAGGAACGGCAGGTAGGTGAGCGAAGCCGCCCCGCCTGGTGGCTTGCGATTCAGGTGCCGGCGCAGGGACTCGAGTTCGGTGATGTCGAGTTCCTCGACGTAGGCGAAGTGCGGGATGGTGCGCTTGGCCTCGCTCATGCGCTGGGCGATCAGGCGCCGCAGCCCGATGACCTTGATCTCCTCGGTCGCCGCCCTGGCCGAAGCACGCGCCGCCCGCGGCGCCTCCAGCGCCTTCGGCCCCGCTCTCAGCGGCGTCGGCGCGCCAGGACGGCGGGCCACGAATGCATCGAGGTCCTGCGGCACGATGCGACCATTGGGCCCGGAACCTGCCACCTGCTGCAGGTCAACACCCGCCTCGTGCGCCCGGCGCCGGATCGCAGGAGAAGTCGCGACGCGCCCCGCGCGGGCCGGCGGCACGGCCTGCGCAGCAGCCGCGCCGTTGCTGGCCGCACGCACCGGGTCCGCAGCGGGTGCGCTCGCCGTCGCGGCGGCAGGTGCTGCGGCGGCTGGCTGTCCCGCTGCGGTATCGAACACGATCAACTCCGCACCCACGGGCACCATGTCCCCGGGTGCCCCCGTGGTGGAGACCACCCGGCCGCTGACCGGGGCGGGGACCTCCACGGCTGCCTTCTCGGTCAGCACCTCGACGATCACCTCGTCCTCGGTCACGGTATCGCCCGGCTTGACGTGCCAGTTGACGATCTCGGCCTGGACGGTGCCCTCGCCCAGATCGGGCAGCTTGAAGACGTAGGTACTCACGAGGCCTCCATCACCTGCTTCAGTGCCGTCGCGACACGCCCCGGTCCGGGGAAGTATTCCCACTCGAAGGCATGCGGATACGGCGTGTCCCAACCGGCGACCCGCTGGATCGGCGCCTCCAGGTTCCAGAAGCAGTGTTCCTGTACGGTCGCCACCAGCTCTGCGCCGTAGCCGCCGAAGAGCGTCGCCTCGTGCACCACCACGCAACGACCGGTCTTGCACACCGAAGTGCACAGCGTATCGACATCGAGTGGCGCCATGGTGCGCACGTCGATGATCTCCGCGTCGATGCCGGCCAGGCGCACGGCAGCCTCGGCCACGTGCACCATCGTCCCATAGGTGAGGATGGTCGCAGCCGTCCCCGGGCGCACGACCGCAGCGCGCCCCAGCGGCACGGTGAAATGCCCTTCCGGCACTTCCCCCTGCGGGTGCGCGCTCCACGGCACGGCGGGCTTGTGCGGGTCGCCGTCGAAGGGCCCGTTGTAGATGCGCTTCGGCTCGAAGAACACCACCGGGTCCTCGCCCTCGATGGCGCTGATAAGCAGGCCCTTGGCATCGTAGGGGTTGGAGGGCATGACGACCTTGATGCCGCACACGTGCGTGAAGATCGCCTCGGGGCTCTGGGAGTGCGTCTGGCCGCCACGGATGCCACCACCGCAGGGTGTGCGGATCGTGACCGGGGAGGTGAACTCCCCGGCGGTGCGATAACGCAGGCGTGCCAGCTCGCTCACTACCTGGTCGAATCCCGGGTAGATGTAGTCGGCGAACTGGATCTCGGCAACGGGCTTGAGCCCGTTGACGCCCATGCCGATGGCCGCAGCGATAATGCCACCTTCGGAGATGGGGGTGTCCAGGACGCGGTGCTCGCCGTGCTTGCGCTGCAGGCCCTCGGTGGCACGGAACACCCCGCCGAAATAGCCCACGTCCTCACCGAGGATCACCACGCGCGGGTCACGCTCGAGCATCACGTCCATCGCCGAGTTCAGGGCCTGCACCATGTTCATGCGTGCCATGGTCTTAAGCCTCTTGTGCGCGCGGCGGCGCGGCGGCGTCCACGGCACCGGCGGCCTTCAAGGCGCGTAGTTCCTCGCGCTGCCGCACCAGGTGCGGCGGGATGTCCTTGAGCACGTCGTCGAACATGGTGAGCGGATCGAGCGCCGGGCCACCGGAGAGGGTTCCGTAGCTTTCAGCCTCCTTCCAGCAGGCGGTCACGTGGACCTCCAGTTCCTTCTCCAGCCTGGCGTGGCGCTCCTCGGACCATTCCCCCAGGGCGATGAGGTGTGCCTTGAGGCGCGTGACCGGATCGCCCAGCGGCCAGGCCTTCCACTCCTCCTTCGGGCGGTAGCGCGAAGGATCATCGCTGGTGGAATGCGCGGCGGCACGGTAGGTCACGTGCTCGATGAGTGTGCACCCGCCACCCTGCCGCGCGCGCTGCGCGGCCCACTGGGTGACCGCATAGACGGCGAGGAAGTCATTGCCGTCGACGCGAATGCCGGGAATGCCGTAGCCCGGCCCGCGCTGCGCGAAGGTGCGGCGCTCGCCACCGGCGAAACCCTGGAAGGTGGAGATCGCCCACTGGTTGTTGACCAGGTTCAGGATCACCGGCGCCTGGTAGACCGCCGCAAAGGTCATGGCGTGGTGGAAGTCGGCCTCGGCGCTGGAGCCCTCGCCGATCCAGCTGGCCGCGATGTTGTCCTCGCCCTTGATGGCGGCGGCCATCGCCCAGCCAACCGCCTGCGGGTACTGGGTCGCCAGGTTGCCGGAGATCGAGAAGATGTTGCCGCCACCCCAGTGGTACATGATCGGCATCTGCCGGCCCTTGCACATGTCGTGAGTGTTGGAGAGGCACTGGCACATCAGGTCGACGAGGTTGCGCCCGCGCACGACGTGCAGCCCCTGCTGGCGGTAGGAGGGAAACAGCATGTCGCCGGGCTGCAGCGCCATTCCGGCTGCGACCGCGACTGCCTCCTCGCCGGTGGACTTTATGTAGAACGAGATGCGCCCCTGGCGCTGGATCTTCTGCATGCGGTCATCGAACAGACGCGTCAGCAGCATGTGCCGCAAGCCCACCTGCAGTTCGGCGGGCTCGAGGTGCGGGTTCCAGGGACCCACGGCCGCGTGGTCATCCCCCAGCACCCGCACCAGCTCCTTCGCAAGGTCCTCGATCTCGCCCACCGCCGCGGTGACATCCGGACGGTGCACCGCCCCGGGGGCCGAAAGGCTCAGGTAGCTGAAATCCGGCTCCTGGCCAGGGCGGGCGGGCGGAGTTGGGACGTGCAAGCGCGACCTTGGGGTCATGGAGCGGCCTCTAATCCTGCGGCAGCTGTTTCAGGTTGCAGTGCCGTATGTCAGTTCGGCAGGATTGTAGTCGCCTGCCACCAGTAACACTACGCGTGAAGCCCAAACACACCTACCGCGGCGTCGTCCTGAGTAAGCCGCTGCGGCCCGCCGCCGCCGGGAACAGCGGACTTAATGCACCGCCCCGCCCGCTCGCGGAGCAACGCGTGCGCGTCGGCCGCGAGGTCGCAGGACGCGGCGGCAAGGCCGTATCGGTGATCAGCGGGCTCGCCCTGGATGCCGGCGCACTGTCCGAGCTTGCCACGCGCCTGAAAAAGCTGTGCGGCGCCGGCGGCGCGGTCAGGGACGGCAGCATCGAGATCCAGGGTGATCATCGTGACCGGCTGGTGGCTGAGCTGCTCAAGCTTGGCTACCAGGCGCGCCGTTCGGGTGGTTAGCTGATGGTGTGACGGGGCGATAGTTGGTATAGAACTGCTCAAGATTGCGCAGCCGCGAGGTGCCCCGTGCCGGAACAGTCTGTAGCGACCGACCCTAGCCGCGGGAGCGTGCTGCTGTTTGCGCGCAATTTCCTGCGCCACCCGCGCATGCTCGGCTCCATCGTGCCGAGCTCACGTTTCCTGATCCGCCAGCTGCTCGAACCGGTCAACTGGGGCCGGGCACGCGTCATTGTCGAGTATGGACCCGGAACCGGCGGCATCACGCGCGAGGTACTGCGCCAAATGCGCGCCGATGCGACGCTGGTTGCCATCGAGATGAACCCCGAGTTCGTGCGCCACCTCACCAGCACGATCAGCGACCCCAGGCTGCACGTGGTGGCAGGCTCGGCGTCGGACGTCGATCTCATCCTGCGGCGCATGGCGCTCACGCGCGCCGATTACATCATCTCCGGAATACCCTTCAGCACGATCACGCCGGCAGAGCGCGAGAAGATCCTGCGCAAGACCGTCACCATCCTGGAACCCGGCGGCGCCTTTCTGCTGTACCAGTTCTCCACGCGCGTGATGGAGGACCTCAAGCGCGTCTTCGGCTACGTCGGGCGGCAGTTCCAGCCGTTCAACCTGCTGCCTGCGCACCTGTTCATCTGCCAGCTCACGGCCGACTGAACATGGCGGCCAGCGGCTGAGCTGCCTCCCCCGGCGCTCCCGGGTCGGCCGTTGACACGGGCGCGCACGGGCGTGGATGCTCGGCAGATGAAACGCGGAATCTTCGCTAAAGCAGCCTCCAGCCGGACAGCGGTCGCCTGCACCGGACAGCCGGCCGGCGCGGAGGACCGGTGAGCCTGTCGGATGCCGAGCGCGAGCGCTACCAGCGCCACCTCGCGCTGCCGGAAATCGGCGCCGCCGGCCAGGAAAGACTCAAGTCGGCGCGCGTACTGGTGGTCGGGGCCGGCGGACTGGGCTCGCCGGCTGCCTTGTACCTCGCCGCCGCCGGCTGCGGCTCGCTCGGCATCCTCGACTGCGACACGGTCGAGCTGTCCAACCTGCAGCGGCAGGTGCTGTTCGGTACGGCCGACCTCGGCGAGCCGAAGGCAGTGGCCGGCGCGGCACGAGTTGCGGCGCTCAATCCCGAGATCCGCGTGACAGCACACGCCGTGGAACTCACGGCAGCCAACGCCGCAGCCCTTATCGGCCAGTACGACCTGGTGCTCGACGGCTCCGACCGCCTGGCGACGCGCTACCTGGTCAACGATGCCTGCGTACTGCTGCGGCGGCCGCTGGTATCCGCCGCGATCCACCGATTCGAGGGGCAGCTGCTCACCTACATCCCGGGAGCCGGCGCATGCTACCGCTGCGCATTCCCGAACGGGCAGGAGACGCTGGTCGCCAGCTGTGCCACCGCAGGCGTGCTCGGGGTATTGCCCGGTGTTCTGGGCACGCTGCAGGCTACTGAGGCGTTGAAAGTGATCGCCGGTGTCGGTGTGCCCCTGGCCGGGCGCCTGCTAACTTACGATGCGCTCGAGATGCGCTTTGGCGAGTTCCGCATCGCCCGCCGACGCGACTGCGCTGCATGCGGTGAAGCTCCCTCCATCCAGGATCTCAAGGACCCAGCACTCATGAGCAAAGACGGTGAAGTCCGGCGCATCACGCCCGCGGAATTGAACCAGCTGCTGCAGGCGCCCGGCACCGCCCCGCTGCTGATCGACGTGCGCGAGGAATACGAATGGGAGGCCGGGCACCTCGCGCAGGCCGTCCACGTGCCGTTGAGCCGGCTGCCCCAGCACCTGCAGCAGTTGGCGGCCGACTCGGACCCGGTGTTCGTCTGCCGCAGCGGCATGCGCAGCATGTCCGCCTGCGCGCTGGCTCTGCGGGCGAAGGTGCGCTCCCCGGCCAACCTTGAGGGCGGCATGCAGCGCTGGGCGGCGGAGATCGACCCGACGCTCGAGGTTGCCTGAGTCGGGGCCTTCCGCTACGGCGAACCCAGCCGCGGCTTCACGTAGTTCTCCAGCACCGCCTTCTCCAGCAGCTCCGGGGGCAGCAGCCCCTGGGCGAGGATGAAGTCGTGGTAGGACTGCGCGTCGAAGTCCTTGCCGAGCGCGATCTCGACCCTTGCACGCAGGGACTGCAGCTTGCTGAAGCCGTAGAAATAGGAAGTGGCCTGCCCTGGGGCATCGAAGGTGTAGCGGTCGATCTCCTCCTTGGCCAGCGGCTCGGAAAGCACGACGTCCTGCATCAGGATGCGCTTGGCCTGCTCGGGCTTGAGCATGCCGAGGTTGATCATCGGGTCGAGAAAGGCGCGGGCCGCGCGCATCAGGCGCGCCTGCAGCACGCCCAGCTGCGCCTCGGGCGGGAGGAACGGCTTGACCATCTGCTCCGAATAAAGGCCCCAGCCCTCGGCGTTGGCGCTGTTGAAGGCGAACACCGCGCGCGCGGTGGAGACCCCGCCCTCGATCATGGCGGCGAACTGCAGCTCGTGGCCGGGACGCGCCTCGTGCGCCGTCAGGTCCCAGGTGATCGCGTCGTAGTTGAAGTCATCCATCTCCGCCTTGGAGTCGGCGTTCGGGTTCGACGTCGGTATCACGAATTCGCCCATCTCCCCGGTGTTGCCGAGCAGGCGCGGCACGCTCATGTGCGGCGCCGGGGTGGCTGCCGATTCCGCCGGGGTCGCCAGGCGTATGGCGGCGGCGCGCTGCGGCAGGGTCAGCAGCTTCTGCTCCCGGATGATCTTCTCCAGCCCGGCAAGGCGTGCGCGGTAGACCTCCAGCACCTTGTCGTCGGGGATGCGCTGCTTCTTCAGCTCGCGGAACACGTCACGGTAGTCCCCGGACTTCCACCCGTGTGCGTGCGCGACCGTGGCGGACAAAGTCTGCATCTCGTCGCGTGTCTGCGCGAAGCTGAACAGCGCCCGGTCCATGAGCTCCTTCGGATCCATGGCAACGCCGTACTGCTTCAGGTTATCGGCGTAGATCTCGGGGGGTAGCAGGTTGCTCGCGCGCGCCCGCGGCAGAACCGTCGCGCGCACCCACTTGCCATAGGCCCCGACCTGGGAGGAAAGGGTGGCGAAGTCCTTTTCCCACCCCTTCAGGCCGCTTTCCTTGAACAGGTCACGGATCCCTGCCAGGTACTGATCCTGATTCTTCAGCGCCTGCTGCAGCTCGACTGACCACGGCGCGGTGAGCGTTGGGTCCGCGAGGCGCTCGCTGATGCGGTCGCGGGCCAGCTTGGTGATCGGCTCGTAGCCGGCTTCCGCGCCCGCGTAGCGCTTCAGCCGCAGTAGCGCCGCCGGGTAGCGTGCCGCTGCGGTGCGCTTGTCGAGCAGCTGCTGGAATCCCCCATAGATGGCCTGCGGCAGGTCGAAATACGGCAGCATCAGCCGGTCATTGAGTTCAAGGCTGGCGCGCTGGTCGCGGGTCGCCTTGAGCAGGATCTCCAGGTCATCCCGCACCTGCGGGTCCGTTTCGGTCCTGAGCAGCTGCTCGTACCGGTGTTCGGCACTGCTCAAGTCGGCGGACTGGCGGGCGACCAATCCCGGCTTCAGGTCGAGTACCCGGGCGTCATAGCTCTCCACCCCGAGCCCCGAGCTGCCCTCGGGCACGTACTTCGCCTGCACCTCGAGCAGGATATTCGCATCTTGGTTGCTCTTGGCGATCCAGGGCGCGGTCGCGGCGCCGGCGACCGCAGCGGCGGCGCAGGCAAGGATGGTGAGGACGAGCTTCACGGAACGGGTCATAGCAACTCCAGTACGCGGCCACGCACGCAGCGCACCGATTCTACGCAGTGCCGCTACCTGCCCGGGGCGGTGACGCGATGAGGTGAGCGCCGGGCACGGTAAACGGCTGCATCACCGGAGCGGCCCGCAGCGCGAGCGGGCGAAAGCCGGCTTCGGCTCGGCAGCCTGCTCCAGGCTGATGCGCTTCTTGAGCAGCTCCATGGCGGCGCGCGGATCGTCGACGAACTCGAACAGCTTCAGGTCTTCAGCTGCAATCGTGCCGTAGCGCACCAGTGCGTCGAAGTTAATGACCTCGCGCCAGTAGTCCGTGCCGTACAGCAGGACGGGGATGGAGCGGTCGAGCTTCTGGGTCTGCGCCAGCGTAAGAATCTCGAACAGCTCGTCAAAGGTCCCGAACCCCCCGGGGAAGGCCACCAGTGCCTGTGCCAGGTGTGCGAACCACAGCTTGCGCATGAAGAAGTAGTGGAACTCGAAGGACAGGCCGGGTGTGATGTAGGGGTTCGGCCGCTGCTCCTGCGGCAGGCCGATGTTCAGCCCGATGCTGCGGCCGTGTGCCAGCGTCGCGCCACGATTTGCGGCTTCCATGATCCCCGGGCCACCGCCCGAGCAGACCACCAGCTTCTGGCCGGTGAGCGTCCTGCTCCACTCGGTGACCAGCTGCGCAAGCTCGCTCGCCTCGTCGTAGTAGCGCCCGAGTATCCCGCCGGAACGGATGCGGGCCGAACCGAAGAACACCACGGTGGCCGTGACGCCCTGCTCGCAGAAGGTCTTCATGGGCGCGAGGTACTCCGAGACGATCCGGATCGGCCGCCCCTCGTCGGAATCCATGAAACTCGGGTCCTGGTAGGCCAGCCGGGGCGTGACGCTCATGTAACAGATCTCTCTTCGTTGGGCTGTCGGTCGCTTGGGCGCGATGCGCACTCTAACGAAAACCGGCCTCGCCATGCGACACTCGTGCATCCCGGAGAACTGCATGGCGCTTCGCAGGCTCGCATCCCTTACCCTGGCACTGCTCGCCGCGCACGCAGCAGGCGCAGCATCGACAGCCGCTGCCGGTCCCGGACTGACCATCGGCCCGGCAACCACGCTGCTGGTGATCTCACCACACCCGGACGATGAGACGCTGTGCTGTGCGGGGGTGATCCAGCGGGTGCTGCGCGCCGGCGGCCACGTCAGCATTGTGTGGGTCACCAGCGGCGATGGCTCGGCCATGGGCATGCTGCTGGTGGAGAAGACCCTGTTTGACGCGCAGAAGATGCGCGCCTACGGCGCGACCCGCATGCGCGAGGGGCGCGCCGCCACCGCGCTGCTGGGGGTGCCGCCCGAGGGACAGCTGTTTCTCGGTTATCCGGACGGGGGGATGCTGGAGCTGCTCGGGGCGAACCGCGACCGTCCCTACGAGTCGCGCTTCACGGATGCCGCGGCGGTGCCTTACGCCGACGCGGTCTCACCCGGCCGTCCGTACACGGGGGTGAGCTTCGAGCAGGATCTGCGCGCGGTGATCGAGCGTGTGCACCCGAGCCTCATCCTCGCCCCAAGCCCGTTGGATGAGCACGACGATCATCGCGCCGTGGGTCTTGCCACCGTTGCGCTCAGTGCAGCCGCCGGCGCGCCACCGGTGCGCTACTGGGTCGTGCACGGCGGCGAGGGCTGGCCGAGCCCGCGTGGCCTGCTGCTGGGCGTGCCGCTGACGCCCTCCCCGCGCGGCGCCGCGCTTGCGCCCGCACCCTTTGCACTCGAGCCGTCGGAAGAGGACCGCAAGCTCGCAGCGCTGCGCGCCTACCAGACGCAGATGCAGGTGATGGCACCGTTCCTGTTGTCCTTCGTGCGCACGACGGAACTGTTCTCGGAGCGAGCGACGGCTGGCCGTCCCTGAGCATCTGCCTAGGGCGCCCGCCAGCTATCCAGCAGGCGATCGAGCCGGCCGGCGATGTTCTCACGCACGCGGTCCAGCCGGCCGCGCCGTCCCCAGTGATGACGGCTTACCGCCCGCGAGGCCACGAAATCGGCCTCGAACAGCGCGCTGGCCGCATCGGCAACCTGGGCGCTGTCGATTTCCTGGTTGGCCTCCAGGTTCCAGCGGAAACTCCAGCGGTCGAGGTTGGCCGAGCCCAGCGACACCCAGTCATCACACAGGAGCATCTTCGCGTGCAGCATGCTCGGCTGGTATTCCCAGATCTTCACGCCGTTGCGCAGCAACTTGCCGTAAAAGCGCCGGGCCGCCTGCCGTACCCAGGGATGGTCGGTGCGCGGACCGGGCAGCAGCAGCCGCACGTCCACCCCGCGGCGCGCGGCACGGCGCAGCGCCGTGCGCAGGCGGCGCGAGGGGACGAAATAAGCACTCATGATCCAGACGCGCCGGGTGGCGCCATCGATCCGCTGCCGCACGTCACTGGCGAGGTTCGAGCGCGCGCGCGGCTCGCTGAGGGAAACGCGGCCCAGGCTGCCATAGCGCTCCGGCGGGGCCGCCGGCTCCGGCAGCCCCAGCGGCACTCCCCAGCGCGACCAGGTCGCGGCGAACGCCTGCAGCCAGTCCGCCACTACCGGCCCTGTGACCTCGACCATCAGCTCACGCCACGCACTCGGACGTGCGCCGGGGGCGAATTCATCTGTGAGCCCGGCGCCGCCGACGAAGGCCACGCGGCCATCCAGCAGCAGCAGCTTGCGGTGATCGCGCAGCAGGTTGGCGGTGAGGCGGCCCCTGAGCCGCAGCGGGTTGAAGAAGCGCAATTCGACCCCGGCGGACAGCAGACGCCGCCGGTCGGCACGCCTGAATCCCATCGCGCCGAAGGCATCGAAGAGCACGCAGGTGCGCACCCCGCGCGCACGGGCGCGCACCAGGGCATCGCAGAATCGCGTGGCGATCTGGCTGCTGCTGACGAGGTACATCTCCAGCAGCACGTAGTCGCGCGCCTGGTCGATCGCCGCCAGCATGTGCGAGAAGAACTCGCCGTTCTCGTGCAACAGACGGAATTCATTTCCGGGTCGCCACGGCCAGCTGCTGGTTGTAGATTGCCCGCCATGAGGTTGAGTCGCCGCCATGGCGCAACAATGACTGACCCGCGCAGCCGGCGCCAGTACCGCGGCCTGGCGCTGCTGGGCCTGATGTTTGCCGCCCCCGCGGTATACGCCGATGTGGCGGACGCGGTCAACGCGGTGCGCAGCCGCGGCTGCTCTAGCGGTGCGCATGCGGTGGCCGCACTGCGCGGCAGTCCTGCCCTCGACGAGGTGGCGCGCCACCTGGCTGCCGGCCTGCCGCTGCGGCAGGCGGAGCAGCGTGCGGGCTACCACGCGGCCAGCTCCTTCTCGGTCAGCATCTCCGCGGTTCCCGCCGGCGGCGATGTCAGCCAGATCCTCGCCACGCAGTTCTGTGCCCAAGTTACCAATCCGTCCTTCGGCGAGATCGGCATCTGGCGCCAGGGCAGCCAGGTGTGGATCGCCCTCGCCGAGCCGTTCGCTCCTCCCAAGGCGGCCGAGCACGCGGCGATCGCCGCCCGCGTCCTGGAGCTGGTGAACGCCGCGCGCGCGCAGGCGCGCCGCTGCGGCGCGCAGTCCTTTGGCGCCGCGGCGCCGCTCAAGCGCAACGCCCTGCTGGAGGAGGCCGCACGCGCCTACGCACAGGACCTGGCGCGCTACGCGTACATGGACCACACCGGGCGCGACGGCAGTTCGCCGCAGCAGCGCATCAGCGCTGCCGGCTACTCCTGGGTCGAGGCGGGCGAGAACCTCGCCAGCGGGGTCATGAGCGCCGATGCGGTGGTCGATGGCTGGCTGCACAGCCCGGGACACTGCGCGAACCTCATGGAGCCTGCCTATACGGAGATGGGCGTGGCGTTCGCGGTGAACGCGCGTGATGCGGCAGGCATCTACTGGGCGCTCGAGTTTGGCCGGCCGCCGCTGCGGCGGCACTGAGCGGGTGCCTGCAGGGCGTTCGGCAATTGCGTAATATCCGCCGCAGTCGCACAACTGCACGCGGAGAGTTTCGATGGCAGAGGTAGAGATCCATACCGGTCACGGCCATGGACACGAGATCGATGCCTTCGGCCGCGCCGTCGGAGTCATGGTCGGGGTGATTGGCATCGTGCTGGCCCTGGCCACGATCAGCGCGCACCGGGCTCACTCAGCTGCCATCATCACGCGCACGGAGGCCAACGACGAGTGGTCCTTCTATCAGGCCAAGAAGGGTCGCGAGCACCTGAATGACGTCGCGGCGCAGCTCGCCGAGGGCCTGAACAGCGATCCGGCACGCGTGACGGCGATGATCACCAAGTTCCGCGCCGACCGCGACCGTTACGTGCACGAGGCCGAGGAGATCCTCGAGAAAGCCAAGGGGCGCGAGGCGGAGTGCGTGCACCAGGAGCACCGTGCGTTGCGCCTGGACATGAGCGAGGGGTTTCTCGAGCTTGGCCTGGTGCTGTCCTCGCTGTACTTCCTCTCCAAGAGACGCTTCTTCCCGGTGCTCGGCTCGATCGCCGGTGCGGCCGGGGCCCTCTTGTTCCTGTGGGGTTTCGTTACCTAGGCGCAGCCGGCGGCTCCGCGTGCCGTTCGAGCGTGACGATGATGCCGGCTACCAGGTACAGCGCGGCAAACCAGGCCACGCTGTGGGTGAGCAGGATGCTTAGGGTGCGGTAGACAACATGGGTGTGGCGGTAGTACTCCGCTGACTGGACCCCGCCGATGAGCACACCGGCAGTGGCGATCAACAGCAGCAGGGGCCGCACCGCCGAACGCGGCCCCGCCGGGTCGTGCGGCACCACCGGCGGGGTGCGCAGGCGCGAGTACCACAGCGCCAGTACCACGAGCCCGAGAACCGAGCTGATGTATTGCAGCACCGTGCACACCGGCTCGATGCGTCCGGCGATCATGACCGGTGCGCTCAGGGCTGCCACGCGGTGCACGACCCAGCTGTCGGTGTGCGTGAAAGAGTCCCACACCAAGTGCGACCAGACTCCGACGACGATCGCGAAGCCGGCCAACAGCCACTCCTTGGCGCCATGCCGGTAGGGTGCCAGCGCGTGCAGACACAGCCAGTGCGCGCGCGGCGACAGCAAGGCGGTCAGGGGCCGCTGCAGCACGAAGATCAGTGCCAGCACCAGGTAGCCGATCATCAGACAGCTCGTGTAGGAGCTCTCGAAGTCGTGCGTCTCGGGCATGAAGCGCCCGAGGTTGAAGGGCATGAAGTACCGCAGGTCGGGCGTGACCGCGCCGATGATCAGCGGCGCGGTGCGCAGCCGGGCGCCGCGCAGCGGCAGGATGGCGGCCGGGTGTGCCAGCGTGAATGGCATGCGTGGCTCAGCCAGCCGGCGCCAAGGGCGCGGCGATGAGGATGTGGAAGTCTGTCCCGACCCATTGCGCACCGCGCCGGAAAGTGAAGTCCACCACCTGGCCGGAGGCAAGCTGCGCCGTCTCGACCCTGAGCACGTGCACGCCGATCGAGTTGGCGGTCGTGTCCTCCTGGCGCGCCTCGTGCCAGCCGTCAAAGCCGATGCGCACCGTAGCCGGCTCGCGCAGCACGAGCGAGAGAGCGCAGCCGCGCGGGATGCGCGTCACGGGCGCCTGCTCGGTCCATAGCACCTGCGTGAGCTGCGGCCGCACGCCGCGGTAGCGCTCCCAGACGGATTCGGGGCGGTCGAAGGGCCGTTTGAGCAGGCGCGAGGCGGCAAGCTTCAGGTACTCCGCGTGCGCCCAGACCAGTGGCATGGCCGCACCGGTGGGCCGCCCGGGGCTCAGGCCCCGCTTGGCGATTGGTGCGGCATCCCACACCTGCTCGGGCAGCATTCCCCCGGCGGAGGCCATGCGCACCATCGCCTCAAGGTAGGGCAGCACGTCGGCCCCGGCGCAGAGCTCGTAGTGGCCACGCTCACCGGTGAGCAGCGGCCAGGCACGTCCGCGCCCGGTGCCATCGTAAGCGCTGCCGTCGTCGTGCTCGCCGTAGCCATCCTCGTTGTAGCGGTGCCAGCACGGGCCGGAGGGGGTGTCCACCTTCAGCAGCGCATCGGCGACGTTCACGGTCGCGACGACGAGCGGGTCATCGGCGCGGCGCAGCCCAAAGCGCACCAGCTGCAGGAAGTCCACCGCGACCTGCGCGCTCGCCGGCAGCCCGGGGTCGACCTGCAGGTTGCGGATCGGCAGCACGCTTTCCGGGGTAGAGCGGTCCTCGGTGAGCGACTGCCCGGGGGCGACGCGCACGTAGTAACCGGGCACCCCATAGCGGCGCGCGAGCGGCGTGTCGCGCACGCTGGTCCACTCCTCCAGCTGTGCATTCCAGTAGTCGGCGAAGGCGAGTGCCAACTCGCGCGCATCATCCGCCAGGAAGCGCGCGCCTGCCACCAGCGCGCAGATGCAGGCGGCGAGAGTGAATGTGTTGAGACCGGCATCTTCTTCCCAGCGGTCCTGTTCGCTGACGGGGCCCTGGCGCATGAGAAAACCCAGAGCGCGCGTGACCATGTCATCGACTTGGCTGCCATTGAGTGCCGCGCGCTCCTCGAGGGCAGCCGCCAGCAGCACCGGGAAGGCCGTCTCATCCAGCTGCACGCCCTGCCAGTGTCCCTTGCCACTCAACCACTGGTTCTGGTTCCAGTGGCCATCGGCGGTCTGGGTGGCCAGCAGGTACGTGAGGGTGTTGTGCGCCTCGCGCGTGGCGCCTACCGCCAACAGCGCGCCGGCGCTCTCGCACAGGTCGCGCGGCCACACCAGGTGATAACCCTCGCGCTCCTCGCGGGTGTTGCCCCACGGCACGCTCAGGCTTGCGACCATGGCTCCCGGGAAGGTCTTGTCCTGGTGCACGCGCAGTACCATGGTGGACACGTGAATCTGGCCGGCACACGCGGGCGGCAGCGACGCCGCCAGCGAGGCTTCGGGGATGGCATGGGCATGCCAGCGCGTCCAGGCGCTGACCTGGCGTTCCCAGCCGACCAGGAACGGTTCGCTGAGAGCCGTGCGCGCCAGCGTCGCAGCCGCCTCGGTATCGGCGCCGAACCCCAGTGCGAGCGTCGCCTGCCGCGGCAGCTGCCCGGTGAGCGCCACGTTGCCCGGACCGGCCGTGTCGTACGCCCAGCTGAGGCGGCCGTTGCGTGCGAAGTCCTGCCAGCCATCGCTCGTGCCGACGTTGCCGGCACTCACACTGCCCCAGGCATCGCGCTGCTGCGCATCCACGGCGAGCAGCGCCAGCGCGAAGTCGCCCTGCTCGGCGGCCAGCACGCGCCGGTCGCGGTAGCCGAGGATGCGGGCCACATTGTTGGCGCCGGTGCCGCCGAGGTGCGGCGCGAGCAGCGCGTAGGGGCGCAGCGCCGCATCACCAGTAAGGTCCACCGCGATCAGCAACGCGTCGCGATGCTCGCTGGGAGTGACGCGCAGGCTCAGCTCAAAGCGCTCGTGCCGGTGCACGACATGCACCGCGGGGCAACCCGGAACGGCAAGTTCGACGCTGTGCTGCCACAGGCGCTTGACCTCCACCCAGAAGCCGACGCCGTCGGCGACGATGAATCCGAGGTCGCGGATCTGCGGCAGGTCGACCCGCGGGTAGTAGACCTCGTTGATGATCCCGCCGCCGACGGTGAACCACAGGCGCGAGGCCCCCAGGGAGCAGCCGACAATCTCCTTGGCGCTGCTGCACCAGGTCGGCGCAAGTCCTGGAGCACCCGGTGCGACGCCCATCAGGCGCCGCTGCCGCGCCGCCGCGGGGAGACCTTGAGCACCCCGTCGGCGAGCTGCCACAGGCGCACGCCGCCGATGAACGCGTTGCGGTTGTTGCCGCGCCTGACGCCCGGCGGCAGGCTCTTGAGTCGCGCGGCGTTGCCGCCACCGAGTACCACGTAATCCACCCCGAGCGCTAACTTCAGGTGTTCGATGATGTCGATCGCGGCCTTGCGCCACTTCTTATCGCCGCGTGCCTTGCGGCCGCGTTCGCCGACGAAGTCCTCGAAGCTCTTGCCGCCCTTGTACGGCAGGTGGCCGAGCTCGGTCGGCTCGACGATGCCGTCGACGATCAGCGTCACACCCAGGCCGGTGCCCAGGCCCATGAACAGCATGCGCCCGCCCTTGTAGCTGCCGATCGCCTGCATGGCAGCGTCGTTGATGATCTTCACCGGCTTGCCGAGCGCCCTGCTGAAGTCGAAGCCGATCCAGCCGGCGCCCAGGTTGTGGGGATCGGCGGCGACGCGGCCGCCCACCACCACCCCGGGATAGCCGATGGAGACGGCGTCGAACTTCAGCGAGTGCGTGAGGGAGCGGATCTGGTCCAGCATCAGTGCCGGGCTCATGTCCGGGCCGGAGGCGAACTTGCGAATCGCGCCGCGGGCGTCGAGCCGCAGCTTCACGTGCGTGCCTCCGACATCGATCACCAGGATGTGCTTGGGAGTCCGTTTGCTGGCGGCCATTCGTGCCGATTCTGGCCTGAATCGGCGCCTTTGACTATCTCCGCGCGGTGCGCGCTAGAACAGGCCGGAAATACGTCCCTCCGCATCCACGTCGATGGAGTTGGCGGCCGGCACCTTCGGCAGCCCCGGCATCGTCATGATGTCGCCGCAGATCATGATGATGAACTCCGCACCCGCAGCCAGGCGCACCTCGCGGATGTTGACCACGTGGCCGCTGGGCGCGCCGCGGCGCTTCGGGTCGGTGGAAAAAGAGTACTGGGTCTTCGCCACGCACACCGGATAGTGGCCGTAGCCGGCATCCTGCAGCTGCTGGATGCGGTTGCGCACTTTGGTATCAGCAATGATGTCGCTGGCGTGGTAGACCTTGGTGGCGATCGCCTTCATCTTCTCCCACAGCGTCGCGCCGTCCTCGTACACGTAGCGGAAGCCGTTCGGCTGCTCGCACAGGCGCACGACTTCCTTGGCCAGCTCGAGCGCACCGCGGCCGCCTTCGGCAAAATGCGTCGCCGGAATCACGCGCACGCCGAGCGGCGCCAGCCGCTCGATCAGCAGCGCGATCTCGCGATCGGTGTCCTCCGCGCGGCGGTTGATGGCCACCGCGCAGCCCAGCCCGTACAGGTTCCCGACGTTGTCAATGTGACGCTCGAGGTTCACCAGGCCCTTCTCGAGCGCGCCGAGATTCTCGGCCTTGAGGTCCGCAACCTCCACTCCGCCGTGGTACTTCAATGCCCGCACGGTCGCCACGATCACAGCCGCGCTCGGACGCAGGCCCGCCTTGCGGCACTTGATATCCACGAACTTCTCGGCGCCCAGGTCCGCCCCGAAGCCGGCCTCGGTCACCACGTAGTCGGCCAGCTTCAGCGCTGCGCGTGTGGCGATGACCGAGTTGCAGCCATGGGCGATGTTGGCGAACGGTCCGCCATGGATGAAGGCCAGGTTGTTCTCCAGGGTCTGCACCAGATTGGGCGCGAGCGCGGCCTTCAGCAGCACGGTCATCGCCCCGTGCGCCTTGAGCTCCTGCGCAAGGATCGGCTGGCCGTCGTGGCGGTAGCCGACCACGATGCGCCCGAGCCGCTCCTTCAGATCCGCAAGGCTGCCGGCCAGGCACAGGATCGCCATCACCTCGGAAGCCACCACGATGTCGAAGCCGTCCTCGCGCGGCACGCCGTTCGCGGTGCCGCCAAGCCCGACGACGATCTGGCGCAGCGCGCGGTCGTTGACATCGACGACGCGGCGCCAGGTGATACGCCGCACGTCAAAGCCCAGCTGGTTGCCCTGGAAGATGTGGTTGTCGATGAGCGCGGCCAGCAGATTGTTGGCGAGCGCGATGGCACTGAAGTCGCCGGTGAAGTGCAGGTTGATGTCCTCCATGGGCACCACCTGCGCATGGCCGCCGCCGGCCGCCCCACCTTTCATGCCGAACACCGGCCCCAGCGCCGGCTCGCGCAGGCACACCATCGCGCGCTTGCCAAGCAGGTTCAGCCCGTCGCCCAGCCCGACGGTGGTGGTCGTCTTGCCTTCACCGGCCGGGGTCGGGGAAATCGCCGTGACCAGAATGAGCTTGCCGTCCGGACGGTTGGCGAGCCCTGCCAGGTAGTCCAGTGACACCTTGGCCTTGTAGTGCCCGTAGGGCTCCAGGCTCTCCGCGGGAATTCCCAGCCGCTCCAGGCCCAGCGGCACGATGGGGCGCATTTTCGCGCGCTGCGCGATCTCGATGTTACTGAGCGGGGCGGCGGCAGAGGCAGCGGGCGTTGCGGACATTGACCTAGCCTGTGGAAAAACCGGGGGTTGGATGCTATCAGAGCCCGCCGCGCTGGGGAGGGTCGGCGTTGGTTACAATCGGGCGATGTTGTGGCTGAAGGCATTTCACGTGGTGTTCGTGGTGACCTGGTTCGCGGGCCTGTTCTACCTGCCGCGGCTGTTCGTCTACCACGCCGGCGCCACCGATGTTGCGGGTATTGGCCGCTTCCGGGTGATGGAGCAGCGGCTGTTCTTAATCATGAGCATCGGGGCAGTGGCGGCGGTGCTGTGCGGCCTGGCCATGGTCCTCGAGTCGCCGGCATACCTAGCGATGGGCTGGCTGCGCGCCAAGCTGTTGCTGGTGGCCGTGCTGGTTGGCTATCACGCCTGGTGCTACCAGCTGATGCTGGCGCTGCGCGCCGGTCGCGGGGCGCACTCCGCGCGCTGGTACCGCCTGTTCAACGAACTGCCCACGCTGCTGCTCGTGGCGATCGTGGTACTGGCGGTCGTCAAGCCCTCGATTTGAGTCCACTCCCGCCGCGGCGCGCCTCGCGCCGCGGCGGGAGTGCAGGCCTCACCAGATCCTGACGCGCTCCGCGGGCGCGATGTACATCTTGTCCCCCGGCTTCACGTCAAAGGCCGCATACCAGACGTCCAGGTTGGGCAGCGGGCCGTTGACGCGGAAGCGGGACGGACTGTGCACGTCGGCCATCACGATCTCGCGCAGCGTGCCGTCGCGGTACTTCTCGCGCCAGACCTGGGCGTAGGCGAGGAAGAAGCGCTGGTCGCCGGTGAGCCCGTCGATGACCGGGGCGGGCTGGCCCTTGAGCGAGATCACGTAAGCCTCATGCGCCATGTTGAGGCCGCCGAGGTCGCCGATGTTCTCGCCGATCGTGTTCTCGCCCTTGACGTTCAGCCCGGGCAACGCCTCGAAGGCGGAGAACTCCTTGATCAGACGCGCGGAGCGCCCGGTAAAGGCTTCGGCATCCTTCGCCGTCCACCAGTCGCTCATAACGCCGGTGGGGCCGAACTTACGTCCCTGGTCGTCGAAGCCGTGGCCGATTTCATGGCCAATCACCGCGCCGATAGCGCCGTAGTTCACCGCCGGGTCGGCGTTCGGATCGAAGAACGGCGGCTGCAGGATCGCCGCCGGGAAGACGATCTCGTTGTTCGAAGGGTTGTAGTAGGCATTGATCTCCTGCGGCGTCATGCCCCACTCGGCGCGATCAACCGGCTTGTCCAGCCGCGCCAGTTGGTAGTCGTACGACCACTGCGCGGCACGCTCATTGTTGCCCAGGGGATCGTCGCGCTTGATGACGAGCGTCGAGTAGTCCTTCCACTTGTCCGGGTAGCCGATCTTCGGAGTGAAGGCGACGAGCTTCTCGTGCGCACGAGTCTTGGTCTCCGGGCTCATCCAGTCGAGCGCATCGATGCGCTGACCCAGTGCCGCCAGCAGGTTCGCAACCAGCTGCTGCATCTTGGCCTTGGATTCCGGCGGGAAGTACTCGGCCACGTAGAGGCGACCGACCGACTCGCCGACCGCCCCGTCCACCGCATCCACGCCGCGCTTCCAGCGCTCGCGCTGCTGCGGCTGGCCACGCATGGTCTGGCCGTAGAAGGCAAAGCGCGCCTGGTCAAAGCGCTGCGGCAGCACCGGGGCATTGCTATTGAGGTAGTGGAAGGTGAGGAACGCCTTGAGGGTCGGCAGCGGGGTGCGGTTGAAGAGCGCGGCGAGCTCCTTCACCGCCGTCAGCTCTGCGAGCACCAGGTCCTGGCGCGCCCCGAGCTGGCCGGCCTCGAGGAAGTCCTGCCAGGGGAAACCGGGGGCGTAGGCGCTCAGCTGCGCCTTGGTACGCGGGTTATAGATCGCCTCGACATCGCGACGCTTCTCGATCGGCCACTGCACCTTGGCTACGGCGGTCTCGAAGGCCATGACGTCGCGCGCCTCGTTGTGCGGGTTCGCACTGCCTCCCAGGGTGAGCATCTGGGCGATATAGGCCACGTACTTCTCGCGCAGCGCCTTCAGCTGCGGGTCATCCTTCAGGTAGTAGTCACGGTCGGGCAGCCCCAGACTGGACTCGCTGATGAACACCGAGTAGCGGTCCGGATCCTTGAAGTCAGCCGGGAACTGCACGTCAAAGAGCGACGCAAAGCCCACCGTGCCGAACAGGCGCGCGATGTCGGCGCGGGTCTTGGCCGCTGTGATGCGGTCCAGGCCGGGCTGCGCCGGGGCGAGCCCCTTCTGCTCGATGGCAGTTTGGTCCATGTAGGCGGCATAGAAGTCACCGATCTGCTGCTCCGGTGTGCCATTGGCAGCGTGTGCGCCGGCGGCCTTCTCGATGATGCCGCGTACGCGTACCTTGGACAGCTCGTCCAGCTTGTCGAAGGGTCCGAAGCTGCCCTTGTCCGCCGGAATCGCAAAGTTCTTGTCCCAGGTGCCGTTGGCGTAGGCAAAGAAGTCCTCGCCGGGCTTGACGCTCGAATCGCCCGCGGTGAGGTCGACGCCAAAGCTGCCGAGCTCGGGCTTCGGCGGCGGCACCGCGGCGGCGGCGGAGCTGGCAGCAGGGACGGCGGCGGCGGGCAAGGGCTTCTTCTCCGGGGGTGCCTTGGACGCACAGCCGGCAAGGACGGCGGACATCGCGATTGCTGAGAGTAGTCTCATGGGGTTGCCTTGGGGAACGAGAAGGCTGGGGATCATAAGGCAGCGCGCCGCGCCTTGGGCAGCGCTTCTCTGCTACCGGGTGTTCCGGGCGCCTCGTTCTGCCGCGAAATCCGCTCGTCCGGGCGCTTTACCGGCCCGGTTGCCAGCGGCGCACCAGGTCGCGCCACTCGCGCGGCGCCGGGGCGGCGGGTGCCGGCGCCTCGCTGCCCACGTAGAGGAAGCCGACGATGACGTCATTGGCCTCGAGCCCGAGTGCGCCCCTCACCACTTCGTCGTAGGCGGGCGCGCCGGTCTTCCATACCCCGTTGAAGCCCAGCGCCACGGCCGCCAGCAGCATCGCCTGCGCGGCAGCACCGGCGGAAAGCAGCTGCTCGATCACCGGGATCTTGACCCCCGGGGTGGTGTGCGCGGCGACCACGATGATCGTCGGCGCCCGGAAAGCCTTCTGGCGCTCGCGCTGCAGTGACTCGGTGCCCACGGCCGGGTGCGTGCGCTGCAGGTGCGCCGCAAGCAGATCGCCAAAGGCGGCCCGTGCGTCGGTGTCGATGACGACGAAGCGCCAGGGGCGCAGCTTGCCGTGGTCCGGTGCACGGGCGGCACTGGCAAACATCAGTTCGAGCGCCGCCATCGTCGGGGCAGGCTCGGTGAGCGTGCGCGCCGACTGGCGCTGCAGCAGGAGATCTATGGCTTGCATGCCCGCATTGTCGCAGACTCCTGCGATGCTGGCGCTGTCCGAGGCCTGTGAACGCAACAAGGATCCGATCCTTGCGGTTCTGCGCAGCGAGTTCGCCGACCGCCGCGGCGTGCTCGAGATCGGCAGCGGCACGGGGCAGCATGCGGTGTACTTCGCCGCGCACCTGCCGCAGCTGACCTGGCAGCCGAGCGAGATGGCGCCCCTGCCGCAGGCGCTCGGCACAAGCGTCGCGCTGGCGAAGCTGCCCAACCTGCGCCCGCCGCTGGCGCTCGACGTACGCGAACTCCCCTGGCCGGCCACCGCGATCGATGCAGTGTTCAGCGCCAACACCTTGCACATCATGTCGTGGCAATCGGTCGGGGACTTCTTCCGCGGCGTCGGCGCCGCCCTGACCCACGGCGGCGTGCTGTGCGTGTACGGACCGTTCCGCTACGAGGGCCGGCATACCAGCGCCAGCAATGCCGACTTCGATGCCTGGCTCAAATCGCGGGATCCGGACAGCGCGGTCCGTGACTTTGAGGCGGTCGACTCCCTGGCACAGGCACAGCAGCTGCACCTGAGGGCCGACCACGCAATGCCGGCCAACAACCGCACCCTGGTGTGGCAACGACGCTGAGCTTGCTGTCGTAGACTTGATCGATGGACCCGATAACCCTAGCTGAGATTCGTGCGGCGATCCGCGCCATTCCCGGCTACCCCAAGCCGGGAATCGTGTTTCGCGACATCACCACCTTGCTCGGCAATGCGCGCGCATTCCGTGCGGCCATCGATCTGCTAGTGCAGCCCTGGACGCACGCGCGCGTCGACCGGGTCGCCGGCATCGAGGCGCGCGGCTTCATCCTAGGTGGTGCGGTCGCGCACCAGCTCAGCGCCGGGTTCGTGCCGGTGCGCAAGAAGGGCAAGCTGCCGCACGAGACCGTCAGTGTTGCCTACTCGCTCGAATACGGCATCGACGAGATGCAGATGCACCGCGATGCGGTGCGCACCGGCGAGCGCATCCTGCTGGTGGATGACCTGATCGCCACCGGCGGCACGGCCACCGCCGCGGTGCAGCTGTTGCGCTCGCTGGGAGCCGAGGTACTCGCGGCATGCTTTGTCATCGACCTGCCGGACCTCGGTGGTTCGGCACGGCTCGAGGCCCTGGGGGTGCCGGTGCGAAGCCTGGTGAGCTTTGCGGGGGACTGATAAACGGAGTTCCATCCGTTGCTATTTTATCTTCAAAAACAATAAGATACGCGTTAATTCAGGCGCAACATTACGTTGTGGTCATAAGCGGCTCGGGCGGATTTTTCGCCCCATAATACGCCCGCCCTCCGGAGCGTGAGCCTGCCCGGTTGATGCGCGTTTGAGGCACCTGAAACGCCCATGAGCCGGTCAGGTATCCGAGCCGGATGCAACACACCGCTTACCCGTTCACTGGAGACTAATCGATGTTCAAGAAGCTCGTCCCCGTCATCGCCCTTGCCGTCATCGCTGCCCCGGCCTTCGCCGCTGACGAACCAGCCCCCGCCGCGACCACGCCTGCGACCCACAGCTCACACCACAGCTCACACCACAGCTCGCACAAGAGCAGCTCACACAAGAGCAGCTCCCACAAGAGCAGCGCCTCCAAGAGCGCGCCCGCAGGCGACGATACCGCCCCGGCGAAGTAAGCGCGCCGTTCAGCGCACCTCAAAGCCCCGCCGGCAGCGGCGGGGCTTTTTCATTTGCAGCTCTTGCGGCCGCTGCCAAACGGGTCCAGATTCTGAGGCATGGACGGAGTGCAGGCGATACACCAGGCACTGGTGGCCGTACAGCATGCCGTCACCAGCATGACCTTCTCCGGCTGCGACCAGGACGACCTGATCGAAGCCATCGACGCGGTCGAGGAGCAGCTGCACGTCAAGCACCCGAACACGACCCTCATCACCCAGTTCCTCAACTCGATCGCCCGCAGCCTAAGGGCACAGCCCGAGGCACGCGAGGCGTGCCTTGCAATCGAGGAAGCCATGGGCACGGCGGGCATGCCCAGCACCTGGCAGTCAGGCATCTGATCAAGCCGACGAAGCGCACCCGGCTCGCGCGACGCCGCGACCGCGGCACGTACGAGCGCGAAACCATCAACGCCATCCTCGACGAGGCCTTCATCTGCCACGTCGGCTTTCAGGTCGATGAGCAGCCCTATGTCGTGCCCACGGTGCATGCGCGCATCGGCGAGCGGCTGTACGTCCACGGCTCGGTCGCCAGCCGCATGCTCAGGAACATGAGCGCCGGCATCAGCGTCTGCGTAACGGTGACGCTGCTGGACGGGCTGGTGCTGGCGCGCTCCGGCTTCCACCACTCCATGAACTACCGCTCGGTGCTGGTGCTCGGCACGGCCACGGCGGTCACCAACAAGCCCGAGAAGCGCAGCGTGCTCGATGCGATCGTCAACCGTGTGATGCCCGGCCGCGCAGCGCAGGTACGCGCGCCGAGCGCCAAGGAGCTCAATGCCACCACGGTCCTCGGCCTGCCCATTACCGAGGCCTCTGCCAAGATCCGCCGCGGGCCGCCGCTGGATGCCGAGGAAGACTACGCCCTGCCCTGCTGGGCGGGCGTCCTGCCGCTGCGGCTGATGGCCATGCCTGCGGAACCGGATCCGCGCCTGCCGCCGGGCATCCCGGTGCCGCGGGCCGTGGCCACGTGGTCGCGCGGGCACGGCCGGGTCGTCAAGAAGGCCTGACCGTCCCGGGGGGAGCGCGGCGGGGCCGGGTGCGGACGTTGCATGCGCGCGTTCGCACGGTCTAACTTGGCGCCAATGTTCACGCCCCTGTCCCAATGCCTGATCCTGCTGGCAGGCTCGGTGTTCCTGGTGACGCTCGCGCGGCGCCTGGCGCTGCCCACCAGTGCTGCCTACCTGGTGGTCGGGCTGCTGCTCGGGCCGCACGCCCTCGGAGTGCTGGCCGACTCGGGCACCACGCGGCTGCTCGCGGACCTCGGTGTCGCCTTCCTGCTGTTCACGCTGGGCCTGGAGTTCTCGCTGCCGCGCATGATCGCCATGCGCGGCGAAGTGTTCGTGCTCGGCGCCAGCCAGGTGCTGCTCACCACCACCGTGTTCGCCGTCATCGGCAATCTCCTGGGAGTGCCCTGGCTGGTGGCGGTCGTGCTCGGTGGGGCGGTGTCGATGAGCTCGACCGCGATACTGCTGCAGCAGCTGACCGAGCGCTCGGAGTTGAACCGCACGCACGGGCGGCTCGCCTTCAGCATGCTGCTATTCCAGGATCTTGCCTTCGTGCCCTTCCTCGCCCTGGCCTCGGTGCTCATGGGCGGCACCACACAGCTGGGCCTGGGCGCGAGCGTGGTCCCGGTGCTCGGCGGCATGCTCGCCATCATTGCGGTGCTGGCTGCCGGCCGCTGGCTGCTGCGCCCGCTGTTCCACGTGATCGCGCACAGTCGCCTGCGCGAGCTGTTCACCCTCACCGTGCTGCTGGTGGTCTTAAGCTCCGCCTGGGTTTCGCACAGCGCGGGTCTGTCCTTCGCGCTCGGCGCCTTCCTCTCCGGGATGATGCTGGCCGAGACCGAGTACCGCCACCAGATCGAGTCGGTGATCCGTCCGTTTCGCGACATCCTGCTCGGCCTGTTCTTCATCTCCGTGGGCATGCTGCTGGACCTGCGCCTGCTTGCCCATCCTGCCGAGCTGCTCGGCGTGCTCCTCATCCTCGGCGGGCTGGTGGTGCTCAAGGCGCTGCTGGGCGCCCTGGTCACCTACCCGTTCGTGCACTCGCGCTTCAAGGCGCTGCGCACCGGCATCGTGATGTCGATCGGGGGTGAGTTCGGCATCGCGCTCTGCACGATCCTGCTGCAGGCGAATCTGCTGCCCGAGCCCGTCGGCAGCCCGTTGCTGGTGGCCATGGTGCTCTCGATGGTGCTCAGCCCCGTGATCCTCAACAACAACAAGCGCGTCGCACGCTTCCTGCTCAACGAGAAGGGCCCGGTGCGCACCGCCAGCGAGCGCGAGGACGAGGCCACCCAGGGGATCGCGCTGCGCGACCACGTCATCCTGTGCGGCTTCGGACGCGTGGGGCAGAACGTGGCGCGCGTGCTCGAGTCCCAGGGATTCGAGTACATCGCGCTCGACCTGGACCCGGCGCGCATCCGCGCCGCGCGCCAGCTCGGCGACCCGGTCATATTCGGCGACTCCTCCGACGAGGAATTACTGGCCAAGGCCGGACTTGCGGCCGCCAGCGCGGTGGTCATCAGCTTCTCCGACCCTGCCACCTCGATCGGCATCCTGCGCAGCGTGCGCGCGCTGCGCCCCGAGGTGCCGGTGCTGGTGCGCACCCAGGATGACGCGCGCCTCAAGGAACTGCAGGATGCCGGAGCGACCGACGTGGTGCCGGAGACCTTCGAGGCGAGCCTGATGCTCGTGTCGCACGTGCTGATGCTGCTGCACGTGCCGGTGTCGCGCGTGGTGCGCACCGTGGGGGAGATCCGCAACAACCGCTACAGCGTATTGCACAACATCGTGCGCGCCGGCCACGCCCGCCCGGTGGACGAGGCCAGCGAGCACCGCGAGGAGATCAAGTCCGTGGTGGTCCCTCCCGGGGCCTGGTCGGTCGGGCGCACCCTCCAGGAGGTGCGCGGCCACGGCGTGGCGGTCACCTTCACCGGCGTACGCCGCCTCGGCATCCTGGGGCGCGAGCCGGGCCTGGAGACGGTGCTGCGCGAGGGAGACATCGTGGTCATCTACGGCCAGCCGGAGGAGTTGGAGCGCGCCGAGGCGGTGCTGCTGGCCGGGTGACCCGACAACTGTCGGCCGCAGCGACGCGCTCTTCGCTAAAATGCCCTGAAAGACACTGACCCGGCTGGCCGGCCGGCCCGCCCCGCCTTCCCCAGCAGGATGTCCGACATGCACCAGAGCCGCCTTTCCGGGTTCATCATCGATTGCAACACCGAAGACCTCGAGGGCGCCGCCAGCTTCTGGGGAGCGGCGCTGGGCCTGAGGGTCGAGGCCTCGGCGGAGGCCGGTGAGGCGCTGTACCGCAAGCTCGAGGGTTTGCAGCTGGACATCGAAGTACAGAAGGTGACGCATCCGAGCCGCGTGCACCTGGACATCGAATCCACCGACGTGGAGGCCGAGGTGCGCCGCCTGGAGAAGCTCGGCGCGCGCCGGGTGAGTGCGCTGCGCGACTGGCAGGTAATGGAGGCCCCCACCGGGCAGCGCTTTTGCGTGGTGCCGGCACGCCAGGGCATCAGCGCGGGTAATTCCTGGAACGACTAGATGCTCAACCGCGGCGACATCCACTTTCCCACCAAGCACGAGCCGTTGCGCGATGACGTGCACGCCCTCGGCGCCCTGGTCGGCGAGGTGCTGCTCGAGCAGGGGGGCAAGGCCCTGTTCGAGCAGGTCGAGGCCGAGCGCGTCGCGGCGATCCGCGCCCGCAACGGTGAGCCTGCGGCGCGCGCGCAGCTGGAGGCGCTGGTGCGCGGCCGGCCGCCGGCGCTCACCCGCGACCTAGTGCGCGCCTTTTCCACCTGGTTCCAGGCCGTCAACATCGCCGAGAAGGTGCATCGCATCCGCCGCCGCCGCGACTACTTCCTCAAGGACAGCCAGCGGCCGCAACCCGGCGGCGTCGAGGATGCGATCGCCCAGCTTGCCGCCCAGGGACTCACCGCTGCGCAGGTGATCGACCTGCTCGGCGGCCTGTCCATCGAACCGGTGTTCGCGCCCCACTCCACCGAGGCCAGCCGCCGTACGCTGCTGCGCAAGCAGCAGCGCATCGCCCAGCGCCTGCTCGAGCGTCTGGATCCCTCGCTCACGCCGCACGAGGCGCGCGTGATCTGGGACAACGTGCGCATGGAGCTGACCACCGCCTGGCAGACCGAGGAGCTGCCGCGGGAGCGCCTGACGGTGGCGGACGAGCGCGAGCAGATCCTGTTCTACCTGCTGGAGATCCTCTACCGCGTCGTGCCGGCCTTCTACGAGGAGATCGCACAGGCGCTGGAGAAGGTGTACGGCGCCAAGGCCGCCGCGGTGCGCGTGCCCTCGATCCTGCACTTCGGTTCCTGGGCCGGCGGGGACATGGATGGCAACCCGGACGTGCATGCTAAGAGCATTCGCGACACGCTCGCGCGGCAGAACCGCGTGGTGGTCAACAGCTACTTCACCGAGTGCCAGGAGCTGGCGCGGCGCCTGTCGCAGAGCGCCAGCCGCGTCGCCACCACCCCGGAGCTCGCCAAGCGCATCGAGCAGTACACGACGCTGCTGCCCGGCGCGCAGGCGATCACCCCGGCGCGTCACGACCGCATGCCCTACCGCGTGTTCCTCGCCCAGGTGGGTGAGCGCCTGCGCAGCGCCTACGACGGGCGTGCGCGCGGCTACGAGGGCGCGCGGCAGTTCCGCGACGACATCGCCCTCATCGCGGACAGCCTCAGGGCCAATCGCGGCACCAACGCCGGCCTGTTCCACGTCGAGCGCCTGCTGCGACGCATCGACACCTTCGGTTTCCACCTGGCCACCCTCGACGTGCGTCAGCACGCCGACGTGCTCCACCAGGTCGTGGCCCAGGGGTTCGGCGATGCGCAGTGGGCCACGCGCAGCCGCAGCGAGCGCCGCAACGCCCTGGCCGAGGCGCTGGAGAAGGACCGCGGCCCGGTCACCGAATTGGATGCACTCGGCAAACGCACGCTCGCGGTGTTCGAGGCGATCATGCTGGGCCGCCATCGCTACGGGGTGGGTGCGATCGGTTACTTCATCATCAGCGGGGCCAGTGCCCCGGATGACCTGCTGGCTGCACTGCTGCTGGCACGCTGGGCGGCCGCCTACGACAAGCGCACCGGCGAGGTCGCGCTCGACATTGCCCCGCAGTTCGAGACCGAGGAATCGCTGCGCAACTGCAGCGCCACGATGCGCGAGCTGCTCGCCGACCCGCTGTACCGCCGCCACCTGGAGGCCCGCGGCCGCCGCCAGTGCGTGCTGCTGGGGTACTCGGACAGCAACAAGGAGGCCGGCACCTGCGCCTCGCGCTTCCTGATCCACCAGGCGCAGGGGGAGCTGGCGGCGGTGATGGCCGCCGCCGGGGAGCAGCCGGTGCTGTTCCATGTGCGCGGCGGCAGTGCCGCCCGCGGCGGCGGCCGCATCGAGTCGATCGTCAAGGCCGCGCCCCCGGGGGCGATCAACGGCGTGCTGCGCATCCGCGAGCAGGGCGCGACCGTCAAGCAGGGCTACGGGCTGCGGCCGATCGCCATGCGCACCCTGGAGCGCGCCTTCAACGCACTCACCCTGGCGACGGCGGCCACGCAGCGCCACCCGGGCGCGAGCGAGCCGGCCGCGCACGTCGAGGTGGCGGCGCTGCTGGCACGCGAAAGCCGCGCTGCGTACCGCGAGCTGGTGTACGGCTCGGGGCACTTCTACGAGTTCTTCCAGGCGGTGACCCCGATCGATGTGATCGAGCGCATGCAGATCGGCGCGCGCTCGGCGCACCGCGCCGCGCACATGAGCCTCGAGGCGCTGCTGCCGGTGCCGTGGGTATTCGCCTGGTCGCAGTCGCGCTTCATGCTGCCCGGCTGGTATGGCGCCGGCCGCGGCCTGGCCGCGGCGCTCGGGCAGTTCGGGCTGGCGCGCCTGCGCGAGGCGCACGCGAACTGGTACTTCCTGCGCAACCTCATCGACGACGTGGAGACCATGCTGGCCCGCGCCGACCTGGACATCGCCGCCTGCTACGAGGCCTTGGGTCCCGGCATCCCCAATGACTACCCGGCACTGATCCGCGCCGAATACGGGCGCGCCTGCGAGCAGGTGCTGGCGATCAAGGACAGCAGGGCGCTGTTGGATTCGGATGCGACGATGCAGCGCTCCATTCGCCTGCGCAACCCGTATGTCGACCCGATGAACCTCATGCAGGTCGACCTGCTGCAGCGCTGGCGCGCAGGCGGCCGCGAGGATCCGGAGCTGTTCGCGGCGCTGCTGGCGAGCATCGGCGGCATCGCCGAGGGACTGCAGAGCACTGGATGAGCAGCGGGATCACGATCCGGCCGGCCCGAGCCGACGAGATGCCGCTCGTGCTCAGCTTCATCCGCGAGCTGGCCGTGTACGAGCACCTCGAGCACGAGGTGGTGGCCACCGCTGAAGACCTGGCGGCCGCCCTTTCCGGTCCGAGGCCCTACGCCGAGGTCGCCTTCGCCTGCGTCGACGGCACCCCGCTGGGGTTTGCGCTGTTCTTCCACAACTTCTCGACCTTCAAGGGCAAGCCCGGCATCTATCTCGAGGACCTGTTCGTGCGCCCCGAGGCGCGTGGCCGCGGCCTGGGCAAGCGCCTGCTCGCCTGGCTTGCGCGCACCGCGCTCGAGCGCGGCTGCGCGCGCCTGGACTGGGCGGTGCTCGACTGGAACGAACCCTCGATCGGCTTCTACCTGGGCCTGAGCGCGCAGCGGATGGACGAGTGGACTACGTTCCGCCTGACCGGCACGGCCCTGGAGCAGCTGGCGCGCGAGTGCTGAAGCTCGAGTCCCATGCGTGGCGAGATTGCCTGGGGAAACTGGACAACCGTTGGCATCCGCCCTCACCCCGGGGGAGGATCGGGCACTCTTCGACCTCCAGGTGCAACGGACAGGTTCGAAGCGAAGGGTACACGTGTATAGGCTCAATCTGACTCTTGCGACGACAATCGTCGGCTCGCTTCTGCTGCTCGTGAGCGGCCAAACCCTCGGGTCCGAAGCCACCTGCGCAGCGTTGAAGAGTGCTTCATTCAAGGACACGCACATCCTCTCGAGCGCACTCAAGCTCGCCGATGCCACGATCGCAGCGCCGGCTTACTGCGAAGTGACCGCGACAGTCTCACCGGTGCGGGGCTCCAACATCGGCGTCGTGTACCGTCTGCCTGAGAAATGGAACGGCAAGATGGTCGGACTCGGCGGCGGCGGGTGGTCGGGTAGCATGGATGCGGGCGGGACCAGAACGGGCTTGAAGACCGCCAGCGTCTTGTTCCGGGGCCACATCCCGGACTCGAATGCATTTGGGCTGCGCGTCTATACGGCCATGCCCTCTCTCAAAGCAGGCTACGCGACTGCGCAGACTGACGGTGGGCACAGTCTTCCTGCCAGCTTCGAGGATGCGTGGCGGCCGGACAAATGGGCAACTCCGGAGGCCCTGGCGGATTTTCAGTACCGTGCCGTCCACGAGATGACCGTGCTCGGCAAGGCCGTAGTGGCGCGCTACTACGGCCGGCCGCACGCCAAGGCGTATTTCCAGGGCTGCTCCACCGGCGGTCGCCAGGCGCTGATGGAAGTGCAGCGCTACCCCGAGGACTACGACGCTGTGGCGGCCGGGGCGCCGGTCTTCAACCTCACCGTACAAACGAGCGCGGTGGTGCGCGACAACCTCCTCGGCAGGTCCGGTGCGGCACCAACCCCAGGGCAACTCGTGCGCGTACACGCCGCGGTACTCAAGGCCTGCGACGCGCAGGACGGTGTAGCCGATGGGCTGCTCGAGGATCCGCGCCACTGTGCCTGGGATCCATCCGAGATGCTCTGCAAAGCCGGCCAGACGGGAGCGGAGTGTCTTACGCAGCCTCAGGTTGCATCTCTGCGAACGCTGTACACGGGCGTGAAAACGCCTGACGGGCGCTTTGTCGCCTGGCCGCTCGCGCGCGGCAGTGAATCCGGTTGGGCGGTATTCATCGGCCTCGCCGGACTCTCCTCGGACCCAACCGGCGGCGGCGGTCTCCGGGCGCTCACGGGACCGGTGCTTGGCGATCGCAGTTTCAATCTCGTAAACTTCGATCCGGCGAAGCACTCCGACATCGCACGCGCCAGCGCTTTCGCGAAGGCCTACGAGGCCGACGACCCCAAGATCTCGGCCTTCACGCGGCGGGGCGGCAAGCTGATGCTCTGGCACGGCTGGAACGATCCGGGCCCGAGTCCTTGGTTAACGATCGACTATTTCGAGCGCGTAATCGCGGCGACGCCGGATGCTTCGGCGAGTGTCCGGCTGTTTCTCTCCCCTGGCGTCGAACATTGCGGATCCGGACGTGGGCCGGATGAGTTCGACCCTTCGGCAGCGCTCGACGCTTGGGTGCAATCGGGTCGAGCGCCAGACGCGCTGCACGTGACGAAGGCGGATTCGAAGCTATCGCGACTGGTTTGCGCGTATCCGAAGCTCGCCCACTACAGGGGACACGGCGCTGTGAATGATGCGGCAAGCTTCGAATGCAAATGAATCGAGTGCCCGAGAGGAAACACGACCAGGGTGACCCTTTGATTGCGCGAGCTTTTGGCGAGGAACGCGCGGTGGCGAGCAGTCTTAATGTCATCCATCAGCTGGTTTCGAGTGGCATCGACCGGCGGAACTGGAGCCGCGCGCGCTCAAGCGCTGCCCGGTAGTCCGCTCCCTCCCCTGCTGCGGCTGCGGCGGCCGCTACGGCCTGCGGTAGATGCGCCCGCCCTTCATGACGAACGCCACGCGCGCGCTGGCGCTGATATCGCGCGTCGGGTCCCCGTCCACTGCGATGATGTCGGCGAGCATGTGCGGGTGCAGCCCGCCGAGATCCGACGCGTGGCGCAGGATCTTCGCATCGGTCGCGGTGGCCGCCGTCAGCGCCTGCACCGCGGTCATGCCGTCGGCGACCATCCACACTAGCTCACGGTAGTTGCTGCCGTGCGCGAACACCCCGACATCGCTGCCGCAGCCGATGGTCACGCCACTCTTGAGCGCGGCGCGGAACGCCGTGGCGGCCTGCTGCATGCCCGGCGTTGGTTCGCCACCCGGGGTGTAATGTTCAAAGTATTCCGCGTAGGCCGCCTCGGCCTCGAGGGTCGGCAGGTAGGCAACCCCGTGCGCGGCCATGAGCCGGAAGATCTCCGGCGTCCCGGCGTAGCCGTGCTCGATGGTGTCCACCCCGGCCAGCACCGCGCGGCGCATCCCCTCGGCGGTCGCCGCGTGCGCGGCCACCGGGCGTCCCGAGGAGTGCGCGGTGTCCACCAGCGCTTTCAGTTCTTCAACCGAGAAGGTCGGCTGCTGCGTGCCATCCGGCCCCCAGCGGTAATCGGCATATACCTTGATCCAGTCGGCGCCGCGGCCGGCCTGCTCGCGCGTTGCGGCCATGACCTGGTCCACGCCGCTGGCCTCCTGCGCGCCCTGTGGCGTGCAGCACACATCCGGGCGCAGTCCGCGCGGTGCAGGTCCATAGCTGCCGGTCGCCACGATCGCCCGCGTTGCCACGAACAGGCGCGGGCCCTCGATCAGGCCTTCGTTGATGGCGCGCTTGAGCGCCACATCGGCATAGTCCGCACCCTCGGTCCCCAGGTCGCGCAGCGTGGTAAATCCTGCCAGCAAGGTTGCGCGCGCCTGCACCCCCGCGCGCAGCGTGCGGTAGGGGACCGGCTCCTTGAGCACCTGGTCGTTCCACAGCACCTCGTTGTAAGGATGCAGTAGCAGGTGCGAGTGCAGGTCCATCAGCCCGGGCAACAGCGTCGTGCCGGGAAGCTCGATCACCTGGGTCCCCTCCGGCACCACGACACCCGCGGCCGGACCTGCGGCGGTGATCCGCTCACCCTGGACGAGGACTACCCACTTCGGGTGTACCGGCTCGCCGGCAGTCCATACCTGGTCCGGGCGCAGCAGGATGCTCTGCGGGGGTGCGGCGGCGTGGGTGCTGCCGGCGACGAGCAGGCAGCACGCGAGCAGGCCGGCGGCGGGATTCTTGTTCATGGTCAGGCCCGAACCTTGGGAACCGCGCCAACCGTAACACGGCCGGCATGCGGCACGGGCATGGGGTGCGGCAGCCGCGCCGCCTAGGAGCCCATCAACACCGTGGTGTCATAGCTCTCGAAGCCCTGGATCGCGCGCGCGTAGGCGTTGAAGACCAGCCGCTCGGCCACCTTGTCGGCGCGCGGTGCGAGCAGCATGCGCAGCACCACATCGTCGGCTGGCCGCGTGGCCTCCTCGGCCAGCAGCTGCTCGATGACGCGCGTGAGGCGGTGGTAGATCTCGTTGACGAAGCGCAGGTGCGCCGCGTCGTGCACCTGCTCGGCACCCGGCCCGTACGTGCCGCGGGCTTCCTCGGCAAGCTCGCGCAGGAACAGGTTCAGGAGCCGCGCCTTGTCCACCAGCCGCAGCTCTGCGTAGAACTGGATTTCGGAGTTGAGGTTCATGATCCGGTCCTGCTTGTGACCTCGGTGCTATGCGGGGAAGAATTCAAGCGGCTTGGTGACCGTGATGCTATCCACGTCCTTAGCCTCAAACTTATAGGTGCGCACCAGGGCTACGATCTTGCGCTCGAGCTCCGGGTCCTTCAATTCACTCGAGACCACGCGGCAGGCGCTGACATCGCCGGAAGGCGTAATGGTCAGCTCAAGCACAAGCTTTCCCTGCAGCTCGGCGTTGTCGCGCTGCGCGCGCGCGTAGATGCTGTCCAGGCGTCCCTTGTTGCGGTCGAAGATCAGTTCGATCTCCTCGCGCGAGCGGGCCGCCTTGCCGCCGCCGCCGCTGACGGCCGGCGGGCGCGAGTTCAGCCCGGACCGGGCAACCCCTGAGGTCACCGCCGTGGTCTCGTGCCCGGTGAGCGAGCCTGCGCCGCCACCGAAGCCGCGGCTGGTGTCGGCGGAGGTGATGCCGCCGCTGCCCACCCCGACCTTGGAGGTGATGAGCGAGCGCTCGGCATGGGCGTCGGCACCGACGGCTCCGGACAGGTTCTTCACCTCGAGCGGCTTGGTGTCCATGATGTCGCGCAGGTCGGCGAGCTCGTCCTTGACCTGGTTGAGCTGCTTCTGCGCCTTCTCGTGCGCTTTCTGCTTCTGGTCCACCGGCGGGGTCACCGGCACCACCTTCGGCTCGATCTTCGGCTTCTCCTCCACCTTGGGTGTGGGTGGCGGCGGCGGCGGCTTGGCCTGCTCCTCGAGCATCACGCGCGCCAGGCGCTGCGGGATATCCGGTGTCGTCGGCGCCTTCGCCCTGGGCAGCACCAGGAACAGCACCGTGAACAGCAGCAGCAGGATCAGCAGCACGCGCAGGATCTTGCGGAAGCGCGCGCTGGCCTCCTCGTCGCCCTCCCAGGGCAGCTCGAACTCGCGGTAATAGGGTGCCAGCTGCATCGTGCTTAACCGGGCTTGAAGCCGGCGGCCACCGGCTTCTCCTTCTGGATGACCGCCAGGGAGATCTTTCCGTAGTCGGCGGCGGTACAGGTGGCCATCACGCGCTTGAGCACCTCGTACGGCAGCACCTTGTCGGCCATGACCGTGATCTCGCGATTGGCGAGGTCACGCTCGGTCATCTCCTTGCCGACCGTCAGCGGTCGTTTGAGGGCCGCCAGCAGCGGCTCGATCAGGGGGGTCTTGGCAGCGCGGATATCGGCAATCGAGGTGACGAGCTCGCCCTGCACGAACAGGTCGGTCTTGGTGATCATCACCACGACGGACTCCCTCGGGGCGGTCTGGGCGATCGACTGCGGGATCTCGATCCCCTTGGCGTTCTGGATCACCTCGACCTCGGTGGAATACACCAGCAGGAAGGCGACCATCACCGAGAGGATGTCGATCAGCGGGATCAGGTTCAGCTGCGCGTCGGCACGGTTGCGCAGGTGGTGCTGCGCCATGCGCTGTGCGCGCGTGGAGGTACTCATGGGCGCCCCCCGCTGGACGGCGCCGCCGCGCCCGCTGCATCGCCCATGGGCGCGTCGCCCATGGAGATATCCGGGAACAGCTCGGCCTGCACGATGTTCGCCCCGGTGCCCTGCTCGAACACGCGCACATGATCCATCGCCTGCACGACTTGGTCATAGGGGGTGTCAGGCTCGAGCAGGATCGTGGCCTCGGTCTTTTCCGGGAACTTGGCTTTCACGCGCTTCAGGTACTCGGTCAGCGTGTCGTAATCGTGGCCGGAGGGGGTGTCGGGCATGGTCGCCAGCGGGCCGCTGTTGCGGTCGGACACGACCAGCATGTCCTTGCGCACCATCACCTCCAGCACCAGTCCGGGCGGGGGCTCCTTGAACTCCGTCTGGGCGGCCGGCAGGTTCAGCTGCAGGATCACCGTGCGCGAGAACACGGCCGTCATGAGCAGGAACGTCACGAGCACTGTGAAGATGTCGATCATCGGCACGAGCAGCAGCTCGGCGGGCTTGCGCGCGCGCCGCTCCATCTTGCGGAATTGGTATGAACGGCGCATCGGCGACCTTCAGTCCTTAACGGAACGCTCGAAAGACCAGCTCAGGCCGCCGCGGTCGCGGGCGTCTGGCGTTCGGTGATGGCGTTCAGGAACTTGACCGAGGCCATCTCCAGGCTGTCGATCAGTTCTGTCGTCTTGGTCTGCAGGAAGGCGTGGATGAACAGCAGCGGCACGGCGGTCATCAGGCCGAACGCGGTGCAGTTCATGGCCACTGAGATCGAGGCCGAGAGCAGGTTGGCCTTCTCCGCCGGGTTCACCGTGGCCACCGCCTGGAAGGCGCGGATCAGTCCCATCACCGTTCCGAGCAGCCCGAGCAGGGTCGCAAGGTTGGCAAAGGTCGCCAGGTAGTGCGTGCGCTTCTCCAGGCGCGGCACGACCTCCATCAGGCTCTCCTCCATCGCCTTCTCGATGTCGTCGCGACGCCGCGCGGACTGGATGCGCGCGAGGCCGTAGTTGAGGATATGGCCGATGGCCGAGTCGGACTTGGAGGTCGCCTGCGCCACCTGGCGGAAGTTCCCCTGGGCCAACAGCGGCACGATCTCGTTCCACAGGCCGCGGTTACGTGCCGCGGTCATGGTGAGATAAATGTAGCGCTCGATGGCGATCGCAAGACCGACCACGAATACGACGGCGATGGGGAACATGAATTCCCCGCCACCCTGGAAAAAACGAACAATTACGTTCCACAAGCCCATCTGACACTCCCGCGCAAAAAGACGGCCACACAAGCCCAATTACTGCTTAAAACTGAATGACATAAGCCCAAAAAGCTGCGACCCAGCTCTCATACCTGATGCTGCACCGCGGTTATTTCAGGGCTTCGCGCCGGAACCCTGCACCGCGTCTGCTTTTGCCCCGGCCTGGTCCGGCCGCAGGGCGTCGTAGTAGCGGGTCTCCCGCTTGAATACGTCCCTGTCCAGGGGCTGCAGCACCTCATCGAGGAGGCTGTTCGGCGGGCGGCCGACCAAATCACCCAGGTCCGAATGCTTCCACGGAACGATATACATGACTTTCGGCAGCTCGTGGTTGCCGCGCACGTCAGTGGTGTCAAGGTTCAGCCGATCGTTGCCCTTGCGCGCTGCCGCCTTGGGCGTGCCGGCACCGGCGGGCGCTGCGGCCGGCTTGGCAGCCGGGGGCGCCGCCACGGGTGCCTCAGGCTCCGGCGCGGGCGCGCTGCGGGTCGCGCTCTCGGGGAGCTTGCTGGTATCGACGCCGGGCTCCAGCTGGTCCGGGCGCGGGGCGGCGTTCGCGGGCGGTGCCACAACCGGCGCCGGCTGCTGCGCACTCGACAGTGCCGGTGCAAGCAGCAGCGCGGCCAGCAGCCAGCCCGTGGTCAATCCTCGGCTCATGTGCGTGCCCATCCTTAACCTCCTGTCTTCGGCGCGGCAGCCGGTGCCGGCTCCGGCGCGGGCGGCGGAACTGCCGCACCCGGCTCAGCCGCCGGCGGTGCGCCACTCCCCGGTGCCGGTGCCGCGGCCTCGGGTCGCCGGACTGCCGGCATGCCTAAGCGCTGCCGCAGGTCCGCGATCCACCCGCTCACCGGCTTCTCCTCGCCGGTGAGTGACTTGTACTGCTCGAACGCCGGCAGTGCGCGCGCCGGGTCTCCCAGGTAGAGATCCTCGAGCACACCCAGGTTCCGCCACGCCGGGGCGTACAACGGGTCGACCTCGACGGCCTTCTGGTAGGAAGCCGCCGCATCCTTGAACTCGCCACGCATTCTCTGGGTTACGCCGAGCTCTGTCCACGCCACCGCGCTGCCATTCTCGCGCGCCACGGCGCTCTTGAGCGACGCCTCGGCCTTCTCGAGCTGGCCCTGCTTGCGCTGCATCAGCCCCACGTTCACCAGTGGGGCGGCGAACTGCGGGTACTGCGCGGCGATCTGCCGGAACGCGCGCTCGGCATCGGCTGTGCTGCCGGCGCGCATGAGCATTACCGCGCGTGTAAAGTCAGCGCGCGCTGCCGGCGGCACTTCCGGCCGCACGGCTGCAGGGGCTGCCGCGCCTGCGACCGCAGCGCCGCTGCCGCTCACTGCGCCGGGCGCCCCGCCGCTGCCCGCAGGCGCGGCAGCCGGTCCGGCGGCGGCCGGCACGGTCACTACCGGGTGCGGCGCGGGCGCGGTTTCCCTGCGCGCCAGGCTGCAGGCGCCGAGGCTGAATGCTGCGGCACACAGCAGCAGCGTCGCGGCACGCTGGCGCTGGTTATTCAAGGTTGGCGACGACCTCCAGCGTCTGCTCCGTCTTGCCGTAGCGGGCGGGCTTGAGTTCGGCGAGCGCCTGGTAGCTCTTGCGCACCCACTCGTCGTATACGCCCTCCTTGGCACGCGCCACGTTCAGCTCGTGCACCTTGATCGCCTGCTCCTCGAACGGGAACACCTGCTCCTCGAGCAGCGAGTTGTATTCATCGAGCTCGTCGCCCTTGAGCGTCTTGGGACGCTCGGAAGCGAGCACGTCCTTGGCCAGCACGCGGTACAGGTCGGCCATCTCGTAGGTTGCCGCGGTGGTGACCTCGGCGACCTGGTACTCGGCGGCGCGCCTGTAGCCATCCATCGCGGTCTCGAGTGCGTTGCGCTTGACGACCAGGCTCTTCTTCAGCGGCGCGGTGAGCTGCACGCCGCGGAAGGCATCGCGCGCCGGCTGCGCCAGGGCAAGCTGCGCCTTCGCCGCCAGGTAGTGGGAACGCACGGTGCGCGCCGCTCCGGCCTGGGCATCGGCGTTGATGATCTCGTGGTACCAGTGATCGCGGCGCGTGGTGTCGCCGGCCTTGTCGGCGTACTCGGCCAGGTGCTGGCGTGACTCCTGGGCATCGGCAAGCGGTGGCCCGGTGGCCACGAACTTCTCCAGCATCGCGGCGGCCTTGCCGGGATTTCCGGCCTTGGCATACAGGTCGGCCGACTGCACCAGCGCCTCGCGCTGCACCGCCGGATCGCCGCCCGGGGCGGCGGCGATCTTCTCGAATTCGACGGCGGCCTCGCCGGGGCGGTTCGCGGCCGAATATGCCACGGCAAGCTTGCGCGTGACCTCCGCCTGCAGCGGGCTCTGCGGGTACTGGCGGCGGAAGTCCTCCAGCACCGTGATCGCGCGCGGCCACTGCTGCAGGTTGACCAGCTGCGTGGCCGCATCGTACTGGGCATTGGCGACGATCTTGGCGCCCGGCGCGGCGGTGGCCACGCGCAGGAAGTCATCGACCGCGCCGGCCGCATCCCCGGCCTTCTGCTTCGCCTCGCCCTGCTTGTACGCACTCGCGGCCACGCGCTCGTTCAGATCGCTGCGCATCTTCTCATCCGCGCCGGCGAGCGCGCGCGCCTGCATGAAGGCCGGCTCGGCCTGGGCGAACTGGCCCTCGTCGAAGTAGGCCTGGCCGATGAGGGTCCAGGCGATGCGCTGCTTGGCCGCATCCACCGGCGGCTGGCGCGCCAGGATCGACTGGCTGACCGAGAGCGTGCGCAGCAGGTCACCGCTGGCGAAGATGTCTTCGGCAGCGCGCGTGAGCACGCCGGCGCTGTCCGGGTGCTCCGGGAAGGTCTGCGCGAACTTCACGCCGGCGTCGGTGGAGCGCCGGTGCAGCGCCTCCTTCTCCGCGCCGCCCAGGCCTTCCTCGGCCTTCTGGTACGCGACCAGGCCGGCGTAGGCGGCCGTCGCCGACTTGGCGTTCTTCGGATAGGTGTAGGCGGTGTGCTCGTACTCGCTCGCCGCCTCGCCATACTGGTGGCTCTCGAACAGCGTCTCGGCCAGGAGGTAATTGGTCGCGGCCGAGTCCGCATCGTCCGGGAAGGACTTCAGGTAGTCGCGGTACCAGCGCGCAGCTTCCTGGTAGTCGGCCACGCGCTTGGTCTTCTGCGCGGTGGCATGGAAGTAGGTCGCCACGTCCTTGAGGTTCACCTTCAGCTCCTGCACCACCTTGGGATGGTCGGCGCGGCTGCGGGTCTTCCAGTAGGGCGAGTCGAAGTTGTAGTGCTCGACGAACTCGTGCTTGCCCTCGAGCACCAGGTCGCTGAACCCACCCTTGCCGTAGGCCTCGATGGCGGCCATGTCCAGCTCCGGCGCATGGTCACTGTAGGGATCGCGGGCCACGTAGGCGCGGTAGACCGTGGCGGCGTCCTGGTAGCGCTGGTTCTCGACGTAGTTGTCCCCCAGGCGCGCATACAGCAGCCACGCGTACGGGCGGTCGCCGTGCTGGGCCATGTACTGCTCGAGTGACTTCGGACCCTCGTTGTACGAGAACGCGATGCTCATGACGCGCAGCGTGTCCTCGACCAGCTCGCGGTCGGCGCGCTTCAGGCTCTCCAGGGGCACGGACTTGCCGCCCACGCTTGCGCCGAGTTCGCGGTCGAGGACGCCGCTGAAGGAGGGCAGGCTCTCGAGCGTGAGTGACTGCTTGAACAGCGACCAGCCGTGCTTGTACAGGCTCTGCTGGTAGAAGGCGGACGAGCCGCCGCGGCCGATCACCGCCGCGTAGGCCTTCTCGGCCTCCTGGTAGCGCTTGCCGGAGAACAGCAGCTCGCCACGGCGGAACTGCACCTCATCGATGCGCGGGCTCTGTGGGTACTGGGCCACGATGTGGTCGAGCGTGGCGAGCGCCTGCGCATTCTGGCCGGAGGTCTCGTAGGCACGCGCCAGCTGGTACAGCACCTGGTCGTTGCGGGCGTAGTCGGGGTAAGCCTTCAGCAGCGTGGTATAGAGCGTGACCGCCTCGGCGCCCTGCAGGTCCGGCGAGGTCACCTCCTCGGCGAGCCGGTTCATCTCCCCGGCATCCAGATTCAGGTCCCCGAGGCGGCGCATCGCCTCGGCGCGCAGTTTCGGGTCGGTGTTCTGCAGCTCCAGGAAGTGGCGGTAGTTCTCCATCGCCTTGGTGCTGCTGGCACTGGCCGGGGTGTCCTTGTGCACCTCGACCTTGTGCTTGCCCAGCTCGCCGATGGTCGGCGCGGGCTTGGTGCTCTGCGCCACGGCCGCCAGCGGCGCTGCTGCCGCCGCGAGCAGCGCCACGGTGAGCAGGCGCCTCATTTGGGCGGCTCCGTGCCCTGCCCGGCCGGCTCATCGCCCGCGGCACCTTTCTGCGGGGCAGAGCCCTTCGGCGGGTGGGCCGACTCGTCATTCGCGGCGCGGTCGTACATGGTGGCGAGCGCGAAGCGTGCCTGCACCTCGTAGGCGGCGAGGCGGTCCTTCTGCTGCTGGAGTTCCTTCACGGCCACCTGGGCCAGGTAGTCGCTCTGGCGCTGTTCGGTGGCGGCGAGGCGCACCTGGAGTGCCCCGATGCGTTGCTTAAGGCCGGCCACCCGGGTGGCGAACTCGCCGGTGTTGGCGGGCATGTTCTTGCGCGCCCGCTCGACGCGGATCCAGCGGCTCTGCGCCTCGTTCAGCGCGAGATTCAGGTCCTTGAGGCTGCGGTGCTCCTGCCACAGGCGCGCCCCGTAGGCCTCGTTCAGGCGAAACTGCAGCACGCCCTTGACCAGCGCCAGGCGCGCGCGCAATTCGGCGCTCTCCGGGGTGTCGGGAGCACCGGCAAGGGCCGCCTGGGTGCCCTGCAGGCGCTGCCACTGTTCGCTTGCGGGGGCGACACCGAGTGCACTGCGTATGCGCTGGTCGGCGCGCCCGGCCTCGGCGGGGGCGTTGAGGGCGGCCTCGACGCGCTGGATGCGCGCCCACTGCTCGCGCTCGGTCGCGGTGCCGAGTGCGGCCACCTCGTGCTGGGCCTCGATGGTGCGTAGCCGGTTCTCCAGCGCGACGTCGCGCTGCTGCAGCTTGCCGACCGCATCGGAGGCGAGCAGCGCGTCGGCGCGCGGCAGGCGCTCAGCGAAGGCCGCCTCGCGCGTGTCGATCATGTCCTCGAAGGCGACCATGTCGCCGTCCCATTTTTCCAGCGTGCCGCCCATGTAGACCAGGTCGCGGTAGTTCTTCAGCCCCTCCTGGAAGTCATGGCCGGCAAGTACCGCGTACAGGTAGCGCGACTCGGGCGCATCGGGCAGATTCTTCAGCTGCCAGAACCAGCCGTAGTGGGCCTCCTCGCCCTGAACCTGATCCTTGTTGAGCACGCGGTTGAGCATGTCGCCCTTGCGGATGCTGGCGATCGCCCCATCCAGGCGCGTGTCCTCGGCGGCGAAGGAGTTGACCGCGCTCTCGTAGTACTCGGCTGACTGCGAGTTGGCGTTGAGCTTGCTGAAGGCGTAGGGCACGGCCAGGTACGCCTCCTGCACCGCCGAATCCAGCACGTTGCGGCTGCGCAGCTCCATCCACGGGGTGAGCGCCCCCTGGTAATCACCGAGCGCGGAGTCTGCCCAGCCCAGCCCCAGCAGCGCCTTGTCCGAGTACGGCCCGTTCAGGCGCACCCGCGACAGCGGCGCCCGCGCGCGCGCCGGCTGGTCAGCCTGCAGGAAGGCGTAGCCGAGGGCCAGGTTGGCGCGGTCGCGCAGCGAGGCAAGCTCGGTGGTGGACGGCAGCATGGTGCCGACGCCGCTCAGGAAGGGATCGGCATCGGCGAGGCGCTTGGCGCGCACCAGGGCGACGCCCAGGTTGTAGCGGGCATACGCTGACCAGGGTTGCTCGCCGCGCCAGCCGGAGAGCAGCTGGATCGCCTCATCGAAGCGGCCTTCGCGCATCAGCACGTTGGCGGACAGCAGTTCCCGCTGCGCCTCGAGGTCCGGGGACATGCGGCCGTTGATCTTGTGCAGCGCCTGCTCGGCTTGCTCCAGGTAGCCGCGCGCGTACCACACGTTGGCCAGATAGAACCAGGCGCGGTTGCGCACCCCGGTGGGCACGTCCATGGTCAGCACGCTCTGGAAGATCGCCCCGGCCTCGTTGTGCATGCCGAGGTCGAGGTACATGCCCCCGGCCAGCAGCCGCGCCTCGTCCTCGTGGTGCGGCATGCGCGACCAGTGCTCGTAGGCGAGCAGATGCGTCAGCGCCTCGAAGTCCTTCTCCTGGTAGTAGTAGAAGAGGACGTCGCCATAGTGCAGGTCGCGGATGCGCGTGACCGGCAGCTTCTCCGGGTCATGACGCCGCGCGCCGGCCGGGGCGGCGGCAAACACCGCAAGCACACACAGCGCAAAACAGGCGCGCATGGAGGCCAGCCGGCTCAAGGACTATTCCCAGTCCTTGATTGCGAACTCCGGCTCGAGCTTTCTCTGCCGGTCATCGATCTTCAGCTCCAGGTACTTCGCCCCGACCGCCTTCTCGAAGCGCAGCGAGGCGCCGCGCTTGTAGGGGCGGTCGTTGGGCCCCTTGCCGTTGAAGAAGGCGACCAGCTCGTGCGGCCCCACCTTGAGGTTGCCCACGTACAGGCGCTGCACGCCGCCCTTGAGCAGCGCCTCGACCTCGCGCGGGGTGTACAGGTAGTTGATGACTTCCTTCTGGTCGATCTTCAGCTGCACCGAATCCAGCGCGAAGAACTCGCCGACGTCCATCGACAGGAAGACGGCGACTTGGGTGTTGGCCGGGAACAGCAGTTCCTCCTCAAGGATGAACAGGTCCTTGTTGAGGTCGACGACGTCCTTCTTCAGGCCCTGGATATCCTGGTCAAGACCGCGCGTGTCGGCGGCCCCTTCGGCGGGAGCCGCCGCAGGCGCGGCCGCGGCCGGTGCCGCGGCTTGCGGTGGCGGCGCCGCCGGTGGTGGCGCGTCGACCACCAGCGTCGCGGGCGGCGCGGCGCTGCACAGCTGCGCGGCTCCCAGCAGCAGCGCGGCCAGCAGGCCCGCACCGCAGCGCCGCGGGATGCCGCGGGTCGGGCGGCGGGCAAGTTCGGTCTGTAGCAGCATGATGGTTCCGATCATTCGTTCAGCAGAGCACGTAGCTCCTGCAGATAGAGAGTGTCGTTCGCCGGGCTGTAGTCGCGCAGCACGTAGCGCACATTGCCGGCGCGGTCGATCAGCACGGTCATCGGCAGGTTGTCGACCTCGTAACTGCGCGCGACTCCCTTTTCCGGATCCAGCAGCATCGGAAAGCCGACCGCGGCCGAGTGTGCGAACTCCAGCGCACGCTTGGGATCGTCGTCGACCCCGACCCCGAACATCGCCAGGCCGGCGGACTGGTAGGTCACAAAGCTGCGGTTCAGCATCGACAGCTGTGTGCGGCACGGCGTGCAGCGGCTGCTCCAGAAGCTCAACACCACCACCTCGCCGCGATGCTCGGAGACACGCGCGTTGACGCCCGAAACGGCATGCAGCGCAAAGTCCGGCGCCGGCTGGCCCAGCAGCCGGTATGGCGGGTCGGCAAGCGCCCCGCCGGCCCCGGCGCAGGCGAGCACCGCCATGCACCCACGCAGCAGTGCACCGGCGCGCGAAAGGCTACGCCACATCGGGCCATCCGGCCGTTGCCAGCTCAATAACGATCCTTCGCCACGGGGTGCGACTTGCGCCCGCGCCAAGCGTGGAAAATTGCACAGCGCACTTAACACTGTCAACGAAGTGGGCCGCGAAATGAGGCCTGCTACCCGGTCGGGCAGGCGCTGCGGCGTCGGCGGAACGCGACAGACAGTCTGCGCGTGCCACCGCGGCGCGGTGGCACGCGCGGTGCGTCACGTCGTGATCTTGTTGAAGGCGGTCAGTGCGGCCAGGGCGCTGGCCGATCCGAGGTTCTGACTGACGCCCAGGCTGCTCATCAGGTTGGCGAAGTTCCCGTCCGTGCCAGCGAGCCCCATGTAGTTGAGGATCACGGCCTGCACCAGGCTGTTCACCGAGTTCGCCACCGGGCTCGAGGTGCCCACTACCGAACCGTCGGCCGTGAAGTAGCCGATCTGCTGTCCGGCGGCACCGTTGCGCAGCGGCGGCCGCCCCGCCGGACTGTAGGCCAGGAAGAAGGTCGAGGCGACCGAGGAGTTGTCATTCTGCCAGCCGTACTTGCCACGGCCGTCGACGCTGTTGTCGGCCATGCCGGTGGAGCTCAGCGAGCCGTCGCTGAAGACGTAGATCATCACCGGGGTCTGCCTGCGCTGGGCGTACTCGAGCACCGCGCCGATCATCTGGCCGGCCTTGAAGTTGCGCATCTCGCCCGAAGCACGCGTGTTGTCGTGGTAGTCGTAGCCGCCCATGGTGATGGTGCCGGCACCGGCATAGCCATCCATCACCAGCTTCATCACCGTGGCGGTCTTGCGGACGTCCCCGTCCTGGAAGTCGGTGGGGCTGAAGATCGCAGCTCCGGTCGTGCCATTGATCAGCGGATCCTTGGTAGGATCGAGCGCCGAGGGAGTGCCGAACTCCGCCGCCGTGTACGCGGATTTTACGTACGCACACCGCACCTGATTCTTGAGCGCCGCGTCCTGGCTGGCAGTTCCGGCTTTCGTGTACATCTGCACGCCGGGCTGCCCGCCCGGCATGCTCAGTGCGCCGGTGATCGAGGAAGGCGTGCCATCGTACAGACCGGAGCCGGTGCTGATGAGCGCCTGGGCCTCGATCACCTCGATCGCCACCGGGTCCGCGGTGGCGCCGCCGGTGTTCACCAGCGCCGTCGCATCCGAGGGCTGGCTGATGGTCGTGGGCTGCAGTGCCGGGTCGATCAGGGACATCGGCGCCACCGAGTTACCGCCCGACACCGAGGATTCCGTTCCCACCAGCGTCAGCAGCTGCCCCTGCGCACCCGCCTTGGCGATGCCGTACATCGGGTTGTGCGGATTGTTGGACGTGTCGTTCTGCGACATCGCGCAGAACACCGCGCCGTTGGTGCCCGCAGCGGTCGCCGGCGTAGTCGCCTTGCTCACCATGCCGCGCTTGATGGCCGCATCCATGTGGAAGAGCAGCCCGAACGACGAATCGATGTTGGCGCTCGAGCTCGGCACCATGTTGCCTGGCACGCCGAGCTTGCCGTAGCCGGCCGTGGAGAGGAAGTTGCTTTGCCCGCCCTGCACCCCGACCAGCACCTCCGAACCAACGAGGTTCGCGCCGCCGGCAAGGTCAAAGCAGATGAACGGCAGGGCACCGGCGAGGGCCACCGCGTCGCACTGCCCCTTGGCGAGCATGTTGGTGATTTCCGGCCGCAGCGGGATGCCGGCGTTGGCCTGGCTGGCCTTCAGCAGCGCGCCGAGCCAGGCCGGCGCCATCACCACCGCAGGCCCGGAGAGGATGCCGGCGGACACGAAGTCGCGGCGGCTCACCGGCAGCGGGTGGTCGTTGTGCAGCATCGGCTCGCCGAGGGCGTGCGGCCGGGCAGGTTTCTTGCGGATCAACATGGTCAGTTACTCCTGGTCCCGGTCACTGCAGGGTGACGACGGCGCTGCCCAGCACGGCCGTGCACGCAGCCTGGGTAGCGTCAATAACTTTGGCAGTCGGCTTCACACTGATGACACGCGACAGCAGCGCATCGACCTGGGTGCTCACGGCGGTGGCCGCCTGCGGGGCAACGCCCGTGCCGACCGCGTTGGTCACGAGCGCGCTGATCAGGTTCGTGCGGTTGGTGCTGCCGCTCGAAGCGAAGTAGCCCGACGCACCGCCCGCCAGGTTGCCGCTGAACCCACTTCCAAAGAAGGCGTTGGTCAGCGTGGAACTTGCGAGCATCTGGCCGCAGTAGGCGCTCGCCAGCTGCGTGATGGCCGTCTGGTGCGAGGGCAGGTACGCCGAGATCAGCGGCGTCGACGGCAGCGACTGCTGCGAGCTGTTGTACAGCGCCATCACCATCGCATTGGTGATCGGCACGCCGGTGATACGCGACAGCGAGTGGTGAACGCGCTCGAATGTCGCAATACCGTAGTCCGGCTGCAGCGTCGAATCATCCGGCGCCGGCGGGGCGACGATGATCGCCGGGTCCGAGAAGGCGTGGACGTTCGAGCCGAACTGGTCGAAGGCCAGGAAGAACAGGTCGTTGTCCGGACCCAGCGATGCCGGCACGACGGTTCCCAGGCCCGACAGCAGCTGGCCGTTGGCCGCGGTGTAGCTCGCACCGCCGACGTTTGCATTCAGGGTGGTGTACGACTGCCCGGCGGGGGCCAGCGCACCGTTCACGCCCATGCGCATGCCGCTGACCTTCAGGTTCGCCGGCACGGTGGCAGTCGGGTCGAGCGAGATGAACTTCGGCTGGTAGAACAGGTAGCTGTAGCTGTCGTACTGCGAGGCCTGGAAGAGGATGTACGACTGATTCACGCCCGACAGGGTGCTCACGTTGAACAGCATGTAGTACTTCTCGCCCACGCCGGCAGCGAAGTTCTGCTGGATCTGCGCGGGGGTGAGCGCGCGGCTGTGGATGGCGACGAATTTGATCGTGCCCAGCCACTGGCGCTGACCGGTGGTCTCGTTGCCGAGCACCAGGGCGAAAGTGGTGTCCCAGTTGGCGAGCGTGCCGCCCTTGGACGGGTCCGCATCGCCGGTCGGCAGGCCGTTGACGTAGAACTTCTGGCCGTTGACCGGATCATAGGTCAGCACGACGTGCGACAGGGCCGCCTGCGCGGCACCGCCGTTGGTCGCGGTGATCAGCGGCGGGTTGCCGTTGGTGTCGGTCACGCTGCTGCGCGCCATACCCTCGTACTGCATGGCGTCCTGGCCAAGCGTCATGTCACGCGTGGTGTTGCTGCCGGAGTAGCTGACGATGTACGCATTGGTCTGCGTCACGTTCCCCGGCGCCACCCAGGCCTCGATCGAATACTCACCCGAGGCCTGCAGCATGGAGGAGATCTTCGCGCTGGCGCTCGTGGTGGCCTGCGCCTTGCCGCCGGCACCGAGGACGATTCCCCAGCCGCCCGCCCAGCCGACGTTGCCCGACAGCGCCAGGTCCGCAGCCGGCGTGACACCGCTGGTGTCGTAGGCGGTGTTGCCGCTGCCGGTCTGGAACATGTACTTGGCGACCAGGTTGGCCTCGTAGCGGTTGCCACCCTCGGCGATGGTGCCCTGCTTCAGGGTCAGCGCCCGCGAGAGCACCAGGTTCGGGTCGATCGGGGTCACCGGGATGCCATTGGCAAAGGCGGTGATCGCGGCGAGCATCGCCTGCGAGCTGCCGGTGCAGTCCGGGGGCCCGCCCGCACCGCTGGTGCTCCAGCAATGGTGGAACTCGGTGTTGAGGCGCTCGTAGAAGCGCGACTGGTCCGGCTGCGACAGGTCGATCTTCGACTGCGCCGCCGCGTAGGCCTCGTTCACGTCGGAACTGGCGAAGTACGGCTGCTGCGGGGTCGCCGAGCTTGAGCTGTGGCAACCGACGCACCACTGCCTGAGCAGCGGATAGACGGTGGCCTGGAAGCCGCTCGGGTCGGCGGGGAACTGCTTGCCGCCACCGGCAGCCTGGTCGACCGGCGCGGTCAGCTGGATGCTCGTGGTGGAGGATGAGCCGGCGCCGATCCAGGCCTGGATCCACACCAGCAGCGTCGAGGCGCAGGCTGACGGGTCGGCGACCCAGCAGTTATGGCCGCCACCGACCTTCATCACCATCGTCGACTGGTCCGGGGCGGTGAGGTTCACCAGCGGCAGTGCCGCCTGGTAGGCGAGGTTCACGTCGTCCGAGCGCGCAAACTGCGGCGACTGGCCGCCCTCGTGGTGACAGCCGCCGCAGCGGTTGGCCACGCGGATGTTCTGCCACAGGTTGATCTTGAAGGCCTGCACGTCCGCATTCGCCGGCGCGGGACCGGTGTAGTCATCGGCCGTATCCGTGGGCGGCGTGGCCTGCTGGTTGACGGTGGTCGCCGGGCCACCGCCACTACAGGCAGCAAGCGTGGCGAGCAGCGCGACCGCAGCGCCGCGGGCAAGTGTCTGGATGGCACTCATAAGGAAGCCCTGTTCAGTACTGTTCATGGCGGTACTCCCTTAACTGCCCGCACAGGCGGCAGCGGACTGCTGGAACACCTGCTTAAGGTTGTAGCCGGACTTGAATTGCGCCTTGATGGTGGCGACGGTCGCCTGGTCAGCGGTGCTGATCGGCGCGCGGAAGCACACCGCCGTGAAGACCTTGGTCACCTGGCACTGCGCGAACATGTCGCTCGAGGCGAGCTCCTGGCCCAAGGACGCCGCGCCGTTGCCGCTGCCGGGACCTGCGCCCCAGCCGAACGAGGCATTCGGACCTGCGCGCCAGCGGTTGGACCAGCTGTCATCCGGGGTGACGAAGCCGAAGGGGAAATTGGTGGCATTGATCGTGTACTTCGCTTGCACGGTGCCGGCGGTGTAGACCATCTGGCCGGAGGTCGCGTCGAAGTTGTAGTAGGCAAAGGCCTGGGCCATCGGGTCCATGCCGCTGTGGCAGCCGGCGCACTGGTTCAGGAAGATGCGGCTGTCGCCACCGGGGGAACGCGCCACGTCCTGGCGCACGCGGTCGGTGGGACGGGTCGTGTCCATCACCTGTTCCATGTCATGGCACAGGTGATTCATCAGTGTGAAGCGGAACATTGCCCGGTTCGTGCCGTTGATGAAGAAGGCAGACGCCGCGCCGCGGGTGGTCATCAAGCCCGCGGTGGCAGTGGTCGGCAGCCCGTAGACCTGCGACTGCTTGGTCTTTACCAGCCCGCTCATCAGATCGACGCCGTTGGCCTCGGCGGTAGCGTAGTGATTGTTGTTCATCGCCGAGGGCGCCGGCAGGCCCGAGGCATTGACCGTGTAGAGAACGTCGGCCGACAGCGCGGTACTGAAGTCGGCGTTGTCACGGACCATGCCGATGACCGTCGCCGCGTAGTCGTTCAGCGGCGCGAACACCGTCTGGTCGCGGTTGGTCCAGGGGATGACCATGTTCTTCAGGGTCACGTTGTAGAAGCCCGACGCATTCGTCGCGATGGTGGCTGCGGCGACCAGGCCGCCCTGTCCGGGGCTGTTGTTGATGGCAGTGACCATCTGCGAGAGAACCGCCGGTGTTGGCGGCTCGCCGGCGATGCGCTCGTAGATGCGCTTCGCCTGCTCGGCGGGTCCCGCGTGCGCGGCCGCAGCGAGTATGAGCAGCACGGATGCTGCTGCCAGGGAGCGCCGCGCGCGACCCGTTCCAACCTGTGCCTGCGTGTTTCTAACATTCATGGGCTAATCAACTCCCAACAATCGCCCGGTATGCGGACCGGACTATAGGGTCAAAAACTCCCGCCCCGAATGTCTCAATCAAGTGACGTCGCCAATGGCCGACAGTTTGATGAGTTGTTGTCCCGCGCTGCTCAATGCACGGCAAACTGCGATTTCGGTCACGGCGTGGGTCTTGTCGAACGCTTACCTAGTAGTGCGATCGGCGGTGCACCCACGGTTGCAATGAGAACCGCGTCGCCCGCCGATGCGCCGTGATGGAATCGGCGATCTGGTGATAAGTCATCGAATTGAGCCTGAATTACGTTACATTCACACGCGAGAGGTCATACGCGTGATGACGGAGATGCAAATGCACGCGCAGGGCGGCTGGCAGACACTTATTAAGAGGGCGACCCGTGCCCGCAGCGGCGCCCTCGCCGCGCTCATCGCCGCGGGCGCGGCCGCGCTCGGCGCCTGCAGCAGCGGTGGCACGGTTGGCTTCGGCGGCGGCGGCCAGGGCAGCGACCCCGCGACCGTTGACTACCCGATCTTCTACGTGAAGCGCCAGGTTCCGCTCGAGGCCGACGGTACCTTCACGCAGGACGACCTGCGCATCCAGAACGATGCCCAGGCGAGCACGCCGACCGCGGACCTGTTCATGCGCGCGAGCGCCTCGCCGAGTGCCACCGAGGCCAATATCACCACGCGCATCACCGGCACCGACATGTGGGACATCAAAGACGTCGACACCTCGCCCGACGGCAAGGCGGTCGTCTTCGCGATGCGCGGGCCGCTTCCTGCCAAGCCGGACGTGAAAAAGCCGCCGTCGTGGCGCATCTACGAGTACGTCATCGCCACCGACGACCTGCATACGGTCATCGACCCGGCCAACGATCCGGACCCGCTCACCGTCAACGATGTCTCGCCGCACTTCCTGCCCGACGGGCGCATCGTGTTCACCTCGACGCGCCAGAAGCAATCGCAGGGGATCCTGCTGGATGAGGGCAAGCCGCAGTTCTCCGCCCAGGACGAGACGCGCAAGGAACCGGCCTTCGTGCTGCATGTCATCAATGCCGACGGCACCGGCTTGCACCAGATCTCCTTCAACCAGAGTCACGACCGCGATGCGACCGTGCTCGCCAACGGACGCGTGCTGTGGAGCCGCTGGGACAACGCGCTCGGCAAGGACGCGATGAGCCTGTACACGGCGAACCCGGACGGCACCGACCTGCAGTTGTACTACGGCGCCAACAGTCACAACACCGGCACCAACAACACGGCGGTGGAGTTCGTGCATCCGAAGCAGATGCAGGACGGCCGCATCCTTACCATCGCGCGCCAGTACAGCGACGTCGACGACGGCGGTGCGCTCATCATCATCGACGGCGCCAAGTACGTGGAGAACACCCAGGCGTTGCACAGCAATGCCGGCGGCACCGGGCCTGCGCAGAGCGCGGCGACCACCCAGGAAGTCACCACGATCCCCGGGCCCTCGCTGGGCGGTCGCTTCACCTCCGCCTATCCGCTGCAGGATGGTACCAACCGCATCCTCGTGAGCTGGACGCAGTGCCGTCTGCTCGATACGACCCAGACTCCCCCGCCGATCGTGCCGTGCAATTCGACCACGCTAAACACCCCGACCCCGATGCTCGCCCCGCCGCTGTACAGCGTGTGGATGTACGACCCGGGGCAGAACACGCTGCTGCCGATCATGACCCCCGCCGAGGGCGTGATGATCACGGACGTGGCGGTCGCACAACCCTACACGCTGCCGAACATCATCCTCGACAAAGTGCCAGGCGTGGACCTGGATCAGAACCTGGTCGACGCGGGCGTCGGCGTGATCGACATCCGCAGCGTCTATGACATAGACGGCGTGGATACGGCCAACCCGAACATCGCCACGCTTGCCGACTCGACCAAGACCGCCCCCGGCGCGCGCCCGGCGCGCTTCCTGCGCCTGGAGAAGGCCGTGTCGATCCCCGACAAGAAGATCGTGGATCTCTCGCAGTCCGCCTTCGGTGCCACCAACTACATGCTCGAGATCCTCGGCTACGTGCCGGTCGAGCCGGACGGCTCGGTGCGCGTGGAAGTACCGGCCAACGTTGCCTTCCGCATGGCGGTGCTGGATGCCAACGGCCGGCGCATCTCCAACGAGCAGCGCGCCTGGCTGCAGGTTCGCCCCGGGGAGATCGTGACCTGCAACGGCTGCCACCGCCCGGCCAGCGTGCAGAAGCCGGTCTCACATGGCCGCCAGGGCCTGTTTGATCCGGCGTGGCCCGGAGCGGCCAGTTCCGGGGTGGCCTTCCCCGGCACGCTGGCCACCGGTACCGGTGCCCTGCTGCCCGACCAAGGCGAGACCATGGCGCAGGCACGCATGCGCCTGAGCTGCCAGAACGACACACCGGCCTGCCAGCAGATGGTGCCGGGTGTGAATGTTGTCTACTCCGACGTGTGGACCGATCCGGCGCAGGCGACCCCGGGTGCCCCGATCAACCTGCGCTACGACGACGCCACGCAGTTCATGACGGCCTTCCCCACCAGCGCCGCCTGCGTGACGGTGTGGTCGGCGACCTGCCGCATCGTCATCAACTATCCGCAGCACCTGCAGCCACTGTGGGACCTGACACGCCAGACCCTGGACCCGGTTACCGGCCTGGTGGTCACCGACCACACCTGTACGCAGGGTGGCTGCCACAGCCCGAAGAACGCGGCCGGGGCTGCGCAAATGCCGGCGGGCAACCTGGACCTCACCAGTTCCGCCTCCGATGATGATCCGCAGCAGCTGACTTCCTACCGGATGCTGCTGTTCCCCCACAACATCGCTATAGTGGATCCGACCGATCCGACCATGACGATCCAGCAGTCGGTCGGGCCTTATCTGAATGCGGGAAGTGCCTCGGGTGGACTGTCGGCGCAGTTCATGAGCAGGTTTGCGGCAGGTTCCGCGAGCACGCACGCCGGCTGGCTGAGCCCGGCGGAGCTGCGGCTGGTGTCCGAATGGCTGGATATCGGCGCGCAATACTTCAATAATCCGTTTGACCCGGCGGTACCGGTAAATTGAGCGAAGGAAGGCATTGATAAGGAGCGCGCATCAGCTTGCGCTCGCGAGCCTACTGTTGCTGGCAGCACTGTTCGCCCCGGGGGTGAGCGCCGCGCGCGAGTACCTGCAGCTGTTCGTGACCGAGCCGTACCTGGAGCTGCATACCGGCCCCGGGCGCGGCTACCCCGTCTTCCACGTGGTGCCGCGCGAGGCGAGCATCGATGTGCTGTTCCGCCGCACCGACTGGTTCAAGGTCCGCACCGAGCAGGGCGTGGAGGGCTGGGCCTCGCAGAAGGACATGCAGCAGACCGTGCTCGCCGATGGCACGCGCTTCGTGTTCCCGCTGGGCGACCGGGCCGGCTTCACCAGCCACACTTTCGAAATGGGCGTGTTCGCCGGCGAGTACGGCGGGGCGACCGAGGTATCCGGCTACGCGGCCGTGTACTTCAACTCCCAGCTCGGCCTGGAGGGGGCCCTCGGCCAGTACCTGGGCCGCTACTCGAACGGGGTCACCGCGGACATCGGACTGATTCACGTTTTCGCGCCCGAGTGGCGCGCCTCGCCGTTCGTCACGCTGGGACTGGGACTGGTGCGCATTCAGCCCAAGGCCACCCTGGTGCAAGCTTCCGACCGGACCGAGGACACGGCGTACGCAGGCATCGGTGTACGCTACTACCTCACGCGCCGGTTCTTCGTGCGCGCTGAGTACAAGACGCACTACATCTTCACGACGCGCAACGCGAATCAGGAAGAGGACGAATGGAAACTGGGCTTCGCGTTTTTCTTCTGACGCTGGTGCTGGCAGCGCTGCCGGGCTGCGCCACCGTGCGCGGCTGGTTCCACCACGGCCACCCCTCCAGCGAGCCGACCGAGGCGCAGGCGATCGCCGAGGACAATGCCTCGCCGCCGCGCGTGGTGGAACCGGATGTGTCGCGCCGCACGATCAAGGTTCCCAAGGTACGCAGCCGCAACATCGAGGTGGGGGCCAGTTACGGGGTGCTCTCCATCGAGGACTTCGGCACCAACCCCTCCTATGGGCTAGTCGCTGCCTACCACATCACGGAAGACTTCTTTTTCCAGGGTGAATGGGGTCGCTCCACCGCCGGCAAGACCAGCTTCGAGACCCTCAATGGCGGGGTGCAGCTGCTTACCGAGTCTGAGAGGCGCTTCACGTATTACGATTTGTCACTCGGCTACAACTTCTTGCCTGGCGAGGCCTATCTCGGTCGCGGCCATGCCATGACGAGCGCGTTCTATCTCCTCGGCGGGATCGGTGCTACCGAATTCGCCGGGGACAAGAAGTTCACGGTGAACTTTGGTGCCGGCTATCGCGTCGTACCGACAGATTGGCTGGCCGTGCACATCAGCGTGCAGGATCGGGTGTTCAACTCCGATCTGCTGGGCAGCACCAAACTCACCAACAACATCGAGGCGCGGCTGACGACGACCGTTTTCTTCTGACAGAGGAACGTACCATGAAGAATCGCACCGTCGCCGCAGTCGTAGTCGCCGCACTGGCCATCGCCGTGCCGGCGCTCGCCGGCCCGGCAGGCGCCCCGGCGCCGCAGTTCGACCTTGCCTCCCAGGGCGGCAAGGACGTAAGTCTGGCCCAGTTCAAAGGCCAGGTGGTGATGATCAATTTCTGGGCCAGCTGGTGCGGGCCGTGCCGCCAGGAAATGCCGCTCCTCGAGGGCATATATAAGAAGTACAACAAGCTTGGCTTCACCATGCTCGGCGTGAACGTGGAACCGGATTCCAATGCCGCGGTCGACTGGCTCAAGCAGACCCCGGTCAGCTTCCCCATCCTGTTCGACAAGGACAGCAAGGTCAGCAAGCTGTACGACGTGACCGGCATGCCGAGTACGGTCATCATCGACCGCGCGGGCAAGGTGCGCATGCTGCACCACGGCTACAAGCCCGGTGACGAGAACGAGTACATGGACAGCATCCGCACGCTGGTGCGCGAGTAGGGCACATGCGAGTACCCGGGGAAGCGAAGGTAGGCAAGACCCGGCGGCGCGCGGCGGCGGCACTTGCCGCCCTCGCCCTGCTGGGGCTGGGCGGATGTTCGTCGCTACCCACCCTGCCGTTGCAGCCCTGGGTCAAGCCCTACGAGCGCGAGCACTTCGCCGATCCGATCATGGCGGAGAACCGCCAGCCGGTGTCGAACATCTACTTCGAGCACGTGTGGGAGAGCCGTGAGGGCTCACGCGGGGCGACCGGCGCGGTCGGTGGCGGCTGCGGATGCAACTGACTCGTCCGGCAGCGGACGCCGCTGCGCCCCTGCGCCTGAGCTCATTCACCCGGACGCTGCTGGCACTGTGCGTGATCACCGCGCCGGTGCTCGGTGGTGTGCTGCCCGAGGACGAAGCCGACGTCATGTGGCACAACTACAATGGCGGCGGCATCAGCGTCGACGGCCCCTCCGTACTGGTGCGCAAGAAGGTCGGGGACAACCTGTCCTTCACCGCCAACTACTACGAGGACATGATCTCCAGTGCCTCGATCGACGTGAAGCTCTCGGCGAGCCCGTACAAGGAGACGCGCAAGCAGTGGAGCGGCGGCGTCGACTACCTGCACGGCAAGTCCACCTACAGTGCCGGCATCATCAACAGCAACGAGCCGGACTACAAGTCCAATACCGCCTTCGTCGCGGTGAGCCAGGACATGTTCGGGGACCTGACCACCCTCACGCTGGGCTACCGCCAGGGCTGGGACCAGATCTACCGCGACATCAAGAATTCCGACGGTCAGATCGTCCATGATCCGACCTTCTTCGAGCACGCCGACCATCGCGGCTACTCCCTCGCACTCAGCCAGATCCTGACGCGCAACACCATCGCGCTCTTCAACTACGAGCTGCTGACTGACCAGGGCTACCTGGCAAGCCCGTACCGCAAGATCCGCTACCTGTCCCCGGGGCAGGGCAACGGCTACACCCTCGCCGACCAGGTCTATCCGGACACGCGCACCAGCAACGCCGCCTCGATCAGCATCAAGCACTACCTGAAATGGCACGCGGCGGTCACGGGTGAGTACCGCTACTTCCGGGACACCTGGGGCATCGTCGGCCATACCTTTCAGGTGGATTACGTGCAGCCGTGGCACCAGTTCACCTTGGATGCCTCGCTGCGCTACTACACGCAGACGGCGGCCGACTTCTACAGCGACCTGTTCCCGCGCGCGGACTACCAGAATTTCATGGCGCGCGACCGCGAGCTGGCGAGTTTCTCGGACTGGACCATCGGTGTGGGCGCTGCCTACCAGTTCCCGCATCTCTCCTGGGCGCCCTGGGTCAGCAAGAGCAACTTCACCGTCAACTACAAGCGCCTGATGATCGACTACCGCGACTACCGCAACGCGCTGCTCGCCCCCGAGTACGGTGCCGGCAACGAGCCGCTGTACCAGCTCGACGCCGACGTGTTCACGCTGGTGCTCTCCGCCTGGTTCTGATGCGCGCGCCTGCCCAGGCACGCTGTACAAAAATTGACCTGTATAAAAATTAACCAGCTGGCTCTGACTGGGTTAACATAGTCACCCAATCGTTGACTGCTCCCGTCGAGGGTGTCGGCGGGCAGCGACAGTTCACGAAAAGGGGACCCTCCAGATGCGTATCTCTAAATCCGTATTCACGCTGGTCGCGGGAATCTTCCTTGGTTTCGGCGCATCGCTGGCACAGGCGCAGAACGCGCGCCTCGAGGGCCGGCTGCTGATCGCCAGCGAGGTGCTCGAGGAACTGCGCGACGCGCGCGACCAGGCCATCCCGGACCGCCTGCTCGAGCGCGCCTATGGCATCGCCGTCATCCCGTCCATGACCAAGGTCGCCTTCTTCGCCGGCGGCCGCTACGGCAAGGGCGTCATGGTGGTGCGCAAGCCCGACGGCCAGTTCGGCGACCCGGTGTTCATCAGCATGACCGGCGGCAGCTTCGGCTGGCAGTGGGGCCTGCAGCAGACCGACATTGTCCTGGTGTTCACCACGGCGCGCGGGGTCGAGGGCATCAACGGCGGCAAGATGACGCTCGGGGCAGATGCCTCGGTGGCAGCTGGCCCGGTGGGCCGCAATGCCATGGCCGCGACTGACTCGACCTTCAAGGCCGAGGTCTACTCGTACTCGCGCAGCAAGGGGCTGTTCGCCGGCATCGCCCTCGATGGCACGGTGATCAGCATCAACGACGATGCCAACGCGGAGTTCTACAGCAAGCCTGGCCTGCGCTCCCAGGAGATCATCTCCGGGAACGTCACCACCACCAACAGCTCCGCACAGCGCTTCCTGGCCGCGATTTCCAGCGGCACCGGCATGCAGCGCACGGCAGCGGCCACGCTGGTCGTGAATGGCCCGGCGCCTGCAGCGCCGGCCCCTGCGGCGGCGCCGCCGGCCACCGCGCCGGCCGCGCCTGTGCAGTCGTTCCCGCTGGCTGACCCGCAGCCCGGGGCCGAGCCGCCCACCAAGTAGCGCTAGGCGGCCCCGTCAGGGGCCGCCGGCGAGCTCGCAGCATCCGCCGGAACACCCGCGGCGGATGCCGGCAGCTTGCGGCCGAACTCCCGCCGCAGCAGCAGGTAGCTCAGGAGCGCCTGCAGGGTCACTGTCGCCACCGACAGGTGCCATACCGTGATGATCCGGAAGCCCGGCTGCCGCGACAGCCACACCACGGGCAACAGATAGGTGAACACCCGGGAGGCCGAACTCAGCAGCGAGGGCACCGTGTTGCCCAAGGCCTGGAACAGTCCTGAGCAGCTGAAAATTACCCCGGTGGCCACGAAGTTCCACGAGATGACGCGCAGGTAGGTCGCCCCCACCTCCACCACTTCATCCTGGTCGGTGAACAGGCGCACGAACCACTCCGGCCGCCACTGGCATACGAGCGTCAGGGCGAACATGAGGATTGCGCTCAGCAGCGTTGCCTTGTTGAAACTCTCGCGCACCCGCGGGTAGGCGCGGGCGCCCATGTTCTGTCCTGCCACGGGGGCCACCGCAAAGGCCAGCGCCATGACCGGCAGGAACAGCGCCTGCATCACCCGCGAGCCGATGCCGAAGCCGGCCTGCGCGGGCGGACCGAAGTCGCGGATCGCCCAATACACCACCGCCATGATGACGAACATCATGAAGAACTCCCCGCCCGCGGGGAGCCCGACGTTGAGAATGCGGCGGATGACCGGCCCGGCCGGGCGCCACAGCTTCGCGTCGAGGCCCACGTAATGCTCCAGGCGCACGAAGTAGACCCACAGGAGCACCACTCCGACGCCGACCGCGATGCTGGTGGCGAGGCCCGCACCGGCCGTGCCCAGCGGGTGTCCGGTGAGCCAGCCGGCGATGAGGATGGGTGCCAGGATCGCATTCAGGACCACGGTGAGCATCTGCACTGCCATCGCCGGACGCACGATGCCGGTGCCGCGCAGGGCCGAGGCCATGGCCACCACCGCGAACTGCAGAGCAAGTCCGGGCGTGTAGCAGTACAGGTAGGCGGTGCCGGCGGCCGCCGCCGCAGGATCCGCCGCGACCGCGCGCACGAACGGGCCGCCGAGAAGGAAACCCGCCGCCAGCGTCACCAGCGCGCAGATCCCCGACAGCAACACCGCCTGGTTGAACACCAGGTTCGCCCGCGGCTGGTCCTTGGCGCCCACTGCGTGCGAGACCAGCGCGACCGTGCCGACCCCGAGCATTTGCGTGAGCGCCAGGATCACGAAACTCACCGTGCCCGCGGTACTGACGCCGGCGATCGCCGCATCGCCCAGGCGTGAGACGAAGTAGAGGTCGACCAGGTAGTACAGGGTCTGAAACAGCATGCCGATCGCGATCGGCACGGCCATCGCCACCAGGTGGCGCGTGATGGGTCCCTGGGTGAGGTTTTTCATGGTCTGCTCCGCCGCCTGCTCAGTCGTCGCGCGCGATTTTGCACCACTTGCGCCAGTCGCGCGCCACCGCCTCGCCCATGCGCGTGGCCGCCTTGGGCAGCCAGGCGCTCTTGCGGCGACCGAGGTCCGCGAGGATGGCGCGGCGCTGCCTGGGGCTGCCGAGATGGATGTTCGCCGTCTCCCATCCCATCATCCACAGCAGGCGCGACTCGTCGTGCCCGCGCGGCAGGCTCCCCAGGCGGATGCGGCTGCAGTCGGGTGCCAGGCGCCTGATGAGCCACTCCCCGTGCACCGCCAGGCAGGGGTCCGGCACGCGCACGGCAGTGCGCAGGATCTGCGCATAGCGCGGCCGCACGCTGCGGCCGCCGTGCGCCCAGGTCCACGCAGAAGCGGCAAGGGGCTTGGCCTCGCGCGCCACCATGCCGCCGCGCCAGTTCGCCAGCGCCACCAGGCGCAAGCGTCCCAGGCTGCCGAGGCCTGCCTGGCGGTGCGCGAAGCGCAGCTGCAGACCGCGCGCCGGCATCGCCGCCTCGAGCAGGCGCCGCACGCGCCGGTGCGCACGGCTGGAGGCGCTGCGCAGGCCGCGCATCTCCTCCCAGAACGGGCGCTGGTCCTTCAGGCGTACGATCGCCAGTTCCCGCAACCAGCGGTAGCGCTCGGCCAGCACCGCCGCTCCCCCGCCACTGCGCATCGACTCGGTGTAGCCCTCGACGATCGACTCGCAGGCCGTGCGCGTCGAGAGCGTCAGGCGCGACTCCCGTATGGCCAGCTGCGCGCTGCAGGCCAGGCGCACCAGGTCCTGGGTGTACGGCATCACCGTGGCCTCGTCGAAGTCATTGACGCCCCAGATGAGCCGTCCCTCGGCATCGCGCCAGGTGCCGAAGTTCTCCACGTGCAGGTCCCCGACTGACAGCAGCATCGGGGCGGCGACCGACTCGGGACAGGTCTCGGGCCACAGCTGTGCCCAGCGATAGAAGGTGGCGCGGAAGAAGGAGAACAGGTCCGCGGTCATCAGGCGATGCTTCAGGTCCAGGTCCCCGCGCAGCACCGGCAGCTGCTGGCGGAGCCAGCGCTCGTAGCTACCTGAGGCCTCGCGGATATCCACCGGCGCACATTAGAGGAGCCCCACAGGGCTTGCCAGTTTCAGCGCCCGGGAGCCGCACTACCCTGCCCGGACAGCTTCCGGTAGCCGGCCATGAAGGCCGGCCACCAGAGCGCCCGGTCGCGGTAGTTATGGTCCACGCCGGGGATTGCGCTGAAGGTGGCTTGCGGGATGCCGGCGGCGAAGGCTGCGCCGGCTGCCGCCGGGCACACCTTGTCATTCAGTCCGTGCACGGCGATCCAGGGGGCAGGAAGTGGCCCGCCCGGGGTGAGCTCGATGCCCGAAGGGACCGCAACGCCGTGCAGCGCTGCCGCCGGGCACAGTGGCCGGTCGAGGTCCAGTTCGGTGCAGAACGACAAAGTCAGGGCACCCGTGAAGGTGCCGGCCCCGGCCTGCGCAAGGGCAACGTACGCAATGGTTGCACCCGCGGAGTGGCCCACCAGCGTGGCGCGGGTCGAGGGCGGCAGGTGGTAGCGCGCGATGAGGAACTCACTCAGCGTGGCAAGTTCACCGGCGGGGGAAGCGCAGCCTGCCGCGCCGCTCCCCAGCCCATGCAAGAACTCTGCGCCGTCGATACCGGCGACCAGCGTGTCCGTACCGGCCAGGTCCTGCGCAATCGAAGCGATCCCCGCCCCCCAGCCGCCGTCGCCGGAGACCAAGAGTGCGAGGTTTCGCTCGCTACCCTGGGGACGGTACACGCGCACCGTGCCGAAGGGTGCGCGCGTAAACCGCTCGGCTTGCCGGTACCCCGCGCCCGCAGTGCACTGGCACACCATGACCGCACACATCGTAGGCAGCAGTGCCGACATCCATCGCACGCCCCGCCCCGGTTGTTGCGTGTGACTGACAGTGTGGGTCCTACACGTTTCCACACGTGGAACTCTTACATTGAGGTCGTAAGAGTTCAACTCACGACAGTGCGTGGCCCCCGTTCGCAGACGATCGTGGTAGATTTGTGACATGGGTGGGAGCGTCGCCGCAGAACCTGTCGGGTCGATCGAGGTCGCTTTGGCGCACGCCGCCCGGCTGCTCGAGGGCGAACCGGCCCTGGCGAGCGAGCAGGCGCAGGAAATTCTCAAGGTGGCACCGGCGCACCCGGGCGCGACGTTGCTCCTCGGCATGGCACGCCGCGGGTGTGGGGCGGCGGCCGAGGCGCTCGCCATCCTTCGGCCGCTCGCCGACAGCCAGCCGCGCTGGGCCGCAGCGCAGCTGGAACTGGGACTGACACACAGCGTGCTCGGCGAGGGTGACGCCGCACTCGCTGCACTGCGGCGCGCGGTGCAGCTCAACCCCGACATGCCTGATGCCTGGCGCGCCTTGGCCGACCACCTCGATGCGGCCGGCGATGTACCCGGCGCCGAGGCCGCGCGCGCGCGGCTGCTAAAGACCTCGACGCGCGATCCGCGGCTGATGGCCGCAGGTGCGGCGCTGCAGGAGAACCGTATTCCGGAGGCCGAGGCGCTCCTGCGCCGGCACCTGATCGAGCATCCGACCGACATCGCAGCCCTGCGCATGCTGGCCGAGGTTGCCGGTCGCATCGGTCGCTATCGCGATGCAGAGACCCTGCTGGAGCGGTGCCTGGAGCTGGCACCGGGATTCTCGGGCGCCCGGCACAACTATGCCGTCGCCTTGCACCGCCAGGGCAAGCACGCCACAGCGCTGGAGCAGGTCGAGCGCCTGCTGCTGAGCGAGGCACAAAACCCCAGCTACCGCACGCTGCACGCAGCGGTGCTGGCGGCAGTCGGTGAGTACGACCGTGCCATCGGCATCTATACCGCGATTCTCAAGAGCTATCCGCGCCAGGCGCGAATCTGGCTCAGCTACGGACATGCCTTGAAGACCGCGGGGCGATCCAGCGACGGCATCGATGCCTACCGGCAGGCAATCGAGCTTGATCCGGGGCTGGGCGAGGTCTGGTGGAGTCTTGCGAACCTCAAGACCTACCGCTTCGAGCCAGCCGAGCTGGCGCGAATGCGCAGCCAGCTGGAGCGTCAGGACCTGAGCGCCGATAACCGCGTGCACCTGCACTTCGCCCTCGGCAAGGCGCTCGAGGATGCCGGCAACTACAGCGCCTCCTTCGAGCACTACCGCCAGGGCAACACGATCCGCCGCGGCCAGACACCGTACGAGGCGCAGCGGCTGCCGCAGCACGTGCAGAACTCGCGTGACTTCTTCACGCCGCAGTTGCTGGCAGCCACCGCCGGACGAGGGGCACCCGCACGCGATCCTATTTTCATCGTCGGCCTGCCGCGCGCGGGATCGACGCTCATCGAGCAGATTCTATCCAGCCACTCGCAGGTAGAGGGCACGATGGAACTGCCGGATCTGCCGGCGCTGGCACAGAGCGTCGTTGCACGCACGGGCGATACTTCGGTGCGCTACCCGCAGGCGCTCGGCCGCCTGCCGGCCGGGGAACTGCGCGCCATGGGCGAGGAATACCTGGCCCGCACGCGCATCCAGCGCAAGACCGACCGGCCCTTCTTCATCGACAAGCTGCCCAACAACTTCATGCATGTCGGGCTCATCCACCTCATTCTGCCCAACGCACGCATCATCGATGCGCGCCGTCACCCGCTCGGTTGTTGCCTGTCCGGGTTTAAGCAGCACTTCGCGCGCGGCCAGAACTTTACCTACGACCTGGCGGAGCTCGGGCAGTACTACCGCTCGTACGTAGAGCTGATGGCGCACTTCGACGGCGTGCTGCCGGGTCGCGTCCACCGCGTCGTGTACGAGCGCATGGTGGAGGACACCGAGAACGAGGTGCGCGCACTCCTGGCCTACTGCGGGCTGCCGTACGAGCCGGCCTGCCTGCGCTTTTACGAGAACGAGCGCGCGGTGCGCACGGCCAGTTCCGAGCAGGTTCGCTCGCCGATCTACCGCGAGGGCATGGAGCAGTGGCGGCACTACGAGCCATGGCTCGAGCCTCTGAAGCAAGCGCTCGGACCGGTGCTGGCAGCCTATCCGCGAACGCCAGATTTCGTCGACAATCATCATCACGGATGAGCCACGCGGCCACCGTGTAGTTCAAGGGGAGAGAGATCATGCAGCGCAGCCGACTTCGCAAGCTTAAGACCACGGGCGCGAGCCGCCCGGCATTCGCACCCGCCACCGCGTTACTCAGGCGCGCGCCGATCGCTGCGGCAATCTTCGCCGCCATTCCACACGCGCATGCGGCCGATGCGCCGGACAATGGCGGGGCCCTTCAGGAAGTGGTGGTTACCGCGGAGAAGCGCACCGAGAACCTGCAGGACGTGCCGATCAGCATCACCGCGCTCGGCACCGAGAAGCTCGAACAGCTCAACGTGCAGGACTTCAGCGACTACGTGAAGTACCTGCCCAGCGTCTCCTACCAGAGCACCGGTGCCGGATTCTCGCGTATCTACATGCGCGGCGTCTCCAGCGGCGACAACGGCAATCACTCCGGCCCGCTGCCGAGCGTGGGCGTGTACCTGGACGAACAGCCCGTCACCACGATCCAGGGCGCACTCGACATCCACGTCTACGATATCGAGCGCGTCGAGGCGCTGGCCGGGCCCCAGGGTACTCTGTACGGGGCGAGCTCCGAGGCGGGCACGTTGCGCATCATCACCAACAAGCCGGACCTCACCGGGTTCAAGGCCGGTTACTCCCTCGAGGGCAACACCGTGCGCGGCCAGGGAGGCTATGTCGCTGAGGGCTTCGTTAATATCCCCCTCTCGCCCATTGCCGCGGTACGCCTGGTCGGCTGGGCCCAGCGCACCGGCGGCTACATCGACAATATCGAGGGCACGAACGTGTTCCCGAGTTTCGGCTGCGTGTCGAATTTCGCGCCGCCGGCCCCGGGCTGCGAGAGTTCGCCGACTCACGCCAAGCAGCGCTTCAACCCGACCGAGACCTACGGCGGCCGCGGCGCCCTGAAGCTGGAGCTGGGGGAGAACTGGACGGTCACGCCGACCTTCATGGGACAGAGCGAGCGCTCCGACGGCACGACCTTCGTGGATCCTGCTCTGCCCGGTGGCCTGTCCGTGCAGCGTTACTACCCCGACTATACCTCTGACCAGTGGTGGCAGGCCGCGCTGACGGTCGAGGGCCATCTCAGCAATCTCGACATCACCTACGCCGCCGGTTACCTCAAGCGCGACGACCACACCTCGTCCGACTACAGCGACTACACCCTGCTGTATGACCAGCACACCACCTACATGGGTTACCTGGAGTCCGGCCTGCACCTGCCTCCGGGCAGCGCTCCGGTGAATGTCTCCCAGTACATCCTCGGCACCGACCAGTACCGCAAGTTAAGCCAGGAGCTGCGCGTGGCGACCCCGAAGGACAAGCGGCTGCGCTTCATCGGCGGCCTGTTCTACCAGCGCCAGGAGCACTACATCCTGCAGAACTACCGCATCGACGCGTTGCCGACGCTGGACTCGGTGACCGGATGGCCACAGACATGGTGGCTCACCGACCAGATCCGCGTCGATCGCGACTACGCGGTGTTCGGCGAACTGAGCTTCGATATCACCCCGAAGCTGACGGCCACGGTGGGCTACCGCTTCTACCGGTATGACAACTCGATCGACGGCTTCTTCGGCTTCGGTGCCACCCAGAACTTCTCCGGCGGCACGGGCGAGAAGCAGAACAATGACCAGGCAAACCCGGTTACTTGCGTGAAGCCGGGCATCCTGGGCGGACCGTGCGTGGATCTCTCGCAGGAAGTGAAGGATAACGGCTCGACCCCGAAGTTCAACCTTACTTACAAGGTCACCGACGATGCGATGGTGTACGCGACCTTCTCCAGGGGCTTCCGTCCCGGCGGCGTCAACCGTCGCATCCAGCCGTCGCCCAACCCGCCGCTGGCGACCTACAGCCCGGACTTCCTGACCAACTACGAACTCGGCTACAAGACCAGCTGGCTGAACAACCACCTGCGCTTCAACGGCGCATTCTTCTGGGAGGACTGGAAGAACATTCAGTTCGGCTTCCTCGGGTACAACTCCTTCACGACGGTGCGCAATGCCGGCGCTGCGCGCATCAAGGGCGCCGAGCAGGAGCTCGAGTGGGTGCCAGTACAGGGACTGAACCTGCACATCGCCGCCACCGAGCTGGATCCGAAGATGACGCAGGCGTTCTGCTACGACGTCGACCCCACGACCGGCGTGCCCTACCCACCCGCAACCTGTCCGGCGGCCGACGCCACTCCCGCGGGCACACAGCTGCCGATCGTGCCGAAGTTCAAGGGCAACGCGACGGCCCGCTATACGTTCGGCATCGGCAGCCACGACATGCAGGCGTACGGGCAGGCTGCTTACAGCTACACCAGCGAGACAAACTCGGAGCTGTCGCCGATCCAGAACGGCATGGTTGGCAGCGTCCCGGCATACGGACTGCTCGACCTGGCGCTCGGGCTCACTCGGGGCACCCTGCAGGCGGAGCTGTTCGCGAGCAATGCCCTCGACAAGCGAGCCGAGACCTATCGGTTCGCGCAGTGCACGATCGCCTCGCCCGCGAGCGACGGGCCAAACGGGGCGCTGTGCGGATTAAAGCCCCTGGCGAGCATCGTGACACCGCGGACCATCGGCATTCGTTTCTCGCAGACGTTCTAGAACTGCCACGGCACTCGGTAACTGCCAGGCGGTGCACCTTCGGGTGCACCGCCTTTTTTTTGCCGCCCCACCAATGGGAGATAGGCTTTACCCGGCAGGTGCGCTTGAATACGCCCTGCCCTGGCCATTGCCGCAAAGCCCGTTCCCGTGAACCAGTCCGTTTCCGCCGTCACCCCGGTGCGCGCCGCCGGCCGCACTACCCTGAGCGTGCTGCTCGCCATCAGCTTCTGCCACCTGCTCAATGACCTGATCCAGTCGCTGCTGCCGGCGCTGTACCCGATGCTCAAGAGCTCCTACCAGCTGAGCTTCACACAGATCGGTCTCCTGACCTTCACCTTCCAGTTCACCGCCTCGCTGCTGCAGCCGGTGATCGGCGCCTATGCCGACAAGAGGCCGCGTCCCTATTCGCTGGTGGCCGGCATGAGCTGCACGCTCGTCGGGCTGCTGCTGCTCGCCTTCGCCGCCAACTATGCGCTGCTGCTGGTTGCCGCAGCTCTCATCGGCACCGGTTCCTCGGTGTTTCATCCGGAGTCCTCGCGCGTGGCGCGTATGGCCTCCGGCGGGCGGCACGGCTACGCACAGTCGATTTTCCAGGTGGGCGGAAATATCGGTTCCTCCACCGGGCCGCTGCTGGCGGCGTTCATCGTCCTGCCGCACGGCCAGACGAGCGTGGCGTGGTTCTCGGCCGTGGCGTTGCTCGGGATGGTGGTACTGTTCAACGTCGGCCACTGGTACAAGGCGCACGGCATAAAGCGCCTCGCCCCGGGCGCCGGCGCGCGCCAGCAAACCCCGGCCGCGCGCGTGGCGCTGGGGATGTCGGTGCTGCTCGCGCTGCTGTTCTCCAAGTACTTCTACCTGGCGAGCATCACCAGCTACTACACCTTCTACCTGATCGATCACTTCCAACTGTCGGTGCGTGCCGCGCAGCTGCACCTGTTCGTATTCCTGGCCGCGGTCGCCGCCGGCGGCTTCCTCGGCGGGCCGCTCGGGGATCGCCTGGGCACCAAGTACGTGATCTGGGGCTCGATCCTCGGAGTCCTGCCCTTCACGCTGCTGCTGCCGCACGCGAACCTGTTCTGGACCGGCGTGCTCACCGTGCCGATCGGGTTCATCCTGGCCTCGGCTTTCCCGGCGATGGTGGTGTACGCGCAGGACCTGCTGCCCGGCCGCACCGGCACGGTGTCGGGGCTGGTGTTCGGGCTCGCCTTCGGCATGGGCAGCATCGGCGCCGCAGCCCTGGGCACGCTCGCGGACCACATCGGCATCGTCGCGGTCTACCGCCTGTGCGCGTTCCTGCCCCTGATCGGCATGCTGGCTGCCCTGCTGCCCGAGGTGCGGCGACCCCCGGCGCCGCAGGCGGCTTGATATCCTCCTTCCATGAAGCTGCTTTCTGAGTCACTCCTCGATGAGCTGGCGGCGACCGCGGCTGCCAGCCCGCGCCGGCGTGCGCACCACACCATCCACTCGGGCCCTGCGGACCTGGTGCAGCGCTTCATCGTCGTGGCGCAGCCCGACTCGTACTTCCGGCCGCACCGTCACAGTGCGCGCGCGGAGCTTGCGCTGCTGGTGCGCGGCCGGTTGGACGTGCTGACGTTCGATGATGCGGGCGTGGTCACCGCGCGCCATGGGGTCGGTGCCGGCCAGGGCAGCTTTGCCTACGAGACCCCCGAGCGCACCTGGCACACGATCGTGCCGGGCAGCAGTGGGTGTGCCTTCTTCGAGGTGAAGGAAGGGCCCTACGATCCCTTGACCGCGAGCGAATTTGCGCCCTGGTCACCGGCGGAGGGTGACGCGGCGGCCGCCGGCTTCCTCGGCTGGGCGCGTACCGCCTGGCCAGGCGAGCGTGTGCCGCGCTGACGGCGCGGCGGCCGTCAACGCTAGGACTTCTCGCGCAGGTATTTGCCCAGCTCCGCGCCGGGCATGATCCTGTCAAGGTAAGTAAAGGTGCCTAACTCCTTCACTTCCCGGCCCGCCGCCAGCACCCCGGTCATCGCTGCGCGGTAGAGCGTGGTCGAGAGACTGATGCGCCGCACGCCGGCGGCGGTGAGTTCCGCGACGCTGAACGAGGCCCCCGGCACGCCCACCATGAAGTTCACCGGCTTCTTCACGGCCGTGCACACCGTGCGCACGGCCGCCAGGTCTGGCAGGCACGGCGCAAAGAGCACGTCCGCGCCGGCCTGTTCGAAGGCCTGCAGGCGCCGCACCGTGTCATCCAGGTCCGCGCGGCCGTGGATGAAGTTCTCGGCGCGCGCGGTGAGCACGAATGCGAACGGCAGGTGTCGCGCCGCCTCGACCGCGGCCGCGATGCGCTCGACCGCGTGCGCAAAATCGTAGATCGGCGTGCGCTCATCCCCGCTGGCATCCTCGATCGAGCCACCGACCAATCCTGCCTCGGCCGCGAGACGGATGGTCTCAGCGGCCGCCTCGGGGGCGGCACCGAAGCCATTCTCAAGATCGGCAGACACGGGCAGCGCAGTAGCCGCGATGACCTGGCGCGCATGCGCGAGCGCCTCGGCGCGGGTAATCTGGCCATCCAGCCGGCCCAGCATCGCCGCACAGGCGGCGCTCGAGGTGGCCAGCGCCGGGAATCCCAGCCCGGCCATAATGGCCGCGGAGCCTCCGTCCCAGACATTGGGGATAACGAAGCTGGCCGGGCCTGCGTGCAAAGCACGAAAGCGCGCTGCCCGCGCAAGTTGGTTGGACATCGCTGATCCTTTTGTCTAAGAGGGCGGTGCGCCGGCACGGGCGCCACGCGATCGCTCCATCCTAGCGCAGCGGAGCCACCCGGCCGCGCGGCTTTGCTGCTTCGTGTTCCTGGCATGCGCCATGGCAGGCACGGGAGGCGACGGCGTTCCCGAACCACAGCCCCCGCAGTCGCTGCCCGGGTATGCCTGATGCGCCGCGGCGGCATGCGATAGACCCGCTGGCTCAAGCTGGCGCAAGATCGCCGCAACTGAAGGGCGACGCCATGTGGAATCAAGTCTACGCGCCGGTTTCCGGAAGTCTGGCACTCTCAACCGCCTGTGCGGCACTGCCGATTCTGGTCATGCTGCTCATGCTGGGCGTGCTGCGCACCGCCGCCTGGAAGGCAGCGCTCGCCGGAGTCGCGACAGCCGTCCTGGTCGCCGGCTTCACCTACCGGATGCCGTGGCAGCTGGTCGCCGGTTCCACCGTCTACGGCGCCGCGTTCGGCATTTTCCCGATTGCCTGGGTCGTGTTCTGGGCGATCGTCCTCTACCGCCTTACGGTCGAGACTGGCCAGTTCGACATCATCCGCAAGTCAATCGGCGGGCTCACCCACGACAGGCGCCTGCAGGCGCTGTTGATCGCCTTTGCCTTTGGCGCCTTCATCGAAGGCGCCTCCGGGTTCGGCACGCCGGTCGCCGTGGCGAGTGCGATGCTCGCCGGCCTCGGGTTCTCGCCGTTCTACGCCGCCGCCATCTGTCTGATCGCCAATACCGCCCCCGTCGCCTTCGGCGCGATCGGCACTCCGATCGTGACGCTCGCCGGGGTGACGAACCTGCCGCTAGGCGTGCTCAGTGCAGGCGTCGGGCGCATCTGCGCGCCGGTCGCACTGTTCCTGCCGGCCTACCTCATGCTGGTACTCGGTGGCGGCAAGGCGCTCAGGGCGGTCTGGCCGGCGGCGCTGACCGCGGGGGTGTGTTTCGCAGCCACGCAGTTCCTGGTCTCCAACTACGTTGGCCCGTACCTCACCGACATCCTCGCTTCCATCGCCGCTGTCGCCGGCCTCCTGGTGCTGCTGCGGCTGTGGCGCCCCGCCGACCAGGGTGTGGCGGAGGTGGCGCCCGGGCACGCTGGCGTTGCGGCCGGTGCGATCCTGCGCGCCTGGTCGCCCTACATCCTGCTCGTGATCTTCGTGCTGCTGTGGGGCTATGTTCCTTTCAAGGCACTCCTGGACAAGGCCAGCGTCTCGCTGCTCTGGCATGGGCTGGACGGCCATATCCAGCGTCTGCCGCCAGCGGTGGCCAAGGCGGGGCCCTATCCTGCGAAGTTCAACCTGAACCTGCTGTCGGCGTCCGGCACAGCGGTGCTGTTCGCCACCGTGTGTGCGGCGCTCGTGCTGCGCGTGTCACCGGCAAAGCTCGCCGCCACGGTCGGGCGCACGGCGCGCGACCTTTCGCTGTCGCTCTTGACGATCGCCCTGGTGCTCGCCCTCGCCTACCTCATGAATTACTCCGGCGCCACGGCCACCCTCGGCCTTGCGTTCGCCACCACCGGCATCGCCTTCCCGTTCTTCAGCGCCTACCTGGGTTGGCTCGGGACCTTCCTCACCGGCAGCGACACGTCCACGAACGCACTGTTCGGCAACCTGCAGGTGGTGACCGCCGACAAGCTCGGGCTGTCACCGGCGCTGATGGCCGCCTCCAACTCCTCCGGCGGCGTCATGGGCAAGATGATCAGCCTGCAGAATATCTCGGTGGCAGCGGCGGCCACCGGCATGCCGGCGTCCGAAGAGGCGAAGCTGTTTCGCTTCACCCTGAAGCACAGCGTCTTTCTGGCCGGTATCGTCGGGCTCATCGTGCTCGCTTACGCCTACCTCGTGCCGGGCTGGGGCGTCTAGGCAGTCCGGTCCCTCACTTGAGGGCCATCTCGACCTTCACCTTCGGGCCGCTGTCGTCCTTGGACTTGCCGACCACGATGAAGACCCGGCCCGGGTCGATCTGGCCGTCCGCGAGCAGCGCATCCTGAATGGCCTTGGCCCGCTCCTTGCCAAGGTTCTCCAGGTCTGCCTGAGCCACCTCGACCTTGCCAGCCAGTGCGCTGTCGAGCGCCTCGATGCCGGCCTGGTAGTCGGCACCGTCCTTATTCTTGGCGGCCGTCACCGCGGCGGCCGCATCCGGCAGCGGTGCATCCTTGCCAGCACTTTCCTTGTACTGCTCGAGCAGCAGCTGGAAGTGTGCCTTCGGATCCGCCAGTGCGGCTGCGAGGGCGGTGTCCGGGTGCTTCTTGCCCTGGCGCGTGCCGGCCACGCGCGCCGCCAGCTCATCGTGCACCCGCGCCTGGGAAAGCTGCGCGCGGTCCAGCGGCTCGGAGTACACGATCGGCACATCGAGCTTGAGGTTCGGGCGCTCCTTGAGCCCCTTGGCGAGCGAGGCGAGCTGGTCCCTGGAGGGCTGGTCGAGCTCGGCACTGCCGGGGACAAACTGGATGATGTTCACGTGCTCGCCGCCGCCGAACAGGTGGCCGAGCAGCGCAAACGGGGCCGTCACCGCCTTGACGATGAGGTTGACGAACACCTTCCAGATGATCGGCCCGATGCGGAATTTCGGGTCGTCGATCGAGCCGTTCATCGGCAGGTCCAGGTCGATCACCCCGTCCTTGTCCTTGAGTAGCGAGACTGCGAGCTTCATGGGCAGGTGCATCGCGTCGGGGCTGTCGACCTTGTCTCCCAGCTCCAGCTGGTCGACCACGAAGTGCTGCTTGGCATCGAGCCTGCGGTCCTCGACGACGTAGGTCACATCGACCGACAGCTTCCCCTTATCGATCTTGTAACCGATGAAGCGCCCGGAGTACGGGTTGGCGATCGTCAGGTCGATGTCCTTGAAGGACATCGTGATGTTGGTGTAGAGATCCGCCGACAGCAGGTTCGCCTCCCCGGCGATGTGTGCCGGGGAGTAGCGCTCGACCTGGCCGTCGAGGCGGATCTTGGCGCGTGACTTCGGATCGGAGGACAGGCCGGTGATCGTGCCGTTGAGGGGCTTGATCGCGACGCTGAAGCTCGGCTTGATCCACAGGTCGGTGTAGTCCAGGTCGGCATTGACCAGGCGCACCGTGCCGATGGACATCGGGAACGGCGTCGGCGACTTCGCCGGCACCACCGCATGCTGGGTCTTCGGCGCCGGTTTCTTCGCCTTCGGTGGTGTTGGCACGGCCCTGTCGGCCACCGCGGCGGTGGCCTGCCCCGGCGCCGGCGGCGATTCGTGCTTGGGCTTGGTACCAAGCGGGGTCAGCACGTCAGTGATGTTCATCACCTGGTCGGGGAAAATAATGAGGCGCGCGTATGGCGCCACCGCGGTGATGTTGCCGATCTTCAGCGTCTGTGGAGCCGACTTGTAGTCAACGTCGCTGACTCTGAAGTCCTTCCAGCTGATGAAGTCGCGCTTCTGCACGGTGTCCAGGGTTCGGAGGCCGCCGACATTGGCGTTGCCCTTCACCGCGAAGTAGCCATCCGCGCGATGCACCAGGTCGAGCTTGGCACCGAGCGCCCCCTTGAGCAGCGACATCGAGGTGTAGGTATTCAGGTAGGGCTGGATCACGGCGAGGCCGACGTTGTCAGCCTCCACGTGCGCGGTGAGGTCGCCGGTCGAGGCTGTGAGCTTGGCCCTGGCGACCAGGCTGCCGGTGGCGTTGACCTTGGAGTCGAGCGTGACGTCGAGCGCGCTTTTGGCAGCGGTGCTGAAACCTGTGACATGGACGTTCAGCGGATCGATCACGGTGCTGAAGACAGGCTTCACGCCGCGATCCTCGGCCCCTATCTTGAAGCCCTCAAGCGCGATCTCAGGAGCCTGCACCGTCCAGGGCGAAGGATTGCCGCCGGAAGTCTGCGTGCGCGGCGCACTTGCCGACGCCGCGGGCGCCGCTGCTGCCGCGGCCGCTGGCTCGGCCGCACCGGCGGCTGCTGGAGCGGACGCGAGGTCGAGCAGGTTCAGGTGACCCTTCTCGTCCAGCCACACCTTGATGTCGCCGCCGGAGAGTTTCACCTTCTCGATCTCGACGCTGTGTTGGCCGACATCCACGTGGGTGCCGTCAACTTCGAGTCTCGCAAGGTCGATGTAGTCCTGAGGTGCTGCCCTGGGACGCAGGCCCAACCGGGTCAGGGTTGCGTTCTGCACGTCCACCTTCAGCGCCAGCGGGCCGCCGTTGGTCGCAAGCTCGTAGGTGCCCTTGAGGGCGAGGTCGCCGGAGGTCACCTCGAAGGGCACCGAGTCACGCACATAGCTCCACAGCTTGCGCGCCTGCACACCTTCGACCAGGAAGGCACCGCGCGATGACAGTGGGGTGAGCTCGAGCGTACCGCTCCAGGTGAGGTGCGCGCCGGGCGGCGCGGAGGCATCGAGGTGGTAGGCGTTGCCCTCGCCGGCCACGGTGCTGAAGTTGCGCAGCTCGAACTCGATGGGTGTCAGCTGCGCTTCGAAGGGCGTCGGGTGCGTGTGGTCTTCGAAAGCCGTGGCGCCATCCTTCACGGCCAAACGCCCGATATACAGACGCAGCGGCTTGGACTTCTCCTCCTCCTTCGCCTTCGCCTGCGGCGGCGCCGGCGCAAAGCCCTTGCCCAGATCCGCAAGGTTCAGCTCCCCATCCTTGCGGATGACCGCGCGCACGTACGGCCTATTGAGCAATATCTCGCCGAAACTCGGGCCGAGCCGGAAAATGCTGCGCCACTGCAGGTCCGCCGCAAGGTGCTCGAAGGCGATCAGCGGCTTGCCGTCGGCATCGGGCAGGGAGAACTGGCTGACATTCAACCTCAGCGTGAAGGGGTTGAAGCGGATCTCGCCGACCGAAACCTCGCGGCCCCAGTGGGTCTTCACGAAGCTTGTGAGGTTGGAGCGTGCGAAGTGCGGCACGGCCCAGAAACCCGCCGCAGCGTACGCGCCGAGCAGCACCGCGACCACGGCGAACGCGATGAGATAGCGTCGGTAACGGCCCATAATCCCGCTTCCGCTCTTATTCTAAAGAGGCATCCTAGAGCATTGAGGGGCCTCTCACCATCGCCGGCTTGAGTTAGCCGCCGTGCGCCCTGCAGCTCAGCGCCGCGCGCGGGAGCCGCAGCTACCTGAGTCTGCAAGCGCGCTGCTAGAGCGGCTCGATCAGGCTTGCGTCGTTGGGCAGTTTCGGGCTGTTGACGCGCCGGCTCACGGCGTGGGCGAGCATCAGCTCCCCGGGGTAAGGCCGCAGCGTCGTGCGCGCCTGCCCAGGATCGGCGCCCAGCCAGTTGTCGTGGTCTTCCTGCGCCAGGACCGCCGGCATGCGCTGCTTCTCGTTGTGCACCTCGGCCAGCAGAGGATTGGCCGGCAGCGTGATGAGCGTGGCCGAGAACACGTAACTGCCGTCCGCGCGCCGCGAGCGCTCCCACAGGCCGGCCACGCCGAATATTTCCCGGTCCGTGAGGCGCACGAAGTATGGATCGCGCGAGCCGTCGGGATTTACGTGTGGCTCGTAGAAGCCGGCCATGACGAAGATGCAGCGCTGCCCGCGCCGCCAGGGATCGCGATAGCTCGGCGCACTGTCGAGGCGCTCGATGGTCGCGTTGATGGTCGAGGCCTTCAGCGGCACGCCACCTGCCCAGTGGGGGATCAGTCCCCAGCGCATCATCGCGGCCGCGCGCTCGCCTGACTCAAGCGTCACTACGGGCACCTGCTCGCTCGGCAGCACCCGGTAACTCACCGGGTACTCCCAGCGGCCGCGACGGATGCCCAGCGCAAGTTCCGCCTTGGCGGCCTGCGCGAGGATGTACTTGCCACACATGTACTTAGCCTGCCGCACAGTATCGCGGGCACTCTATCACTGTGTGGACGGGGATAAATCCGCCGCCACACACTCAGCTGCCATGCTGCCGTGGAATTCCATCCAGCGCCTGCGCGATCATTTCGGCGACTACGTGATCGTGGTCACCTGCCGGGTGTGCCGGCACTCGCGCGAGATGACGCCCGCTTTTCTTGCGCGGCACTGCCCAGCCGGCTGGGATGAGCCGATCGCGAACGTGGTGGAGCGGTTGCGCTGTCGCTGCGGCAAGAAATCCGTCGACGTGCAGCTGGGCTTCAACCGCAAGCCGCGTGGCTGGATCAAGAATCCCTCGTGAGCCGCGCTTCAGTATCAGGGGCTGGCAGCAGTTCCCGGTGGCTCGGCATCGACGGCGCCGGCGCCATGCCAGAAGCCCTCCTCGATGATCCCGTAGAACGCCGCGGTGAAACGCTCAGCCCCGGCGCGGGTCATGTGTGACCACTCGGGCAGGTAGTAGCCCTGCATCTGCGGATAGTCCTGGAAGTAGATGCCGGGTGCGTGCGTGGCCTCGAGCAGCGCATTCCAGGTCGGTGCCCGGGGAAAGTGCTGGTTCTCGTAGGCAAGGTAGGGGCCGGCGCTCGGCAGCCGTGCGAACAGCACCTGGACACCATGCGCGCGCAGCTTTGCCATCGCCTGCACCATCCGCTCGATCTGCTCCCGGGCGCTCTTCAGTTCCTCCGCCGGCGTTGGGTCACCCGGATAGGTCACGAAACCCTCACTCCAGATGCTGCGCACCAGGCGCAGATATTGTGGATCCTCGGACACCTTCGCCCACAGGTAGGCATTGCGCGGCAGCCCCTCGATGGTGAGCTTGCGCACGTCCATGAACCAGTGTCTGCCTGGGCGCTTCGGCCACGCCTGGCGTTTGAGCACGGTGGCCAGCGCGAAGTCCGGGTCATCGAACGCAAGATACGGCTCGAGCAGGTGCGTGGACAGCCACTGGCCCACGCGTTGCGCCGGGGACTCCTTGCGCGCGTACGCCGCCGCGGCATCGCCGCGGCCGCCGCCGGTAAAGAACAAGTCCGGCGCCACCCCGACCAGCAGGCGGCCGGTGAACTTCGGGTCCGCGGCGAGATCCTCGACCGCAGTCAAAGGCGAGGTCCCCTCGTACGACAGCTGGATCGGCGCCCTGCCGGCCAGACGCTCCCATACCGGCAGCTGCACGTCGAAGTACATCCGCGAGGACCCGAGCAGTACCGTGGCATTGCCCTCCCCTGCATCGATGCGCCGGCGCTGGATTGCCCACAGCCCGAGGCCGTTGCGCATTCCCGGCACCACTCCATAGGCACGCCAGTACGCCTCCCAGGCCCCCAGCAGGACCACAAACAGCGCCACCGCCCCGAAGAGGATCGCACCCCAGCGCTGCGCGGGCACCGGGCGCGCGGGCACCGGCTGCGCGACGCCCGGCCGGTCGGCAGCGGTCTGGCGCGCGTAAGCGTCCGCGTGCACTTCAGAACTGGAAGTAGATGAAGGCACTGCCGTCTCCTTGGGCCGCCACGATGGCAAACAGCATCACGCCCCACAGCACGCCGATCACAAGCGGCGGGGTGTGTGCCAGCACCGACTCAAGGGTCCGCTTGCGCATGTACCAGTGCGTGATGAGGATACTGGCGACGATCACCGTCACGAGGGTCAGGTTGAAGGTCGACAACAACGGTTCGGCGCCGTGATTCCCGCCGGCCATGCCGCGCAGCACGCTCCACGCCTTGCTGAAGGTCTTGGCGCGGAAGAACACCCAGGTGACGTTCACGAGCGTGTAGGTGAGGATTCCGAGGGCTGCCACCGCCGGCGGCCCGGGCCGGTAATTGGCAAAGCGTGCGCGCAGCACGCGCTCCAGCGACAGGTACAGGCCATGCAGACCGCCCCAGGCGACGAAGGTCCAGTTGGCCCCGTGCCACAGGCCGCCGAGCAGCATGGTCGTCATGAGTGCCACGTAAGTGCGGCGCGGGCCGTGGCGGTTACCCCCGAGCGGGATGTACAGGTAATCGCGCAGCCAGGATGACAGCGTGATGTGCCAACGCCGCCAGAAGTCGGAGAATCCCACCGCGGCGTACGGGAAGCGGAAGTTGTCCGGCATAGCAAAGCCCAGGCACAGCGCCGCGCCGATGGCCGTGGTGGAGTAGCCGGCGAAGTCGCAGAAAATCTGCCCGCTGAAGGCGAGCGTCCCCATCCAGGCATCCAGTATCCCCGGCGCCTTACTCGCGTCGTACACACGCTCGGCGGCGTGCGACAGGAAGCTATCCGCGAGCACGACCTTGTTGAACAGGCCCAGGGTCATCAGCGCCAGCCCGAAGCGCAGCTGCTGCGCGCTGGCGCGGCGCGGCTCGGCAAACTGAGGCACGAGTTCCGTGGGGCGCATGATCGGTCCGGCCACCAGGTGCGGGAAGAAGGTCACAAACAGCGCGTAGTCGAGAAAGTTCCGGGCGGGCGCGGCGCGGCGCAGGTACACGTCCAGGGTGTAGGACATGGTGGCGAAGGTGTAGAACGAGATGCCCACCGGCAGCACGATGTCGTAGTGCGCCGGGTGGTAGGCGATCCCGAAGGTGGCCACCAGCGCGCTGAAGCTCTCCAGCAGGAACTGGCCGTACTTGAAGTAGACCAGCATGCCGAGGTTGGCCACCACCGACAGCAACATCCACGCGTGCCGGGCGGCCTGGCGCTGCGACTTGACCAGTCCCTGCGCGGCGTACCAGTCGACCACGGTGGACACCCACAGGAGGATGACGAACGGGGGGTTCCAGGCCGAGTAGAACAGGTAACTCGCCAGCAGCAGGTTGACCTTGCGGGTCTTCCACGGCAGCGGCAGGCAGTGCAGCCCGAGCACGCAGGCAAAGAACACCAGGAAGGTGAGCGAATTAAAGACCATGATTCGCTACACCCGGCCCGCGGCAGGCTGGCGGCGTAACTCCTGTGAACATCCCGTGGTCGGGCTTTTGCCAATGATGTGGCGCACAGGGCCACAAAAGCAACGCCCACGCCCGCGCCTCACTTCAGGTCTTGCGGGCGCCGTGTCGTACCCGGCGCGCGAATCCTCAGCCGTGCGCAGCCTGCATGCGCTGCTTCATCTGCTCGGGAGTGAGATCTTCGGTGTGGGTCCCGAGGGTCCAGACGTGCCCGAACGGGTCCTCCAGCATCCCGGTACGATCCCCGTAGAACTGGTCGGCGACCGCGCGCCGGGTCATGCCGCCGGCGCGGATGGCACGGTCGAACACCGCATCGACGTCCTCGACATACAACACCAGGCTCACCGGCGTGCCGCCGAGTGAGCGTGGTCCGCGATGACCGGCCTCGTGGTCTTCGTCCGCAAGCATGACCATGGAGTCCCCGATCCGAATCTCCGCATGGCCGATGCGGCCGTGCGCATCGGCCATGCGCACCACCTCGGTGGCGCCGAAGGCGCGCTTGTAGAACTCGATCGCGGCCGCGGCGTCCTTGATCATCAGGTAGGGCGTCACCGTGTGGTAGCCGTCCGGGACTGGCTTGACTGCCATGTTACAGACTCCTGTGAGTTGGGCGGGACAGCCAGCTTACAACACAGCAGGCGGCAGATTCACTCTGCTGCCCGCACCGGCGTGCTCATCCATTACTCAGGCTGCACCTTCACTGGATGGGCGCCGACCACGCACTGCGTGCGCCAGCGCGAGCACGGCCAGGAAAGGCAGACCGAATGCCAGGGTCATGCGAAACGCCGCCGTGAAAGCGGTGGTGAGGAGCACCGCCGCCATGAGGGCAGCTCCCAGCAGCGTCGTGAACGGGAAGCCGACCGTGCGGAAGCCCGCGGTGGGTGCGGCGCGGCGCACCTTTCGAAAGCGGTAGTGCGTCACAAAGATCATCAGCCAGGTGAACATGGCGCCGAAGGCGGAAACCGAGACCATGAGGATGAACGCGGACTGCGGCGCCGCGACACTCAGCACCGCAGCCACGGCGATGCCACTGCTGGAGAGCAGCAGTGCCCGCACCGGCACGCCGCGGTTGCTCAGCTGTCCGAGCGCACGCGGCGCGGCGCCGGCGCGCGCCAGGCTGAACATCATGCGCGAGGTGACGTAGAGCTGGCTGTTCATCGCCGAGAGGGCCGCGATCAGGATCACGCCGTTGAAGACCCCGGCCGCGCCGGGGATCGACAGCGTGCGCAGCACCTGCACGAAGGGGCTCTGTTCGGTCCCGGCGGCGGTCCAGGGCACGAGCGCCAGCACCAGGGCGAGCGTCACCAGGTAGAAAAGGATCAGGCGCAGCACCGTCGAACGAAACGCGCGGGTGATCGCCCGCTGCGGGTCTGCTGCCTCACCGGCTGCCACGGCGATCATCTCGATGCTGAAGTAACTGAACACCGCGACGATGACCGCCGCCCAGGCGCCGGCGAGGCCGTGCGGGAAGAATCCGCCGTGATCGAGGTAGTTGTGGAAGCCGGGCCCGGGGGATCCGGCGGGCGCCGCCGGTACGCGCCACAGAACGTAACCGGCCAGCAGGATGAAGAGGACGATCGCGGCGATCTTGATGGCCGTGAGCCAGTACTCAACCGCGCCGAACAGTTCGACGCTGCGAGTATTGATCAGGACCAGCAATGCCGAGAATCCCAGGATCGAGGCCCAGCCAGGCAACGCCGGGAACCAGAAGTGCATGTACTGGCCGATCGCCGTGACCTCGGTACCCACCGCCAGCACGACCCCGGTCCAGTAGGCGTAGCGCACCAGAAATCCCGCCAGCGGCCCCAGGTAATACTCCGCGTAGGCGCCGAAGGAGCCGGAAGTCGGGTGTGCGACGGTCATCTCGGCCAGGCAGCCCATGAGCAGCAGCGAGATCACCGCCCCGATCCCATAGCTCACAAGCACCGCAGGCCCGGCAAGCCCGATCGCAAAACCGCTGCCGAGGAAGAGTCCGGTGCCGATGGCGCCGCCGATGGCCATCATCGCCATGCGGCGCGCACTCAGGGTGTGCCTGAGGCCGCGCTCGCGGGCCACGATCGCCTCGAAGCCGCCCTGCTTCATATACGCAACATCCACCGCAATAGGCTTTACCGTCGCGGAAGTCTACACTCGACACTCATCACCGGCTCCGCCGAGGCTGCGATGCTGCGCCCTTTTTCCGGTCTTCTTTTCGTGTTGCTGACGCTGGTCTGCGCCAGCGCCCTGGCAGGCAACGCCGCCCTGGATGCCCTGAGCTCCAAGGACGCCGCCGCCGGCCTGCGCGCTGCGCTATCGCAGGGCATCGACGTCGCCGTCGGGCAGCTCGGAGCTGCCGGGGGTTTCCTGCACGACCCCAAGGTCGCCATCCCGCTGCCCCATCCGCTGGACAAGGCGGAGAAGCCGCTGCGCATGCTCGGCATGGGAGCCCAGGCCGATGCGCTCAAGGACACCATGAACCACGCCGCCGAGGCCGCGGTCGCCCAGGCGAAGCCGGTTTTCAAGCAGGCGCTGCAGCACATGAGCATCGCCGATGCCAAGGACATCCTCGCCGGAGGCGACGGCGCCGGTACTGCCTACTTCAAAAAGGCCACCAGCGCGGACCTCACCACAAAATTCAAGCCGATCGTGGCAGCCGAAACCAAGAAACTCGGCCTGGCCGCCAAGTACGACGAATACGCCGGCCACGCCGCGCAGTTAGGGCTGCTGCCGGCGCAGGACGCCAACCTCAACGACTACGTCACGGCGAAGGCGCTGGACGGACTCTTCGGCCGCATCGCCGAGCAGGAGCACGAGATCCGCAAGGATCCGATGGGCCAGGCGAGCTCGATCATCAAGAAGGTGTTCGGCCCGCTGTAGCAAACCGGTGATGGTCTTGGCTGCGCCGTTGCCGCATGCCGGCCCGCACTCCTGCGCAGGTGGCGCGGATCCGTCAATTGCGGGCCTTGCGGAATCTCTGGCACACTGCAGCAACGGGCTCTCGGACGCTCAGCGAACAAGTAAATGAATCTCCTGGTCCGAATCAATCTGGTGCTGGCGCTCGCCTTTGCCCTCGCGGCGCTGGCCGTCGGCTTGGCGTGCTCGGCCATGCTGCAGGAGAACGCCAGGCAGGAGACGCTGCGCGAGGCGGGACTGATGATGGACAGCGCCCTATCCATGCGCGCCTATACCTCCGCCGAGATCGTGCCGCTGCTGCACGGGCAGATGCAGACGGAGTTCCTGCCGCAAAGCGTGCCCTCCTACGCCGCCACGCAAAACTTCCTGCACCTGCACGAAAAGCACCCGGAGTACGCCTACAAGGAGGCGACTCTCAATCCGACCAACCTGCAGGACCGGGCGATGGACTGGGAGTCGGACCTGATACAGCAGTTCCGCAACGACGAACATCGGGCGGAGATCATCGGCGAGCGCGACACGCCCACCGGCAGGTCGCTGTACCTGGCACGCCCGATCCGTGCCGAAGCCGAGTGTCTGGTTTGCCACAGCGTGCCCTCGGCAGCCCCGCCGACCCTGATCGCCCGCTACGGCAGCAACAACGGCTTCGGCTGGCAGGAGCACGAGGTCATCGGCGCCCAGGTGGTGTCAGTGCCCCTCGCCACCGCGAGCACCAATGCCAGCCGCATCTTCCGGGGCGTGATGAGTTCGATCGCGGCAATCCTCATCGTGACGCTGCTGATCGTGAACCTCGTGCTGTACCTGGTGATCGTGCGCCCCGTGCGGCGCATGGCGGCCATCGCCGATGAGGTGAGCCTCGGCAACATGGCCGCGGGCGAGTTCCCCGCGCGCGGCAGCACCGAGCTCACCAACCTCGCGCGCTCGTTCAACCGCATGCGCACCAGCCTCGCCAAGGCGCTGAAGATGCTGGAGGGCTGATGGCGCGCCATGTCTTCGTGAGCTATTCGCTACCCGACCGCGAGTGCGCGTTCGAGCTGGTGGCACGCCTGGAGGCGCGCGGCATCAGCGCGTGGATCGCACCGCGCGACATCTCCCCGTCGGCTGACTGGGCGGAGGAGATCATCGAGGCCATCTCGGGCGCACGGCTGATGGTCCTGGTGTTCTCCGCGCACAGCAATGCCTCGCCGCAGGTGCGCCGCGAGGTCGAGCGCGCGGTGCACAAGGAGTTGCCGGTGCTGCCTTTCCGCATCGAGGACCTCCCGCCCTCGCGCAGCCTGGAGTACTTCCTGAGCTCGCAGCACTGGCTGGACGCCTTTCCGCCGCCCCTCGAGCCGCACTATCACAGGCTGTGCACCCACGTGGCGGCGCTGCTGGCGTGGGTCCCCGGGGCCACCGCCGCGGCCCCCGCGCCAGCCGCGACCGCAGTCCCCACAAGCGTGGCCTACCCCCCCGAGCAGCTGCAGTCGCTTGAGAGGCAGCTCGCGCAGCACATCGGGCCGGTGGCGCAGCACCTGGTCAGGCGGGCGGCGGCACAGCAGCCTGGCTGGGAGCAGCTGATCACGCGCCTTGCGGACGAGATCGATTCGACGCCAGCGCGCAAGCAGTTCCTCGATGCCTGCCACGCCATCGGGCGTCACGGCCCTTGAGCACCCCGCACCCCGGCAGCCCTGCCGTGATGGCCGAGGGACTCGTGCCGCTGGTCATCGGCGTGACCGGCCACCGCAACCTCGATCGCAGGGACTACCCGCTCTACCGCACGCGCATCGCAGGTCTGCTCGACTACCTGCGTACGCGCTATCCGTCCACCCCGCTGCGCATGGTCTCCGCGCTGGCCGAAGGGGCGGACCGCGTGGCCGCCGAAGTCGGCCTCGAACACGGCTGCGAGCTTCTGGTGTGCCTGCCGATGACGGCAGCCGAGTACGAGCGCGACTTCCCTGGCAGCGTCGCCGAGTTCCGCGCCCTGCTGGCGCGCGTACCACCCGCCAATGTCTTCGTGCTGCAGCCGCACGTGCCCCTGGACACCACACCCGCGGACCTGCGTGAACTGTGCTACCGCGAGGTCGGCCTGTTCGTTTCGGGCCGCTGCCACATCCTGCTGGCGCTGTGGGATGGGATCCGCAATGAGTCCTTCGCGGGCACCGCCGAGGTGGTGCGCTTCAAGCTCGAGGGACGTGCGCACCCGGCCACGCGCGGCCTGGACGTCGACTACGACGGGCCGGTCTTCTGGGTACGCGCGCGGCGCAGCGGCGGCAGCGGCGGCACCGGCGACCCCGAGCTCCCCGGCAAGTGGCTGTTCGCGGCGGAGGCGAACGCCGAGCTGCTGCGCACGGTGTGCCTGCGCATCGACCGCTTCAACTCCGAGGCGCTGCGCGTGCGCGGCAGCGCGGCAGTGGCCGAATCTGCCGACTCCCTCATTCCCGGTCTCGCCAGCCGCCCCGCGGGCGACCGCGCCCTCGCCGTCACCTTTGCCTGCGCCGACGTGCTTGCGCGGCGCTACCAGAAGATGACGCATCGCATTCTGCGGGTGGTCATCACGCTTGCGGTCGCCCTGGCACTGACATTCGAGGTCTACTCGGAGATCCTGGCCATCCGCGCGATGCCCGAGCTGTACCTGGGGATCTTCAGCGCCATCGTGCTGTTGTACCTGTGGCAGAGGCGCCAGGACACGCAGGGCCGTTACCTCGACTACCGTGCCCTCGCCGAGGGTCTGCGCGTGCAGTTCTACTGGCGCCTCGCCGGGCTTGCCGACAATGTCTCGACCAGCTACCTGCGCAAGCAACTGGACGAGCTGCGCTGGATCCGCGAGGCGCTGCGCGGCAGCAACGTCCTGGCGCCCCCCACCGAGCCGCGCGCCGATCTCGTGCTGGCCCACTGGGTGCGCGGCCAGGCCGACTACTTCCGCAGCCGTGCCAAGCTGCAAATGACCCGCATCCACCACGTCGAGCTGCTGTCGGCGATCTCCCTGGCCGCCGGCCTCGTGGCCACCACGAGCCTGGTCGTGTTCTGGCGCCGGCTGGAGAGCATGGGCACCTGGCACCACTGGGTCGTGCTGGTCATGGGCTTCGCACCGATCGCGGCAGCCCTGTGGGAGACCTACGGCGAGCGCTTCGGGCTGCGCTCGCAGGCACACCAGTATGCACGCTTTGCCACGGTGTTCGGCCGTGCCGAGAAGGTGATCACGCACCTGGAGGCTACCCCCAGCGACCACCACCGCCAACACAGCGAACGCGCGCTGATCCGCGAACTCGGCCGCGAGGCACTCATGGAAAGCGGTGACTGGGTGCTGCTGCTGCGCGAGCGCCCGATCGTCCTGCCGAAGGGTTGAGCGCCAGGCGGCGCGCACCGATGCGACCTCGGAGGTGAACCATGGCGCTGAGCGCCACGATGTACGTGTTCGAGATCGAGCTTGCCGACTCGGACCGCAATGTCTACCAGAACCTGGAACTGCGCGTGGCGCGCCACCCTTCCGAGAGTGGCGAGTACCTGCTCACCCGGGTGCTCGCGTACTGCCTCGAGTACACCGAGGGCCTCGCCTTCTCGAGGGGCCTGTCCGACCCGGACGAACCGGCGCTCGCCGTACGTGACCTCACCGGTGCGTTGCGCACCTGGATCGAAGTGGGTTCCCCGGATGCGGCGCGGCTGCATCGCGCCAGCAAGGCGGCAGCACGCGTCGTGGTCTATGCGCATCGCAACGCTGCGCAGCTGGCCGCCCGCTACGCCACCGCGCGTATCCATCGCGCCGCGAGCCTCGAGCTGTACGCGCTCGACAGTGACTGGCTCGCGGCCCGCGCAGCCGAGCTGACACGCCGGATGAAGCTGGCGCTCACCGTGGCTGCCCAGCACCTCTACCTGACCATGGCAGGCGGGACGAGCTCGGCGGCAATCGAGCGCCTGACCATCGGCGCCGACGACGCGTAGGCCTCCTGCCGGCGCGGCGCGGCGGATACAATTGCCGGGCACCGCGACCGCCGCCTGCGCAACCCGGAAACTGTCCAGATGAGGCTGACACTCTACGCGCACCCCTTCGCCGCCTACTGCTGGAAGGTGCTGATCGGGCTCTACGAAAACGCGACCCCCTTCACCTATAGGGTGGTGGAGGATGAGGCGGGCTGGCAGGAACTCGCGGCGCTGTGGCCAATCAGGAAGTTCCCGGTGCTCACCGACGGCGCGCGCACCATCGTCGAATCCACCATCATCGTCGAATACCTGGATCGACATTTCCCCGGACCGGTGCCGATGATCCCGGTGGAGAGCGCCGCAGCACTGCAGGTGCGCACGATGGACCGGGTGTTCGACAGCTATGTCATGACGCCGATGCAGTTACTGGTCGCAGCGCACATGCGCCCCGAGAGCGAGCGCGACGCCAAGGCCATGGCCGATGCGCGCAGGACCCTGGACGCAGCCTACGGCTGGCTGGAGCAGCAGATCACGCCGGGGACATGGCTGTGCGACGGCAGGTTCTCGCTCGCCGAGTGTGCCGGCGCCCCGGCCCTGTTCTACGCCGACTGGGTACACCCGCTCGCGGAGCGCTTCCCGGGCGTGGCTGCCTACCGCCGTCGGGTCCTGGCGCGGCCTTCGGTGGCCCGCGTGGTCGATGAGGCGCGGCCGTACCGCAAGTTCTTCCCGCCCGGCGCCCCGGACCGGGACTAGCTGGCCCCCGGGACGCCGCCGGATGCGGCATCGGTGGCGGCGTGCGAAGCCAGTGTGCCCAGGTGATGCCGGCCCTTGATGGCGTACCACCCCAGTCCCGCCCCCAGGATCAGCGCGATGTACACAAAGGCTCCCCAGGTGTTGTACCAGGGCGCGCCATAGACGGCCTCGCGCGGCCATGCGAGGTTCAGTGCCATCCCCGCGCCCCACAGCACCGCCACGACGTTGACCAGCATCCCCCAGCGGCCCATGGTGAAGTAACCGCCCGCCGCAAGATCCGCAGGCGGCCACTGCCCCTGCAGGCGCTTCATGAGCAGTGGCCAGGTGACCATCAGGTATGCCAGGTAGATCATGATGATGGCGATCGAGGTCAGCACGGTGAAGATCTTGGGCTGCCCGATGTTCACCACCAGGATCAGCTCCGCAATCACCCCGATCAGCACTGCGGGCACGATCGGCGTCTGCGTATTGGGATTCACCTGCGCAAGCCTGGCGCCGAACGGCAGTGCATTGTCGCGCGCCATCGCGAAAGTCAGGCGGATGGCCGCGGTGTGCACCGCGAGCGAGCACACCGTCACCGCCACTACGATGCACACCAGAAAGATCTTGCCGAGCGGCCCCCACATCACCTGCTCGACGATGTACTGCAATCCGCCGCTGCTGCTGCCGATCTGCGGGTCCTTCAGGTCGGGCGCGGACATGACCGCAAACACCAGGATCGCCCCGCCGATGACGAACGAGGCGAGGATGGCGCGCAGGATCGCCTTGGGAGCGGTGCGCCGCGGCTCGAGCGTCTCCTCGCCAAGCGAGCTGGCAGTGTCGAAGCCGTACATCACATAGCCGGAGGCCAGCGATGCCACGAGGAAGGCGCCCAGGTAGCCCCCGCTGGTGCCGGCGCCGTAGCCGTTGGTGGAGAAGAACACTCCCGGGCCGCGCGTCGTCTTGAGCGCGAGGATCACCACGATCAGGCAAGCGGCGATGAGCTCGATGAACACCCCCGCGCTGTTGATCGTCGCCATCAGCCGCACGCCGAGCGCGTTGATGAGGGTCGTGAGGATGATGAGCACCGTGCCGAGCACCACCGCGTTGGTCGCGAAATCGTACGGACCGGTGCCGTCGCCCACGATCTGGAAGCCGCCCCATAGCCGCGGCAGATTCAGCTGCAGGGCTAGCACCACGGCCGACAGGGTGACGATCGAGGCGGTGAGCATCAGCCAGCCGGAGGACCAGCCGACGATGCGGCTGCCCAGCAACTTTGACCAGTTGTAGACCGATCCTGCGATCGGGTACTTGGCGGCCAGCTCCATGAAGCACAATGCCACGGCCAGCTGCCCGACCAGCACCAGCGGCCAGGACCACAGGTACGCCGGACCCGCGGTGCCGAAGCCGAAGTAGAACAGCTGGAAGGTGCCGGTGAGAATCGAGATGTAGCTCACGCCGGCGGCGAAACTGCCGAAGGCCCCGATGCTGCGATCCAGCGATTCCCGGTAGCCAAAGTGCTCCATCCCGCTGTCGGAGCGCCCGGCAGCCGTGCTTTTACTCATGCCCTGGTCCTCGCGCCGCTTGAGCTTGCGCTGTTCTGGCGACATTAGCAGGGCTGGCCGTGAGACCGGTAGTGGCCGCGGCTCACCGCGCCGCAGCGCCTGCAAGCGGAGCACCTGCGCGCGGCGGCGACTCAGTCATACCAGGCCGGCGATTTACGCACGCTGCGAAAGAAATCCATGCTGTGCCCGATCCACAGCTGCGCCCCGGTACGCCGCACCAGTTCCTCGACCTTCTGGCGCGACTGCACCGTGCCTGAGGCCTTCTCCTCCTCCGGCATGCGGTTGAGGGTGCGCTCCTCGGCGTAGTGGTACAGGTCCCCCGAGAGCACGACCGGGCCGGTGTTCTTCAGCCGCACCAGCAAGGAGCAGTGCCCTTCCGTGTGTCCCGGGGTTGCAAGCACCACGACCGTGCCGTCGCCGAAGACGTCGTGGTCGCCATTGAGCAGCGTCGTCCGGCTGTGCTCGAGCGCGGAGTACTGGCCGAACCAGGGATAAGCCCGCGCCGCCTTGCTGAACATCTGGTCGCGGTCGCCCTGGTATACCAGCCAGGTCGCAGTGGCGAAGTCACCGGCATTGCCGACGTGATCCCAGTGGTAGTGCGACACCACCAGGTAGTCGATGTTGGCAGCTGTGATGCCGATGTCGGCCAGCTGGCCGCTCAGGGTCTGGAACTTCACCTGCCCGTAGCCATCGAGCACGTTCTCGTAGAGCGGCCGGCCGACCAGGCGGTCATTGAGGCCGGTGTCGTAGAGCAGGAGGCCCTTGGGGTGCACGATGAGGTAGCACGTCACCCCCATGTTGGTGTCCTTGACCTCCTCGCGTTTGAGGTTGTAGTCCTCGGGTTTGTTGTAGACCAGAGTTCCACAGTCCAATACATACAAACGCGGGCTGCTCACCTTGGGTGCGGACGGCAGTTCGGCAGCACTCCCCGGCAGCACGGGCATCGTGGCACCGAGCGCGGCCGCAACAAGCAGGCTGACCACTCGACCGCAAAAGCGCATGGCGAATCTCCGCGACCCTGACAGGCGCAATCGTACGGTGTTCAGGAATGTGCGACCAGTTGCCGGTCCTCGCCCGGGGCCCTGGCTCAGCTACCGCGCCGTCGGACTTGGCGACCGGTACGAATCCGCCACCAGCCAGGCGGCCGCGGTCAGCGTCCACGAGATCACGAACTCGTCCCGCTGGGCCGCGCCCGCGGCGATGACGGGCGCCCACACCAGGGCGGTGAACAGTCCCATCTGCACCGCCGACAGTGCCGCGGCCAGTGCGGCAAGCCGCCCGCTCAACACGGCAGCTCCGGCGGCCAGATACGCAACGCCGGTGACATAAGCCAGGGCCGGATGCGCCGGCAGCCAGCGCGGCACCAGGGAGGCAGTTTCCTGCACATAGGCAAAGTGCGACAGGCCGAAGGCAAGCAATGCGAGCGCGAACAGGACGCGTGCAAGACCCAAAGCATGCAGCGCGCTTGCGCAACGCAAGCGCCGTCGATCCTGATCGGCTGCGAACCACGCGTACAGCACCAACGCGCCCGCCACGATGACCGCAGTCTCGCCGGCGCTCTCATAGGACACCGCCACTGCGGGGGCCCTGATGATGGCCGGCACCTTGACCAATAGCAGCCACAGCAGAAACAAGCCCAGCACGCCTCGGGCAGCAGCGGCGGCAGCGCGCCTCCAGAGCAGGCCCGCACCGCCGGCAAGGGCGATGAACGCGCAGGCGTAGCGCAGCGCCTCGCGGCACGGCACGCCCTGAGCGACCGGCTGCCACACCGCCGCGAAGTCCCCTTCAATCAATGTGCAGGCAGCGAGCGCCATGAGGGTGAGCGCGAATACCAGATGACCAGGAGCCACGACGCGCATCTTGAAGTTCTGCAGACGGTCAGGGAATACAGGAGTCGTTGCAATCCGCCATCGAGCGCCGCGGCTCGTGTGCCTGCTAGAAACCAACCCTGCGGCACTGCGAGCCCCTCGGCCTCGCCCATGGCAGGCTGAGCCGCGCATGGTTCCTGTTCTTCGGCGTCTTGGGCGGCCCTTGCCTGATTAGAGCACGCCATCACCCGATGCACCGAGGGAGATGCAGCGGCTACCGGCTCAGAGCTGCGCTGCTCGGCGTTACGCCCCTGCTTGAGCTGGCACGCCTTCACGCGGCGCGACGCCTCGTGCGCGTGCCCGGCATCCGCGCAACACCGAATCGGCTAGCATGGAGGCCAGGGGGCGCAATCAGCACGGATTCCTGCACACGTGCGCGGCGGCTGCGACGAGAAGATCCGACCCTATCCACGGCCGCCGCTAGGAGTCACCCCTGCGTGGCGTAAAGCACGAGAAATCTCGGCTCGCCGGGGCGCGGCGCGCAGACTTACCAACGGTTCACGGGCACCGAGAGGCAAGCGTTGCAGCGCAAATAGTGGTATGGTCAAGAGCGATCGTCGACGTCCCTGATCCAATACCCCTCTGTCCCGTGGCTGCCGGGATTGGACCCGAGCCACCTGCGATCAGGTGGCAGGAATGCGCTTTGACGGCTCGTGAGACGATCTCTCCCTGACCTCACTGCCATGCCTGCCGTGTGAGGCGGCGGCTCGACGTGCTACGGCCCGGCAGGGCCTTGGCGACTCGTTCAAGGACCAGCGATGACCAATGAGAAGTTCGACGGTCGCATCGCCTTCGATCCGGTGAAGGCGGGCGAGAGCATTGCCGATTTCCGCACGCGCATGGCGAGCCTGCGGGCCGAGGCGCTCGAGCAATGGCAGAAGCAGCTGGCCGAGCAATCCGCCGTGCACAATTCACCCTCCGAACGGATACGGGTGTGGGAACGGCGCCATCAGCTCGATCTACCGCACAATCCCGCGCATCGCCTGGTCAAACTGATCGCGCTGAACACCGGACTCAGCGCCGAAGACGTGTACGCGGAGCAGCGGCTGCGTGCCGAGGCCCGCACGAACGTGGTAACCGTTGCCAGATGAAAATCGCCCTACGCAAGAGCGTGAATTCTGCAGCCGCCCGACGCGAGGTCATGCTCAATGAGCGCAGCCGCTCCGCGGCGCTGCGCCGGGTCTATCCGGACGTGGCACAGCTGCGGATCGAGTTGATCTTCAGCGATCTGAGCAACAACCCGCCGTCGCCGCAACGGCACACCCTTTATCCGGCCGCGCCGGCATTCTTCCGCTTCGCCTGTCCATGCGCCGACTGTGACGCCGACTTCGATCTCATGCCGGTCGTCGCCAAGCTGCTCGATGGAGTCTCGGGGCGCAAGCATGCGGCAACGGTCAGTGGCCAGATGTCCTGTCAGGGGGTTCGGTTGCGCGATCGCGTCGGCAGCAGCCCCTGTTCTACGCAGCTCAGATATCAGCTGGTAGCCGCGCCCGCCACAGACGGCGAATGATCTTCTCCTTATCGGCCGCGTCGCAAGGTGCTTCACCGCGCGACGTGACGCTCAATTGCCCTACTCAAGTCGCGCGCGCGTCGCGAAACGGAACGCTTCAATGTCAAACAGGCTGATCGATGCATTCGGACAATTCGGTGCCACGCCAAAGAGTCGCCTGCGCAGCCGCTCTGCGATCGCCGAGGATGGCGCCCTGGTGCTCAGCTGCCCGACCCCGCACTTCCGGCATCCGCGGCGCGGGGTACTTCGTTACGAGGACTCACTGTCGCGCGACCCCGGCGATCAAGCGGTCGCGACGCTCCTGGGGAAGCATCTGGTACTGGCGCGCGATGGGCAGTTGCCCGTCAGGATGATCGTGATTGCCGCAGCGACCGCGGGCAAAGTGCGTTATAGCATCTACGCGCGCCCCGACGTCATTGGCCGCGTGGTCGAGTTCGATGGCGATCACTACATCGTGGACTTCACGCGGATCATCGCCGAGCGCAAGCAGGCCGAAGGCAGTCGCCGGCGGCGTAGCTAGGTCGCCGGGTGCGCAGCCCCCACGGCAGGCGCGGAACCGGCGCGGGTTCCCCTGCGCCTGCGCCCCGGCCGGTAACTGCGCGATCTTGGGGCACCCCGCAGCCGCCACTGCCGCAGTAGCCATCAGCATTCTTCGCCAGGTACTGCGGGTGACAGTGCGCCCGGTAAGTGGAAATCCCGGCGAATCTCCGCGTTCACTGCCGCCTTCGGCCGCTACGCGTGGACTTTCCGTAGGCCCTATCGTTGCTCCGCCGGCAGGCGGACCGAACGCTAAGTATTCGACGGCTCGGTCTCACTGGCGCTCGCAGCGACGGGCGATCCAGCCGAACCAAAAACAAGCGGTAGCAGATTGCCGAGATCAAGTTGCTTGTCGACATCGGCTACGAAACCCTGGATAAAGGCAAAGTGCTTGGCGCGCTTCCACCAAGCGCTCCCGCGCTTCGTTGCCAGCATCGCGCACAGGTATGCTCCACCCGTAAGTTCGAATGTCCCTTTGGGGAAGATGCCGCGCTGGGTTCTGTCCCAGATGTGAAATGCGGCCCAAGCGACTTCCTGCAGCAGCTGTTCGAGCCTCAATTGGTCAGTTCGATCGAGAACTCGACTCTCATCGAGCCCAAGAGCTACCAGCTCCGCGATGTCTCTGTTCTTTGCCATCGCCATGCGGATGACCGTCCACTGCTCCATCGTGGAGTTATGCTCACCCCGCTGGATGGCCTGGGTGTTCCCCCGGATTTCCCGGCCAACAAAGACTAGAGATACGACGATCGCAATTGCCGCGACGATCTGGGACAGAAAGAAGGCGTGTTCGAGTGTCATTGATTCCTGCCTGCTACCCCACAGTGACCCCACCGTGTCACTCCGCGTAACTCGGCGCGATCACTGCTTCAATGTTACCGTGCTCGCCTCGGACCATCTTGAACCGCGGTCGACGGTAGAATTCCGGTAGACTTCAGCGTCGAAATCAGCCCGGCGATTTCGTGCAGAAACACGCAGGATATCGATCGAGGATGTCGCTAACCAGCGGGCTTCCCGATGGAACCCTCACGGTAGCGTCGACTACGCCTTCTCCTCCGCCTGTGACTCCGCGGCCTTGAAGGGCACCCCGCAGCCGCCAATGCCGCAGTAGCCATCAGGATTCTTCGCCAGGTACTGCTGGTGATAATCCTCGGCGTAGTAGAACTGCGGGGCCTCACGGATCTCGGTGGTGATCGTGCCGCGCCGCGCGGCGCTGAGCTGCGCCTGGTAGGAGCGCCTGGAGGCCTCGGCGGCCTCGGCCTGCTCCGCGTCGGTGGTGTAGATCGCCGAACGGTACTGCGTGCCCACGTCGTTCCCCTGGCGCATTCCCTGGGTCGGATCGTGGGACTCCCAGAACACCTTGAGCAGGTCCTCGTAGGCGGTCTTCTGCGGGTCATAGATGACGCGCACGATCTCGGTGTGGCCGGTCTGCCCTGTGCACACCTCCTGGTAGGTCGGGTTGGGCGTGGCGCCGCCGGCGTAACCGACGGCCGTCGAATACACCCCCGGCAACTGCCAGAAAATCCGCTCCGCGCCCCAGAAGCAACCGAGCGCGAAGTATGCATCGCGCAACCCCGCAGGGAACGGCGCGCTGATGCGGTGGCCGTTCACGAAATGGGTCGCGGGCACCGGCATGGCCGCACTGCGTCCGGGCAGCGCCTCGTCGCTGGCAGGAATCGTCGAACTCTTGCGGAACAGTGCCATGGCGCAACTCCTTGTTCGGGTAGGCAAGTGTGGGGATGCGCGGGTGCTGACTCAAGGCCGCCGCCGGGTGCGTGTAACCCATTGTCCTGGCACGGACTGCTTGCCGCCCCGGCGCACGGCCCCTTAAGCTTTCGCTCATGAGCATCAGCCAGCCCCAGAACCTGCGCACCCCGCCCGTCGAGCGGCTCAAGCCCTACGGCATCCGCGTGAGCCTGCCCCCCGGCGACCCGTTCCGCAAGCTCCTGGGACCTGAGTGGCAGCGGCTGCACTGGTATGCCAGTCCGCACGAGCGTGACGCCGCCATCGCCGAGATGAGCCGGCGGCACGAGTACTCGCGCGCCACGGACAGCCCGGCGCTGGTGTTCCAGAAGATCGAGAAGCTCGCCGAGAGCCGCGGGCTCTGACGAACCCTCATGGTCCTTGAGTGCGGCTGCGCACTGAAGGACCCCTCGACCGCGGGAGACGACGCATGAGCGAGCCCAGCTATCCTTACGCCACCTACCTGGACGTGAAGTTCCCCGCGCTCGCGGTCGTCGACGTACCCGGGCTGGTCGCGAAGTGCGATCACCCCTGGTACAACCAGACGCTGTGCAAGGTGAACGACTCGGTGATCCGCCTGGGAGTGCTGAAGGGCGAGTACCACTGGCACAAGCACGACCACGATGACGAGTTCTTCTTCGTGCTCGAGGGCTCGTTCTTCATCGACCTCGAGGACCGCTCGGTGGAGTTGCGGCCGCGGGAGGGCTTCGTGGTGCCCAAGGGCGTCGTGCATCGCACGCGCGCGCCGCAGCGCACAGTGATCCTCATGGCTGAGACCGCCGGCATCATTCCCACCGGGGATGCCTGAACGGTACCGCCCTAGAAACTGCGCCCGAGGAACAGGTAGAAGGCCTGGTCGCCGTGCTCGTCGAAGCCGCTGGCCAGGTACAGCGGACCCAGCAGCGTATCCATGCCGATGAAGAGGCTGGCATTCCTGCGCGTGTTGCTGAAGCTCGCCTCGCTGCGCGTCTGCCAGACGTTGCCCGCCTCCAGTGAGGCGCCGAGGTAAGTGGGCACGTCGAGCCATCCCGGGCCGCCGCGGCCGATCTGCCGGTAATAGATCAGCCGGCCGATGCCAAAGTTGGGGCCCAGCAGCGAGTCGGCACGCAGGCCGGAGAGGTTGAGGAAGCCGCCCAGCGGAAACAGCTGGTTGAGGTCGGTGACGTCAGCCTGCAGCGTCTCCCCGCCCGAGACCGACAGCACCAGGGTGTTGCGGCCCCAGGTGTGGGCGCCGATGTAGTTGAGGGTCAGCTGGTCGGAGGCCTGCGCCGGCCCCGAGGTGTTGCGCACGCCCATCCACTGCAGCGTTGCCCGCTGGCCGCGGTGCGGGAAGTTGATGTCATCGAGCCTGTCGAACGTGAGGCGCACGAAGTAGTTGGTGGTATCGAAGGGATCCTCCGTGAGGTTCGGTATGTTGGGATCGTTCGGGTCGCCGATCTTCAGGTGATAGTGCCCCTCCTCGCGGAATATGCCGGTGCGGATCTCGCCCCAGTTGGAGAACTGGCGTCCGAAGTCCAGGCCGTAGTCGAAGGTGTGGATACGGTACTCGGCCAGTACCTTCTGGTCCTCCACCAGGTCGATGTCGCGCGCCCGCTCGGCCACGTGGGGCATCACGAACCAGCCTGAGTACTGCGCCAGCGGCAGGAACAGTTCGGTGGATATCTGCGCAGCGCTGCCGATCTGCAGGTCGGTCACCCACTCACCGGCGTTGCGCGTGACGTCAGAGACCACGAAACGCACCGCCGCGTTGTAGGTCGATCCGCCCTGCAGGTCATCCTGCAGGCTCAGCCCGAAGCGCATGTAAGTGGGGCCGTGCCACGTGGGGCGCGCGTCCAGCACCAGACCGTAGCGGTCGTCACTGCCGATCACGCGATAGTCGAGCATGTCGAGGCTGCCACGTCCGTAAAGCGCGGTGACGGCGGCCTGGGCGGCGTCCGCATCCAGCGGCTTGCCCTGCAGGTGCTTGAACAGGTGCTCGGCCGCCGGCGGCACATAGACCTGGGAGTCGGGGCTGACCTCCACGAAGTCGATGCGCGGCGGCGGCTTACGGCGCGCCGCGCGCTCCTGCGCATAGCGCTGCATCTGCTCAGGCGTCACGGCGAGACTGGCGAGCTGACCAGCCCGGGCGCGCGCGGCCACCTCGCCGGTGGCGATCGCCTTGGATACCGCACCGAAGTCGAACGATGAGATGCTGCCCAGTGGCGGCTGGATCAGCACGTCGCTGGGGGTGAGCGTCGCCAGCTGTGCCTGCGAGCTGCGCTGGATGAGGATCGCCAGCATCTGGTTGGAAATCAGCGGCGCGCTCGAGAGCTGCTTCAGCTGCAGCAGCGGGAAGCCCACGTCCACCACGATCAGCACGTCGACGCCCATGGTGCGCGCGATGTCGACCGGCACGTTGTCGACCAGGCCCCCGTCCACCAGCGCACGGCCGTCGCGCTCGAACGGTGCGAACACTCCGGGGGCGGAGATGCTGGCCCGCATGGCGCTCGTCAGGTCGCCCGAGTCCATGACTACCGCCGCGCCGTTCTCCAGGTCCGTGGCCACGGTGCGGAAGCGCGTCGGCAGCTGATCAAAGCTGTTGATGCGCGCCACCGGCAGCGTCAGCTGCCGCAGTATCTCGGTCAGCTTCTGTCCCTCGATCAGACCCTTGGGCAACACCACGTGGCCGCCGCGCAGGCCGAGCGGGAACTTCACCAGGAAGGTCTCATCTTCCTGCTTGCGGCGCAGCGACCGGTCCTCGCGCGCCGGCCAGCCGCGAAAGGCCCCCTGCCAGTCCGCCGAGCGCATCAGCGCCTCGATCTCACCCGCACTCATCCCGCTGGCGTACAGGCCACCGACCACCGCACCCATGCTGGTGCCGGCGATGGCATCGATCGGGACGTGCATTTCCTCAAGCACCTTGAGCACGCCGACGTGCGCCGCCCCGCGGGCCCCGCCTCCGGAGAGCACCAGCCCGACGCGCAGCCGCTGGCCGGCAGCAGGCGGGGTGACAGATGGAGCGGCAGGCGGGGTGGCGACCGGCGCGGGTACCGGCTGCGCGCCACTGGCCGCACACGCCAGCCACAGTACCGCGAGGCAAAGACCAGGTACCCCGCGACGGGGCGTGACCGCCCGTGAAGAACTCACGGTCCGCAGAATAGCACGCGGACGCGCATGCACTCAGGCTCGCAGGGGCCGTGCGCGATCGCGGATAATGCGCGCCATGGCTCGACATCCGCATCTCCCGAGGTCCGGCGCGTGCGCCGGCAGTGCACTCCTGGCCTGCCTGTGTATTGCCAGCGCCGCGCATGCGCAGCTGCGCTCGGCGAGTGACTGGGGCTACTACGGCGGCGACAGCTTCGGGCGGCGCTTCTCCAGCCTCGACCAGATCAACCGCGGTAACGTGGCCAAGCTCACCGTGGCCTGGACCTACCGCACCGGGGAGCTCGGCGCCGGGTTCGCCCGGGCGGGCAAGCTCACCTTCGAGGCAACTCCGGTACTCGCCTTCGGCCTGCTCTACCTTGAGACCGGCACCAACATCGTAGTGGCGCTCGACCCGCAGAGCGGCGCCCAGCGCTGGCGCTTCGATCCGCACGTGGATCGTGCGCACGCCTACTCCGAGGCGAGCGCGCGCGGGGTGAGCCTGTGGGAGGAGCCGAATCTGCGCGCTGCCGGTCCGTGCCGGCGCCGCCTCTTCACCGGCACCCTGGACGCGCGCCTGCTGGCGCTGGATGCCGATACCGGGCTGCCATGTGCCGACTTCGGCGAGGGGGGGCAGCTGGATCTCACGCGCGGGGTGCGCCTGCGCGACCCGGGGGCCTACCTTGTGACCTCGCCACCGACGGTGTACGGCAACATCGTTATCGTCGGCTCCGCGATCGGCGACAACCGCGCCACGAACGTGGAACGCGGCATCATCCGTGCCTTCGAGGCGCACACCGGCACCCTGGTATGGTCGTTCGATCCGCTGCCGGACTCGCCCGCCCACCCGGCCGCGGGCGAGTGGAACCTCGCCCAGGCCGCCAACACCGGCGCGGCCAATGCCTGGGGGGTCATCTCCGTCGACGAAGAGCACGGGCTGGTGTTCGTCCCGACCGGCTCGGCGAGCCCGGATTTCTACGGGGGCGAACGCTTAGGGTCAAACCGCTTCGCCAACACCCTGCTCGCGCTCGACGTGCGCAACGGCCAGCCGGTGTGGCACCAGCAGCTGGTGCACCACGACCTGTGGGACTACGACCTCGCCGCGCAGCCGGTGCTGGGCGACATCGACGTGCAGGGAGCCCCGGTACCTGCAGTCATCCAGGCCACCAAGACCGGCATGCTGTACGTGTTTGAGCGCACCCACGGCCGCGCCCTCTTCCCGCTAACCGAGCGGCGCGTGCCGGTGAGCCTGGTCCCCGGCGAGCAGGCCGCACCCACCCAGCCGTTCTCCTCCCTCCCCGCCCTGGTGCCGCACGCGCCGGTGCGCGCCGAGGATGCCTGGGGAGTCACGTTCTGGGACCGCGGCAAGTGCCGCGAGCTCATCGCCGGACTGCGCAACGAGGGCATATTCACCCCGCCCGACACCCGCGGCACGCTCTTGTCCCCAGGCTACGCAGGTGGGGTCAACTGGGGCGGCATCGTCTTCGACGAGGCCCGGCAGCGCATCATCGCTGCGGTCAACCACATGCCCATGGTGGTCACGCTCGTACCGCAGAAGGACCTCGAGGCGCAGATGCATTCGGACAAGTACCCGCACTCGGAGTTCGCCCGCCAGGCCGGGACCCCCTACGGCATGCGCCGCGAGCCGCTGCTCTCCCCGCTCGGCCTGCCGTGCACGCCGCCGCCCTGGGGTACGCTGGTGAGCGTCGACCTGCGGCGCAACCGCATCGCCTGGCAGGTGCCGCTGGGCTCGACCGAGGGGCGTACGCCCTGGTTCGTGCCCACCAAGGACTTCGGCATGCCCAACATGGGTGGACCGATCGCCACCGCGGGGGACCTGGTGTTCATCGGTGCGGCGATGGATGACTATATGCGCGCCTTCGACATCGAGACCGGGCGCGAGCTGTGGAAGTACAAGCTGCCCGCCGGTGGCCAGGCAACCCCGATGACCTACCGCGCCGGTGCTGACCTGCGGCAGTACCTGGTGATCGCAGCCGGCGGCCACGGCCCGCTCGGCACGACGCGCGGGGACTACGTGGTGGCGTTCGCGCTGCCGCGCCAGGCACCCAAGCACTAGATTTCGCGAAAGAGACTCACAAGATGCCGTTCCTGATTGTTTCTCTGCTGATTCAGGCCGCCTTCATCGTGCACGTCATCAAGACCGGACGTAACACGCTGTGGATCTGGGTCCTGATCATCCCCGGGCTGGCGCTGGCCGGGGTCCTGGCCTACCTCGTGGTCGAGGTGCTGCCGGAGCTGATGCGCAGCCGCGGCGCGCAACGCACCGCCCGCGGCTTCCGCAAGGCGATCGACCCGGGCCGGGACCTGCGCCGCTACGAGAGCGAAGCCCAGGTGGGCGGCAACGTCGCCAGCCGCCAGCGCTACGCCCAGGAGCTGCTGCGCCACGGGCGCTACGAGGACGCCATCGCGCAATACCGCCAGGCGCTCACGGGACTGTACGAGCATGACCCGAACCTGCTGCTCGGGCTGGCACAGGCACAGTTCGAGAAGGGCGATGCCAGCGCGGCGCGCACCACGCTCGATGAGCTGATCGCGCAGAACCCACAGTTCCGTTCACCGGCCGGGCACCTGCTGTACGCGCGCGCGCTCGAGGTGGAGGGCAACAAGGTCAAGGCACTGGAGGAGTACCGCCTGATGGCCGGCACGTATCCGGGGGCAGAGGCCGCGGTGCGCTACGCGCAGCTGCTGCTGGCGCAGGGACAGCAGGAGGAATCACAGAAGGTGGTGCACGAACTGCTGCAGCGGGCGCGCATCGCCCCGGGGCACTACCGCCGTGCGCAGCGCGAGTGGCTGGAGGCGGCGCAGAAACTCGCATAGCGCCGCCCCGCGGTCAGCGTCAGCAGCCACACCCCGGCGAGCAGGCTCAGCAGCTCCAGCGCGCCGCCGCCCCCCCCGCCCCCGCCACCGCCACCGCCGCTGGCGGGCGGGCTGTCCGGGCCGCCGCCCGCATCCGGCCCGGAGGTTACCGCGTAGCTCACCGGGGTGAGGCAGGCAGTGTCACCGGCGTTGGCCGGTGCGGTGGAACTGGCGCGGTTGGAGGCGACGATCACCGGCACCGTGTCGGTCCTGCCGGCACTGTCGGTGACGGTCAGGCTGAGGATGTAGACGCCGGAGCCTGTCGGGGAGACCACGCTCGCGTGCGCGCTGTCGGCGTTGGCGATCTGCGCCGCTCCCTGCGCCGCCTGCACCATCCAGTGGTAACTGACGACGGTCGCACCACAGGCCGCCGCGCTGGCGCTGGCATCCAGCGGCATCGTGGTGCCGGGGGACACCAGCGCGGGCAGGCTGACCGCGGCGATCGGGCGCAACGCCTGCTGTACCGCCCCGTCCGCGTTGGCCATGCCGGCGCCGCACGCATCGGTGGTACAGCTGCATTCAGAGGTCTGCAGGTCGCCGCTGTCGGCAGGCACGTGGCACACCGGTGCTGCGGGATTGACCGGGAAGGGCGCGGTGGCGCCCAGCTGCAGCCGTGCGATCAGCTGGCCCGCGGTGAGGTTGCCGTTGACCGCCAGCATCAGTCCGGCGATGCCACTCACGATCGGGGCGGAGAAGCTCGTGCCGATGTTGAAGTTAGTCTGATCGGTGTAGGAGCTCGCGCCGGGCACCGTGGTACCGGTATTGGAACTGGTCGTGATGGAGAACAGGCATGGCTGCCCGGGCGGATTCACGCAGTTGCCGGCCGGGGCGCTGAGGGCAATCTCCGGCCCGAGACTGCTGAAGCCCACCTTGGTGCCGATCTGCCGCAGGCCGGCGATCGCGGCCACGCCGGCGCAGTTGGCCGGTGCATCCACCGGTCCGCCCTCGTTGCCGGCGGACACCACGATCAATATCCCGAGGCTCACCAGCTGGTCGACCATCTGCTGGTAGCTTGCCGGGCAGGAACCGACCGAGCCCAGGCTCAGGTTCAGGATGCGCGCCGGGTAGGGATTGCTGGGCACACCGTCGACCGGGAGCCCGGCCGCCCAGGCCATCGCCGCAATGATGTCCGAGTCATAGCCGCCGCACTTGCCGAGTACGCGCACCGGCAGCACCCACCCTGTCTGCGTCGTCCCGGCGATGCCGGCACCGTTGTTGCTGATTGCCCCGAGGATGCCGGCGACGCGCGTGCCGTGCCAGGAGCTGTTAGCGACCGTGCAGCTCTTGAACAGGGTGGTCTTGGTGTCGGCGGTCGAAATCCAGTCGCCCGGGTCGGAGGCGTCCGGGTCACGGCCGCCCCCATCGTTCGCGGTGAGGATGCCGCTGTCGCCGGTGCCGCCGATCATGTCGTACCCGGGCAGCAGCCGGTTGTCGGAGGCGTTGCGCAGATCCGGGTGGTCGAAGCGCACCCCGGTGTCGAGGGCCGCAATCACCACGCCCTTGTTCCCGGTGGTCACGTTCCAGGCGTCCACGGCATCCACCGCCGCCGGCTGCGCATCCTGCAGATACCACTGGCCGCTGAACAGCGGGTCATCGGGCGCGGCCAGCGCGTGGCGGCGCTGGTCGGGCTCGGCGTACTGCACCTGGGGGTCGGCACGCAGGCGCGTCAGCATCTGCGCGGCTGATTCACCGTCGGCAGCCACCTGCAGCACGTGCATGCCGCCGAAGATGTGCCGCGTGGCCAGCACCCTCAGTCCGGCATGCGCGGCGACAGCCCGGATTCGCTCCGGGGAGGCGCTCGCAGGTGCCATGCGCAGCTTGACGATGAAGCGCTCGGGCACGGCATCCGCAGCAGGGGCGGAGGCGGCGGCAAAATGCGCCGGCACCGCCAACAGCAGCGCGGTCAGGAGCCAGAGCGCGGAACGCGGGGCACGCATGAACGCGCACAATAGCTCAAGCATCGCGCGCCGGGGCGGTCTCAAGGGCAGACGGTGATCGGGTTCGCCTTCCACGCGGCACCTGCTGCGTGATGCAGTGGATATTCCCACCGCCGAGCAGGATTTCGCGAGCGCTGACACCGACTACACGCCGCCCGGGGAACAGCCGCTTGAGAACCCGTGCCGCCGCCCGGTCGGTACGCCTATCCAGCAGCGGCATCACGATGCCGCCATTGGCGATGTAGAAATTCACGTAGCTCGCTGCCAGTCGCTCGCCGGCGGCGCGCGGCTTGGTGCCCTCGCGCGGCGCAAGACCCGCCGCCTCGGCCGCCGTCATGCTCAAGGGACCGGGCATCGGCAGGCGCGTGACCTTAAGGCGTCGCCCGCGCGCATCGCGTGCCGCCTTCAGGCGCTCCCAGGCATCGAGGGAAATCGCGTGCTGCGGATCGCCGCGCCGGTCAGTCCAGGTGAGGCACACCTCGCCCGGGCGCACGAAGCAGGCTAGGTTGTCGATGTGCCCGTCGGTCTCGTCGTTGAAGACGCCCTGGCCCAGCCAGATCACCTGGCTCACGCCGAGATAATCACGCAGGTAGCTTTCGATCTGGGATCGTGCCAGCTGCGGGTTGCGGTTGGCGTTGAGCAGGCACTCCTCGGTCACCAGGGCCGTCCCCTGCCCGTCCACGTGGATGGCGCCGCCCTCGTTGATCAGCGGCGCGCGGTAGCGCGCGCAGCGCTCCACCTCCAGCACCTTGCGCGCCACCAGCTCATCCTGGTCCCAGGGGAAATAAAGGCCACCGTCCAGGCCGCCCCAGGCGTTGAACCGCCAGTCGATCCCGCGCAGCGCCCCGCGCGGGTTCACCACGAACGTCGGGCCGACGTCACGCATCCAGCTGTCGTCGTGGGCCATCTCCACCAGGCGCACGCGCTCATCGAGCAGCGCCCGTGCCTCGGTGTAGCGCGCGCTGCTGACCCCGACCGAGACGGGCTCGAACTGCGAGATCGCCGCCGCCACGGCTGCGAAAGCGCGCTGCGCCGGCCGCGCGCCCTCGCGCCAATTGTCCGGCCGCTCCGGCCAGAGCATCCAGCAGCCGGCATGCGGCTCGAACTCCGCCGGCATTTGGTAGCCGTCGGCCGCCGGGGTGCGCCCCAAGGTGCGCATCATTTGCGCAGGCGGCTGTGCCGGTAGCCGTAGAAGCCGTAGATGGACATGCCGATGATCGTCCAGATCAACAGCCGCAACCACGTGCTGTTGGACAGGAAGTAGGTCATGCCGACGCACACCAGGGCGCCGAGGACGCAGGTGAAGGGCGCCCACGGCACGCGAAACGGGCGCACCTCATCCGGGCGCGTGCGCCGCAGCACGAGCACGCCGATGCACACCACGGCAAACGCCAGCAGGATGCCGATCGAGATGAGGTCGGTGAGCAGGTCGAGTGGAAACACCGCGGCGATCGCCGCCGCGAACACGCCGGTGATCACCGTCGATATGTGCGGCGTCTTGTAGCGCGGATGACAGCGGCTCATGAGCGGGGGCAGCAGGCCGTCGTCTGCCATCGACAGCAGGATGCGCGGCTGGCCGAGCAGCGAGGTCAGGATTACCGAGGTCATGCCGGCAATCACGCCGATCTTGACCGGCCATCCGAGCCAGGACAGCTGCGGATGCGAGTCGAGGGCCACGGCAACCGGTGCCGCAGTGTCCAGCTGCGCCAGCGGCAGCATGCCGGTGAGGATGGCCGCCATCGCTACGTACAGTACGGTCGCGATGACCAGCGTCCCGAGGATACCGATGGGCAGGTCGCGCTGGGGATTGCGTGTTTCGAGCGCGGTCGTCGAGGCGGTGTCGAAGCCGACATAGGCGAAGAACATGATGGCCGCGCCCTTCATGACGCCGCTCCAGCCGAAGTGCCCGAACGTGCCGGTGTTGGCCGGCACGAACGGCTTCCAGTTGGAGGTGTCGATGAACTGGAGACCGGCGATGATGACCACCACGATGACGGTGACCTTGAGTCCCACCATGACGGCATTGGCGCGCGCGGATTCGCGTACCCCGACGTACAGCACCCAGGTCATCGCGGCCACGATCAGCACCGCCGGGACGTTCATGATTGCGTGGGTGGGAATCACGTGCTCGTGTGCGTCCAGGCCGAGCGGTGCGTTCACCAGCGCGGCCGGCAGGTGGATCCCCGCCCCCTCGAGCAGGTTGACCACGTACGCCGACCAGCTCACGGCGACCGCGGAGGCGGAGATCATGTACTCGAGCAGCAGGTTCCAGCCGATGAACCAGGCCAGCCCCTCTCCCAGGGTCGCGTACGTGTAGCTGTAGGCGCTGCCGGGCACGGGCAGGAATGCGGCAAATTCCGAGTAGCACAGGGCGGCCAGGCCGGCGCCAAAGGCGGAGATCAGCAGCGACAGGACGATGGCGGGTCCGGCGTTCGTGGCGGCCACGGTGCCGGTGAGCACGAAGATGCCGGTGCCGATCGTGGCACCGAGGCCGATGGCGATGAGAGTGCGTGCGCCGAGCACCTGCTTGAGCCGGTGCTTGCCCTCGGTGCGGGTGAGATCGACCGGGCGCACGGCGCACATCTTGCGCAGCATCGAGCCTAGGCCCGCGGCGGGCGGCGGATTTTGGCCAGTGGCGTTGGACATGCACTCTTTCGCTTAACGGCGCCCCGTGGCCGGCGCAGGCATCACGCAGTCTCTCACAGGGGCCCCCGGCTGGGTACGCGCCCGCAGGACCGGGCGCGCCCGTGTGCTAGCATTGCGCGCCCGGCGACGGTCGTTCAGCCGGGGATCCTTTCAGGAGTTACCCATGTCGACGGTCGCGAGCCCCAAGGCCATTCCGCCCGCCCAGGGCGCCAAGGTCACCATCGTGGACGGCACGCTGCGCGTGCCGGAAAACCCGATTATTCCCTTTATCGAAGGCGACGGCACGGGGGCCGACATCTGGCGCGCCTCCGTGCGCGTGATGGACGCCGCGGTCGCCAAGGCCTACGGCGGCAAGCGCCGCATCCACTGGATGGAGGTCTACGCCGGCGAGAAGGCCAACAACCTGTTCAATAGTTGGCTCCCCGAGGAGACCGTCACCGCCTGCCGGGAATACTTAGTCTCGATCAAAGGCCCGCTGACCACCCCGGTCGGCGGCGGCATCCGCTCGCTCAACGTCGCGCTGCGGCAGATGCTCGACCTGTACGTGTGCCTGCGGCCGGTACGCTGGTTCAAGGGCGTGCCCTCTCCCGTCCGCCATCCCGAGAAGGTCGACATGGTGATCTTCCGCGAGAACACCGAGGACATCTACGCGGGCATCGAGTTCGAGCAGGGCACCGCGGACAACCAGAAGTTCCTCGAGCTGTTCCGCCAGGCCTTCCCCAAGGCATACGCCAAGATCCGCTTTCCGGAGACCTCCGGCATCGGCATCAAACCGGTCTCACGGGAAGGCTCGGAGCGGCTGATCCGGGCGGCGATCGAGTACGCGATCGTCAACAAGCGCAAGAGCCTGACGATCGTCCACAAGGGCAACATCCAGAAGTTCACCGAAGGAGCCTTCCGCAACTGGGGCTACCAGCTCGCCGAGCGCGAGTTCGCCGCCCAGGTCTACACCTGGGAGCAATGGGAGCGTACCAAGGCCGCCAAGGGCGAGAAGGAAGCCAACGCGGAGTTGGACGCGGCCAAGAAGGCCGGTCGCGTCATCGTCAAGGACGCCATCGCGGACATCACCCTCCAGCAGGTGCTGACACGCCCCGACGAGTTCGACGTGATCGCCACGCTGAACCTGAACGGCGACTACCTCTCCGATGCGCTGGCCGCGCAAGTCGGCGGCATCGGCATCGCCCCGGGCGGCAACATCAACTACCTCACCGGGCACGCGGTGTTCGAGGCCACGCACGGCACCGCTCCGAAGTATGCCAACCTGGACAAGGTCAACCCGGGCTCGCTGATCCTCTCCGGGGAGATGATGCTGCGCTACCTGGGCTGGTTTGAGGCCGCGGACGCCATCATCGCCGCGATGGACAAGACCATCGCGCAGAAGATCGTGACCTACGACTTCGCGCGTCTGATGGAAGGCGCCCACGAGGCGTCCACCACCGCCTTCGGCGATGCCCTGATCCGCAACCTGTAGCAGTCCGGTGAGGTGGCGAACCTGCAACACACGCCACCTCGGACACGGCGCGGCGTGAGCGGCTACTCCGGTACGCCGCTGGCGCAGAAGCTGGGCATCAAGGCCGGGCGCCGCCGGTGCCCGCGGTTCGCGCCGGCAGACTACCTGGAGTGGCTGGCGCCGCTGCGGCCGGTAGAGGTGGTGACGCGCCTGAACGCCGGAGCCGATCTGATCCATCTGTGCGCCACCCGGCGGGCAAAGCTGCCCGGCATGCTCGCGAACATCCCCGGCAGGCTGCGATTCGATGCCGCGCTGTGGGTGAGCTGGCCGAAAAAAGTCTCGGGTGTGGCCACGGAAATCACCGAGGATACGATTCGCGAACTCGCCCGGCCGCAGGGCCTGGTCGACATCAAGGTATGCGCGGTGGATGAGACGTGGTCGGGTCTGAAGCTGGTCATCCGCAGGAGCGCACGTCCCGCGGCCACCCCCGTGCGCCGCCGGTGAGCGGCGTGCCTCACGCGGCCGCGATCCTGGGCTGGGCCCGCAAGGTGCAGGCGATCGCTCAGAACGGGCTCGCCTTCACGCAGGACCCCTTTGACCGCGAGCGCTACCAGCAGCTGCAGGAGCTGGTGACCCAGGTGCTGCAGGCACAACTGGATGTGCCCGTGCAGCAGGCGGCCTGCTTCTGGGAAGGCGAGCGCGGCTACGCGACTCCGAAGGTCGATGTGCGCGGCGCGGTCTTCACCGCCGACCGCGTTCTCCTGGTGCGTGAGCGCAGCGACGGCTGCTGGACGCTGCCCGGGGGCTGGGTGGATGTCAACGACGCTCCCTCGGAAGCGGTGGCGCGCGAGATCCTGGAGGAATCCGGCTACCGCGCGCGCCCTACCAAACTCGCCGCCCTGGTCGACAAGAACCGCCACCCGCATCCACCCGGCATCCATCACATTTACAAGCTGATGTTCCTGTGCGAACTCACCGGCGGTGCCGCGGCCGTGAGCCAGGAGACCGACGCGGTGGATTTCTTCGCCCTCGGCGCGCTGCCGCCGCTGTCCACGGGCCGTATCCTTGCCAGCCAGATCGAGCGCCTCTACCGTCACCACCTCGAACCATCGCTTCCCACCGACTTCGACTAGCGCAGACAGGCATGTCCGAAACTCCCGGCGCTGAAATCTCGGCCAGCGCGAGCGCCCAGCAGATCGTTGCCGCCTTCGCGCGCTACAACGCCGAGTTCCGCGCGATCACGCGGCGCGCGCCCGGGCGCTTCGACAACCGCGACGCGCGCGGCAGCCAGCAGGATGTCGTGGAGCGCATCGAGCTGTACGACCGGTTCGTGAACCAGACGATCGCCGAGCTGCGGGCGCAGCTGGGTGAGGCGGCCGTGGAGCGCGACCTGTGGCGGCGGATCCACCAGGAGTTCGCCGACCGGATCACGAGCCTCCCCGACCCGGAATTCACCAAGACCTTCTTCAGCTCCATCAGCCGCCGGCTGTTCGGCACGGTCGGCGTCGCCCCCGACCTGGAGTTCGTGGCCACTGACCTGGATCCGCTGGCAAACATCGGCTCCGCCCTCGGCACGCACACCTATCCGAACCACGGCTCGCTGTCGCTGTTGTTCGAGGACCTCCTGGGGGACGTGCGCTTCCGCTCCCCATGGCGCGACCTCGACCGCAGCATTGCGCACATTGCCGCCGGGGTACGCGCCGCGCTCGAAGCCGGCGCCGGGCGGCGTGCGGTCGAGCGGGTCGAGGTTCTCTCGCCGGTGTTCTACCAGATCTCGCGCGCCTACGTCGTCGGCCGCATGGTGGGGCGCAACTTCGTCATGCCGCTGGTGATCGCGCTGAAGAACACCGATGGCGGCGTGCTGGTGGATGCCGTGATCCTTGCCGAGGATGACGTCAGCATCGTCTTCAGCTTCACCCGCTCGTACTTCCACGTCGACCTGGAGCGGGTCGGCGAGGCGGTCGTGTTCCTCAAATCGATCATGCCGCGCAAGCCGGTCAGCGAGCTGTTCACCGTGCTCGGCCGCGCCAAGCAGGGCAAGACCGAGCGCTACCGCGAGCTGGTGCAGCACCTGGACCATGCGGCCGACCAGTTCGAGCACGCCGCCGGCGAGCGCGGCCTGGTGATGGTGTGCTTCACGCTGCCCTCCTTCGACGTCGTCTTCAAAGTCATCCGCGACCGCTTCGTCTACCCGAAGACCGTGCTGCGCGAGGAGGTGCTGGCCAAGTACCGGATGGTGTTCATCCACGACCGCGCCGGGCGCCTGGTGGACGCCCAGGAGTTCCGCCGCCTGCGCTTCCCGCGGGCGCGCTTCTCGGCGGCCCTCCTCGATGAGCTGCGGCGCGAGACCGGCAACACGGTCCACGAGGATGGCGTGGACCTGGTGTTCGACCACATGTACATCGAGCGGCGCATGACGCCGCTGAACCTTTACCTGCGCAGCGCAGCCGCCGAGGATGCCGAGCGCGCGGTGCTCGACTACGGCCAGTGCATCCGCGACCTCGCCTACACCAACATATTCCCTGGCGACCTGCTGCTGAAGAACTTCGGTGTCACGCGCCACGGGCGTGTCATCTTTTACGACTATGACGAACTGTGCCGGGTGACCGACTGCAACTTCCGGGACGTGCCGCAGGCGCGCAATCCCGAGGACGAGATGCGCGGAGAGGCGTGGTTCTACGTCGCCGAGAGCGATGTCTTCCCCGAGACCTTCATCAGCTTCCTGTCATTCAATACCGCGCAGCGGGCGGCTCTGGTGCGCATGCACGGCGAGATCCTCACCGCCGCATTCTGGCGTGGCGTGCAGCAGCGCCTGCGGGACGGGGAACTGGTCGAGGTGCTCCCCTACCATCCGCACCGCGTGCGGGTGGCCGGCAGCCTGTAGCTCATGGCGGCGAGAGCCTCGGTGCGGCAGCCGGCACAACCACTGCAGCGGCACTGCGCACCGCCGTCGCCGGACTAGCCTGCGCGAACATGCGGTTGGCGAAGTCCCAGTTCACCAGGTCCTCGAGAAACGCGTTCACGTAGGCGGCGCGCCGGTTCTGGTAGTCCAGGTAGTAGGCGTGCTCCCACAGGTCAAGGCCAAGCAGCACCGCATCCGAGCGTGACAACGGGGTTGCCGCGTTGCGGGTGGTGATGATCTGCACCGCACCCCGGTGCCATACCAGCCAGATCCAGCCACTGCCGAAGTGCGCCCGGGCCGCATCGCGGAAGGCACACGCGAAGCGCTCGAAGGAGCCGAAGCGGCGCCGGATGCACTCGCCGACGGCACCGCCGGCAGTGCCGCCGCCGCGCGGGTGCATGGACTGCCAGTAGAGGCTGTGGCTCCACAGCTCAGCGGCACAGCGCTGCAGGTCCCGCCGTGCCGGACCGTGCGCGCTGAGGCGCACCAGTTGCTCGAGCGGCAGGCCCTCGAGGCCGCTGCCACGGATCAAGGGTTGCATGCGGTCGATGCACACGCGCTGCTGGTGCATGTAGTGAAACAGCAGCGCGTCGCGGGAGAGCACCGGCTCGAGATCCGCGAAGTTATACGGAAGCTCGGGTAACGCGATGCCCACGCGGTTCTCCTTTGAGAGTGAGGACGTCCGTGTCCTTCCGCAATCAGACCCGCAGGCGCGGATCCGGTTCCGTGCTGCAACCTTAAGAAAGGTGTGCAGAGGCGCAGGTATAGCCTGGGTTTGCTACCAGGTGATGACGCGGCCGCACTCTCAGGTTCCCGCGGCCGCGAGCGCGCGCGCGATGTCCTGCGCGAGATCCTCCGGATCTTCCAGTCCCACCGAGAGCCGGACCGTACCTTCGGTGATGCCCGAGGCGCGTTGCTGCTCGGCATTCAGCTCCCGCCCACCCATCATCTGCGCGGTGATCGCCAGCGACTCGGTGGAGCCCAGGCTTGCGGCGAGCGCGAACAGCTGCAGCGAGTCGACAAAGCGCCGCGCCGCGGCCTCCCCGCCCCGAAGATCCAGGGTGACGATGCTGCCGAAGTCCTGCATCTGCCGGGTGACCAGGGCGTGCTGGGGATGCGTGGCAAGACCCGGATAGTGCACGCGCGCGACCGCCGGGTGCGCGGCCAGCTGCTGCGCGATGCGCGCCGCGCTGGCGCACTGGCCCTGGTAGCGGACGAAATAGGTCTTGAGTCCCCGCAGGATGAGGAAGGCTGCATGCGGGTCGAGCGTGCCCCCCAGCACCTCGAAGTCGGTGCGCATCGCGCGGATCAGCTCGCTGCCGCCGATGACGGCCCCGCCCATGACATCACCGGTGCCGGAGGCGTACTTGGTGAGGCTGTGGACAAAGAGGTCGATGTCGAAGTCGCCATGCTGGTGGAAGCCCGCAAAGGTGTTGTCCAGTATGGTCAGCGCCCCGGCGGCGCGCGCCAGGCGCGTGATGGCGGGGATGTCGGCGACCTTGGTGAGCGGGTTGGTGGGGCTTTCGAAGAACACCAGCCGCGTGGGTTGCGAGCTGAGCACCTGCTCGATGCCGGCATTGTCCTCGATGGACAGCATCGTATGGGTGACGCCGAACCTGCGCAGCACGCGCCGGATCAGGTAGCGACTGGGACTGTAAGTCTCGACGAAGCACAGCACGTGGTCGCCCTGCTTGGTCAGCGTCAGCAGGGCCTGGGCAACGGCGCCCACGCCCGAGGCAGTCACCAGGCAGTCCTCGCGCCCCTGCAGCTCCGCGAGCAGCTTCTCCAGCTGGCGGGTGGTCGGGTTCGAGGCGCGCGAGTAGAAAAAGCCCGGCCGCTCGCCGCGCAGGAACTTCTCCGTGTCCTCGAGCGTATCGAACTCGAACTTCACCGACTGGTAGATTGGTGCAACGAGCGGCTGATTGCCCTGCGGGACCTCCACGGTCGGCGGATGGTTGACGCGCGTGGTCTTTTTCATGGACGGCAGGTCACTCTGACAGATCCAGGCTGAAGCGGTCGGCATCCAGGTGTGCCGGGAATTTCTCCCGGAAGGCCTGTAGCGGCCCGCCGGAGAGCTCGACCGTGATCACCCCGGGAAGGTCGCCGGCCTGGGCCAGTGAGCGGCCGCGGAAATCCAAGGCCATGCTGTCACCGGCGTAGCTTGCGTTCGCGCCGTCGCTGCCGACCCGGTTGACGCCCACCACATAGGCCTGGTTCTCGATGGCGCGCGCCGGCAGCAGCGCACGCCAGGCATCGGCGCGCGGCGCCGGCCAGTTGGCCACGTAGATCAGGAGGTCGTACTCGAGCCCGGGGCGCCTGCGGCTGTAGACGGGAAAGCGCAGGTCGTAGCAGACCAGGGGACACACCTTGAGCCCGCGCCAGGGCACGCTCCATGCCTCCCGGCCCGGAGTGAAATGCTCGTGCTCGCCGGCCATCCGGAATAAGTGGCGCTTGTCGTAGTGCCGCACCTGCTGATCGGGTGTGACCCACAGCAGCCGGTTGTAGTAGCGCCCGCCCTCCTGGGTGATGATGCTGCCGGTGACGGCCGCATCCAGCACGGCCGCCTGCTGCCGGAGCCACTGCACGCTCTCGCCCCCGGCCGGCTCTGCCAGGCGCTCGGCCTGCATGCTGAATCCGGTGGTGAAGGTCTCCGGCAGCACCACGAGGTCAGTAGCGCCGGCCAGCGGCTCGAGCAGACGGGCGAAATGCTCGCGGTTCGCCGCCGGCTCCTGCCAGCGCAGCGGTTGCTGCAGCAGCGAGACACGCAGTGCGCTCATGCAGCACCGGGCTTCAGTTGCTGCGCGAAGCGGTTCAGGCGCAGCGCCGCCTCGTCGAGGGTCGCATCCTTCTTGGCGATGCACAGGCGCACGAAGCGCAGCGGCTGCGGGGATTCGTAGAATGGCGCGAGCGGAATGGTCGCCACGCCCGCCTCACTGAGCAGGCGTTCGGCGAATGCCAGGTCCGCCTGCTGCGAGAGCGCGCTGAAATCCAGCAGCTGGAAATAAGTCCCCTGGGCCGGCGGCAGCGCGAAGCCTGAGCCCGCCAGGGCTGCGCGCAGGCGGTCGCGCTTGTCCTGGAAGAAGCGGGCCAGGCCGCGCGCGCCTTCAGGCTTCTCGCCCAGGTAGCCGGCGATCGCCTGCTGCAGCGGGTGCGCGATGCTGAAGGTATTGAATTGGTGCACCTTGCGCAGCTCATGGGTCAGGGGCGCGGGCGCCACGCAGTAGCCGATGCGCAGCCCCGTCGCATGCAGGGTCTTGCCAAAGGAGAACACCGCGAAGCTGCACTGCGCAAGCTCAGGATGGCTCAGCACCGAGTGGTGCCGCGCACCGTCGTACACCACGTGCTCGTAGACCTCATCGGACAGCACCCACGTGTCCTGCGTGCGCGTAATGGCGGCAAGGGCGTCCAGGTCTGCCGCTGATGCGGCCGTGCAGGCCGGGTTGTGCGGGCTGTTGAAGATGATCAGCCGCGTGCGCGCGCTCACGTTGGCGCGCACGCGGTCCCAGTCATAACGGAACCCCGGCTGGCTGAGCGGCAGGCGGATGCAGCGCGCGCCGGCCAGGCGCACCGCCGGCTCGTAGGAATCATAGGCAGGGTCGAAGGCGATCACCTCGTCGCCCGGACCGACTGCGGCCTGGATCGCGGAGTAGATCGCCTCGGTCGCCCCGAGCGTCACCGTGATCTCGCTGTGCGGATCGCGCTCGAGGCCGTAGTAGAGCCTGAGCTTGGTCGCGATCGCCTCGCGCAGGCTGAGCGCGCCCTCCATCGGGGCATACTGGTTGAAGCCGGAGCGCATCGCCCCGGCCACCAGTTCGGTCAGGCGCGGGTCGATGTCATAGTCGGGGAAGCCCTGGCCGAGGTTGAGGGCGCCGAGCTCGCGCGCACGGCGCGACATGACGGTGAAGATCGTGGTACCGACGTCGGGGAGCTTGCTGATCATGGGCACCGTGCCGTGCTGCGTCCAGGCAGCCAGGGAGTCTACAGGTTAGCCGCGGCGGCCAGCTGCAGGTCGCGCGCGCGGCGCTTCTCGCGATAGCGCATCCATATGGTGGAGATCGCGATGCCGGTCGCCACGATCAGCACCATGATGGTCGCCAGCGCATTGATGTCCGGCGTCACGCCGAAGCGCACCTTGGAGAAGATCACCATTGGCAAGGTGCTCGAACCCGGGCCGGCCACGAACTGTGTGATGACCAGGTCATCCCAGGACAGCGTGAAGGCGAGCAGCCAGCCGGAGGCGATCGCCGGCAGGATCAGCGGCAGCGTGATGCGGAAGAACACCTTCACTGGACGCGCGCCCAGGTCCATGGCCGCCTCCTCGAGCGACTCGTCGAAGCCGGTCAGGCGCGACTGCACCACCACCGTCACGTAGGCCATGCAGAAGGTGATGTGCGCCAGCGTGATGGTCACAGCACCGACGCCGTGCGGCCAGCCGATCAGCTGCTCCATGGCCACGAACAGCAGCAGCAGCGACAGGCCCGTGATCACTTCCGGCATGACGATCGGCGCGGTCGTCATGCCGGCGAGCAGCATCCGGCCGCGGAAGGCACCGAATCTCGCCAGCGCCATACCGGCGAGGGTGCCCAGGATGACCGCCCCGGTGGCCGACACCAGGGCGATGCGGATCGACAGCCATGCCGCCCCCAGGATCTGGCCGTTGTGCGTGAGGACCCCATACCACTTGAGGGTCGGGGAGTTAGCTGCGTCCCACACCGTGACCAGGCGCGAGTTGTTGAAGGAGAACACGACCATCGAAACGATGGGCACGTACAGGAACACCAGCCCGAGCACCAGGGCGGTACGCGCGAACAGTCCACGCGACTTCATCGGCCCGCCTCCAGTTCCCGCCGCTGCATGCGCTGGAACAGCATGATCGGCACGACCAGCAGCAGCAGGATGAGAATGGCCACGGCACTGGCCACCGGCCAATCGCGGTTCTCGAAGAACTCGTCCGAGAGCACCCGGCCGATCATCAGCTGGTCGGTGCGTCCGAGCAGCGTCGGGATGACGTACTCACCGACTGCCGGGATGAACACCAGGAGCGAGCCGGCGACGATCCCGGGCAGGGACTGCGGCAGCGTGACGCGCAGGAAGGCGCGAAAGGGCCGCGCTCCGAGGTCCGCTGCCGCCTCGAGCAGCGCCGGGTCGTGCTTCTCGAGGTTCGAGTACAGCGGCAGGATCATGAACGGCAGGTACGAGTAGACGATGCCGATGTAGACGGCAAAGTCGGTTTGCAGCATCACCAGCGGGTGGTGGATCACCCCGAGTGACATCAGCACGTTGTTGATGACGCCGTTGTTCTTGAGCAGGCCGATCCAGGCATAGACGCGCAGCAGGAATGAGGTCCAGAACGGCAGCACGATCAGCATCAGCAGCACCGAGCGCGAGGCGGGCGAGGAGCGCGCGATGGCGTAGGCCATCGGGTAGCCGATCAGCAGGCACAGCAGGGTCGAGATGGCCGCGACCTTGAGCGAATACAGGTAGGAGCTGACGTAGAGCGCATCGGTGAACAGGAAAGAGTAGGCCGAGCCGTGCAGGTCGAAGGTCGGCAGCGGGGTGTTGTGCCAGCTGACGATCGGGGTGTACGGCGGAATGGCCAGCCGTACCTCGGAGAAGGAGATGCTGAAGACGATGAGGAACGGGACCAGGAACAGCAGCAGCAACCAGAAGGCCGGAACCCCGGCGACCAGCCGCCTGCCTGCTGCCTGCGACAGTTTCATGGCCGCTCCGCCCTACTCGGTCAACACGACGGGGCTGGAGCCGTGCCAGGAGAGCCATACGCCCTCTTCGCGCGCGATGGGGCGCTCGCTGCCGCGCATCGTGTTCGGCAGGGTGACGCGCATCATCTTGCCGGACTCGATCTGCACCAAATAGATGGACATGTCGCCCATGTAGGCAATCTCGCGCACCGTGCCGCGCACGTGGTTCTCGTCGGCGCCGGAGGCGGCCGGCGTCTGGCGGCTGATGGTGATCTTCTCCGGGCGGATCGCGGTCCATACGGTCGCCCCATTGGCGCACGCGACCGCGCGATCGGCGCGCACCGTGCCGCGCAGTTCCGCACACGCGATGCGCACGGCGCCCGCCCCTGCCTGGCGCACCTGCCCTTCGAACATGTTCACCGAGCCGATGAAGTCGGCGACGAAACGGTTGGCAGGTGACTCGTAGATGTCCGAGGGCGAGCCCACCTGCACGATGCGCCCCTGGTTCATGACCCCGAGGCGCGTGCCGAGGGTCATGGCCTCCTCCTGGTCGTGGGTGACCACGATGAAGGTGACGCCCAGGCGCTGCTGGATGCTGATCAGCTCGAACTGCGTGTGCTCGCGTAGCTTCTTATCGAGCGCGGCAAGCGGCTCGTCCAGCAGCAGCAGCTTGGGGCGCTTCACCAGCGCGCGCGCCAGTGCCACGCGCTGGCGCTGGCCGCCGGAGAGCTGGTGCGGCTTGCGCGCCCCGAAGCCGCCCATCTTGACGATGTCGAGGATCTCGGCCACCTGGCGCCTGGCCTCGGCGCCACTGACGCCCTCCTGCTCCAGCCCGAAGGCGACGTTCTTCTCCACGCTCATGTGCGGGAACAGCGCGTAGGACTGGAACATCATGTTCACCGGCCGTTCGTACGGGGGTGTGGTGCTCATGTCCGCGCCATCGATCTGGATCGTGCCTGAGGTCGGGGTCTCGAAGCCGGCGAGCATGCGCAGCAGGGTGGTCTTGCCGGAGCCGGAGCCACCGAGCAGGCAGAAGATCTCGCCGCGACGGATGTCGAGCGAGACATCGTCAACGGCCACGAAGTCCCCGAACTTCTTGGTCACACCGGCGATGCGTACGTAGGCCTGGGCGGGATCGGTAGCCATGGAGGATGCATTCACCTTGGGGCCTGCACTCATATTAGCTTGCGGAGGGGCGGTCATTTGCTGGTCTTGAAGCGCGTCCACATGCGGGTGAGCAGGCGCTGGTAGTCCGCCGGACGGGCACGTTCGGCGACCAGGCGGGCGCGCACCTCCGGTGGCGGGAACACGCCCTGGTCGTTGCGCACCGAGGGCTCCAGCGGCTGCAGCGACGGGGACACCGCGTTGGCGTACTTGATGAAGTTGGAGTTCTGCGCGGCCACGTCCGGGCGCAGCAGGTAGTCGAGGAACAGGTGTGCGTTCTTCACGTGCGGGGCGTCCGCCGGTATCGCCATGACGTCGAAGTTGACGATCGCGCCCTCGCGCGGGATGGAATACACGACGTCGATGCCCTTGTTGGCCTCAGCGGCCCGGTCGTGCGCCTGCTTGACATCGCCCGACCACCCCATGGCCAGGCAGACATCGCCATTGGCGAGGTTGTCGATGTAGCGCGAGGAATCCACGAAGCGCACGTACGGGCGGATGGCGCGCAGGACCTGCTCGCCCGCCCGCAGATCCTCCACTGAATTGCTGTTGCCATCGCGACCGAGATACATCAGCGCGGTGGCGAGCACCTCGGACGGGGCGTCCAGGATCGAGACCCCGCAGTCGGCAAACTTCGACACCACGGCCGGGTCGAAGATCATCCGCCAGCTGTCCACCGGCGCATCGGGCATGCGCGCCTTGATCTCGGCAGCGTTGTAGCCCACCCCCGAGGTGATCCACATGTAGTCGATGGCGTACTGGTTGCCGGGATCGTAGAGCGCGGTGCCACGGGCGATGTCCGGGTCGACGTTCTTCAGGTTCGGCAACTGTGACTTGTCGAGCTTCTGGTAGATGCCAGCCTTCAGCTGGCGCTCGAGGAAGGCGCCCGAGGGGGCGACGAGGTCGTAGTTGGTGTGGCCGGTGAGGAGCTTGGTCTCGAGGATCTCGTTGGAGTCGTAGACGTCGTAGTTGACGTGGATGCCGGTTTCCTTCTCGAAGCCGGCGATGACGGCCGGCTGAATGTAATCGGACCAGTTGTAGACGTTGAGCACCTTGTCGGTCGCCGAGCGGTCCGGAGCGTGGGCCGCCGGCCGCGAGCAGCCGGCGAGCAGGCTCGCGAGCATGACGAGGCAGACACACAGGAGACTGGGGCGGGGGGCGTTGGTCACGTCCTCTTCTTATATAACAGCCCGGGGCGGCCTGAGAAGGCGGTACCCGCCTGCCGGCACGGCGATTAAACGTTGAGCAGAAGGTGCTCGCGCTCCCATGAGCTGATCACCTGCAAGAACACCTCGTATTCGGCTTCCTTGACGATCGTGAAGGCCTCGACGAAGGACTCGCCGAGCAGCTTCACCAGGGGCTCGCTCGCGCGCAGCGACCGCAGGGCCTCGTCCAGGGAGCGCGGCAGACCGAACGGCAGGTCATGCGCGCTGCCGACGATGGGGTCGGTGGGCACCGCGCCTTCGATCATCCCCAGGTAGCCGCAGGCGAGCGAGGCCGCCAGCGCAATGTAGGGATTGGCATCGGCACCGGCGACGCGGTTCTCCACGCGGCGCGCCTGGGCATCGGACATCGGCACCCGCAGGCCCGCGGTGCGGTTGTCGTAACCCCACTGCGCATTGATGGGCGCCGACAGGTAGCGCGTCAGCCTGCGGTAGGAATTCACGTTCGGGCTGAACAGCGCCATGGCCGCCGGCAGGTACTTCTGCAGCCCACCGATGTGCGCGAAGAACAGCTTCGAGGGCGTGCCGTCCGGGTTGCTGAAGATGTTCTTGCGCGTCTTGGTGTCCAACACGCTCTGGTGGATGTGCATGGCGCTGCCGGGCTCCTTGGCGTGCGGCTTGGCCATGAAGGTCACGTACATCTTGTGGCGCAAGGCTGCCTCGCGCGCCGTGCGCTTGAACAGGAATGCCTGGTCGGCCAGATCCAGCGGGTTGCCGTGGATCAGGTTGATCTCCATCTGCGCCGGCCCGTCCTCGTGGATCAGGGTGTCGATCTCGATGTCCTGGTCTTCGCAGAACTGGTAGATGTCATCGAACAGCGGGTCAAACTCGTTCACCGCGGCGATGCTGTAGGACTGGCGGCCGGGCTCGGAGCGTCCCGAACGGCCCACGGGCGGCTTGAGTGGATAGTCGGCGTCGCGGTTCTGCTCGACGAGGTAGAACTCCAGCTCCGGGGCCACGATCGGATCCCAGCCGCGCGCCGCGTACAGCTCGAGGATGTTGCGCAGTACGTTGCGCGGGGCCATCGAGACGCGCCTGCCATCGGCATAGAAGCAGTCGTGAATCACCTGCGCGGTCGGTTCCGCCGCCCACGGCACGCGCCGCACGGTCTTGGTGTCGGCCTTGAGCACGATGTCGATCTCCGCCGGGCTCATGGCGCTGCCGGTGTGGACCGGGTAGTCCCCGGTCACGGTCTGCAGGAACACGCTCTCGGGCAGGCGCATGCCCTCGTCCTCGGCAAACTTCTCCGCCGGCATGATCTTGCCGCGTGCGATGCCAGCCATGTCGGGGATGATCGCCTCGACCTCGGAAATCGAGTGGTCACGGAAAAACTGCCGGATCTCACTGACCATACATTTCGCCTTTCACTTGTCCTGCGCGCGCGCGCGGCTGGCCTGCCCGAAGGCGGCGAACAGCGCGCGCGAAAACGGATTGCCCATCACCTGCCACTCCGGATGCCACTGCACGGCGAGGGCAAAGCTGCGCGCCGCGCGCACCCGGAATGCCTCGACCACCCCATCGGGGGCCCGTGCCTCGACCGCGAGCGGCTCGCCGAGGCGGTCGATGCCCTGGTTGTGCAGCGAGTTCACCTGGATGCTCGAGGAGCCGGCCAGGCCACGCAGCACGCCGCCCGCCTCCAGCGCCACCTCATGCGCCGGGCCGTACTGCACCTCCAGCGGCTGGCTGGTGTCGTCGCGATGATCCAGGTGCCCCGGCACCTCGTGCAGCTTCTGGTGCAGCGTCCCGCCGAAGGCCACGTTCATTTCCTGGAAGCCGCGGCAGATCCCCAGCACCGGGATCCCTGCGTTGACCGCCCGGCGGATCAGCGGCAGCGTGGTCGCATCGCGCGCCGGGTCATGCAGCGTGCCGGGTTCACTTGCCGGGCCCTGGTACAGGTGCGGCTCGACGTTCGAGGGACTGCCCGTGAAGACCAGGCCGTCCACCCGCTCCAGCAGTTCGTCGAACCCGAGTTCCTCGGCGAGTGCGGGGATCAAAAGCGGCATCGCACCGGCGGCGTCCATGACCGCGCGGGCGTACTTCTCCCCGACCATGTGGAACGGGTGCGCACCGACCATTCTCCGGTCGGCGGGAATACCAATCAGTGGGCGACGGGGTGCCATGGCGGCGTGCTCGGCACAATGTCTATTATATTAGACAAACTGTCCCGATGAGTCTCCAGGTAACCGCGCTATTAGACCATAGGTAAGGTCCGGAAGCCCGGCCAGCGAGCTTTGACATAACAGCATTGGGGCCCGAACTGGGGCCTTAGGCGTAAGTCGCGGGCTGCGCCGGCATTTGCGGGGTTCCGCCCCGCCTCGCTATCCTGCGCATCCGCGCAGCCCTTGACGCGTGAGAATATCCTAAACACTTAATCGAACCCGCAGGCCCCCATGGCATCGCCTGGCTACGTCCCTTCCTACTACGCGGCCTCGGCGCACGGCGCGCCGCAGCATCCTGCCCTGGAAGGCTCGGTCGACACTGACGTGTGCGTGGTGGGCGGCGGGATCGCCGGCTGCTCGGCCGCCCTGCACCTGGCCGAGCGCGGCATGCGCGTGGCACTGCTGGAGGAGCGCCGCATCGGCTGGGGTGCATCGGGACGCAGCGGCGCCCAGGCGATCCAGGGAATTGCTTCAGGCCAGGCCAAGCTCGACCGGCTCATCGGCCCGCAGGCGGCGCGCCAGGTCTGGGAGGTTTCCGTTGAGGGGCTGGAGCTGATGCGCCAGCTCATCCGCCGGTTTTCGATCGACTGCGACTGGGTGAACGGGCACCTCTCCGCCGCGGTCAAGCCGCGCCATGAGGCGGACCTGCACGCCGAGATCGCCGAGCTGAAGGACGTCTACGGCTATCAGAGCGTGCGCTACATGCCGCGCGAGGAGCTGCGCTCGGTCCTGGCCACCGATCGCTACCTGGGGGCTGTGTACGACAGCAACAGCGGGCACCTGCACCCGCTCAACTACACCCTGGGAGTGGCCGCGGCGGCGCAGTCAATGGGCGTGCAGATCTACGGCGATACGCGCGCACTGTCCTTCGCGCCCTCGGGGAATGCCCAGGTGCGCATCGCCACTCCCAATGGTGAGGTGCGCGCGCGCTTCCTGGTGCTGTGCGGAAACGTTTTCCTGGGGGCCACCGCCCCGTCGCTGGCCGCCAAGATCATGGCGGTCGCCACCTACATCGTTGCTACCGAGCCGCTCGGGGCGGCGCGCGCGCAGGCGCTGATCACCAACAACGCAGCCGTCAGCGACATGAACTGGGTGCTCGACTACTTCCGCCGCTCGGCTGACCACCGTCTGTTGTTCGGCGGCCGCGTGAACTACTCGGGCATGAAATCCTTCGATGCCCCGAGTGCCACCCGCGCGCGCATGCTCGGGGTGTACCCGCAGCTGAAGGACGTGCGCATCGAGTACGCCTGGGGCGGCGATGTCGACATCACGCTCAATCGCGCCCCGCACTTCGGGCGGCTGGCCCCGAATGTCTATTTCCTGCAGGGCTTCTCCGGCCATGGGATTGCCCTCACCGGCATCGCGGGCAAGCTGGTCGCCGAGGCGATCGGCGGCACCGCGGAGCGCTTCGATGTCTTTGCCCGCATCCCGCACGCCGACTTCCCCGGCGGGTTGGCGCTGCGCCGGCCCGCGCTGGTGCTGGCGATGCTGTACTTCCGCATCAGGGACCTGCTGTAGCGCCTGCGGGCACTGCAGTGCAAGCCGGCGCTTCCGATGCACCTGGCCTTCAGCTTCCGGCAGTTGATGCTCAACCTGTGGCTGGTGTGGGCGCTGTTCTGGCTCGTGTCCGCCGCCACCGCCAAGCCGACGCAGCGCCGCGAGTCCCCGGGCTCGCGCCTGTCGCACCTGCTGCCGCTGCTGCTGGGCGTGTACCTCATCGTCTGGCCGCGGGCGCGGTGGCCGGGCATGTCCGCGCAGTTGTTGCCGGATGTCGGCGCGCGCTACTGGGTCGCTGTGGTGCTGGTGGTGCTTGGCCTGGGCTTCACCGTGTGGGCCCGGCTGCACCTGGGCAAGAACTGGAGCGGCACCGTGACGCAGAAGCAAGGCCACGAACTCATCCGCTCCGGCCCTTACGGCTGGGTTCGGCACCCGATCTACACCGGCTTGCTGGCCGCGCTGCTGGGCAGCGCCATCGCCCTGGGCGAACTGCGCGGCTTGCTCGGCCTGCTCATCGTGCTGGGCTCCTTCTGGCGCAAGCTGCGCATCGAGGAAGGCTTCATGCGCGAGCTGTTCCCGGGGCAGTATCAGCGCTACATGGACGAGGTGCCCGCGCTCGTGCCGTTCACAAGAGCTCGGCGATCTGCACCGCGTTGAGCGCGGCACCCTTGAGCAGCTGATCTCCCGCGACGAACAGTGAGATCGAGCGCCCGCTCGGGTCGCTGATGTCCTGGCGGATACGCCCCACTAGGATCGGATCATTACCGCTGGCATCCTGGGGCATCGGGAAGTAGTTGCGCTCCGGGTCGTCCACCAACTTCACTCCCGGGGCCTGGGTGAGCAGCTCGCGCACCTCACGCGGTGTCACCGGCCGCTCACACTCGAAGGTGATCGCCATCGCGTGTGCCCGCAGCACCGGCACGCGCACGCAGGTGGCCGACACGCGGATGTCCGGGTCGCCAAAGATCTTGCGGGTCTCCTCGATGACCTTGAGTTCCTCTTCGTTGTAGCCACTGACCGGATCAACGCGCGAGTTGTGGCTGAAGAGGTTGAAGGCGTAGGGATGCGGCAGCACCTTGTTCGCAAAGCTGCGACCGTCAAGATAGGCGCGGGTCGATTCGCGCAACTCCTCCATTGCCGCGGCACCGGCGCCGGAGGCGGCCTGGTAGGTCGCCAGCTGCAGGCGCGTGATGCGGTTCTTCCGGTGCACCGGCCACAGCGGCGTGATCGAGATGATGGCCGAGCAGTTCGGGTTGGCGATGATGCCGCCGCGCCCGCTCATGCTGCCGGGATTGATCTCCGGGACCACCAGCGGGACGTCCGGGTCCATGCGAAACGCCGACGAGTTGTCGATGACCGTCGCCCCGGCGGCAACTGCCAGCGGCGCAAAGCGGCGCGAGGTCGCGCCGCCGGCGGAGAACAGCGCAATGTCCACACCCGCGAAGCTTTTTTCGGTCAGCTCACGTACCGGCAGCTGCGCACCGCGGAATTTGAGCGACTTGCCCGCCGAGCGTGCCGAGGCGAACAGCCGTAGCTCGGCCAGAGGGAAGCGCCTCTGCTCCAGGCATCGGATCAGCTCGACGCCGACGGCGCCGGTGGCACCGACCACCGCAACTACGGGTGCGGAACGGGAAGGGACGGCAGACATTGCTCTACTCCGGTTACAGAACGCAAAAGGCCCCGTCAGTTCAGCGACGGGGCCTTCGGGAATCTTAGCGGCTGTGCAGTACTTCAGCGCGCAGCATCCTCCCAAAGGCCCGTCGCGGGCTTGGGCGGGGTCATCGTATGGATCGTCTTCGCGGCAAACATCGGCTTTGACGCTACCGCACAGGGCATGCGGCTGTAAAGGCACGCAGCCACAATTGCCGTGCTCTCAACGCGCTGCCATTAATGCAACCTGATGGTTGCAGAATGTCCCATGGCAACCTATCATGCAACCCGGAGGTTGCAATATGCATGACCACATCGAGAAGCGCATCGAGCTCAGGGCGCCCGTCGCCCGCGTCTGGCGCGCGCTCAGCGACTACCGTGAATTTGGCGCCTGGTTCGGGGTGAAGCTGACCGCCGCGTTCGTCCCCGGGCAGCCGGCCGTGGGCCAGATCACCAACCCCGGTTACGAGCACGTGACCTGGCGCGTGGTGATCCAGAAGATCGAGCCGGAGAGCTTACTGAGTTTCACCTGGCACCCGTACGCGGTGGACCCCGCAATCAATTACTCGCAGGAGACTCCGACATTGGTGGAATTCCGCCTGCAGGCGATTCCAACCGGCACGCTGCTCGTGGTCACCGAGAGCGGCTTCGACAAGGTGCCGGCGGCACGGCGCGCTGAAGCCTTCCGCATGAACGAGAACGGCTGGGCCCAGCAGATACGCAACATCGAGCGTCATGTCGCGGACCAGCGTTGACAACAGCGCGCTGCGGCGCCGCCATCACGCTGCGGTCTTTGCAGCGATGGGCCATGAGACACGCCTCGGCCTGGTGAGCACACTGTCCACCGGGCCGGCGCGCTCGGTCGCACAGCTGACCGGCGGCACGCGCCTGACGCGCCAGGCGGTCACCAAGCACCTGCAGGTACTGGAGGGCGCCGGCATCGTGCGCAGCGCGCGGCGCGGGCGCGAAAGTGTTTACGAGTTCGTTCCGCAGCCGATGAAGGAAATGCAGGACTACCTCGGCCGCATCTCCCAGCACTGGGACGAAGTGCTGACGCGGCTGAAGGCGCTGGTCGAGGGCTAGTCGCGCGCGCGCACCTCGTAGCACTTGTGGATGCGCGGGTTGCGCTCGAAGTCCTTCGGTAGCGTGGCCGCCGATATGTCGCGCACGACAAAGCGCTGTTCGACCTGAACGCTGAGCTTGAACTTCTGCGCATTGGTCGAGAACACGAGCAGGCCGCGGGGGGCCAGCAGCAGCGCGCAGTCGGCGATCAGCTGGGCGTGGTCGCGCTCGACATCGAGCACTCCGTCCATGCGCTTGGAGTTGGAGAAGGTCGGTGGATCCAGGAAGATGAGGTCATAGCGCTCGCTGCGCTCGCGCGCCTGCCTGAGCCACTCCAGGCAGTCAGCCTGCACGAAGCTGTGGGCAGCGCCGTGGAAGCCGTTGATCGAGAGGTTGCGCTGCGCCCAGTCAAGATAAGTCCGTGACATGTCGAGCGTGGTCGTGCTGAGCGCGCCGCCGGCTGCGGCGTACACCGAGGCGGTACCGGTGTAGGCGAAGAGATTCAAAAAGCGCGTGCCCTGAGCCGCCTCGCGTAGCCGCGCGCGCGTCAGGCGGTGGTCGAGGAAGATCCCGCTGTCCAGGTAGTCCTCGAAGTTCACCCGGAACTTCAGGCCCGCTTCCATCACCTGGTAAAACTCGGCCTGTTGGTCGAGCTTCTCGTATTGCTCGCCGCGCTTGATGCGGCGCCTGGTGCGCACCTGGATGCGCTCGGCCGGCACGCCGGTCACCTGCGGCAGCGATACCAGCACCTCGCCGCGGCGCCTGCGCACCGCCTCCAGCTCGATCTCCGCCGGCGCTGCGTATTCCTGCACGCAGAGCCACGGCACGTCCGGCTCCAGCGTGCGGTACAGGTCGATGGCGAAGGCGTACTCGGGCATATCCGCGTCGTACATGCGATAGCAGCTGACCTGCTCGCGCTGCGTCCAGCTGCGCAGGTGCTTGATGTTCTTGGCCAGGCGGTTGGCGAACATCTGCGCCCCGGCGGTGTCCTTGAGATGCGCGATGCCGCGGCCGAGCGTCCCGGCCTCGCGGGCACTGCCGGCCTCGACCTTGATGCGCAGCAGCCGGCATTCGATACCCCCGTTCCAGACCGCGTGCGTACGGTAGGCGCGCAGTCCGAGTTCCCGGCCCAGCTCGGGCGCGCCGGTCAGCACGGCGGCGCTCCAGCCCTGGAAGCGCTCGCGCAGCACCGTACCGAGTTCGCGGTGCACCTGGCGGGCTCCCTCGTCGTTGCCAAGACGCACCCCGTAGGGTGGGTTCGTGCACATGAGCCCGAGACGCTGCGCGGCGCGGTCCGGCATCGGAGCCGCATCGACGAGTTCCCCGGGCTGGAAGCTCACCCAGCGCTCGATCCCGGCGCGGGCGGCGTTCTCACGCGCGCTGCCGATGGCCGCAGCATCGCGATCCTGACCGCGCACGGTCACAGCGGTAGCCTCGCCCACTTTGGCCCGGGCGTGAGCCTCCTCGAGCAGCCGCGCCCACAGCGCCGCCTCATGGCCGCGCCAGCCGAGGAAGCCGTAGTAGTGGCGGGTGAGTCCCGGGGCGCGATCAGCGGCCATGAGCGCGGCCTCGATGCACAATGTGCCGGAGCCGCACAACGGGTCGAGGAATTCCGCACCGGCACTGGCCAGCTGCGGCCACTGCGCGCGCAGCAGCACGCCTGCGGCCACGTTTTCCTTCAGTGGCGCCTCGCCGCCGGCGCCGCGGTAGCCCCGCCGGTGCAGGCTCTCGCCCGAGAGGTCGAGCGAGACGGTGATCCGGGTGCCATGCGCGTGGGCGTGCACGCGTACATCCGGGCGCTCGAGGGCGATGTCCGGCCGCGCGCCGCTTGCGGCACGCAGTGCATCGACGATCCCGTCCTTCAGCTTGAGTGCGCCGAAATGCGTGTGGGTGATCCCCGGATGGCGTCCGGTGAAATCACAGGCCAGCGTGGCGCCGGGCTTGAAGTGCGCGGCCCAGTCGATGCGCGTCACGGCGGCGAGGAATTCCGCGGCATCCGCCGCCTCGAACCGCGCGATCTCGAGGAACACCCGGTTGGCGATGCGCGACCACAGGCACGCCCGGTAGGCAACCTCGAGCGAACCTGTGAAGGCGACATCCCCGGAGCGCTCACGGCTGTCCGCCGCGCCGCAGGCGATCATCTCCTGCGCCAGCAGGTCACCGAAGCCGCGCGGAGCGCTGGCCAGGAACTTATGCGAGGCAGCGCTCACGCCGTCGCGGGCTTTGGAATCATGGGCCAGCCTCGGGCGCGCTAGAAAGTCGGAGGGGTACAGGCGCTGATGATCTCACAGGGCTCGCGACCGGCGTTGCGGAAGCGATGCGGCAACTGGCTGGCAAAATAATAGGCTTCGCCGGGGCCAAGCAGCCGGGTCGCCCCGCTGACGGTAAGCTCGATGCGGCCGCGAATGACTACGCCGGCCTCCTCGCCGCGGTGCGCGAGCATGTCCTCGCCGGTTGCCGCACCGGGGGCATAGCGCTCGTGCAGCACGCTCAGCTGGCGCCCGGGCCGCTGCGCTGCCACCAGGCGCAGCGACAGTTCCTCGTTGCCGAGCTCGACCAGTTCGTCGGCGCCAAAGAAAGCCTGCGGCGCGGCGGCCAGATCGAGCGTGAAGAACTCCGCCAGCGACATCGGCACTCCGTCCAGCACCTTCTTAAGGGAACTGACCGAAGGGCTTACGCGATTCTGTTCGATCAGAGAGATCAGCCCGTTGGTCACTCCGGCACGGCGGGCCAGCTCGCGCTGGGACAGGCCGAATGCGGTACGGATGCTGCGCAGGCGCGTGCCGACATCGATGCTCATAACGTTTAATATACTAGACAAGGAGTGGCAAAATATCCCTCCGATGGTTGAATTTGTCCAATTTATTTATCATCCGCAACCTCTCCCCATCAAATTCGGACTGACGCGCGTCATGCCCAACTCCGCACTACTCACCCGCTCCGATCTCGAGGCGCTCTGGCTTCCGTTCACGCACAACAGAGGGTTCAAGGCCCAACCGCGACTGCTCGCCAAGGCGAGCGGCATGCACTACTGGACCCCTGAGGGGCGCCAAATACTCGATGCGGTCGCCGGGCTGTGGTGCGTGAATGCAGGTCACGGCCGCCGCGAGATCACCGAGGCGGTAGCCGCGCAGCTTGAGACGATGGACTACGCCCCGCCCTTCCAGATGGCGCACCCGCAGGCCTTCGCGCTCGCGAACGAGCTGATCAAGATCGCCCCGCAGGGACTGGATCATGTGTTCTTCACCAACTCCGGCTCCGAGTCGGTCGACACGGCACTGAAGATCGCCCTCGCCTACCACCGCGTGCGGGGGCAAGGCACCCGGACGCGCTTCATCGGCCGCGAGCGCGGCTACCACGGCGTCGGTTTCGGCGGCATCTCGGTCGGCGGCATCTCTCCTAACCGCAAGACCTGGTCGGCCACGCTGCTGCTAGGCGTGGACCACCTGCGGCACACGCACAACCTGGCCAAGAACGCCTTCTCACGTGGCCTGCCCGAGCATGGCGCCGAACTGGCGGACGACCTGGAGATGCTGGTCACGCTGCACGATGCCTCGAACATCGCCGCCGTGATCGTCGAGCCACTCGCCGGTTCCACCGGCGTGCTGCTGCCGCCGCGCGGCTATCTCCGGCGGCTGCGCGAGATCTGCGACAAGCATGGGATCCTGCTGATATTCGACGAGGTGATCACCGGCTTCGGCCGCACCGGTGCGGCATTCGCCGCGGAGGAGTTCGGGGTCAAGCCGGACATGATCACGATGGCGAAGGGGCTCACCAATGGCTGCGTACCGATGGGCGGCGTGCTGGTGACCAGGGACATCTACGACTCGTTCATGCAGGGCCCGGCGGGGATCGAGCTCTTCCACGGCTACACCTACTCGGCACACCCGGTGGCCTGCGCGGCGGGACTTGCCACCCTGGGGATCTACGAGCGGGATGGCCTCCTGACCCGGGCAAAGACCCTCGCCAAGCAGTGGGAGGATGCAGCCCACGCCCTGCGCGGGCTGCCGCACGTGATCGACATCCGTACCTACGGGCTCATTCTCGGGCTGGAGCTCGAGCCGCTGGCCGGCAAGCCGGGGGCGCGTGCGTACGAGGTATTTACGAAGTGCTTCGAGCGCGGTGTGCTGGTGCGCCAGACCGCGGACATCATCGCGATGTCTCCGCCCCTGATCGTAGAGCCTGCCCAGATCGAGCAGATGTTTGGCACCCTGGCGGCGGTGCTGCGCGCCCTTTAGAAGGCTGCGGCAGATACGACCCGGGCCGGGCGCGCGGTGCCCGGCCCAGCGCGTTCGGCTTTTTAGACCTGCGGCTCGTGGCGGTCGCGGCGCACCCGCGTGAGCACCATCCACACGAGCGCACCGATCACGATGGCGCTGCCTACCAGCATCTCCATCTCAGACAGGCTAAGCGCGCTGCTGCGCGTTGCCACAACAGTAATGGTTTGCACGACACACCTCCCGGGACACGACCAAGGTGCATACCTTTACATTGGGCTGCGGTGCGGAGAAGGAGCCAGTCGCAGATCTGCGACGGGCGTCAAGAGGGTTGGGTCTTATGTCAGCTTGGGAAGTCCCGCCACTAGCTGCGCGGCTCGAAGATTGCGTAAATCTTCGAGCAGTCCTCGATGACCTCCCAGGTTCCCACGAAGCCTGCGGGGACCACGAAGGCATCGCCCGGGCCGAAGGCACAGCGCTCGCCACTGGCGCTTTCCAGCACGACCTTCCCGGAAGTCATCACGCACAGCTCGTTTTCGGTATAGCGGATGCGCCACTTGCCACGCGTTGCCGACCAGCGGCCGGCGAAGAACTGCTGGCCCCCGTCGGCGAAGAAGTTACGCACCTCCAGTCGCGGCGTGCCGGCGAGGAGCCGCTCTGCCGCCGGTACCGAAACATCGGGATCGACCTGGCCGTCGAGGCGGACGATGGCGGGACTCATGGTGCAGTCGCTGAGGTGGTCATGCCAGCAAAGTCTAGCGCGAAGGCGCGCCGCGGGCTTGGCCCGCGACGCGCCCTGCTGCCAGCGGCTATGGCTCACGACTGGCCACCTGCTCGGCGCCCGGCAGCTCCAGGCGCACGCTGACCCGCCGGTCGAAGGCGTAGCCGTCCAGATCCCCCTCGCCGCTGGTGGAGTCGGCCTTGCCATGCGCCTCGACGGCAATGCGCTCGGGGGCGACACCGGCGTTGACCAGCACGGCGGCCACCCCCTGCGCCCGGCGCAGTGAGAGCGCCTGGTTGTAGTCCTCCTCGCCCCGCGGGTCAGCGAAGCCTGCGACGCGCACCCTGGCCTCCGGCAGCGCGGCGGCGAGCGCACCGAGCTTCATCAGCGGCGGCACGCTCTGCAGGCTGATCGCATCGTCGTTGGTGCGGAAACCCACGTCGATCCCCAGGTCGTTGGTCTCGCGCAGCGCCTGCTCCTGCAATACGTCGCGCGCCTGCGCCGCGTTCAGCGTGGTGTCGAGTTCGGCGACGTGCTGGGCCAGCTGCGCGCGCTCGCTTTCGCTGCGGCGCAGGTCCGAGCCCAGGTTGACCGAGGCTTCCTTCTGCCGGTGGTAGTGGTCACCGAGAATGGCCCCGGCCGTGATGCCGACCACGGCGCCGATCGGTCCGGCGGCGGCGGCGCCGACGACCAGCCCCGTGAGCGCCCCGGCGGTGGCCTGCTTGGATTGTCCCTGCGCCTGCACGACGACCTCGTCGGCGCGGACGGGCAGCGCGGCCACGCAGGTGAGAAGTCCCAAGCCGAGCGTGCTGGCGCGAACTGTTGAGGTGAAGATCTTCATGGCGTGACTCCTGGTGTGGCTGGCGGTAAGAACGACGTACGTTCCCCTTGCGCCTCCTAGTTCAACGTCCGGCCCCGCCGGCGCCATGGAGCAAAAAGGCCAGTCCGAAGATGATTTGTGGCAAAAAATGGCGCCGCGGGTGATCGCTTATACTGGCGCCATCACCGCCTGATTCCGGATCCGTCATGCCGCACACCTCCCACGTCCAGCGGGCACCGCTGGCGGCGCTCGCCTTCCTCACTGCGCTGAGCGCCCTGGCCGGCCGGATGCCGGCTGGCCGGGCGGCGGAGGCGTACACGGATACCGGCGTGCTGCGTGCGAGCCTGGACAACGGTCTGCGCGTGGTCATCGTCCGCAACGCGCTCGCCCCGGTGGTGACCACTTCGGTCAACTACCTCGCCGGCTCCGACGAGGCACCAGCGGGCTTCCCGGGTACTGCCCACGCGATGGAACACATGATGTTCCGCGGCAGCCCGGGACTGACTGCCGACCAGCTGGCAGACATCGGCAGCATCGTGGGCGGTGACTTCAACGCCAACACGCGCGAGGACCTGACTCAGTATCTGTTCACCGTGCCCGCCGAGGACCTGGACATTGCCCTGAACATCGAGGCGCTGCGCATGCGGGCGGTGCTGGCATCGCCCAAGGAATGGGAGCACGAGCGCGGCGCGATCGAACAGGAGGTGGCGCAGGACCTGTCCGAGCCGGGCTACAAGCTCTTTGCCAAGCTGCGCGCGCGCATGTTCGCAGGTACGCCCTATGCGCACGATGCGCTCGGCACGCGCCCCTCCTTCGACAAGACCAGCGCGCAGATGCTCAAGAGCTTCCACGACACCTGGTATGCGCCCAACAACGCCATACTGGTGATCGCCGGCAACATCGACCCCGCGGCGACACTTAGCGAGGTCAAGCGCCTGTTCGGTGCCATCCCGGCCAAGAAGCTCCCCACCAGGCCGCGCGTGCAGCTGCGCCCGGTGCAGCCGATCTCCTTCACGGTGGACACGGACCAGCCGGCCGGCACTTTGATGCTCGCCACACGTACTCCCGGCCCGCGCGATGCGGACTACCCGCCGCTCGAGGTGCTCGCCGACGTACTGAGCAGCAAGCGCTTTGCCCTCTATGGCCTGGTCCCGCAAGGCAAGGCCACCGGCGCGGAGTTCGCGCTCGATCCGCTGCCCGAGAGCGGCCTTGCGTACGCGGTGCTGTCCTTCAATTCCGGCGACGACGCCAAGGCGCTCGAAGTCCAGGTGCGCCGCATCCTCGAGGGCGTGGCGCGCGACGGCGTACCGGAGGAGCTGGTGGCTGCCGCCAAGCTGCAGGAGCGCAGCGAAGCACAGTTGCAGCGCAACTCTATCCCGGAGCTGGCCTCGATCTGGGCGGACGCGCTGGCGCTGTACGGGCTCAACTCCCCGGACGAGGACCTGGCGCGCATCGAGAAGGTGAGTGTGGCGGACGTCAACCGTGTCGCCCGCAAGTACCTCGACCTTAACCATGCAATCGTCGGCATCATGCAGCCGCGCGGCTCGGGCCAGCCGGTTGCCGCCCGCGGTGGCTTCGGCGGCCAGGAATCGATCGCCCTGGGGGAAGCTCACCCGACCCAGCTGCCTGACTGGGCGGCAAAGGCGCTGCGCCGCCTGGAAGTGCCGCCCTCCACGCTGCACCCGATCGTCAGCAAGCTGCCCAACGGCCTCACACTGATCGTGCAGACCGTGGACGTGAGCGACACGGTGAGTGTATACGGGCACATCCGTAACCGCCCCGAGATGCAGGAAGCGAAGGGCGAGGAAGGCGTCGCCCCAGTGCTCGACCGCCTGCTTGGCTACGGCAGCGAACAGCTCGACCGGCTCGCCTTCCAGCAGCAACTGGATGCGATCGGCGCACGCGTGAAGGCCGGAACGGACTTCTCGGCGCAGGCGCTCAGCGAGCATTTCGAGCGCGCCGTGGAACTTCTGGCGGACAACGAGCTGCATCCTGCGCTGCCCGATGCGGCGATGCAGGTGATCCGCAACCAGGCGGCCCTCGGGGTCGCCTCTCGCAACTCCAGCCCGGGATTTCTGACGCAGCGCTCGTTGCGCACCGCCTTGTACCCGGCAGGAGATCCGTCACTGCGCATGTCCACGCCCGAGAGCGTGCGCTCACTCACGCCGCAGGCGGTGCGCGACTACTACCAGCGCGTGTTCCGCCCCGAGATGACCACGATCGTGGTGATCGGCAAGACCACCCCGGAGGCTGCGCGCGCGAGCATCGAGAAGTACTTCGGTCCCTGGCGCGCACAGGGTCCGCTGCCACAGATCGACCTGCCGGTGGTCCCGCCCAACGCGGTGAACACCATCGCCGTTCCCGATGCCAGTCGCGTCCAGGACCGCGTAGTGCTGGCGCAGACCCTGGCGCTGACGCGCGCCGATCCGGACTTCTATCCGCTGGAACTCGGCAATGCCGTGCTGGGTGGCAGCTTCTACGCCACGCGCCTGAGCATCGACCTGCGCAAGAACTCCGGCCTGGTGTACTCGGTCGGTTCCTTCCTGCAAGCCGGCAGGACGCGCGGCGTGTACCTGGTGGAATACGCGAGCGACCCGCAGAACGTGCTCAAGGCCGCCAGCATGGTGACGCGCGAGCTGCTGGCGATGCAGACGACCCCGGTCGGGGATGACGAGCTGCTGCGCGCCAAGGCCTGCCTGGTGCGGCAGCTGCCGCTGAGCGAAGCAGGCGTGAGCGAGATCGCACAGGCACTGCTGAGTCGCGTGGACCAGGGGCTGCCGCTGGATGAGGCCACCAATGCCGCGCGGCACTACATTGCACTGGATGCGGCCACGGTGCAGGACAGCTTCCGTAAGTGGCTGCGGCCGCAGGACCTGGTGCGCGTCAGCGAAGGTCCGCCGCCGCAGTAGCCGACTAGGACTTCCAGTCAGACTCGAGCATCTTCGGTGTAGGGATGCTCGGGCGCAGCTCCACGAACTCCAGCGCAGCGCCGGCGGGGAACTCGAAGCACCCGGCGATGGCCTCGCCGACCACCTCCTTCTGCAGTGCGCCATCGAACTTCGGTCCCTTGCTCAGCCAGTCCAGCATCGCTTCCTGCAATGCCTGCGGGTCGAAGTTGGCGACGCTGCCGGTGGTTGCGGCCCCCGGGCTGAACACCGTCACGGTGATGTTGTCGCCCTTGAGTTCGTGGCGCAGCTCGCGCGAGAAATGCTCCAGCGCCGCCTTGCTCGCCGAGTACATGCCCAGGTGCGAGAACTCGTTCTCGTGCCGCACGGTTGAGGAGGAAATGTTGACGATCCGTCCACCACCCGCGGCCCGCAGCAGCGGGATCGCCACCTGGCAGGTGAACACCGCGCTGAGGAAATTCAGCTCCAGCAGCTCGCGCACTTCCTGTTCCGGCATCAACTCGAGGCGGCGCGCGAACTGGAAGCCGACGTTGTTGACCAGTCCATCGAGCCGGCCCCAGCGCTGCACCACCTGCGCCAGCGCTGACTGCATGGCAGTCCTGCTGCGCGCATCGGCAACGATGGCCATTGCCGATTCGGCGCCGAGCGCCTCCACCGCAGCCTGCAGCGGTGCCGCGTGGCGCGCGATCAAGGCGACGCGTGCGCCGCGGGCCACGAGGCTGGTGGCAGCCGCCAATCCCAGGCCCCGGGAGGCGCCGGTCACCGCGACCACCCGGTCCTTCAGATAAGACTGAGCCATGGGGACCGCGCCTGTGCTCAACCGGGCACGGCCACGGTCTTGAGCTGCAGGTATTCCTCCAGTCCGGCCACGCCCATCTCGCGGCCTATGCCGCTTTGCTTGTAGCCGCCGAAAGGTGAGTCGGGGGCAAAGAAGTTGGCGCCATTCACGTTCATCGTGCCGGTGCGGATGCGGCGCGCCATCCTAAGCGCACGCTCGGGACTGCCGATGATCGCACCCGACAGCCCGTAGATCGAGTCATTGGCGATGCGTACCGCGTCCTCGTCGTCCTCGTAGCCGATGACCACCAGCACCGGACCAAAGATCTCCTCCTGGGCGATGCGCATGTCGTTAGTGACGTCGGCGAATATGGTGGGCGCAACGTAGTAGCCGCAGGCGAGGTGTGTCGGTCGGGCGCCGCCGCACACCAGCCGCGCGCCCTCGCGCTTGCCGATCTCGATGTAGTCAAGTACCCGCGCCTGCTGCCGGGCGCTGATCAGCGGCCCCATGATCTGACCCGCGCCGCGCGGATCGCCGTAGGCAAACTGCGCGAAGGCGGCCTGCAGCCAGGCAACGCCTTCCGCGTAGCGCCTGCGCGGCAGCAGCAGGCGCGTGGGGATCGCGCAGCCCTGGCCGGCGTGATAGCACACCGCAAAACCGGACAGGAGCGCGGTGTTGAAGTCCGCGTCATCGAGCACGATGGTCGCCGACTTGCCGCCCAGTTCCAGGAACACGCGCTTGACGGTCGCGGCGGCCAGTTCCATCACACGCCGGCCGGTGGCAGTGGACCCGGTGAACGAAACCACATCCACGCGCGGGTCGCAGGCCAGCAACTCGCCGACCCGGACGCGGTCGCTCGAGGTGAGCACGTTGAGTACCCCGGCCGGCATGTCGGTATGCTCGGCGGCGATGCGCCCGATGCAGGTCGCGGACCAGGGTGTCTCGGGGGCGGCCTTGAGAATCACGGTGCAGCCGGCTGCCAGTGCCGGGATCACCTTGGCCATGTTGATGTGGAACGGGATGTTCCAGGGCGTGATCGCGGCCGCGACTCCCACCGGCTCACGCCACAGCAAACGCCTGCTCGGCACCCCCATGTGGCGGGTGACGGGCAGCTCACCCTCCCAGCGGTAGCGCTGCATCAGTTCAAGGTAGTAGTCCAGGATCTTGAGCGCAGCGCCGCCCTGGGGACCCTCGACCGTGATCGCCCGGGTCGCCCCGACCTCAGCCATGATCTGCTCACACAGCTCGGCCATGGCGGCCCGGAGGCCGTCGCGCAACTGCGCGAGGCACCGCACGCGCAGCGCACGGTCGCCGGCCCACCCGGATTCATCAAAGGCCCGGCGTGCCGCCGCGATGGCGGCGGCGGCATCGTCGATGCCAGCGTCCGCGACGGTGCCGATTACCTGCTCGGTGACCGGGCTGATGTTCGGGTAGCGCGCCCCCGAGCGCGCCTCGGTGAGCCTGCCATCGATGAGCAGCCGCGGCTCGCCGGCCGCCTGTGGGGGCTCGCTGGTCACCGCGTTCATGGCAGCTTTGGGAAGTGTGCGGGCACGTGGGTGAAGCCGCGGACGTTCGGGTTGTGCGCGCGTTGCAGGCCGCTCTCCTCGATCTGGTAGTCCGGTATCAGGCGCATGACTTCCTCGAACACCACGCGGCTCTCCAGCCGCGCCAGCGCCGCTCCAAGGCAGGCGTGCACGCCGTAGCCGAAAGCCATGTGGTCGCGCGAGCCGCGCGTGATATCGAAACTTTCAGCATTCTTGAACTTGTCCGAGTCGCGGTTGGCCGAGATCACGCACAGGCCGACGCGATCACCCTTCCGCAGGGTCTTGCCACGCAGAGTGACATCGACCGCGACCCGCCGCACCAGGATGTGAGAAGAGCCGTCGAAGCGCAGGGTCTCCTCGATTGCCTTCGGGATCAGCGCCGGATCGGCGGCCAGCAGCTGGCGTTGCTGCGGGTGCTGCCAGAGCCGATACGCCATGTTGCCGATGAGCTTGGTGGTGGTCTCGTTGCCGGCGATGGCCAGCAGGATCAGGTTGCCCACGACCTCGGCGTGGTTCATCAGCCCCAGCTCCTGCGCGCGCAGCATCGCCCCGACCAGGTCCTGCCCATAGGGTGGCGTGGCGTGCCGCGCGGTGTGTGCCTCGAAGTATTGCGCCAACCCCATGTAGCCTGCGACATTGCGCTGGGACAGATCGGTCTGCTTATCCGCGCGCGCCATCAGGTCATCCGCGCAGCCGCGCACCTGGTCCCGGTCCGCAACCGGAACGTTGATCAACTGCGAGATCGCGTCCATTGGCAGGTAGCAGGCCAGGTCTGCCACGAAGTCCAGCCGGCCGGCCCTGAGCGCGGGTGCCAGCAGCTCCCGCGTGCGTTCGCGGATGTAAGGCTCGAGCTTGGCCAGCGCGCCGGGCATCATCAGCGGCGCCAGGATCGCCCGCTGCCGGGTGTGCTCGGGCGGGTCGCTGGCGATGAACAGCGGGTATGGCAGCTTCTCGTTGGCGTCCTTCTCGAGCGCCTGCGCACCGGTGTTGACGAAGGTCTTGTGGTCCCTGAAGGCCTGGTTGACGTCGCCCCACTTGGTCAGCAGCCAGAAGCCGCCCGGCTCGTAGAAGTACACCGGGTCGCGTTCGCGCGCGGCGCGGTAGTACGGGTACGGATCCCAGTGGAAGTTGTGGTCGTAGGGGTCGAGCACGACGGGTTCCATGCAGCTGTGCCCCGCCCCTACAGGATGGCGCCGCCGTCGGCGGGTATCAGGCAGCCGGTCACATAGGAGGCCTGCTCGGATGCCAGGAAGGCCACGACGTTCGCCGCTTCCTCCCCCGTGCCCGGGCGGCCCATGCGGATCCACGACATGATCTTCTCCATCAGCGCGCGGGTCGCCGGGGCCGCCGGCCCGGTCATGTTGGCGATGTAGGCGCGCGCCTCCGCGAAGCTGCTGGCGAAGCCGCCGACCCAGCCAATCGGTACCGCGTTGGCGCGGATGCCGTTGCCCGCCTCCTCGGCGGCGATCTGGCGTACCAGCGATTCAACGGCGGCCTTGGGGATGCTCGACAGGCCGTCGGTCTCGAGGGCACGATGATTGGCCATGCTCACACACGCAGTGAGCGAGCCGCCGCCGCCGGCCTCCAGCAGCGGGATGGCATGCTGGAAGAGCCGGAAGCAGCCGAGCGTATCGGCGCGGAAGTGGTAAGCGAGGGTCTCGGCCGGCATTTCGCGCACCTTGAGAAACGGGATCTTCGGCCCGGCACAGTACACGACCGTGTGCAGCCTGCCCGTCTCCGCCACCACACGCTGCACGGCCGCCGCGTCCTCGAAATCAAGCTGCACGGCCTGCGCCACGCCGCCTGATCCGGCGATCTCCTGCTGCAGCACCTGCGCGCGCTGCGCATTCCTCTGGTAGGTGAACAGGACCGGTACGCCTGCGGTCGCCAGCCGCCGGGTCACGGCGGCACCGATGTTGCCGCTGCCGGCCACCAGCGCCGCGCCGGGCGGAAAGGTGAGCGCCACGCCGGGGCGGCCTGCCGCGCTCACGTGTCCGCACGCGGCGGCGGCCGCTGCCCGCCGCATAGGATGTCGGTGACGCGCTCCGAGTCCATGTACTCCTTCAGTACCGCGAGCTTGCCATCGTGGAATATGAACAGGAAATGGTACTCATTGGTATAGAGCTTCCCGGACACGTGCCGGCCGCGCGAATGCGCCTCGACCGCGACCCGCTCACCCTCGGCGGTCAGCGCATCGATGGTGAACTGGATGCCCTGCGGAAAGACCTCGTAGATCTGGCCGGCGGCGCCCTGGATCCGTGCGCGGCTGAACTTACCGGATATCAGCGTGCGTCCCATGGTCTCAAGGTAGCCGTCGGCGGCGTACGCCGCCACGATCCGCGGCACGTCGCCGGCGTTCATGGCGGCAAAGAACTCGTGCACCAGCTGCTTGTTGCGTTGCTCAGCCGTCATGGGGGCTCCGGCACACAAAACATTGTGCGCGTAATGTTTTTTGCGAGTGTAGTCCTTAACGCGCGCGCAGGGTGTATATTTTTGCGCACCCTGCCTGCAGCACCGCCCATGGCCAGACCCGCAGCCCCAGCCCCCGGCCGCCAGGCGCTGAAGACGCAGCGCACGCGCGCCCGCCTGCTCGAGGCCACCCTCGGCCTGCTCCGCGAGCGGGGCTTTGCCGCGGCGACTGCGACCGCCATCGCGCGGCGCGCGGGCATCACCTGGGGCGCCGCCCAGCACCACTTCGGCTCCAAGGAGGAGATCCTGGAGGAGATCCTGGCACTGGCCTATGCGCGCTTCCTCGCGGCGATGAGCGCCCCGGGACTGCTGGGCGGGTCACGCGGCCGCCGGGCCGCCGCGCTCGTGCGGCGCATGTGGGATCACTACCAGAGTGACCACTACCAGGTGTCCCTCGAGATCCTGCGCGCTACCCGCGGTGCGCGCCGGCAGCGCGCCCGGGCCTGGGAGCAGCGCCAGGGGCGTGCCCACCTTATGGTGGTGCGGCAGGTATTTCCCGAGTCAGGTCTCACCGATGCGCAATTGCGCGAGGCGCTCACCTTCGCGCACTGCTGCCTGACGGGTCTTGCGATCGAGCGGATCTTCGAGGCGCGCGTCAGCCACATCGATCGGCACCTCAAGCGCATCGCGCGCCTGCTGCAGGCGATGCTCTAGGTGAGCGCGGCCGCGCTTCGCGGCAGCGCGGCGGCGGCAACCCGCCGGCGTTGTACTATGCGCCGGCGCGCCGGCCGTGCGCCGGCTACGGAGTTGATACTGCCTTGCCAACCGCAAGCCCCATTGCCGGGGAGCCGCTGCGCATCACGGTAGACGCACAGCACCAGGTCGCCGCGCGCCTGGTGCTGTCGGATTCGGCCCGCGCCTGTTACGTACTGGCCCACGGAGCCGGCGCCGGCATGGACCACCCCTTCATGCAGGCGGCCGCGCGGGAGCTCAAGGGGCTGGGCATCGCGACCTTGCGATTCCAGTTCCCCTACATGGAGCGCGGTTCGCGTCGTCCCGACCCCCCTGCCGTGTGCCACGCTACCGTGCGCGCAGCGGTCGGCGCTGCCGCGCAACTGACCCCCGGCCTGCCGCTGTTCGCCGGGGGTCGCTCCTTCGGCGGGCGCATGACTTCGCAGGCGCAGGCCCTCATACCGCTCCAGGGGGTACGCGGGCTCGCCTTCCTGGGCTTCCCGCTGCACCCCGCCGGAGCTTCCGCGGACACCCGCGCCCGGCACCTGGCCGACATCCACATCCCGATGCTCTTCGTACAGGGCACTGCCGATGCACTTGCCGAACGCGCACTCATGCAGGCGGTCATTGCGCGCCTGGGGGCGCGCGCCACGGTGCAATGGGTGGATGATGCCGACCATTCCTTCCATGTGCCTGCCCGCACGGGGCGCAAGGACGCGCAGGTGCGGGATGAACTGCTCAGCGCTGTGGCCGGCTGGATCGGGACCCACGCGTGAGCAGGGCTCCGCTGGAGCGCTATGCCGCCAAGCGCTCCTTCGCGCGCACCCCGGAACCTGGCGCTGACTCTGTCGCCGGCCGCAGCGGCCCGCTGCTGTTCGTGGTGCAGAAGCATGCCGCGCGACAGCTGCACTACGACTTCCGCCTCGAACTCGACGGGGTGCTCAAGTCATGGGCGGTGCCCAAGGGACCATCGACTGACCCGGCCGACAAGCGCATGGCAGTTCAGGTCGAAGACCATCCATTCGCGTACGGCTCCTTCGAGGGCGTGATCCCGGCCGGTCAGTACGGTGCCGGCAGCGTCATCGTCTGGGACTGCGGCAGCTACTCGCCCGACGAGGGCGGGTACGCCTTCGGCGACCGCGCCGCCGCCGAGCGCCGCCTGCGCACCGAACTCGCCGCAGGCAAGCTGAGCATCACGCTCTGCGGGGCGAAGCTGAAGGGATCGTACGCGCTGGTGCGCACCGCAAAGCCGCAGCAGTGGCTGCTCATCAAGCACAAGGACCGCTTTGCGCGTGCCAACGACGTACTGGCCGAGCACCGCTCGGTCATCACTGGCGCGGCCGTGGAGGAAGTCGCCCCGCAGCAGGTCTCCCAGCGGCTGCCGGCGGCACGGCTCCTCCCCGCAGGTCCTGCGGAGGCACTGCCGCGGCAACTCAAGCCGATGCTGGCCACCAGCGCCGAGCTGCCGCAATCGAGCCCCGAATGGCGCTATGAGCCGAAGCTGGATGGCTATCGGGTGATCGCGTTCGTGGACCACGGGAAAGTACGCCTGCAGTCACGCCGCGGGCTCGAGCTCGCGGCCCTGTTCCCCGAGCTGGTCGCCGACCTTGCGCAGCAGCCGTTCGAGACGATGGTCCTCGATGGGGAGATCGTCGCACTGGATGCCTCGGGGCGGCCGTCCTTCAATGCGCTGCAGAACCGCGCCCAGCTCAAAGCGGCGGCGGAGATCGCAACCGCCCGCCGCAGCGCGCCGGTGGCGCTGGTGTGTTTCGACCTGCTGCACGTGGCGGGGCAGAACCTGCGCGCAAGCGGCTACGCGGACCGCAGGCGCTATCTGTCGCAGTGCCTGGCTCCCACACCACACCTGCAGCTCATGCACGTGTCGGAGGATGCGGCACAACTGTACGGTGCCGCGCTGGACCTGGGCTTCGAGGGCATCGTCGCCAAGCGCCTGGATGCACCGTATGCGCCCGGAAAGCGCTCCCCTGCGTGGCTCAAGGTGAAGGCCGGGCAGTCGGGCGAGTTCGTCATCGGCGGCTACACCCGCGGCAAGGGGGCGCGCGCGAGCCTCGGGGCGCTGCTGCTGGGCTACTGGCGCGGCCAGAGTCTGGAGTACGCCGGTCACGTCGGCTCGGGGCTCGATGAGGCACTCATCGCGCAGTTGCTCAGGCGCGCCGGCCCATTGGTCGTGAAGCGCTCGCCATTTGCGGTGGACCCGCCCCTGCACCGCCCGACCATCTGGCTGGAACCGAAAATCGTGGCCGAGGTGGCCTTCAGCGAGTGGACCCCCGACGGGGCGCTGCGCGCGCCGGTCTTCGTGCGCCTGCGTGACGACATCGCCGCCCGGAGCGTGCGCCGCAGGGCCGCACGTACCGACGCCGCGGGCGCCCGTGCGCCCACCCCCAGCGCCGGGACTTCGGCCGCCGACGAGGCAGCGAGCGTCCTCGAGCAGCTGAAGAATCCTGCCAAGAACCTGGAGCTGGCCGTCTCCGGCGAACGCATCAAGCTTACCAACCTCGACCGCATCTACTGGCCCGCGGACGCGCGCAGCCGCCAGCCGGCCATCAGCAAGCGTGACTTCATCGGTTACCTTGCCGCGGTGGCGCGCTTCATGCTGCCGCACCTGGCCGACCGGCCGCTGACCATGATCCGCATGCCCGAGGGCATCAACGGCGAGCGCTTCTTCCAGAAGCACTGGCCGCAGGCGCTGCCGGCCTTTGTGGAATCGGTGACCGTGTATTCCGAGCACCGCGACGGCAGCCACCGCTACCTGCTCGCCAACAACCTCCCGAGCCTGCTGTGGCTCGGGCAGGTTGGCACGCTCGAATTCCACGTCTGGCACTCGCGCGCCCAAACCGCCCCCGAGGCAGTGGATGCGCGGACCGACTACGCCAGCTCGCTTGCGGCGCTGGAGTCATCGATCCTCAATTACCCGGACTACCTGGTCTTTGACATCGACCCGTACATTTACTCCGGCAAGGAGGCCAAGGGCTCCGAGCCCGAACTGAACAAGCGCGGATTCGCCGTGGGCAAGCGGGTGGCATTCTGGCTGCGCGCTCTGCTGCAGCAGATGTCACTCGCGGCGATCGTCAAGACTTCCGGCAAGACCGGCCTGCACGTGTTCGTGCCCATCGAGCGCACGGTCACCTTCGACGAGGCACGTCACATCTGCGAGACCGTCGGACGGCACGTGATGCGCGAGCACCCGCGCGAGATCACCATGGAGTGGTCGGTCGAGAAGCGCACCGACAAGATCTTCATCGATTACAACATGAACGTGCGCGGCAAGACCTTGAACGTCGCCTACTCGCCGCGGGGGGTCCCGGGGGCCCCGGTATCGATGCCCCTGAGCTGGGAGGAGCTGGTGGCCGCCGAGCCGCAGCACTTTACAATCAAGGACGTACCGGCCCGGTTGGCAAAGAACGGCGACAGGTGGCATGATGTACTTGAGATAAAACAGAGCCTTACGAGGGCTTTCGGTGTATCTCGTGAGAAGTAGCTAACCGCCACTGCAGGTGTACTCATGGCCGCACGCTCGATCGGATCACTCACCGTCTCCTTCGGGTTGGTCGCCATCCCGGTGAAGCTGTACTCGGCGACGCAGACGGCCAATGCCATCTCCTTCAACCTGCTGCACAAGACCTGCGGCTCGCGCCTGCGCCAGCAGTACCTGTGCCAGAAGGAGGGCGTCGTGGTCGAGCGCGCCGAGATGGTCAAGGGCTACGAGTTCGCCAAGGACCAGTACGTGCTCTTCTCGCCCGAGGAGATCAAGGCGCTCGAGGAGGTCGGCACTCACTCGGTCGACATCTCCGAATTCGTACCCATCGAGTCGATCGATCCGGTTTACTTCGACAAGACCTACTACCTGGCCCCCGACAAGGGCGCAGCGAAGCCCTACGCGCTGCTCACCGAGGCGCTCAAGCAGGCCAAGTGCTGTGGCGTCGGCCACTGGGCCGCGCGCGGCAAGGCCTACCTGGTGATCCTGCGCCCCATCGGCGACGTGCTCGCCATGCAGCAGCTGCACTTCGCAGCCGACGTGCACCGGGCCAGCGAGATCGAGGTACCCAAGACCGAGGTCAAGCCGGCGGAGCTGAAGCTCGCCCATCATCTCATCGACCAGCAGACCGCCAAGAAATTCGACGCCGAGTCGTACAAGGACGAACTGCACGGGCGCATCCAGGCGGCGATCCAGAAGAAGGTCGAGGGACAGGAGATCTCCATGGCCGAGGCCGCCCCGCCCAGCGAGGGCAAGGTCATCGATCTGATGGACGCGCTGCGCGCGAGCCTGGAGAAGACCGACAGCGCCCGCACGCAGGTGAGCCGCCTAGGTCCGCGCAAGGCCGCCAAGCGTGTCGAGGAACCTGCCAAGGCGCCGCGCAAGGCCGGCAAGCGCAACGCCTAGGGCGCGCTAGCGCGCCCGGGAAACAAAGTGCCTGAGTACAGCGTGCGGGATGTCGAGCGGCTCCTGCAGCTCGCCCCCGCCACCACACGCGGTCTGATCCGCGCCGGCTTCGTCAGCCCCGAGCGCGGTGCGCGGCGCGAGTACCGCTTCTCGTTCCAGGACCTCATCGTGCTGCGCACCGCGCGCGCACTGCTGGAGGCGAAAGTGCCGGCGCGCCGCATTCACCGCGCCCTGGAGAGCCTGCGGCGCGAACTGCCCGACACGGTGCCGTTGTCGGGACTGGCGATCAGCGCGCTCGGGGAACACGTGGTGGTGCGCGACGGCGCTGCGCGCTGGCAGGCAGACAGCGGCCAGTACGTACTCGGCCTGGACGTGACGCTGCAGAACGGGGTGCTGCACGTGGTCGAGCACAAGCCGCCGGCACCGGCGGCGCCGCCGGCCGCCAGCGGTTTCGCGGCGGCACTGGCGCTGGAGGCCAGCGACCCGCATGCCGCCATGTCCGCCTACGCGGCCGTGGTGGCCGCCGAGCCCGACCATCTTGCCGCGTGGACCAACTGGGGGCGCCTGCTGCACGAGAACGGCAACCTGCACGAGTCACTGGAGGTGTACGAGCAGGCGGTCGCCCAGGCCGCAGCCGATGCGGTGCTGCTGTTCAACCGCGGGGTGCTGTTCGAAGATCTCGGCGACGCGGGCGCGGCGCTGCAGTCCTACCAGCGGGCACTGGAGGAGGATCCCGACTTTGCCGACTGCCACTACAATCTGGCGCGTCTGTATGAGTCCATGGGCAAGCCACAGCACGCCATCCGCCATCTCGGCCAGTATCGCCGCCTGCTCGGCGGCGAAAGCCGCTGAAGAGGCAACGTGAAGTTCTGGGTCGGCACCTCCGGCTACAACTACCCTGAATGGAGGGGCAGCTTCTACCCGCAAAAGTTGTCCGCGGCGAAGATGCTGCCCTACTACGCCGAGCGCTTCGCGACGGTGGAGATCAACTACACGTTCTACCGCACCCCCAATACCAAGATCCTCTCCGGCTGGGACGCGGAAACCCCGCCCGGGTTCCGCCTGACGCTCAAGGCGCCCAAGCGCATCACCCACATCGCAAGGCTCGCCAACTGCGCAGAGCTCCTGCAGTACTTTTTGAAGACTGCCGCGACGCTGGGACCCAAGCTCGGCGCCATCCTCTTCCAGCTGCCGCCCTACTTCCGCAAGGACCTGGCCGTACTCGACGGCTTCCTGGGGCACCTGCCCGCCGGGACCTGTGCCGCGTTCGAGTTCCGCCACGCCTCCTGGATGGATGCAGAGGTATTCGCGCGCCTGCGGGCCCGCAACCTCGCCCTGTGCGTGGCGGACAGCGAGAAGTTCTCCACCCCGCTTGAGCTCACGGCCGACTACGGCTACTTCCGGCTGCGGGACGAGGGCTACACCCCCGCAGACCTCAGCCGCTGGGCCGGCCTCATCCGCCAGCAGGCCGCCCACTGCGGCGACGTATTCGTCTATTTCAAGCACGAGGAAGCGGGCAAGGGCCCGCAATTCGCGCGCATCCTGCTGGAGGAGCTGCTCGGATAGGTGATTTTTCAGGCCGCGCGCATCCAAACCGGCCCGGCGGCGCATCTATACGACAACCCCGACAAGCTCCCGAGGAGCAATTCTATGGACCCCGGACCATTCACAGTCGCCATCGCCTTCTGGGTCTTCGTGGCCATCGCGACCGTGGCCAGCATCATCGGCGATTACAAGAAGCGGCAGCTGACCCTGGAGCCGCTGCGACAGGCCATCGAGAAGGGCCAGCAGCTGGACCCTATCGTGGTCGAGCGGCTGATGGCACCGGCGGCGGATCCGGGCATTGACCCGATGGCACTCAAGGTCGGGGGCATCATCGTGATCGCGGCGGGCGTGGGCACTGCGATCCTGTCTATATTCCTGGCGAAGCTGGCGCCGGTGGCCTTCTACCCGGTCATGGGCGGGGGCCTAGTGGCGGTGTGCGTCGGCATCGGGCTGGTCGTCGCCGCGAACGCGGTCGAGCGCGCCCGCAGCAAAGAGGTGCGTGGACCTGCGGTGTGACCACCGCCCCTTCTTCCGCAGCTCTCGGCCAGGTGGCCGAGGCGACCGTCGTCGCGCTTGCCATGACTGGTGACGCCCGGGCGTTCTGCGAACTAGTGCGGCGCCGCCAGGGGCCGCTGCGCAACCTGCTGCGGCGTCTCAGCCGCGACCCCACCCTCGCCGATGACCTCGCCCAGCAGGCATTCATCAAGGCCTGGCGCTTCTTGCCGAAGCTGCGCTCCGTGGGTGCCTATGGGGCATGGCTGCGACAGCTTGCGGTCAACACCTACCTGGAGCACCTGCGCGCAGTGGCACCCGCGGGCGTCGAACTCGACCCCGATGAACTCGCGGGCGCCGGGGACGAGGCGTGCAGGAGCGATGAGCGGATGGACCTCGACCGCGCACTCGCCGGCCTCGCGCGCGACGAACGCCTGTGCATCGTACTCGCCTACAGCGAGGGCATGAGCCATGGCGAGATCAGCGCCGCCACCGCATTGCCGCTGGGAACCGTGAAATCACACATCAAGCGCGGCAGCGAACGCCTGCGCGCGCAGCTCGATGCTTACCAACCTGCCCGGGAGCACGCCCATGGCTGACGAACTCGATGCCAACCTGCTGCGCGCGTTTGCGCAGACGGAAAGCCCGCTGCCCGCGGAGCCGTTCGTGGCGCAGACCGCGGCACGGCTGCAGCCCGGCCGTGGCCCCCTGCGGAGCGCCGGGCTGTATTCGCTGATCGGCGGGGTGCTCACGAGCCTGGCGGGCGGGATCCTGCTGCCGCTGCGCATGCGCCAGACGCGCCTGATGACACTGGGGGCTGCCGCGATGACGATCTGGGCGGCGTTTCTCTGACGGGCGGGAAATGCCGGCAGCGGTCAGGCGCTCCAGATCTGCGTGAACACCCGCGCGAAATTGCCGCCCAGGATCTTCTGCGTCGCAGCCTCGGAATAACCTCGCCCGAGCAACTCAGCCGCGATGACCTCCAGCCGGCGTGGGGTGTTGAGTCCCTCGACATACACCGGCCGATCCTCCTCCGGGGCCGCGAGCCCCGCCGCCTGCCGCTCCTCGTGTTCCTTCCTGAACTCCGCCATGCCCTTCGGACCGGTGTCGAAGGGCTCCAGGCCGACATCGCTGCCGATGCCCACGTGGTCCTCGCCGACCAGCCTGAGTATGTGTTCGAGGTGCTGCATGTAGTCAGCGACGGTAGGCTGGCGTGGCGAGGCGGCAAGGTAGGGAAGATCGAAGATGCCGACGACGCCACCCTTGGCTGCCAGGGCCAGCAGTTGTTCGTCAGTCTTGTTGCGCGGATGTGGGTGCACCACGGCGCTGGCGGCATGGGTCATGACGACCGGCGTGGCGGAGAGCGCGAGCACATCGGCGGTGGTAGCCGGATTCGCGTGGCTGATGTCGATGGCGATCCCGAGCTTGTTCATGCGCCCCACCGCCTCGCGCCCGAGCGCCGTCAGCCCGCCGGCATCCGGTTCGAGCACGCCCGCCGCGAAGGGCGACCTGCGGTTGTAGGACAGCTGCATGACCCGTACGCCCAGCTTGCGGAACAGGTCAATGGAATCAAGCTTGCCGTCAAACATGTCGGCGCTTTCGAAGGAGAGGATTAGGCCGAGCTTGCCCTCGCGCTTGGCGCGTGCCAGGTCAGCGCCGACCCGCACCGGCGTGAAGTACTTCGGGTGCACCTCGATGAGCTGCTGGACCTGGGCGATCTCGCCGACCGTGTCTTGGAACTTGCTGTTGATCCCGCCCAGAGACCACTTGAGTGCGGTCACGCCACTTGCGCGCACCAAGTCAAGGTCAGCTGCCGGGAGCGGCAGGCTGTCCTGCGTGGGCGGCGCGGAGTTGCAGTCGAGCACCAGCGATCGCTGGTAGAGGGCGCGTGCACGCGCGCTCACCGGCGACGCCCCGCCGGCACGCCCGGCCGCCGGGGCGAGCGCGGCGGCGAGCGCCAGCGAGATCGAGAACTGCCGCCGGTCCATTCATTCTCCTGTGCGCACCACTACAGCCGCATGTGCGGCGCCTTGACGGCCACGCCGAGCACCTCGAAGCGCGCCCCGCCCCGCAGGCTGTCGGCCCCCACGAACGTCTGCGCGGGGTAGCGCCCGTTGAAATACGTGCGGTAGACCGCGTTGAAGGTCGCATCCAGCCGGACGTCGGTGGAAAATACCGTGACCGCCACCAGGTCGTCCATCTGCAGGCCGGCTGCCGCGACCGTGCGCCGCAGGGCCTCCATGGCCAGCCGCGCCTCCGCCGCCGACTCAGCCGGTGCGCGGCCGGTGGCAGGATCGACGCCCAGGTGGCCGCCGATATAGAGCGTGTTGCCGCTGCGCACCGCATCGCTCGCCGCGACCGGCAGGCCCGGCACCGCGGCGCGGCTTATGTAGCTGCGTTCGCCGGGGCGATCTGCGGCACCGTCGGTCATGGGCACGGACATCACCAGCGCCACGGCGGTGAGCAGGAAGGGACCAGCTGCAGTGTTCATGGCCTAGCACTCCGTCGTTCAATGTGGGTATAGATGCCGACGAGCACCGCTTTGGATGCATCGCCGGTGATCGGCGGGCTGATCCTGCCGGAGCCGGCGTCGCCAACGAGCAGGCGGGACCCCCACTGTGCAGCGGGCACCCGCAAACGCGGGGGCTCATGGATGGCACGGTGCCCGGGGAGCGCGGCGTCTGGAAGCACTACACCGACGCGTACGTCAGGAGAGCGGCGACGTTTTCTTCACGCCCGGCAGCCACGCGGCTACCGCGGTCGGCCGGGGCACTGCGGCCCTATGCGGCTGGCGAATTGCCCCTGGCGCGTGCCACACCCAGCGCAATCACGATCCCGAACAGGAAGATATGGGAGCACAGCTCCCCGATGATGTTGTGAAGCGAGGGCACCCGGAAGGGGATCCTCGACAGCGGGATGACGATGAGGTGCATGAACAGGTAGACCGCCACGCCGAAAGCAGCGCCGCTGACCAGTGGGCGGCGCACCAGCAGCGGGAACCTGCGGCTCGCCGCGTAGAAGACGAACGCGGCGCAGACTGCGATGGAGAAGTGCAGCACGGCCCCGAGGGCAACCGGCGCGCTGCCTGCGGCAAACGCGGCATCGCGCCCCACCAGGCCGGAGGCGATCCCGCGCAGGATCGCAGGCGGCGTCGCGCCCTGGAAACTGTAGAAGAAGAAGGCGAACGTAAGATCGAACGCCCCGGCCAGCAGGCCGGCGATGGCCACCACGCGCCGGGGCGCTCCGGCCCGGGTCCCTGCAATCCCAGGCGCCGTGGTCGACATGCTCTCCCCCTTGTGTGAATGCCCCGTCAGCCCGGGTCCGGCACCGAGGCTACCGCCCCGGCGGCAGATCCTCTCATGTTGAACAGGTCCGTGACACAGGCAGCCCCTTCCAGGCGCAGCAGCGCCTGCTTGATGGGCAGGCCCCCGCCGAAACCTGTCAGCGACCCGTCGGCGCCGATGACCCGGTGACAGGGAACGATCACCGGCAGCGGGTTTGCGCCGTTCGCGAGGCCCACGGCGCGGGCGCCCCCGGCGTGGCCAAGTTCGCGCGCGAGTAGCCCATAGGAGGTTGTGCGCCCGTACGCAATCTTCCGCAGCGCCCGCCACACCGCCAGCTGGAACGGCGTGCCTGCCGGGGCGAGCGGCAGGTCAAACACCTGCCGGCTACCGGCAAAGTATTCGGCGAGCTGGCGCTCGGCTTCGGCGAACGCAGCGCCGCCGTGCACCCAGTGCGCAGCGGGCCGCACCGGACGCGGGCCTGACTGGAAGTAGACGTTCGTAAGAGCGGCGCCTGTGCCTGCCAGCAGTAGCGGCCCGATGGAGGTGGAGATCTCGTGCCAGTAGATAACCGGCGGGTTCGAAGCTTCGCTCAGGGTCACTGCTGTCTCCGCTTGCGGGCTGGAGTGATCAGGTGCGCCTGCCTGGCTCCCTGCGCGGCAGCCGATGCCCACAGGTGCATGACGGCGTAGCCGCGCCAGGGCTGCCAGCGCCGCGCGCGCTCCTCGAGCTGCGCGCCGCTGAGCAAACGCCGCGCGGTCGCCGCGCACTGGCGCAGCACCAGGTCCGCGCTGGGCAGCGCGTCCGGTTCACCCAGCGCGCGCAGCAGCACGTACTGGGCCGTCCAGGGACCGATGCCGGGCAGTGCCGTCAGGGCCGCCGCCAGCTCTGCCGCGGTGGCGCCGAAATCGACATCGCCATCGAGCGTGGCGCGGGCCAGTGCCCGCAGCGTGCGCACGCGCGCGCCGGTGAGGCCGATGCCATCCAGCGGCGCGTCCACCAGGCGCTCAGCTGTCGGAAACAGGTGGGTCAGGCCGTCGGTCCCGCCGCGGACGGGTGCACCGGCATGCAGCGTGAGGCGTGAGGCGAAGGTGCGCCCGGCGGCAACGCTCACCTGCTGACCCAGCACGGCGCGCACCGCGCACTCGAACGGGTCCCACGTGCCCGGGATCCTCAGGCCCGGGCGTTGCCTGACCAAGGGTCCGACGAGCGGGTCGGCTGCCAGCTCAGCGCGGATGCGTGCAGGGTCCGCCGCCAGGTCGAACATACGGCGCGCGACGCTGGCCAGCTGCAGCAGGCTGGCCGGAGGCGCTGCGGAAACGCGCAACTGCAAGGCGTCCGCGCCGCGTAGCGCGTTGACGCAGATGATCGCAGCTCCTCCGTCACAGGCGACCGTGCGCGCGTAGCCCCGAGCATCCACTCTTTCCACCCCGGTGACCGTGCGCGTGGCGAGGAAGCTGAGCATGTGCGGCCAGTCGTACGGCGGGCGGTAGGCAAGGCGCAGCACGACCTCCTCACCCGGCTCACTGGCACCTGCGTACCGGGCACTGCGACGCAGGTCGCGCGGCGGGCGGCGGTACGTCTGGGCGAAGGCATCATTGAAGCGCCGCGTGCTGCGAAAACCCGACGCGAGTGCCACTTGCGTGATCGGCAGCGCAGTCTGTTCCAGCAGGCAGGCTGCGAAGTGCAGCCGCCGGGTCTGCGCGACGGCGAGCGGCGCGGCGCCCACGTGCTGCAGGAACAGCCGCAGCAGGTGGCGCGGTCCGATGCCGAGCCGGGTCGCGAGCACCTCGACAGATCCCTCATCGAGCGCCCCGTCGTTGATCAGGCGCAGCGCGCGCCGCACCACGGCCGCAGTGCCGAGCCAGGCCGGCGTGCCCGGGGCGGCCTCGGGACGGCAGCGTCGACAGGGTCGAAAGCCGGCTGTTTCCGCGGCTGCCGGGGTGCCGAAGAAACGCACGTTGGCACGCTTGGCGTAGCGCGACGGGCAGATGGGGCGACAGTAGATGCCGGTCGTCGCTACCGCGATGAAGAACTTGCCGTCGAAGCGCGGATCACGGCTGAGGCGCGCGCGGTCGAGCGCCTCCGCGTCCAGCCCTGCAATGCTCTGACCATCCATGGCTACCACGATACCCGCGCGCAGCGCACCGGACTAGCCGCTTTCGGACGTGGCGGTGGCGTTGCGCGCCAGGCAGGCGCTGCCTCCGGGCACCGCCCGGAAACGTGCCGGGTTGCAGCATCAACCCTTGTCTTTGGCCATGGCGCGGGCAAATGCCGGGCGCGCCACGACGCGCTTGACGTAGGCATCGAGCAGCGGCGACCTGGGCATCATGTCGCTTTGCGCAAACTGCGCAAACGTGGTGCCGAAGAGCACGTCCAGACCGCTGAAGTCCTGACCAAGCCAGAACGGGCCGGCAGCTAGTCTTGCCAGGATCACCGCCATCACCTCTTCGATGGCGACCCAGCCTGCCGTCACGCGTGGCACCTCGACCTTCATGAACTTGGAGATCAGCGCCGGCTCGAACACCCCCGCGTAGTACGCGAGCCACGAGAGGTAGGCCCCGCGCTGCGCATCACCGGCCATAGGACCGATGCGGTTCTGCGGAAATTTGTCGGTGAGGTAGAGCGTGATGGCGGCGGACTCGAATACCACGACGCCGTCATCGGCGATGGCCGGCACCTTGCCGTGCGGATGCGGGTTGCCAGGATCCACCACCCCGGTGCCGTCACGGCTGCGGGTGCTGACGATCTGCACCTCATAAGGTGCGCCCAGTTCCTCCAGCAGGAAGAGGAAGCGCGAGGAGCGGGTCTGGGGGCGATGGTAGAGCGTGATCATGGCGTGCTGTCGCGCGGTGTGAAGTGTCGGCATCTTACGCAATAATCCGCGTATGGTCCGCACTCCGGTCGCCTACAGCCGGGTGCGCTGCGCCGACCTGTACGTGCCGAAGCTCCCGCGCAGCGCAGCCGCATGATCATCGCGCAGACTTCACGGCTGCGCTTGCGGTTGCTGTCCCCGGCGGACAGCGGCTTTATCCTGGAACTGCTGACCGATCCGGCGTTCCGGGCGAACGTCGGCGACCGCGGCGTCTGCGACCTGCCGAGTGCAGCGCGCTACATCGAGCAGGGACCGGGCGCAAGCTACGCGCAGTTCGGCTTCTGCATGTACCTGGTGGAGCACCGTGACAGCGGCCGCGCGCTCGGCCTGTGCGGGCTGCTGCGACGGGATTCGCATCCGGACGTGGAGATCGGATTTGCGATGCTGCCGATCGGCCGCGGCCAGGGCTACGCGTCCGAGGCCGCGGCCGCGGCCTTGCAGCTGGGGATCGAGCGCTTTGGCCTGCAACGCATCGTCGCCATCACTGCTCCCGATAACCGCAGCTCAATCCGGATCCTGGAGCGGCTCGGATTCAGGTTCGAGCGCCTGGTGCGCTACACCGCGGACGGTGAGTCGCGTCTGTTTGTCTTCGACGGCAGGCGCGCACTCAGCGCAGCGTCGTGAGCGTTGCCAGGGAGGCTTCGCGCAAGCCCCCGATCGCATCGTCGATGCGATTGACGGCCACCTCGTCGGCCTTGCCCAGCCCTTCCCAGTTCTCCGCCCACGCCTGCTGCAGTTCCGCCGAGCGTGTCGCCACCGGCTGCGGCGCGACGGTGGCCAGGTCGCGAATCACCAGTACGTAAGTCCAGCCGGTGCGCGGGCTGCCGCTCGCCGCGTCATGGTCGTATTGGGCCAGGAACACGACACGCTCCAGTTCGGCAAGCTTGGTCAGAATCTCGAAGGTCGCGGTGCGGATGTTGCGATTGTGCTCGGTGCGCTCGTTGCGCCAAGTGTTGTAGCCCAGGCTGCTGAGTGCGACCGCCAGGCTGATCAACGCCACCGTGTTACTGCGCAACTGCTGCCGAAGCGTCATCATGCTGGCGCGGATGATACCTCCGCGGGGGGGCGCATGCTGCGCATCCACGGCGCTTCCTGAACGGCACCTGAAGCATCCCCGGCAGGCGAAAGCCCGGCGTGCACTGTCAGCCGGACGCCCTGCCGCGCGTTCTGATACGCAGCTAGATGCGAAAGGACCCGACCATGAAGACCATCGTCAAACTGCTCGCCGCCGTTGTCCTAGGGGCCGCCCTGTCAGGGTGCGTGGTGGCGCCAATCGGCCCTGGGCGACGCGCCTACGTCGGCGTGGTGGTACCGCCACCGGTCGTGGTCGTGGGCGGGGGCTACTATCATCGCTGGTAGATTCCTGGGCGCGCCCTGTCCGGCGCGCACGCTTCCGCCGGCAGCCCGTGCCGGGCGTACGCTGGGTGATTCGCATCTCCACGTCAGCTAGTATCGCCCGCATCTGTAGCGCCGCCCCCTTTTAATAACAGGCTCATGCCTGCGCACTGAGCCGCGGCGCCACGTGAGGACGGGTACCCGATGTCGATCAGGCCGAGTCTCCTTGCAGTGCTTGCGCTGCTGTGCCCGCTTGCCACGGCCAGCGCCGAAGTCCGCATCGTCCGCGGCCACACGCCCATTCCCAAGGGTAACGCGCGGGCGCCCGGCGACCTCACGGTCGTCAACGAACACCTTGCCTTCGCACTCGCCGTCGAATCGCCGGCGCCCTACGGGGTGCCGCGCGGCGCCATCATCGACATCGCCCCGGTGAGCGGCGGCAAGATCGGCCGCGATCGCGTGGTGTTCGCGGACTTCATCCCGAACAACTGGTCCGCCTGGCCCAACACCTACCAGCACGTCGAGGTGCTGGAAGACGAGCCGCACGAGGCGCGCATCAGCGCCGTGCGCGACTGGGGCAAGGTCAGGATCGCCACCGTGTATACGCTGCGCGCGAACTCCGACCGCGTGGAGATCAGGACGACCATGACCAACGAGGGCGCGGCGGAACTTACCGGCCTGCTCTCGGGGCTCACCCTGTGGCCCAGCAGCGGCTTCCTGTTTGCCGTGCCCGGACTTGCCGGTGTCACCGAGGGCCGGGCCACGGCAGCCCTGGCCCCCCGCGTCAGTGCCTATGACTCGGACTGGACCGTCACCTTGCACGCACCGTACCTGGATCACATCGGCTCCGGATCGCGCGACATGTTCATGCTGCACTCGCTGAAGCCGCAGGAAAGCCGCACCTTCAGCGGCTGGCTCCAGGTCGGCGCCAGCGGCGACCTCGCTCCGGTCGTGGGCGCGGAAATCGAAGGCAAGCAGCTTGCCGCCGGCACGGTGCAGGGCCGCGTGCGCAGCAGGAGCGGCAAGGAACTCCGCGCGCCGGTCGTCGTCGTGGAAAAGAACGGCGTGCCCTACGCCTGGGTGCTGGGGCAGGCGGGCAAATACGCGCTCAGGCTGCCCGCCGGTGACTATTCCCTCTATGCCACGGGGCGCAACTACTCACGCAGTGCCGCGGTGCCGGTCACCATCACGGCCGGCGGCGAGCAGACGCACGACTTTACGGATCTGGATGAGCCCGGCAGCATCGCGTTCACGGTAGTTGACGCAGCCAGCGGCGCACCGCTGGATGCACGCATCGCCATCGAGTCAGGCGACAAGCCCGTGGTCCAGTACCTCGGTCGCAAGACTTTCTTCACCGAGCTGGCACCCAAGGGCCGGGTCACCGTACCGATCGCTCCCGGCAAGTACCGCTTTTCGGTGTCCGCAAGCGCGGGTTTTCTGGGCAAGGACGTGCTCGCGGAGGCGCTGGTTGCACCCGGACAGGCCGGCGAAGTGCGCGTGCCCGTCACGATGCTGTTCGATCCCCCGGCGCGCGGCTGGTACTCCGCCGATCTGCACCACCATGCCGACCAGGCCGAGGCCGTGACCCCGCCTCAGGACCTGGCACGCTCGCAGCTGGCGGCGGGCCTGAACCTGCTATTCGTCAGCGACCATGACTCGACGGCGAACCATGCAGCGCTGTCACAAATCGCCAAGCAGCGCGCGGTACCCTTCATACCCGGCATCGAACTGTCCCCCTCGTGGGGCCATTTCAACGCGTACCCGCTCACCCCCGGGACCCAGCTCGCCATCGACACCAGCACCGCCTCCGTTGACGAGGTCTTCAGGGAAGCCCGCCGCGAGGGTGCCGCGGTCATCCAGGTCAATCACCCGTTCATACCTTTCGGCTACTTCACCAGCGTCGCATCGGGCGTGGCCCCCGGCGGCTTCAACCCGGGCTTCGACCTGGTGGAGTTCAACTCGACCGCCTCGAACGATGACGACCAGGTGTTTGCCCGGCTACGCCAGTACTGGGATGCAAGGCTGCCCCACTACGCCAGCGCTGGCAGTGACACCCACGATGTGTGGAACGAGCAGTCCGGCAAAATCCGTGCCTTCGCGCACGTGGAGGCCCCGCTGACCGCCGCCGCGTTCGCAGCGTCGCTCAAGGCCGGCCACGGGTACGTCACCTATGGGCCGCTGGTCTTTCCCTCGGTCATGTTCGGCACGACACTGCATGCGCGGCCGGGGGAGCCATTTACGCTCGGCTTTGAGCTTGCAGCAACTGCCGGGCTGCGCAGCGTGCAGGTCTTCGGCCGTGGGGCCGAGCCGCGGCGCATTGACTTTACGGACTCTCCGCTCAGGACCCACGTGGACTTCACCGAACACAACGAGCAGCCGGGCTGGTATGCCCTGGTGGTCGAGGATGCGGGCGGCCACAGGGCATTCACCGATCCGATCTGGGTCGACGTCGGCACGCCGCCCTCCCCTGCGGCAACCCCCCAGTGACCAGCACCAGCGGCCGGTCACTGCGCCTCGGCCAGGCGCGCACCATTGTCCTGCTCTTTGCCGGCTATGCAGCCTGTTACTACTGCCGCGCCGACCTGTCGGTCGCAACGCCGCTGCTCGTGGAGGAACTGGGGCGGCACGGCATCAGCCACGGCGAGGCGGTCGTGCACATCGGCTCCATCACCTCCCTGGGTGTGTTCGCCTACGCACTCGGCAAGCTGTTCCTCACCGGGCTCGGTGACTACTGGGGCGGGCGTCGCAACTTCCTCATCGGGGTCGGCGGGGCCACTGTGTTCACCCTGATGTTCGCCAGTGGCGGTGCGCTGCCGCTGTTCACGCTCGCCTGGGTCGGCAACCGCCTGACACAATCGATCGGCTGGGCGGGGCTGATCAAGGTGTCCTCGAAGTGGTTCGACTTCTCCTCCTACGGCACGATCATCGGCATCCTCAGCATCAGCTACCTGGTCGGTGATGCGCTCGCACGGCAGCAGATGGGGATGCTGATCGCGCATGGCTTCGGCTGGCGCGCACTGTTCGTATTCGCCGGCGTCGTCGCCGCGGTGGCGCTGGTGGCCAACCTGCTGCTGCTGCGCGAGTCGCGCCTGGACGACGGCCATCCGGAAGCCAGGCCCAACCCTCTGAACCTCTTTGCCGCGACCGAGTCGGCCCCGGCGGGCATCCGCGCCCTGCTGGCGCCGCTGCTGCGCAGCCGCGCCTTCCTGCTGGTTTGCCTGCTGTCCTTCGCATGCACGATAATCCGCGAGACCTTCAATACCTGGAACCCGGACTACCTCCACGATCTCGGATTCAGCATGAGCCGCTCCGCCACGCTCAGCGCGGTCTTCCCGGCGGTGGGTGCCGTTTCGGTGCTGATCGCAGGCTGGGTCAGTGACAAGCTCGGCCTCAGCGGCCGCTCGCTGTTGCTGTTCGCAGGCCTCGTGACCACCGCGGCAGCACTCACCGGGCTGGCCTTGGTGCATCCTGGAGCCACGGCCAGGGCGCTGCCGGTGCTCGCCATCGGCGTGGTGGCGTTCGGGCTGCTCGGACCCTATTCCTATCTGGGCGGCGCCTTCGCGCTGGACTTCGGCGGCAAGCAGGCGAGCGCGGCTTCCTCGGGCATCATCGATGGCATCGGTTATCTGGGAGGGGTGCTGGCCGGCGACAGCGTGGCGCGGCTGGCGCGTGCGCTGGGCTGGGAGCGGGTCTTTCTGGCGCTGGCGCTGGTCAGCGCCGGGGCGGCCATCGGCGCCGCATTCCTGCATGTACTCAATGTCCGGGCGGCAAGGGCGGCACATGAAATCACATGACATCAGCGGGGTTTCCTGCGCCCCGCAGTCCCTCACGATCGAATGGGCAGACGGGGCGCGCAGCAGCTTCGCCAGCCTGTGGCTGCGCGACAACCGGCCGGAGGATCGCGACCTGCACAGCGGCCAGCGGCTGATCGACATCATGGACCTGCCGGAGGACTCGCGACTGCGCTCGGCCGCGCTCGAGGACGGCGCGGTGCGCGTCGAATGGCAGGCGGAGCCGCGTGCGGCAAGGTTCAGCCCGCAGTGGCTTGCCACCCATGCCTTCGAGCGGCGGCAGCCGCGCCCGGAACTCGAGGTACGCACCTGGCTGGAGGGCGCAGCGCTGGATGCGCGCCGTGATTTCACCTGGGCGAGCGTCGGCGCGCTGGGTATCGATTCCGCCTTGCGCCTGCGGTGGCTCACGGCACTACTGCAGCAGGGCATGGCCTTCATGAGCGAAGTGCCTGCCGAGCAGACGGCGATTCTCGATGTGCTGCCGCTGGTCGGACGCGTGCTCGACACCAATTATGGACTGACCTTCGACGTGCGCTCGGTGGCGCAGCCGGACAATCTCGCCTACTCGGACCTGGGCCTCGGCCTGCACACGGACAACCCCTACCGCGACCCGGTGCCGGGCTTCCAGGCACTGCACGCGCTCATCCCCTCGCAGGATGGCGGCGCGAGCCTGTTCGCGGACGGCTTCGCGCTCGCCGAGCATCTGCGCACCAGCGCACCGGAGCACTTCCGCAAGCTCACCCTCACACCCGTGCCGTTCCTGTACCGTTCCAAGGATGCGGAACTGTATGCGGAACGTCCGCTGATCCAGCTGTCAGTCGCCGGCCAGATCACCGCGGTGCACTACAACAGTCGCTCCATCGCACCGCTGGCGCTGCCAGCGGCCGAGACCGACGGCTTCTACGCGGCCTATCGGCATTTCGCCGCCCTGATGCGCGAGCCGCGCTTCCAGCTGACGACGCGCCTCGGCAAGGGCACGCTGGTAGTGTTCGACAACCAGCGCATCCTCCATGGGCGCACTGCCTTTTCTTCGGCCAAGCATCCACGTCACCTGCGCGGCTGCTATCTAACGCGCGACAGCGTCTACAGCGAGGCGGCGCTGCTGCGCCGCCAGCTGACCGCCAACCAGGAGCGCACATGAGCCTCGTCGGGCAAATCTTGGATCTGTACGGCGCGCGGGGGGCGGGTGCTTACTTTGGCGAACGGGTCTCGATGACCGAGCATGGACTGCAGGCGGCGCATTTCGCGCAGGCCGAGCGTGCGCCGGAGGCGCTCATCCTGGCCGCGCTGCTGCACGATGTGGGCCACCTGCTCGAGGACGTGCCCGATGCCATCGAAGACTGGCGCGCGGACGCGCGCCACGAGGAAGTCGGGGCGCGTTGGCTGGCGCGGCGCTTCGGCCCCGAGGTCTCCGAGGCCGTCCGCCTGCACGTACCGGCGAAGCGCTACCTGTGTGCCACCGATGCTGGCTACTTCGCGATGCTGAGCCCGGCCTCGGTGCACACCCTTGGCCTGCAGGGCGGCCCCATGAAGGCCGCGGAGGTCGCGCTTTTTGCAAAGGAGCCGTACCACCGCGAGGCGGTGCGCGTGCGGCGCTGGGACGATCAGGGCAAGGTGGCGGGCCTGAAGACCGCAGCGCTGGATGAGTACGCGCGCCTCATCCAGACCCTGGCGCGGCCCGGCGCCTGAGCCGCGCCACCTCGCCTGCCTGGGCGCACACCGGCGGAAAGTTGCATGAACATTGACCTCGACAAAATCGCCTATCCACCCTCGACCGGCGCGCGACGTGTACAGGAGACGCCGCTGGTTGCCGCCAGCGCCGCGGCGCTCAAAGGATATGGCTGCCTGGTGCAGGACCCTGAGTCCTTTGCCATCGAGATCGTGCCCTGGCCGGCCCAGGGGCGCCGCCCGATCGATGCGAACACCGGCAACCAGGGCGGCATCGCGGAGGGTATCTTCGAGTTCTCCTGGCAGGGCGAGACGCTGTACGCGCGCAACAATGCCGTCGGGGACAGCTACCTGTTCGGCTGGAGCGACTGGCCCGAGCAGGCCACCGCCCGCGGCAAGGGCAAGGTGCGCGAGCGTGCGCTCATCTGGCGAGCCAACTACCACCCGGACGGCGGCCAGCTCTTCTACCCGATCGATGGCAAGAGCTTCGTCGTGCCATTGGCGCTGCCCGGGGATGAGGTAACCCCGGAGCAGTTCGTGACCTTCTGGTGCGACGGCAGCTGCGGGCTCTATATCCACCCCGACGTCTGGCACGGCGCCGTCGTGCCGCATGCCGACGAGGCGCAGCTGCTCGACCGCCAGGGCAAGGTCCACGCGCGCGTCTCGGTGGACTTCGTCAAGGAGTTCGGCTGCTACCTGGGTGCCTCGCTGGCCAGACCCGCCGGCCACTGACCTGGCCGCGGGCTGGTTGGCCTAGGGTGCGGCGAGGATCGCCCGCCAGTTGATGATCGCATTCCACAGCAAGCGCTGGTCGCCACGGTTCAGGTCACGATGCAGCGGGTTGAAGTTGTAGGTGATGATGTGGCCGCGCCCGACGTGGAAATCCATGATGGCGCCGCGGCCGAACAGGTTCGACTCGCCCCAGGCCTGGCCGCTCACGACGAAGGGTGCGCCCTCGCGGTCGCCCCACTCCAGCACGATGCTGCTGCGATCGACCGGCCCATCGAGGCAGACCGTGCAATACGCCATGCGCAGCCAGCTGCGCGGCACCGAGTACAGGGCAAAGTTCTGCCGGAACACGTGCGTGCGCGGCGCGTAGCCGTAGGCAATGGGATGGTCCTCGCGGGCGAAGGAGACGCGCACGTGCGAGCCTGGCGTCTTGGTCTCGGAGTTCTGTGCCGCCGCCATCGCGGCAGCTCCGCCGCCGGAGGTGCGCGGCACCCCGCCAGCCTCGCGGCGTACACCGCGCACCAGCCCACCCTCGAGCGCGAGCATGGTGCCGTTGCCGAGGGTGATGAACAGCCCCCCCGAGTCGACGAATTTCTGCAGCTCCGCCAGCCCGCTGTAGCCGATGCCGCCGGTGATGTCATCCGAGGAGGCCGGGGTGCCCAGGCTCGGCGTGGCACTGGTCTTCTTGAAGGGCATCGGCCCCCAGTGCTTGTAGAGTCCCTCGATCTGCTCGGCGAGTTCCAGGTCCACGTGCCCGTAGACGAGCACGTCGTACTTGTCCTTGAGCTTCCCGGCGCGAATGTCCTCGTCGCGCACGTAGGCATAGGGGATGTGCCGCTGGTCGAGCGTGTAGCGCGCCCAGCCGATGGTATCGGTGTCCGCCCAGGGCACCCACAGTCCCAGGCGCGGCACCGGTGCCTCGTGCCGCGGCACCTCCGGCACGGCGGCGGCCCTCGCGAACTCAAGACCGAGCCGTTCGGCGACCGCGTGCGCCGCTTGCGGCAGGCCGCTCTGAGCCGCCAGGATCCAGGAACCGGCCGGGTAGTCGATGCCATTGAGGCTGAAGGGACGTTCGGCGATCTGCACCTTGAACTTTGCGAGTGCGAAGCGTGCCTCGAATAGTCCCTCCTGGCCGGTGTCGCGCAGCAGCAGGACCGGGCCTGAGCCGGTGAGTTCCCCGTGCGCCTGCGGCGCCTGCGTCAGGAGCGTGAGACCGGCGGCACGCACCTGTGGGTCCGCACTTGGGACCACGCTCAGGTGGTAATGCGCCGGCAGCTCCCAGGAGACATCGTCATAGGCCTCGGTGAAGTAGTCCTTGGGAAAGTCCTGCGCGGTAAGCAGGTCCACCGCGTAGTCGCGATAGGGCTGGTCGAGGCGCACGACATAGGTCCCCGCAGGATAGGTGCCCTCCTTCACCGTGAACGGCGCCGTCGCGCGGTGTACCTCGATGCCCAAGGTCATCAGCCGCGCCACCATCTGCGCCACGCGCTGCGGGTCGCCCTGCCCGTCCGGGATGATGATGCCGAACGGGGCCTGCTGCAGGCCGCGCGTATAGGAATGCAGGCCCTTCAGGTAGTAGTTGCGCAGGAACCGCTTTGACTGCTGGGCCGTGTCATCGAGCGCCGCCAGCAGCGCGGTCTCGTTGTAGTTGACGTTGTCGCGCGCCGACCAGAGGAAGGACTTCTGCGCCGGCGCCGGGACCGGCCGGTACCACTCGAGCGAGATCTCGTTGCCCGGCTGCTCCGGACGCAGCGTCTCGGCGGTGCCGTTGCCGAAGGTCTCGTAGCCGCGGCCGTCGGAGTTGTGGTTGGTGCCGATGGCGTCCAGGTACAGGTGCGCCCAGTCATCGCCGAAGTTCCAGGTCCACACGCCCGGCATGCCGAGGCTGCTCATCACCTGCACCTCGTGGAAGCTCAGTTCCAGCCGCTCCGCATAGGTCAGCGGGTCGACATGGTCGTTGATCGGACCGGTGCCGTTCCAGGTGAGCAGCAGCGCGATGCTTTCGTGCAGGTCATGCACCATCTGCGGGTGCCAGTCCCAGAACATGCGGTAGACGGCCTTGGTGGTCTCGTGCACGGCCTGGTGCGCATCACGGTTGATGTCGACGAAGGCGTACTTTGACCAGTACGGCGGCGCCTGCCGCGGCAACGTGGCGAGGTCGGTCTTGCCCTTCAGGTAGCGATAGAACCACTCCACCTGCTTGTCGCGCCCGTCAGGGTTTGCGACCGGGTTGATGAGCACGACTACGTTCTCGCGGATGCGACGGATCATCGGCTGCTCGGAGACCGCGAGCCGATAGGCGAGCTCGAGCACCGATTCGGTCGAGCCTGACTCGTCCGAGTGCAGCCCGGCATTCATGTAGTAGATCGGGCGCGCCGTGGCGATCAGCTGCTCGGCTGCGGCCGCGTCGGTCCTGCGCGGGTCGGAAAGGGCGGCGGTCGCCGCCTTCAAGCGCTCGAGGTCGCGGATCCCCTGCTCGTCGGCAATGGCGAGCAGCACGATGTCACGCCCCTCCTCCGAGCGGCCGATGGTGAAGAGCCTGACCCGCGGCGAGGAATCCGCCAGCGCCCGGGCATACGCGTAAGCGGTGCTCGAATTGACGAGTTCTCCGGGGGCGCCTGGAATGCGGTGCAGGAAGGTGCGCGGCGACACCACGGTCGCTGATGCCGGCAGGTAGGCGACCCACGGGGACAGGAAGCGCGCCTCGGTGGTGTCGCGCGCAATCTCCTCGACCGAGCCTGGCTCGGCGGTGTCCGGGGAGAGGTCCTGCGCACGCAGCAGCTGCGGCGCGAGGATTACGAGGGACAGCGCGAGGAGCAGCTTGCAGGTTCGCAGGATCACCGGGCACCACTTTCTTCGGTATTCGCCGGACAGGCAGCGCGAGAGTGTGCCCCAAACCCTGCCCCTCCCCCAAGCGCACCGGCGCGCGCCGTCGCCTGCGGCGCCCCGGGTTGTTGAACATCCGCCCGCCCGCGGGCAGACTCCCCGTGAAAAGAGACGCCGTGCCGCACGCCGGCACCGCCGACCACTGGACCGCTATGGCTCGAAATCCGCGCTACGACATCCTCTTCGAGCCGGTCAGGATCGGTCCGGTAACCGCACCGAACCGCTTCTACGCAGTCCCGCACGCAGCCGGCATGACCAATTCCATGCCGCACATGCGCGCTGCCTTCCGCGAGACCAAGGCCGAGGGAGGCTGGGGCGTGGTGTGCACCGGCTATGTCTCGATTGACCCGACCTCGGACGATGCGCCGCTGCCTTTCGCCACGCTCTGGGACGAGGACGACATCCGTTCGCACGCGCTGATGACCGAGGCGGTGCACCGCCAGGGCTCACTCGCCGGGATCGAGCTGTGGCACGGGGGCGGTTCGGTGATGAACCGCACCAGTCGCGTCGCGCCGATGTCCCCCTCCGGGACTTCCTGGATGGCCACACACGTGAACTTCATGGGCAACCAGCGAGCGCGGGCCATGGATGCGCACGACATCCGCCAGCTGCTCAGCTGGCAGAAGGAGGCCGCCCGCAAGGCGCGGCGCGCCGGGTTCGACATCCTTTATGTCTACGCCGGCATGGGCTACCTGCCCTACGAGTTCCTGCTGCCGGAGTGGAACCAGCGCACCGACGAGTACGGCGGCAGCGTCGCCAACCGCGTGCGCATCGTGCGCCAGCTGCTGGAGGTGACCCACGAGGCGGCCGGGGGCCAGTGCGCGGTGGCGCTGCGCATCAGCCTCGAGGAACTGCGCGCGCGGCCGAGCGCCGTGGCCGAGTCCGAGGCACACGAGGTCGTGCAGCTGTTGTCCGAGACGCCTGACCTGTGGGACGTGAAGCTCGATTCCTCACCCACCGACTGCTCACCGTCACGCTTCTCCGCCGAAGCCAGTCACGAGCCGATCATCGAGTTCGTCAAGCGGCTCACCCCAAGGCCGGTGGTGGGCGTGGGACGCTTCACTTCCCCTGACACCATGGTCGGCCAGATCCGGCGCGGGATACTCGATCTGATCGGTGGCGCGCGTCCCTCGATCGCCGACCCGTTCCTGCCGCGCAAAATCAACGAGGGGCGCGAGCAGGACATCCGCGAGTGCATCGGCTGCAACATCTGCATCTCCAGCTGGCATGACGGCGTGCCGGTGCGCTGCACCCAGAACCCGACCATCGGCGAGGAGTGGCGCCGCGGCTGGCACCCGGAGCGCATCGCGCGCGCCGGCAGCAATGCCTCGGTACTGATCGTCGGCGCCGGCCCCGCCGGCCTGGAGTGCGCACTGTCCCTCGGGCGCCGCGGCTACGAAGTGAACGTGGCCGAGGCCGCCGAGGACATCGGCGGCCGCCTACGCTTCGAGACGCGCCTGCCGGGACTGGCTCAATGGGGCCGCGTGCTTGACTGGCGCCGCGGGCAGCTGGAGAAGCTCGGCAACGTGAGCATCTACCGCGGCAACCGCCTCTCGGCCGAGGAAGTGCTCGAGCTCGGCAACACGCACGTGGTGATTGCCACCGGCTCGCGCTGGGCGCGCCTTCTGTACTCGCCGCTGGAGATCCCGGTCGGGCAGCTGGAAGGCCCCGGGGTGTTCACTCCGGATGACATCGCCGCCGGTGCCGCGGTGACCGGACCGGTCGTGGTCTACGACTTCGACAACTACTACATGGGCGGCGTGCTCGCCGAGCAGCTTGCGCGGGCTGGCAATGCGGTCAGCTACGTGACGCCCGCAGGCCATGCCTCGGCGTGGACCATCATGAGCAACGAACAACCGCAGATCCACCGCATGCTGGCAGCCCACGGCGTCGCGCTGCACACCCTCACCCGCGTCACCGCGTTCATCCCCGGTGAAGTGACCCTGGCCAACCAGTTCACGAATGCCGAGACGCGGCTGCCGTGCAGCTCCCTGCTCATCGTCGGGGCGCGCTTCGCCGCCGACGCATTGCACGGGCAGCTGAACTCGCGCGCCGCCGAGCTCGCCGCGGCCGGCATCCGCTCGGTCACGCGCATCGGCGATGCCCTGGCTCCCGGGGCCATCGTGCACGCGGTGTACAGCGGCCACCACTATGCGGAGGAACTGGATGCGGACCCGGCAGCCCTCGCCTACCGGCGCGATGCCCCCCTGCAGCGCCGCGTACGGGCCGCCGAAGCCGCCGCCAGCACGGCAGCCGCGGAGAACATCGCGTGAGCGGCACGCTCGCCCCCAGACTGGGCGGTCTTGAGCCCACCCTGCCCTCGAGCTGGTACCGCTCCGAGAAGGTCTTCGCGGTGGAGAAGGAGCGCATCTTCTGTCGCGAGTGGGTCTGCGTCGGGCGGGAAGAGGAACTCAAGGAACCGGGCGCCTTCCGCGTGCTGGACATCCTCGGGGAGAGCATCCTCCTGGTGCGCAACCGCGAGGGCCTGCTGCGCGCGTTCTACAATGTCTGCCGGCACCGCGGGACGCGCCTGTGCCGCGAAGCCGGCGACGGCACCCCGCCGCCGCTGTCCGGCGGCATTGCCGCAGGGCGGATCACCTGTCCGTACCACCAGTGGACCTACGACTTCGACGGCCGCCTGATCGCCGCCCCCTACCTCGCCGGCGAAGCCGGCTTCGACAAGGCCCTGTTCAGCCTGTATCCGGTGGGGCTTGAGAGCTGGGGCGGATTCATCTTCCTCAACCTGACGCCTGGCAAGGCTGCCACCCTGCAGCAGCAGATCGAGGGCATCCCGGAGCGCCTCGCCCGCTATCCGCTGGCGCAACTGCGCATCGGCCACAGCATCCGCTACGAGGTCGCCGCCAACTGGAAGGTGATCTGCGAGAACTACAACGAGTGTTACCACTGTGCCGGGGTGCACCCGGAGCTGTGCGCGGTCGTGCCGGCCTTCAAGGAGCGCGGCGGCTCGGGACTGGACTGGCTGCGTGGCATCCCGCACCGCGAGGGTGCCTATACCTTCACCAGCTCGGGTACCACGCGGCGCCGCCCTTTCCCGGGCCTGAACGCAGACGAGCAGGTGCGCCACAAGGGCGAGCTGCTGTACCCGAACCTTTTCCTCAGTCTCGCGTGCGACCACGTCGCGGTGTTCATCCTCCAGCCCCGCACCCCAGCGCGCACCGACATCGTCTGCCACTTCCTGTTCGAGCCGTTCGAGCTGGCCAGGGCCGACTTCGATCCGCGCGATACCGTGGAGTTCTGGGACCTGGTGAACCGCCAGGACTGGTCGATCTGCGAGCAGGTGCAGCAGGGCATCGGCGCGCGGGTGCACGAGCATGGGTACTACGCGCCGATGGAGGACTTCAACCTCGACATCCGGCGCTACGTCCTCGACCGCATCGCTGATGCGGTCGCAGAGACGTGACGAACGCGGCGGCCGCCGTGCGCGCCACCCCCGCGCCGCGCTTCCGCGTGCGCTGGCGCATCTGCCTGTTCATGCTGGCGCTGAGCTTCCTGTCCTATGTGCAGCAGCGCGGGCTCGCAGTTGCCGGATACAAGATGATGCCGGAATTGTCCCTGAGCCAGGATCAGCTCGGCTGGCTGGAGACCGCCTTCCTGATCGGCTACGCCGGCATGCAATTGCCCGGCGGCATTCTCGGCCAGCGCCTGGGGGCGCGTTTGATGTTCGTACTGATCGGCATCGTGGCGTTCGTGAGCACGATGACCGTGCCACTCGCGCCGCTGTTGCTGACCGGCAGCGCGCTCTTCGCGGTCCTGCTGGGCGCGCAGCTGCTGTTCGGTGGCTCGCAGGGCCCGGTCTTCCCCGTGGGCTCGGGCGTCTTCGAGGCCTGGTTCCCGGCGCGCCAGTGGCCACTGGTGCAGGGACTGTCCAGCACCGGCGCCAACCTCGGCGCCGCACTGGTGCCGCCGATGATCGCCTGGCTGATGACCGAGTTCGACTGGCAGCGCGCGCTCGTGTGGACGACCGTGCCCGCCTTCCTGGTGGCGCTGTGGTGGGGCTGGTACGGGCGCAACACTCCCGCCGAGCACCGCGCGGTCAATGCCGCAGAACTGGCCGAGCTCGGTGCTGCACCGGCGAGCGCCGACCAGCGCATCAGCATGGCGCGGCTGCTTGCGATCCTGCGCAGCCGGGACATCCTGCTGGTGACCGTCTCCTACATGTTCATGAACTACACCTACTACCTGTTGACGAACTGGTGCTTCCTGTACCTCGTTCAGGAGCGCCACTTCGAAGTCGTCAACAGCGGTGTGCTCTCGGGGGCGCCGCCGTTTGCTGCGGCAGTAGGCGCTGCCGCGGGCGGCGCGCTGGCGGCACCCCTGGTGAGCCGCTTCGGTCTGAGCATCGGCCTGCGCAGCATCCCGCTGCTGGCACTGCCGGCGGCCGGCCTGCTGTTGTGGCTGGGCGTGCGGGCAGCGAATCCTTACGTCGCCGTCGGCACCCTCACCGTGTGCTTCGGCGTGATCGAGCTGATCGAGGGCCCGGTGTGGGCGACGGTGATGGAGATCGCGCGCGATGAGACCATGGCGGCGACCGGGGTCCTCAACACCGGCGGCAACATCGGCGGCATTATCGGCACCCCGATCGTCGCCTACCTGTCGGCGCGCCACTCCTGGACTGCCGCCTTCCTGATCGGCACGGCGTTCGCCCTCATCGCTGCGGCCCTGTGGCTGTTCGTGGACCCGACGCGCCGCCTGCCGCCGCACGCGGCCGCAAGCGCCTAGGGCGCAAGCACCTCGGCAACCACGTTTTCGCCGCCGAGTTTCCCGGTGACCGCGGCGCGCGGCTGGGCTGTGCCCTCGGCCCACTGCACCTCGAGCGTTCCGCTAACGCCCGGGCCCTTGACGTGCAATGCGCCGCGCACCGTGCCGGCGCGGCCGGTCCAGTCGAGCACGCCCGACACGGCGACGTCATCGGCCCAGCGCACCTCGTCGAGCGTGATGTGCAGCCCTTCTGCGACTGCGTTGCTGGTGAAGCTGCCCGCCCGCAGGCCGACCCCGCCGCCGGCGCCCTCGGCCACCGCGCGCGTGAGCACGTCTGCGCAGGTGAACAGAGTCGCGCTCACCACGCGCAGTGCCGCCTCGCCCGCGGCGTTGTCGGTGCCCGCATGCGCCGGGGCCAGTTCCGCGGCGCTGCGCGCGAACCGCGGCACCAGCCGCACGGGGGGCACTTCGGCGGCGCAGCTGTCATCGCCGGTGGAGAGGTTCTCGATGAAGCGTCGCACGAGCTTCGCGCCGCATTCGCTGCGCGAGTGCGCGAGCGCATTGACATGGAAGCCGTTGGTGAGGACCACGTGGTGCGCGCGCGGGAAACGCGCCGCAGCCGCCGCGCCGTCCGCCACGGGAGTCATGTTGTCCAGGTCGCCGGAAACCACGAGCACCGGAACCTCTGGATACGGCTCATCGACCGGCACGGGCGCAACCGGTGGGGAGCGCGGCACCGGCCACTGCACGCACTGGTCTATGAAGGCGTAGTCGAGCGGCATCCGGCGGTACTCGGCGATCGTGAACGGGGCGTAGGTGTCGGGCGCACTGGTTTCGCGGCGCGTGATCGCCGCATCACGCGCGACCAGCCGCTCCTTCGGTGCCAGTTGCATGTCAAAGATCTGCGGCGGGTCGCCGCAGGAGACCGCCGCCGCCAGGCCGGCGCTGAACAGCAGCGGCGTGTGCGTCTCATCACGCGAGTCCACCCCGGCAAGGGTCTCTGCCATGAGGCGCAGCAGTGGCTGACGGTCGCCGTCCACGTAGGCACGCGCGGCCGCGTCCATCTCGCGCACGCTCGCCAGCGCCGGCGCGCTGCCGAACATGACGATGGCCAACTGGGTGGCATTGGCCGTAAAGCTCGACATCTCGCCCTCGCCGGTGCGCACGTGCGCGGTAAAGGGCTTCTCGCGCAGCGACTTGAGCGCAGGGGCGATGTGCTCGAGTGAGCTGCCGGGGATCGCGCTGCATTCCGGGGAGCGCTCGCAGGCACGGTTGAACTTCTCGCGCATGGCGGGCGCGTAATGCGGGTACCACGGGTAATCCGGTCCGTCCAGCGGATAGGCGCCATCCAGGATGAGTGAGCGCAGCATGGCCGGGTGGCGCAGCGCGAAGGTCTGCGCAAAATAGGTCCCGTACGAGTCGCCATACAGATCGATCGGGCCCAGCGCGAGTGCCTCGAGGATCGCCGCGAGGTCATCCCCGGCAAGGGCCGAGCCGTACAGCGAGGCGGCCGGCCCGAGGACGCGCCCGCAGGCGCCGATGTTCGCCTCCGTCAGTACCGGCGCCTCCTGCAGCGGCTTGCAGTCAATAGCCGCCGAGCGCCCGGTGCCGCGGTTGTCCATGATCAGCACGTCACGCGTGGTACGCAGCGGCTCGAACAGCCCGAGGTACTCCTCGCGCGACTCGGTCGCCGGGAAACCCGGGCCGCCTTCGGTGGCGACCAGGGTACCTGCCGCCGGCGCAGGACCGGTGTGCGGGTAGTACTCGAAATAGACCGCAATGCGGCCGGGCACCACGCCCGTGGGATCCAGGGCTCGCTCGAGCGTCCCGCACCAGGGAGCGGCGGTGGTACAGCGGTGCAGCTTCAACTGCCCCACCTGCAGCGCGGCGGGCGGCTGCGGCGGCGCGGCCGCCTGTGGCGGCGCCGCGGCCTGCGCGGTGGCGGCGAGCATCAGCAGCATGACCAGCGCACTCGAGGCCCGCCAGGATGGTACGCAAGTCATGGGTGCCGCTCGCTTTACCTGCACTGCGCACCCGGGCGCGGGCAGAAACATTGGGTAAGCCGTTCTTTTTAAGGAAACACTCGCGCGTATGCCGCGGGGAATGTTATTGCAAGTCAGGCGCTGCTGGCCAGATGGCGGCGGCACTGTTTGCCGCCGGACTCGTCTTCTCCTGCTCGTTCGGGCACGATGGCCGGCGTGCGTGCAGCCGTGACGGCGGGCGCACCACGCATGCAGACCCAGGAGCTCAAGATGTCACGTCGGCTCGGAAACTACTTCGCCGGGGTGCTGCTGCTGTCGGCCAGCCTCTGCGGTGCCCAGGCACAGACGGTCCCGGCCCTCAAGACCCGCAACGTCGTGCTGATCGTCAGTGACGGCCTTCGCTGGCAGGAGGTCTTCACCGGGGCCGATCCGCTGCTGATGAATGAGAAAAACGGCGGCATCTGGGACAAGGAGGAGGCGCTGAAGGCGGAGTTCTGGCGCCCCGAGCCTACCGAGCGGCGCAAGGTGCTGTTCCCCTTCCTGTGGACGACGGTTGCGGCACGCGGTCAGATCTTCGGCAACCAGACCCAGGGCAGCGTTGCCCGGGTGACCAACGGGCTCGCCTTCTCTTACCCGGGCTACAACGAGATGCTCACCGGCCACCCGGACCCGCGCATCAACAGCAACGAGTTCGGCCCTAACCCGAATACGTCTGTCTTCGAATGGCTGGACAGCCTCCCGGAACTGCACGGCAAGGTCGCCGCCTACGCCACCTGGGACACCTTCAAGGACATCTTCAACGTCAAGCGCAGCCACCTGCCGCTGCACATTGGCTGGGACCTGCCCTACACCGGCAACACCGATGCACGGCAGCAGCTGATGAACACCCTCTACCAGACGACCACCCGCATGGACGCCGAGGACGTCTACAACGCGTTCATGCAGGTGCCGCTGATGGACAGTTTCGCGACCGAGCAGCCCCGGGTGCTGTTCGTCGGCTATGGCGAGACCGACAACTGGGCGCACGCCGGGCGCTACGACCTGGTCCTGCACAGCGCCCACCAGTTCGACCGGTTCGTCGAGGATCTCTGGAACAAGCTGCAGAGCCTGCCGCAGTACCGCGACCAGACGACCTTCATCATCACCTGCGACCACGGCCGCGGCAGTGGACCGGTGGAGTGGAAGGAGCACGGCGTCGAGGAAAAAGGCTCGGAAAACATCTGGATCATGGTGATGGGACCGGACACCGCGCCCAAGGGCGAGCGCAGCAACGTGCCCGAGGTGCACGAGGCGCAGATTGCCGCAACACTGGCCGCCTTCCTCGGCAAGGACTACCCGCAGGCGCAGCCGGCCGCCGCTGCCCCGATCCTCGATGTCCTGGGAAAGGACCGCTGATCATCCCCTGAACCGGAAGTACCCCATGACCACCCGCCGTGACCTCCTGCAACTGGCTGCCGCCCTGTCCGTGAGCACTGCCCTTCCGGCAGCACCGGCCCCCGCCCCCAAGAGCAAGACGCTGCTGATCCTGGGTGGCACCGGCTTCATCGGCCCGCACCTGACCACCGAGGCGCAGCGCCTCGGCTGGACGGTCACCCACTTCAACCGCGGCAAGAGCGCGGCCGATGGCGTCTCCGGTGTCGAGACGCTGATCGGCGACCGCAAAGGCAAGCTGGAGGCCCTCAAGGGTCGGCGCTGGGACGTCATGGTGGATGACACCGGCTACATCCCGAAGTACGTCAAGGAGTCGGGCGCGCTGCTGTCAGCGGCCGTGGGCTACGGCCTGTATATCTCGAGCATCTCCGCCTATGCGAGCTTCGCCAAGCCCAATGACGAGGATTCCGCGCTGGGCAAGCTTGCGAACATCGATGAGGAGCAGATCACCGATACCACCTACGGGCCGATGAAGGCGCTGTGCGAGCAGTACTCGATGGAGGCCTTCAAGGGCCGCATGAGCGTGGTCCGGCCCGGCTACATCGTCGGTCCGCTCGATCGTTCCGATCGCTTCACCTACTGGCCGGTGCGTGCCTCGCACGGTGGCGAGATGCTCGCACCGGGCACGCCGAGGGATCCGATCCAGATCATCGACGTGCGTGACCTGGCGGCGTGGATGATGAAGCTGGTGGAGGCGCGCACCGTCGGGTACTTCAACGCCGTATCCCCGCCGGGGGCGTTCACGATGGGCGAGCTGGTCTTGGCGAGTCAGCAGGCTTCCCCGAAAGCGGGCACTTCGGTGACCTGGGTGCCCGAGGACTTCCTGGTCGCCCACTGGAAGGCGGATGAGCTCGAACTGCCGCCGTGGGGTCCGGTAAAAGGGGAGGAAGCCGGAGCCTCGCTCACCGCCATGACGCGTGCGCGCGAGACCGGATTGCGCTCTCGCCCCCTGGCCGAGACTGTGCGCGATACCCTGTCCTGGTTCCAGTCCCTGCCACCGGAGCGCCAGGGGAAGCTGCGCGCAGGACTCGACCCCCAGAAGGAGGCGACAACGCTGGCCGAGTGGCACAGCAGCGGCGCGAAGAGCTAGGGCACGCCGGGATTCACGGCGGGGCAGCCGGGTCTTGGTGGCTTATCTGGTGCTATTTGCCGCGGCGTTTTGGGCCGGCGTGCAGAACGCGCTCGCCGGGGGTGGGTCCTTTATCACTCTGCCGGCCCTCATGCTCACCGGCATGGATGCGCGCGCCGCCAACATCACCTCAACGATCGCGCTGTTCCCCGCGCAGCTGGCCACGGGCTGGACCGGACGCAAGCTCGTCGCTGGCGCCGCGGGACTGAGCTTCAGGACCCTGACCCTGGTCAGCCTGATTGGCGGTGCGCTCGGGGCGATCCTGCTGCTCATCACACCACCGACCTTCTTCGCACGCCTGGTGCCATGGCTGGTGTTGTTCGCAACCGCCGTCTTTGCCTGGGGCAGCTTCGGCCCGCGCCGTGACACGACACCGCGCCTGGGACGCAGGGGTGCGGCGCTCGCCCAGTTGTGCATATCCGTCTACGGCGGTTACTTCGGCGGCGGCATCGGCTTCCTGATGCTCGCCGCCCTGACCGCCGCCGGCCTGGTCATGCGCAACGCCGGCGCCACCAAGAACGTGCTCGCGGGCGTGATGAATGCCTCGGCGGTGGCGATCTTCGTGTTCTCGCCCGAGGTGCGCTGGCTCGCAGCCGTCATCGCCAGCTGCGGCGCCATCATCGGCGGGATCGTCGGTGGCCTCATGCTGCAGAAGGTCAACGAGCGGGTGCTGCGCATGGTGGTGGTGGTGATTGGAATCGCTCTTACCATCGGCCTGTTCCTGCGCTCACCGTAGCCACGCCAGTCACCACGCGGCAGCGGCGCAAATTTCACTGTCAATGTGCAGGCAGCGAGTGCAGACTGCGCATCGCTGGCATACGGCCAGTCGGAGAAGCTGATGAATTCGATGTCCTGGCTGCTTGCCGACGAAGCTGCATCTTCGCGCCCTGCGGCGACCGAGCTCACACAGACGCATCGCGCCCGGGTGGCACTGGAACAGGACGAGCGCGCGCAGCAGCGCCGCCTCGAGCTGGCCGAACAGCGCTCGGACCACAACCCTCCTGACGTGCGCATCCGCATCTGGGAAAAGCTGCACGGCCTGCGCCTGCCCAGGGACGCCGCGCACCCGATCCTGGAAGTGATCGCCAGCAGTACACGGCTCACCGTAGCTGAGGTTCGGGAGGAACAGCGGGCGCGTCTGGTTTCTTCCGCTGCGCGGGTTACGCCGGTTACAGCAGAGTAGATGCACTAGCACGGCAGTAGCGGGAAGGATCGATCGAGTTCAGCTCGGGCGCGGGCGACGCTGCGCACACCCAAAAGTCCGGCGGCGTCCTGCGTAATCGGCTACAGTGCCCGCGGATCGTGAATTTCCGCCTTGTCTGCCCTTGGCCCTGCGCTCGCTCCGGCGCGCACTGCCGGCCAAAGACCGTCACCTCAGGAATCTCCGCGACCGGGAGGCAGGCATGCCTGCCAGCTCTCACCATCCTTTTTGCGAGTACCCTGAAGTGAGCAAACTTTACGTCGGAAACCTGCCCTTTACCGCGACCGAAGACAGCGTGCGTGCCTTGTTCGCCGCGCATGGAACTGTAGATAAGGTCGCCCTCATCACCGATCGCGACACCGGCCGGCCGCGCGGCTTCGGCTTCATCGAGATGCCCGACACCGATGCCGCCAAGGCGATGCAGGCGCTCAACGGCCAGGACTTCAACGGCCGCGCCCTGAAGATCAACGAGGCCCATGACCGCGACCGCGGTGGCGGTGGCGGTGGCGGTGGCGGCGGCGACCGCGGTGGCGGCCGCGGACCCGGCGGCGGCGGAAGGCGCTACTGAGGCACCATCGTGCCTCTCAGGCCCGGCGCCGCCTTCGTGGGCGCTCGAACTTGAGCACCGTGGCCTTTTCCGCAGCCTGACGCGCCGGGCGCTGAGGCTTTAGGTCGACCAGTTCAGCGTGACGCTGCTGCTGCCGCCGCAGGGTCAGCTGCTGTGCACGCGCTGACGCCTGCGCCTCGCACAGCTTGCGCAGTGCCTCGCGGTGCTGCAGCAGCCGCGCACGAGCCCACTCAAGCGACATCGTTGAGCTCCCCGGCAGTACCCTCGAGGCCGGACAACAGGCGCGCGCAGTACCAGTCGACGAACTGGCTCACTCCGCCTTCGTGCGGGTGCGAGAACGGGCCGGGCTCATAGCCCGGGGCACTGATCCCGACCTGGTTCTCCTGCACAATGCGCCGGTCCTGCTCGTTGGTCGCGAGCCAGACCCGTGTCAGCTCGACGAGGTCGTAATCGACACCCTCGACCGCCTCGCGGTGTACGAGCCACTTGGTCGTCAGCTGCGTACGCGTCGGTCCCAGCGGTAGCACCCGAAACGAGATCGCGTGATCGGCGAGCACGTGGTTCCACGTCGAGGGATAGTGGAACAGCAGCAACGCCCCAATGTTGGTGGTGCGCGGAATGTCACTGCTCAGGGGACGCACGACCGCAGCGGTGCCGGCACTGGTGTAGCTCACCGCATTGCCGAGCAGCGGCATGCGCGCAGCGCGGATCTGCCCGTCCTGGGAAAGCTCGAACGTGCCCGGCAGCCCGGCGCTGGCGCACCGGCGCCAGTGCTCGGCGACGTAGGGATCACTGTCCGCGCCGCTCACACTGGTCACCGTGGGGGTGTCCGGGTAGACACGACCGAGTTCCGGGTGGTTCACGGCGCAGTGATAGCACTCGCGGTTGTTCTCCCAGACCAGCTTCCAGTTGCCCTCCTCGACGATCGTGGACTGGTACGCCACGCGGGCCTCGCGCAGCTTGTGGGGCGCGAGGTATGCCTCGAGCTGCATGCGGGCGGCGGCGAAGGACGGTGGCGAATCGCTGAGGCAGACGAAGATGTAGCCGCCGACACTCTCGCAGTGCACTTTCTTCAAGCCGAGCCGTGCGCGGTCAAACCCCGGGCCCATCTGCCGCGCGGCGAACAGGCGGCCATCGAGTTCGTACGTCCACTGGTGATAGGGACATACGAGCTTCGCCGCCTTGCCGTAACTCTCCGCACAGAGCCTGGAGCCGCGATGGCGGCAGGCGTTCACGAACGCACGGATGACCCCGTCGGCGGCGCGCACCAGCAGCAAGGGATACGCCCCAACCTGCAGCGTGACGTAGCTGCCCGTTGCCGGAAGCTCACAGCTGTGCGCGGCAAAGAGCCACTCGCGGTAGAAAATGTGGTTGAGATCCAGCTCGTAGAGCTGCAGGTCAGTGTAGAAGTCCCGGCCCAGCCCGCTGCCGGCCGTGCGGGCCCGCAAGTGGTGCAATACATTGCCAATCGTCATGCTCACTCCCCGTGTCCATGGCTGAGAAAACCAGCCGTGCCTCGAGTGAGCAGTTCAGGGAGAGGTATGGTCGGCGAGCCGCCGGGGCCACGCCTGCCAGATACGCCCTGCGATCGCCCACCGCGATCCAACGGCCAACGTCGCTGCAGGCTGGTTTCCGGACTCTGGAGTGATCCGATGGGTATCGGATCGTCCCGGCGCCTTCCCGGACAGATGTGTCCAGTGGCTTTCTTGCCAGGGTCAGTACTCCACTACCGTTGCGGGGGCAGCGCCGGGATCTAACCGGCTTCCCATTTCCAAGCCTTTCTGGGGCTCGCACCTTCAGCGCCTTGATCCTACGTCAATCAATGCGCCGTCTTCCAATCCAATTGCGTCAGAGATTTGCCCGTTTCCGTAGACCACAAGAAAACGGGGGCCAGCAGCGGCTGGCCCCCCCCAATGATGTCGAGGTTACTTAGGAGTCTGGGTCGTATCGTTCGGCGTCTCGTTCGGCGTCGTAGTGCTCGGAGAGTCCGAGGTACTTGGCGTCGTGGAACTCGGAGACGGACCGTTGCCCGGGGTCACGTCGCTCGAGGAAGTGCTGTTGGGCGACTGGTTCTGGTACTTCTGGATCTTGGTGGTACAGGTGGCATTAATGGTCGCATCCGAGCGTCCGTCGTTCTTCGCCTTCTCCTTCGCCACGCAGTTTTGCATCCATGAATCACTGGACATTGACGCGCTGGGAGTCTGGGCAAGTGCAGCGGCGCTTGCTGCTGCGAGGCCCAGCGCCAGCGCAATGGACATTGGCTTGATCACGTTGTCACTCCTTGTCTTGGGTCTGCAATGCGCGACAGGTGCGGGCCGGCGGCCTGCGATGATGCCCTGCCTCGCAAGGACACGACATCTAAACAGCCGCAGCGCGTGCGTGCTGTAGGCGAGCGCCGCAAGAACCAAAGGCGTCCACGGCGACAGCTTGAGCAATCTCAGTCGGGCGCCCACACTTGCAGACATGTCGCAATCTCCATACAGGCCGCTGCTGGACTTCGCGAAGTTTGCCGCGGGAACGCCGCACCAGCGCATAAGTGAGTTACGCAGCAGCCACCGCATCCTCTGGGAGGAAGATGAATTCATCACCGGCGGCCACTGGCTTGTGTTCCAGCAACATGACATCGACTACGTGTTGCAGTCGCCGGCGCTGTTCAGCAGCCATTTCGGCCCGCTGCTGGATGACTTCCCCGAGCAGTTACTCGCGGAGCAACAGGAAAGCCTGACCTTCATGGATCCGCCGCGCCACCGCCAGTATCGCAGCCTGGTGGAGCCGGCCTTCCGGCAGACGGCCATGCGCCAGCGCGAGCCGATGATGCGCGCGCTGGCCAGCAGCATCCTCGATGAAGTGCTGCCGCGCGGGAACTGCGAGTTCGTGCAGGAAGTGGCCATGCAGCTGCCGACGCGGGTGATATTCGCGGTGCTGGGCGTGCCGACCGAGGATTTCGCACATGTCGCCGATCTCACCAATACGCTGGCGCTCGCGGATGATCCGGAGTTTGCCGAGAACCGTCAGGCCGGCTTCCTCGCCTCCGGCTTGCTCATGCAGTACGGCGCGCAGCTTGCAGCCAGCCACCGCCGCAACCCGCGCGACAGCCTGACGATGACCCTGCTTGGCTCGGAGGCCGAGGGCCGCAAGCTCAGCGACGTCGACTTCGGGCGTTTCTTCAACAATCTCATCGTCGGTGGCACCGAAACCACGCGCAACACGCTCGCCGGGGCGATGTACGAGTTCATATGCCATCCCGAGCAGTACGCACTGCTGCAGCAAGACCCGACGCTGGTTGGCGGCGCGGTGGAGGAGATCCTGCGGTTCCGCAATCCCGTCACCTACCTGCGGCGTACCGCCACGCAGGAGCAGGAGCTGGCCGGGCAGAAGATCACCAGAGGCGCCAAGGTCGTGTGCGTGCTTGGCTCGCCGAACCGCGATCCGCAGTTCTTCCCGCATCCCGATGAATTCGACATCCGCCGAGCCGCCGAGCACACCCGCCGCCACTACCGCACCTTCGGCGGCGGTGCGCACTTCTGCCTGGGCATCCAGCAGGCGCGGCTGAACCTGACTGTGATGCTTGGCGAGATGGCGCGGCGCATACACCAGCCGCGCCTGCTGGCCCCGCCGCGTCAGGCGCGCGCGATCTTCATGGACGGCTTCAAGGAGCTGCGCATCGCCTTCACCCCGGAACTGCGCGGCTGACGCCCTAGCGTGGTCAATCAGCCAGCAGCTGCGCCGCCGGGTAGGTCACCTCGGACAGCTGGCGCAGCCTGTGCAGCGACCAGACGGTCAGTCCCACGAACAGCACCGCCGCCGCGAGAAACAGCCAGGCATGGCGCCGTTCGCGATGCGCGAGCTGCGTGCCATCCAGCGGGGCGATGATGAACGGCTGACCGTGTGTGGGCCGTGCGAACATGTTGCTGCGCTCGATGCGCGAGTTGGCGATCGCGGCGGCGGCCGCGGCACGCGCCGCGGCCCGCGCCGCCTCCCACTCCTGTGACTCGATCCTGCCGTCATGGTCGGCGTCAAAGTGCTCGAGCAGCTGCGGCTGATTGCTCTTCCAGCTGGCCAGCAGCGAGCGCGCCTCGCCGTCGACCCCGCTGTCCTCGGCGTGTGAACGCAGCTCGCCGAGCACCGACAGGCGCGTGCCGGGGGCAATCAGGCACTCCGTGTAGCGATAGGTGTGGTCGAGCGAGCCGATCCAGAGGTGCTGCGGGGGGCCAGCAACCGGCCGAGGTGTGTCGCCGTACCAGGTATCAGTGTCCGTCGGCGTCACTTCTGCGCCCACCGGTCCTACCAGGCACTTGCCGTCCAGATCCTCAAGCGTGAAAGGCGTGACGCTCGTGGCGCTTTCGAGCCTGCTCCACTTGCTGTTGCCCCTGGAGTCGGTCTGCTTGATCGAGACGTGGTAGTCCCACCAGACACAGGGGCGAGCACTGAGCGGTGCCAGCAGAAGTTCAGGCCCGGCACGGCAGGCGTGACCCTCGATGCGCGAGTAACCCTGGGCCGCAGAGCGAATTCTGACCAGTGGCGTATCGGTGACGAAGCGATCGCGGTTTAGACTGCCGAACAGCCGGTAGATCGCGTACGCGGCGGTGACGCTGCAACTGGCCGCCAGCGCCCAGCAGAGCCGGATCCCGTCGAGCATCGCTAGCCGCCGAACGCGGCCTTCACGTCCACGTTCGACTTCTCGTCTGCGGCGAACTTCAGCAGCCGGGCGGGCGCGAAGTCGAAGAAGCCGGCGACCACGCTGTCCGGGAAGGTTTCGACCCGCACGTTCTGCGCGTTGGCCGCTTCGTTGTAGACCTCGCGGCGATCCGCGATGGCCGTCTCCAGGCCGCTCACTCGCGCCTGCAGGTTCTGGAACAGCGCGTCCGCCTTCAGGTTCGGATAGCGTTCGGCCACCGCATACAGACCGCTGAGCCCGGTGCGCAGCGCACTCTCGGCGCGACTCACCGAGGAAACGTCACCGCTGCTGCGGGCCGTATCGACGGCCGAACGCGCCTGGGCGACGCGCTCCAGGGTCTCGCTCTCGTGCTGCATGTAGCGCCGGCACACCTCGATGAGCTTCGGGAGCTCGTCATGGCGCTGGGCGAGCAGTACGTCGATGTTCGACCACGAGAGCTTCACCTCGTTGCGCGCTCGCACGAGGCCGTTGTAGAGGGCGACGCCGTAGCAGACGAGCAGCACGAAGACGAGAACGAGGACCGCAAAGCCGATCATGGATGACCCCGCAAATGCTCAAAATGCCAGCCATTATGACCAGCCGACGCCAACGCTTCCCGTGCCGCGTGATCGAAGTGTGCGATCAATAGCAGTTACCGCCTCCGCAGGGCCTGCCTTGCGCGCCAAGCCCCCGCAAACGCCTCCATCCGGCGTCCTGCTAGAATCGATTCAGCAATTCGGCGATGTCTCGCCGGGACGTGCTGGAACGCCCGAAGAATTGACCTAAGTGGCTGATTGGCCATATTTTAATAGCCTGCGCGGCCTGATGAGGATGGCAGGCGCTGCCGCGCGAAGCCGAGCCGGCTTGCCGTGCGCCCTGGAGTGATTGGCTTTGCTGAAAAAGACCGGTGGTGGGGAAGGGCTCGACCCGGAAATCTCGCACTTCCTTGAGCGCGAGGCCGAGGAGCATCGCCTGGCGTTCGACGCCTTAATGAGCGCCCTGGCCGAGCCTTTTGCGGCCACCTTGGAACTGTGGCACGGCGCACTGCGCGCCGGGGGCAAGCTGCTCGTGTTCGGCAACGGCGGCAGTGCGGGCAACGCGCAGCACATCGCCGCGGAGCTGGTCGTGCGCTACGAGAAGAACCGCGCCGCGATGGCCGCGATTGCGCTCTCGGCCGACTCGCTGATCATGACCGCTGCTACCAACGATTTCGGTTTCGAAACCGTCTTCAGCCGCCAGGTCGCAGCCCTCGGCCGACCGGGAGACGTGGCCGTCGGCCTGTCCACCTCAGGGCGCAGCCCGAACGTGCTCGCCGCACTACGCGAGGCGCGCAGCCTTGGCCTGCACACCAGCGGGCTAATCGGCGCGGACGGCGGCCCGATGCATGCCCTGTGCGATACGGCCATTATCGTGCCATCGCGCATCACGGGCAGGATCCAGGAGATGCACCTCCTGGTCACCCACATGCTTTGCAAGGCCCTGGAGGCCCGGCTGGACACTGCCGGTAAGGGCGCGTGAGCGACGAGATCCTGCTGGACGTGCTCGCCAGTTTCAGTCAGGCCCGCGTGGTCGTGCTCGGCGATGTGATGCTGGATCGCTTCCTGTACGGCTCAGTGGAGCGCGTCTCACCGGAAGCACCGGTGCCGGTGATCGCCTTGCAGCGCACTGCCAACATGCCCGGCGGCGCGGCCAACGTCGCGCGCAACGTCGCCGCCCTGGGTGCGAACGTAGTGCTCGTGGGCGTGGTCGGCGCCGACGAGGCGGCAATCGAGTTGCGCAACCAGCTCACCGGCCCCTCCTCCTTCCAGACCCATCTCACCGTGGATGCCACGAGGCCGACGACCACCAAGACGCGTTATATCGCCGACCAGCAGCAGATCCTGCGCACCGACCACGAAGTCTCAGCACCCATTGGCGAGCTGGTGGCAGAGGCCATGCTGGAACAGTACGCCGCTGCGCTGGCCGGGGCGGACATTGTGATCCTGTCCGACTACGGCAAGGGGGCATTGAGTGATGCCGTCACGGCACGCGCCATCAAGGCGGCCACAGCGGCAGGTAAGCGCGTGCTGGTCGATCCGAAGAACCGCAATTTCGCGAAATACCGCGGTGCCACGGTGCTCACTCCAAACAAACACGAGCTGCAGCTGGCGAGCGGACATGAGTGCGAAACCGACGCGCAGGTCGTGGCGGCCGCAAACGAGGTCATCGAGTGCGGCATCTGCGAAACCGTGATCGCGACCCGGGGCAAGGACGGGATGTCCATCATCCAGAAGCGCAGCGCGCCGATCCACATCCACACGGTTGCCACCGAGGTCTACGACGTCACCGGCGCCGGCGACACGGCGGTCGCGGCCATGGCTGTGGCGCTAGCCGGCGGCGCCGATACCCGTAACGCCGCGCGGCTTGGCAACCTCGCGGCGGGCATCGTGGTGGGCAAGTACGGCACCGCGACCGCCACGCGGGACGAAATTTTGGCGCGGCTGGGCGATGCCGAAGCCTCGGACCACTCGGCGACCAGCTTCACGCTCGAGCGCGTACAGGTGCTGCTCGGCCGCTGGCGCCGGCTCGGCCTGCAGGTAGCTTTCACCAACGGCTGCTTCGACATGCTGCACCCGGGTCACGTGTCGCTGCTGAACCAGGCCAGGCGTGCCGCCGACCGGCTCATCGTCGGCCTCAACTCCGACAGGTCCGTTCGCCGCCTGAAAGGACCCAACCGCCCGATCCAGAACGCCGCCAGCCGGGCCATGGTCTTGAGCTCGCTGCGCGCGGTGGATGCGGTGGTGGTGTTCGACGAGGACACGCCGCTGCACCTGATCGCCGCACTCGAGCCTGACGTGCTGGTGAAGGGTGCCGACTACACCGTCGCCACGGTCGTCGGCGCGGACCTGGTCCTGGCGCGCGGCGGCAAGGTGATCCTGGCCGACCTGGTGCCCTCGCACAGCACGACCGAGACGATACGTCGCATCGCGTCGGTCAAGAAGGCGTGAGCGCACCTCGCACGGCGCGCCCAGTCATCCTCGATCGTGACGGCACGATCGTGGTCGATGCTGGCTACCTCGATGACCCGCAGCAGCTGCGTTACCTGCCCGGGGCGGTGCAAGGACTGCGCCGGCTGCATCGCGCCGGTCATCCGTTGGTGGTGATCAGCAACCAATCCGGCGTGGGCCGTGGCTTGTTCACCCTCGAACGCCTGGAAGCCATCAACCAACGCTTCCGCGCCATGCTTGCGGAAGACGGCGCCCCCCTGGCGGGCCTGTACTTCTGCCCGCACAGCCCTGAGGCAGGCTGTGACTGCCGCAAGCCCAACACGAGGCTCCTTCGCCAGGCGGGAGAAGCGTTGGCCTTCGAGCCGCGCGATGCGATAATAATCGGTGACAAGAACAGCGACATCGAACTGGGCAAGCGCGTCGGTGCCACCACAATCCTTGTGGCATCCGGTTCTCGGGGCGGCGATGGCAAGCCTGCTCAACCGGACTACGTCGTGCGCGACCTCGTGGAGGCGGCGTGGGTCATCGACCCGCCGGCCGATTTGGGTGCCACGGCACGCGGTCCCTGACAGATGTATGTCGTGACCGGCGGTGCCGGCTTCATCGGCTCGAACCTCGTCGCGGAGCTGGCCCACCGCGGCCACGAAGTGGTGGTGGTCGACTGGCTGCGCCAGGATGCGCGCTGGCGCAACCTCGCCAAGCACGACATCGTCGATGTGGTGGCGCCCGAAGCGCTGTCGGCGTGGCTCGAGCGTCACGGTGCACGGGTAGATGCGATATTGCACCTGGGTGCGAACAGTTCGACCACCGAGACGGACATCGACCTTCTGGTCCGCCAGAACGTGCGCGCAACGCTCGATCTGCTGGACTGGTGCACGGTCCACGGCAAGCGCCTCATCTACGCCTCCTCGGCCGCAACCTATGGCGATGGCAGCGGCGGCTTCGACGATGACCCCCAGGCGGCGGCGCTCGCGAAACTCCTGCCGCTGAATGCCTACGGCTGGAGCAAGCACCTCGTCGATCGGCGTATCGCCCGGCTGCGGGAACGCGGTGCCGCACTGCCACCGCAGTGCGTGGGACTCAAGTTCTTCAACGTCTACGGCCCGAATGAGTACCACAAGGCCGGCATGCAGAGTGTCGTGGCGCGCAATTTCCCGGCCGTGCGCCGCGGGGAGCCGCTGCGTCTGTTCCGCAGCGAGCGTAGCGATTACCCTGATGGCGGCCAAGTGCGCGACTTCATCTACGTGCAGGACTGCGTGGCCGTGCTGACCTGGCTGCTCGACAGCCCGCAGGTTTCGGGACTGTTCAACCTCGGTACCGGGGTCGCCCGCAGCTGGCTGGACCTGTCGCGCGCGCTATTCGCCGCAGCGCGCCAGCCAGTGTCGATCGAGTTCATCGACATGCCGGCAACCCTGGCGGGCAAGTACCAGTACTTCACCCAGGCACGAATGGCACGCCTGCGGAAGGCAGGCTACGCCCGGGCGTTCACCAGTCTTGAGGCCGGCATTGCCGAATACGTGCACGGCTACCTGGAGCGCAGCGACCCCTATCGCTGAGGACGGTTAGCCAGTCTCGCCGAGGTGCCGCGACTCGGGCTTGATCTGCGTCGTCACGCTGCGCCAGGCGGCAAACACCTGCTCGACGGAGACCTGGTCGGCGCGATGGGATACCGGCGGCCCGCCAACACCTTCGACCGGAGAGCCATAGGGACTGCGCGGCAGCCAGTAGCGCGGTGCCTCCGCGCCATAAAGCACCACGAGTGGGACACTCAGAGCAGCGGCGGCGTGGGCCGGCCCGGTGTCGACCGAGATCATACTGTGGGCCGCCTCGCACAGCGCGAACAGCTGCCGCAGGTCAGTGCCCACCACGGCCACGCGCTGCAGCCGCGCAGCGGCACGGATCTCCTCGAGCATCGGCACTTCTTCGGCCGAGCCACGCAGGAGAATCTGGGCGTTGTTGTGATCTGCGTGGATGCGTCCTAGGAGCGTCGCCCAGCGCTCGAGCGGCCACCACTTATCGTCGCTGTTCAGGCGCCGCCAGCGAGCACGCCGCGGGCCCATGCTGCGGTGGTTTCCGGGCTGGACGATGATCAGGTCGCGTCGTCCCCATCCCTGCGACTGCAGCCATTCCCGGCAGCGCGTGCGTTCTGCGGGCAGCACATACAGGCGCGGGCCGACCACCGCGGCGGCGGCCGGCACCGGATAGTCCCCCGCCCGCAGTGCCGCAGGGGTTCGCGTGCCCTGGCGCTGCAGCCGGTCCACCAGATGCTCCGGCCCCGCGCCGTTCTCGTCACCGAGAAACACGCAGCGCGCCGGATCGATGCCGCTCCACCTGAGTATGCGGCGGATCCGCGGCAGCTGGCGGTAGTGACGCTCGCATATATAGATGGGGCCGGGGTGCGTGTCACGCAGGGCGCGCTGCACCTGCGGCCAGCTGCGCTCGAACACGAACGGGAGGTGGCGGTGAAAGGCCCAAACACCCTGCACGTCAGGGTTGCCCTCGTAGATCGCCGAACTCCAGGACCCTGTGCCGACCACCTGAACCGGTGAAGCGAAGCGCTTGCGCAGCAGGTTTAGCAGCGAGGTCACCATGACCATGTCGCCCAGGCGGCAGAAGAAAAAAACTGTTGGAGTGAGTGGCTTGGCCTGGGTGCTCAATGAAGTTCCAAAGTGCGCAGGGAGCGCGCGGATCGCACCGTGGATTATTTCATGCAGGCCACCGGGAATGACAAGGGAATCCAGGATTCGTGAACGCACCGGCCAAGCTAACGCGACGATGGCGTGCCTTCCATGCGCACGCTACGCCATAAAAATCAATGGGATACGTCGCGCACGGCCTGAGCCGGGGGCGCCATCATTTCTGCCGCGTGGCCTCAGCGGCCGCGAGCCCGCGCTCCTAGACCCAGCCTTTGCCGCGGCATTCGCGGAAGATCCTGGCTGGTTTGTCCACCACCAGCCTGACAGGCGGGTGAGATCGCGGATCGCTTTGAGATCCCGAAGCCCTCGGTCTCCGCGCACGTGTCCATTCTTGAGAGTGCGGGCCTAGTTTCCGGCGCGCGACGTGGGCAGTTCATCCACTATAGTCTGTTGCGGGTCAACCCCTTCAACACGGTCACAGGCTACTTGCATATCAGTCTGCCCGGGTGTCGCCCCCTGAAGCGCGAAAGCGCGACTGGCAAAGGACAAGAGCTCGAAGTGTCATGGCCGAAAGACATCGGAAGCGGGTAGGCACCCGGGCGTTGGTGGGCGGGCGATCTCCTCGGGTAGCGATCACTCACAGGCCCACATGGCCTGGGAATCTCAGTGAGCGTAGCTCATGAGCATCGGTAATCGACGAAAGTTCATGCAGTACACGGCGGCAGCCGCCGTGTTTGCGCAAACGTGGCCGCCAGCGCCTGCGCGCGCGTCCGCAGCTGCCCAGCTGCCAAACGGGGCCACGGCGCTGCCGTTGACCGCCATCCGGCTGCTGCCTTCCGACTACGCGAGCGCCGTGGATTGCAATCGGCGCTACCTGCTGAGTCTCAGCCCCGACCGGCTGCTGCACAACTTCCGCAGGTACGCCGGGCTCGAACCTAAGGCGCCGGTCTACGGCGGCTGGGAGAGTGACACACTGGCGGGCCACACGCTCGGTCACTACATGAGCGCGCTGGTGCTGATGCACGCCCAGACCGGCGACGCCGAATTTCGGCAGCGGGCTAACTACGTCGTCGACGAGCTGGCCGTGGTCCAACGCCAGCGCGGCAACGGCTATGTGGGGGCCCTCGGGCGCAGGCGCACGGACAACTCGATCGTCGACGGCGAGGAGATCTTTGCCGAGATCGCGAAGGGACAGATCCACGCGAGCGGCTTTGACCTGAATGGCGCCTGGTCGCCGCTCTACACCGTGCACAAGGTCATGGCCGGTCTGCTGGACATCCACGCCGCTTGGGACAACGGCCGGGCGCTCAGCGTTGCCGCCGGACTCGCCGGCTATTTTGAGCGGATATTTGCCGCGCTCGATGACGCACAGATGCAGCAGTTGTTGGTCTGTGAGTACGGGGGACTGAACGAGTCCTACGCCGAACTCTACGCCCGTACCTCAGAGCGGCGCTGGTTGCTCATCGCCGAGCGGCTCTACGACCGCAAGGTCCTCGATCCGCTGGCCGCGCAATCCGACCAGCTCGCCAGCCTCCACGCAAACACCCAGGTTCCCAAACTGATCGGCCTCGCGCGCCTGCACGAGCTCACGGGCGAGGCTTCCCAAGCCACCGCCGCGCGCTTCTTCTGGGAAGCCGTCACGCGGCACCACAGCTACGTAATCGGCGGCAACGCCGACCGCGAGTACTTCTCCGCGCCCGATACGATCGCGACGTACATCACCGATCAGACCTGTGAGCACTGCAACACCTACAACATGCTCAAGCTGACCGAGCATCTCTTTGCCTGGTCCCCCGACGGCGCGTGGTTTGACTTCTACGAGCGTGCCCACCTGAACCACGTGATGGCGGCGCACGATCTGGAAACCGGCGGCTTCACTTACATGACTCCGCTCATGAGTGGCGCAGCGCGCGAGTATTCGGACCCGGCGGACGACCCCTTCTGGTGCTGCGTGGGCACCGGGATGGAAAGCCACGCCAAGCATGGCGCAGCAATCTTCTGGGAGGGTGCAGGCACACTCTTCGTTAATCTCTACATTCCCGCCACTGCCCACTGGCGGACGCGCGGCGCGAATCTGCGTCTGGAAACGGGCTACCCGTTTGACTCCATGGTGCGCCTGACCCTGGAGCAACTCGCAGAACCTGCAACATTCACGATCGCACTGCGCGTCCCCGGATGGGCCCGGCAGCAGGCGGTCAGTCTAGGTGTCAACGGCGCACCGGTCGCACTCGTGACGCACAAGGGATACGCACTGCTGGAGAGGCGCTGGCAACGCGGTGACGTCGTCACGATCACGCTGCCCCTGGAACTACGCATCGAAGCGGCACCCGGTGACTCACGCACCGTGTCGGTTCTGCGCGGCCCCCTGGTCCTGGCAGGGGACTTGGGGCCGGCAGGCACGAAGTGGCAAGCGGCGGCGCCGGTATTCGTGGGCGAGCAGGTACTGAAGAACTTCGTCCCGACCGGCAAAGAGCGCTCGGTGTTTCGCACGCGCGGCCTGGTAAAACCGGCGGACCTCACCTTTGTGCCCTTCTACCGGCAGCATGCACGCCTGAGCGCGGTGTACTTCCAGCGCTCGAGTCAGGCGCAGTGGGATGCCACCCAGGCCGAGCTTGCAGCCGAGCAAAGGCGTCTTGCGGATCTCGAGGCGCGCTCCATCGACGTCGCCCGCCTCGGTGAGGCGGAACCCGAGAGTGCGCACCTGCTGGTGGCGGTGCGCTCCTATTCGGTGAGCTACCGCGGGCGTTCCGGCCGCGACGCGCGCTCTGGGGGATTCTTCGAATTCGACATGGCCTGCGCACCTGGCCCGCTGATCCTTCGCATGACCTATTATGGGGACGAGCGCGCGCGGGACTTTGACGTGTTCGTCGCTCAGGTGCGGGTGGCCACGCAGCATTTGGATGCCGACCGCCCGGGGCAATTCTTCGAGATCGAGTACGCGATCCCGCAAGACCTGACGCGCGGCGCACAGCGGGTACGCGTGCGATTCGTACCCCATGATGGCAGCGCGGCGGGCCCGGTGTTCGGGGTTCGCATGATGCGCGCGCGCGCGTTAGGCACCACCTGAGGCAGCCGAGGACGGTGAGTTGGATGGTAAATGCCCCCAATTTGCTGGCGACTCCGCGCCAGCGGTTCAGCGTGATGCTTTTCGTCACGTTCCACGTTCTGGCGGCGCTAAATTCCAGCGCTCTCGCCGAGGACAGCGCCGCACTGCGTGCGTCCGCGCCCCCGCCAGGCGCGATTTGGATCGAAAGCCTTGGGCTGGACAAGATGACCCAGCGGCGCGGCCGACCGCGCGCCGGCCAGTCGATCCGCGACGCGCCGATTTCATTGGGTGGGCTCACCTACCCGCATGGGATTGGTACCCGTTCGATCAGCGAGTTCGTCATTGATCTGCACGGCAGCGCGAGCCGCTTTGCGGCGATGGTCGGCTTGGACGATGCGGTCACGACCGGGGTGGGGACAGTGGTCTTCGAGGTGTGGGCCGACGATGTGCTGGTCGCCAGCAGCGGACTGATTCGCGCCGGAGAGCCGCCCAAGCTGCTGTCCGCGGAGCTGACAGGCGCCCGTGTGCTCACCCTGTTGCTCGACGATGGCGGTGATACGAGCAACGACGACGAGGGAGCCTGGGGCGGCGCCGTGCTGTATCTCCAGCAGGACGCAAGCCCAGGCCCGGCCGCCTACGTTGTCCCACCGGACTCGCCTCCTGCGATCGCGCCCGCCCGGGACTTGCCACAGCCTGCGATCCACGGGCCACGGATCGTGGGCGCAACTCCGGGCAGGCCGTTTCTGTTTCGGATGTCATCAGCGCGAAGGTGAGCGCGTTGAACGCCCGCGTCTTTTCGTCGAACCGCAGCTTCAAATATTCCGGCACTGAACGGGCGCGGGAACCGTAATAGAAAGGCAGCATGAACAGGCTGAGGAACACCATCGCGGGCACGGCGCCAATCCAATAGAAGTGGCTGGTCATGATTCCGTATTTGGCGCCAGAGGCGCCCATGCCAATCACTTCCTGCGCGCCGAGATTGGCTGAGATGAAGGCAAGGCCGGTGATCCAGGCCGGCATCGAGTGACTGGCGGTGAGGAAGTCCGCGCTGCGCCTGACGTCGCGGCGCAGCAACCAGCCGATCCCGATAACGAATATGAAGTACAGCAGCACCATCAGCTGGTCGAGCCCGCTCAGGTGCACATGAATCACGTGAACTCCCATCCTCGGTGGCGGCTAAGCGGATAGATCGGCTGTATTGTACTTACAAGGTACGATACCTCATGTGAAGGAAAGCCAATGAGCGCATTGCCACCGACCAATGACGACAGCGCTATCTGGGACATCTGGCTGTCACAGTTCCGCCTGCCGGTTGTGAACGTCAACGTCGAGGTCGGCACTTTCAAGGCTTTGAGTGATGAGCCGCTGACCGCCGACGAACTGGCAGCATTACTTGGCGTCGATTCTCGCGCGCTGGCGATGCACCTGGCAGCACTGTGCTCCATGGGACTGGTCGAAAGGCGGCTCGGCAAATGGCGCGCGACCCATATAACTCGCACGTGGCTGCACCCGGATGGCGCGGGCTTCTGGGGTCATTTTACGCGCCAGATCGATTTCAATCAGACTCTGCGCGCACGGCTGCTTGAATCGCTGCGGACCGGAAAGCGCCCCGGCGAAAGCGGCGCGACCTCGGGGGATGCCACTGCCCGCCAACCCGAATGGGAGCGCGGCACCATGTCGCAGCAGGCAGCAGAAAGCATCGCTAGCTTCATGCATGCACATAGCCAAGCGCCGGCCCTCGGCGCGGCTGCACAAGGCGTGTTCGGCGAGCTCCGCTCACTGATAGATGTCGGCTGTGGCTCAGGTGTTTACGGAATCGAGATCGCACGGGCGCACCCGCGGCTCAAAGTGGTGTTGATGGACCTGAAGGAGATGGCGATCGAAGCACGCAAGTACATTGACCGTGCCGGCATGGGGCCCCAGGTCAGTGCTATCGGAGTCAACATGTTCACCGAGAAATGGCCCAGCGGCCACGACGGTCACTTCTTCGCCAACGTGTTCCATGACTGGTCGGACGAGACCTGTCGCTTGCTGGCCCAAACAAGTTTCGAAGCGCTGCCCAGCGGCGGACGAATATTTCTCAATGAAATTCTGATGGATGACGATTGCTCCGGCCCATTCCCCGCTGCCGCCTTTAGCCTGCTGATGCTAATCGGCACTCTGGGAAAGCAATACAGCGTCGCCGAATACCGCGACATCCTCGGCGCTGCTGGCTTCGTCGATGTCCAGGCGCTGCGCACCCGTGGCGGCTACTATTCGCTGGTCAGTGCACGCAAGCCCTAGGCCCTGATTCGACTACAATCGCCGCGTTGCTCGGGTATCCGCACTCATCGACTGGAGAAATGCCGTGGCCACTCCCGCTGGACAGAGCCCGCAAAGCGCGTTGGCAGACATGGAGAGGATCTTTGCTCTGCAACAAGCTCAGCAGTGGGCAACGAAGAGCACGACCGTAGCACAGCGCCGGGAGAAGCTCAGCAGGCTGAAGGCGGCCGTGCAAGCTCACGGCGATGAAATCGTGGCCGCAGTGAAGCAAGACACGCGCAAGCCCGAGAATGAAATACGTGTTACGGAACTCCTCAACGTGACCGCCAACATCGAGCGGAACATCGCCAATCTCGACGACTGGATGAAGGCGGTCGACGTACCTCCGTCCCAGAACAAGAATGACAAGGCGCGGATCGTCTACGAGGCGCGCGGAGTATGCCTCATATTGGGTCCGTGGAACTTTCCGCTTGGCTTGGTCATGGGCCCTCTGGCGGCAGCCATCGCCGCTGGCAACTGTTGCATCGTCAAGCTCACGGACTTATGTCCCGCCACGGCGCGAGTGGCCGCCAAGCTCGTCAGGGAAGCCTTCGATGAAAAGGAAGTTGCCTTGTTCGAAGGCGGCGTAGATGTGGCGACCGCCCTGCTCGACCTGCCGTTCAACCATATTTTCTTCACGGGAAGCACGCGCGTCGGGAAGCTGGTCATGGCGGCGGCCGCGAAGCATCTGGCCACTGTGACTCTGGAACTGGGCGGGAAATCTCCCGTCATCGTCGATGCAGATGCGGATTTGAAGAAGGTCGGCGGAGACCTAGCGGCGGCCAAGCAATTCAATGGCGGGCAGGCCTGCATCTCTCCAGACTACGTATTCATCAACGAACAGCAGAAGGACATCCTGATCGAGGCCTTTCGCGCCACCGTGCGGCAAAACCTGTACCGAGATGACGGGAGCATCAAGAAGGAGAACATCGCCCAAATCGTCAACGCTCAGAACTTCACCCGCATCAAGAGACTATTCGATGATGCCGTGGCCAAGGGTGCCAAAATCGCCGTCGGCGGAATTCTAGAGGAGGCTGACCGCACGATCCATCCGACGCTGCTAACGGACGTAACTCCGGACATGCTCATCATGCAGGAGGAGATCTTCGGGCCGATTGTGCCGGTCCTGACTTACACGAACCTCGATGACGTCATCGCATACGTCTCGAGCCGCCCCAAGCCCCTGGCGCTCTACATTTACAGCAACAACCAGCGCAACATCGAGATGCTACTGAGCAAAACCTCATCCGGCGGCGTGACGATCAACGGGTTCTTCTCGCATTACCTGGAGAACCAGTTGCCTTTCGGCGGCGTCAATCAAAGTGGCATGGGCAGCTATCACGGGGTCTTTGGGTTCAGGACGTTCTCGCACGAGCGCGCCGTCTACATGCAGGAGAGTCGATAGACGCGAGCGGGCAGCCGGAGGAGCTCTCGGGCTGGTGGGGTGATACCGGGGATCGGCAAGGACTGTCGCGCGCAAGTCCCCGCGCCTCATGGCGCACCCGCGGCGGCGGGCAGACGTTAAGTGCCTTGAGACCTTGGTCAAGGAGGGACTCGAATTGTGGGCGCCGGCATGGTGGGCGGGCCGGTTGGCACAGATGACCTGTAGAGGCTCGCCTTTTTCCTCGGCTTGATGGAGGATCGGAAGTAGGCCGGAGTATCGATGCAAGGGCTGCCGATGCCTGCGTCCGCGACGGGTTCCGGATTGGTGGGCATCCTAGTGTTGCTCGTCAGCTGCCACGTCGCGGTGCTATACACTCTCGTGCAGACTCACGGAACCAGCAGCATCGGTGCCCGTGCTCCTATGTTTGGGCCAGTCAGGTCCCAAATCGACGAGCGTCGGGAGGGTGCGCTCAAAAGCAGGCCGATAGCCCCGACTGCGGAAAATCAGTCGTCACCCCCACCCCACCATTGGATTTTTCCAGCGATCGATATCTGGCCAAGTGACACGCAAGGTCCAGGCGCGCCGTCAGAATTTACGCCCGTCACCGACGCCCTGCCCGATACAGACAATTCGCAAGGCAGGGACCGCCTTCCCAGGGGGCGTCCCAAGTTACAAATGGTGCTCTGGTCCCGTCCCGAGTATCCCATCGGAGTGGCCGCAGCCGGCGCTGAGGGGTCGGTCATGCTCGATCTTCAGATCAATGAGCGCGGCGAGCCGACCAACATAACGGTAACTCAGCCCTCTGGGTTCCCACGCCTCGACGAGTCGGCCCTAGACGCTGCTCGTCAATGGCGGTTTGCGCCGCCCACCTGGGACTCGAAGCCGGTTGCCACTCGAGCCCGCGTTGTACTGCGCTACCGGTATTTCACCCAGGAATTCTCTCGTCTCGGAGAAATCGAAGCAGACCAGTTTCCAGGTGCCAAGGCGGAGAGCCGCAACCTGCGTCCGGCAAATCGCGAAATCGCGATCCGAAGACTGATTCAGCAGTTGCAGTCAGATTCTGCCCCACCCGACTTGCCCTTCGCGGGCGCATTGAGGCCGTTGACTGTTGCCGCGAAGGCATGGGGGCCCGTGAGCCACGCTA
>DASXPL010000004.1:0-40517 GCA_036493615.1 Steroidobacteraceae bacterium
CCAGGACAGCGGCGACCCCGACCCGTTCAGCATGGCGAAGAAGGTCAGCGCTGCCTGCACCGCCGGGTGCAGCTTGACCGACTTGTGCGCGATGGCCCGGTGATAACAGACCGTCGTTCCCAGTCCGCCCAGAAAGTGCAGCGCCGCCGCCACCGCCACCACCGGCCAGCCCGGCAGCGGCGTCAGGATCAGGCCCGCCACCGCGCCGACGTGGATCAGCACCATCCAGAAGAACGTCGGCCCATCGCCGGTGGTGGGCCGCCACCAGGGGCGCAGCCAGGGGCGCAGCTTGGCCATCTCGACGGCGTCCAGCAGCGGCAGCTTGCCGCGCACGTCCAGTTTCAGCACGGGGGGCAAGGATCCAGCGCTCATGAATTCGTCGACGCGCGCGCCGGGGCGGGCCGCATGCCGGCATCGCGCAGCAACGCCCGGTCGGCCTCGACGTCGGGGTTGCCGGTGGTCAGCAGCTTCTCGCCGTAGAAGATCGAGTTGGCCCCGGCCATGAAGCACAGCGCCTGCAGTTCGTCGCTCATCTCTTCGCGCCCGGCGGACAGGCGTACGTGCGCGGCGGGCATGAGGATGCGCGCCACGGCGATGATGCGCACGAAGTCGAACGGGTCGACGGCGGCGGCGTCGGCCAGCGGGGTGCCGGCGACCCTGACCAGCTGGTTGATCGGCACGCTCTCGGGGTGCTGGGGCAGGTTGGCGAGCGTGCGCAGCAGCTGGGCGCGGTCGGCGGCTGACTCGCCCATGCCGATGATCCCGCCGCAGCACACCTTCAGGCCCGCCTCGCGCACCGCTTCCAGAGTGTCCAGCCGGTCCGCGTAGGTGCGGGTGCTGATGATCGAACCGTAGAACTCCGCGGAGGTGTCGAGGTTGTGGTTGTAGTAGTCCAGGCCTGCGGCCTTCAGTTCCTGCGCCTGGTCCGCGGTGAGCATGCCGAGCGTGGCGCAGCTCTCCAGGCCCAGCGCGCGCACCTCGCCGATCATCTGTGCAATCACCTTCAGCTCGCGCGCCTTGGGCGAGCGGTAGGCGGCCCCCATGCAGAAGCGCGTGGCGCCGGCCTGCTTGGCACGCACGGCCGCCGCGCGTACCGCCTCGACCTGCATCAGGGCCTCGGCCCCGACCCCGGTCTCGTAGCGCACGCTCTGCGGGCAGTAGGCACAGTCCTCCGGGCACGCCCCGGTCTTGATCGACAGCAGCGTGCTCATCTGCACGGTGTTGGGTTCGTGGTGCGCGCGGTGCACCTGCTGGGCCCGCAGCAGCAGGTCGATGAAGGGCAGCGCGAACAGTGCCTGCACCTCATCCTTGGACCAGTCATGGCGGGCGGAAGCTGCGGTCTGGCTCATTGCGGACACCTTGGGGTGGGGAGGCTGCGCCTGTGGCGCGACCATGCCCGAGCCTAGCGAGCCGTGTCAACGAGGCGGGGTCGCAGAAGTCGACAATTACGGCAAGCGCGCTGCGGCAATGCCATCAGGAGGGCCGGCGAGGGGTCGGAGCACTGCTGGCAGCCAGGAAAGAGGCCAATCAGTCAGGTCGTGCCAGCCGACGACTTCAGTCAGCTCGATACATGATGCAGTCGATCTCGAGTAACCGCGGGAAATGCCCCAGGTTATTTGGCACGAGCGCACTCAGCTCGAAACCCTGCCCACGGTAGAACTCGAGCGCTTCCTCGTAATCGGGACTGTCCTGGTAGAGGCGCTTGATGGCCAGTTCGCTCTGCAGTCCGACGAAGGAGCGCAGACTGCTGCCAGCCCCCATCGCCACCCGTACGTCGTGCCCCTGAGTGTCCATCTTCAGGAAAGGCCTGCTGAAGCCAAGCCGCGCTTGGTACTTGGCCAGTTCCGTCGCCAGGATGGCTGTGTGGACCGGGATGCGCCGCACCAGGTCGACCTTCTCGCGAAACTGCTGCTGAGCCAGCGCCGCCAGATCATGTAACGAACTGAAGGAATCGGAGGCGAACACATTGAAGGAGGCGCTACCCGCGGTCGCATCCAGCGCAAGTTCCTCCACCAGCCACGACGGATCCAGGGACGCGGCCGCTCTCAGTCTTTCGGCAAGCTCCGGAACGGGTTCGTAGGAGATGATGTCGCCGCGATAGCCAACTTCGGTACGGAGCATCGTCGCGTACTGGCCGACATTGCCACCGACGTCGAATACACAGTCGACCTGAAAGTGCTTAAAGAAGCTGCGCAGATGTTCCCACTGAAAGACCAGTGCGACTTGCTCTGCGGGGATTAGGTGCGCGTGAAGGGTTCGTTCCACCCAGCGACGCGCATGACTGCGTACCGACATCCTTGCTCCGCCCAGGCCGCCTCTTGGGCCAGCGCGCTACTGGTTGCGTAGGTCCTTGTCGCTACGAGCGATTATAGTTCACATTGATATCTGTCGCAGCGCTGCACCCGAACTCGGCGGAAAGTTCGCACCGACAAACCCCACGCTTAGCAAGTCATTAGGGCAGCGGCCCGGAGCGACACCCGAAGCGCGGCGGCCAAGCGACCGCCTTCAGGAGCCGTAGGTGTACTGCAGCAGGATGCCGACGAACACCACCAGGCCCACGTACTGGTTGTTGAGGAAGGCGCGCAGGCACCCGGCCGGTTCGCGCTTCCTGATCAGCCACTGGTGCCACAGGAACAGCACGCCCGCACCGGCCACGCCTGCGTAGTACCAGTTGCCGTACTGCATGTTGCGGCCGACCAGCATCAGGGCGCAGAGCATCATCAGCTGCATGACGCCGATCAGGAACCTGTCCATGTCGGCAAACAGGATGGCGCTCGACTTCACGCCGATCTTCAGATCGTCCTCGCGGTCCACCATCGCGTAGATGGTGTCGTAGATGGCCGCCCAGATGACCGCGGCGAAGTAGAGCACCCAGGCGACCCGCGGCAGCACGCCGGACTGGGCCGCAAAGCCCATGAGCACGCTCCAGCCGCCGAAGGAGATGCCCAGGTACAGCTGCGGCATCGGGAAGAAGCGCTTGAGGAACGGGTAGGACACGGTGAGCGCGGCGCCGACGCAGGCGAGCTTGATGGTGAGCGGGTCCAGGCGCGTCACGAGGAACAGCGCGATGAGCAGCAGCACCGCGAACAGCACCAGCGCCTCGAGCGGGGAGACGCGCCGCGCCGCCAGCGGGCGGTCGCGCGTGCGGCGGATGTGCGGATCGATGTTGCGGTCGGCGTAGTCGTTGATGACGCAGCCGGCGGCGCGCATCACGAACACCCCGAGCACGAACACGATCAGCACCCGCGGGTCCGGCCGGCCGGAGCCGGCGACCCACAGCGCCCACAGCGCCGGCCACAACAGCAGCCAGGTGCCCACCGGACGGTCCAGGCGCATCAGGCGCGTGTACTCGTTCGCGCGCCGCGCCAGGCGGTGCGTCAGAGGTGCCTCTGCCGGCTTGGGTTTCACGGGAATTTGGGGGGTGACCGCAGCCATCGTGCGCCAGGGAAGACTTCAGGAGCGGACGTTACCACACGAGGCAGCGGGCGACGCGGGCGCGCCGCCGGTGTTGCGGCACAATAGCCGTTTCTGGTGCACGACCGAATCCGACCGGAGCAGGCGATGAATCTGAAGTCCGCAACGACCCGCGGCGCGTTGCTGCTGGCAGCGCTGTTGGTCAGCTTGCCGGCCGCCGCCGGCGCGCCGGCACACACGCCCTTCACGGACGTGGATCCCTTCATCGGCACCGCCGGCGACGGCCATACCTTCCCGGGCGCGGTCGTGCCCTTCGGGATGGTGCAGCTGTCGCCCGACACGCAGATCCGCCCGCGCAGCGAGGCCTACGGGTGGGCCGCCGGCTACCGCTACGAGGACCACTCTATTGTCGGGTTCTCGCACACGCACTTCTCGGGCACCGGCCACTCGGACCTGGGCGATGTGCTGGTGATGCCGGTCGCCGGCGAGGTGCGCTTCGAGCGCGGCGACCCGCAGGTGCCCGGCAGCGGCTACAGCTCGCGCTTCGCGCACGAGGGCGAGCTCGCGCAGCCTGGTTATTACGCGGTGACCTTGAGCGACTACGGGATCCGCGCCGAGCTCACCGCGACGGCACGCGTCGGTGTGCATCGGTACAGCTTTCCCCGGGGCCGGGCCGCGCACGTGCTCATCGACCTGCGCACCAGCATGTACGACTACCCGGGCAAGGTGCTGTGGTCGCGGCTGCGCCTGCGCGGCGACGGCACGCTGACCGGCTTTCGCGAGACCCGCGGCTGGGCGCCCGGGCGGCAGCTGTATTTTGCGATGCGCTTCTCCAAGCCGGTGAGCGGGCACGAATTCCGCGACACCGAGCAGGGTGTGCTCTACAAGGGTTTCCCGCCGCCGGGCGCCAACGATGCGCGCCAGCGCGCCCAGCTCGAGGGCCGGGCCCTGGTGGGCGCGCTGGACTTCGCCGCAGCCGAGGGCGCTGAGCTGACTTTGCGGGTCGCGATCTCCCCGGTGAGCGAGGAGAGCGCCCTCGCCAATCTCGAGGCCGAGACCCAGGGCCTGGATTTTGATGGTGCGCGGGCCGCGGCGCGCCTGGCGTGGGAGCGTGCGCTCGGGGTCGTGGCCGTCGATGGCAGCGCGGCACAGCGACGCGGCTTCTACACCGCGCTCTACCATGCCTTCCAGGCGCCGAGCCTGTTCATGGACAGCGACGGGCGCTTCCGCGGGCCGGACAACGCGGTGCACCAGGCGCGCGGCTACACCAACTACTCGACCTTCTCGCTCTGGGACACCTACCGCGCCCTGCATCCGCTGCTGACCATCCTGCAGCCGGCGCAGCGCACCAACGACTTCGTGCGCTCACTGGTGGCCGCGCAGCACGCCAGTGCCTACGGGATGCTGCCGGTGTGGGCGTTCCAGGGGCAGGAGACCTGGTGCATGATCGGCTACCACGCGGTGGCGGTGATCGCGGATGCCTACGCCAAGGGCATCCGTGGCTACGACGCCGATGATGCGTTGCAGGCGATGGTCGCCACCGCCAGCTACGGCCCCTACGGCGGTCTTGCGCAGTACATGCAGCTCGGCTACGTGCCGATCGACGAGGAGGGGGAGGCCGCCTCCAAGACGCTCGAGTACGCCTTCGATGACTGGAGCATCGCGCGCACCGCGCAGGCGATGGGCCGCGAGCAGATCGCCGCGGAGTTCATGAAGCGCGCCGCCAACTGGCGCCACGCCTATGACCCGGACACCGGCTTCATGCGCGCGCGCACGCGTGCCGGGGCGTTCCGTACCCCCTTCGACCCGAGCGTGAGCGGCTACGGCTCCGACTACACCGAGGGCAACGCCTGGCAGTATTCCTGGTACGTGCCGCAGGATGTGGCCGGGCTGGCCGCCGTGCACGGCGGCGCGGATGCGCTGCTGGGGCAGCTGGACCGGGTGTTCGACGCCAGGATCGACCCGAAGCTGTTCGCCCACATGGAAGACATCACCGGCCTCATCGGCTGGTATGCGCACGGCAACGAGCCGAGCCATCACGTCGCGTACCTGTACGCCGCCGCCGGACAACCCTGGCGGACGCAGGCGCGCCTTGGGGCCATCATGAGGAGCCAGTACGCACCGCGCCCGGACGGGCTCTCGGGCAACGACGACCTGGGCCAGATGTCGGCGTGGTACCTGTTCACCGCGCTCGGCTTCTACCCGGTGACCCCTGCGAGCAATGAGTACATCATCGGCCGCCCGTTCGTGCCGCGGGCGCAGCTGAGCCTGCCGAACGGGCGGACTTTCGTGATCAGCGCCAGCTCACTCGACGACGCCCACCCGTACGTGCAGGGCGTCACGCTCAATGGCGCGCCGCTGCAGCGGGTGTTCGTGCGCCACGAGGAGATCATGGCGGGCGGGGAGCTGCACTTCGTGATGGGTGCGAAGGCGAATATTGGCTGGCCTGGCAAGGCCGCCGAGCCGCCCTACTCGATGTCACCGGTGCACTAGGCCGAAGGACGGGTCGCCACGAGTGTCCGCCAGCTGACCCCCGGGCGTGGCTGCCGCAGCGTGATTGCGCAGAAGCCCGCCGCGGCAAGCACGGCGCTCAGCGCCTGCGCATCGCGCAGCGTGAAGATGTCCGCCGGCATGTTCATGGGTGCCATGCCCTCGGCGGGCAGGAAGCCGATGGCCACGCGGCCGCCGGGCCTGAGGACCCGGTGGATCTCGGCAACCCCCGCCTCGAGCGGACGCCAAAAATAGATCGTGTTGACGCTCAGGACCCGGTCGAAGCTCGCCGACGCAAACGGGATCTGTTCGACCGAGCCGCACAGAAACCGCCCGCCGGTGGCGGCGATCTTGGCGCGGTAGCGCCTGCGGATACTGCGCACCATGTCCTGCGAACGATCCAGCCCGCAGACACAGGCTGCCAGGGGCATGAGGCTCCTGAGCGCTACGCCGCCGCCGAAGCCGATCTCGAGTACGTGGTCCGTGGGCCTGACGTCCAGCTGCCCGAGCGCATGAGCGCTCATCCCGGCATTCATCCGGTTCATGAGCCGTGCGATTCCGTGACCGACGAGTCCCTTTGGGTGGGAAAGCTGTTTGGCAACGAAGCGCAGCGGCATGCGCATGATCCTGCCTGCGCCGCGCGGCCCGCGCCATCCAGATTCGGTCGCGGATGGCGTGCGCGCCGCCACAATTGCATCGGGCCGGCGCTGCCATGCCGGGTGATTTCAGCCGATGCGCCCGTAGCGCTCGTCGGCGCCGATCCAGCGCGCCGCGAGCGCCTCGATGTTCTGCGGGTACGAGGCAAGCAGCACTTCGGCGGCCTCCTGCACCAGCGGCAGCAGGTCCGCGTCGCGCATGAGGTCGGCGACCCGCAGCTGCGCGAGCCCGGTCTGCCGCGTTCCCAGCAGTTCCCCCGGTCCGCGCAGTGCAAGGTCGCGCCGCGCGATCTCGAAGCCGTCGGTGCTCTCGCGGATCACCTTCAGGCGCTCGCGCGCCAGCGGCGACAGCGGCGCGCGGTACAACAGCACACAGGTGCTGGCCTCGGTGCCGCGGCCGACGCGCCCGCGCAGCTGGTGCAGCTGTGCCAGCCCCATGCGCTCGGCATTCTCGATGACCATGAGAGTCGCGTTCGGCACATCGACGCCGACCTCGATGACGGTGGTGGCGACCAGCAGCTGGATCTTGCCGGCCTTGAAGGCGAGCATCGCCGCATCCTTGGCGGCCCCGGGCATGCGCCCGTGCACCAGCCCCACGCGCACGCCCGGCAGTGCCGCACTCAGGCTCGCCGCGGTCTCCTCGGCCGCCTGGGCGCGCAGCTCGTCGGATTCCTCGATGAGCGGACAGACCCAGTAGGCCTGCCGCCCGGCGCGGCAGGCCTCCACGATGCGCAGCACGACCTCCGCGCGACGCTGCTCGGGGACGACCACCGTGTGGATGGGTGTGCGTCCCGGCGGCAGCTCGTCGATGACCGAGATGTCCAGGTCTGCGTACGCGGTCATGGCGAGCGTGCGCGGGATGGGGGTCGCGGTCATGATCAGCTGGTGCGGCAGGCGGCCCTGCTTCTGGCCCTTCTCCTGCAGCTTCAGGCGCTGCTGCACGCCGAAGCGGTGCTGCTCGTCGACGATGACCAGCGCCAGGCGCGCAAACTCGATGCCCTCCTGGAACAGCGCGTGGGTGCCGACGGCGATGCGCACCTCGCCGGCGGCGATCGCCGCAAGGGCGCTGCGCCGGGCCCGCGCCGGCTGGGAACCGGACACCAGCGCGACGGTCTCGCCGAGCGGATGGAACCAGTCGCGCAGGTTGCGCCAGTGCTGCTCGGCGAGTAGCTCGGTCGGGGCCATGAGCGTGGCCTGGAAGCCGCTGCCGGCGGCCCGCGCCGCCGCCGCCGCCGCTACCACGGTCTTGCCGCAGCCCACATCCCCCTGTACCAGGCGCGCCATCGGCACAGCGCTGACCAGGTCCTGTTCGGCCTCGTGCAGCGCGCGCCGCTGCGCGCCGGTGAGGGCAAACGGCAAGGCGGCGAGGAAGCGCGGTGCGAGTCCGGCTGCGTCAGCCAGCGCCCAGGCCGGGTCGGTCTTGAGCGCGCGCTTGCGCACCTTGAGTGACAGGTGGTGGGCGAGCAGCTCCTCGAAGGCAAGGCGGCGCTGCGCCGGGTGGCGGCCCGCGGCGAGTTCCTCGAGCTGCGCCTCGCGCGGCGGACGATGCAGGTAGTTGACCGCGCTCGTAAGAGGCGGCAGTCCCTCGGGCAGCCGGACTTCACGCGGGATCCAGTCCGGCAGCGCGGTGCGCTCGAGCTCGCGCAGCGCCTCGGCGACCAGGGCGCGCAGGCGTCCCTGCGGCACGCCCTCGGTGAGCGGATAGACCGGCGTCAGGGTCTCCTCCAGCGGTGCCGCCTCGGCGCCCAGGCGGCGGTACTCCGGGTGCACCATCTCCAGCCCGAGCGGGCCGCGGCGCACCTCGCCGAAGCAGCGCAGCCGCGTGCCACGCGCCAGGTTCGCCTGCTGGGCCCCCGAGAAGTAGAAAAAGCGCAGCGTGAGCATGCCGGAGCCGTCGGCAACGCGGCACAACAGCTGGCGGCGACCGCGGTAGGCGACCTCCGTGAGCAGCACCTCGCCCTCGACGGCGGCGCGCTCGCCCACGCTCAGCTGGCCGATGGCCGAGACGTGCGTGCGGTCCTCGTAACGCAGCGGCAGCACGAACAGCAGGTCCGCGACCCTGGTCACGCCGAGCTTCTCGAGGCGCTCGGCAAGGGCGGCCCCGACCCCGCGCAGCGCGGTGACCGGGCGCGTGCCCCGGTCGGCGGGCGCGGCGGCGGCGGCGGGCTTCACCCCAGCTGCAGGATGCACTCGATCTCGACCTGCGCGCCGCGCGGCAGCTGCGCGACCCCGACTGCCGCGCGCGCCGGGTAGGGCTGCGGGCAGAACTGCGCCATGACCTCGTTGACCTTGGCGAAGTTGGCAAGGTCGGTCAGGTAGACGTTGACCTTGACCGCCTGGGCGAGCGAGCCGCCGGCGGCTTCCGCGACCGCCTTGAGGTTCTCGAACACGCGGCGGATCTGCGCCTCGATGTCGCCGGTGACCATCTGCATCGTCGCCGGGTCCAGCGGCACCTGGCCGGACAGGTAGACGGTGTCGCCGACCCGCACGGCCTGCGAGTAGGTGCCGATCGCCTGCGGGGCACGTTCGGTATGGATGATCTGACGGGTCATCGGGTTCTCCTTGGACATTGAAGGTCAGCCGCGCGGATCCGGGTCCGGGTCGCCGTCGTGCTCGGCATCGCGCTCGCTGCGGGCGTGGGCGGCGATGCTGCGCGTCACGCGGTTCACGTCCGGCATGCGCCGGATCACGCGCACCAGGCGCGCCAGGTGACGCCGGTCGCGCACGCGCAGCTCGAAGGTCAGTACCGCGGTATCGCTGTCCTGCTCATCGATCGAGACGTGGTCGATGTTGGTCTCGGTGCTGGCAATGGCCGCCGCCACCGCCGCCAGCACGCCGGTGCGGTTGATGACATAGACGCGCAGCTCCGAGGAGAACAGCCGGTCGGGCGCGGCCTGCCAGCTCACCGGCAGCCAGTTCTCCGGGTGCTTGCTGTAGTCCTCGACGTTCACGCAGTTCTCGCGGTGGATCACCACGCCGCGCCCCGAGGACAGAAAGGCGAAGATCGGGTCGTAGGGGATCGGGAAGCAGCAGCGCGCGTAGGTGACCAGCAGGCCCTCGGTGCCGGCAATCGCCAGGGGCGCCAGCACGCTCGTGCCGCTGGCATGGGTGGCGGTGGGCAGCAGGCGCCGCGCCACCAGCGGCGCGAGGCGCTCGCCGAGCCCGATCCTCTCGTGCAGCTCGTCGAGGTCCTTCATGCCCAGCTCCCCCAGGGTGGCGCGGCGCACCGGCTCGCTGACGTCCTCGAAGCTGAGGCTGAATTCACCCAGGGCCTGGGCGAGCAGCTTCGCGCCGAGCGCGATGGCCTCGGAACGCCGCAGGCTCTTGAGGTAGTGGCGGATGGCGCTGCGCGCCTTGGCGGTGACCACGAAGTTGACCCACGAGGGGTTGGGCGTGGCGCCCTTGGCGCTGATGATCTCCACGGTCTGGCCGTTGCGCAGCACGGTGCGCAGCGGGGTCAGGCGCCGGTCGACCTTTGCCGCCACGCAGCGATTGCCGATGTCGGTGTGCACCGCGTAGGCGAAGTCCACCACCGTGGCGCCGCTGGGCAGGCGCAGGATCTGGCCCTTGGGCGTGAACACGTACACCTTGTCCGGGAACAGGTCGACCTTGACGCTCTCCAGGAATTCCTCGGAGGAGCCGGACTCCTGCAGCGACACCAGGTTGGAGAGCCACTCGCGCGTGCGGTCCTGCTGGCCGCCGTCCGCGTCGCCGCGCGCCTTGTATTTCCAGTGCGCGGCGATGCCCGCTTCGGCGACCCGGTGCATGTCGGTGGTGCGGATCTGCGCCTCGATGGGCACGCCGTTGGGGCCGAACAGCGTGGTGTGGAGCGACTGGTAGCCGTTCACCCGCGGGATGGCGATGTAGTCCTTGAAGCGCCCCGGCATGGGCTTGAACACCGAGTGCACCGCGCCCAGGGCGCGGTAGCAGGTGTCCGGGGTATCCACCACGATGCGGATGCCGTAGACGTCGACGATGTCGTTCAGCGGCGCGCGCTTGCGGCGCATCTTCTGGTAGATGCTGTAGAGGTGCTTCTCGCGCGTGACCACGCGCGCCTCGACCTGGCTCTTGATGAGGGCGGTGTTCAGCTGCTGCTCGATCTTCTTGAGGAACTCCTTCTGGTTGCCGCGCGCGCGGCGCTGGGCGCGCTCGAGCACCCGGTAGCGCGCCGGGTAGAGCGCCTTGAACCCGAGGTCCTCCAGCTCGAGCTTCATGTTGTACAGCCCGAGGCGCTCGGCAATGGGCGCGTAGATCTCGAGCGTCTCGCGCGCGATCGCGCGGCGCCGCGCCGGCGCCATGGCCTCGATGGTGCGCATGTTGTGGGTGCGGTCGGCGAGCTTCACCAGGATGACGCGCAGGTCCTTGACCATCGCGAGCAGCATCTTGCGGAAGGACTCCGCCTGCGCCTCCTCGCGGCTCTTGAACTTGATCTGGTCGAGCTTGGTGACCCCATCGACCAGTTCGGCCACGTCGGCGCCGAAGCGCGCGGCGAGCTGGTCCTTCGGCGTGCGGGTGTCCTCGATGACGTCGTGCAGGATCGCCGCGATGATCGTGTCGGCGTCCAGGTGCAGGTCGGCAAGGATCGCGGCGGCGGCGACCGGGTGGGCGATGAACGGCTCGCCGGAGCGGCGCTTCTGGCCGTGGTGGGCGGAGGTGCCGAACTCGGCGGCCGCGCGTACCCGCTCGACCTGCTCGGCCGGCAGGTAGCTCTCAACCGAAGAAAGCAGCTCCCTCAGCCCCGGGGTGCGTCTTCCGCCGGGCAACAGTCCCAGAAGCGAAGACGCGTAGTCCATAGGGGGTGACGCTGGCCGTCAGTCTCCGAGGCCGAACTGCGGCGCGCGGAAGCTCGACTGGTTCTCCGCCTCCGGGAGCACCGGCTCAGGCGGGGGCGGCTCCGGCTCGCTGAGCATCTCGGCGGTCACGTTGCCGGCGGCGATCTCGCGCAGCGCCAGCACTGTCGGCTTGTCGTTCTCCAGCGGCAGCGTGGGTTCGGCCCCGTTGGCAAGCCGGCGCGCGCGCTGCGAGGCGAGCAGCACCAGCTGGAACAGGTTCTCAACGTTGGTCAGGCAGTCTTCGACGGTGATTCTGGCCATGGGATCGCTACAGGTTAGGGGGCACCCCGTAAGGGTGCGCAGGGCCTCGCACTATAAGCGAAAACCCCCCCTGCCGGCCACCCTCGCCAGGCGGATGAGAGCGGTGCGAACGGGGCGAAATGCCCTCAGGCGGCCTGCGGAGCGGCGCGCATGCGGGTGGTGAGGGCAAAAATCACCGGATTCAGGGTGATCGAGAGGATCGCACCGGCCACGATGTAGCTCTGCCCCTCCGGCGGCAGCAGCTTCATGCTCACCCCCATCACCGCGAGGATGAAGGAGAACTCGCCGATCTGCGCCAGCGCGGCGGCCACCCCCAGGGCGGTGTGCATGGAGCGGCCCAGGAGGCGCACGATCGCCAGCGCCGCCAGCGACTTGCCGATGACGATGATGGCGAGCACGGTCAGCACCTGCAGCGGGTGCTGCCACAGCACCGCAGGCTCGAACAGCATCCCGACCGCCACGAAGAACAGCGCCGTGAACACATCCTGCAGCGGCTGCAGGTAGGAGGCGGCCTTGTGGCTGAGGTCCGAGCCCGAGATCACCATGCCGGCGAAGAAGGCCCCGAGTGCGACCGAGACATCGAACAGCCGGGCGCAGCCGTAGGCGACCCCGAGTGCCAGTGCGATCGCGGCGAGGGTGAACAGCTCGCGCGACTGGGTGCGCACCACGCCGCGCAGGATCCAGGGGAAGACGCGCGCGCCGACCAGGAGCATCAGTGCCACGAACAGCGCCACCTTGCCCAGGGTGATGGCGAGCGCTGTCCACAGGCTCCCCGCAGGCGTCGCAAAGCCCGGCGGCGCCTGGCCCCCCAACACCCCGGCGAGCGCCGGCAGCAGCACCAGCGCCAGCACCGTCACCAGGTCTTCGACCAGCAGCCAGCCCACGGCGATGCGCCCGTCGTCCGAGTTGAGGCTGCCGCGCTGCTCGAGCGCGCGCAGCAGCACCACGGTGCTGGCCACCGAGAGCGCAAGGCCGAACAGCAGTCCGGCCCCGAGCGGCCAGCCCCACAGGTGCGCGGCCAGGGCGCCGAGGGCGGTGGCGACGCCGATCTGCGCCACCGCTCCGGGGATCGCAATCGCGCGCACCGCCATCAGGTCGCGCAGCGAGAAGTGCGTGCCGACCCCGAACATCAGCAGCATCACGCCGATCTCGGCCAGCTGCGGGGCGAGGTGCGCATCCGCGACCCAGCCCGGGGTGGAGGGGCTCAGGGCGATCCCGGCGAGCAGGTAGCCGACCAGCAGCGGCAGGCGCACGCGCAGGGCCAGCAGACCGAACGCGAAGGCCAGTCCCAGGCTCACGGCAAGCGTGGCGATCAGGGTGTCTTCATGCATGGGGCTGTCAGGCCGGCGCGAGCAGCTCGGCCAGCAGCGGCGCAAGCCCGGGACGGGTGCTCGACAGGTCCGCCGCCTTGCCGGCGACGATGCGGCGCAGGTCCGCGATCGCGTGCGCGAAGTCATCGTTGACGACCACGTAGTCGAACTCGCGGTAGTGCGCCATGTCGGCGGCCGCATCGCGCAGGCGCCGCTGGATCACCGGCGCGGAATCGGTGGCGCGGCCGGCCAGGCGCTGCGCCAGGGCGGCCCGCGAGGGTGGCAGGATGAAGATGCTCACGCACTGTGGCAGGGCGCGGCGCACCTGCTGCGCACCCTGCCAGTCGATCTCCAGCACCACATCCTGCCCGGCATCCAGGCGCTGCTCGACGAACACGCGCGAGGTACCGTACAGGTTGTCGAAGACCTGCGCGTGCTCCAGGAACTGGCCGCGGTCGCTGAGCTCGCGGAAGGCAGCGGTGCTGACGAAGTGGTACTCGCGGCCGGCGGCCTCTGTCGGGCGCTGGCTGCGCGTGGTGTGCGAGACCGACAGGTGCAGCCCCGGTTCCTGCTCCAGCAGCGCCCTGACCAGGGAGGTCTTGCCCGCGCCCGAGGGGGCGGCGATGACGAACAGCCGGCCGCGTTTCATGGGGCGGAAATATAGCCCGGCGCCGCGAGCATCGCGACGAGCGTGCGCAGCGCCTGGCCGCGGTGACTGAGGAGATTCTTCTGCTGCGGGGCAAGTTCGGCGGCGGTGGACCGCTGCCCCTGCGGGACAAACACCGGGTCGTAGCCGAAGCCACCGCTGCCACGCGGGGTGTCGATGATGCTGCCTTCCCAGGTGCCGCGGGCGATGAGCGGTGCCGCATCGCCCGCCTCGCGCACGAATACGATGACGCACTGGTAGCGCGCCGTGCGCGCCTGCCCCGGCCGGGCGGCGAGCTCCTCCAGCAGGCGCTGCAGGTTCTGCGCATCCGTCGCCCGCGCGCCGGCGAAGCGCGCCGACCAGACCCCCGGTCGCCCTTCCAGGGCATCTACCTCCAGTCCCGAGTCATCCGCCAGCCCCGGCAGGCGGGCCAGCCGCGCGGCATGGCGCGCCTTGAGGAGCGCGTTGTCGAGGAAGCTGCTGCCGGTCTCCTCGGGCGCCGGGATGCCGAGCGAGCCCTGTGCGCGCAGTTGCACGTTCAGCGGCGCGAGCAGGGCTGCCAGCTCGCGCAGTTTGCCGGGGTTGCTGCTGGCGAGGACGACCGCCCTCACGACCCCTGGAGCGCCTGGGCCTGCAGCGCGAACATAGCGCCGATGCCCTCGGCGGCGAGGTTGAGGAGCGCATCCAGCTCGTGACGCCGGAACGCGTGGCCCTCGGCGGTGCCCTGCACCTCGATGAAGCCGCCGCCGTTGTTCATGACGACGTTCATGTCGGTCTCGGCCCGGGAGTCTTCCGCGTAATCCAGGTCCAGCACCGCTACCCCGTCGCAGATGCCAACCGAGACCGCCGCGACCTGGCCGTGCAGGGGACTCGCGGCGATCAGGCGGCGCTTCTGCAGGTGCTCGCAGGCGAGCGCCAGGGCGACAAAGCCGCCGGTGACCGAGGCGGTGCGCGTGCCGCCATCGGCCTGCAGCACGTCGCAGTCGAGGGTGATGGTGCGCTCGCCGAGTGCCTTGAGGTCGGCAACCGCGCGCAGCGAGCGGCCGATCAGACGCTGGATCTCCTGGGTGCGGCCGGTCTGCTTGCCGCGGGCAGCCTCGCGCGGCGAGCGGGTGTGCGTGGCGCGCGGCAGCATGCCGTACTCGGCCGTGATCCAGCCCTGGCCCTTGCCGCGCAGGAACGGCGGCACCGATTCTTCCACGCTCGCCGTGCACAGCACCCGGGTGTCGCCGAACTCGACCAGCACCGAGCCCTCCGCATGCTTGGTGTGGCGCGCGGTGAAGCTCACCCGCCGCAGCTGGTCGGGACTGCGTCCTGAGGGCCTGGCCATGTCCTAGTCGCCCAGCCAGCGCAGCGCCGCGGCCGAGGTGTTGTCGCCACCGGCGCCGGCACGCTTGACTGCCTGCTCGCCGAGCTTGAGAAGTTTCTCGCGCAGGCCGCCGGGGGTGCCGAGCGCGCTGGCGAGCTCGTCGTCCTTGAGCGAGCCCCACAACCCGTCGGTACACGCCAGCAGCACATCGTTCGGCTCGACGGGCCGGCGCCGCGTGATGGTCATTTCCGGCAGGATCGGGTCCCCGCCCAGGCAGCACTCCACGAAGTTGCGCATCGGGTGGTTGTGCGCCTGCTCGGCGCTGATCACGCCCTCGCGCAGCAGCAGCTCGACATGACTGTGGTCGCGGCTGCGCGAGACCAGTGCACCGCGGCGCACGTGGTAGAGGCGACTGTCACCCACGTGCGCCCACCAGCTGGCGTGCTGCTGCACCAGGCACACCGCACAGGTGGCGCGCGGGCGGTGCTCGACGGGCAGGTTGACACCGAGCTTGACGACCTCGTCGTGAGCGCGGCCGAGGGTCATGTGCAGGAAGCCGAGCGGGTCGAACAGCGGCTGCGGCGTGTGCCAGAAGGCTTCCACGATTGCCTGCAGGGCGACCTCGGCGGCACGGGCGCCGTGGGCATGACCACCCATGCCATCGACTGCCACCAGCAGGGCACTGTGCTCGGCGACCGCCGCGCTCACGCGGTCCTGGTTCTCCTCGCGCCCCCCCAGCAGGCTGATCTCAGTGGTCTCGACCCGCAAGAGCGGCCCCATCCATCTGCTAGACTTCGGCAGGCTTTATATCACCTGGGCGGCGCGCGAGCGTAGATGCGTGAGCAGCGCAGCGTGGCGCCCGGCCCACGGACACTTGCCCCCGCAGCTGCTTTCCAGACGGACACTTTTTGCATGATCGCGAGCATGACCGGCTTTGCACGCCGCGAGACCACCGGGGCCTGGGGCACGCTGGTGTGCGAACTGCGCAGCGTGAATCACCGTTTCCTCGAGGCTGGTTTCCGGCTGCCCGATGAGCTGCGCGCCGCCGAGGGCGAGCTGCGGGCGCGCCTGGCCAAGGGGCTGCGGCGCGGCAAGGTGGACTGCACGGTGAGCTTTCGCCGCGCCCAGGGCACGAGCAATACGCTCGAGGTGGACCCGGTGGCGCTGGAGCGTGTGCTGGCAGCGGTGCAGGAGGTCGAGCGTTCGCGCCTGGCAAGCGGCGCGGTGAATGCGCTCGACGTGCTGCGCTGGCCCGGCGTCTTGCGCGAGGACGGCAACAGCGGTGGCGAGGAGCTGCAGGCGGCAGCCTACGCCGTGTTCGGTGCCACCCTCGACGAGCTCATCGCCGCGCGCGCGCGCGAGGGTGCGCGCTTGCGCGAGCTGCTCGAGCAGCGCAGCGAAGGACTCGAGGCGCTGGTGACGGCGGTGCGTGCACGGCTGCCCGAGGTGCAGGCGCGCGTGCGCGCGCGCCTCACCGAGCGGGTGGCGGAGCTGGCCGCAAGCGTCGACCCGGAGCGCATGGAGCAGGAGCTGGCGATCATCCTGCAGAGATTGGACGTCGATGAGGAGCTCGAGCGGCTCACCGGTCACATCGCGGAGGTACGCCGTGTCATCAGTGGCAGCGAACCGGCGGGACGGCGCCTGGACTTCCTCATGCAGGAGCTGAACCGGGAGGCCAATACCCTGTCATCCAAGTCGCAGGACCTGGAGACGACGCGCGCCGCGGTGGACATGAAGGTCATCATCGAGCAGATGCGCGAGCAGGTGCAGAACGCTGAATAAGAGGTTTACCGCCTGCTCCATCCTGGCGCGGTAACCAGTTGCGATACGCGCATACGCCCGATACTGGCGCGCGAAGCGCACTGCGGTTGCAGCCGAGCAGACGCGTCACCAGACTGCGGTAATTCGCTTCGCTGTCTACCTTGTAGCCATCCTGATCAAGTACCGCAGGTACCGCCCCGGCACTTGACCGAGCGGTTAGTGCGAGGCCTCTTTGTCAGCCCGCAGCCGTGGATGCTTGGCGGATCTGCCGCCGGGCGACGGAAGTTAAAATTCTTCGATGAGCTCCATTCGGCATGGCCCGGGCTCGTACAAGAGATCGACGCAAGGTATGCACTGCCGCCGGGAATCTCGAGCGGCTACGCGGAATAGCGGCTACGTGAATGGTATCAGGGCCATCAGTCGACGCCCGGGACGAGGTCACCGCGCGCGACAGGTGTCTCCATAGGGCGACGTGCACTGTTGCCGACAGGTTGCCAATGAGTACGGCTGAGGAAATCATGGCCCGCGCTGGCGCACCGGCGCACCTCGTCGCATGACGAGGACGCAACGCCTTCCAAATTCGAAAGCGAGGATATGTGATTAAGAGCTCGGGAATACTACGTCAATGCGTTGCCACCTTGACTCTCACGGCGGCCGCTACGGCCGGCTCGGCAGGAGTAGCCGGCACCACTGTTTTATTTGAACAGCCGTTAGAGAGTGGCATCGCCACTAACGTTTATGTTGCTCGCGTCGACAAGGGTGGTCTGCCCAACGGATCGTGGGACTTAGTCGTTTTGCAGAAAGATCCGTTTACTGCAACCGGCCGCCCCGTGCCAACTTCGTGGAACGCGGGCTCGCAAACCGGATTCGTGCCCACATCCCCGTCAACTGCTCAACTTGGCTTCCGTAACAAGGTGGGTACGAGCACGGCGCAGATGGAAGGCGATACGGTCGGAGTGTATCTGAACTCCCAGGACTTACCGACAACTCTTAGTAACCAGAAGATGATGATTACACCTGAATATAGATTCCCTCCGGGAGCGACGCCGGTGCCGTTTGCGAGTTCCAGCACGGTGCTGAATGCTGCATTGGATTTGCAAGTTCCCGTCGCGGTGGGACGACATACCTACATCAACGCAGATCTCTTATTCGTAGGGCCTAACGGTGCCCGCATCAGCTATGGCGTCAAACTATTTCAGAATGGGGCTCGTACAGCAGTTTTAGGCAGCCGTTACGATGATGTCGACGACGCCTACATGATCAATTGCCCGCTCGGGACAGACACGCACTTCCTCACCAAGGCATCTACAAGTGGCTCGTCCACGGGCACACCGTGGCTGGGATGGCGTCATTTCCAATGGACCATCGATCAAGCTCAATTTGTTGCCGCGCTCACTCGATTGGCTGCACAATACCCTGCCAACGTGCAAACAACTGACCCGGCCCAATACGTGTTCGCGGGAATACACCTGAATGCAGAATTTCATTATTCACCCGAGCCGGCGGAACTGGGCTGGTCCATGCGTGGATTGAAACTTTGGTTGAGCTGGTGAAGACGCGCGCCGAGCCCTAGGACGAGGTGGTCTCCTCAGTGCGCGCGTTAGGAATAGATGGCCAACCAAAAATGAGCGTCAGTAGGCGTTTCGGATTCTGGGCTAGGTGAGCAGCTGCAGAACGCGGAGTAGTCTTCGTCCTCATGCCGGCACCCCTTTCAGACCATGGATGGCGGCGCGCCCCTAGCCCCTAGCCGCGATCACGGTCTTCGGTGTGCGCTGGCGTCGCTGGCGCTCACGGTGATTAGCGGCGCGGGGCAGGCGGCCGCCGCACAGGGAGCCGACCACGAGGGCGGGCACGCCGCCGACAGAGTCACCTGCGCTTCCGATAAGTCGGAGGTGGCCATTCCTGCCTGCAGTCGCATCGTTGTCGATCTACGCGAAAACGACGAGAGCCGCGGCATTGCGCTGCGCAACCGTGCATTTCACTATCAGAGGGCGGGCGACTTAGAGCGCGCGATCGCCGACTACACGAGCGCCCTGCAGCGCGCCGACGGCAGCAGTGTGACCGCGCGTGTCTACGTGAACCGGGGTGTGCTTCACGCGCGCGAGGGCGAGGAGGTTGCCGCGCTAGCGGACTACGGCCATGCGGTCGCTCTCGATCCGAAGATCGCCTCTGCGCACGCGAATCGTGCCCAGCTGCTGGCGAACCGAGGCGACACCGACGGTGCACTTGCAGACCTGGACCAGGCTGCGCGCCTGGACCTGCACGACTCCGCCATCTTTCTCGCGCGCGCCTCGCTTCGCGCCCGTCGTGGTGACGCAGCGGGGGCTATCGCAGATTGCTCCAAGGCGATCGAGCTCGACCCGGCCAACGCAGCGGCGTGGCGTGACCGCGGCATCGCCTACCGGGCGATCGGCAACGAGCAGAAGGCAGCCGCGGATACCACGCAGGCGCTACGTCTGGATCCAGGCTTGGCGACCGCCCACCTCGGGCTAGGGCTGAGCGCACAGCGCGCTGGTAACTTTGCACAGGCACTACAGGAGTTCGATAAGGCGGTCGAGCTTGATCCGGCCGATGCCAGGGCGGCGAAGGCACGCGGAGATGCGTATCTCGCGAATGGCGATCCGCAGCATGCGATCGCTGACTTCAGTAGCGCGCTCACCCTCGATCCGAAGATGGCCGCGGCATACGCCAATCGCGGGGCCGCTTACCTCATGATGCGCGACTGGGACGCGGCGATCGCTGACTTCACGAGCGCGCTCGCGCTGGAGCCCGGTCAGTACGTCTCCTACTTCAATCGTGGGCAGGCGTTCGCGGCCAGAAAGGACAGCGATCCTGCGATCGCTGATTTCACCGAGGCGATCCGAATCAATCCGGAATCCTCTGGAGCCTACCTGCACCGCGCCTTCCTGCGCCAAGCCGGCGCAGATACACAGGCCGCGATTGCCGACTACAACCGTGCGATTGAGATCAACCGAAAAGTGCCGAGGCTCTGCGCGGCCGCGGCTTTGTGCATCTTCACCGCAACGAGGCCGCCGCCGCGATCCGTGATCTGAGCGCAGCAATCGTCCTGAACCCGGACGACGCGCTGGCCTACCACCTGCGCGCGGAAGCTCATCAGGCGTTGAACGATGCGAAGGCAGCCGCCGCCGACGCGTCGAGCGCATCGCGGCTCAATCCCGCCGGCTGGCCTGGCGTGCACCGGTGAGGCTTCAGCGCACCGCCGCATGCACTCCAGTCCAGCTGAGCCGCCGCCTCGCTGGCGGATCGCGCGATGTATCTAGGTCCTTACCAGCAATGCGCGAGCAGGTGCAGCAAGCCAATTAAAGATAGAAGCGCTTCCCGCACCCCACCCGGTGTGCCCCCCGGACGGGAGACCTACTTCTCTTTCTTGGGGTCGTACCAGACCGCTTCGATGTTATTGCCGTCCGGGTCCAGCACGAATGCGGCGTAATAGCCGGGTGAGTAGTCGCGGTAACCCGGAGGGCCATTGTCCTTGGCGCCGGCTGCCAGCGCCGCCTTGTAAAAAGCCTGCACCTGGCTCTGGTCGCTGGCCTGGAAGGCCACGTGCAGCGGCGCGACCCCTCGATCGGCCGTGATCCAGAAGTCCGTGTTCTTGCCATCGTTGAACCCGGCGGACTCGCCGTATTCCATGTTGTTGGTGTACCCGAGCGCAGCCAGGGTTCGAACATAAAACGCCTTCGCCCTGGGGTAATCACGCACGGTAAGTGAGGTGTGGGCAATCACGGGAATGCTCCTTGATACGGTGCGGGTGCGCACAGCGGCGACACTGATGCTTATCCACGCCGCCGGCGGACGCAGGCGGTCCCCGCCCCGGCCGTCCGTGGGCAGCGGCCTACATTGCCGGCCGCAGCCATGCCCTGGGCTGGTCATTTTCCCGCGCACCTGACTTAGTGAATGCTGTCCTGCAACGACCAATGCCCACCGGCGAGGCCGAGCAGAAGCAGAACGTGGCCGTGGCCGAGACGCAGGACGGTGCCGGCAGGACGCAGCCCTGTCCCAGCACAAGAAGGTGCGCGAGCTGCGCAGGATCGAGGTGCAGCAGACCAAGGCGGACCGCTGGAACGGCCAGCTGCCGCAGAACGTCTGCAGTGGTGCGCCGGTCCGGTTCTCCCAGCCGCACGGGGGGGCGGCCGGCGCCGTGCGGTCGCGATCCTGCTAGCGCCGGCCCACGGTGAGGTGCGTGGCATTCTCCCCGGGCACGCAGGCTTTGCACTCATAGCCGAGAGCCGGCAGGTCGAGCCCGGCCCAGAGACTTTCTCCCGCACCGAGCAGGACGGGTGCCAGCGTGAGGTGCAGCTCATCGACGAGGCCGGCGCACAAGTACTCGCGGATGGTGGCGACGCCGCCGCCAAGGCGCACGTCCTGACCCCCGGCGGCCCCTGTGGCCCGGGCGAGTGCGGCGTGGATGCCCTCGGTCACGAAGTGGAACGTCGTGCCGCCGGCCATCTCAAGTGGCGGGCGCGCATGGTGGGTCAGGACGAACACCTGGCAGTGATACGGGGGCTCCTCGCCCCACCACCCGCGCCAGCTGTGATCGGGCCACGCGCCGCGCACCGGGCCGAACATGTTGCGCCCCAGGATCCACGCCCCGATGTTCTCAAAGCCGCGGGCCGCGAAGCCGTCATCGACCCCGCAGCTGCCCCCCTCCTTGCCTAACATCCGCCGGAACGTACGCGTGGCGAATGCCCACTCGTGCAGGGCCATGCCGCCGTGCCCCATGGGGTTCTCGAGGTCCTGGCGCACCCCGGCGCCGAAGCCGTCGATCGAGAGTCCGAAGGCACGGACGCGAAGTTTCGTCATGGGCGTAACCCGTTTGGGCCACCAGGGGCCTGGACGTGCAGAATAAAGCCCTCGCGCGGGCGTGGCGAGCGCATGCTCGCGACCCCCGGGCCCGGGTGTACTTGCTGGAAGGATCGACTGATTGGCTGAGTGGCGTCATCGCTACGCGCACGTCAATGGCCTGCGCGTGCATTACGTCGAGCAGGGCGAGGGCCCTCTGGTAGTGCTGTGCCACGGATTCCCGCACCTGTGGTTCTCCTGGCGACACCAGATCCCGGCCATCGCCGCCGCCGGTTTCCGCGTCGTCGCCCCCGACATGCGCGGCATGGGGCAGACGGATGCGCCAGCTGACCCCCAGGCCTACGACGTCGAGCACACGGTGGCCGATCTGACCGGCTTGCTCGATCACCTGGGCGAGCAGCAGGCGGTATTCATCGGGCTGGATTTCGGGGTGTTTGCCGTCTACGACCTCGCCTTCCGCCACCCTGAGCGCGTGCGCGCCGTGATCGGGCTCGAGAACCCGGCGACGCCGCACAACCCACAGCTGCCGCCGCTGGTGGAAGCCGCGCAGTGGGCGCGCAATCACTTCGTGCACATCCACTACTTCGAGCCGTACGGGCCGGCTGATACCGCGCTCGACGCGCATCCGCGCGAGTTCCTCACCGGGGTGTTCTATGCCCTGAGCGGGGATTACCACTATCTGGATGTGTGGAAGCACCCGCCCGGGACCACCTACCTGGAGGCACTGCCGCAGCCGCCGCCATTACCCTGGGCCTGGCTCAGCGAGCTGGAGATGGAATTCTTCGTCAGCGAGTACGCACGCACCGGCTTTACCGGCGGCCTCAACTGGTACCGGGCGATGGACCTGCGCTGGGCGCAACGGCGGCAGTTCGAGGGGATGAAGAATCCGGCGCCGTTCTTCTTCATCGGCAGCGAACGCGACTGTGACCTCGAGGCCTGGCACGGCGAGGACCCGCTCGGCCAGCTGCGACTGCAGTACGAGGATGTTCGCGGCGTCGCGATGCTCGCCGAGGCCGGCCACATGATGCAGATGGAGCGCCCTGCGGAAGTGAACGCGTGGATCCTCAGGTTCCTCGGGGAGCTGCGCTGAGTGATGGCCACTCTCATCGCCCCGCCGCTGTCGCTGTACCTGCATTTCCCCTGGTGCGTGCGCAAGTGCCCGTACTGTGATTTCAACTCCTACACCCTGAATGGAGCGCTCGCGCAGGGGCCCTACCTGGACCGGCTCGGTCGCGATCTGGCCGCGCAGGCGCCGACGGTGAGCGGCCGCACGATCGCGAGCGTGTTTTTAGGAGGAGGCACGCCCAGCCTGTTCTCGCCGCGCTCCATCGAGCGCGTGCTTGCGCTGGCGCGCCGGCACTTCGGGCTTGCCTCCGACGCCGAAGTGACCCTCGAGGCCAATCCCGGGACCATCGAGCGCGGCGTATTTGCCGAGTACCGCGCCGCCGGGGTAAACCGCGTCTCCCTGGGCGCGCAGAGCTTCGATGCCGCGACGCTCGCCGCGCTGGGGCGTATCCATTCCCCGCAGGAGACGCGCCTCGCGGCGCAGGAGCTGCACGCCGCCGGTCTCGAGAACTTCAACATCGACCTGATGTATGCGCTGCCAGGGCAGGATGCGGCGGCCGCACTGCGCGATGTAGAGGAAGCCCTTGCCCTCAAGCCCGCCCACCTCTCGCATTACCAGCTCACGCTCGAACCGGGCACGGTGTTCGCAGCGCTGCCGCCCGTGCTGCCCGACGACGACGCGGCAGCCCTGATGCTCGTCGGGTGCACCGAGCGGCTGGCCCGGGGCGGGTTCGCACAATACGAGGTCTCAGCGTACGCGCGGCCTGGCCGGCAGTGCCGCCACAACCTCAACTACTGGAACTTCGGTGACTACGTGGGCGCGGGCGCCGGCGCACACGGCAAGATCACGCAGGCAGGCGAAGGCTCGATCGAGCGCACCCTGCAGCCACGTGAGCCGCGGCGTTACCTGGCCGCAGAAGACGGGCAGCTCGGGCGCCGCCGCGTCCCGGCTGCCGAGCTGCCGTTTGAATTCATGCTCAATGCGCTGCGCCTGACGTGCGGTTTTGCGCGCGCTGACTTCACGCAGCGCACCGGACTTTCCTGGGACACGATCGCCGCACCGATTCAGGCCGCGGTCGAGCGTGGACTTATCCTTGACAGTGGTGCATGGGTCCGGCCGACCCCGCTGGGCATGCGGTTCCTGAACGAGACCCTGCTGCTTTTCATGGCCGAAAAGGGCGAAAGGACCGGTGAATCCGCGTTGTCAACAACCCTGCCCGGCGCGCCCGGGGACACGCTGCGGCCTTTATTCACAGGGGCACAGGGGGTGGACGCAGAATGAGTGAATTACGAGCCAAAGTAGCCAAGTCGCTCGACAAGAGATGCGTAAGTTATTGATGAAACAGGTTAAAAACCTGTGTACATTTTTTGACCAAGGTAACAAATATGCAATCTCCGCCCGAAAAGCAGCCCCCGCGGAGGGCTCCCTCCACAGACTTGTCCACAGCTTCTGTGGATAAGGAATAGCCCATCCTCAAGGTGGCCGCGCGCCAGGCTTGAGGGCCGGCGGCAGTGCCGCTAAACTCCCGCGCCCTTTAACTTCAGGTCCTGCCGCCCCATTGAGCGGTAAGTCCCCAACGAACCTGTGAGCTTGCCATGAAAGCTGCGATACACCCCGAATACAAAGAGATCACCGTCAGCTGCACGTGTGGGAACACGTTCAAGACGAGCTCGACCTTGGGCACGGATCTGCAGGTCGAGGTGTGCTCCAACTGCCATCCGTTCTATACGGGCAAGCAGAAGATGGTCGACACCGCCGGCCGCGTGGACAAGTTCCGCAAGAAATACGCCGCGGCTGGCGCTGCCAAGTAATCCCTTCCCGGGCGCCGCGGATTCCCGCGACGCCCACTCCTTCATCCTGCGCGACTAGCTGCCGCCTGCGCCGTGCCGCACGGCGCCGCGGGCCGCGCACCCTACGCGCGCGACGCATCGCCCCGCACAGCGGCGCGCCGCACGCCCGCAACCGGTTCCTGGGGCAGGTTACCGGCGAGTAGATCGGTCGCCTTGATTCGGATCACGGACCATGTAAACCTCGCTCGTTGCGGCACCGCGCGCCACCACGCCGTGCCATTTCGCCTCTGTCTACAGGTAAAATGGCTTCGGAAATGACCGAGAAGAAAGCATTCGAGCTCAACGATGGCGGCGGCCGCAGCGCGCAGCTACCGCTGCGCACCGGAACCATGGGGCCTGCCGCGCTGGACATCGCCGGCCTCTACAAGGACCTCGAGGTCTTTACCTACGACCCGGGCTTCGGGGCCACCGCGGCCACCGAGAGCCGCATCACCTACATCGACGGTGATGCGGGCGTGCTGCTGTACCGCGGCTACCCGATCGAGCAGCTGGCGCAGAAAAGTTCATTCATGGAGGTGGCTTACCTGCTGCTGCTCGGCGAGCTGCCGTCACCGAAGCAACTGGAGGAATTCAGCGGCAACATCCGTTATCACACGATGATCAACGAGTCGCTGCTGCGCTTCTTCAACGCGTTCAACCACAACGCACACCCGATGGCGATGGTCTCCGGCGTCGTGGCCTCGATGGCCGCCTTCTACCACGACACGATGGACATCCATAACCCGCGCCACCGCGAGATCTTCGCGCACCGCATCATCGCCAAGATCCCGACAATTGCCGCGGCCGCCCACAAGCACTCCCTCGGCCAGCCCTTCATCTACCCGCTCAACAAGCTCGGCTACGCGGAGAACGTGCTCAACATGCTCTTCGCCGTGCCCTGCGAGGAGTACCGGGTCGATCCGATCGCAGCCAAGGCGCTCGACCTGTTGTTCGTGCTGCACGCGGACCATGAGCAAAATGCCAGCACCTCCACGGTGCGCCTCGCCGGCTCCACCGGGGCCAACCCCTATGCGGCGATCTCCGCCGGCGTCTCGGCGCTGTGGGGACCGGCGCACGGCGGTGCCAACGAGGCAGTGCTGGCGATGCTCGAGCAGATCGGCAGCGTGGACAACATCCCCAAGCACCTGGCGATGGCCAAGGACAAGAGCGGCCACTTCCGGCTGATGGGCTTCGGGCACCGCGTCTACAAGAACTTCGACCCGCGGGCGACGATCATCCGCGAGATGTGCCACAAGGTGCTGGCGCAGCTCGGGCGCAGCGACAACCCGCTGCTGGAACTGGCGCTGCGCCTGGAGGAGATCGCCCTCAAGGACGAGTACTTCATCGCCCGCAAGCTCTACCCGAACGTGGACTTCTACTCCGGCGTCATCTACAGCGCCATCGGCATCCCGCGCTCGATGTTCACCGTGATGTTCGCCATCGCCCGCACCGTGGGCTGGGTTGCGCACTGGCAGGAGATGATCTCCGATCCCGCCATGCGCATCGGGCGCCCGCGCCAGCTGTACACCGGCTCGACCAAGCGCGACTACGTCGAGATCAAGCAGCGCCGCTGAGCGCGGCGGCGGTCACTGCAGCAGCGCCTGGATGCGCGCCGGCACGGGGCCGATTTCCTGCAGGCTGAGGAAACCTGCCGCATCCACCGGCGGCCAGATCGGCGCCGGACGGATGGGCGGGTCGCTCTCGTCGCGCACCGGCCAGTACAGGGCGCGCGCCCGGGTTTGCCATGCCGCGCAGGTGCCGGAGGCGGCCGGGACGAAATAGGTCCGATCCGCAGTGGCAAACTCCGACCACGGCCCGGCGAAGCGCTCGCCGCGGTCCCAGGGCCTGCGCTTCTCGAAGACGACCCGGCTGCGCACCACGTGCACGGTCACCGCGAGCGCCTCGAAATCCTCCACGCTGTGCAGCGCCTGCTGCCGCCAGTCCGGCAGCGGCCGGGCCTGCGGCGCACGCGCCAGCGCCTCTTCCCAGCGCCTGAGGGACTCCGGATACAGCGCAAGTGGCTCGCGGCAGTCGGCGATTTCGGCATCGAGCACCGACTCCACCGCGCGCGGTTCGGGCAGGCAGAAATAGAGCGTCACCAGCGCGAGCGCCGCGGCGAGGCCGCGCAGCACCGCGGTGCCAAATACCCGCGGCGCCAGGCGCGCGAGCACGCAGGCGATCGCTCCCAGCAGCGTCCCCGCCGGTCCGCTGAACAGGATGCCGATGATCGGCCCGATGTTGGAGTCGGGGCTGAGCACCATCGGCCCGATGAAGCCGGCGAGAAAGCCGCTGAGGGCGAACAGCAGCACCGTGCGGCTGCAGCTGCGAAGGCCAGTCGGCGAGCTCATGGCGGTCTGCTAAAAGACGAACAGCAGCGCTGCCGAGAGCAGGGCGCAGGAGAGCACGGCCGACCGGTAGCTCAGGGCATCAGCGTCGCGTTCGAAGTCACGGCCCCACAGCCCGGAGCGGGCGTAGACGTGGCCGCGCAGCAGGGGCAGGACCAGGTAGACGGCCAGCGCCACGCCGAGGATGCGAAACGGGCCGTGCATGGGGGTCGATTGTAGGCACCCACGCCGGCGCCGCGCCGCGGGGGCATGCGGAAGGTTGAACCGGTTCGCAGTTGCTCGTCAGGACTGCTCGAGCAGCGCTTCGACCTCGAGCGTGCTGGCACGGCGCATCGGCCGCCCGTCCACCGGGCTTACCGGGGCCTGCCGGATGCCGTCCTGCGGAAATACCAGCGCCTCGATCGGCTGGTCGTCTACCTCGAAGCGCACCCCGGGAAAGGGCCGCACGCGCTCCGCGTTGAGCCTGACGCGCTTCTCGGTGACCTCGTGGCGGATGCCCTCGTCGATGAGTTTCAGGGTGACCGACTCGGCGCGCTCGGCGAACAGGTGCAGCTGCACGTCCGAGTGCTCGGTGGCGGTGCCGGAGAGCACCGAGCCCACCAGCCTGGGTTCGAACTCCTTCAGGTAGCGCATCGCCGCGAGCGCGGCGCGCCGCTGGGCCTCGAGTGCCTGGATGTGGCTGGCGCCACCGAACAGGCGCTGGTAGCCGGCGAGCGCCTCCTCGATCTCGCTGTTCTTCGGCAGGATGGCGCTCATCTCGGAAAGCCCGAGGCGCTCGGCGGCCTTGCGCTTGGCGACCAGAAAGTCACGGATGCCGTGCTCGGCCATGATGCGCGCGGCTTCCTGCGCCAGGGCTAGGCGCAGATTGTCGCTGCGGCTCTGGTGTCGCTTGACTCTCATTCTCTAGAAGATCGGTTCCCCGCTGGCCTGGCCCTGCTGGCCCTGGGTTGCGGCGCTCGCGTCCTGCCCGGAGGGCAGGTGATCGGCGATGAACATCTCGGGGATCCCGTTGGCGTTCTCTGCTCCCACGAGCGTGCCGCTGTCGGGCGCGATGCGCAAGGTCACAATGCCATCGGGCATCGGGCGGCTCTGCTCGGCCACGCCCTTGAGCGCCTCGCGCATGAATCCGATCCAGATCGGCAACGCGGTGCGCGCGCCTTCCTCGGCCTCGCCCAGGGGACGCTCCTGGTCGAATCCCACCCACACGGTCGCCACGAGGTTCGGCGTGAAGCCGTTGAACCAGGTGTCCTTGGCCTCGTTGGTGGTCCCGGTCTTGCCGGCGATGTCGGTGCGGTTGAGCGCCAGCGCACGCCGCCCGGTGCCGCGCTTGATCACGTCCGCCATCATGTCGTCCATCACGTAGGCGTTCTGCGCGCTGATGACGCGCGGGGCGACTTCCGCGGCCGGCAGCGGCGCCGGCTGGCCGCGCGTGAGCTCATCGTGCACGGCCGCGCCGCTGTCGGTGACCGCGGTCGGTGCGGCGCCCGGGTCGCATTGCGGGCAGGCGCGCCGGGGCGCGGCCCGCCACACCACCTGTCCGGAGGCATCCTCGATGCGCTCGATGAAGTACGGGTTCACGCGGTAGCCGCCGTTGGCGAACACCGCGTACCCGGCGGCCAGGTCCAGTGGCGTCACCTCCATCGTGCCCAGCGCGAGGGTGAGGTCGTGCGGCAGGGCCTTGGCGTCGAAGCCGAAGCGGGTGATGTAGTCGATCGCCGTGGAGATGCCGAGCTCCTTCAGGATGCGGATCGAGACCAAATTGCGCGAGCGCACCAGCGCCTCGCGCAGCCGCATCGGGCCGCCGAACTCGCGCGTGGAGTTCTCCGGGCGCCAGGAGTCCTCGTTGCCGTTGCCCGCCAGCACCACCGGCGCATCGAGGATGATGCTCGCCGGGGTAAAGCCGTGCTCGAGGGCCGCCGAGTACAGGAACGGCTTGAAGCCGGAGCCCGGCAGGCGGCGCGCCTGGGTCACGCGGTTGTACTTGTTGGTGAAGTAGTCGAAGCCGCCCACCAGGGCGACCACGCTGCCATCGTTCGGGTCGAGCGCGACCAGGGCACTTTGCGCCTCGGGCAGCTGCGCCAGCTGTGCATGCCCGGCATTGTCGGCGACCACGTAGACCACGTCGCCGCGCGCGAGCACCTGAGCGGCATCCTTCGGCGCAGGTCCCACGCTTTCGTTCTTCAGCTCACGGCGCGCCCAGGACAGCCCGTCCCAGTCGATCTGCACCGGGCCGAGCGTGCGCACGTAGGCCTTGGCGGTCCTCTCGGTCACCGACTCGATGATCGCCGGCGAGAGGTTGCCGATCCCCGAGTACTCATCCACGAGGTCCTCGTAGTTGATGTCGGCGCGGTTGGCCAGTTCCACATGTCCGGCCGGCCCGCGCCAGCCGTGGCGGCGGTCGTACTCGATCAGCCCCACGCGCACCGCGCGGTTGGCATCGCCCTGCAGGCGGCCGTCGATGGTGGTGTACACCTTGTAGCCGGCGCTCTCGGCGGAGGGGCCGAAGCGCTGACGCAGCTCCAGGCGCGCCATCTCCGCCACGTACGGCGCCTCGACGTCGTACAGCGGCGCATGCGCGCGCGCCATCATCGGCTCCTTGTTGGCCGCTTCCGCGGTCGCCGCGTCGATGAAGTTCAGCTCGCGCATGCGCCGCAGCACGTAGGCGCGCCGCGAGGTGGCCAGCTGCGGATCGACGATCGGGTTGTAGCGCGAGGGCGCCTTGGGCACCCCGGCGATGGTGGCCGCCTCGGCGACGTCGAGCTTGTCGAGGCTCTTGCCGAAGAAGGCCTCGGCGGCGGCGGCGACCCCGTAGCTGCGCTGGCCGAAGAAGATGACGTTCAGGTAGAGGCCGAAGATTTCCTGCTTGGTGAACTCGTGCTCCATGCGGTAGGTGACGAAGGTCTCCTGCAGCTTGCGGCGCGCGGTCTTGTCGAGGCTGAGAAACATGTTGCGCGCGGCCTGCATGGTGATCGTGCTCGCGCCCTGGGTCTTGTCGCCGGAGATGATGTCGACGATCGCGGCGCGCACGACGCCGAAGTAGTCGATGCCGCCGTGCTCGAAGAAGCGCTCGTCCTCGGCGGCGAGGAAGGCGTGCTTAACCAGGTCGGGAATCTGGTCGTAGCTCACCGGGATGCGACGCTGCTCGCCGATCTGCGCGATCAGCGCGCCGCTGCGCGTGTAGACGCGCAGGGGCACCTGCAACTCCACGTTGCGCATCGATTCGATCGAGGGCAGCGAGGGCACCAGGTACACGTAGCTGCAGGCGAGCGCATAGCCGCCCAGAAGTGTGAACAGCATCACAATCCCGGCCAGCACGCTCCCAATCCGAATGTAATTCCATTTCACAGAAACCAACTCTCTTCACTTGCGCCGGCTCAGGGCGCTATGCATAGTAGCCGCGGTTTTAAGGGCAAACTCACCGAAAGGTGGGGACGCAAAGCCTCCGGTCTACGGGACGCAAGTACCTATGACAGCGGGGTTGCCGGATCGAACGTTAACGTACTGCGCCGCGGATGGTCACGCGCAGACGCTGATCAGGTTCGACCGTCGAACCACCCCCCGCCGTACCTGCCGCGCCGTATTCCGTGAGCGCCACGTCCCCAGGGACACTTGAGCAGGAAACGCATTCTCGGAAATTCGACATTGTTCGCGCCGCCCGTGACGCTGTCGGCAGTCTGCGCCATGGCACCTCGGGTACCGTGCCGTTCCGAGAGAGCCCTCACGTTCAATTTAACTTTGCGCTGATATATAGTGTTCCCCAAATTGATACAGGGCGGTCAATTTCAGGCGTAATGTCCTGAAAGGAAATAGAATGTTGCTGTTGCAGCGTAAATACCGCCCCCTCCTGGGACTTGACATAACGACGTCCTCGGTCAAGCTCATCGAGCTTGCGATGGCCGGCGGTCAATACCGGGTCGAGGCCTATGCCGCCGAGCCTACGCCCCAGAACGCCATCAACGAGAAGGCGATCGTGGATGCGGAAGCGGTCGGCGAGGCCATCCGCCGCGCGGTCAAGCGCGCCGGGGCCAAGAGTTCCGAGGTAGCGGTGGCCATCTCCGGCGACGCGGCCATCACCAAGGTGATCCAGATGCCGCGCGCGCTGCGCAGCGGTGACCTGGAAGCCCAGGTCGAGATGCAGGCCGACCAGTACATCCCCTTCCCGATGGACGAGGTCTCGTACGACTTCGAAGTGCTCGGCCCCAGCGAGAAGGATCCCGAGACCAACGACGTGCTGCTGGTGGCGACGCGCACCGAGAACGTCGAGCAGCGCCAGGCCGCCGTCAAGGCCGCCGGACTTACCGCGAAGATCGTCGACGTCGAAGCCTTCGCGCTCGAGAACGCCTGCAAGCTGATGACGCACCAGATGCCCGACGGTGGCATCGATCGCACCATCGCCAACGTCGATTTCGGCGCCAGCAGCACCACCTTCAGCGTGCTGCGCAACCTGAAGGTCGTGTACACACGCGACTTCGCCTTCGGCGGGCAGCAGCTCACCGAGGAGATCATGCGTACCTACGGGCTGGCCATGGAAGAGGCCGGGCGCGCCAAGAAAGAAGGCGGCCTGCCGGGCAACTACCAGTCGGAAGTGCTCGACCCGTTCATCGACGACATGACGCAGCAGGTGAGCCGTTCACTGCAGTTCTACCTGGCCTCCGGCTCCGGCCGCGAGCAGCCGGAGAAGATCCTGGTGTGCGGCGGTTGCGCCAACATCCCCGGCGTCGCGGAGGTGATCTCCAGCCGCGTGGGCATCTCCGCCGAGAAGGGTGATCCGCTCGGCCAGATGAAGCTGTCCTCGCGCGCCAAGGCGCAGGCCGTGCAACGCGATGCCACGGCGCTCCTGACGGCCTGCGGCCTCGCCCTGCGGAGTTTCGACTGATATGCCACGCATAAACCTACTTCCCTGGCGCGAAGGCCAACGCAAGGAGCGCAAGCTGGCGTTCCTGGTGGCGCTCGGTGTGGCGGCCCTGGCCGCCGGCGTCGCCTCCTTTGCCGCCTACCTGCTGTACGGCTCGATGATCGAGTCGCAGCAGCACCGCAACGACATGCTGCGCGCGGAGATCAAGACCCTCGACAAGCAGAACGAGGAGATCAACGACCTGGAGAACCGCAAGCAGAAGTTCATCGCGCGCATGGAGATTATCGAGAAGCTGCAGCGCTCGCGGCCGGAGATCGTGCACGTGTTCGACGAGATCGTGCGCACGCTCCCCGAGGGCGTGTACCTGACCGCGATCAAGCAGAACGACAAGAAGCTGAAGTTCGAGGGCATCGCGCAGTCGAGCACGCGCGTGTCCTCCTTCATGCGCAACATCGACGGTTCGCAGTGGCTGCGTAACCCGGAGCTGGAGGTCGTGCAGAGCAGCAAGGGCTCCGGCCCCGGCTCGAGCTTCACCATGTCTGCCTACCAGGTCTCGACCGCCGGAGCGGACGATGCGGGCGCACGCGTCCCCAAGGGCAAGATCCGCAAGGCGAGCGCCGGTGGCAATGGAGCCCCGCAATGAACGTATTAGACGAACTGCGCTCACTGGACTACCGCGACCCGGGCCGCTGGCCCATGCCCATCCGCGCCGCCGCGGTGGCGCTGGCGTTCGTGGCGATCACCGTACTGGGGATTTACTTCCTGGTCTGGGACGAACAGCGCCCCAAGCTGCAGCAGTTTGCCGCCGAGGAGGACCAGCTGAAGCAGGAGTTCAAGAACAAGCACGCGAAGGCTGTGAACCTGGAGCTCTACAAGCAGCAGCTGAAGGACATCGAGCGCTCCTTCGGCGCCCTGCTGCGCCAGCTGCCGGGCCGCACCGAGGTGCCGAGCCTGCTGGTGGACATCTCGCAGACCGGCCTGGCGGCGGGCCTGGAAGAGAAGCTGTTCCAGCCCCAGCCCGAGCAGCGCAAGGACTTCTACGCGGAACTGCCGATCAAGATCCGCCTCACCGGCAGCTACCACCAGTTCGGCGAGTTCGTGAGCGGGCTGGCGGCTCTGCCGCGCATCGTCACCCTGCACGACATCGACATCAAGCCGGACAACAAGGATGCCTACGACCAGCTGTCCCTGGAACTGACGGCGAAGACTTACCGCTACCTGGACGAGGACGAGATCGCCGCGGGCGAGGCGGAGAAGAAGGGCGATGTTGCGCACCGCCCCGCGGGCGCGACGAATTGAAATGACGGCATGAACCCGGTACGCAACTATGCATAAGCACTCATACCGCAACGGCTTCCGCATCAGCTGCATGGCAGTGGCCTGCGCCGCCTACGTGGCGCTGTCGGCCTGCTCGAGCAGCGATGACGAGCTGGCCCGCTTCGTGGAGGACACGAAGAAGGAGCCGGGCGGGCGCGTCGACCCGCTGCCGGAGATCAAGCCGTACGAGAGCTACGTCTACTCGGCCAGTGACCTGCGCTCGCCGTTCCTGCCGAGCAGCCCCGGTTCGGGCGCCGGCCTTGCCGGCGTGCGCCCCGACCAGAAGCGCAACCGCGAATTCCTCGAACAGTACTCGCTCGATACTCTGAAGATGGTCGGCACACTGCGCCTCGGTGGGTCGATCTTTGGGCTGGTACAGACCAAGGACGGCCTGGTGCACCGGGTCAGCACCGGCAACCATATCGGCCAGGCCGAAGGCAAGATTACCGACATCAGTCCCTCGAAAATCAGTGTTGTTGAAATCGTTCCGGACAGCCTCGGCGGGTATATGGAACGCCCCGCCGCGCTTGCCCTCAACGAGTAAGGTCCAGCAGGGAGTTCTCAAGAATGCAACGCCATCGCCTCATGAACCGTCTCCTCGGCACCGCCACCTGGCTCGTGCTCGCAGGAGTACTTGGCATGCTCCCGGGAGCACCTGCTCGTGCCGCGGACCAACCCGCGCTGCAAGCGATCGACGTGCAGCCGCTGCCCGGACAGCAGCTGCAGCTGACCATGCGCCTGTCGGGGCCCGCCCCGCAGCCGCTGGCCTTCACCATCGACAACCCGGCGCGCATTTCGCTGGACTTGCCGAACACGACGCTCGCGCTGCCCTCGCGGCGCATCGACGTGCACGCCTCGGGCCTGGACACGATCCTGGCCGCCGAGACCAAGGACCGCACGCGCCTGGTGCTGAACCTTGACAAGATGGTGCCCTACGACACCCGCGTCGACGGCAACAACGTCATCGTGATGCTGGGCGCGGCCGGCAGCGGCGGCGCCGCCAGCGTCGCCTCGGCCACTTCCGTGTCCTCGGTCGGCGGCGCCGGACCCTCCGGCTCGCGCGAGCTGCGCTCCATCGACTTCCGCCGCAGCGCCGATGGCGCCGGGCGCGTGGTCGTGAAGCTGTCCGACCCGCACATCCGCATCAACCTGCACCAGGTCGGCAACCAGATCGTCGCCGACTTCGCCGACGCCGGCGTGCCGGCCAACCTGGTGCGTCGCTACGACGCCACCGACTACGGCACCCCGGTGACCAGCTTCGACGTCGCCCGTGCCGGCAACGGCGCGCGCATCGCCATCACCGCCAGCGGCGACTTCGAGCAGCTCGCCTACCAGTCCGACGACCAGTACGTCATCGAGGTCGCCCCGCACCACAAGGTGGCGAATGCCGCCGAGGACAAGCCGGTCTACACCGGCGAGCGCCTGACCCTGAACTTCCAGGACATCGAGACCCGCGCGGTGCTGCAGCTGCTGGCCGATGCCAGCGGCCAGAACATCGTGGTGAGCGACTCGGTCAACGGCAACGTCACCCTGCGCCTGCAGAACGTGCCGTGGGACCAGGCGCTGGACATCGTGCTGCGCACCAAGGGCCTCGACAAGCGCCGGCAGGACAACGTCATCATCGTCGCCCCGCAGGCCGAGCTTGCGGCGCGCGAGAAGGCGGACCTGGCGGCCAAGAAGGACGTGCAGGAGCTGGCGCCGCTGCGTTCCGAGTACCTGCAGGTCAACTACGCCAAGGCCGCCGACATGGCCGCGCTCATCAAGGGCAACGGCAACGACCTGCTGTCCCCGCGCGGCAATGTCGCGGTGGATGACCGCACCAACACGCTGCTGCTGCAGGACACCGCCGAGCGTCTCGCCGACGTGCGCCGCCTGGTGGCAACCCTCGACATCCCGGTGCGGCAGGTGCTGATCGAGGCCCGCATCGTGATCGTGGCGAATGACTTCGAGCGTGACCTCGGTGCGCGCTTCGGCTTCACCGGCTGGACCACCAGCGGCAACAACGGCCTGGTGAGCACCACCGGTACCGCCGCCGGCAACGACACGCAGACGACCACGTTCATCAACGGCCAGAACGCGATCAACAACGCGATCAACTCGGGCACGACGCCGGTGCCGCTGCCGACCTTCGGCATCCCGGCCGCCGCCAACCGCTACAACGTCAACCTGCCGGTCTCCAACCCCGCCGGCTCGATTGCGCTGGGCATCCTTGGCAGCAACTTCATCGTGGACCTGGAGCTGTCGGCCGCGCAGGCGGAGACGCAGGCGAACATCATCTCCTCCCCGCGGGTCATCACCGCGAACCAGAAGGAGGCGACGATCGAGCAGGGCGTGGAGATTCCCTACCAGGCCTCCGCCTCCAGCGGCGCGACGACCATCCAGTTCAAGAAGGCCGTGCTGTCGCTGAAGGTCAAGCCGCAGATCACCCCCGACAACCGCATCATCATGGACCTCGACGTGAAGGATGACAGCGTCGGGCAGGTGGTCGTGGCCTCCGGTGGCGTGAACGTGCCCTCGATCAACACCCGCGAGATCAACACCCAGGTGCTGGTGAACGACGGCCAGACCATCGTGCTCGGCGGCATCCTCGAGACCACCGAGCGCGAGGATGACAACAAGGTGCCGTACCTGGGCGACATCCCGGTGCTCGGGCACCTGTTCAAGCAGACCTCGCACAAGGACAACAAGGACGAGCTGATGATCTTCATCACCCCGAAGATCGTGCGCGAGGGCATCACTGCGGCCAATTAGGCGCAGCGCCCCCCTGAAGACAGGACCCGCGGCCGCCTTCCAGGCGGCCGCGGCGTTTCCGGCCCCGGCCGACGGATTAGGTATCCTGTCGGTCCTCATGCGCGGCAACACCAACGTGTTCCTGATCGGTCCGATGGGCTCGGGCAAGACCGCCGTGGGCCGCCAGATCGCCCGCAGCCTCGAGCTGCCCTTCTACGACAGCGATGCGGAGATCGAGCGCCGCACCGGCGTCGACATCCCGTTCATATTCGACAAGGAAGGCGAGGCCGGCTTCCGCGAGCGCGAGCGCGAGGCGCTCGCAGTCCTCACCGCGATGCAGGGCATCGTGCTGGCCACCGGCGGCGGGGCCGTGCTGCTGCCGCAGAACCGGCAGCTGCTCAGGGGGCGCGGGCGGGTGGTGTACCTGGAAACCTCAGTGGGCCAGCAAGCGCACCGCGTGCGTCACGGGCGTCACCGGCCGCTGCTCGATGAGGTCGATCCGGCGGTGCGGCTCGGGCAACTGATGGACGCGCGCGCACCCCTGTACGCGGAGATCGCAGACCTCACCGTGCCGACCGATGGGCGGCGCGTGCAGGCCGTGGCCGAGCAAATCCTGCGCGAGCTTGCTGAAATGCAGCGCCAGCCCTGAGCTCCGGGGCCGGCCACGAGAGGCCTCACGTATACTTTGGCGATGCCCCCTCCCTCCAGCCAGCGCACCTGATGCCCCCGTGCATACCCTGACGGTCGAGCTCGGCAGCCGCAGCTATCCCATCCTGATCGATGCCGGGCTGCTCGGACATGCCGAGTCGTTTGCGCACCTGGCCGCCCGCGACGTGCTGGTCGTCAGCAACAGCACCGTGGCCCCGCTGTACATGGCGCGGCTGCGCCAGAGTCTGGGTGCACGGCGGGTAATCGAGGTGACCCTGCCGGACGGGGAGGCCCACAAGAGCCTGGCCAACATGGCGCGCGTGCTCGACGTGCTCGTCGCCAACCGCTTCGCCCGCGACTGCGCCGTGCTTGCCCTGGGCGGCGGCGTGGTGGGCGACCTTGCCGGGTTTGCCGCCGCCTGCTACCAGCGCGGGGTCGCCTTCGCCCAGGTGCCGACCACGCTCCTGGCACAGGTGGACTCGGCCGTCGGCGGCAAGACCGGGGTCAACCACGTTGGCGGCAAGAACCTGATCGGGGCCTTCCACCAGCCCGAACTCGTCGTCTGCGACACGGACACCCTGGCCACGCTGCCCGCGCGCGAGCTGTGTGCCGGGCTTGCCGAAGTCATCAAGTACGGGCTGATTTGCGATGCCGGGTTGATCGGCTGGCTCGAAGAACACCTTGCGCAGCTGCTGGACCGGCGCCCCGGGCCGCTGGCGCACATCATCCTGCGTTCCTGCCAGATCAAGGCGGCGATCGTCGGCCGGGACGAACGCGAGCAGGGCGAGCGTGCGCTGCTGAACCTCGGCCATACCTTCGGCCATGCCATCGAGTCGGCTACCTCCTATAAGGAGTGGCTGCACGGGGAGGCGGTCGGGGCGGGGCTGGCCATGGCGGCCACGATGTCGCGGGAGTGCGGGCTCATCAGCGCCGCGGATGCCGAGCGGGTGCGCCGTTTGGTGGAGCTCGCCGGCCTGCCCACCCAGGTCCCCTCGGTGACCCCCGCGCAGATGCTGGCCCACATGCGCATCGACAAGAAGGTGCTCGGCGGGCGCCTGCGGCTGGTGCTGCTGCGGCGGCTCGGCGCCGCCTACGTCACCGCCGAGTATCCGCCGGAGGCGCTGTCGCGCACGCTGGCGGAACATTGCGGGGCAGGCGCGCCGTGACCGCGGCACCGGCCGATGCGGTGCTCGCTGTGTACGCGGCCCACGATGAGCAGTCACGCGGCCGGCGCGTGCCGGAAAGCCGGCCGGAGTTCCGCGGCGAGTTCCAGCGCGACCGCGACCGCATCGTCCACTCCAATGCGTTCCGGCGTCTGGTCTACAAGACCCAGGTGTTCGTCAACCACGAGGGTGACCTGTACCGCACGCGCGTGACCCATTCGATCGAGGTTGCGCAGATCGCGCGCTCGGTCGCGCTCGCGCTGCACCTGAACGAGGCGCTGACCGAGGCCATCTCACTTGCGCACGATCTGGGCCATACGCCGTTTGGCCATGCCGGGCAGGATGCACTGAACGAGTGCATGCGCGAGTACGGCGGCTTCGAGCACAACCTGCAGTCCCTGCGCGTGGTGGACGAGCTGGAGGAACACTACGCGCAGTTCCGTGGCCTCAACCTCACGTTCGAGTGCCGCGAGGGGATCCTCAAGCATGCCTCGGTGCGCAACGCCCGCGAGCTCGGCGAACTCGGGGAGCGCTTCCTCAAACGCCAGCAGCCCAGCCTCGAGGCACAGATCGCCAACCTCGCCGACGAGATTGCCTACAACAACCACGACGTCGACGACGGCATCCGCGCCCAGCTGATTGACCTGCCGGCGCTGCGCGAGGTGCGCATGTTCCGTCGCCAGTACGATGCGGTGGCGGCGCAATACCCGGACCTGGGCGAGCGGCGCGTGGTGCACGAGACCATCCGGCGCATGATCAACTACGTCGTAAGCGATTTCATTCATGCAACCCGGGCGCAGCTCGAGCTGGTGCAGCCGCGCTCCATTGACGCGGTCCGGCTCCACTCCAAGCCGCTGGCGACGCTCAGCCCGGGCTGCTTCGAGGAACATCTCGAGCTGAAGACCTTCCTGCGTGAGCACGTCTACCGGCACTACAAAGTGCTGCGCATGACCTCCAAGGCACGCCGTGTGCTGCAACAGTTGTTTGATGCGTTGTTCGAGGACGTGAGCCTGATGCCCACTGAACACCGCGACCACGCGCTGCGTGGGGAACAGTCTTCCGGCATTGCGGGACGCGCGCGCGCGGTGGCCGACTACATCGCCGGCATGACCGATCGCTACGCAATTCTCGAGCACCGCCGCCTGTTCGAGCCCGGGGAACGCACCTAGACGTTCCCGCCCGGCAAGGGCGCTCTTCACACTTCTTATGATTGTTCCTGCTCCCCAAGGCACCCTTCTCGTGCTTCGACGATCCAGATTGGATTTGATCTAGATCATTATCAACCCTTTGGTTTAGCTGAAGTTTCGGCGTTGCAAATACGTTGAACGGACGTTCAACGCTGGCTCTGTCATACATCGTAAATTGACATAAGTGATTGAAGTGCCTAGAGTTATGTAACAACAACAGCGTTCTGAAGATGAACAAATCCGCCCGAGAAAAAGAAGCGGTCCTGAACGTGTTCGCATCCTTGGTGCGTCCACTTACCCGCGTCGCTTTCGAATACGGAATCTCCGCAAGCGAGATCTCGGGTGCTGTGCGTCGCACCTACATCCAGTCGCTCGAAGAGCGGCTCATGGATCAGAAAAGAGTCACGACGGATGCGCGAATTGCCGCCGTCGCCGGCCTGACGAAGTCAGACGTTTCCGCATTGCGCGAAGCAACACGTGCGGGCGCACCACACAGCCTGCGCGCCACCGTAAGTCTCGACCAGGTAACGAACTTACTCACTGTCTGGCACACGCTCGCCGGGTATTCCGGCGCGTATGGCCTCGCGCTGGAACTCGATCTCCAGCCAACACCTGGTTCGCCACGCAAGAGCTTCCGCGAGCTTGTGGCAGCTGCCTGTCCCGGCGCCGATACCGAGGCGCTCTTGGATGAGCTCGTTGCCGCGGGATCAGTGGAAGTGGTGGACAACTCGACAGTGCGTTGTTTGTCGCGTGCGTACGTACCAAAGGGCGCGGACGTTAAGCGAATTGAGCGCATGGGCCGCTTTCTCGCAGTTATTGCTGCGAATTTCGTCCATAACCTGCTTCGGATCGGACCGGAGCCCGTCTATTTCGAACGGGCAGTCGTGTCTGATGAGTTCTTGTCTGACCGCGGTCGAGACCAGTTTTTGGCGCTTGCCGGCGAAAGAGGACAGGAGCTTTTGACTGAACTCGATACGTTTCTGACACGACTTGCTGCTTCTGAGACGAGCGATTCTGGGCGGAAATATGGCGTGGGGATGTATTTCTTTGAGGATCAACCAAATGCCACGACTGGTGATCTTGATCAAAGTGATTTCTCCGAAGAGCGAGCTACTCGCGCTGCGCCTGTAATGGAAGAGATCGATGTTCTGGCTGGACTAGACCAGAAAAAGTAAACGAATCTGGGGGAGACGATTGATGAAGATTTCAAAGCCGGTTCTGACGGTAGCGTTGCTGACCGTTGCGACTACAACCGTCTTCGCCGGAATAAGCGGAGGTGGAGCGGCTACCACTACGTTCGAGCCGGGGAACGTAGAGTTACTCGTGATTGGCCCAGTTGAAGCTGTTAACCCAGAGGCGCACGTAGCAACCGTATTGGGGCAGCGCGTGCAATCGCTGGCTGTTTCAGGTCTGGCGATCGGAAGCTTGGTTGCCGTTTACGGCAGAGCTTCCCTGGATGGCAGCATCACCGCCTCAGCAATACAGGCACGTGGTTCATACGTCCCTGGTGCGAGTCAGGTGTTCTTTTCGGGAATCGTTCAAAAAGCCAGTCCGACCATCGGGCGGGCTGTGGTCAACGGGGTTTCAATAGATCTGACGCCGGCCATGGCGTCGGGTGCGATCTCGCCGATCGCGGGCGCAAGACTCAAGATCACTGGGATTCAGCCGGTCGCGGGTGGCTTGGTGCTAGTAAGCGGCATCAGTGGCGGTGGCGCCGGCGTTAACGGCATCAGCGGCGGCGGTGCCGGCGTCAGTGGCATCAGCGGAGGCGGCGCCGGGGTTAATGGCATCAGCGGCGGCGGTGCCGGCGTCAGTGGCATCAGCGGAGGCGGCGCCGGCGTTAACGGCATCAGCGGCGGCGGTGCCGGCGTCAGTGG
>DASXPL010000005.1:0-33076 GCA_036493615.1 Steroidobacteraceae bacterium
CCCGCGGTGCTTCGAGCGGGGCAAGACGCGCTACAACCCATGGCATTACGTGGCAGCGCTCGAGCGCAAGCCCGGCGCGCTGCGCAATGGGGCGCCGTTCAAGGACTGGAACCTGCCCGCTGCGCTCACGCGCCTGCGCGAACGGCTGGCCAAGCACAGCGATGGGGATCGCCAGTTCGTCGAGATCCTCTCCATGGTCGCGGTATACGGCCTGGAGGCTGTGACGGAAGCGTGGCGCGGCGGCGCTCGATGAGCAGGTGGTCAGCAGCGCGCACGTCGTCAATCTCCTGCACCGCGCGGCTTCCCGCCGCCGCCGGCAGCGTTGCAGGTGCCCGAAGCGCTGAAGCTGACTCAGGAACCTGCAGCCAACTGCGATCGCTATGACCAGTTGCTGCGGCCGCGCGTGGCCGTGAATGCCGTTGCGGTCCAACAATCACCCGAGGAGATGTATGCAAGCCCAACTGATCGAACAACTGAAAGTCCTGCGCCTGCGCGGTATGGCGAGCGCCCTGGAGGAGAGCCTCACGGCCTTGAGCCAGAAGAAGCTCGCCCCGACGAGCTGGCTGGCGCAGCTGCTGCAAGCTGAGCTCGCCGACCGCCAGGCACGCTCCTATCAATACCAGCTGCGCCTGGCCAACTTCCCCATGCCGCGGGATCTGGACAGCTTCGACTTCCGCCAATCGGCGGTGAACGAGGCCCAGATCCGCCAGCTGCACACCGGCGAATACCTCACCACGGCGCGTAACATCGTACTGGTCGGCGGCACAGGAACCGGAAAAACCCACCTGGCCACGGCGCTCGCTCGTCACGTCGTGCTGCAGGGCCAGCGAGCGCGCTTCTACAGCGTCGTCGACCTGGTCAACCAGCTCGATGCCGAAAAGCGCGTCGCCCGCGCGGGACGACTGGCCTCGCGCCTGCTGAGCATGGATGTGATCGTGCTCGATGAGCTGGGCTACTTGCCGTTCTCCCAGGATGGCGGCGCTCTGCTGTTCCACCTGATCAGCAAGCTCTACGAGCGCGTCTCGCTGATCGTCACCACGAACCTGTCGTTCGGGGAGTGGAGCACGGTGTTCGGCGATGCCAAGATGACCACGGCACTGCTTGATCGGCTTACCCATCGGTGCGAGATCATCGAAACCGGCAACGACAGCCATCGCTTCAAGAACCGCGCCTGACCGTGCTGCACACCCACCAATCCCAAAGCAGTCTGCCGCTGACGCGGCAGACTGGGCTACTGCTTACGCAGGTAACAAAACCCCCAGCCGAAAGTCCGGAACGTCATCGGAGCAGCCCACGACCCTGATCAATGTTGGGCGCCGGTTGCTGGTCAGTCTTGGACGCCTGTTGACAGCGCTATCTCGCTGAAGTCGTTGGGCAGTCGATTTTTCAAGCATTTTCAAGCGAGAATCTCCGCTCCGGACCCGACCTAACAATGGAGAACGAAGATGAGATCGCCAGAAAGAGTAACGCTACCGAACGGCGCAGTGCGCTGGTCGCTGCGCTTCGAGAGCAAGGACGGTCGAATGTGCTCGCGGAGGTTCCCTACGAAAAAAGCCGCCGAAGAATTCGCCGCCACAGTCGAGCCGTCCCGGGCGGCGGGCGTCGATCCCGGCAAGCGCACGACGCTGCGTGAGGGGGCGGAGGCTTGGGAAGCGTCCCACCTCGCACACGGGCTTCGGTCTTCGTCCGTGAAGGACTACCGCCAAAGCCTCCGGCGGCTGCGAAGCCTGCTCGGCGACGCCCGCGCCATCCGCGACCTAACGCCAGTCGATCTAGAGCGCGCGCGCAACGAGTTGGTGGCCGTCGTAAAGGCGGAGCGCTCGGCGAAGTTGTCACTGGTACTGATGCGGTTGAAGAAAGCGAAGGTGCCCACTGATGCGAACCTCGCCACGCTCGCCCGGGAAGAGGAGCTACTGGCCGAGGTCGAGCGCGGTGGAGTAAGAGCCGCCGCAAAGATGATCGGCTGCGCGCGCACGTTGTGGAAATTTTTCTGCTCACGCGGATACGCGGCGCGGAACATTGCTGCGGACGTTAAGAAGCCACGCGCTTCGAAGGCCGTGTCCACCGGCGTGATCGACAGCAACATCCTCTCCCCGAGCGAGATTGCGAAACTGGTCGCCTCCGCTCATGACGAGGACCGCTGCGTCATCCGGTTCCTCTTTCTAACCGGGGTACGGTTCGGTGAACTGCTCGGGTTTCAGTGGAACGATTTTGAATTTGCGAAACGTCGAGTCATCGTCCGGCGGCAGCGCTCCGGGTTGACCGGGGAACTCACCGAGCCTAAGACGAAGGCCGGCACGCGCTGGATCGACTTACCCGCCGATCTCGTCACGGAGTTGAAGGCGCATCGGCTGCGCACGCCCGGGGAGTTTGTGTTCCCTGTAGACGAAAGAAATTTTCGTAGCAGGATCTGGGCGCCAACTCTACGTCGCGCCGGGCTGCGCCATGTTCGGATCCACGATGCGAGGCACACGTCGGCGAGCCTGCTAATTGGCTCGGGGGCTGACGTAGTAGCGGTCTCGCGCCGCCTTGGGCACAGCAATCCGGCGGTGACGCTGTCGGTGTACTCGCACGCGTTCGCTCGACGGGACTCCGCGCCACTCGGAGAGGCGCTCGCCGCGTTCATCGCACGGGAGGCGAATGGCGGTTGATAAATGGTTGATTTCGGACCTACGTCGCGTTTTCAGCACACGCGTCCTGACCACCTAAGTCGCTGAGAGGGATGTCGTTTTGAATGGTGGCCAGGGGTGGAATTGAACCACCGACACGCGGATTTTCAATCCGCTGCTCTACCAACTGAGCTACCTGGCCGCCGGGAGCGGAAGGGCGCGTATTAGACCGGCCTGCCAGAGGGGCGTCAAGCAACGTCGGCGATAACCTCTTGATTCGGCTTGGTTACGCCTCCATGGATCGACGGACACGTGGCGGCTGCATGAGGGACCTTGCAATCACTCCTGCGGGATAGGCCGACGGCTGTCTACCGCGCCTGGGTGCACCCCTCGGCCGGTTGATGCCTCTCAAGGCGGTTGTTGCCCATGATGTCTTTCCCGATTGTCAGGCATTTGCCCGGAGCTCTTCACCGATGCTCGCTCTTTCTGACCTTGGTCAAACTAGACCGTGCTATCCCGCGGATTCCGGGGTGTCAGTGCCTGTCCCGGAGCTAAGCCATTGATTCGCAGATCGCTTAAGCAGGCGATGCCCTCCACTCAGGGAGCCGTGTCGCTATCCCCTAAGATAGAGGAGGCGCCACATCCGGGAAGATCCGCCCCCGGGCGCGCTAGACTTTCGGATCGGCCGTCGATCGGTCTGCGAGTACCGCCCTTCATGAACGCCAACCTTGCCCTGCTGGAACCGGAAGCAAAGAGCACTCCCTGCGCGGAGACCCTGACGCGGGTCAACGAATCGCTGCAGGCACGCGAGCGGCTGCTCACGGCAACCGCCCGTGCCAGCCGCCTGTTGCTTCAGGCGCATGACGTGCGCGCAGCGATCCCGGCTGTCCTCGGGATCATCGGCGAGGCGGCACACGTCGACCGGGTCAGCCTCATGGAGAGCCGCACCGGGCCCAACGGCGAGCCGTGGCTGGTGGTGGCGAGCGAGTGGACCGCCGAGGGTGTACCGCCGCACACCACGGATGTCATCGAGTGCTCGTGTGATGAGCGGCATTTCGCCTCCATCTGTGCGGAACTGCGCGCCGGCCGCAGCGTGTCCTTCAGCAAGAGCGAGATCACCGGAGCAGCCAATGTCACCGGCATCGAGGGTACCGGCACCCAGACCAAGGCGATCGTGCCGGTGTTCGTGGCCGGCGAGTTCACCGGCGTGGTCGGATTCGACAATACGCGCCAGCACCGCGCGATCGATGCGGCGGAACTGGCTGCGCTCGAGACCGCAGCCGGCGTAATCGGCGCCGCGCTGCACCGCGAGCGGCTGGTTGATGACGTGCGCCGCGAGCGCGAGCACGCCGCCGAGGAGCGCGTGGCGGAACTGGCCAAGACCAACGCCGTCATCCGCGGCAACCTCGAGCGGCTCGCCGGCGAGACCGACCTGCACAGCTTCATGGGACATGTGCTGCTGGAGGCCACCCGGCAGTTCGATGCCATCTCGGGAGCGGTGATCGTGCGCAAGGACTCGCTGCAGGAGTGGCGTATCGCAGCCCACGTGCGCGATGGCCAGGTCGCGCAGCCCTCCTACACCACCACGGTCCCGGTCGTTGGCTCGAACTTCAGTGCGCGCTTTGGTGAGCTCGCCGAGGCGTCCTACATCGACCTCGACAGCGACACCGGAGAGATCTGGCCCGGACTGGCCGCCTTCCATTCCAAAGAGAACGCGCGCGGCGTGGTGATGAGCCCGCTGGTCTTCGGTGGCCGCAGCATCGGATTCCTGGCGCTCACCTTCACGCGCCCGGCCGATCAGGTGCTGCACAGTGGGTTGCTGGTGGCGCTCGTGCACCAGGCGACGCTTGCCGTCCAGCTGACGCGCCTCGCCTACTCGGCCAAGGAGACCGCGGTACTCAAGGAACGCACCCGCATCGGCCAGGAAATCCACGACGGACTCGCCCAGGCCTTCACGGGCATCCTGCTGCAACTAGGCGCGGTCGAGGAATTCCCGTCGTGCAAGAAGCGTGGCTCGGAGCTGGCGCTCACCCTGACGCGCATCCGCGACCTGGCGCGTGACGGGCTCTCCGAGGCACGTCGCTCGGTGATGGCGCTCAAGGTGGACCAGACGCGCCGCCCAGGGTTGGAACTGGCACTGCGGCAGCTGGCCGACCGCTCCACGGTGCCCGGCAGCGTCACCTGTACCTTCGAAGGCAGCGGGGTTGCCACCGGGTTGCGTCCCGAGCACGAACACGAGCTGCTGCGTATCGCGCAGGAAGCGGTGAGCAACGCGATGCGTCACGCCCGCCCGCAACTGGTGCGCATCAACATGGCCGACGACCTATCGCACTGGATCATGTCCGTTGCCGATGACGGAGTCGGCATGCAGCAACCTACCGAGCTGTACGCCCGCGACGGTTTCGGGCTGTCCAGCATGCGCCAGCGCGCCAGCGCCATCGGCGGGCTCTGGCAGATCGACAGTCAACCGGGCAAGGGCACGCGCATCAGCGTGCGCATGCTGAAGCCGGCGGCCTAGGTGTCAGCCGTCGTGAAGACCAAGATCCGCGTGGTCCTCGCCGATGACCATCCGGTGGTGCGCGACGGGCTGGCGGCCATGGTCAACCAGCAGGCGGACATGGAAGTGGTCGGCGAGGCAGGCGATGGTGAAGAAGCCATTGTGCTTTATGAACAGCATCGCCCCGATGTCATGGTGCTCGACCTGCGGATGCCCAAGCGCGACGGCGTCGCGGTGGTGCAGCGGGTGCTGGAGCTGTACCCCAAGGCATGCATCCTCATCATGACCACGTATGACGGCGATGAGGACATCTTCCAGTGTCTGTCGCAGGGAGCCAAGGGCTACCTGCTGAAGGATGCACCGCGCCCCGAGATCCTTTCGGCGATCCGCGCCGTGAGCGAAGATCGCCCGTACACTTCCTCGCAGGTGGCCGCCAAGGCGCTGCAGCGCATGGGCAAGCCCAGCCTCACGCAGCGCGAGCTGGCCGTGCTGCAGCTGGTTGCCGAGGGTCGCAGCAACAAGGACATCGCGCGGCGGCTGGCCATCACGGAAGGCACGGCCAAGACGCACGTGAAGGCGATTCTGACCAAGCTGGATGCGATCAGCCGCACCGAGGCCGTGGCGGTGGCGCACAAGCGCGGGCTGATACACCTCTGAGGGCTGCAGGCGGCGCCGGTGCGCTCAGCCTTGCTTCGGCGGCTGGAAGCCTTCCGGCGCCACCGAGCCGGCACCGAAAAAGAACTTCTCCATTTCCGTCTCCAGGAACTTGCGCGCCTTGGGCTCGATCGGCGTGAGCCGGTACTCGTTCATGAGCATGGTCTGGTGGGCGAGCCACTTGCCCCAGGCTTCCTTGGATACGTTTTCGTAGATGCGCTTGCCGATCTCGCCGGGATACGGGACCCGGTCGAGGCCGGCCGCCTCACGCTTCAGTAGCACGCACTGGACCATATGTGACACTTGAGCTCCTTGGCCGCGCGCTCCGTCAGTCCTGCAACTGCGCAGCCGGATCAGCCAGCCAGCCCGGCGAGCAGGGTGCTGATGGGCGCAGGCAGGCCGACGCGGGCGGGCGTGCGGATGTTATACCAAAGCCCCCCCGGCTCACGCACTTCAGGCAGGCGTCGCGCACAGCGCACCAGCAATGGCCTGATCGTCAGGTCGAAATGCGTGAAGGCATGCTCGACGCGCTGCAGAGGCTCGGGGTCACAGCCGGTGCCGATTGCAGTCGCGATGAAGGCTTGGGCGTCGGCCTGGCTTGCAAACTGCGGCAGGCACCACATCCCTCCCCAGATACCCGCCTCCGGGCGGAGCTCGAGCAACACCTCGCCGCTGTCCATCAGCGCCACCACCATGAAAACCTGGCGCTCGCTGCGCGAGAGCCGGCGGCGCGGTGCGGGGATTTCACTCTGGCGGCCCGCGGCGCGCGCGCCGCAGCCATCGGCCAGGGGGCATTGTGGACACGCAGGCCTGCTGCGCACGCACACCGTCGCCCCCAGGTCCATGATCGCCTGCGTATAGGCGGCAACCTGGGTGGACGGGGTGCACTCCTCGGCCAGCTGCCACAGGTGCCTGAGCACCGCCGCATCACCCGCCGGGCCGGCAACGGCAAAGTAACGCGCAAGCACCCGCCGCGCGTTGCCGTCGAGGATCGCGCGGCGCTGGTTGCACGCGAGGGCCAGGATCGCACCTGCGGTGGAGCGGCCGATCCCGGGTAGTGCGGCAACTGCGTAAAAGTCGCGCGGAAACTCACCGCCATGCAGGTCACGGATCTGTCGCGCCGCGCGATGCAGGTTGCGGGCACGGGCGTAGTAACCCAGGCCTGCCCACAGGTGCAGCACCTCATCCAGCGGCGCCGCCGCCAGTGATTCGACCTCGGGAAAGCGCGCCACGAAGCGCTCGAAGTACGGGACAACGGCGGCAACCCGGGTCTGCTGCAGCATGATCTCCGAGACCCACACCCGGTAGGGCGTGCGCCTGAGCTGCCAGGGAAGCTCATGCCGGCCGCTGCGGGCGGCCCAGTTGCGCAGGCGATCAGCGATCGGTGAGGTGGACACGGGCGGGATTCTAGCGGGGTCAGGCTGGCTGCGGGACGAGCCAAAGAAAAACGCCGGCCTGGTGGCCGGCGTAGCGTGCGCGCGCGCGTCAGCCCTCGTCAGTTGCGGTCACACAGCTCAACGTCGCCACTCATGGCCTTCAGGCGCACGTGGCCACCACCGGCACCGCGGGTCCCGGCGATCGACTGTCCCACGGTGCCCTTGACGGCGTGCACGTCGAAGCAGTCCGTGATCTCGCCGCTGAAGGTGGACGCCTCGTACGCGTAGCCACCCTCGGAGGGCGCCCGGATGTTGAGGTCGCCACTGACGGTCGCGGCATCCAGGTTCGCGCCCTGCTTCAGCTTGCCCTCGAAATGCACCTCCCCCGAGGTGGTGCGCAGGCGCACCGCCCCGGCGCTGTCCAGGACCAGGCCCAGATCGCCGCTCACCGAGCCTGCATCCAGGTCCCCGCCCACATGCTCCATGTGCACGTCCCCGCTGACGGTGGATACGTGCAGGCGCGCCGGCTGGCCGTGTCCCTTGACCCGGACGTCGCCACTGACGGTCTTGAGCTCCAGGTCCGCGGCCTCGATCTCGGTGGCTACATCGCCGCTGACGCTGCTCAGGCGCTGCATTCCGGCGACTGCGCCGATCGCCTGGTCAGCGCTCACGGTGGTCACGTGCAGTTCGCTGCCGCGCGGCACCTGCACGTGCAGCCGCGCCTCGTTGCTGTGCGAGGAGTTGGTCGGCAGCACGACCTTGATGTTGACGCGGCCGTTGGCACTGTCCATCTCCAGCCGTTCGACGCCCTCTTGCAGCTCGGCGTGCACCTTCACCTCGGGACGATCCCAGCCGCTCACCTGCACCGAGCCGCTGGTGTTGGTGATCTCCACGACCCCCTTGGCATCGGCGGGCAGATCCTTGTCGATGGTCTTCTCGAAGATCCTGATGACCTTCGGGTCGGCCATCGCCGTGGCGTTCGCCCACAGCGCAATCAGGCAGGCGGACAATGTCGGGAAAGTACGCATATCAGATACCTCTGCCAGGGTCGCTGGCCTCGTGCACGTCCGTCAGGGCGCGCATCTCATCCTGGTAAGTGTTGACGAGCAGTTCCTGCAGCAGCGCGTTGCTCGGGTCCTTGCCCAGCGCCTGCTCCAGATCCTGCTTGGCCTTTTCAATCGTGGCGAGGCTGGCGGTCACCTTGGCCCGCGCCGCCGGCTGCATCGCATCCAGCCGCGCCTGCAGCGTCTGCACCAGCTGTGCGCGATCGCGCTGGTAGCGCGGGTCGACCACCCAGGCCGTGTTCAGCGCGGCGCCGTTGCCGGTGGCCGCGGCGTTCGCCGCGGTCTGCGGCCCGTTGACGGCGCCGAGCCCCGGGATCGGCAGCACGTCGCGGCCGATCCATACCCCGACCGCAACGCTGGCCACCATCGCCGCAGCCGCAAGCCACCGCACCGGCAGGCGCCCACGGCGCGCGGGCGGCGCGGCCTGCGGTGCGGTGGCGGCCTGCTCGGCCTTCAGGCGCGCGGCGATCTGCGGCCACAGGTCATGTGGCGGCTCGATCGAGGATGCCAGGTCGCCCAGCGACTTCACCTTGCGTTCGTCGGTTGCGGCCATCAGTTCAGCTCCATGTCCAGTTTCTCGCGCAACAGTTTGCGCGCGCGGTGCAGCTGCGCCTTGCAGGTGCCCTCGGCGATGCCGAGCATCTGCGCGGCCTCCACGTGGCTGTAGCCATACAGTGCGTGCAGCACCAGCGCATCGCGCGCGCCGTCCGGAAGCGCACCGATGGCCGCCTCCAGTTCCTCGACCTCAACTGGAGTCTCCAGCGTCCAGCCACCCTCCAGGCTCTGCTCATCCTCGCTGGCCTCCTCGACCGGCGTCGCCTTGCGCCGCCGGCCGAGACTGACATTCACGGCAATGCGGTGCAGCCAGGTGCCCAGCGAACTGCGCGTCTCGAACTGGGGCAATGCCCGCCAGGCGTTGATAAAGGTCTCCTGCGTACAGTCCTCGGCCAGCTGCGCATCGCGGGTGATGCGCAGGCACAGTCCGTAAACCCGCCCGGCGTGCTCCCGGTACAGCCGCTCGAAGGCGCGGGTATCCCCGGCTCCGGCCCGCTGCACCAGGGCACCCTCCCAATCCACCTGGCTGCTCTCGGCCTGTGCGTAACTCATCTCACCCTTTGAGGCCGCATCCCCCGTAGGGGTTTAAAACGAACGTGGCCGGCAGGCAACGGGCCGGCCGGCACCCGCCCCGGTGTGCCGTCAGGGCCGCACACCCCCAAAATGGGGGCCTTACCCAGGAGCCCCAACCGCCCCGGGGGCCGGAGCGTCAGCTCCGGCGCGGCCAGCGGGCGAGAAACTTCCGGTGCCGCCCCAGCGCCTCATTGTCCGCAGCCCCGATCAGCTGCGCGGGCCGGAAACCGGAATCGACGCCGAGGACGCTCACCTCCCGCCCGCTCACCGCGAAGCGCACGCGCCACTCCTTCACCGCCAGTTGCAGCCCTTCCGGGCGGCGCCGGATGCGACGGTACGGATGTGGGGAAGGACCCAGGCTCAGGGTGGACTGGATGCGCTCCCCGAGGGCGAGGCCGGTGTGTGCCTGCACCCATTGCGACTGCTGCAAGGCCAAAGGCTCGAAGCGCACGGCATACGCCGGGAGCGGGTCGGCGGGTTGCGCCCCGGACGCCCCCGATGCGTCGGTCAGCCAGCCATTGCCGGCCTCCGGGTGGGCATCGGTGTAGGCGATGTAGGGTTTGAGGTCCAGGACCGGAGTGCCATCGAGCATGTCGGCATCGCGCACCTCGAGGCGCAGCCCGTCCACCCGTTCCAGGCGCACGACCGACATGCCGATAGGGTTGGGGCGGTGCGGGGCGCGGGTGGCGAAGACGCCCTTGCGGCCGCTGGTGCTGCGCGGCGGCAGCACCTTGGGACGCCATCCCGGGTTGTGATGGAACCAGAACAGCACCCAGATCAGCTGCCAGCGGTCCAGGTCAAGGAGTGCGTGCTCGAAGTTGCGCCCCGGTAGCAGCTCGATCCGCGCCGGCACGCCCGCCGCCGCGCGCGGCTGACGCGGCACCTGGACCTTGGTTGCCGCCGCACAGCGCACGTACCCGATCGGCTCCAGGACCAGGCGCTGAGGAACATCCGGATGCGGGGCGCGTTTCACGATTGCGTCTTAGGGGAACCCGGACGCGCCCTGCGGGTACTAACGGAAAGGAAGAAGGCAGGACGGCGGCCGAGGATCTTGAGCATGGGGACAGCGTACATGGGTCTGCGAAAGCTGCGACTCGCCCTAGTGGACAAGCCCGAGGGCATGGGATGGATCTTCGTGGAACGCTGGCGCGCGGCGGCCACGCTGCGTCCGCGGCCGTACTGGCTCGGCAGCGCCACATGGCTCAAGGTGCGGCCGCTCGGCGCCGCGATCACCAGCGGGCCAGCGGCGGCAGGCTCATCAGGTAGGCTTCCGGATCAGCATCCGTGCTGAAGCCGAACTTGGTTCCCCGGTCATAGACCAGGTTGAACTCGACGTAGCGCCCCCGCTTGGTCAACAGCGCATCCCGAGCCTGCTCATCGAACGGGGTGTCCCTGCGGCGCTGCACGAGCTGCGGGTAGACGGCGAGCAGCGCCTCGCCGACGCTGCGCACGAAGGCGAAGTCCGCGTGCACGTCCCCGCTGTCCAGGTCGTCAAAGAAGATCCCTCCGACCCCGCGAGGTTCCTGGCGGTGCGGCAGGTAGAAATAGCGGTCACACCAGGCCTTGTACTTAGCATAGGCATCCGGCCGGTACGCGTCACAGGCGCCCCGCAGGGCGGCGTGGAAGGCGGCCGTGTCCTCGGCAATCGGGAACGTCGGCGTCAGGTCAGCGCCACCGCCGAACCAGGTGCGACTGGTGGTCAGGTAGCGCAGGTTCATGTGCACGATGGGCACGTAGGGATTGGCCATGTGGGCCACGAGCGAGATCCCGCAGGCGCTGAAGCGACCGTCGGACTCATCCGCGCCAGCCACCTGTGCGCGGGACTCCTTGGGGAAGACCCCCCAGACGTGGCTGACGTTCACGCCCACCTTCTCGAAGACCGCCCCGCGCATCAGGCGTGATTCGCCGCCACCCTGCAGGCGGTGGCCCTCGGGCTTGCTCCAGCTGCGCGCCGCGAAGCGCTGCACCGGCTCGAACGCCTCGAAGGCGGCCACCAGGCGCGCCTGCAGGTCACGGAAGTAAGCGGTTGCCTCGTGCGCGAGCTCAGGGGTGTTCATGGACGAAGTCGATCAGGCGCGCCACCGCATCCACAGGGGTGTCGGGCCAGATGCCGTGGCCGAGGTTGAAGACATGCCCGGGCGCGCTGTTGCCGGCCGCGATGACCGCACCGGCGAGGCGCTTGAGCTCGGGCGCGGGGGCGAAGAGTGCCGCGGGATCGAGGTTTCCCTGCACGGCCTTGCCCGGTCCGAGGATCTGCCTGACCTGCTTGAGGTCCATGCGCCAGTCGACGCCGATGACATCCGCATCCAGGTCCGCCACCGCATGCATGAGTGCGGCACCCTGGTTGACGTAGTAGATGATGGGTACGCCCGCTCCCCGGGCGACCGCAAGCGCACGGCGCACCGCCGGCAGCGCGAACGCGGTGAACTCGCGTTCAGCCAGCAACCCCGCCCAGGACTCGAACAGCATCAGCGCCTGGGCCCCGGCGCCCGCCTGCGCCAGCAGATACTCACCCATGGCATCGCCGAGGCGCTGCAGCAGGCGGTGCGCCGCGGCGGGCTGTGCGTAAAGAAACGAGCGTGCCGCCCCGAACTCCTTCGATGGCCGCCCGCAGACTAGGTAACACATGAGCGTGAACGGGCCGCCGGCAAAGCCGATCAGCGGTGTCGCGCGCGGCACCCCGGCGCGCACCAGGCGGATGGTTTCCAGCACGAAGGGGACGTCGCGCGCCGGCACGAGCGCGGGCAGGGCATCGATCTGGGCATCGGTGCGGATGGGCGTGCGCACGACCGGGCCCGGCTCGAAGGTGAGGTCGATGCCCATGCCCTGCAGCGGGGTCATGATGTCACTGAACAGGATCGCCGCATCGAGCTCGAAGCGCCGCAGCGGCTGCAGGGTCACTTCCGCGGCCAGCTCCGGCGTGCGGGTGAGAGTTGCGAAGTCGACCTTGGCGCGCAGGGCGCGGTACTCGGGCAGGTAGCGTCCGGCCTGGCGCATGATCCAGATCGGGCGGTGCGCGGGTGTCTGGCGCTGGCAGGCCGCGAGAAGGGCACTCGCGCCGGTCATGCCCGCAGCCACTTGACGACCTCAGGGGCGAAGTAACTGATGATCAGGTCCGCCCCCGCGCGGCGGATGCCGGTGAGGGTCTCGAGCACCGCGGCGCGCTCATCGATCCAGCCATTCGCGGCGGCCGCCTTGATGAGGCTGAACTCGCCCGACACCTGGTAGGCCACCACGGGCACGCGCACCAGGTCGCGCACCTGGCGGATGACATCGAGGTAGGGACCGGCGGGCTTGACCATCACGAGGTCCGCGCCCTCCTCCACGTCCAGTTCCACCTCGCGCAGCGCCTCGCGCGCATTTGCCGGATCCATCTGGTAGGAACGCCGGTCGCCGAATGCCGGCGCCGACTCAGCCGCCTCACGGAACGGCCCGTAGAACGAGGAGGCGTACTTGGCCGCATAGGCGACGATCGGGGTGTCCTTGAGCGCGTTCGCATCCAGCAGCCTGCGGATCGCCGCGACCCGGCCGTCCATCATGTCACTCGGCGCCACGGCATCGGCGCCGGCCTGCGCGTAATTCAGTGCCACCTGCGCCAGCGTCTGTACGGAGGTGTCGTTCTCGATGACGCCTTCCGCGGTCACATGCCCACAGTGACCGTGGTCGGTCGCCCCGCACAGGCACACGTCCGCCCACACCAGAAGCTCCGGGCAGGCTTGCTTGATCGCGGTGATGGCACGGGCGGCCAGCCCCTGCGGGTTCCAGGCATCGCTCGCCCGCGCATCTTTGACGTCCGGGGCGGCGAACACCAGCACTGCCGCCACCCCGGTAGCGGCGACCTCCCTGGCATGGCGCGCAGCCTCGTCCACAGAAAACTGGAAGATTCCCGGCATGCTCTTGACCGCGTTGCGCACGCCGCGGCCGGGCACGACGAACATCGGATATACGAATGCATCGGGGGTGAGGTGCGTCTCGCGCACCATGCGCCGCCACACCTCTGACTGGCGCGTGCGCCGCGGGCGCTGCTGTGGAAATCCCATGGGTTTATCTCGTCTGCAACAAGCGAAGAGTGGTCTGGGCCAGGCCCTCAAGCGTGGCGCTCGCGGCAACCACCGCCGGGTGGCCGCGCGCGGTGAGCTCGCGCGCCGTCGTGCCGCCGATGGCGACGGCCGCGGCCTGCTCCAGCAGGCGCCGGAAATCGTCGGCGCCGAGCGCCTGGGCAAGTTCGGTCACGGCCGACGGGCTGGCAAAGGTCACCGCGGCCACGCCATCGCGCTCGATCCAGGCGTGGCACTCGGCCACATCGAGCGCGGCGCCGGTAGTGCGGTAGGCCTGCACCTGCGTCACGCGGGCGCCCAGGCGTGCCAGGCCGTCGCTGATCACCGGTAGTGCGCGCGAACTCGCCGGGTAGAGGATGCGCGCCCCGGATAGCAGGCCCTGCGCCCCGAGGGCATCCACCAGCGCTGCGGCATTGGCCGCACCCGGCACCAGGTCCACGGGCCAGCCATGCTCGCGCAACGCCTGCGCGGTCGACTGGCCGATGGCCGCGACGCGCACGCCCGCCGGGGGCTCGGGCGCAAGCTCAAGGACCGCGGCGACCGCATGCCGGCTGGCAAACACGATCCACGCAAATGCCTGCGCCTCGGCCAGCGCTGCGGCCAGCGGCCCAGGATCGGCAGCAACCACACTGACCGCCGGCCACAGCAGCACCTGGAGCCCCAGGCCCTTGAGCTCGCGGCTGAGTGGCCCGTTGGCATCCTCCGCACGGGTGACCACGACGGCCCGAACCGGCGGCAGATTCACGGCGTGACCCGCGCGGGTGCGCTGCGCGCGCGGGTGATGAGCGCGGCTGCGCCGCGCGCGAGCAGCTCCTCCGCCACGCGCTGCCCCAAGGCCTCTGCCTCGGCGAGCGAAGCCGGGGCGGCACCGTCGGCTGCGACCGACTCGCTGCCGTCCAGCGCGCAGACGGTGGCCGCAAGGCGCAGCACCCGATCGGTGACCGTCGCCAGCGCACCGAGCGGCACCTGGCAGCCGCCCTCGATCCGGCGCAGCAACGCGCGTTCGGCGGTCGCAGCCAGGCGCGACTCGCGATCATCCAGCGGCACCAGCCAGCGCAGCGTCGCCGCGTCACCGGCGCGCGCGCACAGCCCGATGATTCCCTGCGAAACCGCAGGCGGGAAGTCTGCAGGTGCGAGCAGCTGCGTGATGTGATGTGTGAGCTCAAGACGGGCCAGCCCCGCGGCAGCCAGGATGATCGCGTCGTAGTCACCGCGGTGCAGGCGTTCCACGCGGGTGGGCACGTTGCCACGCAGCTCCAGGTGTTGAAGGTCCGGGCGAATGCGGGCCAGGAATGCGCGTCGCCTGAGGCTACTGGTGCCCACGCGCGCCCCGGGCGGCAGCTGTGCGAGGGACCGTCCCCCCTGGCTGAGCAGGGCATCCCTGGCATCCGCACGCGGCAGGGTGGCGGCCAGGGCGAGGCCTTCCTCAAGCTGTGTGGAGAGGTCCTTCAGGCTGTGCACGGCCAGGTCCACCGTGCCTGCCAGCAGCGCGCGGTCGATCTCTTTGGTGAAGAACGCGCGGCCGCCCACCTGCCACAGGGGTACCGCGCTTTGCATGTCCCCCTCGGTCTTGATGTGCACCAGCTCCACTGGCGGTGCGCCGGGCTGGCTGCGCAGCAGCGCCGCGACATGGTGCGCCTGCCACAGCGCGAGCGCCGAGGCGCGCGTGCCGATGCGCAGCGGCTTGGTGCTCACGGCTCGCCCGCCGCGAGGAAGCGGTAGCCCACGCCCCAGACGGTGAGGAAGTGGCGCGGGTTCGCCGGGTCCTTCTCGAACCGCTTGCGCAATCTCAGGATGAAATTGTCGACGGTGCGCGTGGACGGGAACACGTCGTAGCCCCAGACCTTCTCGAGCAGGTCCTCGCGCGAGACGATCTCGCCGCCGTGCTCGGCGAGCACCTTGAGGATCATGGCCTCCTTCTCGGTCAGCTCGTGCGCCTCGCCGTTCCAGGCGCGGGCGCGAAAGGCGCGGAAATCGACCTCGTTGCCGCCGAAGCTCAATACCGCGGTCGCCGCGGTCGCCGAGGCGCTGCGGTACCAGTCCCAGCGGCGCAGGATGGCGCGCACGCGCAGCAGCAGCTCCTGCAGGTGGAAGGGCTTGGCGAGGTAGTCATCGCCGCCTGACTGCAGGCCGCGCACGCGATCGGCCGGGTCGCCGCGGGCGGTGAGGAACAGGACCGGGGTGTTGTTGCCCTGCTCGCGCAGCGCGCGGCACACCGCGAAGCCATCGATCCCCGGCAGCATCACGTCCAGGAGGATGAGCGCGCAGGGGTTGGCACGCAGCCAGGCCAGTGCCTGCTCGCCGTCGCCGGCGGTGCTGACCATGTACCCTTCCGCGCGCAGGTTCTCGATGACTCCGGCAGCCAGGTGCGGATCGTCCTCGACCACCAGCACGGGGGTGACTTCCTGCGCGGCGTTCACGGCGGTGTGCCCGCGACCGCCGGCCAGCTGAGTACGAAGCTTGCGCCCTTGCCGGGCCCGTCGCTGTGCGCGCTTACGCTGCCACCGGCCAGCCGCATGAGCTTGCGCACGATGAAAAGACCCAGACCCGTGCCGGAATTGCCGCCACCGTTGTGGCGGCTGCTGAACTTCTCGAACAGGCGCGCACTGTCGGCGGCGGCAAAGCCTACGCCGGAGTCACGCACCGCAAGTTCCACCTGGGACCCGGCCGCGCGCGCCTCCAGGCTGATCGTGCCGCCGCCGCCGGGCACGAGCGCCACGAGGGCGTTCTCCAGGATGTTACGCACCACCACATCCAGCGCGAGTGGGTCGCTCATGACCTGCAGCTCGGGTGCGATGCGGCTCGAGATGCTGACGCCGGCGCTGCGCGCGCGCTCCTCGAGCTGGTTCACCACGCGCGCCACCGCGCCGGCCAGCCGCAGCGACTCGGGCCGGAAATCCGCCCGCCCGCGCTCCAGGCGCGCACTCTCCAGGATCTGCGTCACCATGAGTTCCATGCGGGCGATGTCACTGAGCATGCGGTCGGTGAGGACGCGGGCGCGCTCCGGTGGCGGCGCGCGCAGCGCGAGCGTCTCCAGGGACAGCTGCAGGCTCGCCAGCGGGGTCTTGAACTGGTGGGAAACCAGCGCCAGGAAGCTGTCCTGGTCCTCGAGCACGTGCGCCTCCGCGCGCAGCGCGCGCGCGATCACGAAGATGCAGGTACCGAGTGCCAGCAGGAAGAACGCGCCCTCCCAGGCGTATTGCCGGTTGCGGCGCCGCTCCTCTGTCAGCAGCATTTGCGCAACCGGGGCGGCCAGCATCGCCCGCCCGTTGCTCACGCTGATCTCGGGCAAGAGCGCGCTCACCTGGTCCGCCGTTGCGCCCCGGTCCAGCAGCGCCCGCGCGGCCGCGGTCTGCCCGGCATAGGCGACGCGCGCGGCCTGCAGCTTCTCCACCGTGTAGGCGTGCTGGTCGAAGATCCACCAGCCCACCTGCACCGCCGCCACCAGCACCAGGGCGAGGGCGGTGAGCTGGAAGACGCGGCTCGCCTTCATGCGATCCCCGCCAGCGACTCGCTCAGGGCCTGCGCGAACAGCTGCAGGTCGGCACGCGTGTGCGCGAGCGACAGGAAGCAACCCTCATAAGCTGACGGCGGCAGGTAGACACCGCGCGCCAGCATGGCGTGGAACAGCGCGCCATAACGCGCGATCGCCCGCGGGGTGAGCGCGGCGGCAGCGCGCGGCGCGCCGCCCTCGTGGAAGGACATCCAGAACAGCGAACCGGCGCGCACCAGGTGGATGGGAAAGGCGGCCCCGGCGAGCACCGGCTTCAGCAGCACCTCGAGCTCGGCGCCGAGCGCCTCGAGCTTCTGCCAGCCCGACTCGCGCTCCAGCAGATCGAGGGTGGCAAGACCTGCGGCCATCGCCACCGGGTTGCCCGAGAGCGTGCCGGCCTGGTAGGTGTCACCGTCCGGCGCCAGGCGCGCCATCATGCGCCGCGCGCCGCCGAAGGCCCCGACGGGCATCCCGCCGCCGATCACCTTACCGAAGGTGGCCATGTCAGGCGTGATGCTCAGCACTTCGGCCGCCCCGCCGCGGGCGAGCCGGAACCCGCAGATCACCTCGTCGAAGATCAGCAGCGCGCCGTGGGCCTGGGTCAGCTGCCGCAGCGCCGCGAGGAACTCGCGGCGCTGCGGCAGCAGGCCGTGGTTGGCCGGCAGCGGCTCGATGATCACGGCGGCAATCTGCGCGCCCTCGCGTGCAAACAGCGCCTCGAGTGCCGCCTCATCATCCAGAGGCAGCACGCGGGTGCAGGCGGTGAAGGCCGCGGGGACTCCCGCCGACGAGGGCCGCCCGAAGGTGGCCAGCCCCGAACCTGCGGCCACCAAGAGGTGGTCCGCGTGGCCGTGATAGCAGCCGGCGAACTTCACGATCAGGTCGCGCCCGGTGAAGGCGCGCGCCACCCGGATCGCACTCATGACCGCCTCGGTGCCCGAGGAGACGAAGCGCACCTGCTCGGCGGCGGGGTAAGCGGCCACCACCCGCTCCGCCAGCTGCACCTCCGCGGCGCAGGGCGCCCCGAAGGTTGTGCCGCGCGACAGCGCGGCGCTCACGGCCGCGACGACCGCAGGATGCGCATGCCCGGCAATCAGCGGCCCCCAGGAGCACACCAGATCGAGGTAGCCGCGGCCATCGGCATCGAATATCTGCGCGCCCGCACCATGCTCCATGAACAGGGGCGTGCCGCCGACAGCACGAAACGCGCGCACCGGCGAGCTGACACCGCCGGGGATGACGCGGCAGGCACGGCCGTACAACTCAGCCGAGCGCGGCCCGGCGGATGCGGCTGCGCGCTCGTTCAAGGCATTGGTCATGAATCTCTCTTCGGCTGTTCGTTGGGCAGCGGCGCGCGGCCGCTCTTGGTTCCATCAAAGAAGGCATCGACGGCATCGGCGCTGGCGTGCAGCGCTGCGGCCCGCAACCCCGCCAGCGGCAGGTGCGCCAGCCGGCGCGCCACGGTTATGACCAGGCGCTCCAGCTGCTGGGCCTCCTGGGGTTCCAGTGTACGCAGCTCCTGGCTCAGCGCCCGGGCCACTTCGGCCGCCGCGATCTGCTCGAAGGATTCGCGCAGGTCCGCCATCCGGCTGCCGATGGCGCGCGTGGCCAGTTGCGCGCGCAGGTGCGTCAGGCGCTCGTCGATCGCCGCCCGCACCGGGGCCAGGCGCACGAGCTGCGCCAGGCGGCGTCCCTGCGCCGCCTCGATCAGGTCAGCCATCCCCACGCGGGTGAGGCCAGCCGAACGGGCGGCCGCCGGATCGACATTTGGCGGCACTCCAAAATCGATCAGCAGCGGCGCGGCCCCCGCCGGTGTGCGCAGCCGTGCCAGGGTCGCCCCATCCAGCACCGGCCCGGTGCCACCGGTGGCCAGCACCAGTGCGCGCAGGGCCGGCGGCTGCGCGCGGAACAGCTCCAGCGAGATCGCCTCCGCATCGACGGCGGCGGCCAGCTCCTGCGCAGCCTCCAGGGTGCGGTTGACGATCAGCAGTGGAACGTTCGCGCCCGCGAGCACGCTCGCGCAACGCCGCGTCATCGGCGAGACGCCGATGAGCCCGACGCGCCCGGCACCCTGGGCGAGCTGTTGCATGGCACGGTCGGCGGCAAGGTCTCCGAGTGAAGGGGTGCGGATCCCGCTGGTCATGCGCCGCACGCGGCGGGCCATCCCCAGGGCCTCGCCCATCAGCCGGTCGAGAACCGGCCCGCTGGTATGCGCCAGCCGGGATTCCTCCCAGGCATCGCGCAGCTGGGCCGCGATCTCCTGTTCGCCGGTCTGGGCAGAATCGAGCCCGCAGGCCAGGAGGAACAGATGCTCCACCGCCGCCTCGCCGGTCCAGGCACGCAGGGCCCTGGCCGCCTCCCCGGGGCCCGGATCGCGTCCGGTCAGGCTGCGGAACACCTCGGCGCGGCAGTCGATGGCGGGCGCGCCATCGGCGGTCGCGTACACGATCTCGACCCGGTTGCAGGTCCCGACGTAGAGGACCTCGGCACCCTTGAGCGCCGCGCGCAGCTGCGGCAGCCGCTGTGGCACCTCCGCGCGCGGCACGGAAAAACGGGCCACCTCCTCCACGCCGACATGCCGATAGGACAGGCCTACCACGCCGATCTGGTCCATCAGGCAAGCTTAGCCCCCGCTGTTGGGGACGAATGTCACCGAATGGTCACAGGGTTGAGATGCACCTCGCAGTTGCCGGGCGGCCTTAACAGTCACCGTCCCAGTGAGCCTGAGGGCGTTGGCGGGAATGCTTCAGTGTGACTCTTTCGGCACGATGGCGGCCGACGCCTGCGGTCGTTCCAGCTCGATCTGCATCCCTTGGGCGCGCCATTGGTGCAGTTGCGCCTGGCGGATGTACCTGAAGGGCCGGTCCACCAAGCGCTGCGCGCGCAGATCCTCGGCGTAGGCTGCCAGGGCGAGCTGCCAGTTCCCCACCACGTCCATGAGCTCCTCGTCAGCGCGTTCGTGCTGCGAGCCAGGCGCCGGGTGTACCCGGCGCAGCTTCGCTTCGAGTTCGTCCCATTGCGGGCGCAGCCACTGATCCAGTCCTTCGGCGAATTTCTGCTGGCTCACCCGGCCGGCCATCAGCGCGTCCAGTGCCGTGGAGAATTGCGCCGTCAGCGACTCTATGCCCGCCCCGAACCGCTCCAGATCCGCAATGACGAGCGCTGCGTCTGCGCGTGCCGCTGCCGATCCGGGCACCGCTACCGGCTGCACGGGGCGCGCCGCGACCGGCGCCCGCACCGTGACGCTGCGATACCTGGCCACCCAGGCCAGGACCACAAGCGCGGCCGCCGCCGTCAGCACGACGGCCCAGACCGCAGGCCAGCGCCACGCGGTGGCCGCCTCCAGATCATGCACCGCATTTTCGAACTCAACCGTGTGACTGGTCGGCAGCAGCGCGACGATCTGTGCCGCGCTGGCGGCGTCCTCGGCCCACAGCCGGAAGTAGGGCTTGCGGACGCCGCGCAGATGCACCTGCACGGCGTTGGCCTCGCGATAGACATCGCGGATTTCCGCCGGGGGAATGAAGCGCTGTGACTGGCGCAGCCCGAGCAGCGTGGCACGCCTGGCGGTGACGAGTACGCCATGCTCGCTGAAGCGCAAAGTCGCCGGACCCACCCAGCCGAAACTGTTGGGCGGCTTGCGCAACGGGGCGATGAGTGCCGAGATCGATGTAAAGCGTATGGCGACTTCCCGCTGCGCCATCACGTGGGGACTGATGGCAGGGACTGCCCGCAGATGTTGCCTGGCCTCGCGCATAGCTCGCTGCAATGTACGGGACCCGGGGCTGTGCCGAAAGCGCAGGCTCGCCGTCGCGAGAAGCGCCGGCGGGGAATGCTGCAAGTGGCTGATTTGCAAAGACCGTTCACGGCCGGCGCCGAACCAACAGTCCCGGTAGCGGTGGCCCGCTGAAGACGTATGCTCCACGCAGCCGGCGATAAGATGGCACGTGGTGAGGGCTCGTCAGTGTTGACCTGCCCGGTTCCCCAGCCATCCAGGAGAATCCGCCTTGTCACGAAAACTCAGCGCGCTGTTAGCCGCCACTGTGGTCTGCGCCTCTGCGCCGGTATTTCCCGCGGATGCGCCGCACGTACGCGCGCGGGACCTGGGAGTCCCCTTCGACGGGGTGCCGGGAAAGCTGAACGCCATCACCGATGTGGACGGGGTGCTGGTCGGCCAGACCACGCTGATCTCCGGCAGCGGCAAGCTCGAAGTCGGCAAGGGGCCGGTGCGCACCGGCGTGACGGCCATCCTGCCGCGCGGGGCTGCCTCGATCCAGCGCTTCTCCTTCGCCGGCTGGTTCGCCGAGAACGGTAACGGCGAGATGACGGGCACGACCTGGGTCGAGGAGTCCGGGTTTCTCGAAGGGCCGGTCATGATCACCAACACGCACAGCGTGGGAGTGGTGCGCGATGCGGTCATCGCCTGGCGCGTCGCCCGTGGGCCGGCCGATGCCACCGGCGCGTGGTGGTCGCTGCCGGTTGTCGCCGAGACCTGGGACGGCTGGCTGAACGACATCAACGGTTTTCACGTCAAGGCCGAGCACGTCTTCCAGGCCCTCGACAGTGCGCGCGCCGGGCCGGTGCAGGAAGGCAACGTGGGCGGGGGCACCGGCATGATCTGCAACGGCTACAAGGGCGGCATCGGCACCGCGTCGCGCAAGCTCGCCGCGAAGGACGGCGGCTACACGGTGGGCGTGCTGGTGCAGTGCAACTACGGCACGCGGCAGAACCTGCGCGTGGCGGGCATCCCGGTCGGCGCGGAGATCTTCGGCGAGGACCCCTACGCCTTCGTGCCCTCGGACATTGCCGAGCGTGGCTCGATCATCGTCGTGGTCGCCACCGATGCGCCGTTGCTGCCGCACCAGTTGAAGCGCGTGGCACGGCGCGTGACGCTCGGCCTCGGGCGCAACGGCAGCACCGCGGGCAACGGCTCGGGCGACATCTTCATCGCGTTCTCCACGGCCAACCCGGATGCGAGCGCTGGCGCGCAGGTCGCGAACCTGACGATGGTGCCCAACGACTCACTGGATCCGGTGTTTGCCGCGACCGTGCAGGCGACCGAGGAAGCCATCATCAATGCGCTGGTCGCCGCCGAGGATATGACCGGCATCGATGATCACCACGTGACTGCGCTGTCGCATGAAAAGCTGCGCGCGGTCCTGGCCAGCCACCGCCGGCTGGTCCAGGCACACTGAGCCACCGGCGCAGCAGGGCGTGAACATGCAGCAGCTGATTCCGTGCATCAACGTCGGCGCGCTGTTCGCGAGCGATCCGGTGGCGCACGCGGCGACGGACGAGGCCATCATGGCCGCCGCCGTGGGCGGTGGCTTCATGCTGGTCCACGCGGTTCCCGATGCAGTGCCGACCGGAAGAGCGGCCAGGGCACAGTTGCTGCGTCTCTTCGACCTGCCAGCCGCGGCGACACGCCCGCTGTGGCGGCAGAAATTCGCCCCGACCCATCGCAATGTGTATCGCGGCTGGTTCCCCTTGCAGAAGGGATTCACGACGGCCAAGGAGGGCATCGACATGGGCGCGGACGTTGCCTACGGGCCTGGTGTCGTGGCGGCGGCGGATCCGTTGCGCGAGCCGACCCCGCTGCCGCCGGAGGAGGTGTTGCCCGGCTGGCGCGCCGCCGTCGCCGCTTACTACCTGGGCATGGAGGCACTTGCCAACCTCCTGATGGGCTCGATCGCACGCGGGCTGGGTTTGCCAGCGCAGTTCTTCGACCGCTCGTTCGAGCGCGGCTTGTCGACCCTGCGCCTGATCCGTTACCCGGTGCGTGACGATGTGGGGGTGGCCGATGATTGCGATTCGCCGCTTTGGGTGAACCACGCGGGCACGCGCCGCTACCTGACCGGAGTTGCTCATGTGGATTCCGGTTTCCTGACCCTGCTGGCGCAGGACGGGGTCGCGGGACTGCAGGCGCGCCACAGCGGCGGCGAGTGGGTCGATGTGCCACCACAGGAAGGCACGCTGGTCGTGAACTTCGGCAAGGTGCTGGAACGATGGACCGGCGGGCGGATCAAGGCCACCGAGCATCGGGTCATCGGCAGTGGCCGCGAGCGTCGTTCCATCCCCTTTTTCTACGAAGCACGCGCCGATGCCGAGATTGCACCACTGCCGCTCGCAGGCGCCGCTGAGTTCGAACCGTTCCTGTACGGTGACTACCTCTGGGCGACCACCACGCAGTTTGTGGAGTTCCAGGGAATGGAGCAGCTGCGCGAGCCGTTGCGCCCACGAGCAACCGCGCGGAGATAACCAGATTGGCGGGTACGGACGGCCCGCCTGCGCCCTAGGACTGATGCATCTGCGCGAGCAGCGCCTTGAAGCGCGGGTCCGCGGACAGGCCCCGCAGCAGCGGATCGAACTTCATCCAGTGCATGCCGGCATCGCGCTGTTTTAGCGCCCGCCCGAGCCATTGGAACGCATGATCGGCATCCCCGCGATGCGCATAAATGATGGCCACCTGGTAGGCCGCCGCATTCGGGATGCTCTTGCTTGCCAGGATCTCGGCGAGGGCACGATCCGCCTCAGCCCTGCGGCCAAGCGTATCAAGCGCCAGGGGAGGGCCGACCTTCTGAAAGTCCTTGTCCATCTCCAGGTGGTTGAATTCGGCGAGGGCATCCTCCGGGCGGTGCTGCGCCAGGCGGATGAGCCCAAGCCGATAGTGAGTAGTGCTGGCATTGGGGAAGCGCGCTATCGCCTCGGAAAGAATGGCTGCGCCCTCATCGAGCCGGCCAGAGCGGTAGTAGGCGTTGCCGAGCTGGCGATAGTTGTCGACCTGGAGGGGGTCGATATCGCGGCCCTTCAGGTGCGCGGCGATGGATTCATCGAAGCGCCCCTCGGAGTCGGCGATGTAGCCGCTCAGCCAGAAGGCACTGGGCTCATTGGGCTGCAGTGCGACAGCGCGCGCCAGTTCACGGTGTGCTGCATCGCTGTCCCAGTCCATCATGTAGTACAGACGCGCAAGCTGTACGTGCGCGGCGGCAAGGTTCGGATCGATGCTCAGCGCGCGCTGGAGCGCCTCGAGGGCGGCGGGCCGGACCGTTGCATAGTCGCCACCGTAGCCGGTGCCTACGAAACCCCCGATGCGTACCTGGCCGAGCAGGAGCCACGCCTGTGCGAATGACGGATCGATTTTTATCGCCTGCTGCAGTTCGCCTACGACGGAATCAAAGGCATCCGCGCGGCCCGCATCGTTGGATTCCGCGACGGCCCTCAGGTAGTGCATGTAGGCCTCGCTGCTCGCCGTCGGCGCCACGCGGGGAGCCGATTCGCCGAGCACGGAAACCTTCAGCGCCGTGACGACCGCGCTGGCGATGTCGTCCTGCACCTTGAAGACATCGTCGAGCTGGCGGTCGTAGGTCTCCGACCACACGCGCGAATCATCTGCCACGCTCACCAGTTCGGTTGTGATGCGCAGCGCCTTGCCGGACTTGCGAACGCTGCCCTCGAGCACGTGCGTGACATTCAGTGCCTTGCCGATTTCGGCCAGGGTTGCCTGCTTGCCCTTGAAATAGAACGAGGAAGTGCGCGCCGGCACGCGCAGCCCCGGCACCTTCCCCAGCAGGTCAATCAACTCCTGCGACAGTCCGTCGGAGAAATATTCCTGGTCCTTCTCCTGCGAAAGATCGGTAAAGGGCATGACCGCGATCGACTTCCTGGCAGTTGCGGCGGCTGTGGCCCCCGGCTCGGCAGGGGCGGCCGCGGCAGGGACCGCTGACTTGTGGAACCAACCGCCCTGCAGAGCGATGAACCAACCCGCGACGACCGCCAGGACGACAGCTGCGGTCGCGGTGACGATCCGCAGCCTGCGAGGCGAGCCGGATGTGATCGGTACGGGCGTTGTGCGAGGGTCGGCGGACGGAGCGCCGCCGACGCCGAGTCGCCGGACACCCTCGGCGAGCTTCGGCAGCGCCGGCTCAAGACCGGCGCGGGCATCGATCCACTGCGATTCAGAGAGGAAGTACTCCAGCGACGGGGTCAATTCGGTCGCATCGAGGCGCACGGCCAGCACCGGCTTGCGCTTGGAGGAGGCGCGCTCTATCTCCTTGCCGACGTGGGAAGAATCAACCGAATCCTGTGAGAGGACCAACACCAGGAAGCGGCAGGCATTGATCGCCCGCACGATTGCATCCGCGTAGAGGGCGCCCCCAGGCACGTCCCGGGGTGCCATCCACACCGGTACTCCGGCACTCTCCAGGAATGCGCAGATACGCTCGGCGGTTGGCTGGTCGCGGCTGGCGTAACTGAGGAATACCTCACGGCCATCGCCGGTCCCGGCGGGTGGGATTCCCGTCACATCCTCACCCGGCATGCAGCGCTGCGCATATCACCACCGATGTTCGCGGTTCCCTGCCTGTCGCGCAAGACACAGGCATCCGGTGATGGTGCGCGAACGACGCGCCCGTTGCACCTAGGATGGCTGACGATCTTTGCAGCGCACACGCCCGGCCTAGTCGTGGTGCTCAGACTCCCGGTCATGGGCATATCCGCTGCCAAACCCAGCACCAACTGCGCTGCCGAGCCCACCTCCTCCTCGGCCTCCCTGCGTTGCGCTGCTTCCCCGCTCCTCCTTGCCGCCCTTTGCGGAAGTCGCGCGCGAGGGCCCCTGCTTCGGAATCAGCAGTTGTGCGGGTACCGCCTGCAGGTCCAGGACCTGTCGAATGAAATCACGCAGGCAAACCACCAGCGCTGCAGTCTCCACGGGTCGACCTGCGACAAGTTCAGCCGCAGCCGCTGCGGCCAGGCGCACCTGCTCTTCGGTGCCCAGAAGAATGACATCGGATAACGCCGCTTCGACAGCATCGCGGATGCGTCTTGAGCGATCTGAACCTGGTACTCGTGCCGCATGACCGTCGGACCCGGGATCTGCCACGCCCACAGTGTCGCGGTGCAAATCCCTGAGGTGGAAGGGATCCACTGCAAGGTCGCCGGTGAAGGAACCGCCCAGGGTCTTGTAGGCGGCAATCAAGGTGCGCAAGCGCTCATTGATCTGCCGATTCTCCCGCTCGCGCCGCTGTTGGATGGCCTGCATCGCCAGCAGGCGGATCCCGACTCCGATGAGTGTGATCACGCTTAGCCCCAGCACGGTCGAAAGCAGCGTCTGCCAGGAGGTGAAGTCAAGATTTCGCACGTCGACCTAGCGGTGGGGCTGGGAGGCAGCGGGAAGTGGAGCGGGTGATGGGAATCGAACCCACGTTAGTAGCTTGGGAAGCTACAGTTCTACCATTGAACTACACCCGCGCGGGGGAGGAATTCTATTCGGGATGGGCCCGCGGCGGCAATCCGCCAGCGCGGTCGGAAGCCTGACATCTTGGAGGCCTCGGCGCTGCGGTGTATAAAGCCTCAGCTGTTGCGTCGCGCTCGCGGCAGCGCCTGACGAAACGGGAGGTTCGATGGCATCTGCGGCTGTCCTGCAACGCCACCTCATCGTCCGGCGCGAGCCGCCCGCACTGCCCTTCGTGTGGCGCGGCCTGCTGCCCCTGCTCGTTCTGGCCTGCGCAGCCGGATTCGCGTTCATTCCGTTCGCGCGCACTTCCATCCAGGGCACCGTCGAGCAGGAAGTGCGGGCGCAGCTCGCCGCCGCTGGTTACAGCTGGGTGAAGGTCGCAGTCAGCGGCCAGACGGTGAGGCTCACCGGTGCGGCACCGGCTGCCGGGGCAGGCCCCGCCGCGATCCAGCTGGCGAAAGTTGCCACCTGTGTCACCTGGCTGGGCCCCCGCAGCTGCGCGACCGGTGTCACGGGTGAGTTCACGAGCGAGGCAGTCCTGCCACCGCAGCCGGCTGCCGGGGCGCTCGCACCGCCCCACGCCGAGATCCCTGCGGCGCCACTCACACGGCAGGGCTGCGAACACTCGATCGCCGGGATCCTCGCCAGGGAACAGATCGTCTTCGCCAGCGGCAGTGCGAAGATCGATGCCGGGAGCGGTACGCTGCTGGACCAGCTGGCGCACGAGATACGTTCCTGCCCGGGCTCGATCCTCCGCATCGAGGGGTACACCGACACGGTGGGCCGCGGCAGCGTGAACCAGCGCCTCAGCGCGGCGCGGGCCGCTGCGGTGCGTGAGGCACTCATCGCGCGCGGCATCAGCCCGAAGCGCCTGACTGCCCACGGCTATGGCGCGCGGCGCGCAATTGCCGACAACAACACCGAGGCGGGGCGCGCACAGAACCGCCGCATCGAATTCCACGCGGTCCCTGCCAAATAAGAGCGTAAGCGAGGGCTTCCATGGGCTTCCTACTGGCAAAGATACTGGTCCTGATGGCAGTCGCCGCGGTCAGCGGCGGCCTGTTCGCGTACTGGTGGTTTCGCCGTCACTACGAGGACGTCACGCAGGAATACACCCGCTCGCGCGAGGAGTGGGCGGCGTGGCGGCGCGGCTTCGAGGAACGCCTCGCGGCGCGCCCGCCCGTGGACCTGCAGCCGCTGAGCGAACAGCTCGGCACGGTGCACGCGGCGGTGACCGGCATAGAGCTGCCGCGGCCGCCGGACCTGGCCCCGCTGCACGACCGCCTCGAGGATCTGGCCAGGCGCATCGGCGAGATCCGCATCCCGGCAGCCCCCGACCTGGCGCCGGCCGAGCAACGGCTCATGGCGATCGAGCATGCGCTCTTCCCGCTGCAGACCCGTCTCGATGAACTGGAGAGCGCGGTGCGCGCGATCCGTATCCCCGATGCCCCGGAAGCCGACCTGTCCCCGGTGCTCGCACACCTGGCAGTACTGCAGGCGCGGCTGGAGAGCCCCGGCGCTGCTGCGCCGCCTGCGGTGCGCGATGGCAGTCGCAACCTGCTCACGCACCCCTCGCACGGCAAGCCGGACGACCTGACACAGATCCGGGGCGTGGAGAAGGTTCTGGAGCGCAAGCTTCACAGGGTCGGGGTGTTTTACTTCTGGCAGATCGCCCAGTGGTCGCCGGAGGACGTGCGCCACGTCGATGAGCAGCTGGCCAGCTACCAAGGGCGCATCGCGGAGGATCACTGGGTCGATCAGGCAAGCGAACTCGCCGCGCAGCCCAGCGCAGCTTCGCCCCCCACGACCGGGCACTGACCCAGGCGGGTGGCCCGCCGCCTCGTCCCCTGCCTGCCGGTCTGCTCTCTATATAATGAGGCCCGTGCAGGACCGAGTTGATGAATAGCACCGCGGAGCGCGCCGTATGCGTGTACTGCGCATCCAGCAAGACCTCGCACCCGGAGTTCCGGGAGGCCGCACGCCACCTCGGTGAAGTGCTGGCGGGCGAGAAGCTGACCATCGTCTATGGCGGCGGGGCGGTCGGTTCCATGGGCGCGCTGGCCGACGGGGCACTCGCCGCCGGTGGCCGCGTTATCGGCATCCTGCCGCAGTTCATGTCCGACCTCGAGTGGGGACACAAGGGCTTGAGCGAACTGAAGCTCGTGGAGGACATGCGCACGCGCAAGCACACCATGCTCACGCTCAGCAGCGCGGCGATCGCGCTGCCCGGCGGTTCGGGCACCCTCGAGGAACTGCTCGAGGCGATCACTCTCAAGCGCCTCGGCCTCTATCTCAACCCGATCGTGATGGTGAACACGCGCGGGTTCTTCACCCCGCTCCTGCACGTGCTCGAGCGCGCCGTCAACGAGCACTTCATGGACCCGCGCCACCTTTTGATGTGGCAGGTCGTGGAGTCTGCCGCTGAAGTGCCGGAAGCATTACGAAGTGCGCCGGGCTGGAGCGTCGACGCGCGCCGGTTTGCCGCGGTTTGAGCGCAGGACCCAGGGGCGTGATCAAATCGTGCGAAACACCCGGAGTCCGCGTGCCAGGAGCAGCCGATGCAGCGGAATGAACCCCAGGTACACGGCCAGGAACCAGGCCGCCCGGGCGAAGCTCGCCGGCAGCAGCGCAGCGAGCCCTGCAGAGTGCACCAGCACCGGGGCGGCGAACCAGCCCACCGCCACCAGCACGAGGAGCGCGGCAAAGTAGCCGGCTCCTGCGCGCGTCAGCCGCAAGGGTCCCGCACTGGCCTTCGCATAGTGCAGGCGCGTGCGGAACCACACCATCACCAGAATGAACAGCAGGGCGAGCGCCCCGGGGGCACCGGCAGCGTTCATGGGATCGTGTCCCTCCCCCGGTGCGCCCGCTGCGGCCTAGCGGTGCGTCGCGTCCATGAACGCATCCAGGTCGCGCTTCATCTTGGCGATCGACCCGGGGTTCACGTACATCATGTGCCCGGCCTCGTAGTACTGCATCGAGATGCGCGTGCCCAGCTCCGGCGGCAGACCGAGATGCCTCATCACGTACTCGGTGGCCGAGAACGGCGTGGCGAGGTCGTAGTAGCCGTTGAGCACCAGGACCTTGAGGTTCGCATCCTTGAACAGCGCCTCCGACAGGTCGACGCCGGTGTTGACGATGGGCTGCAGGCCGTGGGCGGTGGCGTGCGTCATCTTCCACTTGTCGCCGATGGCGAAGTTGGTCGTGTGGTACGTGGCGCCCTGGCCGAACTTCAGGTCCCCGTGGTAGTAGTCGAGGAAGGTCGAGGCGTAGGCCGCGCTGATCGCCGCGGACTGCGGATCGTAGTCCGCCTGCTTCTCCAGCGGGTCCCAGGTGGGGCCGACGAAGCGGCCATCCAGGCGGCCCACGGTCTTGCGCTGCGTGCGCAGCAGTTCGTGCGCGTAGGCGTTTTCCGAGACTCGCAGGTTTGATTCCTTGAGGTAGTCTGCCGACAGCCCGGTGTACTCGTGCATCTTCTGCGCCACCGCGTCACGCTCGGCGTCGGTGAGTTTGTCGCCCTTGCGCAGGGCATCGGCGAGCGGCCCTTCCGAGTAGGCGCGCACCTCGCTGAGGAACGGCTCGAGCGCCGGCGGCTGTGACGGCACCATCTTGTGATACCACGAGACGGCGGCGTAAGCCGGCAGGTACACCGAGTAGGGCCGCTCGTTGCCCGGCAGCTCGGCGAAGATCGCCTCCAGGTCGGTCGCCACGGAGATCAGGATCAGTCCGTTGAAGGACATCGCGCGCCGCTCGCGCAGGTAGTTGAGGATGCCCGGTGCGCGCGTGGTGCCATAGCTCTCTCCCAGCAGGTACTTCGGCGAGCTCCAGCGGTTGTTGTCGCTCACGTACTGCGCAATGAAGCGGGCGATCGAATCGATGTCCGGGTCGACGCCCCAGAACTCCTCGTCATGGTGGTCGCAGACCGCGTGGCTGATGCCGGTGCCGACCGGGTCGATCATGACCAGGTCGCTCTTGTCGAGCACGCCATACTCGTTGTCGACGGTGCGATAGGGGCCCGCCGGCGTCGGCGTCGGGTCCGCGACCACCACGCGCTTCGGGCCCAGCACGCCCATGTGCAGCCACAGCGAGGAGGAGCCGGGACCGCCGTTGAAGGCGAAGGTGATCGGGCGGTCGGTGCCTGCGCCCTTGCGGGTGTAGGCGACGTAGCCGATGCTGGCGATGGGGCGGTCCTCTTCGTCGCGCACGATGAGCGTGCCGGCGGTGGCGGTGTAGTCGAAGCCCTTGCCGCCCGGGAAGTGGTGCTGGGTGACCGAGCTGTCAGCCTTGGGCAGCCGCATCCACTGTTCCTTCTTGTCCCCCCTGATGTCGATGCGGCACATCTGCGACATCTGCGACAACTGCGCCGCCGCAACTGTGCCGGGGTCGGCGTGCGCGGGAGTCTCGTCCGCGAATGCAACACCTACGTATGCGGACAGGGCCATGAGGCCGGTCGCCATGAGCTTCGACATGCAGTTCACCTTTCCACCCAAAACGGGCAAGTATGCTTGCGCGCGCTTATAGCAGATCCGTGGCGTCTTGCCCAAGAGCGCGACTTATTGCAGACCGGCAGCCGGCGGGACGCTAGGATCGCAGCCAGGCCTTACCCTGCCACACGCCCCGTGACCGACCAGCCCCATTCGATCCGCTCCTTCGTTATCCGCGCCGGGCGCATCACGAGCGCACAGCAGCGGGCGCTGCAAGAGTTGTGGCCGCAATTCGGTCTCGAATACTCCCCAGCGCTGCTCGATGCGGCGGCACTGTTCGGCCGGGCGGCCCCGCGCACGATCGAGATCGGCTTCGGCAACGGGGACAACCTGCTCAAGCTGGCCACGGTGCATCCGGAACGGGACTTCCTCGGCATCGAGGTGCACCGCTCCGGGGTGGGGCGCGTGCTGCTCGGGCTGGCGGGCCGGCAGCTGCACAATGTGCGGCTCATCTGCCACGACGCCGTCGAGGTGCTCGAACGACAGATCCCCGCAGGTTCGGTGGACGAGATACTGATCCTCTTTCCCGATCCGTGGCCGAAGAAGCGTCACCACAAGCGCCGGCTGCTGCAGCTGCCGTTCGCCACGCTGGCTGCCAGCCGCCTGGCTCCCGGGGGCGTGCTGCGGCTGGCCACCGACTGGCAGCCGTATGCGCTGGAGATGCTGGCGGCACTGTCGGCAATCCCGCAGCTCACGAATCTCGCCAGCGACGGCGGCTTTGTGCCCCGGCCGGCCGAGCGGGAGCCCACCCGCTTCGAACGCCGCGGCGAGCGCCTCGGCCACGAGGTATGGGACCTCGCCTTCCGGCGCACCTGAGGCTTCAGCTCACCCCGAAGGCAGCCCGCAGCCCATCCAGCACGAACTGCACGGCAAGTGCCCCCAGTATCACCCCGAGGAGCCTGCCAGCGACATTCGCACCGGTGACGCCGATCACGCGCATGAGCGGTTCGGCCAGCAGCATCAGCACCAGCGAAATGACGAGCACCAGCCCCACCGCGGCCAGATACGCAGCGAACAGCCCCGACTGCGCACCCAGATGCAAGGGCCCGAACCACAGGAGGATGGTCGCCAGCGCCCCGGGACCGGCGATGAACGGAAAAGCCAGTGGAAATACGGAGATGTCCGCGCGGCGCTTGCTCTCGGCCACTTCGCTGCTGGAGGTGCGCGTGCCCGATTCGCGTGCGAACACCATCTCGAGCGACAGCAGGAACAGCAGCAGGCCCCCAAAAATGCGGAACGCATCCAGGCTGATGCCCATCAGCTCGAGGAATGCCGCCCCGCCCAAGGCGAAGAGCACCAGGATCGCCGCGGCCACCAGTACCGCGCGGCTGGCCATGCGGCGCTTGTAGCGCGGGTTGGCGCCTTGGGTGAGCCCGCTGAACAGCGGAATCAGCGACACCGGCTCGACCACCACGAAGAACACGACGAAGAATTTCAGCGGCTGTTCGAGCATTGGTGCTATGCGCAATAAATACGGCAAGAAGATCTTGAAAGCCACAAAAGCAGAGCGCAACATCAATTGTAGATTGCGCCTGAAGTTCTGCAGCGAAATCGTGTCTACGCGGGAGGAAGCGAGCAATGGCGACTCCGCAACCGGGCATCGGTAACTGGTACCGTCTGGACAGTAGTTCACTGTTCGAGGTGGTCGCCTACGATGACGATGATGGCACGATCGAGATCCAGTACTTCGACGGTACCGTCGAGGAGATGGACATCGAGGACTGGCAGGCGCAGTGGGAGGACGGCGCGCTCGAGTCCGCCGAGGCCCCGGAGGACTGGAGCGGCTCGGTGGACGTCGATGCCGAGGACAGTGGCCGCGGTGCCGAAGTCGGCGGCGAAGAGCGCAACCTCCAGGCCAGCGGCTCGGTCGAAGGCGTCGACCTCCTCGAATAGGCGCTAGGCTCCGGGCGGCAGGTCCGCAGGCCCCTCCAGCGCTACGCCCTCGGCGACCATCACCAGCCCGCTGCGCACTTCCAGCGGTACCCGCGTCAGGTAGCGTCCGGGACAGGGCCCTGCCACGCACAGCCCCGTGGCCTTCTCAAACAGTGCGCCGTGCGAGGAGCACAGGATCAGGAGGCGATCCGCAGTGAGGAAGCGGCCGGGCATCAGGTCCAGCGGGTGACCCGAGTGCGGACAGACGTTGCGATAGCCGTGGACCTGGGTGCCGGCGCGCACCACGAAGCCACGCAGCGGCCAGTCACCTGCACCAATCGTGAAGGCGCGCGTGGCGTGCTCCTCGAGGTCTGCCAGGGCGCACACCACACGCTGCAGGTCGATCAGTTCGCCGCCGCCCGGCACGCTCATCTCACGTGCGCGCGGCCTGACGATCGAGGGCATCGATCTGGCGCCGCTTCAGCCACACGATTGCAAGGCCCGGCAACGCCAGGATGAAGCTGGCGACGAAGTACCCGTACCAGCCCTGGTGGTCGGCGATCCAGCCGGCCGGACCGCCGAGGGTGTAGCGCGGCAGCAGCGCCAGCGCCG
>DASXPL010000006.1:0-29287 GCA_036493615.1 Steroidobacteraceae bacterium
AAGGAAAAGGTCAGTAGCGCGGAATGGTCCGCGATCGTGCCGCGACCCGAGCGCTAGGAGTTGCGCGTGCGGGCGGCAGTGTCATGCGTGACGGGGGGAAGGCCGCCGGAAGCACTGGCATGAGGCACTTGCCCCGCGCTGCAGCGCTTGTCTTCCTGAGTCTGTTGGCAATGCCCGCGCCTGCTACGCCGGCTGCAGACGCTTCGCCGGCCCTGGCCGGTCCGCCAGCCGCACAGCCGGCCAAGTTGCCGCAGCGGCGGTTCCTGGCGATGCTGCGCGCCAAGATTCCGCTCGACCCTGTCGTGATCAAGGCAGATCCCTACCTGAGCTCAGGTGCCAAGCCGCCACCCCGGCCGCCTGTGGGCACGCTATGCGGCGTCCGCTTCGAGCCTGACAAGGTTCACTACCGGATCGCCACATTCGCCAACAAGGTGGCGGCGGCCACGGCCGAATATGCCGTGACGCATTACGGTGCCTGCGGCACCTGTTCAACGTTGCAGGATCTCGCGGTCTACCTTGAGAAGCCGGACCTGACGGCTCCGGTGCGCAGCTGCGGCATGCTGCTGGAAGAGCCCGCCATGCTCGCCTGCCTGGAGGAGCTTGGATTCAGTACCCCGTGCGCGCAGACCTGGCTTTACAACGTCCAGAACACCCGCCGCCACTGCTTCCGCATCTGCATGTGGAGCTGGATCGAGGGTGAGGCGCCAACGCGCGCAGATGGACGGCTGAACGACTGCTTGCAGTGCGATGAGGATCGCTCGGGCCCGGTCTTCAAGGCCACCGCAGGACGCACGCGCCGCAACTCCGGGATCCGCTCGTCAATCCCGCGCGTCCAGGATGAGATTGTGCCGGTTGTGCACGACTACATTCCGGACGTGGCGCCGCGATGAGCCCGGGCCGCTGCGCCAGACCACGTGCTTGTGGCACCCGTGCGCCGGGAGTAGTCTCGACCCCGATCAGTCCCACGGCGCGCGCAGACTTGGACGGCTGTGCGCGGCAAGCAAGCAATCGAGTGTCAGGTTCAGGCGGCGATTTGCGCACGGCAGACATGATCATCAAGAGAGGCTTTCGATGATGTTCATCTTCAAGGAGAGTTCCGTGCGCTATCTTGCTCTTGCCATTGCCGTCGTCTTCCTGGGTGTCTGTGCACCGACCAATGCCCAGCAGTCCGGGCCCGTGGCAGCCGTGGGCGGCGACAGCGGCGATAGTTCCGATTCCATCTTCCCGCTCTGGAAATCACTTCTCGGCGACAAGAAGTTCCTGCCACCGTACGGATTCAATCTGGTGCTCCTCGACCTGTCGGGGCAGTGGGACGTCAAGGATTTCTCCGCGGCGGTCAATGGTAACGAACTCGTCGCGCTCAATGGCCGCGCGGACGTTCATCCCTTCACCTACGGAGCACGTGCCGACGTCTGGCTACTGCCGTTCCTGAACGTGTTTACCGTGTTCGGCGGCGTGAAGATGAAAATTGGCGTGGTGGGCTATGACCTGCCCCTGGGCGTCGGAGGAGTTCCGCCGGAGGTAATTCGCGGCGACGTCAACTTCAATCTCGATTTCACCGGTTACTACGGCGGCGGCGGCTTCGTGCTCATGTATGCCTACCAAAATCTCTTCACCTCGGTGGACTACTCCACCGTCTGGACACACCTGCAGTCCGCGACCACCGGGGTTGAGGGAAACGAGGTGCGTACCGACACCGCCTCCGTGCGCCTCGGTTACAACGCCGGGGCCGTGCAACCCTATATCGGTGCACGCTGGGTCAAGAAGATCGATCATTTCGAAGGCACGGTCGAGGGACCCAACGGCTCGCCGGTGACATTCGCAGTCGACCTGCGCGCGCCGGCGTGGAACTACACTGCCGGGATTCACGCGATGGTGTTCAAGCACTACGAGCTCATCGTCGAAGCCGGTTTTGGGGACCGGACGCACGGGCTGGTCAATCTCGGCTACCGCTTCTAGGTCACTCGCCGCCGGACGCCTCGCCGCATGGGCGCCGGGTAGTACTCCCACATGAGTTGGGTAGCGACCGGCAGCACACTGCCTGCCAGAGCCAAGGTGCCCGTTGGCCCTGAGCTGGCGCTGCGTCGACCACGGACGGCGGCGCGCAGGTTGCCGCTGGCCAGCGCGATGTTCGGCCTCGCACTGAGCGTACGCGCACTGGCAACTGAGCTGCCAAACGCCGCCGACGGCGCTCAGGATTCTGCGCAGGCCGCTTCCCAGTCAGTTGCCGGCGACGCCGCCGCGCACGAGGGTTCCCGCCTCAAGGATCCCGTGGACGGCCAGTTCGATGTCAGCCAGGTCCTGGAACATGCCTACGGCTTCTTGCCCATACCGCTCATCGTCACGGAACCGGCCGTCGGCTACGGCGGTGGCCTGGCCGGCATGTTCGTCCGGCCGCGCAAGGAGGCCGGTGCGGAGGGGTGGTCGCGCCCCGATCTGTCTGCAGTGGGTGGACTGGCGACCGAGAACAAGACCTGGATGGGCTTCGCTGCTGATGCAAGCCGCTGGCTGGGCGGGCGCCTGCGCACCCTCGCGGCAGGTGGCGTCGGCAAGATCAATCTGGACTTCTACGGCGCGGGCCTGGGGCTGCCGGAGTTCGACCAGCCGGTTCGCTACTCGCTGAAGTTCAGCGGCGGACTCGCCCAGGCCAACTGGCAGCTGACGCAGAAGTCGCGCTGGGCGGTGGGACTGCGTTACGTCTATGCCCGCGTCACCCCGGAATTGCGTGACGAAGCGGCAGCGCCGCTGCTGCCCGTCCAAACCGGACTGACGGTCTCCGCGCCCACTGCAATCCTCGAATACGACTCGCGCGACAACATCTTTACTCCCACGCGCGGGCTGTATTCGGAGACCTCCTATTTGCTTGCGCGCACCGCGCTGGGCTCGGACGTCGACTTCGAGCGCTTCCAGCAGATCCTCATGGCATGGCAGCCCCTGCCGCACGACGTCATCCTCGCTGCACGCGCTGACTACTTCTCATCCTCCGCGAATACACCGTTCTATCTGCGCCCATACATAGCGCTGCGGGGCGTGCCGGCGATGCGCTACCAGGGAGACCAGGTGGCATCCGTGGAAGTGGAGGCGCGCTGGCAGTGGACGGGTCGCTGGAGTCTTGTGCCCTTCGCCGGCTATGGCGCCACGCGCCTGAGCCGCTCACTGGTCTCTGGGGATAGACAGAGTGTCGGCAGCGGCGGCGTCGGGATCCGTTATGAACTGGCGCGCAAGTTCGGCTTGCATGCCGGGCTGGACGTTGCGCACAGCCCGGGAACCACGGCGGTTTACCTGCAGATCGGCAATGCGTGGTTCCGCCCCTGACGCCCTCGGCCGGCGGCGCTCGCTCAGGAGCCTGGCAGCGACAGCTCGCCGTGCGACTTGAAGTGCAGCGACCCTGAGTTGGTGCTGTTGAGCTTGCCGCGCATCTCGTAGTTGATCTTGTCTACGCTTTTGCCACCCATCATGCCCATTGCGTGGCCAAGGAGCCCCAGCACCGAGATGCTCACCGGCACGGCAATGACCGTTTCGCCAAACGCCGGTACCGTGCCGCTTTGATTGCTCACCCCGGAGGCGAAGCTCTTGTCCAGGACAGTGAGTTCCAGCGAGACGCCATTGAAGTCAATCGGCACCTGGTTCGGGTTCTGAACGCGCAGCTTCAGCAGCATGCGCGCCTCGAGACCCTGGCTTTCGGCCGGCTCGACGTCCACCACCGTCACCCGCGGCGGATCCGCCTGCTGCATCCCCGCGCAACCGCCAAGGATCCACGTGCTTGCTATCAGCAGGGCGAGCAACCGCATCGGCGAGCCTCCTTGCGCATCACCGGCAATGCGCTGCAGCGATAGTAGGCCCGGATGCGCGGAAATCCTATGCGCCGCAAGCCGCGCACCGATGCCCCGGGCGGAGTACACATCCGTGACCATGCACGCCGCGGCGGCCGCACCAAAAAAAAGCCCCGCAACCGCGGGGCTTGTCAGTCTTCATCGTCGTCTGACCCGGTGGCTCGCTGTCAGCTCCTTCCCGCCGGCGCTGTGGACTTCCCGTCCACGCCGCCAATGGCACGTCGCGTCATCACGAGCATCTAAAACTTCCCGGCTGAACGTTTGGAGCTGCCGCTCCGGCTTCTATCGCGAAGACCCGCGTGTTCATCCACGCGCCCTGTCGTTCCGTGACAACCACAACAAGTTCGCAGTCGTCGTACCCGTGCCCGCGTCGATCCCCGAGTTTTCTGTTGTCTAGACCCTTCAACTCAATGGCTTCTACGCATCACCGCCCCACCTGCGCAGAAAACCCGTACGAGAAATTCGTTTAAAGACGGTGCCTTGGAATGCAATTGTACCGGTTCCAGTACAAAAAGCGATGTCGTGATTTAGAGACATACGATCTGGAAGGCGACCCCTGGATGCCCATATACGACATATCCCGGGCAGATGACATAACGCCCGCCGCGCAACCGCGGCACGTCGCTTACGGATCAGGGGCCGTCAATTGCCTGGCGGCGAAGGCGCACGACCATGCGCACGCCAGTGCCATCGGCGAGGTTGCCCGCGGAGGCGTCCCCACCGTGAAACTCCGCGATCAGCCGCACGATGTACAACCCCAGGCCCAGGTGCACATCGGCGCCGCTGCCGGGCCGCGACTGCCATAGTGACTCGAACACCCGTCCCTGCAGGTGCAGCGGCAGGGCGGGCCCCGGGTTGTCGACCTCGATGACTGCCGCGGTGCCTTCCTCGCGCAGCCGCACCGTGATCGAGGCACCCGGCGGGCTGAAGTCGACCGCGTTGTCGATGAGCTTATCCAGCAGCTGCACGATCAGGTCCGGTGCCCCGGTCAGGGGCATGGAGCCTGCGCCGCACTCGAACTGGAAGGAGCGCTGCGGGAACGCCGTGCGGTAAGCGGCCACCGCGGAACTGAGCACGGGAACCAGGTCAAAGCGCACGCGCTCGGCATTGGCGATGCTCTCCTCGACGCGCGTGGCCGCGCCCATGGCCAAAAGGATCGTGCCCAGTCGCTCGCTGCCCTGCCGCGCACGCTCCAGATAAGCCCGCGCCGAGGCCGGGACCTGCTCGGACTCGAGGTTGTCGAGCGAGGAGCGCACGATGGTCAGCGGCGTGCGGATCTCGTGCGCCAGCTTGGCGGCCAGCGTGCGCAGGTACTGGGTGTACTCGTCCAGACGCGACAGCAGCGTGCCGAAGCTGCGTGCCACATCGCCCAGTTCGTCGCGCGCCCGGGTCTCCGGGAAGCTGGTCACCAGCCCGCTGCGGGTGAGTGCGGATTCGCTCGCCCGCCGCAGGCGCGACAGGCGCAGGGCGAGCCAGGCCGCGAAGGCGAACATCGCCGTTACCACCACCAGGCTGGTGAACACGGTGAGATTCAACATCCGGGTCAGGGCGCGGTCGCGTAAGCGGATCCAGCGGTCCGCAGTCTGCGTCGCCTCGAGCGTACCGACGACCACCTCGCGGTCGCGGTCATAAATGGGCGCGCGCGCCTGGACAACCTGGCGCTCGCCGGGGGTATCGACGAAACGCCGATACAGCCGGGCCAGGAGGGGCGGACCGCTGTCCAGACTCGCGGGCCCGGCGAGCGCCTCTGCGTGCGCCAGTACGCGCCCCTGCGGGGTGGCGACGGCGAGCCTGAGCCCCGGCTGCAGGAACTGGGCGAGGTAGCCGCCGAGTTCCGGGGAGGCGAGGATCAGTCGACCCATGGTGTGCAGGTCATCACTGCGCAGCGTGCCGTAGCTCACCGCCGGGCCCCCGCGCACGTCACGGTCGTCCACCAGTACGCCGAAGGCATTGCCGAGCATCGACAAAGGCACACGCACCTCGAGGCGATAGCCGGCGCCGCCAGGCCGCCAGGCGCCGCGGATACGCGGCTCGAACACCACGCTCTGGCGCCGATACTCGCCGGTGACGATCCGCCGTGCCACGAACGGCCCGGGCGCGGAGGCGGCCAGCAGCACCCGCTGCTGCTCTCCCTGCGGGTCCTCGAAGGCGAGCCACACACGATCACCGAAGGTCTGGGGGTCGAGCGTGTTGTTGCCGCCGGCATCGAACACCGGGTGCTGGTCGTGCACGTCCAGCAGCACGTACAGCATGCGCTCGTGCACCCCTGTGAGGATGGAGAATTGATGCGCGTCGTCGTGCGCAAAGCTCTGCCAGGCGGCGGCCTCGTGCGGCCAGTCATCGATGTAGCCATCCAGCGGCGGGGCTGCGGCCAGGGTCAGCGGTTCGAGGTCGTACGGCCCGCGCCTGAAGTCATCCGGATCGGTGGGCCGTTGCGCGGCCGGTGCGGCCGGCGGCTCCGGCCCGCCGCCTTCCGCGTTCTCAGCCGGCGCCCGTGGCAGGCTTTGCCGGTACATGAGGTCGGTGCGTCCCTGCAGCGAGGCGGCGATGGTCTGCGCGACACCCTGCAGGGAATCGCGCTCGCCGTCACGCAGTGCGGACTCCATCTCGCGCGCGTAGCGACAACCGGCCCAGGGCAGGACCAGCGTGGCAAGACCCAGCAGCAGCAGTTTCAGGCGCAGCGACATGGAGCGCGGCTATTCGACCCAGCGGTAGCCCATGCCGTACACGGTCTGCAGCGCATCGAAGCTCGGCGCGAGCGCCTGGAACTTGCGCCGGATGCGTTTCACGTGCGAGGTGATCGTGTTGTCATCGAGCACCACGCTCGCCGCATCCATCAGCTGCTGGCGGTTCCTGACGTGCCCGGGATGACGGGCGAGGGCATGCACGATCCAGAACTCGGTGAGTGACAGCAGCACCACCTGGCCATCCCACAGCGCCTGCATGCGCTCGGTGTCGAGCGTCAGCGGGCCGCGGCGCAGTACGTCCGCCGGGGTGTTGGGGCGGCGCAGCGCCTCGACCCGCCGGAACAGCGCGTTCACGCGCGCGGTGAGGTGCGGCAGGCTCAGGTCCTTGGTGAGGAAATCATCCGCTCCGAGGCGCAGCCCGGACACCGCATCCAGCTCACTGTCACGTGCGGTGAGGAAGATGATCGGCAGCTCCGCCGACAGCGCCCGCAGCTGGCGGCACAGCTCGAAACCGCCTTCCGGCTCGTCCTGCAGCGAGATGTCGATGACCGCCATGTCCGGCAGGCGCGCAGCGAAGGCGGCCATCGCCTCGCTGCGGTTGGCAAAAGCGCGCACCGCGTAACCCTCGCGTGCGAAGGCCGCCGCGTAGTTGTCACGGATCGCAGGTTCGTCTTCGACGATGGCCACCAGGCGCTTCATGCTTCCTAGGCTACAGCCTGTGCGCACGCGGTGAAAGCAGCCCGGCACTGCTGCCACAATGCGCCACGATTGTTCGCCGGCGTGCCATGTTTGTGCCTGCAGTGCACCCGGTGCCAGCCGCCAAATGCTCTCGTTGCCACACAACGGAGAGCCGCCATGACCGCACGTGAGTTGCCCGCAGCCGAACCGGTCAGCCGCCTGCAGCTGCTCCTCAACTGGCTGGCGCTGGCGGTGCTTCTGGCGCTGGGAGTCCTGGGCGCGCCGCCGCGGGCGGCCGCGGGCGGCCGAGCCGAGGTCCACCAGCCCGGCGCGCGGTGCGGGGACTCAGAAGGCGCTGAGCCCGGTCAGCTGGCGGCCGATGGTGAGCTGGTGGATCGACTCGGTGCCCTCGTAAGTGATGACGCTCTCGAGGTTGAGCATGTGGCGGATCGGAGCGAACTCGGCGGAGATGCCGGCTCCGCCGAGCATGTCCCGGCAGTCGCGTGCGACATCTAGTGCCATGCGGCAGTTGTTCCACTTGGCCAGCGACACGTGCGTCGGCTGCATGGTGCCGGCGTCCTTCATGCGCCCGAGCTGCAGTGCGAGCAGCTGCGCGGTGGTGATGCGGCGCGCCATGTCGGCCAGGCGCACCTGGATGGCCTGGTTCTGTGCCAGCGGGCGGCCGAACAGCACACGCGTGGCGGTGTAGTCGAGCAGCGTCTTCAGGCATGCCTGCGCCGCCCCGATCACGCCCCAGGCAATCCCGTAGCGCGCCTGTGTCAGACAGGACAGCGGTCCCTTGAGCCCAACCACGCCGGGCAGCACAGCCTCCTTGGGTACCACGACATTGTCGAAGAACAGCGCCGAGGTGACCGAGGCACGCAGCGAGAACTTGTTCTCGATCTCCGGCGCCGAAAACCCGGGAGTGCCTTTTTCAACCAGGAAGCCGCGAACGCCCTCAGGCGTCATGGCCCAGATGACACCGAGATCGGCGATCGCCCCGTTGGTGATCCACATCTTCGCGCCGTTGAGCACCCAGTCGCTCCCGCGCTGCTTGGCGTGCGTCTTCATGTTGGCCGGATCCGAGCCGCCGTGCGGCTCGGTGAGGCCGAAGCAGCCGATCAGCTCCCCGCGCGCCATGCGCGGCAGGTACCGCGTTTTTTGTTCCTCGGAGCCGAAGGCCCAGATCGGGTACATGCACAGCGAGGACTGCACGGACACGAAGCTGCGGATCCCGGAGTCGCCGCGCTCGAGTTCCTGGCAGATGAGCCCGTAGCAGATCGCATTCAGGCCGGCACAGTCGTAGCCGTGCAGCGAAGAGCCGAGCAGGCCGAGCTCGGCAAGCTTGGGCACGAGCTGACTGGGAAAGCGGTGCTGCTCGAAGGCCTTCTGGATGACCGGCAGTACCTCCGCATCGACCAGGCGGCCGACCGAATCCTGCACCAGGCGCTCCTCCTCGGTGAGGGCGGCGCGCACGTCGAACAGGTCCATGGGATCGATGGCGGCGGCTGGGGCCACGGCACTCTCCTCAGACACGAACAAGGGGTTCCCCCGTGGGGCGCGCATGATAGCGGGAATGCTGCGCAGGCGCATATCCGCCGCCGCCGCGGCCGGTGGCGTGCAGGGGGCGCTTCGGGCACCCTCGGGCCCATGAAAATCCCCGAGATCCTCATCGTCGAGACGGTTCACCAGCCCGGCAGCCTGGCCAGCGTGCTGCAGGTGATTGCCGATGCCGGGCTTGCGATCGAGCACTTGAGTGCCCTGCGTCGCGACCAGGGGCGCACGCTCTGGGAGATCACCCTGGAGATGGACGAGGAGACCGACCGCTCCTTGTATGAGCGCATCGGGCAGCTGCCCAACGCCCGCTTCGTCGGCAAGTCCGACCGCGTCTTCAACCGCCATCGCGGCGGCAAGATCCGCAGCGTGGCGAGCCTGGCCATCAACACGCCGCAGATCCTGCGCGATGTCTACACCCCGGGTGTCGCGCGCGTGTGTCTTGCGATTCACGAGGATCCATCGCTGGCGCGCGAGTACACCGCGCTCGCCCGCACGGTGGCCATCGTCACCAACGGCACTGCAGTACTCGGCCTCGGCGCCATCGGCGCGCTCGCGGGGCTGCCGGTGATGGAGGGCAAGGCGGCGCTGTTCGCCGAGACGGTCGGCATCAACGGCGTGCCGATCCTGCTGAACGAGCGCGATCCTGCGCGCGTGTGCCAGGCGGTGCTCGCCATCGAGTCCTCCTTCGGCGCGATCCAGCTGGAAGACTTCGCCGCCCCGGAGTGCTTCGAGATCGAGCAGACGCTGCGCGCGCGGCTCGCCAAGCCGGTATTGCACGATGACCAGCACGGCACGGCGGTCGTGGCACTGGCTGCCCTGATCAATGCGGCGCGCTTCTCCGGCCACGACCTGCGGGCGAGCATCGTCGGACAGGTGGGCCTCGGCGCCGCCGGCACGGGCATCGTCCGGCTGCTGCGGGCCTACGGGGTGCAGCACATCCTTGGCGCCGATCGCAGCCCTGCGGCCATCGCGCGCCTGCAGGCACTCGGGGGCGAGGGAGTGGCGCTGGAGACGCTCATGCGGCGCGCCGACGTGGTGATCGCCACCACCGGGGTGAAGGGGCTGATCCGCGCCGACTGGGTGCGTCCCGGGCAGGTGATCCTGGCGCTGTCCAACCCCGACCCGGAGATCGAACCGCTGCTCGCCCGCGAGCACGGCGCAGCGTTCGCCGCCGACGGCAAGGGCATCAACAACGTGCTCGCCTTCCCCGGACTGTTCAAAGGCGCGCTCGAAGCGAACGCGCCTGGATTCTCGGACGCCATGCTGATGGCGGCCGCGGAGACCATCGCCGCTCTTGCCCAGGCGGATGCGCTGGTTCCCGACCCGCTCGACAAGGAAGTCCACGGCGCGGTGGCCGCCGCGGTGCGTGCGGCCGCGGCAGCCTCAGTCGGGATGGTCAAACCATGACAGGGCGAGGATCCGCCAGTGGCCGTTGAGCCTTGCCAGCTGGAAGACCTTGGTGCCCCCGCCACCGTATGGGGCGCCGTTGAGCGAGCCGGTCTTCGCGTAGCGCGACACCCGGGTGGCCAGCGGGCCGCGCACCGTGGTCGTGGACTCCACCTCCCACTCGTGGAACCCGCTCAGGGTGCCGTTGGTCAGAAGTTCCGCACGCGGTCGCGCGAACTGCAGCGGCGAGCAGAGCTCGTAGCCATCCCCGCGGTGCTGGCAGATTACCGCAGTCTCGACAAACAGTTCGGCCATGGCGAAAGCCGAGGGCGTCGTCCCGGGGCGGTTGTCGAAGGCGCGGAAGAACGCAGCGACCAGCTCATCGATCCGGGCAAGGTCTGACATCCGGTGCGGCGGCGCGCGGGCCTAGTACGGCAGGTCGCAGCGCCGGTACAGGGCTGCCAGCAGCCACAGCGGCCCGATCAGCAAGAACTGCACGTCCTTGAAAAAGGACGGACGGCGGCCCTCGACGCGGTGGCCGATGAACTGGCCGATCCAGGCGACCACGAAGATGATGAGTGAGGTCTGCCACAGCGGCCAGGGCAGCTGAGCGAGTGCGTGCACGAGCAGCAGCAGGGCGGCAAACACCAGAGTGATCCCGATCGCCAGCCGCGGCGACAGCACCAGGTAGTAGACGATGGTGGCAGCGGCCACGGCCGTCGCCCAGTTCAGCCACGGGGAGCCGGCGGCGCAGCTGCCCGGCACTGGCGCCGACCACAGCAGGCCCATGACGGCCAGCACGATCGCCGGCACGCAGATCCAGTGCAGGAGCTTGTTGGTGGGGTTCTGGTGGCTGGCGGCGTATTCGCCCAGCCAGTCGTCGAGGGTGCGCATGGGCCTAACGCTACCCAATCGGGCGGGGGCCGGGCAACCGTGCGGCTGCCCGGCCCCACCGGGTCGGAGTCTTCAGGCCGGGACCATCATTCCGCGCAGCTTGCCGAGCGCACTCGCCTCGATCTGGCGGATACGTTCCGCCGAGATGCCGTACTTGTCGGCCAGCTCGTGCAGCGTGGCCTTCTCTTCGGACATCCAGCGCCGCTGCACGATGTCGCGGGCCCGCTCATCGAGCCGGCCCATCGCCCCGCGCAGCCGGTCCGAGTCATCGTCATGGCTCTCGGCGGCCTCGACCTGCTCGGCCGGGTCCGCATCCGGGGCGGACAGGTAGGCGGCCGGGCTGTACACCTCTTCCTCATCCGCCTCCGGCGTCGGGTCGAAAGACATGTCGCGCGCGGCGAGGCGCTTCTCCATCTCCGTGACCTCCGCGGGGGTCACCCCGAGGTCGCGGGCGACGGCCGCAGTCTCGTCGGCCGACAGCCAGGTGAGGTTCTTCTTCATGCGCCGCAGGTTGAAGAACAGCTTGCGCTGCGCCTTGGTGGTGGCGATCTTCACCAGGCGCCAGTTGCGCAGCACGTACTCGTGGATCTCGGCGCGGATCCAGTGCACGGCAAAGGACACCAGGCGCACGTTCACGCTGGGGTCGAAGCGCTTGACCGCCTTCATCAGCCCCACGTTGCCCTCCTGGATCAGGTCGCCGACCGGCAACCCATAGCCGGAGTAGCCCCGGGCGATATGGACCACGAAGCGCAGGTGCGAGAGCACCAGCTGCCGGGCGGCAGCCAGGTCCTCGTGGTTGCGGAAGCGCTCGGCAAGCGCGCGCTCGTCGTCGCGGCTGAGGACGGGAATCCGGCTGACCCTATCGAGGTAAGCATCCAGACTTCCCAGCGGGCCGGCCAGTGAGTGATCGCCCATGCGGGCAACAAGTGCACTTCCTGCGGTCATGAGATCTCCCGTGGCTTGGATGGATATTCTAGCAGTCGCACCTTTAGAGTGCTAAAGGCCGGCGGAGTTCCCCCGAGTGGGGTATATAGAGTCTTCACAAACAATAGCTTGCATCGGTCCGGCCCGGCAGGGAATCCCTCCAAAGTGGCGGCTTCCCGTCCCCAATGGAGGCGTCCCAGATACCTTGAGCCTGGCCGCGAGGCGCAGCCATCCCGGTCACGCCCGGAAGCAGTAAGGTCCTGGAATGCCCTATTGGACTGAGTCTTGCCTGGCGAGTTCCCGGGCCGACACTGCGGTTTTCCGGATCCGGCCGCAGGCGTAGAGTCGGGCGTCGAAGGGCACCCAAGATGCCCGGTCAGAAATTAAGAACCAGGGGGTTTTATGGTGCTCTTGAGTTCCCTATGGCTGCCGATCCTGTTGTCGGCGGTGTTCGTGTTCATCGCCAGCTCGATCATCCACATGGCGCCCCTGTGGCACCGGGGGGATTACTCCCCCGTGCCGCGCGAGGAGGAGGTGCTGAACGCACTGCGCCCGCTGGCCCCGCCGCCCGGGGAGTACGTGCTGCCCTTCACCACGGACCGCAAGGAGCTGAGTTCGCCTGCGTTTGAGGCAAAGATGCGCCAGGGGCCGGTGGTGATGATGAGCGTGCTGCCCAATGCACCGTTCTCCATGACTCGCCCGCTGTTGCTGTGGTTCGTCTACCTGCTCATCGTCGCGCTCTTCGTCGCCCTGGTCCTCGGCCATACGCTGCCCGCCGGCACCGCGTACCTGCGGGTGTTCAAGCTCGGCGGCATCACCGCATTCATGGGTTACGCCCTGGCGCTGGTCCAGAACAGCATCTGGCTGCGACGCCCCTGGGCACACACGCTCAAGGGTGGCCTCGACGGGGCGATCTACGCCTCACTGGTCGCGGGCACTTTCGGCTGGCTCTGGCCCCACTAGCACGCGCGCGGCCGGCCGCCCCGGACGACTGCATCACACCCCGGTCGTGTTATGCCAGCGGGCAACAGCGCGGCCGACCTAACACCGCAAAAAACTTAAAAGTACGTCACGTTGCCCTGACATAAGGCATGCTCTGATAGCATCCTCAAGCACTTGGGAGGCGAGGCGCAGGTGGTTTCGATGAATTCTGGACGCTGTATAGGGATGTCGGCACTCACCTGCCTGTCACTTGCCATCGCCGCGCTTGCCCAGGCCGCCCCGCAGGGCAGGATGGTGCCCACACACCTGAAGTACGCCGACCATGTCCCGTCGGCAGGTCCGGCGCTGCGCTCCAGCGCGGCATTCGTGGTCGATACCAACAACTCCGCGGTGCTGTATTCGCGCCGTTCCGATATCGCCATGCCGATTGCCTCGATCACCAAGCTCATGACCGCCCTGGTGGTCTCCGAGGCCGGCCAGCCGCTGGACGAGCAGCTCATGGTGACCGCCGAGGACGTCAGCATCGGCAAGATCTCCTTCTCGCGCCTGCTGCCCGGGACTCCGCTGACGCGCGGGGACCTGATGCACCTGGCGCTGATGTCCTCGGAGAACCGCGCCGCCCACGCCCTGGGGCGCAACTACCCGGGCGGGGTGAGTGAGTGCGTGCGGGCGATGAATGCCAAGGCGCGCGAGCTCGGCATGACCAGCGCGCATTTCGTCGAGCCGACCGGGCTGTCGGATGAGAACGTGGCCAGCCCCGCGGACCTCTCGAAGCTGGTGATGGCGGCCGCCAAGGTGCAGACCATCCGTGAGTACTCCACCGACAGCGAGCACGACGTGCAGGTCGGCCGCCGCACCATGCGCTTCCGCAACACCGACTCGCTGGTGAGCAAGCCGGACTGGGACATCGTCGTACAGAAGACCGGTTACATCGCCGAGGCCGGCCGCTGCCTGGTGATGCAGACGGTCATCCAGGGGCGCAGCGTGGTCATCGTGCTGCTGAACTCCTTCGGCAAGCGCACCCGCGTGGCCGATGCCAGCCGCGTGCGCAAGTGGGTCGAGCTGACCGTGCTGCCGCACGCCGGCGCGGCGAGCACCTAGCGTTCGCAGGCGGCGCGCCTCAGGCGCGCGGCTCGATGCTCTTTAGGTGCCGGGCGGCCGAGATCCACGCTCCCAGCCAGCCCAGGCCGACCCCGGCCCCCAGCAGCACCCCCACGTCTCCCGGCGCCAGTCCCTGCAGGCTGAACCGGCTGCCGTACAGGTGCGCAAGCTTCGCCACCGACTCGGAAAGCACGAACACCGCCAGCGCCACGATGCCCCAGGCGGCAAGCGCCCCGGCCACCCCGTAGAGCACCCCGGTATAGAGGAACGGCCGGCGGACATAGGCATTGGAGCCGCCCACGAGCTTGGTCACCTCGATCTCCGCGCGGCGTCCCTGGATCTCCAGGCGGATGGTATTGCCGATCACCGCCAGCACGCCGATCCCCAGCAGCACGGCGGCGATCATGAGCAGGCGCCGCAGCACCTCGAGGATGGCGTTGAAGCGGTTCACCCACTCGGCGTCCACCTGCACCAGGTCCACCTCGGGCCAGGCGCCGAAGTAGCCGCGCAGGGATTCCAGGCTCGCTGCCGAGCCGTCCTGTGCCCTCGGGCGCACGTGCAGCACGTGGGGCAGCGGGTTTTCCTTGAGGGCTGCGAGCGCATCGCCGAACCCTGAGTAGGTGCGGAAGTCCTCCAGGCCCTTGTCCGCCGGGATGAGGGTGACGGCGGCGACGTCGGGGCGCTGCCGCGCGGCCTGCGTCAACTGTTGCGCCTTGGCCAGCGGCACGTCGGTTTTCAGGTACACCGAGACATCCACGGCGCTGGCGAAGTTGCCGGTGGCCGCCTGCGAGTTACTGACGAACACCCGCAGGGCCGCTGGCAGCGCCAGCGCCAGCGCGATCACGAACACGGTGAGCAGCGTGGCCAGCGGGCTGCGCGCCAGGCGGCCGAGGGAGCCCAGTAGTGCCTGCAGGTGGCGGCTCATCTGGTGGCCACCACGCTCGGCAGCGAGTCGGCGACGTCGCCGTGCACCTTGCCGTCCTCGAGCGTGATGACCCGCTCGCCGAACTCCTTGACGATGTGCATGTCATGGGTGGCGATGACCACGGTGACGCCGACGTCGCAGAAGCGGCGGAACAGCCGCATCACCTCCAGCGACAGGTCCGGGTCCAGGTTGCCAGTCGGTTCGTCGGCGATCAGCAGCGGCGGCTTGCTCACCACCGCGCGCGCGATGCCCACGCGTTGCTGCTCCCCCACCGACAGCTCCTGCGGCAGCAGGCGCTCCTTGCCGAGCAGTCCCACCTGGTCAAGCGCTGCGCGCACGCGCTTGTCGATCTCCCTGAGCGGGGTGTGCGCCACGGCCAGGGGCAGGGCGACGTTGTCGAACACCGGGCGGTCGGCGAGCAGCTTGTGGTCCTGGAACACCACCCCGACCCGCCGGCGGAAGGCGGCGATATGGCGCGCCCGGAGCGTCTGGGTATTGCGCCCCGCCACCAGCACCGCCCCGCGGCTCGGGCGTTCCAGCAGCGCGATGAGCTTGAGCACGGTGCTCTTGCCGGCGCCCGAGCGCCCGGTGAGGAACACCATCTCGCCGTTGTTGACGTTGAAGCTGACCCCGGCGAGCGCCTCGCGGCCATTGGCGTAGCGCTTGGAGACCTTGTCGAAGACGATCATGCGGCGCCGGCCTCCCGCGCCGCGCCGGCGCCCTCGACCAGGGCGGCGGCGAAGGCGGCGGCGTCGAACTCGCCGAAGTCCTCGGCGCCCTCGCCGATGCCGATGTAGCGGATCGGGATCCTCAGCTGCTGCGCGATGGCGATCACGATCCCGCCGCGCGCACTGCCGTCGAGCTTGGTCAGCACCAGCCCCGTCACCCCCACCGCCTCGCGGAACTGCTGCGCCTGCGCGAGCGCGTTCTGGCCCTGGTTGGCATCCAGCACCAGCAGCACCTCGTGCGGGGCGCTGGCATCGACGCGCTGGAGCACGCGCCTGACCTTCTTCAGCTCCTCCATCAGGTGCGACTGGCTGTGCAGCCGGCCGGCGGTGTCGGCGAGCAGTACCTGCGTGCCGCGGGCGCGCGCGGCAGAGAGCGCATCGAACATCACCGCGCCCGGGTCGGCGCCGGTGCCCTGGGCGGCGAAGCCGGCCCCGGCGCGGTCCGCCCACACCTTCAGCTGCTCGATGGCCGCCGCACGGAAGGTATCCCCGGCGGCCAGCAGTACGCTGCGCCCCTCGGCCGCGCAGCGGCGCGCGAGCTTGCCGATGGTGGTGGTCTTGCCCGAGCCGTTCACGCCCACCACCAGGATCACGAAGGGTTGCCGGTCAGGATCGATGATCAGCGGCTGCGCGCAGGGCTTAAGGATGTCGGTGATGCTCTGGCGCAGGGCTGCCAGCAGGGCGTCCACGTCGGCGAGCTCCTTGCGGGCCACGCGCCGGCGCAGGTCCGCGAGGATGCGCTCGGTGGCTTCCACGCCGACATCGGCGGTGATTAGCCGGGTCTCCAGTTCCTCGAGGATCGCCGCATCGATCTGCCGGCCCTTGATGAGCTGCGCAAGGTCGGTGGTCAGCCAGGAGTTGCCGCGGTTCAGCCGGGCGCGCAGCCGCCGCAGGAAGCCGGGCTTCTCGTCATTCGCGGCAGTCTCGGGGGCGCGTCGGATCATGGGGAAGGATTGTACCGGGCAAAGAAGAAGGGCGGCCGACCGGCCGCCCTTTATCCGTAGCTGCGGCCGCCGCGCGGCTTAAGGCTGGACCACCGCCGGGATGGCAATGAGCATCGTCGTACCGGGAGGCGTCGTCACCGGGAACACGCCAGGAATCGGCTGGCCGGTGAAGGTGATCGACTCGGCCTGCATCTCCTGGGTGGCCGCAGGACTGGCCGTTGGATCGATGATCGAGCCGTGGTCGCCGACGACGAAGTTCACGAAGGCACGGAAGCCACCGGCGTCCTGTACCGGCCCCGGGGCTGCGGGTGCGGGGATGCGCATCAGCGCGGCTGGCCCGTAGGCAGAAGCCACGATCAGCCGCTGCGTCGCCGAGTTCGGCACCACCTGGTCCGGCAGCGAGGCACCGCCACCGACCACCTGGATGAGGTGGATCGGGTGCAGCGCCGTCGCCTGGGCGATGAAGTTCACCGGGTCGCCGGAGTCCACCGCGGTCTGCGCGTCGCGGAAGAACTGCTCGTAGATCGTCGTGCCCGGCATGACGCCTGCGGCCTCGAGCCCGGCGTTGATCTGCGGGGCGAACGCCGGTGACTCACGCAGCAGGTTCGCGATGCCTCCGCCGGGCATGGCCAGCGTGGCGGTGGGGATCTCGGCCGAGGGCATCACGCCCAGGAAAGTGCCACCCTCGATCGCCCCCAGCGAGTGCCCGAGGTAATGGATCGCGGCCGGGTTGATCGAGCCGGCTGCGCCCAGGTTCATGGTGCGCAGCGAGCGGGTGAGGGCGATCAGGTCGGCGACGCCCTCGCGCAGGTTGTCGCGCGAGGTGAGCAGGCTCGTGAGGTTGATGAAATGCGAGCCCGACGGGTCGATGCTACCGTCCGCGCCCGCCGCCCCGGTGGTGTTGTTCTCGACATCGAGGTCGAAAGTGCGCTCGATCGAGCCTGCAGCCGGCAGGCCCGTATACAGCGGGTTGGCGTTCGCGGCATACAGCGGGTCGGCCTGGTTGGTGATGCCGTGCAGCGGCAGGTCGATCGCAACCACCACGAAGCCGCTATCGCCGAAGGAATCGGCCACCGCGAAGGCATCCTCGCGGTTGCGCGTGATGCCGTGTTGGAAGATCAGTACTGGCCAGCCGCCCGCCGGCGGGGTCGCACCGAGCGCGGACGAGGCGTTGGGCACGGTGACCAGGATGGGGATCTGCAGGTTGCCAGTGGACACGGGCAGCGGGTTGTAGCGGGTGACCGCGGTGCTGGTCGGGTCCAGCGGGAACGGCGGTGCGTGCCAGAAATCGGTGAGCGGCGCGCTCTTGCTCGAGTAGTAGGGGACGAGCATCCAGCCGACGTAGATGTCCGCGTGCCCGGGCAGGTTCAGGCCCGGCAGCGCCGCGGTGGTGAGCCCGGTCGGATGTATATCCATCCCCTGCCCTGGGGTCGTGGCGGAGAGCAATTCGAGCGTGTCGAGGGTTGATTCCGTGGTGAAGCTGAACGAGAGCACGATATCCGCCGGGGTCACCCCGATGGCGCCTGCGATCTGCAGCTGCGCGCCGGTGAGCTGGCAGATCGCATTCAGGGTCGGATCGGTGATGCTCGGGCAGGTCGGGTCACCGGCGCCCAGCGCGGTGAGGATGGTCGTGAAGTCCGCCGACGGCACGGCCGCATGTCCTTGCGCATCCTTGATGCCACGCGTGAGCAGCACCAGGTAACCGGTGCCGGTGGTGCAGTTGGCCCCCAGGAAGGCGCCGTTCTGGATGCAGGTGCTGGGCATCAGCGGATGCAGCGGGGTGATCTCGAGCACCGTGGGTCCGACGCCGGCCTCGGTGCCCAGGGCGGCGGTGTAGTCGACCCCCGGGGTCAGGGGCGGCCCGAGTACGCCGATGGTCGCCTTGGTGTGGTTGTCAGTGACCACCGGGATGATGATCACCGAGCTTGCCGTGAAGGATGCCGGATCCAGCGCGCCGCCGAAGTTCTCACGGATCACCGCCGTGGTCGAGAAGCCATCGAGTGCATTGATGGCCGCCTGGTTGGGCATGGCCGCGTTCGGCGGCTGGATGTTGACCGTGCCGTCGGTGGAACCGGCGAAATAAAGGTCCGTGGGATAGGGCAGGACGCCGGCGGCGGGCTGGAACAGCGCCGTGCTGCTGGTATTGGCAGGCGGCGTGCCGCCGCCGGAGCCGTTGCCACTGCTGGTGTCAGGCGGGCCGACGCTGCCATAGCCACCGCTGGAGCAGGCGGTGAGGACCAGGGCGACCGCCGCGCTCAAGGCAGCAATGATTCTCTTCATACCCTACAACTCCCCGACGGCTCGCCTGCGCGGCAGATCAGGACGCGCAGGCGTTCGCTTGGTTCATTCGCTGTTCTCGCGAGCCACTGGAATTCTTGTGCCGTGGCTTGCCGGCCTGACCCCTCGTGCCGGTGCTGCTAGAAGCGCTGTGCTTCTGGAGGCTCCAAGCTAGGGTACGCTTACGGCAAGAACAGTGGCAAGGTGCGCCGCCGCCGCGCACCGAGGGAGTTGCGCTTGGGCTTTGCGGGTAAGTCAGGCGCCCGTTCCGGGCCGCCGGCCCGGCGGGGCAGTCAGGCGCGGACGCTGCGCATCATCGGCGGCGCGTGGCGTGGCAGGAAGTGGCGCTTTCCCGCAGGGGCCGACATCCGCCCGACGCCCGACCGGGTGCGCGAGACTCTTTTCAACTGGCTCGGCGCCCGCACGCGGGGCGCTCGCTGCCTGGACCTGTTCGCCGGCAGCGGTGCCCTGGGCCTCGAGGCGCTCTCGCGCGGCGCGGCGCAAGTGTGCTTCGTCGACTCCTGCGAGGCGGCGGTGCGCGAGCTGCGCCTGCGGCTGTCCGAATGGCAGGCGGCCGATGCGCGCGTCGAGTGCCGCGATGCGCTCGCCTTCCTCAAAGGCGGTGGCGAGCCCTGCGACATCGTCTTTGTGGATCCACCCTTTGCCGCAGGATTGCTGGCGCAGGCGGCAAGCGGGCTCACCCAACACGGCTGGCTCAGGCGCGGGGCCCTGGTCTACGTCGAATGCGCAGCCGCCGAGCAACTGCCGCCGCTGCCACCGGGCTGGCAGGCGCTCAAGGCGAAGCGGGCCGGCGAGGTCGGGTATCATCTGTTCACGTTCTCCGGCGCTCAGGTTGTTTCGCAGGCATGAAACGCAACGCGGTCTACCCCGGCACGTTCGACCCGATCACCAACGGGCACACCGACCTGGTGCGTCGCGCCGCGGGTATCTTCGACCAGGTGATCGTCGCCATCGCCGCCAACCCCAACAAGACGCCGATGTTCTCGCTGCAGATGCGCGTGGACCTGGCGCGCCGCGTGCTGAGCGAGCTGCCGAACGTGACGGTGGAGGGCTACGGCGGGCTCACCGTGGATTTCGCGCGTAAACACGGCGGGGCGGTGGTGGTGCGCGGCCTGCGCGCGCTGTCGGACTTCGAGTTTGAGTTCCAGCTCGCCAACATGTCGCGCCACCTGGACCGCGACTTTGAGACCGTGTTCCTCACCCCGCAGGAACAGTTCACCTTCATCTCCTCCACGCTGGTGCGCGAGATCGCGGTCCTGGGCGGGGACGTGCACGAGTTCGTACACCCGATCGTCGAAGCGGAACTGAAGAAGCAGCGCCGCGCCTAGGGAGGGACCCGCTACGGGCACCACAGGGAAGGCCAGCGCTCGCGCAGGGCTCGAGGGAGCATGGGTGCCGATTGCCGCGAGCGTCGGCGCCAGCGCACTGGACGTGGCGGACCTGCGCGTGCGCTACCTGCTGCTGGAAGCGGGCACCTACCGCATCATCGACCGCACCAACCAGGTGGTCGATCGTGGCCGCTACCACCTGAACGAGGCCCTCAGCCCCCCGACCATGGACATCATCGGCGACCGTGGCCCGAATGCCGGTCGCTCGATGCTCGCGGTGTTCGAGCTCAGGGGCAGCGAACTCATGGTGAGCTACGATCTGGAGGGCCACTCCCGGCCGGCGAGCCTGGCGCCCTCCAAGGACCAGCCGCTGCTGCGCATCACTTATGCGCGCGCCGTCCTGCCGGAGTTCTAGAAGCGCGCGCCGCCTTCTTCGCCGTGCGCTTGGCGCGGGTTTTGCCTGCGGCCCGCTTCACCGGCCGGCGCGCGGACTTGGCCGCAGGTTTTTTCCTGCGCCGCCGTGCGAGTCGCGGCAGGCGCGTCTTGTGCGGCGGGGCCGGCAGCGTGCCGGCGCGCTTCAGTTCGATCGCGCGCCACAGGTACCAGGCGGCCGCCGAGCGGTGCGGCCGCCAGCGTTCCCCGAAGGCCAGCAGCGCCTTGGGGTGCGGCATCGCGGACAGTCCGTAGGCGGCCTGGAAGCCGGCGCGTACCCCGAAGTCATCCACGGGCAGCACGTCGGGCCGCGCCAGGCGGAACATGAGCAGCATCTCCACGGTCCAGCGGCCGATGCCGCGCACCTGGGTGAGCCGCGCGACGATCTCATCGTCGCCGAGGGCTGCCAGGGTGGCCCCGTCCGGCACGACGTTGGCGAGGGTCTTTTCGGCAAGATCCTTGAGGGCCGCGACCTTGGAATAGGAGAAACCGGCGGCGCGCAGGGTGTCAGCCGGGGCGCGGATGATCTCGTGCGGTGTCGGGAAGGCACCCGAGCCGCAGTTGAGGATGAGTCGGTTGAGGATGGTGCGGGCGGCGGTGCCGTTGAGCTGCTGGTGTGCGATGGCCTGGGCGAGTGACTGGAACGGGTGCAACTCCGCCTCGGCCTCCATGCGGTACGCGCCGACCGCGCTGATCAGTCCCGCCATCACCGGGTCGGAGGCGGACAGGTGGCCGGTGATTCGCTTGCTCATGTGCGCCGCGCGGTTCAGCCCTGGCAGGTGGGGCAATAGTAAGTGGAGCGCTGGCCCTGGGTGAGCGCGCGCACCGCAGTGCGGCAGCGCCGGCACGGCTGTCCCCTGCGCTCGTACACGTACAGGCGCTGGCGGAAGTAGCCGGGTGCGCCATCGGCGCCGCGGTAGTCGCGCAGCGTGGTGCCGCCGGCCTTGATGGCAAGTCTGAGCACGGTGCGCACGGCGCGCGCCAGGCGTTGGGTCTCGGGGCGGGTGAGGGAGCGCGCGGCGCGCAGCGGGCGGATGCGTGCCCGGAACAGCGCCTCGCTCGCGTAGATGTTGCCCACCCCGACGACCAGGCGGCTGTTCATCAGCAGGGCCTTGATCGACACGCGCCGGCCGCGGGTGACGCGCCACAGGTACCCGCCATCGAATGCCGCACTGAGCGGCTCGGGGGCCAGGTCCTTCAGCAGCGGGTGCAGGTTCGGGTCACCCGCCGCATACAACAGGCTGCCGAAGCGGCGCGGGTCGTTGAAGCGCAGCGCGACGCCGGAATCGAGCTGCAGGTCGAAGTGATCATGCTTGAGGCGCGCGGTGGCGGTGGGTACCGCGCGCAGGTTCCCCGACATGCCGAGGTGCACGAGCAGGCTGCCGCCGCGTTCGAGTGCCAGCAGGAGGTACTTGGCGCGCCGGCCGATGCGTTCGATGCGCTGGCCGGCAACCTGCCGCGGCAGGTTGCGCGCCACCGGCCAGCGCAGGCGCGGCTCGTAGACGGCAAGTTTCAGGATGCGACGGCGGCGCGCATGCGGGGCGATGCCACGCCGCGTCGTCTCGACTTCGGGAAGTTCAGGCACGCACGCTCAAGAACGCGCGCAGGTTACTTGATCTTCGACTCTTTGTAGGCGACGTGCTTGCGCGCCCTGGGGTCGTACTTGCGCACTTCCATCTTGTCCGTGTGCAGGCGCTTGTTCTTCGTGGTCACGTAGAAATGGCCGGTACCGGCGGTGGACAGCAGCTTGATCTTCTCGCGCATGGCTAGCTCCTGGTGCTCGCGTTTAGGCCTTGAGGCCCTTGGCGCGCAGCTCCGTGAGGACCTTGTCGATCCCCTTCTTCTCCACGGTGCGCATGCCGTTGGTGGTCAGGCGCAGGGTCACCCAGCGCTTCTCGGTTTCCACCCAGAACCGCTGCGAGTGCAGGTTCGGCAGGAAGCGGCGGCGCTTCTTGTTGTTGGCGTGGGAGACGCGGTTACCGACCGCCGGACGCTTGCCGGTGACTTCGCATACGCGGGACATACGAACAACCTTAAGATTTTCAGCAACTTGGGAATCGGGCAGGGGTTCTACGCGGATTCCCGGGCCGGGCTTTATACCAGCCCGGGGCGGGGATCTCAAGGTGACACGGACGGCGGTGCCGGCCGGCACCGCCCGGGTTTCAGCGCTGGCCGGGTTCCCCACCATGGTAGCGCCTGTAGGCGGGGAGGTCCTTGAACAGGTCGGGGCGCGACCAGCCCGGATCGCCTTTGCAGACCAGACGCGTCGGCATTGCGCGGGCGATGACATCCGCGGTACCCGGCGGCGCGGGGGCGGAGGCGATAAAGCAGTGATCACTGACGAACACGATCGAGGTGCCGTCTGCGTCCCGGTACTGCTCACCGGCGTGGTGCACGGCGATGTCGGGGCTGCCGGGCGCTGGCACCGCCTGGGTAGCTGGATTGCTGTCCAACGGCCGCGCCCGCCCCGGGCGAGTCGCTTCGGCCGCTGCATTGCGCGCCTCGGCCTGAAAGTCCACCGCGCCATCCACCTCGTCCTGGGGCATCGGCGGCAGGGTGATCGCGGTCGAGCGCTGGGGAGCAAAGGGTGGCTGGCCCGGGGGAAGCCTGAGTTCCGGGGTCTGCGGCGGCAGGTCAAGGTAGGTCAGACTGATCACATCCGGCGTCCCTAAGTCGCGGCTCCGTAGCGCCAGCACCGCGACGGCAACCAGGCCCACGTGCAGCACGATGGCGGCAAGCAGCGCGACGCCGCGCCGGGGGCCGAAGTTCACCCGAGCCACGCCCGCCCTTTCGCCCCTGAAGGGGCCGCCGCCCTGATGTTAGGTGGACTTGCGACCTGCGAGATCGTTCCTCGGGGCCCAGCCCTACAACAGGCCATGCTCACAGAACGAGAAGCACCGTCCGTCGCCGACGATGAAGTGGTCGAGCACGCGCACATCCACAAGCCCGAGGGCCTCCTTCAGCCGGCGCGTGATCAGCTCGTCCGCCTGGCTGGGCTCGAGCACCCCGGAGGGGTGGTTGTGCGCAAATATCACCGCCGCGGCGTTGTGGGACAGGGTCTGGCGCAGTACCTCGCGCGGGTGCACGCCGGCGCGATCGATGGTGCCGCGGAACAGCTCCTCGAAGCTGATGAGCCGGTGGCGGTTGTCCAGGTACAGGCAGCAGAACACCTCGTATGGCCGGTCGCGCAGCTGCGCAAGAAGAAAGGTGCGTGTCGCCTCGGGCGCGGCGAGCGCGGGACCTGCGCGCAGCGCTTCATGGAAGTGACGCCGCGCGAGTTCCACCGCCGCCTGCAGCGTTGCGTAACGCGCCGGCCCCACGCCCGGCTGCCCGAGGCAGCGCGGGCGCGCGGCCGTGAGCAGCTCGCGCAGCGAGCCGAAGTGCGCGATCAGGGCGCGCGCGAGGTCCACGGCGGAGTGGCCGCGGCCGCCAGTGCCGAGCAGCAGTGCCAGCAGTTCGGCGTCCGTCAGAGCCGCGGCGCCGCTGGCAAGCAGCTTCTCGCGCGGGCGCTCGTTGGCCGGCCAGTCTCGGGTGCTCATGACATGTGGTTCTAAGCAGGGCGGGCGTTGAGTCTAAGAGGGTGCCGCGGCCGCGCGGCAGGGGGAGAAAGCCCCCCAAGTAGGCGGTTTCACGTGGTATTCCGTGCGCCCGGTTTGCACCCCCGGCAGGGCACGGTGCGATAATCCGGCGCAGGCCAGGAACCATTCCATGCAAGGCAAACGCATTCTTCTCGGGGTCACCGGCGGTATAGCGGCTTACAAGAGCCCCGACCTGGTGCGGCGCCTGCGCGAGCGCGGCGCCGAGGTGCAGGTCGTCATGACCGCCGCGGCGCGCGAGTTCGTCACCGCCACCACCTTCCAGGCCGTCTCCGGGCGGACCGTGCGCAGCGAGCTGTGGGATGCGGCCGCCGAGGCTGCCATGGGCCACATCGAGCTGGCCCGCTGGGCCGATGCGGTGCTCATCGCCCCGGCCAGTGCGGACTTCATCGCGCGCCTGGCGACCGGCCAGGCCGGCGACCTGCTCACCACGCTCTGCCTGGCCACGCAGGCGCCCGTGGCCGTGGCCCCGGCGATGAACCACCTCATGTGGGCGCACGCGGCGACGCGCGCCAACGTGGCCACGCTTGCCGGGCGCGCGGTCGCGGTCTTGGGCCCTGGCGAGGGTGACCAGGCCTGCGGCGAGACCGGCCCGGGGCGCATGCTCGAGCCGCTCGATCTTGCCGAGCGCGTCGCCGCTCTGCTGCCGGGCAGCGGTGCACTCGCCGGCAAGCGCGTGCTGATCACCGCAGGACCGACGCGCGAGCCGATCGACCCGGTGCGCTTTGTCAGCAACCGCAGTTCCGGGAAGATGGGGTTTGCCGTGGCGCAGGCGGCCCGCGAGGCCGGGGCCACCGTGGTGCTGGTGTCGGGACCGGTGAGCGTGGCAACGCCCGCAGGCGTGACCCGCATCGACGTGGAAAGCGCCGCGGACATGCTCGGCGCGGTGCTGCGCGAGTTGCCGGGCACCGACGTGTTCATTTCCACCGCCGCGGTGGCTGACTATCGTCCGGCGCGCTGCGCGCCGCAGAAGATCAAGAAGACCACCGAGACCATGGACCTGTCGATGGAACGCACCGCCGACGTCCTGGCCACGGTGGCCGCCCATGCGGAGCGACCCTTCGTGGTCGGCTTCGCCGCCGAAACCGAGGCGGTCGAGAACAACGCCCGCGCCAAGCTCCTGAAGAAGAACCTCGACATGATCGCGGCCAACGAGGTCGGCCACGACAAGGCCTTCGACTGTGAGGACAACCAGCTGCTGGTGCTCAGCCGCAACGCCCGCCACGAACTCGCGCGTGCCGGCAAGCTCACCCTGGCGCGCGGGCTGATCGGGCTCATCGCACAGGAGCTGCGTTCGCGCAACGGCGCCCGCGCCCGCGGCACGGCGCTCGCTTGAGTTCATCGCCCGCGCGGCGCGCGCTGCAGGTGCGCATCCTCGATGCGCGCATGGGCAAGGAGTTCCCGCTGCCCGCCTACGCCACCGACGGCTCCGCCGGGCTCGACCTGCGGGCCTGCCTGACTGCTCCCCTGGTGCTGAGCGCCGGCCGCGCGGAGCTGATCCCGACCGGCCTGGCGATCCACGTCGCGGACCCGGCGCTTGCGGCCGTGATCCTGCCGCGCTCGGGCCTCGGCCACAAGAACGGCATCGTGCTGGGCAACCTGGTGGGACTGATCGACTCGGACTACCAGGGCCAGCTGATGGTCTCGTGCTGGAACCGTGGCGCGCTGGATTTCACGATCAACCCGGGCGAGCGCATCGCGCAGCTCATCGTAGTCCCGGTGGTGCAGGTGGAACTGAAGATCGTGGAGGAGTTCACCGCCTCGGAGCGCGGCGCCGGCGGCTTCGGCCACTCGGGCCGGCACTGACACGCGCTACTGCGAGTGGATCGTGTGCAGCTGGGTGTAACGCTGGATGTCGGCGTCGAACTGGCGCCGCAGTTCCTGTTCCTGCTCGCTGGTGGCCGCCAGGGCGGCGCTCTGCTGGCGCACTTCGTTGAGCGTGCGCACCAGGTTCTCCGCCAGGTCATCGGGCATGCGGCGTCCTGCTGCGTTCTCGGTGTAGGGCTGGTAGGTCAACGCGCGCATCTGCAGTGTGCCCAGGCGGGCGCGCAGGCTCTCCACATACTGGGCGGAGGCTGCCCGCTGACCCTGCAGCTGGTCCAGTCGCAGATCGCGCAGTGACTCGATGTCCTTCACCGAAGTGTAGGTAGAGACCAGGAAGCTGTCGTGCTGGCGCTGCTTGAGTGCATCCTGGCGCGCCTTTTGGGCCGCGGCAGCCTGTTCGGGGGATTTCTGCGCATCGGTGTGGCTCACTTCGATGCCATCTTTATTCAGCAGCGCACGCTCCTGGGAGGAATACTGCGGCGGGACGTTGTCGCCGTAATGCACGATGCCCTGCTCGTCCACCCAGCGGTAGGCGATGCCGCCGTGCTTGGTCGAGTCCTTGGACTGGGCGGCGGTTTGCGTACTTGCACCTGCCGCGGCGGCGGCCAGCAGCAGCACGGACAGGTGACGCCTGAAACGGATCAGCATGGTGGGCTAGTGTCGTGCCGCGGATGGGCCGCTGGCAAGCTCAAGCAGGCCCGTAACGCTCCCGGTAGGCCTTGAGCGATGTGAGCTGTTCGGCAGAAATGCGCGGCGGCCCGTCGGCAGGTGCCGACAGCGCCTCGATGAGGTCGGCGAGTGTGACGATGCTCACACACCTGAGCCCGTGGTTCTGTTCGACCTCCTGCACGGCAGTGAGCGCACCGCTGCCGCGTTCCTGGCGGTCCAGTGCCAGCGCCACCCCGACCGGCTGTGCACCGGCGGCGCGGATGATCTCCAGCGACTCGCGCACCGCGGTGCCTGCGGTGATGACGTCATCGACGATCAGCACGCGCCCCTTCAGTGCCGTGCCCACGATGCTGCCGCCCTCACCGTGATCCTTGGCCTCCTTGCGGTTGAAGGCGTAGGGCACGCTGCGCCCGTGGTCAGCGGCCAGCGCAATCACCGTCGCCGCCGCGAGCGGGATGCCCTTGTAGGCGGGCCCGAAGATCATGTCGAAGCTGATGCCTGAGTGCACCAGGGCCGCGGCGTAACAGCCGCCGAGCACGTGCGCCGCCTCGCCGTCGCTGAACAGGCCGGCGTTGAAGAAGTAGGGGCTCTCGCGCCCGGACTTCAGCGTGAACTTCCCGAAGCGCAGGGCCTCGCGCCGCAGGGCAAGATCGATGAACGTGAGCTGGTATTGCCGCATGTCATATCATTGCCAGATGCGTGTGATCACCGTCAATGTCTGCGGCATCCGCTCGGCTGCCGCCAAGGGGCTGTTCCGCTGGCTGCGCCGCCAGCGCGCGGATTTCGTGTGCCTGCAGGAGACCAAGTCCCAGGAACACCAGCTCGCCGAACACGACGTGCAAATGGCCGGCTACCACAGCTTCTTCTGCGATGCCGAGCGCCCGGGCTACGCCGGGGTCGCGATCTACTCCAGGCATGAGCCGGACCGGATCGTGCGCGGCTTTGGCACGCACGAGTTCGACAGCGAGGGCCGCTACCTGGAGGCCCAGGTGGGCAAGTTGTCCGTGGTATCGCTCTACCTGCCGTCGGGCTCGTCCGGGCCCCACCGCCAGGCCTCCAAGTACCGCTTCCTCGAGGCCTTCGACGCGCACCTGGCGAGCCTGCGCCGCAAGCGCCGTCATTACATCCTCAGTGGCGACTGGAACATCGCCCACCGGGCGATCGACCTGCGCAACTGGAGGGCGAACCAGAAAAACTCCGGGTTCCTGCCCCAGGAGCGCGCCTGGATGGACCGGCTGTTCGGACCGGCCGGCTACGTCGATGCCTTCCGCGAGGTGCGCCCGCAGCCTGACCTTTACACCTGGTGGTCCAATCGCGGCCAGGCGCGGGCCAACAATGTCGGCTGGCGCATCGACTACCAGGTGGTCAGCCGCACCCTGGCCGGCAAGGCACGCGCCGCCTCCATATATAAGGGCAAGCGCTTCTCCGACCACGCGCCGCTGATCATGGACTACCAGCTGTGAGTGCCCGCCCCGCCGGCGCACCGCGCCTGAGCGAAGTGCTGTCATCCCCGAAGATGTTCGCGATCCTGCTGCTCGGGGCGGCTTCCGGGTTTCCCAACCAGATCACCGAAAGCGCGCTGCAGGCGTGGCTGAAGGATGCGGGCTCGAGTAACACCACGATCGGCATCATGTCTTACGTGGCCTTGCCCTATCTCCTGAAGCCCCTGTGGGCGCCCTTGATCGACCGCTATCCGCTGCCCTTCCTCGGGCGCCGCCGCGGCTGGATCCTGGTGACCCAGATCGCGCTGGCCGCCGGCATCGCGTTGCTGGCGTTGCAGGACCCGCGCCTGGGGCTGGCGCCCATCGGCATCACCGCGCTGGCCGTCGTGTTCTTCTCCGCCTCCCAGGACATCGCCTTCGACGCCTATCGGACCGACGTCGCCACCGCCAGCGAGCGTGGACCGGCGGCGACCGCGACCCAGCTGGGGTACCGCGTGGCCGCCTGGCTCGCCTTTGCGCTCGCCCTGGTGGTCGCCGATCACGTGGGCTGGCGCGTCGCGTTCCTGAGTCTTGCCGGCCTCATGCTGCTGTTCTGCATCGCCACCGTGCGCGCACCCAGCTCGCACAACAGCTACCGGCCTCATTCGCTGTCCGAGTCGGTGATCGAGCCGCTCAGGGAGCTGCTGGGCTCCCCCAGCGCGGTGGCGCTGCTGTTGGTAGTGCTGCTGTTCAAGGTGGGCGATGCCTTTGCCAACAAGCTGTTTACCCCGTTCATGATGGACACGGGCTTCTCCAAGACCGAGATCGCGCTCGTCATCAAGGTGCTCTTCGTCAGCAGTACGCTGGTCGGGGTCATACTCGGCGGAGTTTTGATGGTGCGCCTGGGACTGCTGCGCTCGATGCTGGGCTTCGGGGTGCTGCAGGCACTGAGCAACCTCTTGTATTGCCTGCTCGCCGTAGCGGGCAAGAGCTACCCGATCATGGTGGCGGCGGTGGTGATCGAGCACATCGCCGGCGCGATGGGCGGCATCGCTCTCGTGGCGCTCATCATGGCCCTGTGCGATGCGCGCTACAGCGCCTTCCAGTTCGCGCTGCTGTC
>DASXPL010000007.1:0-107309 GCA_036493615.1 Steroidobacteraceae bacterium
CAGCGCGCGGTGCATGCGCGCGATGGTCTCCTCGGGGGTCGGCGCCCACGCGGTCACCTTGACCAGCAGCGAGTCGTAGGAGCGCGAGATGATCGCGCCGGTGTAGGCAGTGCCGGCATCCAGGCGCACGCCGAAGCCTGCAGGACTGCGGTAGGCGGTGATGGTGCCGTAGTCCGGGATGAAGTTGTTCTCCGGATCCTCGGTGGTGATGCGGCACTGCAGGGCGTGTGCGCTGATGCGGATCCCCTCCTGCGGCGGCACGCCGCTCGCAGGCTCACCGATGCGCGCGCCGCCGGCAATGCGGATCTGCGCCTTCACCAGGTCGATGCCGGTAGCGCACTCAGTCACCGTGTGCTCGACCTGGATGCGCGGGTTCACCTCGATGAAGTAGAACTCGCCCGTATCGGCATCCTGCAGGAACTCCACCGTGCCGGCGTTGCGGTAGGAGGCGGCACGCCCGATCGCCAGCGCCGCCGCGCACAGCTGTGCGCGCTGCGCCTCGCTCAGGAACACCGCGGGGGCACGCTCGACCACCTTCTGGTTGCGCCGCTGCGCGGTGCAGTCGCGCTCGAACAGGTGCACCAGGTTGCCGTGCTGGTCGCCGAGGATCTGCACCTCGACGTGGCGCGCGCGGCGCACCAGCTTCTCCAGGTACACCTCGTCGTTGCCGAACGCCGCCTGCGCCTCGCGGCGCGCCACCGGCAAGAGCTCGCGCAGCTGCGCCTCCGCGGCTATGACGCGCATGCCGCGGCCACCGCCGCCCCAGCTCGCCTTGAGCATCACCGGGTAGCCGATGCCCTCGGCCACGGCCGCGCAGGCATCCAGTTCCGAAGGCAGGGCGGCGCTGGCCGGCATCACCGGCACGCCCGCACTCACGGCCAGGGCGCGCGCGGCCACCTTGTTGCCCAGCACCTGCATGGTCTGCGGCTCCGGGCCGATAAAGATGATGGCGCTGGCGGCACAGGCGCGCGCAAAGTCCGGGTTCTCGGCGAGGAAGCCGTAGCCGGGGTGGATGGCATCCACGCGCGCCTCGCGGGCGGTGCGCAGGATGCCCTCGATGTCCAGGTACGCCTCCACCGGGCCGCGGTCGCGGCCCACGAGGTAGGCCTCGTCCGCCTTGGTACGGTGCAGCGAGAAGCGATCCTCCTGGGAGTAGATCGCCACGGTGCGCAGGCCGAGCTCGCTGGCCGCGCGCATGACACGGATCGCGATCTCGCCGCGGTTGGCGACCAGCAGGCTGCGGATCCGCTGCGGCGGCTCGGATTTCATTTAGTATTTACCGTCCGGACGTGGGGCGAGTCCTAAAGGATGGCATGCACATGCCGTGCCGCGGACGCGCCCCAAAATAATAGCCGCTTTGGGGGAAACCATGTCGCGCCCGAAACTGCCTGCCACTGCGTGCCTGCTGCTGCTGTGCACACCGGTCCTGGGTGCGGTGCCCCCGCCGCCCCCCGGGCCGCCACCGATCGCCTTCGCCATCCATGGCGGAGCTGGGGTCACGGAGCGCGCGAAAATGACGCCCGAGCGCGAGGCCTCGTTCCGCGCCGCCCTCGCCGCAGCCGTTGATGCCGGCTACGCGATCCTCGAGCGCGGCGGCTCCAGCCTCGATGCGGTGGCCGCCGCGGTGCGCATGATGGAGGACGACCCCCAGTTCAACGCCGGCCGCGGGGCGGCGCTGGACCACGACGGCGACGCGGAACTGGACTCGGCCATCATGGACGGCCGTGGGCCGCGCGCCGGAGCGGTCGCCGGGGTATGGCACGTGAAGAACCCGGTCGACCTGGCTCGCCTGGTAATGGAGCGCAGCCCGCACGTACTGCTGGTCGCAGCCGGCGCCGAGGAATTCGCCCTGGAACAGGGCGTGGTGCTGGTGCCCAAGAGCTACTTCCGCACGCGCGCCCGCATCGGCGAGCTCGCCGAGGAGCAGAAGGCCGGGGACGACAAGCCGAAGCCTGCCAGCGAGAACCCCAAGGGCACGGTGGGCGCCGTGGCGCTGGATCGTGCCGGTAACCTGGCCGCGGCTACCTCCACCGGGGGCCTGACCAACAAGCACGCCGGGCGCGTCGGGGACTCGCCGATCGTCGGCGCCGGCACCTACGCCAACAATCAGTCATGCGCGGTCTCCGGGACCGGTGACGGTGAGTACTTCATGCGCCAGGTGGTCGCCTACGACATCTGCGCACTGGTCGCCTACCGCAAGCTGACGCTCGAGCAGGCAGTCACCGAGGTGGTCCACGAAAAACTGGCCGCCACCGGCGGCACCGGCGGGGTGATCGCGATCGACCCGGCGGGTAACATCGTCATGGACTTCAACACCGAAGGTATGTACCGCGCCGCCCGCGACGGCCATGGGCGGCGCGAGATCGCCGTGTACCGCGACAAGTAGACGCACCGCATGCACGCCATTGCCATCCACGGCGGCGCCGGCGCCGCCCCGCGCGCCTCGCTCTCTGCCGAACGCGAGCGCCGCTACCGCGCTGGTCTGGAGGCATCCCTGGATGCCGGCTACGCCATCCTGGAGCGCGGCGGCTCGAGCCTCGATGCGGTGACCGCCGCCGTGCGCATGCTCGAGGACGACCCGATGTTCAACGCCGGCCACGGCGCGGCGCTGACGCGTGACGGGGCCGCGGAACTGGATGCGGCGATCATGGAGGGACTTGAGCTGCGTGCCGGGGCAGTCGCCTCGGTCCGCCACGTGAAGAACCCGATCGAGCTGGCGCGCCGCATCATGCAGAAGTCGCGCCACGTACTGCTGGTGGGAGCGGGCGCCGAGGAGTTCGCGCTCGAGGAAGGCATGACGCTCGTGCCCAACCACTACTTCCGCACCGCCGAGCGCCTCGAGCAGCTGCGGGCCGAGCAACGTGGCGAGACGGTGTCCGAGATCATGCCGTCGGCACCGCGCGGCACGGTCGGTGCGGTGGCGCGCGACAGCGCCGGCAACCTCGCCGCGGCGACCTCCACGGGTGGCATGACCAACAAGCGCCCCGGGCGTGTCGGGGACTCCCCGATCATCGGTGCCGGCACCTATGCCAAGAACGGCGTGTGCGCGGTCTCGGCCACCGGCCACGGCGAGTACTTCATCCGTGCGGTGGCGGCCCACCACGTGTGCGCGGCGGTCGAACATCGCGGCATCACCCTGGCGCAGGCCGTGCACGAGATGCTGCACCAGATCCTGCGCCGGCTCGGCGGCGACGGCGGAATGATCGCCATCGACCACCGCGGCGGCATCGTCATGGACTTCAGCAGCGACGGGATGTTCCGCGGCGCCCGCGATTCCGGCGGCCGCCGCGAGATTGCGATCTACCCCGAGGCCTAGGCTGCCTGCAGGTCGCGCCCGCGCAGCGCGCTCGGCGGGCGCGCCTCCCAGCGCGACCACACGCGGCGCAGGTGCTGCGCGGAGCGGAACCCGGCCCGCATCGCCACCCGCTCCAGGTCGAGCCGGCTCTGGGTCACCAGCTGCCGCGCCAGCGCAAAGCGAATCAGCTGCACGTAGTCCAGTGGCGAGCAGTCGGCGTGCTCGGCGAACAGGCGCGCCAGATTGCGGGCGCTGGTGCAGGCCACCTGCGACAGCTCGCGCGCGCCCCAGCGCGCCGCCGGATCCCTGGTCACCGCATCCTGCACGCGGTGCACGGCCGGGTGCAGGTGGTTGCGGTGCATGACCCACGGCGAGAGCGCCGGGTCGCTGCCGGCCCGGCGCAGGTAGACCACCAGGTTGCGCGCCACGTTGGCGGCCACCTGGACGCCGAGCTGCTGGCCGATCACATGCAGTGCGAGGTCAAGCCCCGCGGTGACACCGGCGCTGGTGAAAACCATCCCGTCCTCGACGAAGATGCGGTTGTCGAACACGCGCGCCCCCGGGGCAACGCGGCGCAGCTCCTCGAGGTGTTCGTGGTGCGTGGTGCAGGCGCGCCCGGCCAGCAGGCCGGCGTTGCCGGCCAGCAGGCTGCCGGCACACACGCACATCAGCAGCGCTTCGTGCACCGCGCCCGACCGCAGCCACTGCACGACGCGCTGCACCGCCGGGTCCACCAGGTCGATGCGGGTCCCGGCGATGCCGGTGAGCACCACGATCGAGCCGGGCGGGCATTCCTGCGGCAGCGGCTCCAGATCCGACAGAGTGAGGCCCACCGCGGCCTGCAGCGTCGGTTGCGGTGCCACGAAGCGCAGGCGGTAGCTGCCGGGCTGCAGCGCCTCGGCGTTGCGGAATGCGTCGGCGGGTCCGGCGACATCGAGCAACACCACCTGCGGCAGCAGCACGAAGAACACGTCACTGGGGCGATCCATGGGTGCCTGCCTGCGCCTAGGCCAGCGCTCCTGCGGTGGAGACGATCTCGGCAAAGCGACCCTCGAGCACCAGCTCGGTGCGCTCGCGGATCTCCGCCGGGCTCACCCTGCGACCGGCACGGGTCTGCATCTGGAAGGTGAGCGTGGCGTCGGTGATGTAACGCACCTTGAACCCCAGGTCAGAGGCATGGCGGGCGGTAGTCTCGCAGCACTGCTCGGTGCGGATGCCGGTCACCAGCAGCGAGTCGATCCCCCGGCTGTGCAGCCAGCGCTCCAGTGTCGTCCCGTCCGCGGCCACGGCGAACATGGCCGAGTGCACCTGCTTGTGGAACACCGCGTCCGGTCGCAGCGCCAGCTCGCGCAGGGCGCAGATCTTGCCGGAAGCGTGGGTGAACGGGTTGGCCGCATCATCCCCGGCCTCGCGGTGGAAGACCTGCACCACCGGGATGCCCTGGGCCTGGCAGCGGTCGATGAGCAGCTGGGTGTTTGCCAGGAAACCGGGCAACTCGGCATCGTTGAAATAGGGCCGGCTACGGAAGGATTCCTGGGCATCGATGACAAGCAGAACCTGTTTCATGGTCATAGTCCTGGAGTGATATTCGGACTATATACTCTCGCGCTCTGCTCCCTGGTGCTACAGGCTTTCCGGACCTCGATAGCTCAAAAAAGGACGCGCCATACAGGACGCCCTGCCCGGCGAAGCCCTGAATCAGGGTGCCTTGTGCGACTGCAGCCGCGCCGGCGCGGCCGGGCGCGGCTGTTCGAGGGCAACCACCGGCCCGCGGCGAACGCCAAGGGCGGGGCCCAAGCGCAGCGGCTCGATGCACAAGCGCGTCTCGGCGGCCAGCAATGTCTGGCCGCGCAGTTGCGCGCGCCACAGCACCGGCGGGTCATCCGGCAGCGCCGCTGCCAGCAGCTCGCGCCAGGCGCGCGGATGGCGGAGCCAGCGCGGCCTGAGCCATTCCGGGTGCGCCGCCGTCAGGCCGCGCACCTGGCCGAGAGTGCGCTGCGCGAGCAGGTTCACGCACGGTGCGGGCATGCCCAGCAGCAGCTGCGCGGCGCTGGGCTGGCAGCGGGCGAGATGCCAGCCGAACACGCACACCGCCTGCAGCAGCGCGGCCGTGCCCGGGACGGTGAAGAACGCCGCAGCGCTGGCCGCGCGGGCCTCCCCGGCCGGCCGCTGCCAGCGGCGCGGATCGCCAAGGCCGGCATCGAACAGCAGGTAGTGGCAGCTGGCCGCCCGGCGCCGCCCGGCGGCATCAAGCAGCCGCCACTGCGCATCGAACTGGCTCAGCAGTGCCTCACCGCAGCCGGCGCGGGCCTGCTCGGCAAACAGCCCCAGGCAATTCTCGTTCAGCTCGAACAGCGACTCGAGGGTGTTGGCACACAGCCCACTGGTCGCCCCCGCGCCCCCGCTGGCATCGCCATCTTGGATCTCGCACTGCAGCAGCATGGCAGCCCTCCAGGATGCGATCGTAGAGCGCCGCGGCCGGAATTGTCACCTGCCAATTTGGTGATTTTTTACCAAATTTACCCGCTTGCAATTCCCGCCGGCGCCAACACAATGGCGCCTCCGTACCGCCGGGTCATCGCCATGCGCATTACCGACGACCGCTATCACCGCGAACGCCTGCGCATGGAACTGGCGCTGCGCTTCCTGCGTCACGAGGCGCGCACGCAGACGATCCGCGCCTGGACGGGCTTGAGCGACGACCGCATTCGCAAGCTGTACCGCTCGTACATGGACGAGGCGCGGAGCGAGCTGCCACGCCACCGCGGCAAGTCACCACACCAGGTCGCCTACTTCACCCGCTCCACGCGCATGCAGGAGGAAACGCTGGCGCTCGCCACCTCGCTGTGGCTGCTCGGGGTGCTCGCCGATGCCGGCGGCGCCGAGACTCCCGGCTCGTTCGCCGCGCTGGCCCGCGGCGCCATGCTGTGCGAGGCGTTCGATTCCTACCGGCTGGCCCGGCCCGGGGCGCAGATCTCCTTCGAGCACGCGGTGTTCCTGGTGAACGCGCTGTCCAGCGGCGCGCAGCTGCGTCTTGGCTGGTGCAGCGGTTGCGGCGGGCTCATGGTGAGCGAGCCGTTTTCGCTGCGGGTGAGCCGTTGCCAGCACTGCAGCGGCGCGGCACGCTGCTAGAATCCGCCGCCATTGCCCTGCCACGGGCGGACGGGTTTGATGAGTCACGATCGGCCGAACTTTTTTGCCGGGCCGTACCTGGATCGGCGCGCCGACCGGCGCGAAGACCAGCATTGGCTCGAAGCCGCGCGCGCCGACCCGGCGACGCGCTACCTGCTGGGGCGCGGCAGCGAACAGCTGCTCAGCGCTGGCCCGGCTCCGGGCATCGCGTTCCTGGACCACAACGCACCGCCGGTGGCCGCGGCGCAGCCCCATGAGCTCTTGCTGCTGGGCTGGTTCCGCGGCACGCGGGTGGTACTGGTGGACCTGCCACCGACGGCCGAGCTCGACCTGCCGGCGGACAGCCGCTTCGAGGAACTGCGGCCGCTGGCGCCGCTTTTGGATGCGGAACAGGCAGGGCTTCTGGCCTATGCCCGGGCTCTGGCCACCTGGCGTGCCCGCCAGCGCTACTGCGGCACCTGCGGCTCCCCGACCGTCGCCTCGCACGCCGGTCACTGCATGGTGTGCTCCGATCCTGCCTGCGCACAGCAGTACTTTCCGCGCATCGATCCGGCCATCATCGTGCTCGTGAGCGACGGTGAGCGTGCCCTGCTCGGGCGCCAGGCGAGCTGGCCGCCGCGACGCGTGTCGACGATCGCAGGATTCGTCGAACCGGGGGAAAGCCTGGAGGATGCCGTGGTCCGCGAGGTTGCCGAGGAAACGGGTGTGCTCGTCACCAACGTGCGCTACGACTCCTCGCAGCCCTGGCCCTTCCCCTCGTCGCTGATGCTCGGCTTCTTCGCCAGTGCCGCAGCGGGCAGCTCGGTGCGGTTGAGCGGGGAACTGGAGGATGCACGCTGGTACACGCGCGAGCAGATCACCTCCGGGGAGGCACTCGCGCCACCGACGCAGTCGATCTCGTGGCGGCTGATCGAGACCTGGCTCAGGGGCGCAAGCTAGCCGCATGTGCCTGCTGGTCCTTGCCTGGCGGGTGCACCCGCGCTATCGGCTGGTCGTCGCCGCCAACCGCGATGAGTTCCACGAGCGGCCCGCCGCGGCGCTGGCGAAGTGGCCCGCGCCCGGGCAGATCCTCGCCGGCCGCGACCTGCGCGCCAACGGCACCTGGCTCGCACTGGATGCCGCGCGGCGCTTCGGCGTGGTGACCAACTATCGCGAGCTGCAGCGCCCACGCACGGATGCGCCTTCGCGCGGCGAGCTGATCCCGCAGTACCTGCGCTCCAGCGCCGGCCCGGAGGAATTCTTTGCGGCGCTGGCGGGCAAGGCGAGCGGGTACTCCGGCTTCAACCTCCTGCTCACCGATGCGGCATCGCTGTGGTATGGCTCCAACCGCGCCACCCCCTTTGCGCGCGCGCTCGCCCCGGGCGTGCATGGCCTGTCCAATGAATCCCTGGACACCCCGTGGCCGAAGCTGCGGCGCGTACGCGCAGGCTTCGAGGACTGGCTGCGCGATGCGCCGCAGGAGGACCCGCAGCGCCTGTTCGCCCTGCTGGCCGACCGCACCCGCGTGAGCGATGCGGCTGAACTGCCCCATACCGGGTTGGCGCGCGAGTGGGAACACGTACTCTCCTCGCCCTTCGTGCACGATCCTGACTACGGCACGCGTTGCTCGACGGTGCTGATGCTGGAGGCAAGCGGCGCCTGCTACCTCGCCGAACGGCGTTTCGACGCGCATGGCAGCAGCCTGGGCGAGACTGAATTCAAGCTGAACGCCGGCGCGTGGCCCTGAGCTTCCGGAACCGATCCGGCGATATCCAGTCTCACCTGCACGGCGTCGAGCGGCTGCGCCCGTAAGGCTCTAGAATTCCCGGACTTTCTCCAGGCACACGTTTAGATGGCGCAGCGCAAACTCCCGCCAGGGGTACGTCGATGGCTCACGCTGGCCCCGGCGCTGCTACTGTGCCTGCTCGCAGGGCAGTGGGCGCGCGCCGCGACAGGCGTAGACGTGACGGTCCACGGCGTCGATGACGAGGTGCGCGACAACGTGCTCGCCTACCTGAGCTTCGAGCGCTACAAGAAAGGCGGCGCTGACCTCACGCCGGACATCGTCGACCGGCTGCACGAGCGTGTAGAACGCGAGGTGGACGCAGCGCTGCGCCCGTTTGGCTACTACGAGCCGCAGGTCCAGTCGAACGTGACACAGGAAGACAATGGCACCTGGAAGGTGACGGTGGACATCACGCCCGGCACGCCGGTGCTGGTCGACAGCATCGACGTGCGTGTCGACGGGCCGGGCGCGACCGACCCGCTGTTCCAGCGCATCCTCAGGAGGCTGCCGCTGCGCAAGGGCCAGCGCCTAAACCACAAGAGCTACGAGGACATCAAGAGCGACCTGCAGCGCACCGCGGCCACTTATGGCTACTTCGATGCCAAGCTGATCCGCAACGAGCTGGTGGTCGACCCACCGAACCACAAGGCGAACATCGCCCTGGCGATGGAGACCGGCGAGCGCTACCGCTTCGGCACGACGACGATCAAGCAGAAGGTGATCAAGGACTCGCTGGTGCGCCGTTATCTGCGCTACCAGGATGGCGAGCCGTTTGATCTCACGCAGGTGCTGCGCACGCAGTTCGCGCTCGATGACGCGCAATACTTCTCGAATCTCGAGGTGCTGCCCGGGGAACCGGATCGCGTCGCACATACCGTGCCGGTGAACATCCGGGCGGATGCCAGCCGCCGCCACCGCTATTCCATCGGCGGCGGCTACGCCACCGATACCGGGGTGCGCGGCACGGTCGGCTTCGATGACCGTCGCATCAATTCCAGCGGCCACACCTTCAGCATCGAGGCCCAGATGGCGCAGGTCACCAAATACAGCCTGCAGGCGCGCTATGCCATCCCGAGCGGTGACCCGGCGGTGCAGAACTTCGCGTTCCGCGGCAGCATCGAGCAGCGCGACTGGGGCGATGTCACGACCAACACGCTGTCGGTGGGACCGGCATTCACCACGGTCACGGGCAGCTGGCAGCACGTGTGGCTGATCAACGCCGTGCGCACCAGCACCAGCGCGGACAACGACGTCGTCGCGGACCTGCGCCCCGCCTCGACCGATCGTCTGCTGGTGCCGGAGCTGGACATTGCGTCGGTTCCCAAGGGTTACCTCGGTGAGCCGCTGTTCGAGCGGCCCCTGTTCATCGAGATCCGCGGCTCGCACGCCTCGCTGGGTTCCAACTCCAACTTCGCCCAGGTGCACGTCCAGGCAGAGCGGGCGTTCCGCATCGCCCGCAAGTGGCACCTGCTAGTGCGCGGGGAGGTGGGCGCGACCTTCGCCTCGGAATTCAGCCAGCTGCCCACGGTGTACCGCTTCTTCGCCGGCGGCGACAACAGCGTGCGCGGTTTCGGCTACGCCGCCCTCTCGCCGACGGAGAAGACCACGATCTGCAATTCCGAGCCGCCGCTGCCGCAGCCCACTCTCTGCCCCAGCCCCCCCGGCACGCTCGATGTCTACAGCAAGGTCGGCGGCAAGGACGTGATCACCGGCACCGTGGAGATCGTGCGTGAACTGCCCAAGAGCCTGGGCGTGGCCACCTTCTTCGACTACGGCAACGCCTTCGACAGCTGGGCCGATGCGAACAAGCTTGCATACGCGGTGGGGGTGGGAATACGCCTGCGCCTCTCGGTACTGACGCTCGGCATCGACATCGCCAAGCCGCTCTACGAGCCGTGCGCACAGCCCATCGAGGTCGGCCGGAGCGGCTGCACGCCCGCGGGCCTGCGCCTGCACATCAATTTCTCGCCGAAGCTGTAGCGCCATGCGCCGCCGCATCCTGCTCATCCTCGCCAGTATCCTGATCGTGACGCTCATCGTCGCCCCGTTCGTGGCGGTCTGGTCGGTGCTGTTCACCACCGGCGGCGTGCAGTTCGTCGCACGCCACCTGCCGCATCACCTCGGCAGCATCGACCTTGCGATCGAGGGGCTCTCCGGCACGGTGGCGGGCGGCCTGCACGCCGAGCGCGTGGAGATCGACCAGGAGCTGGTACATCTCACCTTCACGGACATCGATGCGCGCGTGGCGGTGGCGCCGCTGTTGCTGCAGACGATCCGTTCACCGTCGGTCTCGGTCGGCAACGCCCTGGTCGGGATCAAGAAGCGCGTGCATCCGCCGATCCCGGGCCCGCCGGGATTCCTGCCGCGCTGGCTGCTGATCAGCGCCGACCAGGTGCACGCCGGCAGCGCAGCGCTCACCGTGTACAACGGCTTCAAGCTCACGGTCACCGGCGTCAACACCGCAGCGGTGCTGCGCCGTCACAGCATCCGCATCTTCGGCCTCACCGGGCAGCTGGAGGGCGCCAAGGTGGGACTGAGCGGGGTGCTGCGGGCGACCGACCCCTTCGGCATGGCGGTGCAGTATCACCTTGACTGGCACCCAGCCGGCCAGCCGGCCTGGACTGCCGACGGCAGTGCGCTGGGGGACCTCAACGCGCTGAACATCGTGGCGCACACGGCGAGCCCGTTCCGCGCCGAGCTCACCGGCCAGCTGCTCGAGCTCACCAACCACTTCCACTGGGCGGGCGATGCGGTGTTGCAGGACTTTGACCTCACTGCCTGGGGCATATCCGGACCGCTGGGCAGCATCACCGGTCACGTTGCCGCCTCCGGCGACCTGGAAACCTTCACCGGGCACGGACCGGTCAACCCCTCAGGGCTGCATGCCGGGGACTTCCAGGTGCTGTTCGCGGGCGGCTACGCCGACCACGTGCTCACCGCCAAGCGCATGGAGGCGACCCACGTGCAGTCCGGGGCCCGCGCCACAGGCGCAGGCACGATCGCCATCGTCGACAACGGGCCGCGCCTGGATCTCAGCGGCCGCTGGGAGCAGTTCCGCTGGCCGCTGGTCGGTCGTGACCCGCCGGTGCGCAGCGCCGCCGGCACCTTCACGCTCCAAGGCGAGCTGCCGTACCGGGTGCACGTCACCGGCGATGTGCGCGCAGCCACGCTCGCGCCGCTGCCGGTGGATGTCTACGGCACGCTCGGCAAGGACCGCTTCACCTTTGAACGCGCCGAAGTGGACCTGTATGGCGGACACACCAGTGGACAGGGCGAGGTGGTGTGGAGCGGCGTCGGCAGCTGGAACATCAGCGGGCGGGCCACGGGCATCAACCCCGGGCTGGTGCGCCCTGACCTGCCGGGCAGCCTGAACTTCAACTACACGACCACCGGCAGCGGCTTCGTCGCGCCGGGCAACCTCAAGATGAGCGGCTCGTTCAGCGAGCTCACCGGGAAGCTGCGCGGGGCAGCCGCCAGCGGCGCCGGCACGATTGCCCGCGCGGGCACCACGCTCGAGTTCACCAGCGTGCACGTGAACCTCGGCGGTACCAGCCTCTCGCTGGATGGGCAGGTGAACGAGCGGCTGAACCTGCGCTTCGCGCTCAACAGCCAGGACCTGAGCCTGCTCGCCCCGGAGAGCCGCGGGCAGCTGAAGGCATCCGGCAGCATCACCGGCACGCTGGCCGATCCTGCGGTGGTGGCGAACGCCCACGGTCACGACATCGACCATCAAGGTCTGAAGGTCGCCTCCCTCGAGGCGAACATCAACTTCGATCCCGCAGCCCTCGACCGCGAATCCAGGGTCGAGATCAGCGTGCACAAGCTCAGTTACCAGAACCGCACCGTGGACAGCGCTACCTTCACGCTGCAGGGCCTGCCCAGCGCCTACACGGTGCACCTCGCGGCCGCAGCTCCGGGACTGGCCGCGAGCCTCCAGGCCAGGGGTGCGTATGCCAACGCGAGCTTCCGCGGGCAGCTCACCCAGCTGAGCCTCAGCGGCAGCGATGCCCTGCACCTGTCGCTGGAACGGCCGGTGGATCTTCTGGTCTCAGCAGCGCACGTGCGCCTGGAGTGGATGTGCCTGACAGGTACGCCCGGGAGCATGTGCGCGGACGGGGACTGGACACCGGCGGCGTGGTCGGCGACGGCGAGCTCGAACGAGCTGCCCCTGGCGACCCTCACCGCCGGCACGACGCGTTCGGTGCAGTACCTGGGCACCGGCAGTGCGCACCTGCAACTCTCCGGTGGTGCCGCGGGGCCCGCCATCGGCACGCTGCACGCGCAGCTGGCCGATGCCGAGGTCGTGCACCGGCTGGCCAGCAAGAAGATCGAGCGCACACGCATCGGCTCGGGCGCCATCGAGGTCAACGCCACCGGCGCCACGGTCAGCGCCCGGTTCAACCTCGGCGACGGCCAGGTGGGTACCATGACCGCGAAGCTCGACATCCAGCGTTCCACCGCGCGCTGGCAGGACATGCCGGTCAGCGGGGAACTGCATGCGCACAGCGCGGACTGCGGTCTGGTCACCCTGTACGTGCCGCAGATCGATCGGGCCTCCGGCCAGTTCACCGCCGACGTCGGCGTCGCCGGCACCGTCGGCCAGCCGCGCCTGTCAGGTGCTTTGAAAGTCACCGACGGGGAACTCGACGCGTACGTGGTGAACCTGGCGCTGCGCCAGCTGGCCATGGAGGCACGCCTCGGGGATGCCGGCATCGACTTCAAGGGCAGCGCCAAGGCCGGCACCGGCGCGCTCAATGTCGATGGCCACCTCGAGTGGCGCAACCTCGTGCCCTACGGCAAGTTCCGCCTGCAGGGCAGCAATTTGCGGGTCGTCGACGTCCCGGAGGCCCAGATCGAGGCCTCCCCCGACCTGCTGTTCGACATCAACGGGCACAAGATCGAGGTCACCGGCAAGGTCGTGGTGCCCTACGCGAAGATTGCCCCCAAGGACATCACCAACGCCGTGCGTCCCTCCGACGACGAGGTGATCGTGGGCCAGGAGGAGGACGATCCGGCGAACCGCTTTGAGGTCGTCAGCGACATCACCCTCACGCTCGGGGACCGCGTCACGCTCGATACCCTGGGGCTCACCGGCAGGCTCACCGGCAGCATCGCGATCCGCAGCGGCTACGACGCCATCACCCGTGGCACCGGTGAGCTGTCGATCGCCGGGGGCACCTACCTCGCCTACGCGCGCAAGCTGGACATCCAGCGCGGCCGGCTGATCTTCACCGGCGGCCCGATCGACAACCCGGGCGTCGACCTGCGGGCGGTCAAGGTGTTCCCCGACGTGACCGCCGGGGTCAACGTTCGCGGCACGCTGCTGCAGCCGCGCATGTCCTTCTTCTCCGATCCGCCGCTGACGCAGTCACAGATCGTCTCGCTCATCCTCGCCGGCGGCTCGCTCGAATCCACGCAGAAGGGCGCAGGCAACGTGGCGCTGGCGCAGGCCGGGGCGCTGCTCGCCAGCCAGGTCGGTACCCACGTGGGCATCCCGGATGTGAGCCTGGAGTCGGACACCACCAACGACACCTCGCTGGTGCTGGGCCGCTACCTGTCCCCGCGCCTGTACGTGAGCTACGGCATCAGTCTCACCGAGCAGCTCAACACCCTGAAGCTGCGCTACACCCTGGGGGACCACTGGACCGTCAAGACCGAGGTCGGCCAGGGGGTCAACGGCCAGGTCTCCGGCCTCGATCTGGTGTACTCCATAGATAAGTAGCCACGCGGCGGCGCGCGGCGCGGCGCGGCCATGAAACCGTCACTTGACTCCCGTGCATTAAAATGCACAATGCGCGCATGTTTATGCGCAAAGCCCCCTGATGCTCACCGACGCCCACCAGCTGGAGCGCCGTGGCGCCATCCTGCGCATCCTGCGCGCCGGCCAGGTACGCAAGCAGTCCGATCTCGTGCGCCTGCTGAAGAAGGAGGGCCACGAGGCCACGCAGTCCTCCATCAGCCGTGACCTGCGCGATCTTGGCGTGCTCAAGGCCAGCGGCCGCTACGTGCTGCCGCCCGAGGAGGTCAGCCGCGCCAACGGCGACTTCGGCACGCTCGCCCAGTTCGTGCGCGAGCTGCGCCCCGCCGGCCCCTCGATCACCGTGCTGCGCACCACCATCGGGGCGGCGCAGAGCGTGGCCGTGGCCATCGACAAGGTGCAATGGCCGGAAGTGGCCGGCACCCTCTCCGGCGACGACACCATCTTCATCGCCACTGCCACCCCGCGCGACCAGCAGGCCCTCATCGAGCGCCTGCGCGCGCTGTTCCGAGTCTGACCATGCCAGTGACCGCTCCACCTCTGGGCGCCAAGCCCATCGTGCTCGCTTACTCAGGCGGCCTGGACACCTCCTTTCTGGTGCCCTGGCTGGCCGAGAACCACCAGCGTCCGGTGATCACCGTCACCGTGGACACCGGCGGGATCGATGCGGCGGCCGCGCGCACGCTCGCGGAGCGCGCCCGCGCGCTCGGGGCGGTCGAGCATTACCAGATCGATGCCCGCAGCGACTACTTCGAGCAGGTGCTGCGCTTTCTGATCATGGGCAACGTGCGCCGCGGGCAGCTGTACCCCCTGTGCGTCGGCGCCGAGCGCGCCATGCAGGCGCAGACCATCGCCCGCATGGCGCGCCGCCTTGGCACCGACCTCGTGGCGCACGGCTGCACGGCCGCCGGCAACGACCAGGTGCGCTTCGAGGTGGCATTGCGCACGCTCGCACCGGACCTGACCGTGGTCGCCCCGGTGCGCGATGAGGCGTTCCGGCGCGAGGATGAGCTGGCGTACCTCACGAAGCGCGGCCTGCCCATGCCGCCCACGGGGGCGAAGTACTCGGTCAACCGCGGCCTGTGGGGCGTGACCATCGGCGGCCGCGAGACGCTCACCTCCTCGGGCAGCATCCCGGATGCGGCCTGGCTGCTGACGCGCGATGCCTTCAGCACCCCGCGCGCCCCCGCGCGCCACGTGCTCGGCTTCCGCCAGGGCCGGCCGGCCGTGCTGGATGGCCGCGCGTTATCGGCGGTGCAGCTCATCGAGGCCGTCGAGGCGCTCGCAGCCCCATTCGGCATCGGCCGCGGCATCCACCTGGGCGACACCATCATCGGCACCAAGGGACGCGTGGCGTTCGAGGCCCCGGCGGCCGAGGTGCTGCTCACCGCACACCGCGAACTGGAGAAGCTCGTCCTCAGCGGGCGCCAGCAGCGCATGAAGGACCACGTGGCTCAGTCCTACGGGGACCTGGTGCACGAAGGTCAGCTGCTCGACCCGGTGTGCCGCGACATGGAGGCGCTGCTGTTGTCCTCCCAGCAGCGCGTGAGCGGGGATGTGCACCTGCTGCTCTCGACCGGAAACCTGTTCATCGAGGGGGTCGAGTCGCCCTACTCGCTCATGGCCGCATCCCGGGGCGTGTACGGCGAGGCGGCCGGGGAATGGACGCCGAGCGACTCGCTGGGCTTTTCGCGCATCGTCTCGCTGCCGGGGTTGTTCTACGCGCGCGCCGGCGAGCAGGCAGCGGCGGCCGCGGAGCGGAAGTCCTAGCGTGGCCGAGATCCGCCGCATCCTGGTCGACAAACTGGCCTCGGTGACCCAGGCCTGCGGCCTGGCGCACGAGGTGAGCGTCGCTGTGGAAATCCCGGCCGCGGAAGGCGTGGTCGTGGTGGTCGAGGTGCTGACCAACAAGTCGACCTACAACACCCTGGAGCTCACCAGCGGCCGCATGGCCAAGGTCGGCAAGGGCGACATCGTGGCCGGGGCCTTAGGACACCGCAAGGCGCTGTTCGGCTACTCGGGGCACGTGCCCGAGAGCCTCAGGCCCGGGGATGTGATCCAGATGCTCAACATCGGCGGGGTGCTGGGCATCTGTGACTCCATCAACCCGGAAAAGGGCAAGCCGTTCGACTGCCGCGTGCTCGGCGTGGCGCTGAACTTTCCCTACCTGGGCGAGCGCATCGGCGTGCCGGCGCGCGTCGGCCGTACGGCGCTGGACCTCGGGGCGAAGCTCGACACCGGCGGCGTGCCGGTGGTGGCACTCGCCGGCACCTGCATGGAGGCCGGCAAGACCGCCGCGGCCTGCGCGGTGATCGCGCGCATGCGCCATCGCGGCCTGACGGTGGATGCCTTCAAGGCGACCGGCGTGTCCCTGCGGCGGGACATCCTGGCGATGGAGGATGCCGGCGCGCGGCGGTGCGCGATCTTCACCGACCTCGGGATCGTCACCACCACGCGCAGCAACGGGCCGGCGCTGACGCGCACGATGCTCACCGAGCTGGCCGCCGGCAAGCCCGACGTGCTCGTGTTCGAGCTCGGCGACGGCCTCCTGGGCACCTATGGGGTCGATGCGATCCTGGCATGCCCGGACATCCGCGCGGTCCTGAGCGGGGTGATCCTGTCGGCCAACGATCCGGTGGCCGCCTGGGGCGGGGTGAAGCTGCTGCGCGAGCGCTTCCAGATCGAGCCGTGCGTGGTGACCGGGCCTGCCACCGACAACCAGGTCGGCGTCGAGATCATCGTCACCCAGATGGGCGTGCCCGCCTTCAATGCGCTCAGCAGCGGCGCCGCCCTCGGTGACCGTGTCATCGAGGCACTCGGCCTCAAGGCCGCCGCGGCCCAATGAGCGCCCAGACCCCGGCGGTGGTGCTCGGCGGCACCGGCTACGTGGCCGGCGAGCTGCTGCGCCTGCTTGCCGCGCATCCGCACTTCAGGCTTGCCGCGGTCATGTCCGACAGCCACCCCGGTGAGCCGGTCGCGGCAGCCTTCCCGCACCTGGCCGCTGCCTACCCGCAGCTTAACTTCAGCTCCCAGGCGCAGGTGCAGCAGATCCTGTGCGCGGCGGCCGAGTGCGCGCTGTTCTCCGCAGCGCCCCATGGGCTCTCCGCCGGGCTCATCGATGCGCTGCTGAGCGCGGCCGAGCAGGCCGGCAGCACCGTGCGGGTGGTCGATATCTCGGCAGACTTCCGCTACCGCAGCGCCGCGGCGTATACGGCCGTCTACGGCCACCCGCACGGGGCGCCGACGCGCCTGCCGCAATTCACCTGCGCGGTGCCTGAGCACCTCGCCGAGCTCAAGACCCGCCATGTCGCCCACCCGGGCTGCTTCGCCACCGCCATCCTGCTGGCGAGCGTGCCGCTGCTCGCTTGCGGGCTGGTCGCCCCCGCGCTGTTCGTGAGCGGCGTGACCGGCAGCACCGGCTCGGGGCGCAAGCCGGTCCCCGGCACGCACCACCCGCTGCGGCACGGCGACCTGTACGGCTACAGCGCGCTGCAACACCGCCACGTCCCGGAGGTGGTGGCCTGTGCCGAGGCCGCCTCGGGGGTGGCCGCGAAGTTCGCGTTCGTGCCGCACTCGGGACCGTTCGCGCGCGGCATCCATGTCACCGTGCAGGCGCAGCTCACCCGCCCCGCGGATACGCAGCAGGTCATCGGCGCATTGCAGTCGTTCTATGGCGGTTCCCCGTTCGTGCGCGTGAGCACCGAGGCGCCGCGCATCAAGGACGTGGCGGCCAGCAACTACGCGCACCTGTCGGCGGTGGTCGCGGATGGCACCGTCGCGGTGCTGTGCGCGATCGACAACCTCAACAAGGGTGCCGCTGGCGGAGCCGTGCAGTGGATGAACCGGATGTTCGCGCTGCCCGAGACCACCGGCCTCACCGCGCCGGCGCCCGGCTGGACCTGAAGCCCATGCCAGCAGCGCCCCGGCAGCAGCCGCAGACCCCCGACTACCTCGCGCCGGTCTTCTCCCGGTACCCCCTGGAAGTGGTCTCCGCCAGCGGCGTGTGGCTGACCAACAGTCTGGGTGAGCGCGTCCTCGACCTGTACGGAGGACATGCGGTCGCAGGCCTGGGCTACGCCCACCCGGGCTTCACCAGCGCGCTGTCGGTCCAGGCGCAGCAGTGCAACTTCCAGAGCAACGCGGTGGCCATGCAGGTGCGCAACCGCGCCGCGACCCGGCTGGTGCAGTTCTCCGCGCTGCCCTTCTCCAGCGTGTTCTTCGTCAACAGCGGCGCCGAGGCCAACGAGAACGCCCTGAAGGTCGCGCTGCGCATGAGCGGCCGCTCGGCGGTGGTGGCCGTCGAGGGCGCCTTCCACGGGCGCACCGCCGCTGCCGGGGCGGTCACCTGGGGCGCAGCGCAGAAGTGGTACGGCTTCCCGCGCACCCCGTTCGACGTGAGCTTCGTGCCGCGCGCCGATTTGGCGGCGATCAGCGCCCAGGTGACCGGGCAGACCGCCGCCGTGATCGTCGAGCCGGTGCAGGGACTTGCCGGGGCCGTGGACCTCGGCGCGCAGTTCCTCGGGGCGCTGCGGCGACGCTGCGACGAGGTCGGGGCGCTGCTGATATTCGATGAGGTGCAGTGCGGAGTCGGGCGCACCGGTCACCCCTTCGCCGCCAACCTGCATGGCGTCGTGCCCGACATGCTCACCACCGCCAAGGCCCTGGGGAACGGCTTCCCGTGCGCGGCGCTGCTGGCCACGGCGGCGGTCACCGCGAGCCTGGCGCCCGAGTCCCTCGGCACCACCTTTGGTGGCGGCCCGATGGCGTGCGCGGCCATAGAGGCGGTGATCGAGGCGATCGAGACCGAGCAGCTGCTGGGGCGCGTGCGGCGCGTCGGCGCCTACATCCGCGAGCGCTGCGTGCGGGGGCCGGTCACCGGCCACCAGGGTGCGGGCTTGCTGGTGGGATTGCGCACCTCGCGCCCCGCGCGCGAGGTGCAGGCGGAGCTGCTGGAGTGCGGCATCCTGGCAGGGACTGCGAGTGACCCGGCCGTGCTGCGCCTGCTGCCGCCGTTCATTCTCGAGGAAGAACACGTCGATATGCTGGCCGATGCCCTGGCGGACCTGCCGCCATGAAGCGCTTCATGGACCTCGCCGACTTCAGCCGCGCGGAGGTGCTTACGCTGCTGAAGCTGGCGCAGCGCCTCGAGAGCCACCCCGAGCCGCGTGCCCTCGCCGGCAAGATCCTGGGGCTGGTGTTCTTCAATCCCTCGCTGCGCACGCTGGCCTCCTTCCAGGTGGCAATGGCGCGCCTGGGCGGCAGCTCCTTCGTCATCAACCCGGGGCAGGGAACCTGGCAGCTCGAGACGCGGGCAGGCGTGGTCATGGACGGGGCGGCCGCAGAGCACGTGCGCGAAGGCATCCCGGTGCTCGCCTCCTACTGCGACGCCCTGGGCATCCGCGCCTTTGCCGAAGGCAAGGACCTCGCAGCCGACCTCGCCGAGAGCGCCTTCAACGGCATGGCCGCCCTCACCGACAAGCCGCTCATCAACCTGGAGTCCGCGGTCAACCACCCGTGCCAGGCGCTGGCGGACTGGAAGACGATGGACGAACTCGAGGTGCCCGCCGGCGGCCGTTTCGTGCTCTCCTGGGCGTACCACCCGCGGGCGCTGCCGCTCGCGGTCCCCGCCGCCGCGGTGCACATGGCAGCGCTGCGCGGCATGGAGGTCATCGTGCTGCGGCCGGAGGGCTACGCGCTGCCGGCGCCGATCATGCAGCGCGCCCGCGCCGCGGCGGCCGGCTCCGGCGGTTCGCTCCGGGAGACCAGCGACCGCGACGAGGCGCTGCAAGGGGCGCGGGTGCTGTACGTCAAGGAATGGGGGGCGACCGCGCGCTACGGCGATGTGGCCGAGGATGCGCGGCTGCGCGGCGCGCTGCGCGGCTGGTGCGTGCGCAACGACTGGTTCGCCGGCGCCCCCGGGTGCCACGTGATGCACTGCCTGCCCGTGCGGCGCAACACCGCGATCGCGGACGAGGTGCTCGACTCGCCGCGCAGCGTGGTGCAGCGCGAGGCCTACAACCGCCTGCCGGCGCAGATGGCCGTCCTGCACCGTTTGCTCAGCCCCTGACACTAGGAACCCACGCGAATGATCATGAACCGCGGTGACCAGACCTTAGCCATCCGCGCGCTGCGCAGCGCGGCGCCCTACATCCGCATGTACAAGGGCAAGACCTTCGTGGTGAAGGCCGGCGGCGGGGTGTTCGCCGATGCCGCCAGCACCCGCGTGCTGGTGGAACAGATCGCGATCCTGCATTACTTCGGGGTACGCGTGGTGCTGCTGCACGGCGGTGGCCCGCAGCTGACCGAGCTGTCCGGGCAGCTCGGCCTCCAGACGCGCATGGTCGAGGGCCGGCGCGTCACGGACCAGAAGTCGATCGACGTGAGCGCGATGGTGCTGAACGGGCTGATCAACACCCGCGTACTGGGCATCTGCCGCGACCTGAACATCGATGCGGTCGGCGTCAGCGGGGTGGATGCGGGCCTGGTACGCGCGCACCGGCGCGCGCCGGTGAAGCTGGCCAGCGGCGAGCTCATCGATTACGGCTTCGTCGGCGACATCGACGCGGTGGATGCTACCGTGCTGCGCAAGCTGCTCGACAACGGCCTGATGCCCGTGGTGAGCCCGCTGTCGGCGGATGCCGCCGGTACGCTGCTGAACATCAACGCCGACACGGTGGCCGCGGCGATCGGGGCAGCCCTGGGCGCCGAGAAGCTGATCCTCTGCACCGGCGCTGCCGGGATCCTCGGGGATATCAACGACCCGCGCTCGCTGATCTCCTACACCGACGTGGCGGGCCTGAAGCGCCTGCGCGAGGAAGGCCGGATCGCCGATGGCATGCTGCCCAAGGCACGCGCCATCGAAGATGCGATCCGCGGCGGGGTGCGCCGCGTGCACGTGGTCTCCTACCACTCGACCGAGGGGATCCTCGGGGAGGTGTTCACCAACGAGGGCACCGGCACGCTCATCGTCGCCGACGTCAACGCGCTCACGCCCGCCGAGCAGCAGAGCGCGACATGAGCCGGCTGTGGGACAAGGGTGCGCCGCTGGATGAGCGCGTGCTGCGCTACACCGCCGGCGAGGACTACCGCCTCGATGAGCGCCTGGTCGCCTATGACATCCGCGCCTCCATCGCGCATGCCGAGATGCTGCATGCGCAGCAGCTGCTGTCGGGCCCCGACCTGGCGGCGATCCGCGCCGCACTGGCAGCGCTCGCTGCCGAACACGAACGCGACGAGTGGCGCATCGAGCTTGCCGACGAGGACGGCCAGACCGCGCTCGAGCGCCGCCTGAGCGAACGCATCGGGGCGGCGGGCGCCCGCATCCATCTGGGGCGCTCGCGCAATGACCAAGTGCTCACCGCCATCCGGCTGTACCTGCGCGATGCGATCGCCGCCTTGAGCGCCGGGGCGGCGCAGGCCGCCGGGGCACTGGAGGAACTCGCCGTGCGCGCCGGTGCCACGGTGCTGCCCGGCTACACCCATCTGCAGCAGGCGATGCCGAGTTCCGTGGCGCTGTGGGCTGCAGGCTTCGCCACCGAGCTGCGCGACGATGCGGCGGGACTTCTGCAGGTACTGCGGCGCACGGACCTGAATCCCCTGGGCTCGGCGGCCGGCTACGGCACCCCGGGCCTGCCGGTGGACCGCGAGGCAACGCGCGCCGCGCTCGGTTTCGCCGGGGTGCACGCCCCGGTGACCGCCGTGCAGCTCTCGCGCGGCAAGGCCGAGAGCCAGTTGCTGTTCGAGATCACCCTGCTCATGCAGGACCTGGGCCGCTTCGCCGCCGACGTGCTGCTGTTCGCCTCCTCGGAATTCGGTTTCGTCACCCTGAGCGAGGCCTTCACCACCGGCTCCTCGATCATGCCGCAGAAGCGCAACCCCGACGTGTTCGAGCTGATGCGCGGCCGCGGCGCGAGCGCGCAGGGGTGCCTGCTGGAGGCGCTCGCCGTGTGCGCCAAGCTGCCCTCCGGCTACCATCGCGACCTGCAGCTGTTGAAGTTCCCGCTGTTCCGCGGCATCGACCTGGCGCTCGAGACCCTCGGGCTCGCGCCGGCCGCGGTCGGCGCGCTCACTTTCCACCCCGAGCGCATCCGTCTCGACGAGTCGATCCATGCGGCCGAGGAGGCCAACCGGCTGGTGGTTGCCGAGGGTATCCCGTTCCGCGAGGCCTACCGGCGGGTGGCGGCACGACTCAAGCGCTAGTTCACGCATTCGCGAGCGCGGGTTGCAACGCCTGCACGCGGCGTGCAGGCTGGCGGCGCGAAAAAGGACTGCCATGACGAAGCTACTGGGAATCTCGGGAAGCCTGCGCCGCGGCTCCTACAACAGCGCGCTGCTGCGCGCGGCGACGCGCCTGATGCCCGCAGGGGCGACCCTGGAGACCGCCAGTATCCGCGGCATCCCGCTGTATGACGGCGACGTCGAGGCCCAGGGGATCCCGGTGTCGGTCTCGCAGCTGAAGGAGGCGATCATCGCCGCCGACGGGGTGCTGCTGGTCACGCCGGAGTACAACAACAGCATTCCCGGGGTGTTCAAGAACACCATCGACTGGCTGTCGCGCCCGGCCGCGGACAGCCGCCGCGTGTTCGGCGGGCGCCGCTTCGCGGTCATCGGCGCCTCCCCCGGTGGCTTCGGCACGATCTCGAGCCAGGCGGCCTGGCTGCCGGTGCTGCGCACTCTGGGGACGCAGACCTGGTTCGGCGGCCGGCTGATGGTCTCGCGGGCCAGCAACGTGTTCGACGAGTCCGGGACCTTGAAGGACCCGACCGTGGAGGAGCTGCTGCGGCAGTTCCTCGCCGGCTACGTGAGCTTCCTGCGCGCCTCGCCGGCACCGCCCTAGCCGCCCTGCGGCTGCGCCTCCGGTGCGGCCCTGGCGAATGCCGGCAGGCGCTCCAGGTGGGCGCAGATCGAGTTCAGCAACGGGTAAGGGGCGGTATCGCACTTGAAGCGCCGCGCGTTGTACATCTGCGGCACGATGCACATGTCAGCCAGCGTCACCGCGCCACCGAACATGTAGTGCCCGTCCTCGCTCGTGGAGCGCACCTGCTGCTCGAGCGCGCTGAAGCCGCGTGCGATCCAGTGCGCGTACCAGCGATCCACACCGGCATCGTCCTGGTGCGCTTCCGCGCGCAGGTAGTTCAGCACGCGCAGGTTGTTCAGCGGGTGGATGTCGCAGGCAATCGCCAGGGTGAGCGCGCGCACCCGGGCGCGTGCGGCCGGCGCGCGCGGCAAGAGCGGCGGCGCGGGCTGTGTCTCCTCGAGATACTCGGCGATGGCGAGTGACTGGCTGATGACGCTCGTGCCATCGACCAGCACCGGCACCAGGCCCTCCGGGTTGAGGGCCAGGAACTGCGCACCGCGCTGGGCGCTCGCCGCGGCGCGCAGGTCAACCTCGATGCTCTCGTAGTCGAGGCCCTTGACGTTGAGCGCGATGCGCGCGCGGTAGCTCGCGGAACTGCGGAAGAAGCCGTACAGCTTCACGGGCTGCCGCCGGTGGGGGCGACGATCGTGTGACGCAGCGTCTCCAGCCCGTCGATGCCGCCTTCGATGCGGTCACCGACCTTCACCGCCCCTACCCCGGCGGGCGTGCCGGTGAAGATCAGGTCCCCCGCGCGCAGCAGGTAGTACCGCGACAGCTCGGCAATGATGCCCGGCACGTCGAGCAGCATCTGTGCGATGTCCGACTCCTGCCGCAGCACATCGTTCACCGTCAGCCAGATGCGGCCGCCCGCCAGGTGGCCCTGCGCAGCCGGGCGGATGGCGCCGATCGGTGCCGAGGCATCGAAGCCCTTGGCCGTGTCCCAGGGCTGGCCGCGCTCGCGCGCGGCCGCCTGCAGGTCGCGGCGCGTAAGATCATTGCCCACCGCGTAGCCGAACACGTGCTCGAGAGCTGCGTGCGCGGCGATGCCGGCGCCGCCGCGGCCCACGGCGACCACGAGTTCGATCTCGTGGTGCAGGTTGGCGGTCGCGGGCGGATAGGGCACCGCGCCGCCGTTGGCCACCACCGCATCGGCCGGCTTGGAGAAGAACACCGGCGGTGCGCGCTCCGGCTCGGCGCCCATCTCGCGCACGTGGTCCGCGTAGTTGCGCCCCACGCAATAGATGCGGTGCACCGGGAAGCGCAGTGGCGAGCCGGACACGGCAACTGCTGGGGCAGGCGTGGGCGGGAATGCAAAGTCGTTCATCGCAGCGATCCGGTGGCTGGGCGAGTGGTGCAGATTGCCACTGCCCAAACGGCTAGACTAGGCCCATGGGAATCTGGCGCGCGACCGCGACCCCCGAACTGCTGACCGAGCGCGGACGAGCGAGCCTCGCCGGGCACCTGGGCATCCGCATCACCGAGATCGGCGCGGACTACCTGCGTGCCACCATGCCGGTGAACGAGCGCACGCACCAGCCCTTCGGGGTGCTGCACGGCGGCGCCTCGGTCGCGCTGGCGGAGACGGTCGGCAGCCTGGGGGCCATGCTGTGCGTGGAGCCGAAGTTCACGGTTCTCGGCCAGGAGATCAATGCCAACCACCTGCGCTCGATCTCCTCGGGCACGGTGACCGCGACCGCCCGCCCCTACCACCTCGGTGCGCGCAGCCAGGTGTGGAGCATCGAGATCCGCGACGAGCGCGAGCGCCTGGTTTGTGTGTCACGACTGACCATGGCGGTCATCGAGCGCCGCCCACTCACCTGAAGACCACCAGAGGCAACCCATGACGGACCCCATCACGCCGCTGACCGCCGAGCCGCCCCGGGTCGATGAGGCGTTGGTCACCTACACCAACGTCATCTACGCACTGCACGCGCTCGCGGTGATCATCGGCCTCACCACCGCCCACACCATCATCGGCAGCTTCATCGGCGGGGCGCCGTCGCTCATCGCGGTGATCATGAACTACGTGCGCCGCTCGGCAACCGTCGGCACCTTCCTGGAATCGCATTTCCGCTGGCAGATCCGCACCTTCTGGTATGCGCTGCTCTGGGCGGTTGTCATCGGCGTCATCGCGGTGCCGCTGATGCTGGTCATCATCGGCATCCCGCTGTTCATACTGGGCGTGTACGCGCTGAGCATCTGGATTGCCTACCGCGTGGTGCGCGGCTGGTTCGCGCTGCGCGAGCGGCGGCCGATGTACGTATGAGGCCGGGCGTGCTGGTGGCAGCGACAGCCCTGCTGCTCGCGGCGTGCGGGCAGAAGGGTCCTTTGTACCTGCCGGACCACAAGCCCGCCGTGGTCACCGCCCCGGCGCCGCCGGCGACCACGCCGGCCAGCCCCGCAGCGACTCCGAAGAAAAAGACCGACGAGGACGCGAACCAGTCCGAGGCGCCGAAGTAACCGCGCCTAGGCACGCACCAGGCCGCGCAGCGGCTTGGCACCGGCACTGTCGGGGAACACGTTCTCGTCCAGCGCGCGCGCCGGGACGCCGAGGTGCTCGGCGAGGATTCCCTTGAAGACGCAGCGCAGGTCCAGCGTCGGGGCAAGGTCGCGACCCTGGTAGAGCGCGTGCCCCGACAACCCCGGCCAGTCGGCCACCACGCGGCCGCCGGCCACGGCACCCCCGAGCAGGAATGCGGCAGCGCCGGTGCCGTGGTCGGTGCCGCGCGTGCCATTGACCGCCGCCGTGCGCCCGAACTCGGTCACCAGCAGCACCACGGTGTCGTTCCAGGCCGGCCCGAGCTCCTGCCGCAGCGTTGCCAGACCTGTGTCCAGCGCGCCCAGGCGCCCGGCAAGCTGGCCTTCGGCGCCGCCCTCGTTGGCGTGCGTGTCCCAGCCGGTGGTGTCGAACACCGCGACCTTCGGCCCGTCGTCCTGCTTCAGGAAGCCCGCGGCGGCGTGTGTGACCTCGGCATAGCGCGCGCCGTAGGCCTGGGCACGCGGCGCCCGGGTTGCCGTGTCCGCCGCGCTCATCGTGGCCGGTGTACTTGCCGCCTCCTCGGCGGCGATGGCATCGGCCTGCAACCCATCGGCCAGGCGCACCGACAGGAGCGGATCGTGGGCATACAGGTCGGTGAGCCGGGCGAGCGTATCTTCCTCCAGCGCCGGCAGCTTCGAGGGCGACCAGGAACTGACCCCGGCGGGCCCGCGCATCATGAGCGGCACATTCTGTCCCAGCGCCACTCCGAGTTCGCCCGTGCTGCGCTCCGGCAGTTGCGTGAGGGCGCGGTTCAGCCAGCCGGTCTGGCTGGCGTGCGCGCGCGGCGTGCCGCTTTCCAGCACGTCCTGGCCGTCAAAGTGCGAGCGGTCGCGGTAGGGGCTCGCCACTGCGTGGAACACGATCAGCTCGCGCGCCGCGTAGCACTGCTGCAGGAAGACCAGCGAGGGATGCAGGCCGAAGAAGCCGTTCAGTGGCAGCGCCCCGCCGGCGGTGCCCGGGGCGCGCAGTGCCACCTCGCGGCGCAGGGCGGCATAGTCCGGGTCCGCGTACGGCGGCACGGCGGCCAGGCCATCGAGGGCGCCGCGCATGATCACGACCACGAAGCGCTGCCGGCGCCGGGAGGCGTTGGCAAAGGCGAGGCGGGTGGTGAGGAGCGCGCCCCCGGCTGCCAGGGCGGACAGGCTGAGGAAGTCGCGGCGCTGCATTCTTGCCATGGGTGTCTCCTGGTGTGCTCAGCGGCGCATGAACTCGGGCGCCGCCAGCAGCAGCGTCAGCCCCTGCGCCGCACTGGCCGCGCGCGCCACCGCCGTGCGCGTGGCCTCACTCAGGTTCGCGCCCAGCAGTTGCGGCGCCAGCTGCGCCGCATCGCGATGGCTGCCCACGCGCGCTCCCACCGCATCCGCCCACTCGATGCGCTTGATCAGCGCCGATGCCCCGTCCCAGTCGGCACCGCGGTCCGGCCAGCCGGCGGGCGAGCCGGGCGACCAGGTTCTCTGGCCGAGCAGCTCGAACGGGGCGAGCGGCCCCTTGCCCGCCTCCACCGGCAGCGCGAGCCCGCGGTAGGCGGAGACGATGTAGTCCGCGGGGGTCTTGTACTTCGACAGGCCCTGCGTCCATGACTCCGGCGCATCCAGCAGCGCGCGGTAGACGGCCACGAGGTCGCCCTCGCCGGCGGTGAAGGCGCCGGCGACGCGCTTCACGGCCGCGGCCGGCGGGTCGTCGGCGACGAAGTGACGCACGAGCTTGGTCGCGATGAAGTGCGCCGTGGCCTGCTGGCGCGCCAGGTCGCGCAGCACCGCGACGCCCTGGCCCACTCCGGTGTCCGGGTAGCGCGTGTTGAGCACCACCTTGGCGCCGGGCTCGTGCAGCTCCGGATGGAACACGAATTGCCCTGGCGTACCGGACGCGAAGCGGCCGCGGTCATCGCCGATCGACCAGCCGGTGATCACCTCCGCAAAGCTTGTGACGTCGGCCTGGGTGTAGCCGCTGCCCACCCCCAGGGTATGCAGCTCCATGATCTCGCGCGCCAGGTTCTCGTTGATGCCGATCCTGCGCTGTGACTGGCGCCGCTCACCGCGCAATGCCGCCTGGGAGTGCGGGCCCACCGAGAGATGGTTGTCCAGGTACAGCAGCATCGCCGGGTGGCTCTCCACCGCGAGCAGCATGTCGGAGAACCGGCCGAGCACGTGGGGGCGGATTGCCTCACGCTCGAAGCTGCCGGCGAGGCCTGCCAGGAACTGCTTGTCGATCGAGACCGCGAAGTGGTTGGCCCAGAACTGCGTGAGCCGTTCCACGAACGGGCGCTCGGTGCTCGCGGCGTGCGCAAAGCGCGCGATCACTTCGCTGGTGTAGATCGGCTTGAGGTACTGCCCGAGCTTCTCCAGCTCCGGGTTCGCGGCGCTGCCGGACTTTTTGGCTTGCTCGCGCTCGCGCCGCAAGCGCAGCCCCTCGGCGAGGATCTCGGCACTGGGGCGCAGCTGGGCCGCAGCGAGTGCAGGTGGCGCCTCCCGGAGCTGTGCCCGCAGCCAGTCGCGGCCGTCGGCGCCGATATTGGCGAGATCGCCCGGCCTTGCACCCTGCCCGAAGCGATTGGCGGCAATGGCCGGATTGGAAGGTTCGAGCATGCGCGGCGCACCCGAGGACAGCACATACCCTTCTAGCGCACCAGTGCTGGCCGGGTTGACCCCGCCGCGGCAGAACGTGACGCCCTGCGCGTTATACTCGCCGCCCGCTTCAGGTAGCACCGCAATGCCCGCCTCTCCCGACCTGGTCCTCGTCGACGGCTCCTCTTATGTATACCGGGCGTTCCACGCCCTGCCACCGCTGACCAACTCGCGCGGCGAGCCGACCGGGGCGGTGCTGGGGGTACTGAACATGCTGCTGAAGTTCCTGAAGGACTATCAGCCGCGCCGCATTGCCGTGGTGTTCGATGCCCCGGGCCGCACCTTCCGCGACGAGCTGTTTGCCGAGTACAAGGCGCACCGGCCGTCGATGCCCGATGACCTGCGTGCGCAGATCGAGCCGCTGCTGCAGATCATCAAGGCCCAGGGACTGCCGCTGCTGCGCGTGCCGGGCGTCGAGGCTGACGATGTCATCGGCACCCTCGCTTGCCGTGCCGCCCGCGCCGGGCAGTCGGTGCTGATCTCGACCGGCGACAAGGACATGGCGCAGCTGGTGGACGGCTCGGTGACCTTGATCAACACCATGAACAACACGGTGCTGGACCGCGCCGCGGTCAAGGCGAAGTTCGATGTCTTTCCCGAGCAGATCATCGACTACCTCGCACTCATCGGCGACAGCTCGGACAACATACCGGGCATCGAGAAGGTGGGCCCGAAGACCGGGGCGAAGCTGCTGCAGCAGTTCGGCAGCGTCGCAGCCATGCTCACGCGCCTGGACGAGGTGCCGGGCAAGGTGGGCGAGAACCTGCGCGCGGGCCTGAAGACGCTCGAGCTGTCGCAGCGCCTGGCAACGATCAACACCGACCTCGACCTGCCGTTGTCCATCGAGGAGCTCACCCCCGGGGCGCCGGACCTGCTCGCCCTGCGCGAGTGGTACACGCGGCTGGACCTGCGCGCCCTGCTGCGCCAGCTCGACGCCGGCGATACCGCCGCCGCTGGCACTGCGGCCGCCCCCGCTGCGGCATCGCCCGCCGCAGCGCTGGCGGTGCCGGCGGTGGCAGCCCCGGAACCTGCACGCCGCTACGAGACCATCCTTGCGTGGCCGGACCTGGAGCGCTGGCTGGAGCGCTTGCGGACCGCGGAGCTGTTCGCCTTCGATACCGCGACCACCAGCCTCGATTACATGAAGGCCGAACTCGTCGGCATCTCCTGGTGTATCGAGCCCGGTGAGGCCGCCTACGTGCCGCTGCGCCATGTGTACGCCGGCGCGCCCGAGCAGCTCGACCGCACGCGCGTGCTCGAGGCTCTGCGGCCCATCCTCGAGGATGCCGCGCGTGGCAAGATCAGCCACAACATCAAGTACGACGCACACGTGCTGCTCAATGCCGGCATCCGCCTTGCCGGCATGCGCTTCGACACCATGCTCGAGTCGTACCTGTGGAACAGCGTCGCGACCAACCACGAAATGGACGCCGACGCGCAACGTTACCTCGGCCTGAAGACCATCTCGTACACGGACGTGTGCGGCAAGGGCGCACGGCACATCAGCATCGACCAGGTGTCCATCGAGCGCGCCGGCGAGTACGCCGCCCAGGAAGCCGACCTGACGCTGCGCCTGCACCGGTGCCTGTGGCCACAAATCGAGGGCGTGCCCGCGCTCGCCAGGCTCTACCAGGAGTGCGAGCAGCCGCTGGTGCCGGTGCTGGTCGGCATGGAGCAGCACGGGGTGCTCGTCGACCGCGAGCTGCTGCGCGCGCAGAGCCGCGAGTTTGCCCGCGCGCTGCAGGAGCTGCTGCTGCAGGCACACCGCGAGGCCGGCCACGAGTTCAACATCGAGTCCCCGCGCCAGCTGCAGCAGATCCTGTTCGAGCGGCTGCAGCTGCCGGTCAGGCGCCGCACGCCCACCGGCCAGCCCTCCACCGCCGAGGACGTGCTAGAGGAGCTGGCGCAGGATTACGCGCTGCCGCGGATCGTGCTCGAGTACCGCGCACTGGCGAAGCTCAAGTCCACCTACACCGACAAGCTGCCCGAGCTGGTGAACGAGCGCACCGGGCGCATCCACACCTGCTACGCGCAGGCGGTCGCCGCCACCGGCCGCCTGTCGTCCGTGGAGCCGAACCTGCAGAACATCCCGGTGCGCCGGCCCGAGGGACGGCGCATCCGCCAGAGCTTCATCGCCCCCGCCGGGCACGTGCTGCTCGCGGCCGACTACTCGCAGATCGAGTTGCGCATCATGGCGCACCTGTCCGGTGACGACGGCCTGCGCGCCGCCTTCGCCGCCGAGCTCGACGTGCACCAGGCAACGGCCGCGGAAGTGTTCGGGGTGGAGCTGGCCGCGGTGAGCGCGGACCAGCGGCGCACGGCGAAGATGATCAACTTCGGCCTGATGTACGGCATGTCCGCCTTCGGGCTGGCGCGCAACCTGGGCATCGAGCGCGGCGCGGCCGCGCAGCACGTGCAGCGTTACTTCCAGCGTTACCCGGGCGTGAAGCGCTTCATGGACGACACGCGCACGCAGGCGCGCGAGAGCGGCTACGTGGAGACGGTGTTCGGGCGGCGGCTGTACCTTCCGGACATCCGCTCGGGCAACGCACAGATGCGCCAGTACGCCGAGCGCAGCGCCATCAACGCCCCGATGCAGGGCACGGCGGCGGACATCGTCAAGCGCGCGATGATCGCCATCGACGGATGGCGCGCAGAGACCCGGGCGCCCACGCGGCTGATCATGCAGGTGCACGACGAGCTGGTGTTCGAGGTGCCGGCCGACGGGGTCCTCGAACTGACGGCGGCCGTGCGCGAGTGCATGGTGAATGCGGCGTCCCTGAGTGTCCCGCTGCGGGTGGACGTAGGCACCGGCGCGAACTGGGAAGAGGCGCACTAGGCAGGTCCTGCCGCCGTGCTGCCGGCAGAGCCATCCCGCGGCCAGGTGCGTTTTTCCAACGAGCTCTCAGGCCCCGGAACGCCGCCAAGAACCCTCTTCGGGCCCCTGGTAGCGGTATTTTCCGGACCCCGGCAGGCGGTGTGCATTGCCGCCGAGGCAACCTGTGGCGCGGAACATACAATTTGTAACGCAAACTTATGATTTGAAAAGGTATTTTTTGTGCCCGGCACTGGAACTTGTCGCCGGGGACCCCATCCAACCAAATGAGTGCCTAGCACTCCCCGCTTCCCTCCCTGAGCGGGTCAACCCGGTTCAATAAGACCTGTGCCGGGTTAGTCTGCCCCGGCGGCTTCTAACGAAACCGCCGGGGCTTTTTATTTGGGCACACCCGCGAGCAAGGACTCGAGCGTGCGCTGGGCCTCCTCCACGCCCGTCCCCTTGAGCGCCGAGAACAGCTGCACGCTCGCCCGGCCGGCGAGCGCGGCGGCGGCAGCGCGCAGCGCCTGCACCCCTTCGGCGCGATTGAGCTTGTCGGCCTTGGACAAAAGGACGTGCACGCGCTGCTCCGGCCGCGCCCAGTCGAGCAGGCCGGCATCGCCGTCCTTCAGCCCGCGGCGCGCATCCACGATCACGAACAGCCCCTTGAGCGAGGCACGCTCCCGCAGGGCGGCGACCAGCAACGGCCAGGTACTGCGGTGCGCGTCCGGCACGTTGGCGTAACCGTATCCGGGCAGGTCCACCAGGCGGCGCTCGGGGCCGAGTTCGAAGAAGTTCAACAGCTGCGTGCGCCCCGGGGTCTTGCTGGTCCGCGCGAGGCCGTGGCGCTGCGTGATGGCGTTGATCGCGCTCGACTTGCCGGCATTGGAGCGCCCGACGAACGCGACCTCGGCGCCAAAGTCAGCCGGAAACTGCGCGGGGCCGGCCGCGCTGATGAGGAACTGGACCTGGTTGAAGCGGCTCATTGCAGCGAGCAGCCGGAAAGCGCAGCCATAGCCGTAGTGTACAATTCGGCGCCTCCGCAGCGAGGCCCAAGCCGGAATGTCAGCAATGCCGAAGAGCCCGAGAGTCGTTTGGATCGGATCAGCCGCCCTCGTGATGCTGGCCGCGCTCGGCCTGGCGCCGATGCTCGCTGCAGCCCAGGATGCCGCCGCCACCGCAGCGCCGGTGGCGCCCGGGACTCCGTTTGATCATGGCAAGGCGGCCGACGGCCAGACCAAGGCGGCGCTGTGCGCGGCCTGCCATGGCCAGGGCGGCAACAGCACCAACCCCGAATGGCCGCGCCTGGCCGGCCAGAGCGCGGTCTACATCGCCGAGCAGCTGCGCCTGTTCAAGGCCGGCGCGCGCAACAACCCGGTGATGCAGCCGCTCGCGGTCTCGCTCACCGACCAGGACATCGAGGATCTCGCGGTGTACTTCCAGAGCCAGACGCCGCTGGGCCTGGAGGCTGACCCCTCGTACTGGAAGTCAGGCGAGGCGCTGTACCTGCGCGGTGACAAGGACACCGGCGTTCCCGCCTGCGTCGCCTGCCACGGCCCCGCCGGGCGCGGCAACCTGGCGGCCGGCTACCCGGCACTGCGCGCGCAGCAGTCGGTGTACGTGGTCAAGCAGCTCAATGCCTATGTCGACGGCTCGCGTTACACCGGCACCACGGCGGCGAAGCAGGACCCGAACAGCGTGATGATGTTCACCCTCGCCAAGCGCCTCACGCCCGAGCAGATCCGTGACGTGGCCTCCTACGTGCAGGGCATGCGCTGAGCCTCGAAGGACCGCCCATGAGCCGATTCCTCGCATCCCTGGCCCTGCTCCTGTTATGCGCGTGCGCACGGCAGGAACCCGCCACGGCCCCGCCGCCACCCCCGCCGGCGGCGCAGGAGAACCCGGCCCCGCCGCCGGCCCCCGCGCCCGAGCCCAGCGCGCAGAGCCAGATCGAGCAGGCCACGAAATCCCAGGAATCCGCCGACGGCGCGGCGGATACCGAGCACCCCGCAGCCAGCGATGCCTCGCTCGAGAAGATCACGACGCCACCGGCAGCCGCGCCGCTGCCGCCGGGCAAGTGGCAGGCCGGGGTCAACTACAACCTGCTGGTGCCGGCGCAGCCCACGAGCGTCGCCCCGGGCAAGGTCGAGGTCACCGAGGTGTTCTGGCTGGCCTGCCCGCACTGCTATGCCTTCGAGCCCTTCCTCAGGGCCTGGCTGAAGAGCAAGCCGGCGTACGTGGAGTTCGTGCGCGTGCCGGTGATGTGGCAGGAGGTGCACAAGAGCCACGCAAAGCTGTACTACACGCTCGAGGCACTCGGCCGCGAGGACCTGGTGGCCAAGGCCTTCGAGACCATCGCCTCGCGGCACGAACTGCTGGTGGGCAGCAGCGACGAGGAGAGCTTCAAGCTGCAACAGCAGTTTGCGACCGGCAACGGCGTCAGTGCCGATGACTTTGCCAAGGCCTACAACTCATTCTCGGTCAATTCCAACCTGCAGCGCGCGACCGAGATCACGCAGCGCTACCAGGTGCAGGGCGTGCCCTTCGTCATCGTCAACGGCAAGTACACGACCGACATCGCCATGGCCGGCGGCGAGGCGAAGCTGATCGAGCTCATCAACGACCTGACGGCGGCAGAGCACCACCATTGATGCGCGCCCCGGGGCCTGGCGGGACTTGAGGCCGTGCTGAGCGTCTATACCCCCGGCGCGAAGGGCCTCGAGGTCAGGGTGACCACTGCCGGGATGCCAGTGCCGGAAGAGGCGGTGTGGCTTGACCTGCTCGAGCCGACTCTCGAGGAGGAGCGCCAGGTCGAGCAGGCACTGGCTATCGAGGTGCCCACGCGCGAGGAGATGCGCGAGATCGAGACCTCCAACCGACTCTACGAGGATAACGGTGCGCTCTACATGACGAGCACCGTGCTGTGGAAGGCCGATAGCGCGCTGCCTGAGACCACGCAGGTCACCTTCATCCTCACCGGCTCGCGCCTGGTCACCAACCGCTATGCGGACCTGCTGTCGTTCAAGAGCTTCGCCAGCTTCGCCGAGAACCACCCGACCGTATGCAGTTCCCCGTCGCTGGTGCTCACCGGGCTGCTGGAGGCGATCGTCAATCGCATCGCCGATGTGCTCGAGCGCGTCGGCGGCGACATCGACACGACCTCGCTGCGGGTGTTTCCGCGTGCCGCCGCCCGCCATGCGGCCAGCCACGACTACCGGGGCGAACTGCGCAGCATCGGCCAGAGCGGGGATCTGATCTCCAGGGCCCGCGAGACCCTGCTCAGCCTGTCGCGGCTGCTGGGGTTCCTGCAGCAGAGCACCGACGGCAAGGTCAGTCCCGAGGCGCGCGCCAGCACGCACACGGTCGCGCGCGATGTCCTCGCCCTGAGCGACCATGCCACCTTCCTCATCGGCAAGATCCAGTTCCTGCTCGATGCCACGCTCGGGCTGGTCAGCATCGATCAGAACAACATCCTCAAGATCTTCTCGGTGGTGACGGTGCTGCTGCTGCCGCCCTCGGTGATCGGCGCTTTCTATGGCATGAACTTCGAGCACATTCCCTGGCTGCACGAACGCTGGGGGGTCTGGGCCGCGCTGGGGATGATGATCGTCTCGGCGCTCGGGCCGTACCTGTACTTCAAGAGCAAGCGCTGGCTGTAGGGCGCGGCGCGGTCTTGACGGCGGTCCCCAGAGCGCCTTTGCAAGCTATTGATTTTGTTTGATGGCGCGCCCGACTGGATTCGAACCAGCGACCTGCAGCTTCGGAGGCTGCCACTCTATCCAACTGAGCTACGGGCGCGTTGGGGCGGGCGATGATACGCGGCGCCGGCGGCACCCGTCCAACTGCCGGCGCGCGCCTCTCAGATGCCCACGTACCAAGCCCAGCCCGAATCGATTGGCCCGGCAATGCCGGGGTCGTAGAAGCGCTCCGTGACCACAACCCGGTGCAGGAATTTCAGGCTCTTGTAGCCGAGTTGCCGCTCGACGCGCAGGCGCACCGGCGCGCCGTGTTGCAGCGGCAGTGCCCGGCCGTTCATGCCGTAGGCGATGAGCGTCTGCGGGTGCAGGGCATCGAACATGTCGATGCTGTCGATCTGTCCGTCGTAGGTATAGAAGTTCGCGTAGCGCGCGCCGGCACGTATGCCGGCCGCCTCGAGCACGGTACGCAGCGGCACCCCCGTCCACTCGGTAATCGCCGACCAGCCCTCCTCGCACGTGTGCTTGGTGATCTGGGTGCGCGCTGCGAAGCGCATCAGGTCGGCGAGCGCGTAGCTACCCGGCCGCGCCACGCTGCCCTCGACGCGCAGCCCCCAGTCGGCGAAATCGCCGGCGTGCAGCCGCGCGTACTGCGGCCCGAGTGTGGCATCGAAGCCGGCGAGCTTCTCGTCTCCGGGATCGGTGTTGCCGGTGGCCGGCATGGAGGTGATGTCGCCGAGCGTGAACTGCTTGACCAGCGAGCGCTCGGGCAGCAGCAGGCGCTGCGCCCGATACGTGAACTGGTCGGCCATGCGCAGAATGTTGCCGTAGGTCGGCGGCGGCGATTGCGAGCATCCGGCCGCAAACAGCCCGCCGGCAGAGGCCAGGCCGGTGATGAGGCCGCGCCGGGTCAGCATCGAGGGTGACTCGTTCATACGCTCCTCCCGAGTGTCATCGCGCGTATCTGCCGTCGAAACCCCGACATCACCACCATGGTCACGTGGACCACCAGGAACAGCGCGAGCAATGTGAAGCACACGAAGTGCACGGTGCGTGCCGATTGCGAGCCGCCGAAGAGTCCGGCAAGGAATGGGTAGGCCGCGTTCACCGCCGGCGACATGGCGAGCCCGGTAACCACCATGAGCGGTGCGCATACCAGCAGCACCAGGGTGTACGCCAGCTTCTGCAGCAGGTTGTAGGGCGGTCCTCCCTGCGCCTGCGGCACGCGCGCGAGGTGCGCACGGATGTCCTGCCAGATGAGCCGCGCCCGCAACTCGCCCGCACGCGGCACCAGGTCGCGCCGCAGGTGCCCGCCGGCGAGCGCGGCCGCCAGGTAGGCGAGTCCGGTCGCCAGGAGCAGCCAGGCGGCGAGAAAGTGCAGGCTGCGCGCCCAGCCGTTCTGGTTGAAGATGTCGTAAGTGCGCACCGCGCTCACAGCGTGGCCACCGTCGGGGAAGGCGCTCGTGCGCATCTCGTAGCCGCCGTGCTTGTAGTTGCGGCTCACCGGCAGCTCGAGGAGCCTCGGCGTGAGGTCGTTACCCGCTTCGCCCCAGTAAAGGCGCGGGTGCGCCATGAGGATCACGAAACCGGTGAAGGCGAGGGTGATGAGACTCGCAGCCCCGAGCCCGTGAGTCAGCCGCACCCACAGTGCGTGCCCGCTGCCGCCGGTGATTCCCCCCGAGCCTATTGGCGCCATGCCGGCACTCGCCAGGTTTGTCTTGTTATCCGGCGCCGGAGTATGGGCCGCCGCCAAGGTAGCGACAAGGCAACGCCGCGGGGCGGAACCCGTTGATTGCCCGGGGGCTGACGCGCTGTGCCGGTACCTGGCAGGCGCGGATCCGGCCAGCGGCCCGGCGGCCGGGCCGGGAACGATAGTTGGCCGGAATTAACTGGAACCGGGTGCGGTTGCGGGCGTCTAATTAGGCGTCCGACGGCAATTTATCGATAAGGCGGAGAACGGCCATGCTGCGAACACTCCTGACCTGCGTTGCCAGCGCGATCCTCGTGATCGGCTGTGCCACTGCCCCGAAACCGGCGCCCCCCACGGCCAGCACCGACACTAACTGCGTGCACCCGCCCGCCGCCTCGCGCATCCCGCAGAGCAACTGCGGGCCCGGCCAGAGCTACACCCAGGATGACATCCGCAGCACCGGCCAGCCGACTGCGGCGGGCGCCCTGCCAATGCTGGATCCCATCATCCATCACTAGGGGAAGGCTCTTGCGGGGGTTCGCTGGGCGCCCGCCGTCATGCGCGCGAGGCATCGGCTGAGCCGCTGTAGTTCCGGTCCTGCTCCCCGGGCGGCTATACTGCGCCGCCGGATCGGGCCTGCGCAGCGGATGACGTCGTGAGCAAACAAGATACCCATTTCTTCAATGTTTTCAGCCTCGTGATCGGCCTGCTGATGGCCATCGCGATCGGTATCTTCGCCTTCGCCCGCATCGTCGCCAGCCACACCCAGGACAGGCAGGTGATGGAAGAGGCGGACTACAGCAAGAACGTGCAGGCGCGCCTGACTTCCCCGAGCCAAGAGGCCGTCGCTGGCCAGGACAACAGCGCGCTCGCGATCAAGGTTGAGGGTCCTGCCTCAGGGTCAGCTGCCCCCGGCATGCCGACCACCGGCACGCAGCTGTTCGAGCAGACCTGCAGCGCCTGCCATGCCCAGGGCATCGCCGGGGCACCGAAGGCCGGTGATAAGGCCGCGTGGGCGCCGCGCCTTGCCGAGGGCAAGGCGACCCTGTACCAGCACGCGCTCAAGGGCTTCCAGGGCAAGTCCGGAATGATGCCGCCCAAGGGTGGCCGCATGGATGCATCGGACGACCTGGTGAAGGCGGCCGTCGATCACATGGTGCAGATGTCGCAGTAGCCGGCGGCTAGGGCGTCGGACTTTCCGCGGCCGGTTTGGTGCCGGCCGCAGCACCAGCACCGCCAGCTTCCATCTCCGTCAGGCGCGCCTCGAGGGCCTCGAGCCGCGCGCGCGTGCGCTCGAGCACCCGCGACTGCGCCTCGAATTCATCGCGGCTCACCAGATCGAGCCTGCTCAGGCGCTCGCGCAGCACGGCGCGGAAATTACTCTCCAGGTCCTGCTGCACGCTGCGCAGCGCCGGGGGCACGCGCTCCAGCAGCCGGCGGGCGATTTCATCGATCTTCAGTGCGTCCATGACAATCCACCTTTGCCGGCGTTTCCGGCCGGATTTGCCGCTAGCTTACCCGCCCGGAAACAGCGCCGGGGCCCGGGGACCCGGCCACCCCCCGGCAAGCCCGGGCCTGGCCTTGCGCGGCCCCGGCGGCCTCGGAACAGTGGCCGCGGGGCCCGGTTTCTTTGTATCGTGACCGCTGGCAGGCGCTGCCTGTTGCGGGTGTGACGGAGTTCAAGGGCCGCCCTCCCGGGAGCGGTGATACTGCCCTTCGGGGAGGCCCTTATGTTGCGACTTGTATCCTTCGGAAGCCTGATCCTTGCTGGCACGCTGAGCGTGGCCCAGGCGGACGTCTATCGCTGGGTGGATGAGCATGGCGAGCCACACTACAGCGACCAGTGGGTCCCCGGCTCACAGGTGATCAAGACCAGCAAGGCGCACCCCGGGTCGGAAACCCTCACCGCACGCTCGCCGCAGGTCAACCGCACCCCCGATTCGGTGGCCGACGAGGCCAACTCGCGCGCCGTCCACCAGGACATCACGCGCTCGCGCGATGCCCAGTGCAAGGCGGCCAAGGATCGCTATCTGAAGGCGATCGAGGCGCGCCGCGTCTACAAGGAAAGCAAGACCGGCGAGCGCGAGTACATGTCGGATGCCGACGCCGATGCGTATCGCGAGGTGGCGCGCAAGGACGTGCAGGACCGCTGCGGCAGCGTGCCAGGCTACGACCCCGACACACCGGTGGCCGAGCCGAAGGCGATTCCCGAGCCGCATGCCATCCCGGAGCCCAAGGCGCAGCCGACCTCCGGCTAGCCTCGCGCACGCGGCGGGCGTTTCCGTGCCTCCCGCCAACGCTCTATAGTGACGCCCGCGGCCACCCCTGCGCCGCACGAGGCATGCGCATGCGTGTAGGTTTTGTCGGGCTTGGCGCCATGGGCATGCACATGGCCCGCAATCTGCACCGTGCCGGCCTGCTGACCGCGGTCTACAACCGCAGCCCCGAAAAGGCCGGCGCGCTGGCCTCCGAACTCAAGGTCACCGCCTGCGCCGATCTGGCCACCCTGGCTGCCAGTGTCGATGCGGTCGTCAGCTGCGTCTCGGCGGACGCGGACGTGCTTGCCGTGGTGCAGGCACTGGCGCCGCAGCTTGCGCGCGGTGCACTGGTGCTGGACTGCTCGACCATCGGGGCCGAGACCGCTCGCCAGGCGGCCGCACTGCTCGCCCCCGCGGGGGTCTCCTTCCTCGACTGCCCGGTCAGCGGCGGCACCGAGGGTGCACGCGATGGCACGCTGGCGATCATGGCCGGTGGGGAAACGGCGGCCTTCGCCCGCGCGCTGCCGGTGCTGCAGGCGATGGGCAAGGCAGTCACCCTGTTCGGCCCGACCGGCAGCGGCCAGGCGGCCAAGGCCACCAACCAGATCATGTGCGCCGGGATCATCGAGGCGGTCTCCGAGGCGATGGCCTTCGCGCACGCCCAGGGCCTGCCGCTGGACAAGCTGATCGACACCCTGGGCAAGGGGGCAGGCTCGAGCTGGTACTTCGTGCACCGCGCACCGAACATGGTGCGCGGCAGCTACCCGGCCGGCTTCCGCGTGCGCCTGCACGCGAAGGACCTCAGGATCTGCCGCGACATGGCGGCACGCTTCAGCGTGGCGCTGCCGGTGGTGGAGCGCATGCTCGGGGAGTACGCGGAGCTGACCGCGCGCGGCTTCGGTGAAGAGGACATCTCGGCCACCTACCGCCTCAAGGCCGAGCTGTTCGAGCGCACCAACCTCATGAGTCAGCCGGCCAGCCGCGACGCATGAACACCGCCGCCGGCCGCGAGAACACCTTCTACCTGCCGGACTTCTGCACCTCGCGCGCCACGCTCGCCGTCGTGCTGATCGTGGAGCTGACCGCGCTGGTGCTCACCCTGGCGCGGCAGAGCATGCTCGTGGATTTCTGGACCGACCTCACGCGCACCTCGATGTTCCTGCTGTGGATCGGGCTGACCAGTGCAGGCGTGCTGTGCACGCTGCGCGCGCGCCTGGGGCGCCTGTCGGTCGCGGCAGGGTCGGCGGCGGTGCTCGGCCTGATCGGCGCGGTGGTCGCGGGGATCTCGCTGTGCGTCTATCTCATCGGCCGTTCGCAGATGGTCAGCGGTTCCGGCGGCCTCGGCCTGTTTCCCGCCGACCCGTTCCGCTTCGGCGTGCGCAACGTGTGGATCGGCCTGATCGTCACCGGGCTGGCGCTGCGCTACTTCTACGTCTCGCACCAATGGCGGCGCAGCATCGAGCTGCGCGCGACCGCACGCGTGCACGCACTGCAGGCGCGCATCCGCCCGCACTTCCTGTTCAACAGCATGAATACCATCGCCGCCCTCACGCGCAGCAACCCGCCGCGCGCCGAGGAAGCCGTGCAGGACCTGGCGGACCTGTTCCGCGCCACCCTGAGCGACAAGCACGACACCATCACGCTCGCCGAGGAACTGGCGGTCGCGCGCACCTACCAGCGCATGGAACAGCTGCGCCTGGGGACGCGCCTTACGGTGGACTGGAAGGTCGAGGCGCTGCCGCAGAAGGCCCTGGTGCCGCACCTGATCATCCAGCCGCTGCTGGAGAATGCGATCTACCACGGCATCGAGCCGCGCGCCCAGGGCGGCACGGTCACCATCACCGGCGAGGTGAGCGGCGACCTGGTGACGATCGTGGTGCGCAACCCGCTGGATCCTGCCCCGGGCATGCGCGAGGGCAACCGCCTGGCGCTGGGCAACATCCGCGAACGCCTGGCATTGCTGTACGGCGAGCGCGCGCTCATGAAGTCCGGGCGCTTCGATGCCGAGTACATCGTGACGCTGCGCTTCCCGCTGCTCGAACACGGTCCGCGCCTGCGCCCATGAGCCCGACCGCTCCGTCCGTGCGCCTCAAGGTGCTCATCGTGGACGACGAGCCGCCGGCGCGCGAGCGGCTGCGCAGCATGCTCGCCGAGCTCAGCGCGGTGGAGGTCGTGGGCGAGGCAGGCAACGGCCACGAGGCGCTCGATCTTACCCACGACCTGTCCCCGGACGTGGTGCTGCTGGATGTGCGCATGCCCGGGATGGACGGGCTCGAGGCCGCCCGCCACCTCAACGTGCTGGAACAGCCGCCGGCGGTGATCTTCACCACCGCCTTCGACGAGTATGCGGTGGAGGCCTTCCAGGCCCAGGCCGTCGGCTACCTCCTCAAGCCGGTGCGCAAGGAGCAACTCGGCGCCGCCCTGGCGCGCGCCGGGCGCCTGACGCGCGCCCAGCTGCAGAGCCTGGCGGCCAGCAGCGGCGCGGCGCGCCGCAGCCACATCGCCGCCCGCCACCGCGAGGGGCTGAAGCTGATTCCCATCGAGGAAGTGCAGTACTTCCTCGCCGACCAGAAGTACACCACCGTGCGCCACGTACGCGGCGAGGACCTGATCGAGGATTCCCTGCGCCTGCTGGAGAGCGAGTTCCCGGCAGAGTTCGTGCGCATTCACCGCAACGCCCTGGTCGGGGTGAAGCACCTGGAGCGCATCGAGCGCTGCGCGGACGGCCAGTACCTGGTGCACCTGCGCGGCGGGGAGGCTCCGCTGCCGGTGAGCCGGCGCATGGCCGGAGAATTGAAAGAGCGCTTCAGGATCTAAGCACCGTCGCACCTGAGTGCCCGATAACCACAAACGTTCGCTGGGGGAAAGCATGCTCAAAGACAAGCGCGCCGCGCTTACGCGGCGCACCTTCGTCGGTGGCCTCACCGCCGCCTCGGCACTGTGGTCGCAAGCGCACGCCGAGGATCCACCGCCCTCGCAGCTGTTCGCGCGCGCGCCCGCACCGCTCACGCAGGCGAGCCAGGTGCCGGATGTCATGGGCTTCGAGCCGCTGGCGCGCACGGCGCTGCCGCCGGCGCACTGGGGCTATCTGGCCACCGGGATCGACGGCGACCTCACCATGGCGCGCAATGCGGACGCCTTCCTGCACTACCAGATCCGCGCGCGCCGCTTTGCGGACCTGTCGCACCTGGACACCTCGCGCATGGTGCTCGGGACGCGCTGGGCGAGCCCGATCTACCTGTCCGCCGTCTCCTCGCAGCGTGCCTTCCACCCCGAAGGTGAGGTGGCGGTGGCGCGTGCCGCGCGGTCCCGCGGCATGCAGATGATGCTCTCGACGGGCTCCTCCCTGCCCGTGGAGGCGGTCACCGAAGCCCGCGGCGCAGCGCTGTGGCAGCAGCTCTACGCCACCGATGACTTCGCGGTCACCGCGGCGATCGTGCAGCGCGCCGAGAAGGCCGGGGCGACCGCGATCGTGCTCACGGTCGATGCCAAGGAGCTCAACACCCGCCGCAACAACGAGACCCTGGGGCGCGCCATGCTCGCCGACAGCCGCAGCTGCGTCGCCTGCCATGCCAACAACTCCCACGACATGTGGCACGCACGGGCGATGTTCCAGGGCCTCGACACCTCGCGCGTGACCTCGCTGTCGCCCCCGGCACTCACCACCGCATTCCTCGACCGGCTGCGCCAGCTGGTGAAGGGACGGCTCATGGTCAAGGGCATCGTCACGGGCGAGGATGCCGCGATCGCGGTGGCCCATGGCGCCGATGGCATCGTGGTGTCCAACCACGGCGGCCGCAACGAGGAGACCCTGCGCGCCAGCATCGACTGCGTGCCGGAGGTGGTCGCCGCGGTCAAGGCAAGGGTGCCGGTGTTCGTCGACGGCGGCATTCGTCGCGGCACGGACGTCTTCAAGGCCCTCGCCCTCGGGGCGACTGCGGTCGGGATCGGCCGCCCGCAGGCCTGGGGTCTGGCCGCTTTCGGCCAGCCGGGGGTGGAGCGGGTGATCGACATCTACAACGCGGAGCTGGCCGCGATCATGCGCCAGGCCGGGACGCCCACGATCGCCGACATCACCGCAGCAGCGGTGCTGCGCGCCTGAGAGACTGGCGCCGGCGGGCGGCTACAGGATGTAGCGGCTCAGATCCTCGTCCTTGACCAGTTCCCCGAGGTGGTCGTCGACGTACTTCGCGTCGATCATCACCGTGGCGTTGCCGTTGGACCTCTCGCTGGCCTCGTAGGAGACCGTCTCCAGCAGCCGCTCCATCACGGTGTGCAGCCGCCGCGCGCCGATGTTCTCGGTGCGCTCGTTGACGTGGGCGGCGATCTCGGCGATGCGCCCCACCCCGTCGGCCGCGAACTGCACCTGCACCCCTTCGGTGGCCAGCAGCGCCCGGTACTGCGCGGTCAGGGAGGCGTCCGGCTCGGTGAGGATGCGCACGAAGTCACCCACCTTGAGCGAGTCGAGCTCGACGCGGATCGGCAGGCGGCCCTGCAGCTCCGGGATCAGGTCCGAGGGCTTGGACAGGCTGAAGGCACCGGAGGCGATGAACAGCACGTGATCGGTCTTCATGGTGCCGTACTTGGTGGCCACCGTGGAGCCCTCGATCAGCGGCAGCAGGTCGCGCTGCACGCCCTCGCGCGAGACGTCGGCGCCGATTGTTTCCCCGCGGCGCGTCACCTTGTCGATCTCGTCGATGAAGACGATGCCGTTCTGCTCCGCGTTGGCCAGCGCCTGCAGCTTCAGTTCGTCCTCGTTGATGAGCTTGCCGGCCTCCTCGTCGGTGAGCAGCTTGAGCGCCTCGGTGACCTTCACCTTGCGGGTGCGCGTGCGGTTGCCGCCGAGGTTCTGGAACATCGACTGCAACTGCTGCTGCATCTCCTCCATCCCCGGCGGCGCCATGATGTCGATGCCGTTGGGCATGGCGCGCAGCTCGATCTCGACCTCGCGGTCGTCCAGCTCGTGCTCGCGCAGCATCTTGCGGAACTTCTGGCGGGTCTCCCCGTCGCGCGCCGTCGCCGGCTCGTCGGTGGAGAAACCCATCATGCGCGGCTTGGGCAGCAGCGTATCCAGCACGCGCTCCTCGGCGGCCTCGCGGGCGCGTTCGCGCACCTCGGCCATCGCCTGCTCGCGCGTCATCTTCACCGCGACGTCCGCCAGTTCCTTGACGATCGACTCGACGTCGCGCCCGACGTAGCCGACCTCGGTGAACTTGGTGGCCTCGACCTTCACAAACGGGGCGTTGGCGAGCTTCGCCAGGCGCCGCGCGATCTCGGTCTTGCCTACGCCGGTGGGGCCGATCATCAGGATGTTCTTCGGGGTGATCTCCTGGCGCAGCGGGTCGTCAACCTGCATGCGGCGCCAGCGGTTGCGCAGGGCGATGGCCACGGCACGCTTGGCGGCCTGCTGACCGACGATGTGCTTGTCGAGTTCCTGGACGATCTCGCGCGGAGTAAGTGCTGACATGCTCTTAAGCCTGCCCGCCCTGGGCCTTGAGTTCCTCGATGACCAGGTTGCGGTTGGTATAGATGCAGATGTCGGCGGCGATGTTGAGTGAGCGCTCGACGATCGAGCGCGCATCCAGGTCCGAGCCCTCGACCAGCGCGCGCCCGGCCGCCAGGGCGAACTGGCCGCCGGAACCGATCGCCGCGACGTCGTGGTCCGGCTCGATCACGTCGCCGTTGCCGGAGACGATGAACAGGTTCTGCGGGTCCCCGACCAGCAGCAGCGCCTCCAGGCGCCGCAGATAGCGGTCCGAGCGCCAGTCCTTGGCGAGCTCGATGGCGGCACGCGTGAGGTTGCCGTACTTCTCGAGCTTGCCCTCGAAGCGCTCGAACAGGGTGAAGGCATCGGCGGTGCCGCCGGCGAAGCCGGCGATCACCTTGTCATTGGCAAGGCGGCGCACCTTGCGCGCGTTGCCCTTCATGACACTGTTGCCGAGGGTCACCTGACCGTCGCCGCCGATGGCGATGGCACCGTTGCGCCGCACGCCGAGGATCGTCGTGCCATGGGGATTGAAGCCGGTCGTTTCGGTCATGGGTTTCCTGGATCTCGTCACGCTGCCGGTCGCGGCTGCAGTCACCACTGCCCCGGGCTGTCCCGCCCGCGCTCTAGGCCTTGCGGCGTGCGCGTGGGTGGGTAGCGTCGTAGATACGGGCGAGGTGCTGGAAATCAAGGTGGGTGTAGATCTGGGTGGTGGAGATGTCGGCGTGGCCGAGCAGTTCCTGGACACCGCGAAGTTCCCCGCTCGATTCAAGCAGATGCGAGGCGAAGGAGTGCCGGAACAGGTGCGGGTGCACGTGCATGCTCAGGCCCTGCCGCCGCGCCCAGTAGGCCACGCGCGCCTGCACGGCGCGGGCACCGAGACGGTGGCCGTTGCGGCCCACGAACAGCGCCGCCTGCTCTGCCCTGGCCAGCCCCGGACGCTCCTTGAGCCAGCCCTGCAGCGCCTTCACCGCCGGCCGCCCTACCGGGACGATGCGGGTCTTGCTGCCCTTGCCCAGCACCTGCACGGTACGGTCCTTGAGATCGACGCTGCCCGAATCCAGGCCGACGAGCTCGGCCAGCCGCAGCCCGGAGGAGTAGAGCAGCTCCATGATTGCCCGGTCGCGCGCCGCCAGCGCATCGCCGGCGGGGATCTCCAGCAGGCGGCCCATCTGGTCCGCGTCCAGGGTCTGCGGCAGCCGGCGCTGCGCCTTCGGCGCACGCACCTCATAGCCCGGGTTGTGCAGCGCGGCGCGCGCACTGCGGCTGCGGCCGCGGTCCAGCCCTTCGCGCAACAGGTAGTTGAAGAAACTGCGCACGGCGGAGAGCCGGCGCTGGATGCTGCGCGCGGCGAGCCCCGCGGCATGGGAGTGCGCCGCAAAGCGCCGCACGTGCTGGGTGTCCAGGTCATGCCAGTCCTTGATGCCGGCGCGGTCGCAGTACTTCACCAGGGCGGCCAGATCGCGGGCGTAGGCGGCGTCGGTGTGCGCGGACAGGCGCCGCTCGGAGTGCAGATGCCGCCGGAAACGCGCCACCCACTCAAGCGCCGCTGGGGTCATGAGCCGGACCCGGGTGTCAGCCTGCCGGGGCGCGCCTGAGGGTATCGGCCATGAGGTCCGCCAGGCGCGACAGGAACTCGGTGCTCATGCCGGGGTGAAAGCGGTCACGGTCGGCGCTGCCCAGGGCCAGCAGGCCGATCGAGCCCTTCTCTCCCAGCGGCACCAGCGCCACGGATCCCATCGCCAGCCCCTCGGGCCCGAAGAGGAACTCGCGCTGCGAGTCGCGCGCCTGGCCGCAGCGTGGCTTGCCGCTGGCGAACAGCGACTCGAAGGACTTCAGCGCCGGGTCATCGACCGCGACCACGCGCACGAAGGACGGCAGGCCCGGGTCGGCCCCTGCACCCACCAGCACCAGGGCGGCGTGGAAGGCGTCGAAGTCCTCGCGCAGGCCGGCCTCGATGCGCGCGATGGCCTCGGTGCGAGGGACCGCACCGAGCAGGCGGCGCGTGAAGCGGTGCAGGCGCTCGGCCAGGGCATCGTTGGCGCGGGCGACCTTCACCAGCTCGGCAAGCTTGTTCTCGAGCCCGGCGAGCTTCTCGCGCAGCACCTCGATCTGGCGCTCGACCAGGGAGATCGTCGAGCCGCCGCGCGAGTGCGGCAGCTTCAGCCGCGCCAGCACCGCCTGATGGCGTTCGAAGAACTCGGGGTTGCGCTGCAGGTAGCCAGCAATGGATTCCTCTTCGGTGTCCACCGCGGCCAGGCCGCGCGCCTCTCGTGTCGTCATAGTGTTCTAAACCTCGACGTGGCCTTCAAAGGAGATCTCAGTCGCACCGCTCAGCCAGATCGGCTCCCCGGCTCCGCCCCAGTTTACCTGCAACTCGCCGCCGCGCACGCTTACCCGCACTTCCGGGTCGAGCAGGCCGCGGCGCCGCGCCACGGCCACCGCCGCGCACGCGCCGGTGCCACAGCTGAGGGTCTCGCCGGCGCCACGCTCGTAGACCCGCAGACGCACCTCGCCGCGCGCCACCACCTCGAGGAATCCGACGTTCACGCGCTTCGGGAACCGCGGATGACGCTCGAGCTGCGGCCCGAGCGTGGCGACGGGGGCCGCCTCGACGGAGTCTACGGTCAGCACCACATGCGGATTGCCGATGGAGACGACGCCGACCTCGACGGTGCGGCCGGCAACCTCCAGAGGATACTTGTCGGCCGCGGCGGCCGCGAAGGGCAGCGAATGCGGGTCGAAGTCCGGCACGCCCATGTCCACGCACACCCGTGCATCCCGGCCGATGCGCGCGTGGATCAGCCCCGCGGGACTGTCGAGGGTGATGGCCCCGTTGCGGGTGAGCCCGCGGTGGTGCAACAGGGCTGCGATGCAGCGGGCACCGTTGCCGCACTGCTCGACCTCGTCACCGTCGGAATTGAAGATGCGGTAGAAGAGCGCGCTGTCCGCGCGCCGCGGACTGTCGAGCACCAGGGCCTGGTCGAAGCCGATGCCGCTGCGCCGGTCGGCGAGCGCCCGCAGCCGCGCGGGCTCAAGGACGGAGCGGTCCTCGGGTGCATCGAAGACGATGAAGTCGTTCCCGACGCCATGCATCTTCGTGAAATCGATGCGCATCGGCGATAAGCATAGCCGCGAATCCACGCCCGCGCACCCGGTGCGGCGCCCTTCAGCGCAGCGCGGCGCGGTCCCGGTAGGTGCAGCGATCCATCACGGTGAAGATGCCCTGCTGCACCGCGCGCTCCGCTGCGGCGTAATCGATGACCCCGTCCTGCAGCCACAGCGCCGGCATCTGCAGGCGGATGCACTCCTCCACGATCCCCGCTACGAACTGCGGTCGGCGGAACACGTCGACGATGTCGACCCGCTCGCCGGCCTGAGCACGCGCGGCAGATCCGCCAGCCCCGGCACCGCTGCCTCGCCGAGGATCTCGCGCTGCGCGGGCGTGACCGGGATCACCCGGTAGCCGAAGCCCTGCAGCGCGCGCGCCACGCGGTGGCTGGGGCGCGCAGGATCGGCCGACAGGCCGACCACGGCGATGGTCCGCGCGGTCCGCAGCAGCGCCTCGATCTGCCCCTGGGGTGGGTTGGTGAACATGCGCTTACGTGGCCTTCGCGGGTGCGGGCGTCTAGTCTATCCGCTGCGCGGCCAGCAGCCGCCCTGCAGCGAAGGCGGCCCCTTTTTGAGCGAGGACTTCAAGGTACGCATCGAACCGCACGGGCGCACCGTACCCGTTGCCGCCGGCCAGGCCCTGCTCGAGGCGGCGCTCGCCGCCGGGCTCAACCTGCCGCACAGCTGCAAGTCAGGCCACTGCGGTTCGTGTCGTGCGCGGCTGCTGGCAGGCGCTGTCTCCTATCCGGCCGCCCGGCCGCCGGGCATCACGCCCGCGGAACAGGCACAGGGCTACATCCTGCTGTGCCAGGCGCGTGCGCAGGCAGACCTTGCGGTCGAGGCGCGGCTCATCGCCAGCGTTGGCGACGTGGAGATCAAGACCCTGCCGTGCCGGATCGCCCGTCTCACCCTGCTGGCACCGGACGTGCTGCAGGTGTGGCTGCGGCTGCCGGCCGTCGAGCACCTGCCGTTCCAGCCCGGCCAATACCTGGACGTGCTGCTGGCGGGGGGGCGGCGGCGCAGCTTCTCCATCGCCAGTCCGCCACACGACAGCGAACTGCTGGAGCTGCACGTGCGGCGGGTCAGCGGCGGCGGCTTCACCGGCCAGCTGTTCGGTGACCCGGGCGCCGCGGCTCCGGCGCTCGCGCAAGGCGCGTTGCTCAGGATCGAGGGACCCATTGGCCAGTTCACCTACCGGCCCGGCACGATGCCGGTGCTGATGATTGCCGGCGGCACCGGCTTTGCGCCGCTGAAGTCGATGCTGCGGCACGTGCTGGAGACCGGCATCCGGCGCGACATCCATCTCTACTGGGGTGCGCGCCACGTCCGTGATCTCTACGAGGAGGCAGTGCTGCTCGAGTGGGTGCGGCGCTACCCGCAGCTGCGCTTCACGGCGGTGCTCTCGGAGGCCAGCGCCACAGAGGCTGCACACCAGCGCACCGGGTTCGTGCACGAGGCGGTCCTGGCCGACTACGCCTCCCTGCGCCACCTGCAGGTGTATGCGGCAGGACCGCCGGCGATGATCGAGGCCATCCGCGCAAGCTTCACAGCGCGCGGGCTGCCGGCCGGGGAACTCTACTTTGACTCCTTCGACTACGCGCCCGATGCGCTGCGGCCGCAGGCGCTCTAGGGGTCCTGCGCGAAGCCCTCGCGGTAGTCCTCGATGGAGGCGCGGATGACCGCCGCTGCCTGGGCATAGCCGTAGCGACCGGTGATGGAGATGTTCGGCGGCTGGTCGGGCACGAGCTTGTAGGTCGAGAAGTAGTGCTCGATCCGCTCCAGCAGCGCCGGCGGCAGCTGCTCGACCTCCGTGGCATTGCCCCAGACGTAGTCGCCCTCGAGCACGGCGATGATCTTGTCGTCCGCCTCGCCGCGATCGATGATCTTCAGTCCACCGACCACGACGGCGCGCAGCAGCACCTCACAGTGGTTGATGGGTCGTTCGCTGATGACGCAGATATCCAGCGGATCACCGTCACCGCGGTCGCAGCCCGGGGCAAGCCGGCGCACGCGCTCGCCGCAGTAGGTCTGTGGAATGAACCCGTACAGGCAGGGCGGCTGCGAGGAGGTGCGCTGCGGACGGTCGACCCGCAGGTAGCCGCTCGCCTTGTCCACCTCGTACTTCATCAGGTCGAACGGGGTGATCTCGATGTAGGCGTTCACCACGCGCGGGGCATCGGGCCCCGGTTCCAGCCCATGCCACGGATGCGGGCGCCAGCGCGAATAGGCGTTGGGGTTCGACACGGGGCGATTGTAGCCTTCGCCTGCTATTCTTACGACGCCCTCAAAGTATGGAGCGTGCGTGACTCACGCGGCGATCACAGGCTGGGGCAAGTGCCTGCCTCCGGCGGTCCTCACCAACCACGACCTGTCCACCGTCCTGGACACGAACGATGAGTGGGTGGTCAGCCGTACCGGCATCCGCGAGCGACGCATCTCGCACGTCGGGCTCGGGGAGCTCGCCTACGTGGCGGCCGCACGGGCGCTGGCAGCCGCAGGGATCGAGGGCAGCAGCATCGAGCTGATCGTCTTCGGCACCTGCAGCCACGATGACCAGGTCCCGAACATGGCATCCGGGATCCAGGCGCGCATCGGTGCGCAGCCGGCGGCCGCGCTCGACATCAACACCGCCTGCACCAGTTTCCTCTACGGGCTGTCCACCGCCACCGCGCTGATCCGCACCGGGGTCGTGCGTAGCGCACTGGTCATCGGTGCGGAACTGATCTCCCCGTTCATGGACTGGACCGACCGCGATGTCGCGGTGCTCTTCGGTGACGGCGCCGCGGCGGTCGTGCTCGAGGCCAGCGACAACGCGGAAGGCCTGCTGGCCGAGAAGCTCGGCTGCTTCGGCGAGTCGCGCGACATCCTCACCGTGCAGGGCATGGGCGGGCGCTACGCCAACCGCGGCGTGCTCTACGGAGTCACCCGCTGGCAGTTCGAGGGCCAGGAGATATTCAAGAAGGCCGTGGCCGGGATGAGCGCCGCGTGCGCGGATGCGCTGGGCCGTCTGCAGCTAAGACCCGAGGACGTTGACCTGGTAGTTCCCCACCAGGCGAACCTGCGCATCATCGAGGCGGTGGCCCGCAAGGCGCGGGTGCCGATGGAGCGGGTGTACGTGAACATCCACCGCTACGGGAACATGTCTGCGGCGACCGTGGCCATCGCGCTGTGCGAGGCGCTCGAGGAACAGCGGGTGCATGCGGGCAGCCTGCTGCTGCTGCCGGGGTTCGGGGGCGGGCTCACCTACTGCGCCCACGTGGTGCGCTGGGGCGCGCGCACGACGCCGCTCAAAGCCACTACCGTGGAGCTGCCGCCGAACACGCGCTCGGCGCTCGAACTGATACGAGACTGCCTGGAGCGCAAGACCCGGGCATCGGCACGGGCAACGGCGCCGCAGCCGTTCACGGGCCTCTAGGCGCGGCCCGCAAGCGGCCAGAGCGAGCTAGCGCTTCGCGGCCTTCGCAGCGCGACGCTTTTTCTTGGCCGGATTCTTGGCGCGCGTCTTGCCGTAGGAACCCTGATAGATCTTGCCGCGGCGGCTTCTTGGATCGCCCTTACCCATGAACAACTCCGATACGAATCATTACTTCAAAGATAAAGGGCCGGCCGCCGATGCCATGAGGCACTGACGGCCGGCCCTTCTGCTGCTACTGGGTTACCAGCGCTTCGGGGCGCCGCCACCGCGGTTGCCACCACCGCCGCCGCCACCACCACCGGTGCGCTCCTGCGCCTCATTCACACGCAACGGACGACCACCGAGGTCCTTGCCGTTGAGGTTCTGGATGGCGCGCGACGCATCGGCACGCGACATCTCGACGAACCCGAAACCGCGCGGGCGGCCCGTGTCACGGTCGGTGATGATGCTCACCGACTCGACCGTGCCGTGGGCTGCGAACAGCTCACGCACTTCGGCGTCGGTAGCGGAAAATGGCAGGTTGCCAACATAGATCTTCGTCATGCAATCAACTCCTTATAGAAACGTACTAGCAGGAGTGCATGCCGAAGAAAAAATCGGATCCACACACACTGCCACCTGGTCGGGAACGATTCGGCTTTTCAGACTCGGAAGCCAACTCGCAATCGGGCGGGCGGCAGGCGGCAGGAAAGGGAAAGGTCACGATCCGGCGCGCACGATACCGCAAGCTCCCGCCGGCGCACAAGCAGCGTCCGTTGCCTTGCGCGTGCCGTAAGTAGCCGGCCGGTAACGCGTTTCGGGCATAACCGGCAAACCAAACATCGCCGCCATGGCAGGGGCCGCAACCCGGGCCAAGTGGCTGAATGTAGGGGCCTGCGCCCCGACCCGCGCCGCTGCCGCGATCCCGGTCGCACCTTCCGCGCGGGCACCCCCGGGGCGCCAGTGCCCGTGCCGTATTGAGCCATTTCATCGACCAATCAATCGTCAATTGTCAAATCTTTCAAATACAATCAGGCATGGACCAGTTGCGCTGCATGCGCACCTTCATGCGGGTCGCCGAGCTCGGCTCCTTCACCGCGGCGGCCGCTTCGCTGCAGCTGTCGCGTGCCGCCGTGAGTGCCCAGATCGCCGAACTCGAGCAGCACCTCGGTTGCCCGCTGCTCCAGCGCACCACGCGCCGCGTTGCCCTCACCGTCGATGGTTCGCATTACCTGCCCCAGTGCCAGCGTCTGCTGGCTGATCTCGAGGCGGCAGACGAGACGATGGGCGTATCACCGGCGGCAGTGCGCGGCCGGCTGCGCGTCGGAGTCCCGGGGGTGCTCGGGCGGTCCTGGCTCATCGGCGCGTTGCCTGAGTTCGCCGCACGCTACCCGGCTCTGCAACTGGAAGTACTGCTGAAGGAGACCTCACAGGCTGCGGAGCTGGACCTGAGCGTGCAGCTGGGTGCCGTGCGCGAGTCGCACCTGCTGGTGCGCCGGCTCGTGACCACGCAGCTCGTGAGCTGCGCCGCGCCGACCTACCTGCGTGGCCACGAGCCGCCGACCGGGCCGGACGACCTGGCGCGTCACCGGCTGATCGGTTACCTGGCCGGTGGCAGTCCGCAGCCGCTGCTGTTCCAGCGCGCCGCGCATCGCCGGCGGCTCACGCCCGCGTTCAGCGTCGCATTCGACTCGGTCGACGCGCAGATCGAGGCCGCCGTGCAGGGCGCAGGCATCGTGCAGGCCATGGATCTGGCGGTCGCCGCCGCGCTTGCCGAGGGCGAGCTGGTGCGTGTCCTGCCCAAGTGGTCAGCCCTGCCGGTGCCGGTGTCGATCATCCGCCGCGGGGGCATGCGCGAGGCACTGAAGGTGCAGGCGCTGATGGACTTCACCGGCGAGCTGCTGCTGGACCGGCGCCGGCAGATCGATGCCCTGGAGCTGCTCGGTTAGGGCTGGAACTCGCCGGTATTTACGAAGCCAATGCGCTGCATATGGTGGCGCTGCGCCGCGGCGAGCACCTGGGCCACCACCTCGTAGCGCGCACGCCGATCAGGTCGCAGACGGATTTCCGGCTGGGGCTCCTTCTGCGACTCAGTGGTCAGATACCCCTCCAGCTGCGCAAAGCCCGCAACGGCCGTGCCGTTCCAAGCAACGGTCCCGTCGGAGTCGATATCGAGGTCCACGACCTGCGGCGGCGGCGCTGTCGCGGGGCTGCCCTGCGGCAGATCGATCTTCACTGCGTGCGTCATCATCGGCAGGGACACAAGGAGCGTGACGAGAAGCACGAGCATGATGTCGATCAGCGGCGTGGTATTGATCTCACACATCGCCGCGGATGGCGCTGTGGTGGCAGGCTTGCGCAGGTACAGGCCCGGAGCTGGTGTGCGGGCGGCAGCCTGCGCCAGCGGTGCACGCCCGAGCGACGAGCCGGCGGCAGCGGCCGTGGGTGCATGCGTGATGCTGATTAGCGTCACCGCCCACAGACAACCGAGCGCAAAGCGCAGATGCGGGATGGGGCCCCGACGCTCGGACATATCGGCGAGCCACTCTTCCTCCAGGCGTCCCGCAAGAGCCGGCGGTGCCTTGCGGGCTGCCTGCCTGATCACCCACAGGCACACGGCGTCGCCCGGTCCTGCGTAATCTATTCTGGGCAACCTCGCGATGAGACCGCGCATATTCATGCTGGCACTCCTCGAGTGAAGCTGAATTTCTCGAAGACCTCTGCGGCACGCACGATTCCGCTTGGCGTCAACCGGTACAAGCGACGTCGAGGGCGGCCAGCGCTCACAGGATCGATGGACTCCCAGCGGCTCACGAACCAGCCGGCGGCCTCGAGTCGAAGGAGAATGGGATACAGAGTTCCCGAGGCGACGCCGCTGTCCTTGTGAACGTCAGCGCCGGAAAGCTCGGAACCCGGACTGCCGAGGAAGGCTTTCAGCACCCGCAAGGTCTGAAGGGACATTCGGACGTCGCGGTCTGGTCTACCCATAGTAGTAACTCTACATAGGGTTCGAACCATGCGCAAGGCCGGGTTCGCCCGAGATCCGCCTCAGCGCTTGGCGCCGCTGGTGAGCGTCTCCAAGGCGCGCAGCTGCAGCACGGTCGACTCCGAGGCGGGTAGCAACTGGTTGGCCTCGCGCACGAAGGCCGGGACCAATTCTGCGGCGAGTGGCCTGCTGATCAGGTAGCCCTGCGCGTAGTCGCAACCCAGGCGCCGCAGCAGGTTCCACGCCGCGGCCTCCTCGACACCCTCCGCGACGACCTTCAAACCCATGCTGTGCCCCAGCTCGATGGTCGAAGTCACGATCGTGGTTGCCGCGGAATCGGCGTGCGCCATGAAGGAGCGGTCGATCTTCAGCTCATCCACCGGCAGCACGCTCAGCTGCGACAGCGAGGAATGCCCGGTGCCGAAGTCATCGATCGAGAAGCGCAGGCCGGCGATCCGCAGCAGCTGCATGTTGCGCACTGCCGCCTGCGGATCTCCCATCACCGCACTCTCGGTGATCTCCAGAATCAGCCGCGTCGGCTCCACGCGGTGCTGCCGCAGCAGTTTGAGGATCTCGTCGCCAAGGTCCTGATCCAGGATGTCCGGCGCCGAGAGGTTGACTGCCAGGTCAAGCTCGAGTCCTGCGCGCTGCCATTCACCCAGCTGGCGCACCGCCGCGGCGAGTACCCAATTGGTCAGGCGCCGCGAACCACCGGTGCGTTCCGCCAGCGGCACGAACTCCGCGGGCGAGACTGCGCCGAGGTGCGGGTGCGTCCAGCGCACCAGCGCCTCGAGACTGCGCACGCTGCGATTCGCCATGTCGACCTTGGGCTGGTAGACCAGCGAGAGCGTGCCCTGGTCGATGGCCGCGCCCAGGTCGGTTACCAGGGTCAGACGGCGGCGGTGCTCACTGTCCTGGCCGGCGCGATACACGCAGACCCGCGAGCGCGCCTCGTCTGCCTCCTCGAGCGCGACCTGCGCGCGCTGCAACAGCTCCTCCGCGCTGCGGCCGTGCTCCGGGCTCAGGCATACCCCGCACGCCAGGCGCAGGTCGAGACTGATGCCCGTGACGTGGAAGCCGGCGCGCACGGCCGCGAGCAGCTGCTCCCCGTACAGCAGGGCGCGCTCGGCTGAGCAGCGTGGTGCGTACACCAGAAACTGTGTCTCCCCCAGCCGGGCGAGCGTCTCGCCCGCAGCCACGTTCTGCTGCAGCCGGCGAGCGGCCTCGCGCAGTACCTCGTCGCCGACCGCATGGCCGAGCGAGCCGTTGATGTCGCGCAGGTTGCGCAGCTCTATCAGCATCACGGCGGCGGCAGAGGAGTCGGTCGCGCCATCGATCTCCCGCTGCGCGTAGGCCCGGTTCGGCAGCTGCGTCAGCGGGTCGTGCTGTGCCTGGTAGGTGATGTCCGCCTCGCGCGCGGCGATGTGGTGCTGCATGGTGTTGAAGGTGCTGGCGAGCGCCCGGAACTCCTCGCCGCCGGCCACGCTCACGGCGGTCTGGTACTGGCCCTTCTCGATGCGCTGCGCGGCGCGCACCAGCTCGCCGATCGGCCGGGCGGCGCTGCGGCCCAGCACTCCCCCGATCAGCGCCGCCAGTGCCAGCGCCACACCGTCGATCAGCAGCATCGCATCGCGCAACTCGCGATAGGGTGCGTACACTTCATCCAGCGGCTCGAGCAGGATCACGTCCACAGAATCGCCACGGCCGTTGAGGCGGCGCACGAACCCCAGGTAGTCCATCCCCGCGGTGTGCGTCACGTGGGCGCCGTCATCCGCGGCCACCGCCGCGGGCGCGCTGCGGGCGGCCGGCAGGGTGGAGGTGACCCGCACCAGGCCGCCGCTGCCGTGCGTGACGATCTGCACCTCGGAGCCGACCAGGGCACGGATCTTCTGTGCCAGCTGTTCGTCGGCGACGAAGCCCATCAGCACCCAGGCAATGGTTTCCGGCGTGCGCACGGGCGCCAGAAACACCTGGTACGCGTGCGAGCCGAAGATGTGGAATGTCGGTTGCTCGCGCGTGGTGGGGCCGCTGGAGAGCAGCCCCTCGAGGGAGGTGTCGGCGGCCGCGAACTGCGGCACGGTCGAGGCCAGCACCTGCCCGCGCGTGTCCAGCACCAGCACCAGGTCCGCGCCGATGCGCTGCGCGTTGTTGCGCGCGGCCGAGAGCACGGTGGGTGCGTGCCCGCTCGCGACCGCCTCGCGGAAGCCGAAGTCAGCAGCCAGCACGGCGACGCCGTTGGCCAGCTGACCGGCGCGGAAGCTGATGAGGTTCTCCGCCAGCGAGCCGCCGGAATGCAGCTGCGCGGCCGAGCGTGCCTCGACCGCCCGGCGCGTGCTGGCCAGCACTGCGGCCAGCGTCACAGTTTGTGTGAGGATGACCAGCCCGATGATCAGCACGAGAAGTCGTTTGCGGAAACTGCGCATGAAATCCGCTCGAATAACCCCATGCATCGTAAGAGCCGCCACCTGTCCACCGCGAGGATTGAAGTGCGGGAATGAGACCTCCGGCACGTCTGCAGGCCTGCCTGCTTACCCTGCTGGCATTCCCGGCGGCGTTCCTGTGCGCCGCGCCCGCGGGGGCGGCAACGCTTGCGATCCACGTCCAGTCGGTCGATGGGAACGCGGTCGCCGGGGCTGTCATCACCGCCCGCCCGCTGGAGGGAGGCGCCAAGCACCCAGTGCCCATGCATGCGCTGATGGACCAGATCAACCGGGCCTTCGCACCGGACCTGCTGGTCGTGCCGGTCGGCTCGACCGTCTCCTTCCCGAACAGCGACTCGGTCAGCCACCAGATCTACTCGTTCTCCAGCGCCAAGCGCTTTCAGCTGCCGCTGTACCGGGGTACGCCGTACCCACCGGTGCTGTTCGACCAGCCCGGGGTCATCACCCTGGGCTGCAACATCCACGATGAGATGCTCGCCTACCTGGTGGTCACGGATGCCCCCTACTTCGGGCGCACCGACGCCACCGGCAGCTGGTCAGTCGAACTCGGCCCCGGCCGCTACCGGGTGACCATCTGGCATCCGCGGCTGCACGCCGAGGCCGCGGACCTGGAGCGCGAATTCACCGTCGGTTCCGACGACCGCGCCGAATTCACCATCCGCCTCGCCAAGCCGCTGCAGCCGGCACCGCTGGACCGGGCGCACTCCTGGGACTACTGAAGGGCCTGAAGGATGCGTGCCGTGAAACCGAAGGCTGAGTTGCGCACGCTGCTGCTGGCAATGGCGCTCATCAGCACCGCAGCGCGCGCGACCGACTGGGAAGCAAGCCTGGACACGCGCCTGGTGAGCTCGGACGCCGACCGGTCGGTCATGGACGGCGGACTGGCCCCGACGCGGTTCGACCGCGATGACCCGCTGTTGCAGCTCGGCCGGATGCGCCTGGCGCTGACCCAGCCGCTCGGCGAAGTCTGGAACGCGCACGTGGATGCCTCCGTCTATGACGACAAGGGGGGCGCGCTCGCAGGAGTCACCGAGGCTTACCTGCAGTTCCGCCCCTACCCGCGCGCCGGCTACCGCCTGCGCCTGAAGGCCGGCGGCTTCTACGCCCCGGTGTCGATGGAAAACCGCGCCAGCGGCTGGGACTCCCCTTACACGATCTCGTATTCGGCCATCGACAGCTGGCTGGCCGTCGAGGTGCGCACGCTCGGACTGGAAGCCAATCTCGACTGGCTCGGAACAAGGCTCGGCCACTCGTTCGACCTGGGCGTGACGGCGGCGGCCTTTGGCTGGAACGAGTCCGCCGGTGCGGTGCTCGCCGGCACCGGTTTCGCGCTCACCGACCGGCAGACGCCGCTGTTCGGGCGCGTCGGGCAGCCCGGGGTGCCGCCGCTGAATGGCGTGGAACCGTTCGTGCAGCTCGACAGCCGCGTCGGCTTCTACGCAGGAGTCGAGGGCCGCTACCTGGACCGGCTGACGGTGCGCGTGCTGCGCTATGACAATCGTGCAGACCCGACGGTCATCGACACGGTCGCCCAGACCATCGCCTGGCAGACGCGCTTCACCAGTGCGGGGCTGCGCGCCGAGAGCGGCAACGGCTGGACCGGCATCATCCAGTGGCTGCAGGGGGAAACGAGGATCGCCCCCGGTGGCTTCACGATCGAGTGGCCCTTCAACTCAGTCTACGGGCTGCTCTCGCGCCGGGTCGGGCGACATACCTTCAGCGCCCGCTACGACCACTTCAATGTCGACGGGCATGGCAGCGAGGGGGATGGCGCCCAGAGCGGCCACGCGTGGACGGCAGCCTACGCGTGCGACCTCAACCCGCACTGGCGCGTGGCACTGGAATGGCTGCAGGTGCACAGCGAGTCGTACGAGCGATCTGACCTGCTCGGCGCATCGCAGTACTCCGCCCAGAGCCAGTTGCAGCTGAGCCTGCGCTACAGCCTCGGCTCCGCCGTGCGCTAGCGGTAGCGCGCCAGGATCTTCTCCAAGCCCTTGGCACCCGGTGACAGCGCCGCGTAGGGCACGCTGTTCAGGGGTGCATCGGGGGTGGCGTTGACCTCGTGGAACTCGTTCTGCGAGGGCTCGATGTGCAGCAGCCCGGTGAGGTACTCGCCGACCTTCATGCGCTCCTGGATGTGCGCCGCCGCGTTCACCCGGTCGGTCGGGTCGTAGGAGGCATCCAGCTTGCGCAACACGATGCGGCTGCCGTCGTGCATCACCAGCGGCATGCTCTCGCCTTGCTTGTAACTGGCGACGATCTCGCGCTCCAGCGGCACGAAGTCCGCGTGCACCGCCGGCTCGTAGTGCTCGCGCGTGTAGGCATAGCTCTTGGTCGATCCCTCGTGGTCGTTGAAGGTCACGCAGGGAGAAAGCACGTCAATCAGCGCAAAGCCGCGGTGCTTCAGCCCCGCCTGGATCAAGGGCACCAGCTGCTCCTTGTCGCCGGAGAAGCTGCGGGCGACGAAAGAGGCGCCGAGCGTCATGGCCAGCAGCACCGGGTCGATCGGCGGCTGCAGGTTGGTGTCGCCCTTCTTCGCCTTGGTACCCACGTCGGCGGAGGCGGAAAACTGCCCCTTGGTCAGCCCGTACACGCCGTTGTTCTCGATGATGTACAGCATGTCCAGGTTGCGGCGGATCGCATGGCAGAACTGCCCGAGCCCGATGGACAGCGTGTCGCCGTCGCCCGATACCCCGACGTAGCTGAGCGCGCGGTTGGCGGCATTGGCGCCCATGGCGATCGAGGGCATGCGGCCGTGCACGGAATTGAAGCCATGGCCGCCGCTGACGAAGTAGGCGGTGGTCTTGGACGAGCAGCCGATCCCTGACAGCTTGACCATGTTCTGCGGCTCAAGGTCCAGCCCCCAGCTGGCCTCCACGATCGCCGCGGTGATCGAGTCGTGCCCGCAACCGGCGCACAGGGTGGAGAGCGCGCCTTCGTAGTCGCGGCGCGTGAAACCAAGCGCGTTCTTCGGCAGCGACGGGTGCGCCACCTTGGGTTTGGCGATGAAGGTCATGTCGGCCTCGCTGCGGGGCGGATGGTCTGGGGCTGGCGGCCTTGGCTATGCATGGGCGGCCCCCCTCGCCTTGGGTTGCGGCTGCAGCTCGGCCAGCACGCCCTCGACGATGAAGGCCGAGGAGATCGGCAGCCCGTTGTAGTGCAGCAGCGAGCGCAGCTTGCTCTTGTCCACGGCGGTCTCGAGCGTGAGGAGCGCGCGCAGCTGCGCGTCGCGATTCTGCTCGATGACGAACAGCACCTCGTGCGCGCCCAGGAAGCGCTCGACGTCCTCGCTGAAGGGGAAGGAGCGCACGCGCATGTAGTCCACCGCTATACCCTGGCCCTTGAGCAGGTCCATCGCCTCGTGGATCGCCCCGTCGCAGCTGCCGATCGAGACCAGTCCCACCTTGCCGCCGGCGCTGGCATCGATCACCGCGCGCGGCACCAGCTTCTTGGCGGTCGCCCACTTCACCATCAGCCGATCAAGCACTTCCTGGTAGTCGGCCGAGTCCTCGGTGTAAGTGCCGAACTTGGTGTGACCCGAGCCGCGCGTGAAGTACGCAGCCTTCGGGTGCACCCCGGGGAGTGTGCGGTAGGTGATGCCGTCGCCGTCCTTGTCCACGAAGCGGTAGAACTTCTCCAGCTTCAGGACCTCCTCCTTGCTGAGCATCTTGCCGCGGTCGGGGCGATAGCTGTCGTCCCACTTCAGGTCCTTGCACATCCAGTCGTTCATGCCGATGTCCAGGTCCGAGAGCACCATGACCGGGGTCTGCAGGCGCTCGGCGAGGTCAAAGGCCTGCACGGCCATGTAGAAGCACTCCTCCGGGTTGGCCGGGTAGAGGCAGATGTGCCGCGTGTCGCCGTGGGAGGCATAGGCGCACAGCATCAGGTCGCATTGCTGCGTGCGCGTCGGCATTCCGGTGGAGGGACCCACGCGCTGGATGTCGAAGATCACCGCCGGCACCTCGGCGTAGTAGGCCAGGCCCAGGAACTCGTTCATGAGCGAGATGCCAGGCCCGGAGGTGGCGGTGAAGGCGCGCGCGCCGTTCCACATGGCCCCGATCACCATGCCAATCGCCGCCAGCTCGTCCTCGGCCTGGATGAAGGCGAAGTTCTTGCGCCCGGTGTCCTTGTCGACGCGCATGCGGTCGCCGAACATCTTGAACGCGTCCATCAGCGAGGTGGACGGGGTGATCGGGTACCAGGCCCCCACGGTGGCCCCGGCGAAGATGCAGCCGAGAGCCGCCGCGGTGTTGCCGTCGATCATGACGTGGCCGGCAGTCTTGTCGAGCGGCGCCACGTGCAGCGGCAGCGGGCAGGGGAAGTTCGCCCGCGCGTAGTCGTAGCCGAGCTGGATCGCCTTCATGTTGCTGTCGACCAGCTGCGGCTTCTTGGCGTAGGTTTCGGCGAGCAGCTCGCGGATGCGCGTCAGGCCCAGGTCGAGCAACGCCGCCAGCACGCCCGCGTAGCAGATGTTCTTCATCAGGATGCGCGTGCGCACGCCGTTGAAGTTCTCGTTGCACATCTTCGCCAGCGGCACGCCCAGCACCGTGATGTCCTCGCGCTTCAGCAGCGCCGGACGTGGCCAGGTCGAGTCGTACACCAGGTAGCCGCCGGGGGCGACTTCCTTGGCATCGCGCGCGTAGGTCTCGGCATTCATGGCCACCATGATGTCGACCTTGCCGGAACGCGCCACGTAGCCGTCACGGGTGACGCGGATCTCGTACCAGGTCGGCAGCCCCTGGATGTTGGACGGGAAGTAGTTCTTCCCCATCACCGGGATGCCGCTGCGGAAGATCGACTTCATCAGCAGCGTGTTGGCGCTCGCCGAGCCGGTGCCGTTGACCGTGGCGATCTTGATGGAAAAATCGTTGACGTGCGGGACGGGTGATGCAGGCATATGGGTGTTGCTGGATGTTAGGGGCGGCTGCCGGGTCTGCGCCCCGGCTTCATGCACTTCAGGCGATCTTGGGTTGCTTGGCCCTGACCGGCGCCTCGTCGGCAGCCTGCGGCCACAGCAGCTCGGACTTCTGCATGTCCCAGGCCGCCGTCGGGCAGCGCTCGGCGCACAGGCCGCAGTGCACACACAGGTCCTCGTCCTTGACCATGACGCGCCCGGTCTGCGGCAGGCTGGCGGACACGTACAGCGCCTGGGTCAGGTTCCTGGCCGGGGCCTTCAGGCGCTGGCGCAGCTCGGCCTCCTCGCCGTTGTGCGTGATGGTCAGGCAGTCCACCGGGCAGATGTCGATACAGGCGTCGCACTCGATGCACAGCTTGGCCGTGAACACCGTCTGCACGTCGCAGTTGAGGCAGCGTTGCACTTCCTTCTCGACCTGCTCGGCACTGAAGCCAAGCTCCACCTCGATGTTGAGGTTCTTGAAGCGCTCCTTGAGCGAGACGTGCGGCATCAGCCGCCGCTCCACCGGGGTGTAGTCGTTCGAGTAGCTCCACTCGTGCATGCCCATCTTGCGGCTCTGCAGGTTGACCCCGGGCGGCAGTCGTTCGCTGACCGCCTCGCCCTGGCAGTAGCGGTGGATCGAGATGGCCGCCTGGTGGCCGTGTTCGACCGCCCAGATGATGTTCTTCGGCCCAAAGGCGGCATCGCCGCCGAAGAACACGCCCTTGCGGCTGGACTCGAAAGTGACCTTGTCGACCACCGGCACGTCCCACTTGTCGAACTCGATACCCAGGTCGCGCTCGACCCAGGGAAAGGCGTTCTCCTGGCCGATGGCGAGGATCACATCGTCGGCGGGCAGGAACTCCTCCCCGGCGGTGCGCTCGGCGATGATGCGCCCGCTGGCGTCCTGGTCGTATTCCATCTTGTCGAACAGCATGCCGGTGAGGCGGCCGTTCTCCAGCACGAAGGACTTGGGCGAGCGGTTGATGATGATCGCGACGCTCTCTTCTTCCGCGTCCTCGAGCTCCCATGCGGAGGCCTTGAAGAACTCGCGCGGCTTGCGCGCCATGACCTGCACGCTCTGCGCGCCGAGCCTGAGGCTGGTGCGGCAGCAGTCCATGGCGGTGTTGCCGACGCCGATGATGAGCACCCGCTTGCCGATCTTGTCGATGTGGCCGAAGGCCACCGACTCGAGCCAGGCGATGCCGATATGGATATTGGCGGCTGCCTCGGCCCGGCCCGGCAGGTTCAGTTCCTTGCCCTTGGGCGCCCCGGAGCCGACGAACACCGCATCGAAACCGCCCGTGGTGAGCAGGCCCCGCATGCTCTTCACGGGCGTGTTGAGCTTAAGGTCCACGCCCATGCCGGTGATCATCTCGATCTCCTCGTTCAGCACCGTATGCGGCAGGCGGAACGAGGGGATGTTGGTGCGCATGAGCCCGCCGGGCTCGCCAAACTGCTCGAAGATCGTGACCTGGTAGCCCAGCGGCATCAGGTCATTGGCCACGGTGAGCGAGGCACAGCCGGCCCCGACCAGGGCGATGCGCTTGCCGTTCTTCGCCGTCGGGATCTTCGGCAGCAAGGCGGTAATGTCGTCACGATGATCGGCAGCCACGCGTTTGAGGCGGCAGATGGCGACGGGTTTCTGCTCGATGCGTCCGCGGCGGCAGGCCGGCTCGCAGGGACGGTCGCAGACGCGGCCGAGGATGCCGGGGAATACGTTGGAGTGCCGGTTCACCATGTAGGCATCGGTGAAGCGGCCCTGGGCGATCAGGCGAATGTATTCAGGGACGTCGGTATGGGCCGGGCAGGCCCACTGGCAATCCACAACTCGATGATAGTAGTCGGGGTGGGAAGTGTCGGTTGGTTCCATTCATTGCTCGGGCCCGCGCCGAGCCCTCATGGGCGATTAGTAGGCCGTGAAGTATAGATGTGTGCCGGCGGATTCACCGGCCTCGAAGATATACTGCACCGCAACATTGTCCCCGTCCAGCGGCGCCGGCTGCCTATAATTCGACCACCATGGCAGAACCCATTCCCACCGAGATCCGGCTGCGGCGCGCCTCGCGCCTGCTGGAAGTGAGCTTCTCCGACGGCAGCCGCTTCGAGCTGCCCTTCGAGTACCTGCGCGTACACTCCCCCTCCGCCGAGGTGAAGGGGCATGGGCCGGGTCAGGAAGTGCTCGTGGTGGGCAAGCAGGACGTGGGCATCTCGGCGGTCGACCCGGTGGGCCAATATGCCGTCAAGCTCGTGTTCGACGACGGCCACGACACCGGGCTCTACACCTGGAAGTACCTGCACGAGCTCGGGCGCGAGCAGGCGCCGAAATGGGCGCGTTACCTGGAGCGGTGTGCCGCGGCGGCTGCGGCGGGGACGAAGTAGCCAGTGCAGAAGACGAAACGGGCCGGACATTGCTGCCCGGCCCGCGTCGCTTTCAAGACCCCCTAATCGCGGCCGATTCTGCGCGTCGTGCCCTGTTAAAAGCAACCTCGCTTACCTGCATCGGCAACCCGATCGATTAGAATGCGTCCACGCTGAAATGAACCGTCCGGACATGACAGACGATCGACCCACTGACTTCGGCTTCGAGCGCGTGGCGCTCAAGGACAAGGCACGACGCGTACGCTCCGTGTTCGACTCCGTGGCCGACAACTACGACCTGATGAACGACCTGATGTCCGCAGGGGCCCATAGGCTGTGGAAGCGCTTCACGCTTGCGCTTGCCAACCTGCGTCCCGGCCAGCAGGCCCTGGATGTCGCCGGTGGCAGTGGCGATTTGGCCGCCGGCTTGGCGCGCCAGGTGGGCGAGCGCGGCCTGGTGGTGCTCACGGACATCAACGCGGCGATGCTCGCGCGCGGCCGCGACCGGCTCATCGATGCCGGCCTGGTCGGCAATGTGCGCTGCGTGCAGGCCAATGCCGAGCGGCTGCCCTTCGCCGACGGCAGTTTCGACTGCATCACCATCGGCTTCGGCCTGCGTAACGTGACCGACAAGGCAGCAGCGCTGGCCTCGATGCGGCGCGCGCTGCGCCCGGGTGGGCAACTCCTGGTGCTGGAGTTCTCGCACCCGACCGCCCCGGGGCTCAAGCCGCTCTACGACGCCTACTCCTTCAGGGTGCTGCCACTTTTGGGAAAGTTAGTGGCAGGCGATGCAGCCAGCTATCGCTATCTCGCCGAATCCATCCGTATGCACCCGGACCAGGACACTCTTCTTAAGATGATGCAGGCGGCCGGCCTCGAGGGGTGCCGGTACCACAATCTCACCGGCGGAATCGTCGCCGTGCATCGTGGCTACCGCTACTAGCCATGCTCACCGTCGGCATCGAGAACCTGCTCAACCGTGGCCTGCCGCGCTCGCCCCGCGCACGCGCGCTGTGTGCCGCCCTTGCGGGCAAGAGCGTCGCGATCGCCGTGCGCGACATCACGCGCCTGCACATCGCCTCCACCGGGCTCACGCTGGCGGTCACCCGCGGCGATGCCCCCGCGGATGCCACCTTGAGCACCGGCCCCGTCGGGCTGCTGGCGCTCATCGGACCGGACGCCCGCAACGCCCTGCAGAGCGGTGCCGTGGCCATCGGCGGTGATGCCGAGCTCGCCGGGCAATTCCAGGAGTTGCTGAGACTGTTGCGCCCGGATGTCGACGAAGAGGTGTCGCGCGTGGTCGGCGACGTGGCCGCGCACCGACTCGGGCGCCTCGCCCGCGCCGGGGCTCACTGGGGACGCCGGGCGGCGGCCACCGGGCTCGCCAATGCCGCCGAATACCTTGGCCACGAGCGGGCCGACCTGGTGCCACGCGCGGAAGGGGAGCAGTTCCTGCGCGGCGTCGATGCGCTGCGCGAGGACCTCGACCGGCTGCAGGCCCGCTTCGAGCTGCTCGCGCAGCAGCGCGGCGTGCGCTGATGGCCACCGCAAAGCCGTGAAGCTGCGCGTCGTGCTGCGGTTGCTGGAGATCCAGCGGGTGCTGCTGCGCCATGGACTCGACGACTTCGTGCGTGCCACGCACCTGTATCGCCCGCTGCGGTTCGTATTCTTCCTGTCGCCGTGGATGTGGTTCGAGCGCCGCCACAAGGCCAGCCGCGCGCAGCAGCTGCGCCAGGCGCTGCAGGAACTCGGCCCGATTTTCGTCAAGTTCGGCCAGGCCGTTTCCACCCGCCGCGACCTGCTGCCGGCGGACATCGCCGATGAACTGGTAAAGCTGCAGGACCGCGTGCCGCCATTCCCGGGCTCGGTGGCGCGCGCGGCCATCGAGGCCGCCTACGGCCGCCCGGTCACGCAGGCCTTCGCCGAGTTCGACGAGACACCGCTGGCAGCGGCTTCCATCGCCCAGGTGCATGCTGCGCGGCTGCCGGGCGGCGAGGAAGTGGTGGTCAAGGTGCTGCGCCCGGGCATGCGCGAGGTCATCGAGCGTGACCTCGAGGTGCTGCACGCGCTGGCCGACCTCGCTCAGCGCTACTGGCCGGAGGGACGCCGGCTGCGCCTGCAGGAAGTGGTGGCCGACTACCACAAGACCGTCATCGATGAGCTGGACCTGATGCGCGAGGCTGCCAATGCCTCGCAGCTGCGGCGCAACTTCGCCGGCTCGCCACTTTTGTACGTGCCGCAGGTGTACTGGGATTTCTGCCGCGCGGATGTCATGGTGATGGAGCGCATCCACGGCGTACCCATCAGTGACATGGCGCGCCTCAAGGCCGCCGGTACCGACATCGCACGGCTGGCCGAGAACGGCGTGCGCATCTTCTTCACCCAGGTGTTCCGCCACAACTTCTTCCACGCGGACATGCACCCCGGTAACATCTTCGTGCTGGTCGACGACCCGCAGAAACCGCGCTATGCGGCCATCGACTTCGGCATCGTCGGCACGCTCGACCCGAAGGACCAGACCTACCTCGCCGAAAACTTCCTTGCCGCCTTCGACCGCGATTACCGGCGCGTGGCGCAGCTGCACCTGGAGTCCGGCTGGGTGCCGGCCGGGACGCGCGTCGATGAGATGGAGTCGGCGGTGCGCACCGTGCTCGAGCCGATCTTCGGCCTGCCGCTGAAGGACATCTCCTTCGGGCGCATCCTGTTGCGGCTGTTCGAGATCTCCCGCCGCTTCAACATGCACGTCCAACCCCAGCTGGTGCTGCTGCAGAAGACACTGCTCAACGTCGAGGGCCTCGGGCGTGACCTGTATCCGGACCTGGACATCTGGCAGACGGCCAGCCCGATCCTGCGCGAGTGGATGCGCGAGCGCACCAGTATCCGCAGCTTCCTCGGCGGCCTGCGCGCACACGCCCCCGAGGCGCTGGCGGCCGCGCGCGAGCTGCCCGCGCTGCTGCGACGCATCGCCAGCAACGAGCCGGCGGCCCAGCCGGCTGGGTCCGAGGCGCCGGTCGAGCTTTTGCGCGCCGAGCTGCGCGTCATGCGGCGGCGCAGTGACGCGGTGACGCTGGGGGCTGTGCTCGCCATGGGCGGCATCGTGTGGCTGGCGCTCTCGCCTGGGCATGCCTGGGTGGGCTGGGGGCTGCTGGCGGCGGCGGCAGCGAAGCTGCTCTACGGATTGTGGCGGTGAGCTAGGTGCCACGCTCGCTTACCGAGGGTTCGATACCCCTCGGTCTGTTCAAGTTCTCGCTGCCGATCCTGTTCGCGAACGTCCTGCAGTCGCTCAACGGCTCGGTGAACTCGATCTGGGTGGGCCGCTTCCTCGGCGAGGCCGCGCTCACGGCAACCTCCAACGCCAACACCGTCATGTTCCTGCTGATCGGCGCCGCCTTCGGCATTGCGCTGGCGGCGACCATTCTCATCGCCCAGCGCATCGGCGCCCAGGACGTGACCGATGCCAAGAAGGTGGTGGGCACGAGCGCGACCTTCTTTGCCGGCATCTCGGTGATCATGGCGATCACCGGCCTCCTCCTGTGCCGGCCGCTGCTGATTGCCATGAGCACGCCTGCCGATTCGCTGGAACTGGCGGTGGCCTACATGCGGGTCATCTTCCTCGCCCTGCCGTTCCTGTACATGTACGCATTTGTGATGGGCATCCTGCGCGGCGCGGGCGATTCCAAGACGCCGTTCTATTTCATGCTGCTGTCGGTCGGCATCGACATCGTGCTGAACCCGGTTTTCATCTTCGGCCTCGGCCCGATCCCGCGCCTCGGGATCGCTGGTTCCGCGCTCGCCACCTTCATGGCGCAGGCGATCAGCCTCACCGCGCTGCTCCGCCACCTGTACCGGCGCGGCCACGTGCTGTGCCTGCACAAGGATGAACTGCGCTACCTCAGGATCGACTGGTCGATTGCCGGTACGCTCGTCAAGAAAGGCGTGCCGATGAGCGCCCAGATGCTGGTAGTGTCCTTGAGCGGCGTGCTCATGATCACGCTGGTCAATCGCTTCGGCGTCGACACCACCGCCGCCTTCGGGGCGGCGATGCAGATCTGGAACTACATCCAGATGCCGGCGTTCGCAATCGCCCAGGGCATCTCGGCCATGACCGCGCAGAACGTCGGGGCACGCAAGTGGGAGCGGGTGAACCGCATCGCCGGTGTCGGGGTGCTCTACAGCGTGGCGCTGACCGGTTCGGTCGTGCTCGTGATCGAGCTGCTCAACCGCCACGTGTTCGGGTTGTTCCTGCCGGCCGGCTCGGTGGCGCTCGGCATCGCCTCCCACCTCAACCGCATCGTGACCGGGTCGTTCGTCTTCTTCGGTGTCTCGGTGGCGCTGTTCGGGGTGGTGCGCGCCACCGGGGCGGTCATGGCGCCGCTCTTCATCCTGATCGTTTCGCTGCTGGTGGTGCGTTTCCCGCTGGCGGAATTCTTCCTCGACAGCTTCCACGCCGATGCGGTGTGGTGGAGTTTCCCGATCTCCTCGGTCGTCTCGGCGGTCCTGGCCGGCCTCTACTACAAGTTCGGGCGCTGGCGCGAGGCCCACATGTCTGCCACGGACCCTGTGGCCTAGGCGAAGTCTTTCAGCTACTCGGGCATGTGGTGGCCACTTGCTGGCGCCTTTTTCGTAGGCAGCGACTCTCTGGGCTCGATCCACAGGGCACGGGCGCGGCCGCACAGCTCACCCTTGCCGTCAAAGAGCGCGGTCCCGGCTTCATGCTTGCGGCCGCTGGAGGCGATCTTCCAGCCGATGACCGTGCAGCGCTCCCCGACGTGCACCAGCCGGTCATGGTGGGTGGTGAATTCGGCCAGCAGCATCATCTGGTCAGCGAGCGCCACGGCGTAGTACCCGGGGCAGTCGAGTGCGGCGGACATGAACTGCGGCTGTATCTTGCCGTCGCCCCGGTCGAGAGACGCATCGGGGACCCAAGGTGCGGCGACGATGCTCAGTTCGGGAATGGGACCTGCAAATATGCGCAGCCCATCGCCCCGCCCGCGGTTCGTGCCGCACACGAAGCAGCCAGGAAACCGGTGGTAGCGGAAGCCGGCATAAGCACGCGATGCTGCCACGGCTGCAAGGGAACCGGGCGAGCGCGGCGCCTGCAGCGTGAGCACTCCTGGATGCGCCTCCCCGATGGCCTGCGTGCCATCGAGCACACGCAGTGCGCCGCCCGGTGCGTCTTCAATCCGCAACGGCGTGTCCAGCGGCGGCGGCCTAAGCAGGCGCACCGTAACCGACTGCGAAGCGAGCGCCGCCACCATGCCGGCGAAATAGCCGCCGTTGGCCGATGCCGGCGGCCCGCAGAAGCGCTGGCCGATCAGCATGATCTTCACGGGCGTGCGCTTGCCATGTGAGGGGAGTTCGCGGCCGACCTAGCGCCCGCGCAGCCGTCGCAGCCACGCCGTCGGGTCTTCGCCGCGTTCGAGCACTTCCACCAGCGCCGATCCCACCACCACGCCGTCGACGTGGCCGGAAAGCCTCTGCACCTGGTCGCGGCTGCGAATGCCGAAGCCCGCACACACCGGCAGTGCCGAGACGGCGCGCACGGCCTCGAGGTAGTCGAGCACCGTATCCGGTACCGCCACGCTCTTGCCGGTGGTTCCGGTCATCGTCACCGCGTAGATGAAACCCTGGCTGCCGGCGCACAGCTGCCGCAACCGCTCGGGCGCGGTGACCGGGGTCACCATCTGCACCAGCGCGAGCTGCTGTTCGTCGAGGGCGGCGCGCAGCTCACTGCTCTCATCCAGCGGCAGGTCCGGGACGATGAAGCCGGCGACGTTTGCGCGCTGCGCCGCCAGTGCCAGGGCGCGCGGGCCGAAGGCGAGCAGCGGGTTCAGGTAGCTCATCAGCAGTATCGGCGCCTGCACGTCGGAGAGGTGCGCGAGTTCGGCGAGTATCCAGCGCAGGCTCACCCCCTGAGAAAGCGCGGCCAGGCTCGCCCGCTGGATGGTAACGCCGTCGGCCATCGGGTCGGTGAACGGGACGCCGACCTCCACGACGTCGGCCGCGGCGGCGATGGCGCGCACGTGTTCGCGGAACTTGTCGCGCTGCGGATAGCCCGCGGCGAGATACGCCACAAGCGCCGGGCCGCCATCGGCGGCGGCGGCGCGGATCGCCTGGCTGATGCGCTCGCGCGGGCTCACGCCGTCTCCGGCTTCACGAGCATCTGCAGCAGTGTGGCCATGTCCTTGTCGCCGCGCCCCGAGAGGCACACGAGGATCGTCTTGCCGGGATGCTCGCGCGCCCAGCGCTGCGCGCCGGCCAGGGCGTGCGCGCTCTCCAGTGCCGGCAGGATGCCCTCCTGACGGCTCAGGGTTTCCACCGCCGCGAGCGCCTCGGCGTCGCTCGCGGTGCTATAGGCCACCCGGCCGATCGCCCGGAGCAGTGCGTGTTCGGGACCCACGCCCGGGTAGTCCAGCCCGGCCGACACCGAGTGCGTCTCCTGGATCTGTCCGTCGTTGTCCTGCAGCAGCATCGAGAAGGTGCCGTGCAAAACGCCCGGGCTGCCATAGGAAAGTGTTGCCGCATTTTGTCCCAGACCGCTGCCGCACCCGCCCGCCTCGATCCCCAGGATCTCGACGCTCGCGTCCGGCACAAAGGCGTGGAAGGCCCCGATGGAGTTGGAGCCGCCGCCGACGCAGGCGACCACGGCATCCGGCAGTGCGCCGGTGGCGGCGCGTAGCTGTTCGCGCGCTTCGCGGCCGATGACCGCCTGCAGTTCGCGCACCAGGTAAGGGTAGGGGTGCGGTCCGACCGCCGAACCGAGCAGGTAATAGGTGTCGGTCGGATCGGCCACCCAGGCGCGCATCGCCTCGTCGATGGCCGCGCGCAGCGTCCGGTCGCCGCTGGTCACCGGCACCACGGTCGCACCCAGGAGACGCATGCGCCCGACGTTCGGTGCCTGGCGCTCGATGTCGACCGCGCCCATGTACACCGTGCAGGGCAGCCCGAGGCGCGCGCAGGCCGCAGCGCTGGCCACCCCATGCTGACCCGCGCCGGTCTCCGCCACGACGCGCTTGGCGCCGAGGCGCCTGGCAAGAAGTGCCTGGCCGATGGCGTTGGTGATCTTGTGGGCGCCGGTGTGGGCGAGGTCCTCCCGCTTCAGCCACACCTTGGCACCCCAAAGTTCCGACAGCCGCTGCGCGAAGGTGAGCGCGGTCGGGCGCCCGACCCAGCTCTTGAGCTGGTTGACAAACTGCGCCTGGAAATCCGGGCCGTGCAGGTGCTCGCGTACGCCGCGCTCCAGGCGCTCGATCGCCGGGATCAGAATCTCCGGGACGTAGCGGCCGCCGAAGGGGCCGAAGCGGCCGCGCGCATCCGGGTACTTGCCTGCGATCAGATCGGCCAGCAGGCGGGCGTTGTCCAGGGGCTTGGCAAGGGCGTTCATCGGCGATCCTCTTCAGTTCACTAGCGCGCCGGCGGCAGCACGCGCCGCCTGCACGAATTGCGCAATCGCGGCCGGGCTCTTCACGCCCGGGCGCACCTCTACTCCAGTGGAGACGTCCACGCCGAACGGGCGCACGGCGCCGATTGCGGCACCGACGTTGGAGCTGGTCAGGCCACCGGCCAGGACCAGTTCGCTGCGCCTGGCCAGCACGCCGGCGGCCTCCCAGTCCGCCGTGATGCCGGCGCCGCTGACCGCGCTCTCGAACAGGATACGAGCAGGCGGCACCGCGGGGGCGTCATTCAGGGCGCGCAGCACCGGCAGGCGCTCCAGGGCGGCCGGCAGCCGCAGGGCGGCGAGCTCGCCCAAGTCGCCCTGCAGCACGTCCGGGGCAAATACCTCCAGCATCTGGTCGATCTCCCGCTGCAGCGGGTGCCGGGTGACCGCGATGCAGCGCACCCGCCCGCGCGCAGGTCTTGCCAGCTGCGCGGCATATTCCGGCGTCAGCCGCCGCGTCGATTCGGCGAACACGAAGCCGAGCGCATCCACGCCCGCTGCAAGCGCCGCGCTGACCGCCGCGGGCGTGGTGAGTCCGCATATCTTGATCCACATCTAGGCGGACCTGCCGGCGGCCAGCAAGGTGGCCACCAGTCCCTGCGGGTCGCCGCCGCGCATCAGTGCGCTGCCGATCAGGGCCAACTGGTAGCCGGCCGCCGCGACGGCGCGCACGTCCTGTTCCGAGGCGACACCGCTTTCGGCGACCCGTGGCACCTGGCGTGGCAGCAGCGGCAAAAGCTCGAGCAGGCGCCGCGGCACGACCTCAAGCGTGTTCAGGTCCCGGCAATTGATGCCGGCGAGCAGGCGCATGCCGGCGCCGTGCATCTGCACCAGGGCGTGCATCTGCTCGATGTCGCCCGCATCAAAGGCCTCCAGCAGTACGAACATGCCCTGGGTGCGCGCGCACCCGAGCAGTGCATCGAGCTGCGCTGGCGACAGCATGCGCAGGATCACCAGGATCCCACCGGCACCGGCAAGCCGAGCCTCGAGCACCTGGTATGGGTCCACCAGGAAGTCCTTGCGCATCGCCGGCACACGCGTCGGGAGCAGCGCACGCGCTGCGCTGTCCAGGTGGCCGAGCTCGCCGTCGAAGCGGGTCGGCTCGGTGAGCACCGACACGGCCGCAGCGCCGCCGCGCGCGTAGGCGGCGACCCGCTGCGGCACGTTCTCCTCCGGGGTGCGCAACACACCCGCGGCGGGTGAACGCAGCTTCAGTTCCGCGATGAGGTCGAAGCCAGACTCGTGCAGGTGCAACTGCGGCGCGGGGCCGCAAGCGGCCACCAAACGCTGCAGTTCGGCCTCGGCGCGCAGGCGCCGGGCGCTTGCCACGCGCGCCTGGCTTGCCGCGGCCATTTCTTCGAGGAAGCCGCTCACGCGCTGCCCGGCAAAGCGACGGCCGACGCTGTATTTGCGCGCCGCGCAGGGTCCAGTGTATCGACCACGCGCCGCGCCGCGCCACTGGCGATGGCTGCAGCGGCACGCTCGATGCCCGCGCGCGGTGCGTGCACGACTCCTGCGACTTCCAGCGCCAGTGCGGTCCCCAGCAGCAGGCAGTCACGATGGGCGCCGCGGTCCTCGCCATAGAGCACGGCACGGATCGCCTGCGCGTTGTGCCGCGCGTCGCCGCCTGCCAGGTCCGCCGCAGTGCAAGCCGGCAGGCCGTAATCGGCAGGTGAGCGCACCTGCATCGTTAGCTGCCCGGGACGCACGTCGAAGACCGTGAACGGCCCGATGGGAGTCGGCTCGTCCCAGCCGTCCGCGCCGTGGATGACGAACGCCCGCTCCAGCGGCAGTCCCTGAAGCGTCTCGGCCATCAGCTGCGCGATTTCTTGGCTGTAGGCGCCAACCAGGTGCAGCGGCGGCTGCGCCGGGTTCACCAGAGGCCCGAGGATATTGAACACGGTGCGCACGCCCAGGGCGGCGCGGATGGGTGCGATGGCCCGCGTGGCGGGGTGGTAGTGCGGGGCGAACAGATAGGTGAAGCCGGTTGCCGTAAAGCAGTCTGCCGCCGCCTGGGCGTCCAGCGGAACCGACAGGCCGAGGGATTCCAGCACATCTGCGCTGCCACAGCGGCTGGAGACCGAACGGTTGCCGTGTTTTATGACCGGCAGGCCGCAGGCGGCAGTCAGCAGCGCCGTGCCGGTCGAGATGTTCAAACTGCCCGAGGAATCACCGCCGGTGCCGACGATGTCGATGGCGCGCACGCCATGCGGCAGCGCCGGCTGCAGCGCCAGCCGGCGCATGGTGCGGGCGAAACCGCGCACTTCGTCCGCGACCACTCCCTTGGCGGTGAGCGCTGCCAGGATCGCACCGCTCATCGCCGCGGGCAGTTGCGCATCGGCCAGGTGCTCGAGCAGCGCCTGCGCCTGCGACTCGCTGAGGTTGCGCCGCTCGAGCAGCAGTTGCAGCAGTTCACGCGGGCTGGACACTGGCCCCTCCGGAAGCGACCTCGCGTGCACGCTCCCCTGAGGCGTACTTGAGGAAATTGCCCAGCAGCTGGGGTCCGTCGGGCGTGAGGATGCTCTCCGGATGGAACTGCACGCCCTCGACCAGCAGCGTGCGGTGCCGTACGGCCATGATCTCCCCCTGCTCGGTACGCGCGCCCACCTCAAGTGTGTCCGGGATCATCGCCGGGGCGGCGATCAGCGAATGATAGCGGCCCACTTCGCACGGCTCGGGAAGCCCCTGGAAAAGAGTCCGTCCGTCGTGGTGGATCAGCGAGGTCTTGCCATGCATCAGCCGCTGCGCGCGTACCACCTTGCCGCCGAACACCTCCACCAGCGCCTGGTGCCCCAGGCACACGCCCAGCACGGGTATCGAGCCGGCAAAAGTGCGGATCATGTCCATGGACACGCCAGCATCGTAGGGCGTGCCCGGGCCCGGAGAGATGCACAGGTGACTCGGTTTGAGGGCCAGGGCCTGCGGCGGCGTGAGCGCGTCGTTACGGAACACAGTCACCTCGGCGCCGAGCACCAGGAATGCCTGCACCAGGTTGTAGGTGAAGGAGTCGTAGTTGTCGATCAAAAGCAAGCGCGGCTTCACAGGCCCTCCTCGGCGAGTTCAAGCGCACGCACCATGGCCGCGCTCTTGGCCAGTACCTCGTCGTGCTCGGTCTGCGGAACACTGTCAGCCACGATGCCGGCACCGGCCTGGTAGCTGTACTCGTCCCCCTTGAACACCAGCGTGCGGATCGTGATGGCATGGTCCATGTCACCCGACGCTCCGAAGTAGCCCACCGTACCGCCGTACAGGCCGCGGCTGACTGGCTCGAGCTCATCGATGATCTGCATGGCACGCACCTTGGGCGCGCCGACCAGCGTGCCGGCGGGGAAGGCCGCGGCGAACAGGTCGAACGCGTCCCTGCCCGCGCCGAGCGTGCCGCGCACGCCGCTTACCATGTGCATCACGTGGCTGTAGCGCTCGATGGAACGGTACGGCTCGACGCGCACGCTGCCGGCGCTGGCGACCCGCCCGAGGTCATTGCGTGCCAGATCGACCAGCATCACGTGCTCGGCGTTCTCCTTCGGGTCGGCGAGCAGGTCCGCCTCCCGCGCCCGGTCCACGTCCGCCTCCGTGCTGCGTGGGCGCGTGCCGGCGATGGGACGCAGCTGCGCCTCGCGGCCACTGAGCTTCACCAGCGCCTCGGGGGAGGAACCGACTACGGCAACATCACCCAGGATGCAGTAGTACATATAAGGAGAGGGGTTGATCAGGCGCAAGGCCCGGTACGCCTGGAACGGATCGAGGTCGTGCCGACCGGAAAAGCGGCTGGCGAGCACCAGCTGGTAGACATCCCCGGCGGCGATGTACTCCTGCGCGCGTTCCACGCCCTGCAGGTAGTCCGCGCGTGCGTACTCGGCGGCCGGCGCGGAGTGGCGGCCCGGGCGCACCGTCATCGGCAACCCGCCACGCAGCGCACGGATCACCTCGCGGCGCAGCGCGCGACGCTCTTGCTCCGGTCCTGCGTGCACCAGCGCAATGCCGCGCGTGAGGTGATCGAACACCAGGATCGAGCGCGGCGCCACGTAGTGCAGCGCCGGCACCGCGGAGGGCAGCTTGCGCGCGGGCAGCCGCTCGAAGTAGCGCACGATGTCATAAGCGGCGTAGCCGACCAGCCCCCCGGCAAGCGGGACCCCGCTGATCTCCGGCTGCGGCTTGGGCGCCTGTCGCAGTGCGGCGCGCAGGGCATCGAGCAACTCGCCGCCGCTGCCGGGCGCGGGGTAATGCACCCCGCCGCTCAACAGGCCGGAACCGTCCAGGCGCACTTCGAAGGCATCGCCGAAGCCGACGAACGAATAGCGGGCGAGGCGCTCGCCACCCTCCACGCTCTCCAGCAAAAAGCGCGGGGAGAAGGAGGCCAGCTTCATGAACGCCGATACGGGCGTATCAAGGTCACCGGCTATGTCGAATACAGGCTGCAAAATCGGCTCCAGTTCCGTCCAGGCAACAAAAAACCCATCCCGGTTATCCGGAGATGGGTTTCAGGTGTCGTTGAATTCTTAAATCGCGAGAACAGCTAACCGTCGGGCCCACTCCGTTATGAAGGGCGCCACCACCAAAGACGCGCAGTGCTGACAGGCGTTTGCGACATGGGCTTCAGTATCACCGTGCCCCGGGAGGCCCGTCAAGCCGCACCGGCGGCTGGGTCTGTCAACCGCCGCGGGCCGGCTTCGTTCCCTGCCTGAGGTTTCATACACCCGCCGACCGGACCTGCTCGCAACGAGGAGACTGGATGAGTTACCTGAAAAAGCTGCTGCTCGCCGCATTCGTGTGCCTGGCGCCGCTGGCCGCCAACGCCGACCTGCCTGGCGCGCACCCGGCCTACCTGCATGCACTGTCGGACTTGCGCTCGGCGCGCTGGATGCTCGAGCACCGTCCGGGCGGGCCTGCCGTGAGCGGTCAGGAGGACGTGGCGATCAGCGAGATCGATAAGGCCATCGGCGAGATCAAGCATGCGGCCATCGATGACGGCAAGGACCTGCATGACCACCCGGCGGTCGATATGCCGGCGGACAACCCGGGACGGCTGCGCAGGGCGCTCGAGTTGCTGCACAAGGCCCACGCGGATGTGGCAGGCCAGGAAGATGACCCGATGACCCAGGGACTGCGCGACCGTGCTCTGCAGCACATCCATCTGGCCACGGTGGCAACCAAGACCGCACTGGCCTACGCGGGCCAGCCGCACTAGCGTCCGGTCACCGGGCGCGTACGCGCCCGGTGCCTTCCCAGATCCCGGCGCCGGCCGCAGCCGCTCGCCTCAAGCCGCACCGCCGTTTACGCTAAAATGCGCGCCCCCGGGGGCGCATGAATTAGGCGGTTACAAGGTGTTCAAGGAATTGCTCGACAGTTGGCAGGAGCGTGCCGCAGGCGAACGCACCGTGAAGTCTTACGCGGTACGGCTGCCTATCGATGATGCCGCACGCCTGGGGGCATTGGCCGAGATGTTTCCCGGTCGCAGCGCGGAGCAGCTGATCACCGAACTGCTGGGCGCGGCGCTGAAGGAAGTGGCGGCGGCGCTGCCCTACGTTGCCGGACCCAAGGTAATCTCCGCCGACGAACAGGGTGACCCCGTTTACGAGGACATCGGTAAGACGCCAGGGTTCATGGCTCTGACGCGCAAGCACCGGCGCCAGCTGCAGAGCAAACCCAGAAAGCGGCGCTGAGCGCCAGCCGAGGTCCCCATGCCCTCCTTCGACGCCGTCTCCGAACTGAACTCACACGAAGTGACTAACGCGATCGACCAGGCCAACCGCGAGCTGACGCAGCGCTTTGACTTCAAGGATACGGGTGCCGCGTTCGAGCTGAAGGACTTCACGGTGACGCTCAAAGCCGAGGTGGACTTCCAGCTCAAGCAGATGCTCGAGATCCTCAAGCTACGCCTGTCCAAGCGCGGCATCGACCTGGTGTGCCTGGAGATCAAGGACCCGGTCACCAATCTTGCTGCCGCGCAACAGGAGGTGGTGCTCAGACAGGGGATCGACCAGGAGACGGGGAAGAAGATCTCGCGTCTGATGAAGGACTCGAAGCTGAAGGTCCAGGCAAGCATCCAGGGTGACAAGGTGCGCATCACCGGCAAGCAGCGCGACGACCTACAGGCGGCGATGGCACTGCTGCGCGGCGCGAAGCTCGAAGTTGCGCTGCAGTTCAGTAATTTCCGCGACTGAGCCCGGCGAGCACTCGGCACAGCCCCTCGGTCGCACCGATCACACTCGGCCCGAGGCGGCTGAGTGCCTGGTCTTCGAACACCACCACCCGGTTGTTGCGCACGGCCGCGAGGCTGCCGAGGCGCTTCCAGTCACTCACCCAGACCGCGCCCTCTCCCTGCGGCGCCGCCACGATGATGATGTCCGGATCGCGGGCGATGACCGCCTCGATGTCCACCACCGGGCCGGGCTCGGCAAGATCCGCGAACGCATTGCGCGCACCGCAGATCGACAGCGCATCACTCATCAGCTGCTTGCCGCCCACGGTATAGATCGGCCGGTTCCACACCTGCAGCAGCACGCTCGGACCTTCTCGTCCGGCGCGGGCTGAATACTGACGCGTCAGGCTTGCCAGCTGGGTATCCATCCGCTGTGCGGCGCGTTCGGCCGTGGCTTCGGTGCCGGCCAGGACTCCCAGGCGCCGCACGCCGGCCGGGATGTCGGCAAGCCGGGCGACCTGTTGCTCGTACATGGGAATGTGCAGCGCGGCGATCTTCTGGCGCTGGGCAGGGTTGCCCCCGGAGGCCCACACCACCACCACATCCGGGTGCAGCGCCACCAGGCGCTCCATGTCCACGGCCGCGACGTCGCCGATCCGCGGGACGCGGCGCGCCGCCGGCGGCTCGTCCGAATACTCTACCGTGGCAATGACTTGGGCCCCGGCCCCGGCAGCGAACAGCAACTCGGTGGCCCCTGGCGCCAGGCTCACGATCCTCAGCGGAGGCTGGGCAACGGCGACCTGACGGCCCGAATCATCGGTGATCGTGCGCCGCAGGCTGCCCGCCTGTGCCACACACGCCACCGCAATAGCCAACAGGATATAGCGGGCCAATCTAATTATTGTCACGGTGTCATATTCTTGCGCTAAGCTCGTGCATCATGAATTACATCGCCGAACGCCGCCAAGAAGAAAAGGAGCGTCGCCGCACTGAGATCCTCGATGCCGCCGAGCAGGTAACCGGAAGCTCGGGCTGGGACGAACTCACCATGGACCAGGTCGCCCGGCGCGCCCGCCTCTCGCGCGCCCTGCTCTACGTATACTTCAAGGATAAGGTCGATCTCATGTACGCGCTCTGCGAGCGCTCACTTATGACGCTGCAGCAGCACTTCGTGCAGGCGGTACAAAGCAAGCAGTTGGGACTGGACCAGGTGCATGCGATGGGCGAGGCCTACATCGACTTCGCCGAGCACTTCCCGGTCTACTTCGACATCTTGGCGCGCTGCGGGCTGCGTGAAGTCAACACGAAGGATCCGGGTACCAACGAGCTGGCCTGCCAGACGATCGGCGAATCGATGCTGACGGTGATGGTCACGGCGCTGGAAGAGGGGGTCAAGGATGGCTCCATCCGTGGCGACCTCGGTAACCGCATCGTCGCTGCCACCTCGCTGTGGGGCTTCACCCACGGGGTCATCCAGGTGGCTTCCACAAATGGCAAGCTGATCGCACTCAGCGGCCTGGGGCGCCGCGAGCTGTTGCTGCAGGCGCTGCGCATGTCGACGCGCGCGCTCGCTGCGCGGTCCTAGGATACCCCCGGCACTTACGCCGGGTTGCCCGGATTCGGCGGCGAGCCGAGCCCGGCGTGCCGCGTCCCTTACCTATCATGCTTGCCGGCACATACACCGCGTGCCCGGGGAACCTCGCATGAGATGGATCGTAGCCACACTGCTGCCTGCGTTCCTGGCGAGCGCCTGGGCGGCCGAGCCGGCCATGTACCGCGGCGACGCCGCGCACACCGGTGTCTACGCGGGAACCGCAATAGCACAGTTGCATGGCATCAAGTGGCGCTTCCGCGCCGGCGGCCCGATCATCTCCAGCCCCGCCGTAGCCGACGGGACAGTGTACTTTGGCAGCAACGATCACAATGTCTACGCGGTCGATGCGCATACGGGGGCGCAGCGCTGGAAGTTCACGACGCGCGGCCGGGTGAGTTCCTCGCCTGCAGTGTTGGACGGCCGCCTATATGTCGGCAGTTACGACGGCAACCTCTATGCCCTCGATGCCGCCAGCGGCAGGCTCGTGTGGAAGTTCGCGACCGCGGGCGAGCATCGCTTCAGCGCGCGGCACCTGCACGGTGCGGAGCCTGCTGCCGAGGTAATGCCTGATCCGTTCGACGTGTTCCTGTCCTCCCCGGTCGTCGCGGCCGGCCTCGTCTACTTCGGCAGCGGCGACGGCAACGTGTACGCCCTGGCCGCCGACAGCGGCGCACTGCGCTGGCGCTTCAAGACCGGCAACGTCGTGCACGCATCCCCGGCGCTTGCCAATGGCGTGGTCTACATCGGCAGCTGGGACAGCTACTTCTATGCCCTGGACGCGCAGACTGGCGCGCAGCGCTGGCGCTTCAAGACCGGCGAGGATGCGGCCATCGGCAACCAGGTTGGCATTCAGTCCTCGGCCGCGGTTGCCGACGGCATCGTCTACTTCGGCTGCCGCGACGCGCACCTGTACGCACTCGATGCGGTCAGTGGCGCGCAGCGTTGGGCGGTCGCGACGGGAACTTCGTGGGTCGTCAGTTCCCCGGCGGTGCGCGACGGCACGGTGTACTTCGCCACCTCCGACACCGCTGCGGTGCAGGCGGTCGACGCGGCCACTGGCGAGCCGCGCTACCTGCTGAGCTTCAACCACTGGCCGTTCTTCTCTTCACCCGCGCTGGCAGGTGAGTATCTCTACATCGGCTCCCATTCGGGCCAGCTCATCGCCATCAGCCTCGCGGAACGCAAGGTGGCATGGACGCTGCTGACGGACGCGGCGCGCCAGAACGCGCCCGCTCTCACCAACGCGCACGGAGCACCGGACTACGAGGGCGTGTACGGCGACTTTTTCTACGACGAGATGGTGAGTGGCGCCAAGCGCCTGTTCGAGCTGGGTGCCATCGTCTCCTCCCCTGTGCTCTCCGGCGGGACGCTGTATTTCGGCGGTTGGGACGGGCAGCTGTACGCCGTCGGTTGAAGGCGTACCCTATCCGGCCACCCTCAGGCTGCCCGGGTATGGCCCGCGGTCTGTTCGCCGTCGATGCTCGACAGCACCCGCGCGACCGCGTGGACCACGGCCGCAATGCGCACCGCACTCTGCACCGCCTCACGCTCCAGGCCATGCTGGCGCAGCTGCCGCTCGTGCGAGGCGACGCACGTACCGCAGCCGTTGATCGCCGACACGGCCAGCGCCAGCAGCTCGAAGTCCGCCTTGGCGATGCCATGGGATGCGAGCGCGTTCATGCGCAGGCGCGCCGGCAACTTCGCGTACTCCGCGTCCTCGACCAGGTGCACGAACCGGTAGTACACGTTGTTCATGGCCATGATCGCGGCGGCCGCATGCGCCGCATTCACGTGGCTGGCGTCCAGGTGCCGCACCGCGAGGGCCTGGACGTCGCGCGCAAAGCCGGCGTTACCGGAGGCGACCGCCGCGGCAAGCGCCACGGCCCAGATCTGCCGCTCGTTCAGCTGCGGGGCACCCGCCGGGGTGAGCACGCTGCCGAGATTTAGCGACAGGTCGCGCGCGTAGCCCGGCAGCGAGTCGCGGATGCTCTCCAGTGAGGTTGTCATCTTTAGGCAGCCTTCAGGGTCTCGTCCCCCTGCTTCCAGTTGCACGGACACAGCTCATCGGTCTGCAGGGCATCGAGTACCCGCAGGACTTCCTCGGGGTTACGGCCGACGCTCAGGTCCGTGACGTACACGAAACGGATCACGCCCTGTGGGTCGACGATGAAGGTGGCGCGCTGCGCGACCCCTGCATCCGGATCGAGGATGCCGAGGGCGCTGGACAGCTCGCGCTTGATGTCCGCGAGCATCGGGAAGGGCAGGTTCTTCAGCTCCTCCTTCTCGCGCCGCCAGGCAAGGTGCACGTACTCGCTATCGATGCTGGCCCCGAACAGCTGTGCGTCCCGCGCGCGGAACTCCCTGTCGAGTTTGCCGAAGGCGGCAATCTCCGTGGGGCACACGAATGTGAAGTCCTTGGGCCAGAAGAAGAATACCTTCCACTTGCCCGCGAAGCTTTCGTGCGTGAAGGGCTGGAACGCCTGCTGCGCCTCGCTGGACACCACCCCGGTAAGGGAAAACTGCGGAAACCTTTGGCCGACACCTGACATGCTCGTGACTCCTGATGTGCTTCTCGGGAGGCATTCTGCGCGTGGCGTCGGCGCTGTTCCAATCGATTGATTTAATGGTCGCGATAGATATCATGTATCGCCACATGGAACTCAAACTCAAGGACCTGCGCTACCTGGTAGCCGTAGCAGACGAGCGGCACTTCGGGCGCGCCGCGGCGCGCTGCTTCGTGAGCCAGCCGACCCTTTCGGCCCAGCTGCGCAAGCTCGAACAGGGCCTGGGTGTGCAGCTGGTCGAGCGCGCGCCCAACAATGTGTCACTGACGCACGCCGGCCAGGAGATCGTCACCCGCGCCCGGCGCATCCTCGAGGCCGCCGATGAGGTGGTGACGCTGGCGCGCAGCCAGCGCGATCCCCTGTCCGGCAAGCTGCGCGTGGCGCTGCTGCCGACCATCGGCCCCTACCTGCTGCCGAGCGTGGTGCCGCTGGTACGCAGGAGCCTGCCGCGCCTTGAGCTGCGCCTCTACGAATATCAGACCGCCCCGATGCTCGAGAAGCTGCGCGCGGGCGAGCTGGATGTCGGCATCCTCGCCCTGCCGGTCGACTCCTCCGGGCTGCAGTCGCGCGAACTGTACCGGGAGGCGTTCGTCGTCGCGCTGCCCGAGAGTCACCCGCTGGCGGCACGCGAGACGATCCGCGTGGCGGACCTGAAGAGCGAGAAGCTGCTGCTGCTCGAGGAAGGGCACTGCCTGCGCGATCAGGCGCTGGAGGTGTGCAGCCGCGTCGGCATGCGCGACCAGCAGGACTTCCGTGCCACGAGCCTGGAGACCCTGCGGCAGATGGTCGCCACCGGCGCCGGCATCACCCTGCTCCCCGAGCTGGCCGGCCGCGGCGCATACCGCAACGCGCGCGGGGTGGTGCTGCGCGCCTTTGCCAAGCCCGTGCCCGTGCGTCACGTCGGCGCGCTGTGGCGCAAGAGCACGGCGCGGGAAGCCGCGATCGCTGCCCTGTGCAAGCTGATCTCGGAACACGCGCAGTGAACACCGCCGCCGCGGCGCCCGCCGCGGTCAGCTTCCCGGCACGCGACGGCCGCCTGCTGCACGGGCTGCTCGTGGCAGCCCCGGCGGCCCCGCGCGCCGCGCTGGTGGTGAACGCCGCCACCGGGGTCGGGCGTGAGTTCTACCTGAAGTTCGCCGCCTACGCGGCGCAGCGCGGCTACCACACCCTGCTGCACGACTACCGTGGCATGGGCAGGTCAGCCGTGAACCCCTTGAGCGCCGAGACGGCCACCATGAGCGAGTGGGGATTGCTCGACATGCCGGCGGCACTCGACTGGCTGCTAAACCGTTATCCGGGCCTGCCGTGCTTCACTGTCGGGCACAGTGTCGGCGGCCAGCTCATCGGCTGCATGGACAACGCCAACCGCGCGCGTGCACATCTGATGGTGGCAGCCTCCACCGGCTACTGGCGGCGCGAATCCATCCCGTTCCGCTTCCTGGCCCTGGCGCTGTGGTGGCTGTATGGACCGCTGATGCTCGCGCTGAGGGGTTACCTGCCGCAGGGCGGCCTGTGGACTGGGCGGGCGTTGCCGCCCGGGGTGTTTCGCCAGTGGCGCAAGTGGTGCCTGAGCGCTGCACCCTTCCCGGAGCTGGACGAACGGCTGCAGGGCAGCCACTTCGCCGCCGTGCGCGGGCCGGTGCTGGCGCTGGCATTCACCGATGACCCGATCGCCACTCCCGCGGCGGTGACCGCGCTGCTGGCCTCCTACAGCGCAGCCCGCATCGAGCAGCGCTGGATCAGACCCGCCGATGCTGGCGTACGCTCGCTCGGTCATCGCGGCTTCTTCGCCGCGCGCCACCGCGACTCACTCTGGCCCGGCGTCTTTGACTGGCTCGATGCGCGCTGCAGCTAGGTGTGCTGCCGCAGGCGCGACGCGGCGCGCGTTGCGCGCAAAGGCGATGGCCAGCAGCACGACGGCGCCGCCCACGAGCTGTACCGGCGCCAGCCGCTCGTCGAGGATGAGCCACGCATAGCCGGCTGCGGCGAGCACCTGTGCGTACAGTCCCACCGCACCGAAGGTCGCCGGCAGGTGCGCCAGCGCGTACGCAATCAGGCCCTGCCCGATGACCTGCGCGGACAGTGCGCACCCGACCAGCAGCCACCAGCCGTGCGCGCTGTGCGGCAGAAAGGTCTGTGTGAGTGCTATCGGCAGCAGCAGAATGGTGAATACCAGCGTGCTGGCAAACATCACAATGCCGGTGTCGTGCCGCGCGCGCAGGCGCGCAACCACCATGATGTACGCGGCGTAGAAGCAGGCGGTCCCCAGTCCCAGCGCATCACCCAACAGCCCGTGGCTGCCGCCGCCGAGCTTCGGCGCCAGTATCAACAGCATGCCGGCGAAGGCGAGCGCGAGCGACAGCACGAAGCCCAGCCGCGGGCGCTCGCCCCACGCCAGCCAGGCAAACAGGGTAACCAGCAGCGGCGCGCAGTTAGCCTCGAGCGTGGATGCGGCGATGGAAGTGAGCAGCAATGACCAGTGCCACAGCGCCAGATCGCCGGCGAAGAACACCCCGGCCCACAGGAACAGCGGATCGCGCACCGAGGCACACACCGCGCCCGCCTGAGTGCGGCGGCGCCGTTCCAGCACTGCCCAGATCAGCAGGAACGGCAGTGCGAGCGCGCCGCGCCAGAACGCGGTAGCGGTGGGACCGGTCTGGGAGAGGCGGACGAAGATCCCCGAGCTGCCGATGGCCAGCGCGCCGGCGAACAAGGCTAACAGTGCCGAGACTTCCGACCGTGGCGTGCTGGGCGTGGCATTCATGGGAAGGGCAGGCATCATAGCCTCGCGCGCACGTTGCGTCTGGCATAATTGCCATCGCTGTCACGATCGCTAGAACCGGTGCGCAACGGATGCCCCGCATCAGACCCCTCGCGTCCCTGTTGGTTGTCCTGCTGGCCGCACTGCCGGCGGTCGGCGCCGGCCCGCCCAACATTACGATCACAGATGCATGGATCCGCGCAGTTCCCGGCAGCGCGGTCGCCGCCGCGTACTTCGACGCGCGCAACAATGGCAGCCAGCCGCTCACCATCGTCGGCATCCGCTCGAGCGCGGCTGCGAATGCGATGATCCACGAGAGTACCCTGGTCGGTACGCGCTCGACGATGCGCGTCCACGAGCAGCTGTCACTGCCGCCGGGACAGACCGTGCACCTGAGCCCGGGTGGCATGCACGTGATGCTCGTGGACCTGCGGCAGCCGCTCAGGCCCGGGGATGAGGTGCAGCTGGTGCTGCTGTTCGAGGGCGGGGCCAGCCGCGCGATCACGGCGCGCGTGCGGGCGCTGGAGGCTCAGTAGTGTCGCCCCGCGCTGCGCGGGTCTGGCGCTGAGGCGAGCCTGCGCTTGGATCACGTCACCCCCTACGACCGCTTCGCGCGCCAGGACGAGAACATCGAGCGCTGGCTCGCCACGGGCGCCCATCGCGACGAGCTGCGTGCGTTCTTCGGCGGCCGCGAGTACCGCTCGCTGAGCATCCTCGCGCGCCGCGCCCGCGTGCTGGGCGTCAACCCGCGACATCCGCGGGTGCTGCTGCTGCCCGGGATCATGGGCTCGCAGCTGGGCGTGGAACGGGCCACGCCGCTGCCGCACGACATCCTCTGGCTGGACCCGCTGGACATACATGGCGGGCGTTTGTCTGCGCTGCGCCTACCCGACCGTGCGCCCATGGTCCCCCTGGGCATCGTGTTGTTTTCCTACCTGCGCCTCAAGCTGTACCTGCGGTCCCGCGGCTTTGCGGTCGAGGCGTACGATTACGACTGGCGACTTCCGGTCGTGCAGCTCGGGCGGCGGCTGGCCGCGCACCTGTATGCCAGGCGCGGCACGCGCACGGCACTCGTCGCCCACAGCATGGGCGGCCTCCTGGTGCGCGCCGCGCTAGCCCAGCCGGGCACCGCACACGTGCAACGTGCCGTGCTGCTGGGAACTCCGCACCTCGGGTCCTTCGCCGCCGTGCAGGCACTGCGCGGCACTTACGCCGTAGTGCGCAAGGTCGCGCGTCTCGATGCGCGCGCCAGCGCGGAGGAGCTGTCGTCGAAGGTGTTCAGCAGCTTCCCGAGCCTGTACGACCTGCTGCCGAGCGCCCCGCCGGGGGTCGCCAGCCTGCTGCAGGCACGCGGCTGGCCGCGCACCGGGCCGCGGCCGCGCGCATCATTGCTGCGCGCGGCGCGCCGCGACCGCTCGCAGCTGGGCGCCCTCGATCAGCGCTACACGCTCATCGCGGGCGTGGGCCAGGAGACGGTCACCGCGCTTTCCCGGCGCGGCGAGGATTTCGTGTACACGCTGACCCGCGGCGGCGACGGCACCGTTCCGGTCGCCAGCGCGGCACCGCCGGGCGCACCCTGCCTGTACGCGCCGGTGGCGCACAGCGACCTGACGCGCGATCCGATGGTGGCGGCGGCGGTCGTGGACCTTCTAGTGCACGGGACATCCGCGCGCCTGCCCAATGCCTGGAAGAGCGGCAGTCGTGCGCAGGTGCAGGTGAGCGATGGGCAGCTGCGGCGCACGCACGTCGGCAAGGTTGACTGGGCGGCGCTTGGACCCGAGCAGCGGCGGCTGTTCCTGGAGAACCTGAACGAGCCGCCGCATCTGCGGCTGCGGGTGCGGGCGGGCCGGGGGCGCACGCGCGCGCCCCGCTGATCAGTATTCCCACCGCCATTGTCCTGAGGAGCAAATCACATGCACGCGCATTTGGCCACGAGCGGAGCGAAAGTGTCTTTCGTCTGCCTGGCGGTCGTCCTGCTGCTACCGTACCTGTTGGCAACCTATGGCGGTTACTACCGCAAGAAGACCCTCGGCACGATGGACAATCACAATCCGCGTGCCCAGGCGGCGCGACTGGATGCCTACGGTGCGCGCATCTATGCGGCGCAGCAGAATTCCTGGGAGGCGGCCACATTGTTCACCGCCGCCGCCCTGGCTGCCGCGGTGACCGGGGTCAGTTCTGGCAACACGAGCCTGCCCTGCCTGCTGTTCGTCGCGTTGCGTATCGTGCATCCGATTGCCTACCTGAACGGCTGGTCATCCCTGCGCTCGGCCATCTCGACGGCGGGGCTCGCCTGCTGCGCCTGGTTACTCGTCAGTGCTGCGATCGCCGCCTAGCGCCGGCCAGCAGAAGGAGATCCTGATGTCACTGCTACCAGGGTGCCGCGCTGCAGCGCTGGTATTGCCGCTGCTTTTGGCAACGACGGCGCTGGCCGACACAAGTCATCCGCCGGCCTTCTGGCGCAGCCTGAAGGAGGCGCAGTTCAGGCTTGCCCCGGGGCAGTCCGCAGCACTGGCAACCGAGGCCGCGCAGCTACTCGGCAGCACCGACCCCGAGATCCGCGACGGCATCGCGTATGAGGCAATCGCCGCATGGGTCTACCGCGACCAAGTGCTCAACGCTGCGCAGCTGCAGCAACTGCAGGCACAGCTCGAGCGCAACGCGGTGAGCGGCCTCGGCCACACGGATGACGACACGCTGTTCCTGCGCTCGTTCTCGATCCTCGCCCTCTCGGTGCTGGCCGCCGAAGACCTGCAGAAGCCCTTCCTCACCCGGCAGCAGTACGCGGGCCTGGTGGACCTGGGCGTGCGATCGCTGACACAGGAGCGCGACCTGCGCGGCTACGTAGCGGTCAAGGGCTGGGGACATGCGACCGCGCACGCTGCCGACCTGCTGAAATTCCTCGCCCGCAATCCCAGGCTCACGGCTGCACAGCAACAGCGCATCGTGGAAGCCGTGGCCACGCGCCTCAGGAGTGCGCGGGAGGTATTTGTCTGGGGTGAGGATGCGCGGCTGGCCGCCACGCTCGGCGCCGTCGCCCGGCGCGCCGATGCGGAGGCTGCCAGCTTCTCACGTTGGTTTGATGAGCTGCGTGCGGCGCACCACAGGCTCTGGGACGGGGAATTCGATCCGGCGCTCTACGTCGCCGAGCGTGCCCAACTCAATGCGCTCGCGCAGCTGAGCCTCAATCTCGACTCCGACCCCGCGGCGCCCGGCTCGCCGGCGATCCGTGAGCTGCTGCGCACGGCGTCGCGGGAACTGCGCTGACAGCCTGCTGCTGCCTCACGGCTGCCGGCTGTCGCGGTAGATCACGGAGCCGTTGAACACCGTCAGGCTTACGCGCACGTTGGCGATCTGTTCGGGCGGCATCGCGAAGATGTCGCCCGTCAGCACCACCAGGTCCGCAAGCTTCCCGGCCTCGAGGCTGCCCTTGGCTCCTTCCTGGTGCTCGGCGAAGGCAGACCCCACCGTGTACGCATGCACAGCCTCGGCCACGGTGATGCGCTGCGCGGGCACCCACCCTTGGGGGTTGCGGTTATCGAGCGTGCGGCGGGTGGTCGCAGCGTAGATCCCCATGAGCGGATCGAGAGGCGCCACCGGCCAGTCCGAGCCGAAGGCAAGCACCACGCCGTGATCGAGCAGGCTTCTCCAGGCATAGCTCAGTTGCAGGCGCGCGGCGCCGATGCGCTTTTCCGCGAAGCGCCCATCGTCGATGGCGTGATAGGGCTGCATCGAGGCAATCACGCCCAACGGCGCGAGCCGCGCGACATCGGCAGCTCCGAGATGCTGGACGTGCTCGATGCGGAAGCGCCGGTCCGCAGGCCCGTCTTCCTTCTCGGCCCGCTCCATCAGGTTGAGCACCTCATGAATCGCGCGGTCGCCGATCGCATGGATGGAGACCTGCAGCCCGGCCTTGTCCGCTCCCTGAATGTACCCGTACATGGCCACCGGATCCTCGAGGTCGCCGCTGGCCAGGCCGTGATTGCGGGCATCATCCGCGTACGGGGCCGACATCCAGGCGGTCTCGGAGCCGAGCGAGCCGTCGGCGAATGCCTTGAGGTTGCCGGTGCGCAGCAATGCATCCCCAAATGCGGCCTGGATACCGACGTCGGCAAAGCTCTTCCAGTCACGCAGGGCACCGGCGTCGTAGATGCGTACGCTCAGCAGCCCGGCGTGGGCAAACTTCTGGAACTCGCGCAGCTTGCCAGCCGTGTCGTGCTCGGTTGGCGTATCGACCAGGTTCTGCACGCTGGTGACGCCGTGGCGGGCGGCCTCGTGCAGCGCCGCGGTCATGGCCGCGTCGACCTCCGCGGCCGACAGTGCGGGCACGATGCGCTCGACCAGGCCCGTGGCCTGGTCCCTGAGCACGCCGGTGGGGTTGCCGGCGCCGTCGCGCACGATCTCACCACCGGTGACGTCCCGGGTATTGCGGTCGATGCCCGCAAGCTTCAGGGCCAGCGCATTCACCAGCACCGCGTGACCGTCTACGCGCCATACCATGACCGGGTTGTCCGGCGTCACCTCATCGATCAGCTGGTGTGTCGGCAGCGCGGCCGGGCTCCACAGCGTCTCATCCCAGTTGCCGTCGCGGATCCAGGTGCCCTTGCCCGCCTTGCCCGCGAATTCGCTGATGCGCCTGCGCAGCTCGGCAGGACTGCTGGCATCCACCAGCTGGACGCCACTGAGTGCGCTGCCGCCGGAAAGAAAGTGAACGTGTGCATCGTTGAAGCCGGGAACCACGCGGCGGCCCTTGAGGTCGATGACCTGGCAGTCCGGGCCGGCGAGTTTGCGCATGGCCACGGAAGTCCCGACTGCGGCAACCCGGCCGCGCTCGATGGCGATGGCTTCGGCCTCGGGCTGCCCGGGATTCTCCGTCCAGATCCTGCCATTGAACAGCACCAGCGTGGCGCTCTGGGCATGGGCCACTCCAGCACCACAGGCAAGAACTACAACCAGCACGCAGCGGCCGAGCCACGGGAATGTAGTCGCGATCAAGGGTGCCCCCGTCTGTGATTGGTAGTAGCGGCGCATCATCCCGAGAACAGCCGCGCAATCTGCTCGCGCTGCTTGGCATCCGGCAGGCGGCCACGGCCGCCGCCGAGGTTATCCTCGAGGTGAGCAAGCTTCCCGGTCGCCGGGATGATGCACGTGACCGCCGGGTGGCCGGCGATGAACTTCAGCGCCAGCTGCCCAAAGCTCGCGGCATCCAGCTCCGCGGCCCATGCCGGCAGGGGCGTGCCACGCACGCGCGCGAAGAGCGCACCGTCCTCGAAGGGACGATTCACCAGCACCGCCGTGCCGCGCTCGGCGGCCAGCGGCAGCAGGCGCTGCTCGGCGGCGCGGGTGAGCGGGGAGTAGTTGAACTGCACGAAGTCCAGGCGTTCGCGCGCGAGTACGCTGATCAGTTCCGGGTAGGCACTGACGGTGTAGTGGGTGATGCCGATGTAGCGCACCTTGCCCTGCTCTTTCCAGGCGCGCAGGGTGCGCAGCTGCACGTCAAGGTCGAGCAGGTTGTGCACCTGGATCAGATCGAGCCTGCCGGTGTTGAGCAGCTGCGCGGAGTGCTGCATCTGCTGGATACCGGCCTGCTCGCCGCGCGTCCACACCTTGGTGGCGAGGAAGGCCCGCGCATGCATCGGCGCGCTCAGGAGCGCCCCGAGCACGCCTTCGGCGGTGGAATACATCGGCGAGGTGTCGATCAGGCATGCGCCGGCGGCGAAGAAACCCTCCAGCACCTGCGCCAGCGGGGCGCGGGCCTCCGCCGAGGCACCCACCTCGAAGGGACCCGAAGTGCCCAAGCCGATGAGCGGCAGCTCCTCGCCGCTGGAGGGGATCTTGCGGGTGAGCAGGCCCGCGGCAGGGGCTGCGCCTGCGCCGCCGGCGTTCGCTGCGGCCATCGTCATTCCTCCGACCAGCAACTCACGTCGATTCATGCCGGTCATCTTCGCACGCGACCGGCGGCGCGTCGTGCGCCTCAGATCAGCGCGGCATCGGTCTCGACGACGCTGGCACCGCCGGTGGCGACCACCTGCGCCAGCGCACCGGCTATGGGCAGCACCTGCGCGGCGTAGAACGCCGCGCTCCTGATCTTGGCGGCATAGAACCCCCGGTCAGCCCCGTCGAGCTTGGCCGCCGCAATCGCCGCGGACTTCACCAAGAGCCACCCACCGATGACGTAGCCACACAGCTTCAGGTAGGGCACCGCAACCCCCATGCCCACATCCGGTCGGGTGGCCAGCACCTGCAGCAACGCCTGGGTGGCGCTACGCAACTGCGCGAGTGCCGCAAGGGCTGCGCCCCGCGCCGACTCGACGGCGGCATTGCTGCCATCGAGCCCGTGCAGTTCGCGCTCCATCTGCTCGAGCAGCGCGTGCATGGCGGCCCCGCGATCGCGCCCGAGCTTGCGCCCGATCAGGTCCAGGGACTGGATGCCGGTGGTGCCCTCGTAAATCGTGGTGATGCGCACGTCGCGCACGTACTGGGCGGCGCCGGTCTCCTCGATGAAGCCCATGCCGCCGTGCACCTGCACACCGATGCCCGCCACCTCGTTGCCGAGCTCGGTGCACCAGCCCTTGACGATGGGGATGAGGAGCTCGCCGCGCGCGAGTGCCGCCGTGCGCGCCCCCTCATTGGCGGCCGCGTTGGCGAGGTCCAGCTGGAACGCGCTGTACAAGGCCAGCGCCCGCGAGGCCTCGGTCTGGGACTTCATCAGCAGCAGCATGCGCTTGACGTCCGGGTGCTCGATGATTGGCGCCGGGCCCTGGGCCTGGGGCACCGGCGGCTTGCCCTGCACGCGCGTGCGCGCCCACTCGGCCGCACGCTGGAAGGCGCGCTCGCCGACCGCGTAGCCCTCGCTGCCAACCGACAGGCGCGCGCTGTTCATCATGATGAACATGTATTCGAGACCGCGGCCGGCCTCGCCGATGCGATAGGCGACCGCCCCGTCCTTCTCGCCGAAGGCGAGCACGCAGGTCGGGCTCGCGTGGATGCCGAGCTTGTGCTCGATGGACAGGCAGCGCACCTCGTTGCGGGCGCCGAGGGCGCCATCGGGATTCACCAGGTACTTCGGCACGATGAACAGCGAGATGCCCTGGACCCCCGGCGGCGCGCCCTCGATGCGCCCCAGCACCATGTGGACGGTGTTGGGGGTGAGGTCATGATCGCCCCAGGTGATGAAGATCTTCTGGCCGAAAAGCCGGTAGTTGCTGCCGTCGGGCACTGCGCGGGTGCGCACCAGGCCCAGGTCCGAGCCTGCCTGCGGCTCGGTGAGCACCATGGTGCCGGTCCACTCGCCGCTCACCATCTTGGCGAGGTACAACTCCTTCTGCGCCTGGGTGCCGCTCAGCTCGAGTGCATGCGCAGCCCCGTGGGTGAGCATCGGCCCGAGCTTGAACGCCAGGTTCGCCGATCCCCAGATCTCCCCGACCGCGGTCACCATGACCAGGGGCATCTGCTGGCCGCCAAACTCCGGCGGGCCGCCCAGTGCCGGCCAGCCACCGGCGGTGAACTGCTGGTAGGCATCGCGGAACCCCGGGGCTGTCTGCACCCCTTCCGGCGTCCAGCGGGCACCGGCCACGTCCCCGGGGCGGTTGAGGGGCTCGAGCACGCTCTCGGCAAAGCGCCCGGCTTCCTCGAGCACGGAACGCGCCAGCTCGTCGGAGTAATCGGCCAGTTGCGCAGACGCGGCAAGACTGCCGCTGTTGAGCAGTTCCTCGAGCACGAAGCGCAGCTCGCGCAGTGGCGCACGGTACATCGCAGGTGATCCTTCGTTGAAGCCTTGCGCGCCGCCCTACGCAGCAACGCAACCGCCCGCCAAGTTTAGCGACTCGGGTGGAATTCTACTCGCGAGTAAACAAAAAGCGCCGACCGGTCCTCACGGCACGCGCGGGGCGGGCGCGAGAGCGGGCACGATGTTGGCGGCCAGGAAGTCCACGAACTGCTGGGCGCGCGGGTCCGACTCCAGTACGCTCGGGTAGAGGGCGTAGAGGTCGGCGGCCGCCGGCACCAACCACTCGGCAAGCACCGCCTTCAGGCGCCCGGTGACCAGACCCTGACGGCACAGGAACTCGGGCAGCAGGCCGATCCCCAGGCCCGCGGCGGTGGCCGCGTGCAGCACCGCCGGGTCATCCACGGCCAGCTTCGGCGACAGGGGCACCTCGGCGCGCTGCGCGCCCCGGGACAGCAGCAGCCGGAACTCGGGCAACTCGGCGGCATCGGGGGTCAGCAGGTCGTGGTTGCGCAGATCATCGGGACGCTCTGGCGTGCCGCGCTGCTGCAGGTAGGCAGGCGTGGCGCACAGCAGTGCGGGCGGGGCGCCCAGCAGGCGCTGCGTGAAGCTGACATCCGCAGGCGGATGCGTGCGGATTGCCACGTCCCAGGCGCCGGTGGCCAGCTGCTGGGAATCGAGCGCCACCTCCAGGGGCACGTGCGGGAATTTCTCGAGGAATCGCGGCACCAGCGGCGAGAGCAGCACGCGCCCGTAGGTAGGATCGGCGGCCACGCGCAGCGACCGCGACTCGGGAGACTGCAGGCGCGCAATGGCGCCACGCGCAGCGTCGGCCTCCTCCGCGACGCGCCGCGCATGCGGGTAGACGAGTCGCCCGGCATCGGTCAGAGCGACGCGGCGCGTGGTGCGCTCCAGCACCCGCACACCGAGGGTCTTCTCCAGGTCTGCGACCGCACGGCTGACGGCGGCCTTGGGCACGCCCAGGGCACGTGCGGCGGCGGAAAAGCCGTTGAGGTCGACTACCTTGGACAGCATGGCCAGTTGCGCGGGAGTCCAGATCATATTCATGGCGCCCTCAATACCTCTATCGAGAGGGGCTATTGTTTCACCTGAGAGGCAGACGCGCCAGCCCGCCGCGGACTAGAATCGGCGCCCGGCTCCCCTCACCCGATTAGGAAAGACATGAAAATCTCGATGCATGCGATGTCGGTGGACGTGCTCAGCAACATCCTCGGCAACCTGTCATGGCTTTTGGAAAAGGGCGAGGCCTTCGCCACCACCAAGAAGATCGACCCGAGCGTGCTTTTGACCGCGCGCCTGGCTCCGGACATGTTTCCCCTCACCCGCCAGGTGCAGGTTGCCTGTGACATCGCCAAGAACTCCGTCTCCCGCCTCGCCGGACAGGAGCCGCCGCGCTTCGAGGACAACGAGACGAGCTTCGAGCAGCTGCGCGCGCGCATCGCGCGCACCGTCGCCTTCATGAAGGGGCTACCGGCGAAGGACTTCGAAAACAGCGAAACCCGCGAGATCAGGGTGCCGGCCGGCCCCGACCGCACGCTCGAGTTCAAGGGACTGAACTTCGTGCAGTCGTGGGCCATCCCGCACGTGTTCTTCCACGTCACCACCGCATACAACATCCTGCGTCACAACGGCGTCGAGATCGGCAAGTCCGACTACATCGGCGGCGGGCGCCAGCTCTAGACCCGCTTATGACAAATCGCGACGGCTGCGGCTGTCGCGTTTTTGCGAACAGAAACGCGAGGGAATTCACGGCGCCACAGGCGCCGCACTGCCACTCTTCCATCCGAAGCAGGGCGGTGACCCGTGCCTGCACACCGTACGGGGAATTCCTTGCCATTCTTCAAATCAGCAGCTAAGCGTCCTGCCCCTCCTCCGGCGCCAGCGGCACCGGAGCCGCCCGCTGCCGATGGGCCGCTGACGGTAGAGTCCCTTGGCCAGCAGCTGCGCGAGGTGCTGCCGGCGCGTCGCCTGCAGTCGGTGTCGCTGTGCGATCACGAAGCGAACGTGCTGTGGCTGAGCGAGGGTGCGCTCGGTCCTGACGAACACAGCCTCGTCACCGAGGCACTGGGGATGCTGACCGCTGACACCTCGCTGCCCTCGTACGAGATTCCCCTCGAGGACGGCCGCCTTGCGCTGTTCCTGCCGGTGCGTGCACCGGACGGCAGCCCGGTCGGCATCGCCATGATCCTCGCCGACCGCAAGTCCGTCGGTGACGACACGCTCGAGCGCATCACCGCCGCCCCGGTGCGCGCGATCATGCAGCGCCTGGCCATACTGCTGAAGCCCACCGAGGCGCACGTGGGCTCAGGCACCGCGCCGATTCCGGTTCTGGATTTCGACGGGGCGCTGGATGCGCCGGTCCCCGTCCCGGCACCGCCGGTGGTGCGCGCCGCGCCTGTGGTGACGGTAACCCCCGTGGCGGCGGTCGAGAGCGCCCCGGTGATCTCCGCCGCGGAAATCGACGACATCCTCGAGTTCGAACTTGATCCCCAGCAACAGCCGGTTGCCGCCGAACGCGCCGCGCATCCCTTTGCTGCCAGCCGCGAGAAAGCAGCCCCGCCTGCGGCAGATCCGCTGGACATGCTCAACCTTGAGTTCGAGGAGCCCCAGGCTCCCTCCGGGCCAGCGGCCCGTCCCGCACCGCCGCAGCGCGTGGCCCCGAGTGCGGAACCGGTCCTTGCCGCGGCCCCGAAGCCGGTCCCGACTCTCGCCCCGGTGGCGCGTCCCGCAGCCGCACCTCAGCCTGCCGCCATGCGCGCCCCGCCTGCGGCCCCTGTGCCGACGGCGCCTCCAGCCCCGGCCCCGGCCCCGGCCGTGGTTGTGGTGCGCGCTACTACCCCGAAGATCGTGCCGGCCCCGGCTGCGGCACCGGCCGCTGCCGCGCTCAGTCCGCAAGTGCTCGAGGCCAGCGAAGCGGCCGTGAATGACCCGAGCCTGGTGCTCGAGTTGCTGCCGTATGCGAAGCTGCGTGCCGGCGGACAGACGCGCCGTTACCAGGTGCTCGCGCGCAGCGCAGGCGTGCAGCGCGATCCGGCGGCTTTCGATGCCCTGGTGCTGCAGCGGCTGCTCGGCTGGCTTGCCGCGCACCGCGCCTCGTGGAACTCGCAGCCGACCAGCTTCACCGTCAACCTCTCGATTGCGACGCTCGAGGACGAGCGCTTCGCGCAGAAGTTCGCCGCGACTCTCAACACCCACGGGATCGCCGCCGAGACCATCGGCTTCGAGATTGCCGAGGCCCTGTGTACCCAGCGCCGCGCGCAGGTCGAGCGCTTCATCACCGCCTGCGGCAAGGTGGGCTCGTGGGTGGTGATCGATGACTTCTCCTTCGACTCGCAGGTGCTCACGCTGCTGCGCTCCAAGGCGCTGCGGCTCGTGAAGATCGACTCCAAGCTCACCTCCTCGGCGCTCAAGGACAAGCTCTCCCAGGCCATCGTCGTCGCCACCGTGCAGTCCTCCAAGGTGCTGGGCATTCACTGTGCGGCCAAGCGGGTGGACTCCCAGGCGCAGCTGCAGTGGCTGACGGCCATCGGCTGCGACTTCGCCCAGGGCCACGCGCTCGCGCGGGCCCAGGAACTCGATTCCCTGGCCAGCTCGCCCGATCCCACCGGGATCTCGGCCCTGGCGCTACCCTCCTGACCTAGCCCCCTAGAAATCATCGGCTTGGCGGCTGCCGCGGGCCCGCGGTGCCGGCCTGCCTCCTGCGGTGAAACGACGGCGGTGCGCGCCGAAGTGGGGCGCCCTGGCCGCCGCGGATGCCCTAAGCTTCACGGGCGATGGCCAGCAAGACACCCACCCTCGAAGAGTTCGGCACCAACCGCAACGTGCTGTTCTGGAGCCTGCACGCGGCCGGGTGGGCAGCCTACGGCATCACTCAGTACTTCGGCGCACTGCTGTACGAGAAGCCCGCCAGCTACGCGCGCGTCATCGCCGTATCAGCCATCGCCGGGTTCATCCTGTCGATGCCGATGCGCTACATCTACCAGCGGCTGTGGGGCCGGCCACCGCGCTCGATGGTCCTCGGGGTACTGGCGACCTGCTATGTCACCGCGCTGGCGCTGCGCATCGTCATCAACATGTCGTACAAGACCTTCGTCGAACCGGACTGGCACGCGCACGGGCTGTTCGAGCTCTTCGGTGGCGCACTGTCCACCACCTATCTGCTGGTGTGCTGGAGCGTGCTGTACTTCGGCATCAAGTTCTACGAGTCCCAGCGCAAGCAGGAGCAGGCGATGCTCAAGGCCGTCGCGCTCGCCCAGGAGGCGCAGCTGAAGATGCTGCGCTACCAGCTCAACCCGCATTTCCTGTTCAACACGCTCAACGCCATCTCCACCCTCATCCTCGACAACCAGAACCGCCTGGCGAACCATGCGGTCACCCGGCTGTCTGAATTCCTGCGTTACACGCTTGACCAGGATCCGATGAAGAAAGTGACACTGCGTCAGGAGCTGGAGGCCCTGGACCTGTACCTGGGCACCGAGCGGCTGCGCTTCGCGGAGCGGCTGCGGCTGGAATACGCGATCGATGAGGCGGCGATGGATGCCCTGGTGCCGAGCCTGCTGCTGCAGCCGTTGCTGGAGAACTCACTGAAGTACGCGGTCTCCTCGCGCGAGCAGGGCGGCCGTGTGCGCATCGAGGGGCACCTCAGCGAGGGCTGGCTCGAACTGTGCGTGAGCGATGACGGCCCGGGCCTGCGCGAAGGCGGCCCGGTCAGCGAGCGCCGCGGCGTCGGCCTGCGCAATACCTCCGAGCGCCTCGCAGTGCTCTACGGGGACACCTGTCGGTTCAGCGTGAATAATGCGCATCCGGGGCTGCGCGTGGACATGCGCCTGCCACTGAAACTCGCCGAAGCCGGCACGGAGAGCGCCGGCGTGAAGTCGCTGTTCCCTCCGGCCGCCACGCGCGGTGCGGCGTGAAGATCCGCACCATCATCGTCGATGACGAGGCGCTGTCTCGGCGCGGCGTCGAGCTGCGGCTGCGGAGTGCAGCTGACTTCGAGATCGTGGCGCAATGCGCCAACGGCCGCGAAGCACTCGCCGCCATCCAGCAGTACAAGCCCGACCTGGTGTTCCTCGACATCCAGATGCCTGGCATGACCGGTTTCGAGGTGCTCGCCCATCTGCCGCAGGAATCGCTGCCGGTGCTGGTGTTCGTCACCGCCTACGACCAGTACGCGATCCAGGCGTTCGAGGCCCGTGCCGTCGACTACCTGCTCAAGCCCATCGACGAGGCGCGCTTCGCGGCAACGCTCACGCGCGTGTGTGAGCACATGCGCGCGCGCAACGCCGCCGAACAGCGCGACCGGCTCATGCAGGTGATCGCCGAGATCACCGGCTGCGGGGAGCTCGCGCTCGATGAGATCCTCGCCCATGGCCGCAAGGCCATCGAGGGCCGCTGGCCGGAGGTGCTGCCCATCCGCCAGGGCCGCGAGACCGTGCGGGTGGCGGTGAATTCCATCCAGTGGATCGATGCGGCGGGTGACTACATGTGCATCCACGCCGGCGGTGACACGCACATCCTGCGCGGCACCATGAAGGAGCTGGAGGAGTTGCTCGACCCGAAGCTGTTCCAGCGCGTGCACCGCTCGACCATCGTGAACCTGCGGCTGGTGCGCAGCCTGCGCGCCCACATGAACGGCGAGTACTTCCTCACCCTCGAAGGCGGGCACGAACTGAAGCTCTCGCGTACCTACCGCGACAAGGTCGAGTTCTTCCTCAGCGGCTCGACCAGCCGCAGCTGAAGCCCCGGACGGCAAGGGCGGTGAGCGGCGCGTTTCCCGCTGCTCGTCCCGTCATGGCTCTTTCTGCAGCGCGTGGCGCGCCGCTCAGTCCTGAATGCGCTTGTCCACCAGGCTTGCGACCCCGGCGGCCCAGGCATCGATCCGCGGCTTCACGGTGGCGAGCGTGAGTTGCGCTTTGGCATTGGGCAGGGTTTCGCCGTGCGCCTCGCGTACCGACATGCCCAACGGCTCGCCGGTGACACTGTCGCTGACGATGGCCTCGACAGCCAGGTTGGAGTTCTCGGCGCGATTGCCGGTGGCGGCCCTGGCGCCCTGAATGACGAGTGCTACCGGAATGATCTGCCAGGGCTTGAGGCCGGTGGCGCTGATGTCCACCGCCGTGATCGCCACCTTCACCCGCAGCACTCCGGGACCTGCCTCGGTGACCTGGGGGATGCGCGCCAGGCCCACGGTGCGCAGCTGCGTGTCCATGTACTGCTGGATATCGCTCAGCGTCTGGTCGGAGACCTGCGCGGACCCCTTCGGCTCCGGATAGTACGTGACCTTCTCGATGAGGATTTTCTGGTAGTTGGCCCTGGTGAGTTTCGGGCTGTTCCACTGCCTGAGCTGCTTACCGTTCAGGTCCTTCACCGGCTGCAACTGCGAGTAGTCGGGCAGGAATCCGGAGTCGGCCGCCATGGCCGCGCCGCCCGCGAACAGCAAGGCGCTGCCGGTCAAGCCTGCGAGAAGTCGGGCTCTTTTCGATCTTGTCATGCTCGCCTGCCGGTGTGAGGGGCTGCCCCGCGTCATCTTAGGAGTAAGTGTGACCTGCGTCACGAAGCCCCCGAACGCACACTGTGATCTGTGAGCCATCGCGAGGCGTCTGCCGCCGCGCATTGGTTAGATATGTCCACCTATGGAAGCCGCATCACGCCCCTCCCTGGAACCGCTGCCAGACCTGCCGGTTGAAGTGCCCGTGGAAACCCCCGCAGCCCCCGCCAAGGCAACTGCCGCCGGCCCGGCGCGCGGAGCCGCCGGGACTGCATCCGAATTGCCCAAGTCTGAACAGACCGGTATCACACTCCTCGACCCGGACTCGCTGGTGCTGAGCACCGCAGAGGTACCGGTCTTGACCGCTCCGGTAGCCCCTGCCGTGCCACCCGTAGCCGGATCGCCCGAGTTGGAGCTGACCCTGGAAGATCCGGTCGTCGATGAGATGCTGACATCGCCGCCCCCGCCGCCGCCGTCGCCCGTGGTGAAGAGCGCCCCGGCCCCCGCCGCGGCCGCCGCCCCGGCGGTCCCGGACACCGCCCGCACCGAAGCGCGCGTTCCAATCGCGCGCACCGGCTCCCTGTCATCGGCCGCCACCAAGCTGGCCGCCGCGAGCCGGCGCACCAGCGAGGCCACCGCGCCCAAGCCGGTGCCGACCCCCGTACGCGCCCCTCCGGTCCCCGCCGCTGCCGCAGGCGCACCTGGCGCTGCGGCACAGGCGCAGGGTCTGGCCGGGTGGACCAGCGCGCGCGCTGCCACCACGCCCTCCCCCCACAAGCCCAAGGCCGCGGCAGCACCGGCTCCCGCCGCCGCGCCGGCACCGAAACCTGCGGCTGGGCCGGCACCGAAACCCCCCGCCGTGACAAGGCCCGCAGTTGCCACCCCGGCTGCCCAGGCTGCAAAGCCGACCGCCGTCGCGGGCGCCACCGCCGTGCCGCCATCGCCGCCGATGGACAAGGACTTCATCGCCCGCAACCAGGTGGTCGAACGCTACCTGTCGGGCCGCCTGCCGCTCAAGGGCGCGACCGAGTTCGAACAGTACTGCGGCAAGCACCCGGAGCTGCTGGATGAGATCGGCTTGCCTGAGCGCGTGAATGCGGGGCTGCGGCTGCTGGAGGCCAGCGGCAAACCCGAGCCGTGGCAGGAACCGGCGCGGCCGGCGTGGCAGAAACCGCAGATAACCATCGCGCTGGCCGCCGCGGCACTGGTGTGCGGCATTGCGGCCGCCGTATTCGCCGGCGCCGTCGCCTCCAAGGGGCATCGCATCGAGCAGTTGCAGAAGCAACTGTCCGAGCAGCCGCTGGATCCAGCCACCCGCACGCGCGAGATCCGCCTGCTGCCCAGCCGCGAGGGCGCCTCGAATTCGCCCGCCATCAGTATCGGTGGCGGCGGCACGCAGATGGCTGACTTCAAGATCGACGAGTCACGCTCGGCGTACCACATCTTCCGCATCACGATCGATCGCATCGACCAGGGTCGCGTTGGCGTCATCACGAATCTGGTGAAGGATTCCAACGGGCACCTGCGCATTGCGCTCAACAGCTCGGCCCTGGGCCCGGGCAACTACCAGCTGACCATCGAGGGGATCGACTGGCGGGGCGACCCGCAACCGGACTCCTGGATCACCATCGGCATACAGCGCTGAAGCGTTGCCGATGCTGCGCAGCTAGGCGCGCAGCGTCTTCAACGGCGGCTGGTCGATTACCGTGCGCGTTGCCAGCCAGCCACCCACCGCCACCAGCAATGCCCCACCGACTACGCCCTCGAGCCACGGCAGCCACTGGAAGCTGTAGCGCAGTTCCAGCCAGCGCGTGGTCATGAAGTAGGCGCCCACCGAGGCCCCGAACGCTGCGATCAGCCCGGCCAGCGCCCCGAGGGTGGTGAACTCCGCCAGCACGCCCTGCACCACCGTCGCCCGACTGGCACCCAGGGTACGCAGCATCGCGCTCTCGTAACGTCGTTCATCGCGACTTGACTGCACAGCCGCCAGCAGCACCGTCAGGCCCGCGAGCAGCGTGAACAGGAATACGCTCTGCACCGCCAGGGCTGCCTTGTCGAGCACCGCGCGCACCTGGGTGAGCAGCTCGTCGATGTCGAAGATCGACACGCTCGGGAATTGGTGAGCGAGCTGTGCGAGGGAGTGCCCGGCACCCGGGGTGAAATAGGCACTGGTCATGTAGGTGCCCGCGGCCCCTTCAAGCACGCCAGGCACGAAGACGATGAAAAAGTTCGGCTGGAACGTGTCCCACTTGACCTTGCGGATGCTGGCCACGGTCACCTGCAGCTTCTCGCCGGCAATATCGAACGTCAGCTGGTCGCCGACCTTGACCCCCAGGGACTCCTGGAACTCACTGGCAAGGGAGACCAGCGGCTTGCCGGTGTCCCCAGGCTCCCACCAGCGCCCGGCAATGATGCGGTTGTCCGCGCCGAGCTCGGCGGACCAGGTGAGGTTCTGTTCGCGGGTGGCGAAGCCTTCTTCGCTGGCACGGCCGGTCTTCGGGTCCTCCACCGGCTTGCCATTGATGGAGGTCAGGCGGCCGCGGATGATCGGCAGAACCTTGGTGGTGCGGGCACCCTGGGCATTCAGGAACTGCACGAACTGCGCGCGCGCCGCGGGCGGAATGTTGACGAAGAAATAGTTGGGCAGGTTGGGCGGCAGCGTGCGCTGCCAGTCCCCGTTGAGATCCACCCGCAGGATGCCCAGCAGCAGCAGCACCATGATCCCGGTGCCGAAGGCCACCAGCTGCACCACGCTCTCGGCGCGCCGCCGGCTCAGATTGGCAACCCCGAAACGCCAGGCGACGCCAACCCGGCCGCGCAGGCGCCCGGCGAGGTAAACGACCAGCAGGCCGGCGGCCGTCAGCGCCATCACGAAGACGGCAAGGCCCGCGCTGAAGTAGGCGAACAGCTTGGTCTCGGGCACGGTCCAGTAGATCAGCAGCAGCACCACCAGCACCGCGGGCCCAAAGGCGAGGAGCACCAGCGGCGGCGGTGGACCGACGTCACGCCGCAGCACCCGCAGGGCCGGTACCCGGGCAAGCTGCAGCACCGGCGGTAGCGCGAAGCCGGCCAGCACTGCGACCGCGGTGAGTAACCCGATGCCGGCGGGGGCAAGTTGCGGCCCGGGCAGCTCGGTGACGGCGAGCAAACCACGGATTGTGCGCAGCAGCCATTCCTGCGCGACGAAGCCGAGCGCCGCCCCGGCGGCGGCGGCGAGCAGCGCAAGTGCGGCCAGCTGCAGCACCGTGACGGCGAGGATGAACGCACGGGTCGCTCCCAGTGTCTTCAGCAACGCCACCGTATCCAGGTGGCGGTTCACGTAGCGCCGCGCCGCCATGGCCACCGCGATCGCACACAACAGCACGCTCACCAGGCTCGCAAGGCTCAGGAAGCGGCCGGCGCGGTCGACGGCATTGCGCACCTGCGGACTCGCCTCGGTGATGTCGCGCACCCGCTCGCCGGCGCGCTTGTTGGCCACGAGCCAGCTCTTGAAGGCCTCGATCTGCTCGCGCTTGCCCGCAAACAGGCCGGCGTAACTGACACGGCTGCCGGGCTGGATCAGCTGCGTGGCCGGCAGGTCGGCTGCGTTCATGACGAGGCTCGGGGCAAGTTCGGCGAAGGTGCTGCCCTGGTCGGGCTTGGAGATCAGCACCCGCGCGACGCGGAAGCTGCCGGCACCGATGGACAGCTGCGATCCCAGATGTGCCCCGATCGCCGCCAGCAGGCGCGAGTCGGGCCACACCTCACCGGCAGCGGGGATGCCGGCCGCGGGTATGCCTTTGGCAAAGGGCTCGCTTGCCACGAGCAGGCGGCCGCGCAGCGGATAGCCGGCTGTCACTGCGGTCACGCTGGTGAGCTGGCTCGCCTCACCGTTGAATACCACCGACAGCAGCGCCGTGCTGCGCGCGCTGCCGACGCCCTCCGCGGCCGCATGCGCGAAATACTTCTCCTCCAGGGGCTGCGGCGAACCCAGGCGCACATCCGCGGCCAGCACCTCGCTGGCCTGCAGAGCCACGGCCGCGCTGATCCGGCTCACCAGAAACCCGACCCCGGTCAGGGCGGCAACCGCCACGGTGAGCGCCAGCAGCAGCACCCCAAGTTCGCCGGAGCGCCATTCGCGCCCCAGCATGCGCAGCGCCAGGCGCACCAGGTTCATAGTACCCGGCCGCTTTCCATGCGCACGACGCGCCCGCAGCGCGCGGCAAGCTCGCGGTCATGCGTCACGAGGACAAGCGTGGTGTGCTCGTGGGTATTCAGTCCAAACAGCAGCTCGCCGACCCGGCCGCCGGTTGCAGTGTCGAGGTTGCCCGTCGGTTCGTCCGCGAACAGCACGGCAGGCTTGGTGACGAAGGCGCGGGCGATGGCCACCCGCTGCTGCTCCCCGCCGGAGAGCTGGCGCGGATAGTGACCGGTGCGGCCACCGAGGCCCACTCCGGCGAGCGTCTCGCCCGCGATGCGGCGCGCATCCGTCTGTCCCGCCAGTTCCAAAGGCAGCATCACGTTCTCCAGGGCCGTGAGCGCGGGGATCAGGTGGAACGACTGAAACACGAAGCCCACGCGCCGTGCGCGCAGGCGTGCACGACCGTCCTCGTCCAGAGTCGTCAGGTCCTGGCCGGCCAGCAGCACGCGCCCGCGCGTAGGGGTGTCGAGGCCAGCCAGCAGCGCAAGCAGCGTCGACTTGCCGGCACCCGACGGGCCGGTGACTGCGACCGATTCGCCGGCGGCGATGTCCAGGCAAACGCTATCGACAATGGTCAGCGAACCTTCCGGGCTGCTAACCTCCTTGCAGAGGTTTTCGGCTTTGAGAACGCTGTCACGAATCGTCGGCGCCTGGGCGCTGGGTATAAGCTTGGTGTTCATCGCGCTCCAGGACGCGGTGGCCTCCGACCGCACGATCCTTGTGTTCGGCGACAGCCTAAGTGCCGCGCTCGGACTCCGTCCGGAGCAGGGTTGGGTGGAACTGCTCGCGCGACGGCTTCAGTCGCAAGGGTACGGGTACGAAGTCGTCAATGCCAGCATCAGCGGGGAAACTTCCAGCGGCGGTCTACAGCGCCTGCCGCGCGCGCTGGAGCTGCATCGTCCGGTCATCGTTGTCCTCGAACTGGGAGCCAACGACGGCCTGCGCGCCCTGCCGGTGGAAACCATGCGCACCAACCTCGCGCAGATGGTGCGCCTGGCGCAGGCCGCGGGTGCGCAGGTACTGCTGGTCGGTATCCGCATCCCGCCGAACTACGGGCAACGCTATGGCGAGCAGTTCGCCGCCAGTTTCGCTGCCCTGGCGCAGGCGAATCGCCTGCCGCTCGTGCCCTTCCTTCTCCAGGACGTCGCGCTCAATCCTGCGCTCATGCAGGAGGACGGTATGCACCCGAATGCTGCGGGCGAGCCCGCCGTGCTGGAGAACGTGTGGCCGCACCTGAAGCCTCTCCTGCACAAGAACCACTAGACCAGGAACGCTCCATGGAAAAGATCTGGCTCAAGTCCTACCCGCCGGGGGTGCCCGCTGAAATCGACCCGAGCCAGTTACGCTCCCTCAAGCAACTGATCGAGACCAGCTGCGAGCACTATGCGGATCGTGTGGCGTACATCCAGATGGATGCCACGCTGACATACCGGGAACTTGAGGAGCGCAGCCGCGAGTTTGCCGCGTGGCTCCAGCAAGTCGGCCTGCAGAAGGGCGACCGCATGGCCATCATGCTGCCCAACACGCTGCAATACCCCATCGCCATGTTCGGCGCACTGCGTGCCGGGATCGTGGTCGTTAACACCAACCCGCTCTACACCGCCCCCGAACTCGAGCACCAGCTGGCGGACTCCGGCGCAAGCGCGATCCTGGTGCTCGAAAATTTTGCGCATGTGCTGCAGTCGGTCCTGCCGCGCACCCAGATCAAGCACGTGCTCGTGACCGCGGTTGGCGATTTCCTGCCCTTCCCAAAGTCGCTGATCGTCAACTTCGTCGTTCGCCGGGTGCGCAAGCAGGTCAAGCCGTGGAACATCCCCGGAGCCATAAACTTCAAGTCCGCGGTGGCCGCCGGCCGCCAGCTACCGCTGCAGTCGGTGGTCCTCGGCCCAGATGATCTGGCATTTCTGCAGTACACGGGCGGCACGACCGGGGTCGCCAAGGGAGCCATGCTGTCCCATGGAAACCTCACTGCCAATATCCTGCAGGCGGAGGCCTTCCTGGGGAAGGATTCTCTTAGAGCACCCGGGACGCTCCTCACCGCGATCCCGCTGTACCACATATTTGCGCTCTCCGGGAACTGCTTGACCTTCTTCCGGCTGGGTTGGGCCAACCTGTTGATCATCAACCCTCGCGACTTGCCGGCACTCATCGCCGACCTGAAAAAGCATCCGTGCAACTACATCAGCGGGGTGAACACCCTCTTCAACGGCATGATGCACGCGCCTGGCTTCGGTGAACTGGATTTCAGCGCCCTGAAGATCACGTTGGGTGGTGGCATGGCGGTGCAAGCGGCTGTCGCCGAGCGCTGGAAACAGGCCACGGGTTGCGTGATAACGCAGGGGTGGGGACTGACAGAAACGTCACCGGCCGCCTGTATCAATCCAGTAGGCGCGGAATTCAACAATTCTATTGGCTTGCCAATTTCGTCAACCGACGTAGTCATCAAGGATGATGCGGGTGCGGATCTGCCGATCGGCGAAGCAGGCGAAATCTGTGTTCGCGGCCCGCAAGTGATGCAGGGTTACTGGCGTCGACCTGACGAGACAGCAAAAGTAATGCTACCGGACGGCTGGCTACGAACAGGTGACATAGGCCGAATGGACGCGCAGGGCTTCGTCTACGTCGAGGATCGAAAGAAGGACATGATTCTCGTGTCGGGCTTTAACGTCTACCCAAACGAGGTCGAGTCAGTAGCTATTACGCATCCCGATATTCTGGAGGCCGCTGCGGTAGCGCAACCCGACGAGCACTCCGGTGAGGTAGTGGCACTCTTTGTGGTACGCAAGAATCCAAACCTCTCCGAGCAGGAGGTGATTGATCACTGCCGAAAGTCACTGGCCGGTTACAAAGTTCCAAGGCATGTCTACTTCAGGATGGAACTCCCAAAAACTAACGTCGGAAAAATATTGAGAAAGGCGCTGCGGGACGAGCTGGCTACTTCGAAAGCCTAGAATTGCCTTGAACGACGACGAGCCTTCCGTGCGACGTACGCGTAGGTATGGACACCAGCGCGAACTGTGGTGCCTGCACGACGCCGCCGCGAACCACGTGAGCGCCGTGCCTCCAACCAGTCGTTGACAGTTCTAAGGAAGCTCCTACCCTGCAACTGCGTAAATTTCTGAAACGCGGCCACATGTTCCTGCGGCAGGTCAGGGATCTCGGCAATTCTCTCTATTAACGGTCGGAGCCCACGCGCACTACTAACATTCTTTCCAACCGTCTCTAGGAGAGTAGATAAGGCGCGAGCGGCATGCTGGAGTACGAGAGGATTGCCGGCCGAAATTACCGCCACATCGCTCGCCGGCTTGTAGCGCCCCCTCCCGCTGGGAACCACGAGTCTAAGCTTACGAAGGCGCCGAGCAATGGCGGCTGGTTTCCGGTGGGCATTATGACTCCTGATTATCGCCTCAACGCTTGGTGCTGCCCCTAAAAGACGAATCGCTTTCGGCACTGCGCCGCGGTCGAGGTAGCGCCGATCCCTATGCCAAGCGTCAAGGACGAGGGCGGCCGTGACAAGTCCGCCCGATTCCTCTTTTCGCCCGGCGCGGATTTTGTTCTCTGCACGCCGCAACGAATTCGCGCATACGTTTAACAATTCGCTAGCGGACACTCCCGCCCCCAGCATCAGTTCGAAGAGGGCTGTCAGCAAACTCGAATAGTTGGTTTCCAATCCCTTTGACGGCATAACTAGCCCCTCTCACTACGTTCGATCGCGTTACCGGCGGGGTATCGCTGTGTGCTTCTCCGCAAGTAGTACCGTTATCGCAAACGAGTACGCAGCGTTGCGTCTTGATCTCGGCAAGGTTACGTTCTCGGTCATGGAGTTACGTAAACCATCGATCATGGACGTTGCCCGTTCGATGCAGCGATCCTTGACGATTGCCAGTTCAACTTCCGTTGCGACCGGAAGATCAAGCCGCTGGATCAGAGGTGCGGCCCGGGAAATAGGCGCAGATACAATGCGAAGTGCGTCCGTCAGGGGTGCGCTCAGGGGCGCTAGAAATGAAAAGTCATTTTTTCGCCGGGTAATTTCCGATCGGCGCATTTGAACGTATTGAGCGCTGACCGTGACTGCGCCCATGTTGTTTAGCTCATCTAGTACTGCACGGTAGGGAATATCTCCTGCGTATTTCTCAACGAGATGTCTGAAGCCCCGGTTACGTAGAGAGATTCTTAGTCGCTTTGCGTTGCCCGTGCGATCCGTAAATAGCCGATCGCGGCACCAGCCACTTAGTACTCTCTGGACCGGCGACTGATCTATAAGGCTTTCCGGACCTGAGCGGTGGAGCAAGCGCTTCACATCGGCCCTTGATAGGCCGGTTTGCGCAGCGACACGGGATTGATTGACTCGTCCATTGCGAAGCTTCGACCGTTCTGCTGCTGCGTGCACGAATGCAGATCTAGAAAGCTCGCCGAATAGTTTGGGTGTCATACCACGCGGCAGAAGAGCAGCAGCGAACTCCCTAAGTAGTTGCTCCAGCACTCCGTAGCTGGGAACGTTGGGCTGAGAGGGCTTCCGTTTAACGTTTTTTTGGCTTGATGGAAGAGCTTGACGTCTCATTTGAACAATGAGTTCAGTGGGGTCAGATTATTGGGGTTCGGGAGGCTTGAGGGCTAAATATGGCGCGTGTCGCCTGAGGCGAGGTGCCGCGTTTGTGCCCTCTTTGTTCACAAATGGGCCATCAATGTTGATGCGTATTTAAATTAGCCTGAACCCGCGTAGCAGGATCACCCGTCACGCACACCTGGCAGGATCCGTTAGATGGGGAGAAACGTGCCGGCGGCTTTGCGGTCGGCGACCTAGGCTGTTAGTTAGAACTTGTTTTGACTTGCGCGCGTTACGCGGGCACCTCCGCCACTGATGCCACTGACGCGGGCACCGCCGCCGCTGATGCCACTGACGCGGGCACCGCCACCGCTGATGCCGTTAACGCCGGCACCGCCACCGCTGATGCCACTGACGCGAATACCGCCGCCGCTGATGCCATTAACCCCGGCACCGCCGCCGCTGATGCCACTGACCCCGGCACCGCCACCGCTGATGCCACTTACACGAACACCGCCGCCGCTGATGCCGTTCACGCCGGCACCGCCGCCGCTGATGCCACTTACACGAACACCGCCGCCGCTGATGCCGTTCACGCGGGCACCGCCGCCGCTGATGCCGTTCACGCGGGCACCGCCGCCGCTGATGCCACTGACGCCGGCACCGCCGCCGCTGATGCCACTGACGCCGGCACCGCCGCCGCTGATGCCATTAACCCCGGCACCGCCGCCGCTGATGCCACTGACGCCG
>DASXPL010000008.1:0-62699 GCA_036493615.1 Steroidobacteraceae bacterium
TGGTTGCGCAGGTACAGCTGGGGGAAACGCTGACCGACCTCAAGCGCTACCCCGAGGCCCAGGCGGTGCTGCGCCCGGCAGCGTTGGCGCTCGAGCGGGTGCAGGGGCCGGACAACCGCTATACCGCCGGCGCCTGGAGCGCTTACGCCTTTCTCCCTACAGAGGATGCCGTCCGAAGCATCCGTGCGAACCACACAGCAGCAGGGGAGTAAGGGTTAAGTGAACTTCAGGAAACACGACGGAACATCGCCGCCGGTGAAGGCCGGCTACTTCGCGCACGCGCTCGGCGCAGCGGCTCTGGCAGCCCTCGCCGCCGGGCACGGTGCCCAGGCCCGCGAGGCGGCACTCAACGCCCTGCCGCTCAGTTTCGAGCGCAACGTGGGCCAGGCCCCGCAGGAGGTGCAGTACCTGGCACACGGGGCCAGCTATGCCATCGCACTGACCAGAGAGGGTGCGGCGCTGTCCCTGGCCGGGTCCGGGGAGCCGGGAAGCGTCGTGGCGCTCACCGTGCAGGGTGCGAGCGCGGCGCCAGCCCCGACGGCTGCCCGGCCGCTGCCCGGGCACTTCAACTACTTCATCGGCAATGATCCGGCGCAGTGGCGCACAGACGTCGCCACCTTCGGCCAGGTGCGCTACCAGGGCGTGTACCCGGGGATCGACCTCGTCTATTACGGCACGCAGGGACGCCTCGAGTACGACTTCACGGTGGCCCCGGGCGCGAGCCCGCACGCCATCGGCCTCAGGTTCGCAGGCGGGGAGGCGCCGCTGCTGGGCGCGCGGGGGGAGCTGACCATCGCCGCAGGCGAGCACGCGATGACCTTCGAGCCCCCCGTGGCCTACCAGGTGGTGGATGGCCACCGCCGCGCGGTGAGTGCGCGCTATCGCCTCGAGGGCGCAGTCGTCGGCTTCGCACTCGGGCACTACGACCATGCGCTTGCCCTGGTCATCGACCCGGTGCTCAGCTACCTCACCTACCTGGGCGGCAGCAAGGACGACGTGGTCGGTAACGTCGTCCCATCCAACATCGGCGGGGGCATTCCACCCTCCCAGGCGCTCGCAGTCGATGCCTCCAACAATGCGTACGTGGTGGGCTACACCTCCTCGACGGACTTTCCGACGCACGCCCCGTTCGCGCCGGTGAAGGCCAAGACCTCAGGCTCGAGGTGGGCCTTCGTCACCAAGATCTCCGCGGATGCCAGCTCGCTGGTGTACTCGACCTACCTGGGCGGCAGCAACGGGGATGACTTCGGCTACGGCATCGCACTGGATGCGCAGGGCAACGCCTTCGTCACCGGCGCGACCGGCTCCAATGACTTCCCGGCGACCAGCGGCGCCTACCAGACGCTCTGCGCCCCCAACTACACCAACTCGCCCGGCCACCCCTTTGCCGCCTGTGGCCCCAGTGGGGGTACGAGCGCGTTCGTGAGCAAGCTGAGCCCAACCGGCGCGCTCCTCGGCTCGACGTTCCTGGGCGGCACGGCCGCCGGCACCGCAGGTGCCGCGGTTGCGGTGGATGCGGTCGGCCGGCCGTACGTGGTCGGCACCACCTATCCGGGGGAAACCATCCCCGCCGGCGTCGGCGGCTTCAACCAGCAGGCCGGCTTCCCGGTCACCGCGGGCGCGCTGGTGGCGCCCTACCAGTATGCGGCCGGCGTCAACCTCAATGGCCAGTTGCAGGACGACATGTTCATCAGCGTGTTCTCCGCTGACCTCAAGACCCTGGTGTACTCGACGCTCATCGGGGACACGCAGGCGGTCACGGCGAGCAACCCGCTGAGAAACCAGGCTGACACGGTGGGTGCGGCGATCGCGCTGGACGCCAGCGGCAATATCTATGTCGGCGCGCGCACCGAGGATGCCTATGTGCCCACCACCGCCGGCGCGCTGCAGCCGCAGATCTCCTCCTGCGGAGCGACCTTCCCGAACCAGACGGTGCTCAACGGCCGCTGCGGCTACCTTGCCAAGCTGTCCCCCGTCGGCGGGGCCAGCCCGCCGACGCTGCTGTACGGCACGTACCTGGGCGCTGTCGTCCCCGGGGCGTCGTCGCAGGCGATCGAGATCACCAGTCTTGTGGTCGATGCCTCCGGGGACCTCTACGTGCTCGGCTCCGATAGCGAGGCCGGCTTCCCCACCACGGCGGGCGCGTTCCAGCGCACCTGCAACGGCTACGACGGCACCACCAACCTGGACAGCAACTGCGCGGCCGCCTTCCTCGCCAAGCTGAACCCGCAGGGCTCGGCGCTCCTGGCGAGCACCTACTTCGGCTGCCTCACCTGCAACGGGGACGCGGTGTACATCGTCGCCGGCATCGCGCTCGATGCCTCCGGCAACGTGTACTTCAGCGGCATCGCGGCCGACCAGCTCCAGCTGGTCAATGCGTTCCCGAAGGCCCAGGACGCAGGCGGCGTCGCGCCGTTCATCGTCGAGATGGACGGGGGGCTCAAGACGGTGAAGGTGGCGACGCTGCTCAACGCCGGCGGCGCCGGGCAGATCGTCCCCTCGGGCCTGGCGCTCGATTCCACAGGCCGGGTCTACGTCGCCGGCAGCACCAACGTCCTGCTCTCCCCGGCGGCCACGCCGGGGGCGCTGCAGGGCGCCTACGGCGGTGGCAGCTCCGATGGCTTCATCGCCCGCGTCTCGCTGGCGAAGGTCTCGGCCGCCACGGCCACCACGCTCACGGTCGCCCCTGCCAGTGCCAACACCGGCACGTCGGTGAGCTTCACTGCGACGGTCACCGAGACTTCCGGCAGCGCGGCGCCCACCGGCACGGTGAAGTTCATGAACGGCTCGAACACGTTAGGTTCGGCCGACCTGAACAGCAGCGGGGTGGCGAGCTTCGCCAGTGCAACGCTTGCCGCGGGCAGCTACTCGGTGACGGCTGCCTACCAGGGTGACAGCGACAATGCGGCTTCCAGCTCCGCTGCGGTTGCCTTGAGCCTCACCACCCCCGCACCGCCGGCGCCGACCGTGACGATCTCCGTGTCCCCGGCCAGCATCACCGTGGGGGCGAGCGCCACGGTCACCTGGTCCTCCACCAACGCGACCGGCTGCACTGCGAGCAGCGCCTGGAGCGGTTCACAGGCCACCAGCGGCACGCTGTCGGTGAGCCCGACGAGCGCCGGCGCTGCAAGCTACGCGCTCGCCTGCACCGGTGGCGGCGGCACGGCGAACGGCACGGCGACCCTGACCGTGAATGCCGCCTCCGGCGGTGGTGGCAGCACGACGCCGCCGGCCAGTGGCGGCGGGGGAGGGGCGGTGGATCCCTTCACCGTGCTCGGACTGATCGGCATCGCGGCGCTGAGCCTCACGCGGCGGGCACGGCGCAGCAGCTGATCTGTTCCTTCGGCTGATGCCACGGCGGCCCCGCTCGGGGCCGCCGTCTTTTCAGCGGCCGCCAGTCACGACCGCCCGGAGCTCCGTCATGTACTGCTGCACCGCCTGGTCGACCCCGGTGCTGCGCAGCTGTCGCAGGTAGTCCTCGAGGTAGGCCTGGCCGTCGCGGCTGGCGCTGATCTGCGCCCGCCCGGCCGGCGTGTGCGCGAACGCCACGATCTGCCGCAGGTCCTCGGTGGTGAGGTTCTCCGCAAACCCCTGCGCCCACACATTGGCCGCGGCGTTGAGGTCAGGCGGGGTTCGGGAAGCGGTGACGAAGCGGTCCATCGCCGCCTCCAGCCGGTTCCTCTGGGCAGGGGTCGCGCGCGCCAGCTCATCGGCGAACTGGCTGCGAACCGCCTCGATGCGGCGGCGCGCCTCGGCGAGCGCCTCGGTCTGGGAGCGGCTGACCATCCCCTCGATGTCATAGGCCTGCGCCAGCTCGGCCAGATACTCCGCGCGCGCCTGCGGGGTGTCCGGCGTGCTGGCGCAGGCGGCCACCAGCACGGCGAGCGCAAGGCACACCCGTGCGCGGCCGCCTGCGGCGGCTGCCCTAGAAGACACTGTAGGCATCGAACACCGGCCCGTCGACGCACACGCGCTTCATGGCAGCTCCTTCGGGGGTCCGCACCAGCACGGTACAGCCGGCGCAGCCCCCGACCGCGCAGGCCATGAACTCCTCCAGCGATACCTGCGCCGGCACCCCGAAGCTGCGTGCCAGCGCGGCGGTGGCCTTGAGCATCGGCGTCGGCCCGCAGGAGAAGATCTCGACCTGTTCCAGCTCCGCGGGACCCAAACTTGCCAGCCACTCCTTGGCCAGCTGCGTCACGAAGCCTGAGTAGCAGCCCGGGAAGTCGGACTTGCTGGCCAGGCGGCTCGGCACTCCCCACTCCTCCAGCAGCGGCATGCAGGCGATGGAGCCTTCCGGCATGCCGGCGAGGATCATCGTCGAGGGGCGCGTGCGGAACGGAAACGGCACCTCCGAGCCCATGAGCACGAGGGGCTTGTAGTGCCGGTCTTCCTTCAGGCGCTCGGCGAGGAAGATCATCGGCGGGATGCCCACGCCCCCGCCCAGCAGCAGGGCGCGCGGCCGCCCGGGGTGTGGCACGAACGGCTTGCCGATCGGCCCGAGGACACTGAGCGTATCGCCGGCCTTGTGGGCCGCGAGCGCCTGCAGGCCCGGTCCGAGCACCTTGTAGAGGATCTCGATCCAGCCGGCCTCCCGGTCCGCGCGCATGATCGACAGCGGGCGGCGCATGGGGATGGTGGCATCGCAGGTCAGGTGCGCGAAGCTGCCCGGCTGGGCGTGGGCGGCGCACTTGGGGGCGTTGAGGCGCAGCACGAACTGCTCGGCATCGTAGGCGAGCTGCGAGAGCACGCGCGCCTGCTCGAGGAAGATGGTGCCGCGGTGCTCCTGGCTCATGATGTGGCGCGTGCGCCGAGCACCTGGGCCAGCACCGCCATGCGCACCGCGACCCCGTTGCGCACCTGGTCGCGGATGACCGACTGCGGGCCGTCGGCGACCTCGGCTGCGATCTCGATGCCGCGGTTCATCGGCTGCGGGTGCATGACGATGGCATCCGGACGCGCCGCCTTCAGGCGCGCGCCTGTCAGCCCCCAGGCGGCGAAGTACCGGGCGCCGTCGGGCAGGTCGGCCTCGCCCATGCGCTCCCTCTGGATGCGCAGCATCATGACCACGTCCGCCCCCTCCAGGCCGGCGCTGAAGTCGGTGCAGCGCGTGACGCCTGCGAACTCGTGCGCCTCGGGCAGCAGTGCCGGGGGCGCCACGATGCGCAGGTCCGTGACCCCGAGTGTGTGCAGCGCCTGCCAGGCCGAGCGCGCCACGCGCGAGTGGCGGATGTCCCCGACGATGGCCACCGCGAGGCCGGCGAAGCGCTGCTTGCGCTGGTAGATGGTGAGGGCATCCAGCAGTCCCTGGGTGGGATGCGAGACGTGCGCCTCGCCGGCGGAGAGCACGCTCACGTGCGGGGCGACGTGCGCGGCCACCAGCTGCGGCACGCCGGCCTCGGCGTCGCGGATGACGAAGGCGTCCACGTGCAGTGCCTGGAGCGTTGCGACCGTGTCCAGCATGCTCTCGCCCTTGACGCGCGAGGACAGCTGAACCTCCAGGTTCACCACCTGGGCGCCCAGGCGCTTGGCGGCCAGCTCGAAGCTCACGCGCGTGCGCGTGGAGGGCTCCATGAACAGGTTGGCGACGGTGCTGCCGGCGAGCGCCTGGCTCATGGCCGGGCGGGCACCAAGTGGGCGCACCATGCCCTGGGCGCGCTCCAGCAGTTGCTCGAGCTGCACCCTGGTGAGGCCCTCGAGCGTGAGCAGGTGCCGCAGGGTGCCGTCGGGGCGCAGCTGGTCGGTCATCGCGTGTCGTGGCCTTCGTTCATGTGTCGTTCGCCTGCGAACCAGCGGGTGAGGATCACCGCGGCGGCTGCACTGTCGATGTCCGCGCGCTGCACGCGCCGCCGGCGCTCGCCGCTGGCGCGCCGGCTTTTGAGAGCCGCGGTGGCCTCGAGCGAGGAGAAGCGTTCATCGACCAGGTGCACCGGCAGCGCGAAGCGGCGTTTCAGTTCCGCGGCAAAGGTACGCGCCGCCGCGGTGATCGCCCCGTCCGTGCCGTCCACATTATAAGGTGCGCCCACCACCAGGCGCGCAGGTCCCAGGACGCGCACCTCGCGCGCGATCGCCTCCCAGTCCGGACCTGCGGTGTTGGACACGGCCGCCGGGCGCGGGGCGGCGCCGCGGGTGAGGGAGTCCCCGGAGGCGATGCCAATGCGTTTGAGTCCGAAGTCGAAGGCGAGGACGGTCTCGGGGGCCCTCATGCCCTGCAATGCAGCGCGCTATGCATGGCCGGCCTCCGGGGACAGCTGCTCCACCTCGATGCCGAGCAGCTTCCAGGCACCGGCCCAGCGCTCCTCGAAGGGCAGCTCGAACACCACCCGGGCATCGACGGCCACCGAGGCCCAGGCGTTGTCGCGCATCTCGCGCTCGAGCTGTCCGGATTCCCAGCCGGCGTACCCTAAGGCGATGAAGGCGTCCGAGGGACCGTCGCCGCGGGCCATCGCCGCCAGCACGTCGCGCGAGGTGGTTACCTGGATGGCGTCCGAGACCTTGTGCGTGTGGTCCCACTTGCCCCCGGGACGGTGCAGCACGAAGCCGCGGTCGGTGTGCACCGGCCCCCCGCGCAGTACCGGCTGGGCGGCAATGTCCTCGCTCGAGGGCTCGAGCTTCATCTGCGTCAGCACGTCCGAGAGGGTCATGGGCAGGGGCTTGTTCAGCACGATGCCGAGGGCGCCCTTGTCGGTGTGCTCGCAGATGAGTGCCACGGTCTGTGCGAAGTTCGGGTCCGACAGCTGCGGCATGGCGATGAGCAGGTGATTGGTCAGCCCGCCGGGGCTGCCCTCGGCAAATGGCGCCTCCGCCCCAGCCTCGCTGCCCGTGGGGTCCCCGCCGCTCGCCGGGGAGTCGCGCTTGCTGCCCATGCCCTGCAGTATGGGCATCGCCGGCCCCAGTCTCAAGGAACCGATACCGACCCCTGAGCCGGGCGGCCGCCGGAGAACTGCCACTCGTAGGCAAAGCGCAGCACCTTGTACTTGGCCGCCAGTTCCGGCGGGAAGGGGTCGAACGGGCTGGCGAGCTTGAGGATCGCAAGCGCCGCCTGGTCCAGCTCCGGGCTGCCGCTCGAGCGGCGGATCAGCACGCGGTCGAGCTTGCCGTCGGCGGCGATGCCGACCTCGACCACGGGGCTGCTCTGCGCGCCGGCCACGCGGGCCACCGTCGGGTAGTTGAGGGTGCCGATGCGCTCGACCTTGCGGCGCCAGCCGTCCAGGTACGGCGCCAGTGTGGCCGCACGGGTGTCCGGGGTGATCCACAGCTCGTCGCGCTGCGGTCCGCGCAGCTGTGCCGGCCCCTGCTCATCCGGGCCGGGCTCGGCCGTCGGGGGCTGGTCGATCAGCAGCGGCTGGTCGTGCACCGAGCCTGCGTCCCCGGCATCGGCAAGGTAGCGCACGCTGGTGCTCCAGGCGATCGAGCTCAGCACCTGCTCGTCCTGGCTCTTGCCGGCGGCCTCGGCCGCCGCGCTGAGCGAATTGCCCTGCGCGGTGCCCGGGTGCTTGAGCGTCGGGATCGAGGCGGTGCGGTTGCGCGGGGCCACCGCCTTGCGCGTGTTGCCCGAGCCGACCTGGGTGCGCTGCGCCAGGTAGGTGGCGTTCGGGTTCTTGTCCGCCTCGGGCAGCTCGTCGGAGACCAGCAGCACCTCCAGTCCCGGTGCGCTGTTGCCGCTGCTGGCGGCCGCATTGAAGGTGAGGCCGACGATGATGAGCCCGTGCAGCAGGCCTGCCAGGAACAGCATGGTCAGCAACCGGTCCCACACCGGTGCCCGCCCTTCCCGCAGCGTGAGCGCACGACGCGCCATGAGCCTGCGCCGCCCGTTACCGGGCGGGGCGCCCCGCCAGGCGCCGCTCGATCGCCGCCAGCAACAGGTCCCCGATGTTCGTCCCGAACTGCTTGTCGAGCTCGCGGATGCCGGTGGGGCTGGTCACGTTGATCTCGGTGACGAAGCCGCCGATCACGTCCAGGCCCACGAACAGCATGCCGCGGGCGGCGAGCGCCGGGCCGATCTCGCCGGCGAGCCAGCGGTCGCGGTCATTCAGGGGCCGGCCCACGCCCTTGGCGCCGGCGGCGAGGTTGCCGCGGTGATCTTCGGCCGAGGGCATGCGCGCCAGGGCGTAGGGCACCGGCGCGCCATCGACCAGCAGCACGCGCGCGTCGCCGGTCTGGGCGATCTCGGGCAGGTAGCGCTGCGCGATCGCAAAGCGGCGGCCATAGTCGGTGAGGGTCTCGAACACCACGCGGGCGTTCAGGTCGGACTTCTCCAGCACGAAGATCGAGCGCCCGCCCATGCCATCCAGCGGCTTCACCACCACCTTGCCGTGCTCGGCGAGGAAGGCGCCCATGCCGGCCATGTCGCGCGTGATGAGCGTCGGTGCACAACACTGCGGGAACCAGGCCGTGTAGACCTTCTCGTTCATGTCGCGCAGCCCCTGCGGGCGGTTCACCAGGAGCACTCCGGCATCCTCGGCGCGCTCCAGGATGTAGCTGCTGTAGATGTACTCGGTGTCGAACGGGGGGTCCTTGCGCATCAGCAGGCACGACAGGCTGCTCAGGGGCTCGACCGCCGCCTCGCCCAGGGTGAACCAGTCGGCCGGATCGGCCCGCACGCTCAGGGGCCGCATGCGCCCGAGTGCCACGCCGTCGCGCAGCGACAGGTCGCGCTGCTCGAGGTAGGAGAGCGCAAAGCCGCGCGCCTGCGCGGCCAGCAGCATCGCCAGCGTTGAGTCCTTCACGTAGTTGATGGCGCCGATCGGGTCCATCACCACGCCGAGTCGTTTGCGGGTCGTCATCGCGGGGCCGGTGCATGCGGGTGAAAGGGGACGATTATGCTCAGTGCGGCGCGAATATGTCTGCCCCGGAGAGGGTCACGGCCGCTGAGAGTGCACGGGCTTCAAAAAACGTGACGTGCACGGCATAGCGGGGGGTATACCGATATGTTAAAACCGCGCTGCGCTTGCCCTTTTCTGGCAGGGGTTGCTGCGGGCCCAAGGCGGCCGGTACGCAGACTGCTGGCTCGGGGCGTGACGCCTTCGGTTTCGCGCCGGCCGCCGGCCAGTCAGGCTCACGCGCGGCTCGAGGGCCGTTTTGGCGCCGATGGTTTCGCTCTAAGGGACATATAAGGAGTCGTCTGACCGTGACCGGCAGCAACACCAAGCTACAGGGTCTGAAGGTGCTCGTCATCGACGACAGCAAGACCATCCGCCGCACCGCCGAGACGCTCCTGGCGAAGGAGGGCTGCGAGGTCTTCACCGCGATCGACGGCTTCGACGCGCTCGCCAAGATCGCCGACCACCAGCCCGACATCGTGTTCGTCGACATCATGATGCCGCGCCTGGACGGCTACCAGACCTGCTCGTTGATCAAGCACAACAAGGTGTTCAAGGCGATCCCGGTGATCATGCTGTCCTCCAAGGACGGCCTGTTCGACCGTGCCCGCGGCCGCATCGTGGGCTCGGAGCACTACCTCACCAAGCCCTTCACCAAGGACGAACTGCTCTCCGCGATCGAGACCCATATCGGGAGATGACGGCATGCCCCTGATACTGATCGTTGACGACTCCCCGACCGAGCTGCACGTGATGCAGAAGGCGCTCGAGAAGCACGGCTTCCGCACCGCCGCGGCGGTCGATGGCGCCGAAGGGGTGCGCATGGCGCGCGAGATCTGCCCGGACCTGATCTTCATGGACATCGTCATGCCGGGGATGAACGGCTACCAGGCGACGCGCGCGCTTTCCAGCGATCCGCGCACCAGTGCCATACCGATCGTGATGGTGACCTCGAAGGGCCAGGAGACCGACCGCATCTGGGGGCTGCGCCAGGGGGCGGTGGATTACATGGTAAAGCCGGTGTCCCCGGATCAACTGGTCGCCAAGGCCGAGGCGACCCTGGCTGCCTGAGCGCGGGTGCCCTTGGGCGCCGCACGAGGCCATTGCTCCGATCAACATGACCGAACCTGCAACGCTACCTGAAGTCGAACTGAAGTCCCTCAGGGACCGCCCGTTCGAGCTGCTCGCCGAACTCGAGCGCCGCGGGCGCGCGGTCTCCGCCGAGCACAGCCAGGAGCCGAGCGACGGCCGCGAGTGGGTCGGAGTCGCGCTGCGCATGGCCGGGGACCTGTTCCTGGTCGCCCGCGAGGAGACCCGCGAGGTGCTCGGCATCCCGGCCAGCACCACGCGCGTGCCCGGCGCCAAGGCCTGGATCCGCGGGCTGGCCAACGTGCGCGGTCAGCTGCTGCCGATCATCGACCTGCGCCAGTTCCTGGGCAGCGGGGTCACCCCGATCACCCGCAACACCCGCATCGTGGTGGTCAACCACCGCGAGATTCCCGCCGGTCTCATCGTCGACGAGGTGCTCGGCTTCCGGCGCTTCGCCGAGGCTGAGTTCGCCGGCGATGCGCCGCCGACGGTGGCGCGCTGCGAGCGCTACCTGGCCGGTGCCTTCAGGCGCGGCCAGGAGCAGTGGCCGGTGATCAGCCTGCGCAATATTCTGGAGAGTCCCGCCTTTGCCGAGGCGGCCGCATGAAGGCAGCAGAGGCCGCACCGCGCTCACTACTGCCACTGCTCTTGGGGCTGGCCACGCTGCTGCTGGTCGCCAGCGGCGTCGCCTACTACCTGCAGCAGGGGCGCCCGATCGAGCGCGCCGCCGGGGTTCCCCTGGATGCACTCTACGGCCTGGCGCTGGACGCCGATGGGGCCGTCGCCGGGGATGCCACGGCGCTGGCGCGCTTCCAAGACCGCCAGAAGCAGCTGGAAGAGGCCGCCGCGCGCGATCCTTCCGCAGCCTTTGCCGGTGACGCGCGCTATGCGCGCCTGATGAAGAACGCCACCGCCGTGCTGCGCGCGCGCAGCGCGCTCGCCGATGCCGGCAGCGCCGCCCACGACACCGCGACGCTCGTGCCGAAACTGCTGTCCGAGGCCGGCGCGCTCGCTGCCAGCCTGCCACCGGCCAATGCCGCCCAGACCGCCGGGGTGCTCGAGCGCTTCGAGGCGCGCGCGCAGCGCCTGCAGCTGGATGTCGCCGCCCTCACCCAGGGCGCCGCCGACCCGGGCCAGGCCGCGCAGCACATCGCCGAAAGCACCGATTACCTGGGCCAGGTGATCTCCGCCTTCGCAGGCGGCGCATCGGCCATCGCGCTGCCGAAGGTCACCGCGCCGGACTCGGCCAAGCACCTCAAGGCCCTCGACTCGCTCTACTCGGACCTGAACGCCGCGGTGAAGCGCGCCGTGGGTGCAGCCCCGGCCCTGCCGGCCGCGCAGAGCGCCGCGCGCGCCATCGTCGCCGATGCCCGCGATCTGGCCGCCGCCGCCACGGTGCCGGGCGCACCGGCAGGCGCCGGCATCATCAGCCGTTTCCTGCCGCTGCTGCTGCTGGCCGCGGGCCTGGTGTTCCTGCTCGCCGCCCTGGTCGGGGCGCTGCGCATGTTCCGCACGGTGCAGCGCCAGCGTGAGAGCGCGGACGTGCAGCGCAAGGAAACCGACCGCAACCAGCAGGCGATCCTGCGCCTGCTGGATGAGCTGTCGAGCCTGGCCGACGGCGACCTCACGGTGCAGGCCACGGTCACCGAGGACATCACCGGGGCCATCGCCGACTCGATCAATTACGCGGTCGATGCACTGCGCGGCCTGGTCACCACCATCAACGGCTCGGCCATCCAGCTGGACAGCGCCACGCGCCAGACGCAGTCACTGTCGCAGCACCTGGCCAAGGCCAGCGGCGCGCAGAACAAGCAGATCGCCTCCGCCGGCGAGTCCGCCGCCAGCATGGCCGCCTCGGTCGAGGAGGTCTCCGGCAACGCCGAGCGCGCCTCCGACGTCGCGCGCCACTCGGTGGAGGTGGCGCACAAGGGCGGCGATGCCGTGCGGCGCACGATCGATGGCATGAACACCATCCGCGAGACCATCCAGGAGACCTCCAAGCGCATCAAGCGCCTCGGCGAGAGTTCCCAGGAGATCGGCAACATCGTCGAGCTGATCAACGACATCGCCGAGCAGACCAACATCCTGGCGCTCAACGCCTCGATCCAGTCGTCCATGGCCGGGGAGGCCGGCCGCGGCTTCGCCGTGGTGGCCGACGAGGTGCAGCGCCTGGCCGAGCGCGCCGCGGCGGCGACCAAGCAGATCGAGGTGCTGGTGCGCACCATCCAGACCGACACCAACGAGGCGGTCGTGTCCATGGAGCGCAGCACCACCGACGTGGTGGGCGGGGCGCTGCTGGCCGAGAACGCGGGCGCCGCGCTGGAGGAGATCGAGCAGGTCTCCAACCAGATCGCAAGCCTGGTGCAGAACATCTCCGGCAGCGCACGGCAGCAAACCGGCGCTGCCCAGAACATCGCGCGCAACATGCAGAGCCTGAAGGAGATCAGCTCGCAGACCACCGAGACCACCACCGCCACCTCCAGCGCCATCGCCAAGCTCGCCGAGCTGTCCGCGGGCCTGCGCCGCTCGGCGGCCGGCTTCCGCCTGCCCGGCAGCGCCGGCGAGCGCAGCGCCGCGGCCCCGGCAGCGCCCGGCAAGCCGCCGGCGGCCGCCCCGGCCGCGGGGGTCGCCCCTGTCGCGGGGGCTGCCAAGCGTGCCGAGGAGGCGCCCGCCAGTGCCAAGGTGCGCCAGATCGCCGCGCGCGGCGCATCGTGAGCACGCGAAAGCCATTGCATGCCTGAAGTCGTTTCTCAGACCTTCGACGTGGTCGGCCGCGAGGTGAATGCCACGCTCGCAGAGGCCCGCAGTGCGCTGGAGAACTACGTCGAGCAGCCCGACAACGTCGCCCTGCTCGAGCGCTGCGTCGGCGACCTGCACCAGGTGCAGGGGGTGCTGCGCATGCTGGAGATCTACGGCGCAGCGCTGCTGGCCGAGGAGATGGAGCACGTCGCCCAGTACCTGATGGCGACGCACACCGAGCGCAAGAGCCAGGCGGAGAGCCTGGACGCACTCATGCGGGCGATGGTGCAGCTGCCGGGTTATCTCGAGCGCGTGCTCGCCGGCGGGCGCGACCTGGCCCTGGTGCTGCTGCCGTTGCTGAATGACCTGCGCGCGGTGCGCGGCAGCTCGCTGCTCTCGGAGGGCACGCTGCTGGTGCTGAACCTGCGCTCGGACCAGCAGGCGCAGCCGACGGCCGGCAGCCCCGACGAGCCGGCGATGACGGTCGAGCAGTGGGCGCGGCGCCTGCGCGCGCGCTACCAGGTGGGCCTGATCGGCTGGATCCGCGGCGAGCGCGTGCAGCAGAACCTGGAGACCCTGGCCAACGTCGCCCGGAAGCTCGAGCAGATCGCCACCCGGCAGCCGGTGTTCCAGCTGTGGTGGGTGGTGGGGGCCGTGATCGAGGCGCTGCAGGAGCACGGCCTCGAGGGTGGCCAGTCGATCAAGCGCCTGCTGGGACTCGGCGACCGCGAGATCCGCCGTCTCTACGAGCAGGGCGAGGCGCGCTACGCGCAGTCCCCGGCTGTGGAGCTGCTGAACAACCTCCTTTACTACGTCGGCCGCGCGGAATCCTCCGGCGGCCGGGTCAATGCGGTGCGCGCCTCGTTCCGCCTGGCAGAGCTGCTGCCGGTCGATGAGAGCATCGAGCAGGAGCGCGAGAACCTCTCCGCCCCGAGCATCAAGCTCATGCAGACCGTGGCCGCGGCCATCCGCGAGGACCTGGCCAAGGTCAAGGACGTGCTGGACATCTTCGTGCGCCGCGGCGCGGGGCAGCCCCAGGAGCTGGGCCCGCAGGTGGACATGCTGCGCAAGATCGGCGACACCCTGGGGGTGCTGGGCCTGGGCGAGCTGCGCGCCAAGGTGCAGCTGGAGACCGAGCGCCTGGCCAAGATCGTCGACGGCACGGTCAAGGCCGACGAGGCGATGCTGGTGGAGATCGCCGCGATGCTGATCGGCGTCGAGGACCGCCTCGATGACGGCCTGGTCGGGCTGATCCTGCCCAAGGATCCTGCCGCGGATGCAAGCGGCGCGGAGGACAGCGAGTTTCAGCAGGTGCAGGCGGCGGTGCTGCGCGAGTGCATCGTGAACCTAGCGCGCATCAAGGAAGCGGTCACGCAGAGCATCGGCGGCACGCTCGATGCGGCCGGCATGGACAGCTGGCAGGAACTCATGCGCGGCATGAAGGCCGGGCTGCTGCTGCTCGGCAAGCCGCGCGCGGTGGATGTCATCGAGGGCATCACCCAGCAGCTGAAGCGCGTGATGCAGCCGGGCGTGCACGTGCTGCCGCCCGGGTTCATCGACCGCCTGGCCGATGCCATCGTGAGCGTCGAGTACTACATGGAGACGCTGCAGGCCGGCCGCAGCGACCCGTGGTACATGCTCGACAACGCCCAGTCGTGCGTGCAGGCGCTCGAGCAGCAGGCCACCCCGTCGGTGCCGACGGTGCCGCCGCTGGAGCCCGGCGCCTACGCCAAGACCGTGCAGATCAGCACCACGGCGATGCACGCAGCGGTGCGCCCGGATGCGGCCGCCGTGGATGCCGCCGCCCCGACGCTGGCCGCCTCGCCTGCCGCGAAGCTGCCCGCGCTCGCCGAGCACGCCGATCCGGAGCTGGTCAAGCTGTTCATCGAGGAGGCGCACGAGGAGCTGGCCAAGATCCGCCACAACTTCCCGGTATGGGACGAGAACCCGCTCGAGCGCGACTCCCTGGTCACCGTGCGCCGCTCGCTGCATACTCTCAAGGGCAGTGGCCGCATGGTCGGCGCGCGCGACCTGGGCGAGTTCGCCTGGTCGATCGAGAACCTGGTCAACCGCGTGCTCGACAACACCCTGACGCGCTCCCCGGGGATCATCGAGACCCTGCGCGCCGCGGTGGCGGCGCTGCCGGAGCTGATCACCCAGTTGCAGGACGGCACGCCGGTGCGTGCCGACATGGCCGGCATCTCCTCGCGCGCCCATGCGCTCGCGGCCGGCCGGGCGAGCCCGCCGGCGCGCAGCCCCGGCGAGGACGCCACCGCCACTGGCACCCGGCGGGCGCAGGTGCCGCAGATGCCCGCCGCAGGGCCCGTGCCGGCGGCACCCGCCGCGGCCGCCACACCGGCAGTGACCGATGACACGCTCCGCGACATCTACGCGCGCGAGGCCGCCACCCACGTGGCCACCGTGCGCGCCTACCTGGCGCGCGAGGCCGCGCTTCCCGAGCCGCATCCGCTGCCCGAGGAGGTCTACCGCGCCTGCCACACGCTCTCGGGCAGTTCCAAGATGGCGCAGGCGCGCCACGGCATCCGCCTGGCCGAGCCGCTCGATCACTGGTTGCGGCGCGCCTTCGACAGCGACCTGGGACTTGCCACCCCGGAGCTGGCGCTCCTCAACGACTGCATGGCGGCGATGGAGTCGGTCGCCACGCACCTGGACGAGTCCACCGGCTATTTCGTGAATCACTGGCAGCTGCTCGAGCGCATCGAGCGCGCCGACAAGAGCCTGGACGCGCGCGTCGCCGCCGAGAAGACGGCCGCGGCCGCGCAGGCGCAGGCCGCCGAGGCCGAGGCGGCGGCCGCCGCCCCCGCGGCGGCCGAGGCGAGTGCGGCCGCCCCGGAAGCCGAAGAGGGCGCGGCGGTGGATTTTGATCCGGAGGTCGCGGCGATCTTCACCGACGAGGCCACCGAGCTCATCGAGGCCTCCGAGCGCGCACTGTCGGACTGGCGCGCCCAACCCCACAGCGCCGAGTGCCGCCTCGGGCTCAAGCGTCCACTGCACACGCTCAAGGGCGGCGCGCGCATGGCCGGCATCATGCCGATGGGGGACCTCAGCCACGAGCTGGAAACCCTCGTCATGCTGGTCGACAACGGCACCGTCACCGCCGACGGCGCGCTGCTGGATGCGATCCAGGCAAGCCTCGATGAACTGGCGCGCATGCGCGAGCAGGTCGCCAACGGCCGCCGCGTCGCCCCGGCGCGGCACATGCTCGAGCGCCTGCAGCAGTTGGCCAGGCCCGGCGCCAAGGCCCCCGCCGCCACGCCGGCACCTGCCGCTGCCGCGGCCAAGAGCGCACCGCCCGCCGCTGCCGTGGCGGCACCGCCGCCCCCGCCCGCGCTTGCTCCCGCGCCAGCGGCCGTCCCGCTCACCCTGACCGATTCCGACCAGCACTCGGAGTCGATGCTCGCCAAGTTCAACGCCGATCTGATGTTCGCCGGCGAGGTCGTCGCCAAGGTCGTCGCCAGCGAGGCCGCCGCGCAAGGCGCGGCACCGGCAGCCCCGGCTCCGGCAGCCCGCGCCGCACCCGCACCCGCGGCGCCCGCGGCACCGCGCGAGACTTCCTTCGCAGCCTCCGCGGCCACCGCGCTGCCGCTGGTGCACTCGCGCCTGGCGGGCCTGTCCGGTGAGGGGGAGGCCCCGGCCGCCGCCGCGCTCCCGGTGGTGCCCCCGGGACGCGAGCCGGTCGCCACGAGCGGCGAGCCGAAGGAGATGGCGCGCGTCGATGCCGACCTGCTCGACATGCTGCTCAACACCTCCGGCGAGGCGAGCATCGCCCGGGCGCGCCTTGAGCAGCAGCTCGGCTCGTTCGACTTCAACCTCGGCGAGCTGTCGCGCACGGTGACGCGCCTGAAGGAGCAGCTGCGCAGCCTCGAGATCGAGACCGAGGCGCAGATCCTGCACAAGCACGAGGACGAGGGTTCGCACCGCAGCGAGTTCGACCCGCTCGAGCTCGATCGCTACTCCTCGATCCAGCAGTACTCGCGCGCCCTCGCCGAGACGGCCAACGACGTGGCGAGCATCCAGCAGCTCCTGGAGAACCTCGCCAAGGACACCGGCAGCCTGCTGCAGCAGCAGGCGCGCACCATCACCGAACTGCAGAACGGCCTCATGCGCACGCGCATGGTGCCGTTCCAGCGCCACGTGCAGCGCCTGGCGCGCATCGTGCGCCAGGCCGCCTCCGATACCGGCAAGCGCGCCGAACTGACCGTCGAGGGCGCCTCCGGGGAGCTGGACCGGCAGGTGCTCGAGCGCATGCTGCCCCCGTTCGAGCACATGCTGCGCAACGCGGTGGTGCACGGCATCGAGAAGCCCGAGGAGCGCGTGCTGCGCGGCAAGCCGGACACCGGCAGGATCCTGCTCGAGCTGCACCGCGAGGGCGCCGAGGTCATGGTGCGCCTCACCGATGATGGCGGCGGCATGAACCTCAATGCCATCCGCGACAAGGCCCAGTCGCTCGGCATCATCGGCGCCGGCCAGAGCCTGAGCGACGAGGATGCGATGCAGCTGATCCTCGAGCCGGGCTTCTCCACCGCCGGCGCCATCACCCAGCAGGCCGGCCGCGGCGTCGGCATGGACGTGGTGGCCACGGAGATCAAGCGCCTCGGCGGGGCGCTGCACATGGAGACCAAGCCCGGCGAGGGCACGGTGTTCACCATCCGCCTGCCGCTCACCCTGGCGATCAGCCACGCCCTCGTGGTGCGCACGGACGAGGAGTACTACGCGCTGCCGCTGCCGACCGTGGAGGGCGTGCTGCGCCTGTCCAAGGCCGAGGTGAGCGCGCACCTGGGGCGCGATGCGGCGCTGTTCGAGCACGCCGGCCAGAAGTACCGCTTCCAGCACCTGGCGACCTTCGTCGGCCTCAGCCCCGCCGAGCTGCCCGGCCAGGACGTCACCATCCCGGTGGTGCTGGTGCGCGCCGGCGAGCACTCCACGGGCCTGGTGGCGGACGAGCTGGTCGGCAGCCGCGAGATCGTCGTGAAGTCGGTCGGGCCGCAGATCTCCGGCATCCGCGGCATCTCCGGTGCCACGATCCTCGGCGACGGCCGCATCGTCATCATCCTGGACATCAACGCGCTGGTGCGCGGGGAGTGGCGCGCGCGCGCCCAGGCGGCCGCGGTGCCGCGCGAGCGCGGCGACCGCCGCACCTTCGCCATGGTCGTGGACGACTCGATCACCGTGCGCCGCGTCACCCAGCGCCTGCTCGAGCGCAACGGCATGCGCGTGCTCACCGCGCGCGACGGCATGGATGCGGTGGCGCTGCTGCAGGACAACGTCCCGGACGTGATCCTGCTCGACATCGAGATGCCGCGCATGGATGGCTACGAGGTCGCCGCGCACGTGCGCAGCGACCCGCGCCTGAAGGACGTGCCGATCATCATGGTGACCTCGCGCGTCGGCGAGAAGCACCGCGCGCGCGCCATCGAGCTCGGCGTGGACGACTACCTCGGCAAGCCCTACCAGGAGGCGCAGCTGCTCGATGCGATCGCCCCTCTGGTCGAGCGGCGGCGCGAGGCCGGCCGCGTCGCCGGGGCCGCCGGGAACTGAACAGGAGCGCACCGTGGCCGAACGCGTCGCCGAGATCTACAGCCTGCTGGTGCCCCTGGTCGACGGGCGCCTCATCATCCCGCGTGCCTGCGTGGCCGAGGTCGTCGGCTTCCAGACCCCCTCGGAGATGACCGGGGCGCCGCCGTGGTACATCGGCACCGTGCCCTGGAACGGCAAGGCGGTGCCCCTGATCTCCTTCGAGGGCGCCTGCGGGCAGATGATCCCGCCGGCCAGCGGCCGCAGCCGCATCGTGGTCCTGCATGCGCTCGGCACGCAGGTCGAGGGCGGCAACTTTGCCCTCGTGAGCCAGGGGTTCCCGCAGCTGGTGCGGGTGAGCTCGGACGTGGTGCGGCCGGATAACTCGCGCGTCTTCCCCGAGCGCGCACCGGTCATCTGCCAGATCCGCATGGTGAACGAGACCCCGCTGGTTCCGGACCTGCAGCGCCTCGAGGAGATGATCGCCGAAGAGACCAGCATCGGGGCGAACTAGGCGCAGGTCGCGGCGCCGGCAGCACTCTTCGAACCCGCTGGCCGCTGCCGCCGCGGCGGCCGTACCCTCACCCGCAGGCGCGCACCCTCGCGACGCCGGCCACCGATGACTGCGTCGCGGCCACCTACCGCGTGCACAGGACCTGGGCCAGGATCGGGGGCCGCTGAAACACCGGGAGCCTTGCGCATCCTCCACAGCTGGCGCCGCACGACCGGGAAACGGCAGATCATCTACGGCATGTCCAAGCCGGTGGACGCGCAGGGCCACTGAGGCGCCACGGTCGGCTGCCGCAGCGACGCGCGGCTTACAGGTCGCCGAACTCGCGCTGCAGCAGCGCGAGCGCGGCGAGCGCGGCCGTCTCGGTGCGCAGCACCCGCGGCCCTAAGCGCACGCCCACGAAGCCTGCGCCCACGGCGCGCTCGTGTTCCTCGGCGGTGAAGCCGCCCTCCGGGCCGATCAGCACCGTCACCGAGTGGACCGGCCGCGGCACGTCCGCCACCCGCAGCGTGGCCTCGGGGCTGAGCAGCAGTCGCGTGCCGGACTTGAGGTCACTGCGCAGCAGGTCCCGCAGGCCCACCGGGCCGACCACCCCGGGCGGGCGGTTGCGCCCGCTCTGCTCGCAGGCGGCGATGGTGATCGCGCGCCAGTGCGCCAGCTTGCGCCGCGCCTGGGCGGCATCCAGGCGCACCACGCTGCGCTCGGTGAGCACCGCCACCAGGTGCGTGACCCCGAGCTCGGTGGCCTTCTGCATGACCAGGTCCATGCGCTCGCCGCGCGAGATGCCCTGGGCCAGGGTGAGCACCAGCGGCGACTCGCGCTCGACCGCGCGCTCCTCGCCGATGCTCACCATCACCGTGCCACCGGTGAGGGACTCGATGCGCGCGGCGTACTCGCCCCCGGAGCCGTTGAAGAGCGTGAGCTCGTGGCCCTTGCGCAGGCGCAGCACCCGCGCCACGTGGTTGGCGGCGCTGCCGCTGAGAATGGCGGCCGTGCCGCTGGCCAGCGGCGCCTCGACGAACACGCGGCTCAGGCGCACGCGAGCTCGATGCCTTCACGCGCGACCTCGACCATGAGGTCGATCTCCGCGGGGGTGATGACGTACGGGGGCATGAAGTAGACCACGTTGCCGATCGGCCGCAGCAGCACCCCGCGCGCGAGCGCATGGCGGTACAGGCGCATGCCGCGGCGCTCCTGCCAGGGAAAGGGGATGCGGCGTGCCTTGTCGCGCACGAACTCCGCCGCCACGATCATGCCGCACTGGCGCACCTCGGCCACGTGCGGATCCTCGGCCAGCGTGCGCGCGCGGGCCCCCAGGTGGGCCGCCAGGGCGCGATTCTTCTCCAGCACGTCATGCTCGCGGAACAGTGCCAGGCTGGCGCGCGCGGCGGCGCAGGCGAGCGGGTTGCCGGTGAAGCTGTGCGAGTGCAGGAAGGCGTTGAGCTTCACGTACTCGTCGTAGAAGGCCGCGTAGATCGCATCGGTGGTCAGCACCGCCGACAGCGGCAGGTAGCCGCCGGTGAGGCCCTTGGACAGGCACATGAAGTCGGGCGTGATCTGTGCCTGCTCGCAGGCGAACAGCGTGCCGGTGCGCCCGAAGCCGACCGCGATCTCATCGGCGATCAGGTGCACCTGGTGGCGGTCGCACGCCGCGCGCAACAGCTCAAGGTACAGCGGGTCGTACATGCGCATGCCGGCCGCGCACTGCACCAGGGGCTCCACGATCACCGCGGCGGTCTCGTGTGCGTGCTGCGCCAGCGCGGCTTCCATGTGCGCGAACTGGGCGCGGCTGTGCTCCTGCCAGCTCGCCCCGGCGGGGCGCCGGTAGCAGTCCGGCGAGGGCACGGTGATCACCTCCATCAGCAGCGGCTGGTAGATCTCCTTGTAGAGAGCGACGTTGCCGACGGCGAGCGCGCCCAGGGTCTCGCCGTGGTAGCTGTTGGCAAGGGTGATGAAGCGCCGCTTGGCGCTTTTGCCGACGTTGCGCCAGTAGTGGAAGCTCATCTTCACGGCGACCTCGACCGCCGATGAGCCGTTGTCGGCGTAGAAGCAGCGGTTGAGCCCGGTGGGGGCGACGGCGGTGAGTTCCTCGGAAAGTGCGATCACCGGTTCGTGCGTGAAGCCTGCGAGGATCACCTGCTCCAGCGAGTCCAGCTGCGCGCGCACCGCCGCATTGATGGCCGGGTTGGCGTGGCCGAACAGGTTCACCCACCATGAACTCACGGCGTCCAGGTAGCGCCGGCCCTCGAAGTCCTCCAGCCACGCGCCGGCCCCGCGCCGGATCGGGATCGGCGGCAGTTGCTCGTGGTCCTTCATCTGCGTGCACGGGTGCCACACGTGGGCAAGATCGCGCGCGACATAGCTGGCGTTGGCGGAACTCATGGCGGCAATTGTGTCAGAATCGCGGCCGCCCGAAACCTGCGAGGACCCGCTTGCCGAGCGCAGCTTTCCCACTGCCCAGCATCGACCGCGCGACCGGACTCATAGCCGGGGTGCGCCAGGTGCTCTCGCCGTTCGCCAGCGCGCGGCCGGCGAGGGTGCTGCCGGAGCTTTTGGTGGTGCACGGCATCAGCCTGCCGCCCGGGGAGTTCGGCGGCCCGTGGATCGACCGGCTGTTCACCGGCAACCTGCCCGCCGCCGCGCACCCCGCCTTCGCCGAGCGCGCGCAGCTGCGCGTCTCGGCGCACGTGCTCATCCGCCGCGACGGCGAGCTTACGCAATACGTGCCCTTCGGCGAGCGCGCCTGGCATGCCGGGGCCTCGCAGTACCGCGGCCGCAGCGACTGCAACGATTTCTCGATCGGCCTGGAGCTGGAGGGCACCGACAGCATCCCCTACACGGACGCCCAGTACGGCTCGCTCGCAGCCCTCGCCGCCGCGCTCATCGGCACCTACGCCTCGCTGTCCGCCGAGCACCTGGTCGGCCACAGCGATGTCGCCCCGGGGCGCAAGACCGATCCTGGCGAGAGCTTCGACTGGCCGCGGCTGCGCACCGCGGTCGCCGCTCGGCTCGCCGCCGCCTGAAGGCTACTTCGAGCGCTCGTGGCGCCAGAGCACCTCGGTGCCGTGGGCGGCTCGGGCGAGCACGCGTGCGATCACGAACAACAGGTCCGACAGGCGGTTGAGGTAGCCGGTGAGCTCGGCGCTGACGCTCTCCGCCGCGGCGAGGCTCCACACGCGCCGCTCGGCGCGCCGCGCGATCGCGCGCGCCAGGTGGCAGGCGGCAGCGGCTGCCCCGCCGCCGGGCAGGATGAACTCCTTCAAGGGCGGCAGCGTCTCGTTGAAGCCATCGAGCGCCTGCTCCAGGCGCGTCACGTGGGCGGCGCTGATCGCCGTGTGCCCGGGGATGCACAGCTCCCCGCCCATGTCGAACAGCTCGTGCTGCACCTCGGTGAGGCAGGCGCTGACTTCCGCGGGCAGCTGCGGCACGGCCAGCAGCACGCCGATGGCGCTGTTGAGCTCGTCCACCGTGCCGTAGGCCTCCACGCGCAGGCTGTCCTTGCGCACCCGGCTGCCATCGCCCAGGCCGGTGGTGCCGTCATCGCCGGTGCGCGTGTAGATCTTGCTCAGGCGGTTTCCCATGGGCGGTATCCTAAGCGAATATGCCATCGAAGGAACTCACCGCCGCCCTGGAGGCCGCGCACGCCGCCGGCGCGCTGATCCGCGCCAGCTACCAGCAGGGCATCGCGGTGCGCACCAAGGCTGATGCCTCGCCGGTCACCGACGCGGACGTCGCCGCCGAGGAACTGATCCACGCCACCCTCAGCCGCCAGTTCCCCGGTTACGGCTTCTACGGCGAGGAGGGCGGGCGCCACCGGATGCAGGCTGCGCACGTGTGGCTGGTCGATCCGATCGATGGCACCAAGTCCTTCGTGCGCGGCACGCCGTTCTTCTCCACGCAGATCGCGCTGCTGCGCGAGGGGGAACTGGTGCTCGGGGTCTCCAGCGCCCCGGTGTACGGCGAGCTGGCCTGGGCGGAGAAGGGCGGCGGCGCCTTCCTCAACGACCATGCGGTGCGGGTGAGCGGCACCGCGGAGCTGGCCGCCGCGCACTTATCCAGCGGCAACCTGCAGACCCTCACCACAGGGGCGCAGTGGCACTCATTCGGCCAGCTCATCCGCACGGTGAGCCGCAGCCGCGGCTACGGTGACTTCGTCCACTACCACCTGCTCGCCCGCGGCGCGCTCGATGCGGTGGTCGAGTCGGACGTGAACATCCTGGACATCGCCGCCCTCAGCGTCATCGTGCGCGAGGCCGGCGGCACCTTCACCGACCTTGCCGGGGCGGCGGTCGGCCTCGGGACGAGGAGCGTGCTGGCCAGCAACACCCTGCTGCATGCCAAGCTGCTGGCGGCCCTCACTCCGTGACGAACACGCGCCGGCCGTTCTGGTTGAGCTCGAGCATCGGGGTGAGGTAGAGCTCGCTCAGGGTCGCACAGGTGAGGGCGGTCGCCACCGGTCCCAGGGTCCAGCGGCCATCGCCATGCAGTAGCAGCACGCGGTCGGCGAAGCGCGCCGCGAGTGTCGGGTCGTGCAGGGTCGTGATTACCGTGCTGCCGCCGTCGGCGAGCCTGCGGAACAGGCCGAGGACGGCGAGCTGGTGGTGCGGGTCCAGGTGATTGGTGGGCTCGTCCAGCAGGAACGTCCCGGGCTGCTGCGCCAGCAGGGCGGCGACTGCGACGCGCCGCTGCTCGCCACCGGAGAGGGTGTCGGTGCGGCGCTGCGCGAAGGCGGCCATGTCCACCGCCGCCAGCGCCTCCTGGGCGAGCCGCTCATCCTGGGCCGTCTCCCACTGCCACAGCGACAGGTGCGGATGGCGCCCGATCAGCACCGTGGCGAGCGCGCTGGTGACGAAGGCGTCCTCGAGGTCCTGCGGCAACAGTCCCACGCGCAGTGCCACGGCACGCCGCGAGAGCTCCGGGACCGGCGTGCCGTCCAGGAGCACCTCGCCGCCGTCGGGCACGCGCAGCCCCGCGAAGGTATGCAACGTGAGTGTCTTGCCCGAGCCGTTGCGGCCGAGGATCGCGACCACCTCCCCGGGTGCGAAGGCGAGCGACAGGTCGCGCACCAGCTCGCGCCTGCCGACGCTGATGCGCACGCCGGCAGCGGCCAGGCCCTGCGCGGGGGACTCGTTCACGGGGCGCGCCAGCGGATCTCGAGCGCGGTCTCCGGGCCGACCACGACGGTGCGCAGGCTGCGCGGTGGCTCGGACTCGGTTTCCGAGAGGGCGCGGCGCCCGGCCATGATCTCGGTGCGCGCCTGCGGGTACAGCGGCACCTGGTCGCGGTCGCCGAGGCCTGCCGGCGCCAGCACCGCACCGCTGGCCAGGTCGTACTTGTCGCTCGCGCCGGCGGTGTGCAGCAGCTCGTGCGCGATGACCATGTTGTTGGTGCCGCTCATGGCGCGCTCCGCGAAGGCGTGCACCACCCCGACCAGGCCCTTCTGCAGGCCGTGCGAGTCGGGGACGGTCTCAAGCTGCGCCGGGTCGTGGTAGAGCACGAAGATGCGCACGCGCGAGGGCGCGTGGTGGGCGAAGCGGCTGGCGCGCGCGGCGTACCAGCGCATCTTCAGGCTCCACCAGGCGCGCCCCGGCATGCCGGCCGCGTGCGGCAGCTCCGGCGGCAGCTGCGTGCCTTGCGGGTACAGCTCGACGTGCACCGGGTGCGCCGCCTGCACCCCGTAGCGGTGCGCCTCGCGCACGAAGAACGCCTCGATGTCGGCGAAGTCCTCCGGCCGCAGCGTCTTGATGTACTCCTGTGCCACGGAGCTGCCGTCGGCGTTCAGCGGGAACACGCCCACCCACAGGGTGTCCTGCCAGCTGTGGGTCGCGGCGCGCTCGAAGTACTGCTGCAGCACCACCAGCCCCAGGATCAGGAGCAGGACGAGGATGCGTACGTTTTTCCACACGGTGCGCGGGGATCCTGAAGTCAGGTGGCGCTGCTAGGGCTGCAGGCGCGTGACCGACCAGGCACCGCAGCGGCAGGCGCCGTCGGCCGGCGCGCACAGTTCGCGCTGCCAGACGGCGCGGTCATGCATGCGCGCATCCCCCTCGCACCACAGCTCGACCGCAGCGGCCCACAGGCGAAAGCCGCCCCAGTGCGGCGGGCGCGGGATGTCGAAGTCGTGACCAACGGCTGCGGCCGCGGCGGTGCCGGGCACCGGGGTGCCGAAGCGCTGCGCGGCGCGCGCCACGTTCGCCAGCAGCTGCGCACGCGATGCCACCGGCTCGCTCTGCGCGCTCGCCCAGGTGGCGATGCGCTTCTGCCAGGAGCGCGAGGCGAAGTAGGCGTCGCTGTCGGCGGCGGGGGCGGCGGCGATCGCCCCCTCGATGCGCACCTGGCGGTGCAGGGCGTCCCAGTGCATCACCGCGGCCGCGCGCGGGTTGCCCGAAAGCTGACGCCCCTTGGCCGAGTGGTAGTTGGTGTAGAACACCACGTAACCCTCGGCTGGGACGATGTCCTTGCACAGCACCACGCGTGCGGCAGGGTGGGCATCCGGCGTGGCGGTGGCGAGCACCATGGCATTGGCGTTGGGCTGGCGGCCGGCCGCCCAGGCCTCGGCCAGCCAGCGGCTGACCACACCGAAGGGCTCGGCGGGCAGCGGGTCGGGAAGCAGTTCGGTGTATTCGTCCATTGACGCGGCCATGTTAGAGCCTTTGCGCGGCCCCTGTCGCCGGCGCGGCGCGGCGGGGCCTTGCCTCGCCCCCCTGAACACCGATAGAAAGGAGGGCAATCACCCTGAAGGCTGCACCATGACCGACCACACGACGCTGGATGAGCTGCGCCAGCGAGTCACCGACATTGACCGCCAGATCATCGCGCTCGTGGCCGAACGCAAGTCCGTGAGCGAGGAGGTGGCGCGCGTGAAGCGCGCCACCGGCAAGCCGACGCGCGACTACGAGCGCGAGCGGGACGTGATCCTGGGTGTGCGCGCCATGGCCAGCGAACGCGGCGTCTCCCCGGGACTGGCCGAGCAGCTGCTGCGCCTCCTGATCCGCTCCTCGCTCACGACCCAGGAACAGCTGAGCGTGGTCGCCCAGGGCACCGGCAGCGGGCGCCGGGCGCTGGTGATCGGCGGGGCCGGCAAGATGGGCAGCTGGTTCGTGAGCTTCCTGGGCTCGCAGGGCTTTGCCGTCGAGGTCGCCGACACCGGCACGGTACCCGCTGGCGTCACCCGGGTGGCCGACTGGCGCAGCACCGACCTTGGCCACGACTTCATCGTGCTCGCCACCCCGCTCGGGGTGACCGATGCCATCCTGCGCGATCTTGCCCTGCGCCGCCCCAGCGGGGTGATCTTCGATGTCGGCTCGCTGAAGTCCCCGCTGCGCGCGGGCCTGATGGCGCTGAAGTCGCACGGCTGCAGGGTGACCTCCGTGCACCCGATGTTCGGGCCGGACACCGAGCTGCTGTCCGGCCGCCACGTGGTGTTCGTGGACTTAGGGCATGCGGGGGCGCTCGCGGCCGCGCGCGAACTGTTCGCCCCGACCATGGCCGAGCAGGTGGTGATGAGTCTTGATGACCATGACCGGCTGGTCGCCTACGTGCTGGGCCTCTCGCACGCGCTCAACATCGCCTTCTTCACCGCGCTCGCCGAGAGCGGCGAGGCGGCCCCGAAGCTGGCGCGCATGTCGAGCACCACCTTCGATGCCCAGCTCGAGGTGGCCGCGCGCGTCGCCCAGGAGAGCCCGGAGCTGTATTATGAAATACAGAGCCTGAACGACTACGGCGCGGAGTCCCTCGAGGCCCTCTCCAAGGCTGTCGAACGCCTGCGCACCGCGGTCCTGACGCAGGATCAGGCAACATTTGTTGCATTGATGGGCCGCGGACGCGACTATCTGGAGGACCGCCGAAGCGTCGCGGAGCGACGCGCCTAGAGGCCTGCAAGAGGGACCTGCTTGATCCGCAGACCGCAATCCGCACCGCTGGCGGCGGCTTCGCCAGCGACCGAGCCGGGCTCCCTGGCGCACGAGCACCGCCAGCTGCAGAACCGCCTCATCCTGCTCACCGAGTCGGTGGCGCGCAACGATGCGCTGCTGCGCAAGACCCAGGAGCGTGAGCTTGAGCTTCTGCGCGCGACCTCGCTGAAGCAGCTGTTCGACCGCCTGATCGCAGGCCTCGCCACCTCCTACCAGCTCGATGGCGTGCACCTGATGCTGCACGACCCGCAGCACGAGATCCGCCACCTGCTCTCCGGCGACGGGCTGGCCGCCGAGCAGCTCGGGGGGGTGCGCTTCGTCGATGCGCTGGTGACCATTGCGCCGCAGCTGGCGCACCTGGAGCGCCCCTGGCTCGGGCCCTTCCACAAGGCCGACCACGAGCTGCTGGTGCAGGGCGGCGCGCGCCCGGGGAGTCTTGCGCTCATCCCGCTGCGCCGCCACGAGCAGCTGGACGGGGTGCTGGTGTTCGCGAGCCTCGACCCGCTGCGCTTCACGAGCGACCTGGCCAGTGACTTCCTCGCCCACCTGGGGGTGGTCGCGGCCATCTGCATCGAGAACGCGGTCAACCGCGCGCGCCTGCTGCGCAGCGGGCTCACCGATTTCCTCACCGGCTTCCACAACCGCCGCTACCTGCATGCGCGGCTGCGCGAGGAGCTGGCGCGCGCGCAGCGCGCCCACCAGTCCATCGCCTGCCTGATGATCGACATCGACCACTTCAAGCGCATCAACGACCAGCACGGCCACCTGGCAGGGGATGCGGTGCTGCGCGAGGTGGCGCAGCGCGTGGACGCGGAGATGCGCCTGAGCGACACGGGCGCGCGCTTCGGCGGCGACGAGTTCGCCATCGTGCTCGGCCAGGCGAGCATGCTCGATGCGGAGAAGGTGGCCGCGCGCGTGCTGCAGGCGGTGCGCGGCCAGCCGGTCGCCGTCGGCCAGAGCGCGACCGAGACCGTCACGCTCTCGATCGGGATCGCGGCGGCCGCCCCGGGGGAGCCCACGCGCGACTACAAGGTGCTGGCCGAGCGGCTGATCGCCGAGGCGGATGCGGCGCTCTACCGTGCCAAGAGCGCCGGCCGTAACCGCATCGCCAGCTCCCCGAACGTGGTGTCCTAGGCGCGCCGGCGCAGCAGCGCCACGAACAAGGGGGCGCCGACCAGGGCCATGATCGCCCCGACGGGCAGCTGGCGCGGGGCGGCGATGGTGCGCGCCACCACATCCGCTGCCGCGAGCAGCATGCCACCACCCAGCGCGGCCGCCGGGGCGACGATGCGATGGTCGCTGGTGCGGAAGGCCAGCCGCACCGCGTGCGGGGTGATCAGTCCCACGAACCCGACCGTGCCGGCGCTCACCACCGCAATGGCGGTGAAGATGGCGCAGCCGATGAACAACACGCTGCGCCAGGCCTCGAGCGCCATGCCCAGCGTTCGCGCGCGCAGCTCGCCGGCGGCGAGCACGTTCAGCGGCCGCGCCACGATGACCGCCGCGGTGACCGCAATCACCGAGGCGGCGACGCTCAGCCACGGGGCGACCGCCCACTCCAGGTCACCGGCCAGCCAGAACACCATGCCGCGCACGCGCGAGGAATCCGCCAGCGCCAGCAGTACGCTCACCAGTGCGCCGCAGGCGCTGGCGAGCACCACCCCGGTCAAAAGCAGCCGCGGCGTACCGCCGCCGCGCGCCAGGACGTAAACGATCGCGACCGCGCTCAGGGCGCCGGCGACTGCGGCCGACTGCACGATGAGCGCCGCAGCGCCTGCGATCATCGCCAGCAGGCCGCCGACGGCGGCCCCGCCCGAGACCCCGAGTACGTAAGGATCGGCGAGGGGATTGCGGAACAGCGCCTGCAACAGCACCCCGGAGAGGGCCAAGAGGCTGCCGACGCCGAAGGCGGCGAGCACGCGCGGCAGGCGCACCGCCAGCAGCACGTTGCGTGTGGCCTCGTCGCCGGCGCCACCCAGGGCCGCGAGCGCCTCGTGCAGGCCGATGCCGGAGCTGCCGGTCAGCAGCGCCGCCAGGAAGACCGCCGCGGCGAGGGCGGCGAGGAGGATGAGCCCGCGCCACGGCGTGCGCTGTGCCAGCGTCGGTGCGGGCATCGTTGGGGTGCCTTCGAGCATGTCCGGGAAAGTGCGCTAGCCTCATCGAAATTGTTGGAAAACGCCATCCCCGCACGCCGCGTCGCCTCCACACTTCCCCCGTGCGCGCCTTGTGGCAGACTGCGTGCCGCCATGACAGATGTCATCGACCCGGACGGCTTTCGGGCCAATGTCGGTATCGTGCTGATGCTCAAGGACCAGGTGTTCCTGGGCCGGCGCACCGGCGCGCGCGGCTGGCAGTTTCCCCAAGGCGGCCTGCGGGTCGGGGAGAGCCTCGAACAGGCGCTGTTCCGCGAGCTGCACGAGGAGACCGGCGTCAGCGCATCGCAGGTGACGATCATCGGCCAGACCGAGCGCTGGCTGCGCTACCGCCTGCCGCCGCGCTACATCCGCCGCCACCAGCAGCCGCTGTGCACCGGCCAGAAGCAGCGCTGGTTCCTGCTGCGCCTGCAGGAGGAAGTGAACTTTGACTTCACGCGCACCACGGAACCTGAATTCGACGCCTGGCGCTGGTCGGACTACTGGGAGCCGGCGCGCGAGGTGATCTACTTCAAGCGCCCGGTCTACATGCGCGCGCTCACCGAGCTCGCCCCGCTCGCCTTCCCGCGGGGCAAGCAGCCACCCTTCCCACCGTGGTGGGAAGGGATGAAGGAGCGCAACGGCCGCGCGGCGGTCGGGTCGGCAGACTGAGGCCTGAAGACGCTGGGACCGCTGGCAAACATGCTCGGCAACAAGGACGGCACCCCGCAGGTGGTGCGCGCGCGCCCCCCCGCGTGGCGCAGCGCGCTCACCGTGGCCGCGGTCCTGGTGGGCCTGTTCGCCTGCTACGTGATCTACGAGGTCGGCCGTTACGATGCCGGCTACGACCGCCAGGCGGTCGCCCAGCAGCGCACCGAGCTGGAGGTGAAGATCGAGCACCTGGAGAAGTCCAACCGCGAGTTGCGCACCAAGCTTGCGGAGCTGGACACCTTCCGCGTCGGGCGGGCGAACGAGCAGGCCGAAGTGGCCCGGGCGATGGGGGAACTGCAGGCGCAGGTGGCGCGCGAGGCGCAGGAACTCGCCTTCTACCGCGGGGTCGTCGCGCAGGGGGCCGCCAGCCTCGGGGTGAAGATCGAGAGACTGCGCATCACCCCGGGCACGCGCGTGGGCGGCTTCATCGTGCACCTGGCGCTGCTGCGCACCGGCAAGGCCGACGCCGAGGCGGCCGGCACCGTGGAGTTCACCCTGGACGGCTCCGTCTCGGGCGCCGCGCACACGCTCGACTTCGCCACCCTCACCCCGCAGCACGCACACGAACTGCGCTACAGCTTCCGCTACTTCCAGAACATCGACCAGGAAGTGCTGATCCCGCCTGGTTTCAGGCCCGAGCAGCTGAGCGTGGCGGTGACCTCGACCAAGAAGGACCTGGCGCCCCTGTCACAGACCTTCCTCTGGAAGGTAGAGTCCGAGCCCTAAAGGCGACTTGCGAGGCAGCATGTTCAACCGCGACTCCCGGCCACCCAAGATTGACACCCTGATCGGCAAGGCCGCGCACGTGCACGGCGATGTCGACTTCGAGGGCGGCCTGCACCTGGACGGGCGCATCGCCGGCGCGGTGCGCGCGGCGGCGGGGCGCGCGGGGGCGGGGCGCGAGTCGAGCCTCTCGGTGAGCGAGAGCGGCTCGATCGAGGGCGCCGTGCGGGTGCCCAACGTGGTCCTGAACGGGACGGTCAAGGGCGACATCCATGCCCGCGAGCGCATCGTGCTGGGGGCCACCGCCCGGGTGGAGGGGGATGTTTACTACGGGGTCATTGAAATGACGCTCGGCGCCCAGATTGTCGGGAAGCTGGTCCGCCTCGGTCCCGAGGGGCAGGTTGCGGCCCCGCAGGAGGCCTGAAGGGGGGCCCGCGCCCCGGTGTGACGAGGTGCTTTGACCTTGTCACAGGCGCCTTCTAGACTTCCCGGCAGAGGACGTTTTTATGAGCAACACCGATACCCTGCAGGAAGCACCCGCCCTGAGCTTTACCGATGCGGCCGCCCGCAAGGTGGGCGACCTGATCCAGGGCGAAGGCAACCCGAAGCTGATGCTGCGCGTGTTCGTGCAGGGCGGCGGCTGCTCGGGGCTGCAGTACGGGTTCGAGTTCGACGAACAAGTCCAAGACGGTGACACCTGCGTGGAGAACCTCGGGGTGAAACTGCTGGTGGACCCGATGAGCGTGCAGTACCTCACCGGCGCGGAGATCGACTACCGCGAGGGACTCGAGGGGGCGCAGTTCGTCATCCGCAATCCGATGGCGGCCACCACCTGCGGCTGCGGCTCCTCGTTCACCGCGGCCTGACCTCAAAGGATCATGCCTCCGGCGGCGAGCGCGCGATCCCCCGACCCCCGCCCCACCTCCCGCCCAGCGCCGCGTGCCGTGCCTGACGTCCTGGCGGCCGTCGACCTGGGCTCCAACAGTTTCCACATGGTGGTCGCGCGCTACGCGCACGGCCAGCTCACCATCATCGACCGCCTGCGCGAGATGGTGCGCCTGGCGGCCGGGGTCGCCGAGAACGGCCGCATCGACAAGGACGTGGCCGCGCGCGCACTGGCCTGCCTGGAGCGCTTCGGCCAGCGCCTGCGCGACATGCACGCCGACTCGGTGCGCGTGGTGGGCACCAATGCGCTCAGGCTCGCGCACCGCAAGCAGGCCTTCCTCGAGCGCGCGCGCGAAGCCCTCGGGCACCCGATCGAGATCATCGCCGGCATGGAGGAGGCGCGCCTGATCTATCTCGGGGTCGCCCACACGATGCCGGCCAGTGCCGGCAAGCGCCTGGTGGTCGACATCGGCGGCGGCAGCACCGAGCTGATCATCGGCGATGGACTGACGCCCCTGGAGCTGGAGAGCCTGCAGATGGGCTGCGTCGCCCTGAGCGAGCGCTTCTTCCGCGACGGCAAGATCTCCGCCAAGCGCATGGAGCGGGCGCGGCTGGCGGCGCGCCTGGAGCTCGAGCCGGTGCAGGCCGCCTTCCGCCGCCGCGGCTGGGAGCACGCCGCCGGCAGCTCCGGCACCGTGCGCGCCATCGGCGAGGCGATCCGCGCACTGGACCCGCAGGCGCTCACCATCACCGCGGCGGGACTGGCGCGCGCGATCGACTACAGCGTCGATGCCGGCCACGTGCGCGAGCTGAACCTGGAGCCGATCACCGAGGACCGCCGCCCGGTGTTCCCCGGCGGCCTCGCGATCCTCACCGAAGTCTTCAGCATGCTCGACATCAAGGAGATGCAGATGGCCGACGGGGCGATGCGCGAGGGACTGCTGTACGACATGATCGGCCGCTACAAGCGCGAGGATGCGCGCGAGCGCACCGTGCGCGCCATGCAGCAGCGCTACCACGTCGACACCGAGCAGGCCGAGCGGGTGGAAGCGACCGTGCGCGACTTCCTGGGGCAGGCCGGGGAGACCTGGAAGCTCGAGGAGCCGCTGGCGCACCTGGCGCTCAAATGGGGCGCGCGCCTGCACGAGATCGGACTCGACGTCTCCCACTCCGGCTACCACCGCCACGGCGCCTACCTGCTCGAGAACGCCGACATGCCCGGCTTCCCGCGCGAGGAGCAGCGCCTGCTGGCACGCCTGGTCGGTGCGCACCGTCGCAAGCTCACCCTGGACCGCATCGAGGAGCTGGTGCCGCCGTGGGACCGCAGCGCCGTGTACCTGATCGTGCTGCTGCGCCTGGCGGTGCTGCTGCACCGCGGCCGCAGCGCCGAGGCGCTGCCGGGGATCGAACTCGCAGCGACGCCGCGCTCGCTGGAGATGCGCTTCCCGGCGCGCTGGCTCAAGGACCACCCGCTCTCTTCCGCCGACCTGCAGCAGGAAGTGGATTACCTGCGCATGTCGGGCTTCCGGCTGCGGGTCTTCAGCGGCAGCCGCAGCTAGAACGGCGTAAGCTTTTTTCGTGCGCAGCCCCGCATAAGTACAAGCGTTCCGGGGAGATTCGATGCGACTCTGCAATCGCGCTCTGGCCGCAGGCCTTGCTGCAGGCCTGAGCCTCCTCGCCTCCCTTGCCAGCGCCCAGGACCCGCAGCTGCCCCCGGGCGCGGCCAGCGCGCCGCAGCCGGCCGCGGCGCCGGCCGCGCGGCCGCGCATCGGCCTGGTGCTCGGCGGCGGCGGCGCCAAGGGTGGTGCGCACATCGGCGTCATCAAGGTGCTCGAGGAGATGCACATCCCGGTCGACTGCATCGCCGGCACCTCGATGGGCTCGATCGTGGGCGCCGCCTACGCCACCGGCGCCTCGGCGGCGGAGCTGCAGAAGATCGTCACCGCGATCAACTGGCGCGACGTGCTCTCGAGCGGGCCGCGGCAGCACCAGCCCTACCACCGCAAGAACATCGACCTCTTGTTCACCAACGACATCGAGCTCGGCGTCCGCGACCGCCGCGTGATCGCCCCCGGCGGGATCCTGCCCACCCACCAGATCGAGGCGCTGTTCCGCAACATCGTCGCCAGCGCCGGCGGTGTCTCGGACTTCAACAAGCTGCCCATCCCGTTCCGCGCCGTCTCCACTGACCTTGAGAGCGGGGAGATGCAGGTGTGGGATAAGGGCGACCTGGCGCAGGCGATGCGCGCCAGCATGGCGGTGCCCGGGGTGTTCGCGCCGGTGGAGGCGAACGGCCATCTCTACGTGGACGGCATGCTGGTGCGCAACCTGCCGGTGGACGTCGCCCGTCAGACCTGCGCGGACGTGCTGATCGTGGTGCCGGTGAGCAACCCCCGACCGCCGCGAGAGTCCCTGAGCACGCTGCTCGGGGTGGCCGGCCAGGCGATGAACATCGCCATCGAGGCCAACGAGCGGGCGCAGTTGGCGACCCTGACCAACAAGGACGTCGAGATCAGCGTGGTGCTGAAGGACATCGGCGCCGGGGACTTCGACAAGGTCCCCGATGCGATCCCGGTCGGCGAGGCCGCCGCACGCGCCGCCGCGAAGCAGCTGGCCCGTTACAGCCTCCCGGCGCAGGAGTACGCGGCCTGGCGCGCCGCGCTGCCGAAGATCAACGGCATCGGCACGGGGGTCATCATCGATGAGGTGCGCCTGGCCGGCTTCAGCGTCATTAATCCGGAGGTGATGAAGACTTTCATCCACGTGAAGGCCGGCGACACCTACGATGCGCGCGCGGCGGCGGCCGATACCGACCGCCTGGTCTCGCGCGGGGACTTCGTCGCCGTCGACTACCGGCTCGAGGTGATCGATGGCCGCAACGTGCTCACCTACACCGCGAGCGAGAAGCCCTGGGGCCCGAACTACCTGCTGGTGGACCTGAACCTCAGCACCGACTTCCACGGCCAGACCGCCTGGGGGGCGCGGGCGGACCTGGAGAACCGCTGGCTGAACTCACTCGGCGGGGAGCTGCGCACCACGGTGCAGATCGGCGAGCCGAACGTCCTCCTCACCTCCTTCTACCAGCCGCTGGAGAAGACCCAGACCTTCTTCGTCACGCCCTCGTTGCTGCTGCACCAGCAGCTGCAGGACGTCTATGTCGACGGCGATCCCAGGGTCGAACTGGATGTCCGGCGCCTCATCGCCAGGCTGGATGCGGGGATCGCCTTCTCCAGCTGGGGAGAGTTCCGGGTCGGCCTCGAGCGCGGCAGCGCCGACGTCCGGCAGAAGATCGGCGACGCGCTCATCGCCGATCCGACCGGCAAGTACCAGCTCGGCGCCTGGACCATGCGCTTTGCCATCGACACCCTCGACCGGCGCGTGTTCCCCACCCATGGCACCTCGCTGCTGGTGAACGGCTATTTCGCCACCACGGCGCTGGGCGCCGAGCAGGCATATGACCTCGGCTCGTTCCAGTACCAGCACACGTTCATGGAGGGGGAGCGCAACAACTGGACGATCCTCGCCAGTGCCGGTTCGGACTTCGGCACCCATGCACCCTTCTACGACCAGTTCTCGCAGGGCGGCCTGTTCAACTTCTCCGGCTACCAGATCAACGAGCTGGTTGGCCGCGAGTACGCCATGGGCGCACTGCAGTTCCGCCGCGCCATCACCCTGAGCGCCACCAGCGGCAGTGCCACTTTCCTCGGCGCCTCGCTCGAGACCGGCAATGTCTGGGAGCGCCTGGATGGCACCACGCCGCACGGGCTGCTGCTCAGCGGGGCGCTGTTCCTGGGGATCGCCTCCAAGATCGGCCCGGTGTACCTGGCGTACGGGTACTCCGACCACGGTGTCTCGGCGGTCTACCTGTACCTGGGATCATCGCTGGATTTCGTGCGCCGCTGAGGATTCAGGCCGCGGCGCGCAGCGGCCCGGCGCCTGGCCCGCCGCTGCGCCACCAGCAGCAGCCCGCCCAACTCCAGCCCCAGGGCACCGCCACCACCGCCGCCGGCAGTGCCGCCGATGCCGCCGCCCCCGCTGCTGGCGCTCGTCACGGTGAGCGTGATCTGGCCCTGCACGATTCCCTGCGCCGAGTCGCAACTCATGGTGAACACGAACGTGCCGGCCTGGGTGGCCTTGTACGTCTGCTGACCCGATGCGGCGAGGCTGCCTGACCAGGCCGAGCCGTCGGCGCCGCCGCCGCTGGCACTACAGTCCACGGCCGCAGCCGACGCCTTCCAGGTAAGCGTGTACAGATCGCCAACCGCCACGGTGGTGGGGGAGACATCGACGTAGGCGGTGGGGGCGACCGTGCCGTCGGTGACGCGCACGTTCCAGGGCAGCGTTCCTGTCTTGCCCTGCGCATCGCTCACCTTGAGCGTGAAGCTGTATTGGCCGGGCGTGGTCGGGGAGCCGCTGAGCGCTCCGCTGGAACTGACCATCAGCCCCGGCGGCAGGGTGCCGCTGATCGTCGCGGACTGGGGCGGCACCGCGCGCGCCAGTGCCGGCAGCTGCAGGATGCCCCCGGGCGAGCCCCCGGTGGTCATCCAGGCGACGCAGCTGTTGTTGTCGCAGTTGAAGCTGCCCGGCCCCGTCGGGTTCAGGAACATGCTCTTGTACGCGCTCACTCCCCCGGCGTCCGTGACCTTCACCGTGAACTGGAACCCGGTCATGTCCGAACTCATGTTCGATCCGGAGAGCACCCCGTCCGCGCTCAGCGCAAGTCCGGCGGGGTGCACCGGGCCGACCTGCGACCAGGTGTAGGGTGGTGTGCCGCCCGAGGCGCTGAGGGTGGCCCGGTACGCGCCAGACACGTTTGCCACCGGCAGGACAGCCGGGGTCGTGATACTCACCGCCACCTCTGAGAAGCCGGTGATAAAGCCTGCCCCGAGGAAGCCGAGGTCAGGGCGCAGGCCGCCGTCGGTCACAGGATAGGTCACCGCCTGGGTCGCCCCGCTGACGTAGACCGTGCCTCCCGTCGTGGCGCTGATGCCTTCGCCGAACGTGAGCGGCGGGTAGCCGGGGGGGTTGGTGACGAAGCCACCGAGGTAGGTGGTGTAGGGGACGGTGGCACCGTCGGGCGACAGCTGGGCGAAGTAGGCCTCGCGCACCGCGTTGTGCCAGCTTTCGATGTAGAAGGGGTCGCGCAGGTTGACCAGTTCCTCGTCGGTGATCCCGGAGGTGTACTCCTGAAAGGCCCCCGCGGTGAGCGGGAGGTCGGCGGAGAACGTGACGCCCACCAGGTAGGCACTGCCGGCGCCGTTGCTGGCGATCCCGAGGCAGCCATCGATGGCCGAGCCGCCGAAGTAGGTGGAGTAGAGCGGATGCAGGCCCGAGTCCAGGCGGCGCACCCAGCCGTTGCGCTGCCCCTGCAGCCTGGTCTGGAAAGCGCCCGCTGATACCGGGAAGTCCGCAGACTCAGTGGCACCGCACACCAGCCACCCGCCGGTGCCATCGGCGGCAAGTGCGGTGCCGTAGTCATCCTTGGCGCCCCCGAGTGTGCCGCCGGCGATGAACCGGCTGCCATCAGCCGAGACCTCCGCGAGGAAGGCATCACTCGGGCCGCTCACGGTTGCGGCAAGGCCGACGAAATCAGCCGACGCTGTCTGGCCGGTGACGATGGCCTCGCCCTGGGCATCCACGCGCACGGCGTTGGCGACGTCTGCTCCCGTGCCGCCGAGGTAGGTGCCGTACAGCAGCGTGGAGCCGTCGGCGCTCACCTTGAGCAGGAAGCCGTCCGGGTCCACGGTGTTACCCACGAGCGGCTTGCTCGGCTTGATGGCACCGGGGGTGGTGTGCAGGTTCGGCTCATCCATCAGGCCGACCACGTAGGCGTTGCCGTTGCTGTCGACGGCGATGCCATTGCCGGCATCGGCCGGGAAGCGACCGCAGTACACGAAGCGGGCGCCGTCGGCGGCGATCTTCGCGAGGAAGACCTGCCCGGCAGGGTCGTTGTCGAACACCCCGGGCGTGGCCGGGAAGGTGTAGCTGGTGAAGGTGGTGCCGGTGATATAGGCCTGTCCCGGGCCGTCCACGTCCAGGGCCATGATCTTCATGCCCTGCATCAGCGCGCCGTACACCACCTGGTGGGCCGGGTTGAGCTTGAGCACGTAGCCGCAGCCGTTGGCGCAGCTGGTGCTGTCCTGGACGTGCAGGCTCGATGGCGTCGTCGGGAAGCTGTCACCGGGATTCACCGAATTATCGAACATGGTGAGGCCGGCGACATACAGGTTGCCGGCGGCATCGCTGGCGAGCGCCACGGTGTTCTCGTCGAGCCCGCCGTGGTCCGGGGCGAGGAAGGTCGAGTAGGTCGCCACCAGCGGATCGATGACAAGCGGCCGCGCCGGGTCGTACTCGCCGACCACGAAGCGCAGCAGCTGCCCGTCGGTGACCGCGTGCACGGCGACCTCGGCCGCGCCCTGGAAGGCGCGCGGGCGCTTCAGCCGGAATCTCAGGTTCCCGCGGGTCGCCAGTACATCGCCGCTGGCCGCCGCCAGCACAAAGCGCGTGCCGCCCGTGGCGGCGAGCACGATTCGCGCCGGGTCGGCGTGTGCGTGCAGCATGAAATCCAGCTCCAGGTCGCCGTCATTGACGCGGAACCGCGCATCGATTCCCGGCCAGAGGTCGTGCTGTACGGAGGAGCCGTAACGCGCCCAGGCCCTCGGCCCCTCGGGGCCGAGGAACGTGAATGCGGCGGCCAGCGAATCTGTCAGCTGCGCTGCCGCCGGTGCCGCCCCGGCAAAGTGCACCGCGATCGGAGCGGCAGCTGCGCTGCCGGCGCGCACCTGAAAGCCATCCGAGCGCAGCCGGGCGAGGTAACGCCGGCCGGAAGACACAAAGTCCACATCCGGCTGCGCCGGATCGCCGGAGGCCTGGAACGATCCTGGCCACAGCCAGTTGCCAACGGAGTCCGCTGAAGGCACGGCGCGCGTGGCCGGAGCCTGCGTCGCGGGCGCCTTGTGGGCGCCTCGATGCGTAGCCGGCAGTACCAGCAGGGACAGGCTCAGCAGCACGGCAAACGACAATGCCAACTGGTGAGAGTGCGGCGCGAAGCCTCGCAGGTGCATCCAACCCTCGCGCCCTGGCGGGCGTCTTGTGATTGTTGTCAGGTTGGATGTTAGAAGGAACGCCGGCTGGGTGCCAGTGCCCGCGAACCGGCTGCGGGGCGCTTTACGTAACCGGCAGCGGGCCGGCGGCGTACGCGGCGAGCAGCTCTGCCTGCGCGTTCACCGCGGCCGCCCCGCCGCGCCCGATGCGCTCGTATTCCCCGTCGGCCTTCAGCCGCCAGGCCTGACAGTTGTCCGCGAGGCACAGGTCCAGATCGCGCCGGATGCGCTCGACGTGGTTGCGGCGCAGGATGGGGAAGGCCACCTCGACGCGGCGGAAGAAGTTGCGCTCCATCCAGTCGGCGCTCGCGCAGTACAGCTCCGACTCCCCGCCGTTCTCGAAACAGAACACGCGCGAGTGCTCGAGGAAGCGCCCGACGATCGAGCGCACGCTGATGTTCTCGGAGACCCCGGGGATCCCCGGGCGCAGCGCGCACACCCCGCGCACGATGAGATCGATCTTCACCCCGGCGCGCGAGGCGCGGTAGAGCGCCTCGATCGCCTGCGCGTCCACCAGGGCGTTCATCTTGGCGATCACGCCCGCGGGGCGCCCGGCGCGGGCGTGCTCGGCCTCGCGCGCCAGCTTGGCGAGCACCATCTCGTGCATGCCGAAGGGGGACTGGGTGAGGCGCTTCAGCTTCGGGGTCTGGGTGAGGCTGGTCAGCTGCAGGAACAGCTCGTGCACGTCGTGCCCGATCTCGTCGTCGGCGGTGAACAGGCCGTAGTCGGTGTACTGGCGTGCGCTGCGCGGGTGGTAGTTGCCGGTGCCCAGGTGGCAGTAGCGGCGGATGCCCTCGGCCTCACGGCGCACCACCAGCAGCAGCTTCGCGTGCGTCTTGTAGCCGACCACCCCGTACATGACATGCGCGCCGGCCTCCTGCAGGCGGTTCGACAGCTCGATGTTGGCTTCCTCGTCGAAGCGGGCGCGCAGCTCGACGATGACGGTGACGTCCTTGCCGGTCTGGGCGGCGTTGACCAGTGCATCCACCAGGGGTGAGTCGTGGCCGGCACGGTACAGCGTCTGCTTGATGGCCAGCACCGCAGGATCGGCGGCCGCCTGGCGCAGGAATTCCATGACCGGCACGAAGCTCTGGTAGGGGTGATGGACCAGAAGCTCCTTGTGCCTGATCGCGGCGAACAGGTCAGGGTTTCCCGCCAGGCGCTTCGGGGTGCCGGGCGTGAAGATCGGGTATTTCAGGTCCGGGCGCTGCACCAGGTCGTACACCGCGGACAGGCGGTTGAGGTTCACCGGGCCTGAGACCGGGTAGGTATCGAGGGTGGCGGAGGCGAACTGCGCCTGCAGGAACTGCACCATGTCCTGCGGGCAGTCGCTCGAGGTCTCGAGGCGCACGGCGCTGCCGTAGCGGCGGTGCGCGAGCTCGCCCTCCAGGGCGCGGCGCAGGTCGTCGATTTCCTCCTCGTCCACGAACAGATCGCTGTTGCGGGTGAGTCGGAACTGGTAGCAGCCGATCACGGTGATGCCGGTGAACAGCTTGTGCACGAAGGCCTGCACGATGGTCGACAGCAGCACGCAGCCGCGGCTGGTGCCGGCCCCGGGCAGCGGCACCACGCGCGGCAGCGAGCGCGGCGCCTGCACGATGGCGAGTTCACTGTCGCGGTCAAAGGCGTCCTTGCCCTCCAGGCGCACGATGAAGTTCAGGCTCTTGTTCTGGATGCGCGGGAAGGGCCGCGCCGGGTCAAGCCCGAGCGGGCTTAGGACCGGTTCCACCTCGCGCTCGAAGTACTGCTCCAGCCAGGCGCGCGCCTCGGCGGACCACTCGGGTGGCTCCAGCAGCGGCACGCCCTCGGCGGCGAGCGCCGGCAGCAAAAGCTCGTTCAGGCAGCGGTACTGCTCGGCGACCAGGCCCATGGCGCGGTCGTGGATCGCGATGAGCTGTTCGGCGACCGACAGGCCATCGGCGGCCAGGGGACCGCCGCCCAGTTCCTGCAGCTGCTTCAGGCCGGCGACGCGGATCTCGAAGAACTCGTCCAGGTTGCTGCAGGAGATGCACAGGAAACGCAGGCGCTCGAGCAGCGGCACCGAGTCATCGAAGGCCTGCGCCAGCACCCGATGGTTGAACTCCAGGAACGACAGTTCCCGGTTGATGTAGTGCTGCGGGGCCTTTAAGTCCGGGGAATCCATGGGCGGGGTGCACGGCGGGGACGGTCCGCCCATGGTAGCAAGCGGAAAACGTAAGTTCTGTGAAGGCGCGCCTTCGGGGGCTTAGCGCGAAACCAGCATCGGACCGGGGGCTGGGACCGGCTCCAGGGTGGCCAGCAGCGGGGCGGTCTTGGCGGCAAAGTCATCGCGCCAGCGCGCCTCGATGGGATTGGCGCCCGGCAGCACCACGGTCTGGGGGTTCTTGAACACCCCGTTCACGCGGTACTCGTAGTGCAAGTGCGGACCGGTGGCAAGACCGGTCATGCCGACATAGGCAATGACCACGCCCTGGGTGACGTGCGCGCCCACGTGGGTGACTCTTGCAAAGCGCGACAGGTGGCCGTAGACGGTGACCACGCTGGCTGAGTGCTCGATCTCCACCACGTTGCCGTAGCCGCCCTTGCGGCCGGCGAAGCGCACGCGGCCATCTCCGGCAGCGCGCACCGGGGTGCCCTCGGGGGCGGCGTAGTCGACGCCCTTGTGGGCGCGGATCAGGTTCAGGATCGGGTGGTAGCGGGCGGTGTTGAAGCGTGAGCTGACGCGGCTGAATTCCACCGGGGCGCGCAGGAAGGCCTTGTGCAGGCTCCTGCCCTCGGGGGTGTAGTAGTGCGCGCTGCCTTCCGGGTCGGTCCAGCGCACCGCCCGGAACGGGCGGCCCTGGTTCACGAACTCCGCCGCATCGATGGGGCCGTCTCTTAAGTACACCCCGTCGCGGTAGTACTCGGGGTAGGTCACGACAAACGTGTCGCCCTGGCGCACGTCGAGCACGAAGTCGATGTCCCAGCCGAAGATGTCCGCCAGGTTCACCGCCGTCTGGTCGTGGGCGCCGGCGGCGGCGACCGCCTCGAACAGCGAGCTGTCGATCACGCCGCGGATGGTGCGGGTGCGCAGCTCCAGCGGGTTCTGCAGGACATCCGCCTTCAGTCCGAGCGCAGGATCGCGCGAGACCTTGAGGGTCTGGGTCTCATTCAGGCGCCGCTCCAGCCCGTAGAGCGAGCCGTCCCTGTGGGTGACCTTCAGCGCCTCCCCCGGGCGCAGGCTGTCCAGGGCATCGCGCACCCCGGGCAGGCTGCGCAGGGAGGCCAGGTCCGCGAGGTCCAGCTTCAGGCGGCGGAAGATGTGTTCGAGCGTGTCGTTGCGGGCGACCACGATGTCGATGCGCGACAGGGCGGCCTGCGCATCCGCCAGGGGCGAGGCGGATGCCAGTTGCACGGCCGGTGCGGCGGGTGCGCTCGCGGCGAGCGCCGGGATGCCCGGGGCGGGCGCGGCAGGCAAGGGCGGCGGGGATTGCCCCGCTGGGGCGGCGATTTCCACGCTGCCGTGGAGCAGCGACCAGCCCACCACCAGGCAGGCACTCGCCTGCAGCCAGAACCTGGCGCGCGGCAGGCGCAGCCAGCCGGGCAGTTGCTTCGCAGGCGTCGGGGTCGGGTCCATCGACTACACTTATCCGGATGATTTAAAAGGGCGCACCGTACCGGGCCGGCTCCCGGCGGTCAATGTATGTTAAGTGCCGTAACGCACCGCCAAGGGTCGCGTTACGGTACCTGCGCCGCGCGCGGCGCTTCAGGACGGACTTCACGGCCATGATGATGAATTTCGAGGAACAGATCGCAGAGCTGCGCCGCGGCGCCCACGAGGTGCTCACGGAGGCGGACCTGGTCAGGAAGCTCAAGCGCGGCACGCCGCTGCACGTGAAGGCCGGTTTTGATCCCACGGCCCCGGACCTGCACCTGGGGCATACGGTGCTGTTGAACAAGATGCGCCAGTTCCAGCAGCTGGGGCACGAGGTCACCTTCCTGATCGGGGACTTCACCGGGCTGATCGGTGATCCGAGCGGGCGCAACGTCACGCGTCCGGCGCTCACCGCCGAGGAGATCCAGGCGAATGCCCGCACCTACGAGGCGCAGGTGTTCAAGATCCTCGATCGCGAGCGCACCAGGATCGAGTTCAACTCGCGCTGGCTGGGCAAGCTCACCTCGACCGAGATGGTGAAGCTCGCTGCGCAGTACACCGTCGCGCGCATGCTCGAGCGCGATGACTTCGCCAAGCGCTACAAGGCCAATCAGCCGATCTCGATCCACGAGTTTCTCTACCCGCTCGCCCAGGGCTACGACTCGGTCGCCATGCGCGCCGACGTGGAGCTCGGCGGCACCGACCAGAAGTTCAACCTCCTGGTGGGACGCGCGCTGCAGGAGTCCTACGGCCAGGAGCCGCAGGTGGTGATCACCACGCCGCTGCTGGAAGGCACCGACGGCATCAACAAGATGTCCAAGTCACTGGGCAACTACATCGGTATCGCGGAGGATCCGGATGCGATGTTCGGCAAGCTGATGTCCATCTCGGACGCGCTGATGTGGCGCTACTTCGAGCTGCTCTCGTTCCGGCCGCTCAGCGAAATCGCCACGCTGGCGGCAGCAGTCGGCGGCGGGCGCAACCCGCGCGACGTGAAGTTCGAGCTGGCGCGTGAACTCGTGGCGCGGTTCCACGACGAGGGCGCCGCCGCGCGCGCACAGCGCAATTTCACCGCGCGCGTCAGCGAGAAGGCGGTGCCCACGGACCTGCCGCTGCAGGTGATCCAGGTGGCGGCCGCGGGGCTGCGGGTGGGGAACCTGCTCAAGGAAGCCGGGCTTGCGGCCAGCACCTCGGAGGCGAACCGCAAGATCGAGGAGGGCGCGGTGCGCATCGATGGCACCAGGGTCACCGACCGCGCACTTACCTTAAGTCCCGGCGTCGAGCATGTCTTGCAGGTCGGCACGCGCCGCTTCGCCAAGCTCAGGCTTGAACTGAAGGCCTGAGTGCTGCGGCGGGGCGGTGTGGCCTGCCGCGCAGACCCTGCTAGGCGTGTTCGTGAGGGCGTGAGTCGATGACGCGCCGCAACGCGGCGATGATCATCGCCCCCGGGTCGGTCTTGTGGAAGAACGCCGCGCAGCCTAACTGCAGCAGCTGTTGGCGCAGTTCAGGCTCTGAGTGGGCGGTGATGACGATGATCGGTACGCGGCTGCCGCGCCGGCGCAACTCGCGCACCAGTTCGACGCCTGACATGCCCTCCAGCTGCAGGTCCAGCAGCAAACAGGAGAAATTCTCGCGCTCCGCCTCGGCAAGGAAGGCGTCCGCCGCGGCAAACGGCACGCTGTCAAACCCGAAGCCCCGCAGCATGCGTCCGAGGGAGCAGCGTGCACTCTCGTCGTCATCCACGATCGCGACAGTGTTAGGAATCGTTGCCATGGCGCGGCGGCAACGCTAACAGTGGCATCGTCCTCGGCGTACTACCCCTTAGGGTAGCCTCTGTTGGAGGCGCTCCAGAGCCGGCTCACCCGGGCAGCTGCGACTCGCGCACCAGCGTGGTGAGTTCGGCCACCGAGCGCACGCCCAGCTTGCCGGTGATGGAAGTGCGGTGCAGCTTCACCGTGCGCTCATGGATGGCAAGGTCTGCAGCAATCTGCTTGTTCATGCGGCCCTGCACCACCTGGGCGAGCACCTCGTGCTCGCGCTCGCTCAGGGCGGCGAAGCGGCGGTGCAGCTGCTCCTGCCGCGAGCGCATGCTGCGGGCTTGAAGGTCGCGCTCGAGCGCGGCCCTGATCGCCCCCAGCAACGCCTCGCGTGGGGCGCGCTTGTCCAGGAAATCGACCGCCCCGTGCTTGAGGGCACTCACCGCGCTCGGCACGTCGGCGTCCCCGGTGAGGAATACGAAGGGCATGGTCAGGCCGGCCCGCGTACAGGCCTGCTGCAGCGCGAGCCCGTCGATCTGCGGCATGCGCAGATCCGCGACCACGCAGCCGCAGCCGTGCGTGCCACGGGCGAGGAAGTCCCCGCCCGAGCTGTAGCTGAGGACCTCAAAACCGCTCGCGCACAGCATGCGGGCCAGGGCGGTGCGGAAGTCCGCATCGTCGTCCACCACGTGCACGGCCGGTGCGGCGCGGGTCATGCGAGCCCCGTGGCTGCCCGGGGCAGCGTGAAGCGCATGCTCAGGCCGCGGCCGCCCTCGTTGGGCTCGGCCCACAGCCGCCCGCCGTGGGCCTCGACGATGCTGCGCGAGACCGGCAGGCCCATGCCCATGCCGTCCGGCTTGGTGGTGAAGAATGGATCGAACATGCGCTTGACCGTCTCGGAGCGGATCCCGGGACCGGAGTCGGCCACGGTCACCAGCACCGTGGCGGCATCCGCGGCATGCGCCTCTATCATCAGCCGCCGCCCCGGGGGCGGGCAGCTGGCCATGGCGTCCATGCCGTTGATGATGAGGTTGAGCAGCACCTGCGAGATCTGCACGCGATCGGCCGCGACCGGCGGCAGGCTCGTGGCGAATGAGCAGTTGAGGATGACCTGCCGCTCGAGCGCCTCGGCATGCGCGAGCGCCAGGGTATCGCGGACCAGCTCCTGCACCGGCACGGAGCGGGTCTCGGCGCTGCTGCGCTTGATCATCGCGCGCATCTTGTCGATGACTGCGCCCGCGCGGCTGTCGTCCCTGCGGATGTCGGCCATGATCGCCTTCAGCTCGGTGATGTTCGGCACCGACTGCTCCAGCAGCACCTCGGCGGCCTCGGCGTTGCGCAGGATGGCCCCGAGCGGCTGGTTCAATTCGTGGGCGAGCGCGGCCGCGAGCTGCCCCAGGGCCGTGATGCGCCCGACGCGTGCCAGCTCAGAGCGCAGCTCTACGGCCTCCTCGCGCCCGCGCCGCCCGAGCCGCAGCTGGCGGCTGAGCTCCACCGCCATCACCATGGTCGTTATCAGGAAGGAGGGCGCGCCCAGGATCGGCAGGCGCGCGATCCCAAGCACCGCACTCTGGGATAGCGCCACGGCCAGTGCCAGTGGCACCACGAAGCCGATGCCCGCCACCAGCGCGCGCTGGCGCGCCTCCCTAGCGCCGCGGTGCCACAGGGTGAGGGCGGCATCGGCAATGTAGGCCACGAACAGGATGCAGTTGAGCAGCGGCAGCCATTGCCAGGAGCGCACTACAGCGCTGTCGATCACCGTGACCTGCTCGCCGAGGAAGGTGACGTGGGCAATGCTGCTGATGTGCTCAAAATTGAAGCTCGGTTCCATCAGGAAGTTGGCGAGCAGCACCGCAACTCGGGTGAGGATCACGGTCCACAGCAGCCAGTCGCGGCCGCTGCCCAGGTACTGGCGCACGAACAGCACCTGGGCGGTGATGCCGATGGCTAGCGGCAGTTGGTACCAATACGCCCAGCGTTCGTACTCGGCGGGGCTGGCCGCGTGCATCATGCCGAGTTCGACCCCCGCCAGGCCGACGAAGCCGACCACGGCGAAGCAGAACAGGAGGTTCTCAAGCTTGCGCCGGTCGCTCAGCCAGACGAGCCCGTACAAGACGGTGAACGTCAGTGCCGAGGCGGCCCCGACGGCCCACACCAGCGTGACGAGAGTCATGGTGCTCCGGCGTCCATCCCAGCGTCCGCCCACACGGCGGCCGCTGGGGCGCGTATCCCTTGCATCGCAGCGATTCCCCTAACCCGGCTTAGCGCTCCCCCGACGGCCTTGGTGCTCCACACACCATTGCGACCCGGCCAGCGGGGGTCTCGGCCCCGAGGGGTGAGGGCGGATGATAAGTCTGAGTCTAACTCGGTGCTACCCGAACAAGTACCTAGAGCCCTTCGTCGGACTGCACGGGTGGAAGGTGCAGTACCGGGCAAGGCATCTCAGATCTCAGAAGGTCGAGCCCAGGGAGGTAATCAGCACGTAGTCATCCTTGCTGGCGCCGGGGGCCCGTGGCCTGCTGTCGTAGTCGCCGTCGAACTTGATCTTCCAAAAAAAGTCCTTGTAAATCTGCCACTTAAATCCGACCGAGTAGGTCGTGCGCCAGCGCCCGGACTCGGTGAGGTTGGGCAGCACGACGAGGCTGGTGGAGAAGTCGAACTCCGGCTTGTGATACCTGAACCAGTCGAACGAGGTGCCAAACATGGCCTCCACGGTGTGATAGGCCCCCTGGGAGTCGTCGTAGTCGTTCTCGCGCGTATCCAGGATGCCGGCCAGCACGGTCCACTCCTTGGTGTTGCTTTGCACCATGAAGCGCCCGCCGGCAGCTCCGACGGACAGGCGCTGCTTGATGCCCAGTTCGTCGTTGCGTTCGACCTTGCTCAAACCGCCGGCGAACCAGCGGTCACTGAGCAGGCGGTACAGTGCGAGCGTCGCCGAGTCGCGGCGCGAGGTCTCCTCGGCGGCGCTGCTGTTGGAAGTGATGTCAGCGCCCAGCTGGCCGAGGAACTTCGGGGTGCGGTATTGCATGCTCAGGTCGAAGTTGAACTGCTCCTGCTGGTTGGCGCGGTACAGGGAGTAGCCGGCCGAGACCTCGCCCTTGAAGCGCTTGAGCAGTTCGGCCTCGAGGGGTGCCATCCGCACCACATCCAGCAACGGCACATCCTGGGTGAGGGCGTCGTGCTGGATATGCAGCACCCCGGCGGTTGCGGGCTGCTCTGGCGGCCCCAGCGAGCCAAACAGCAAATCCCCGAGTCTTGTCTCCAGCTGCATGCGCTGCTTGCTGACGACGCTTGCGACCGTGTCCCATTCGAGCTCGACGGTGCCCGCGGCGTCGGTGTTCAAGACCAGCTTGCCGCGGTCGAGGCCCTTGATCTCAGCCGTCAGCCGGTCGCCGTTGAGCAGCGTGACGATGTCGGTCTTGGGAGCGGCGCGGGCCTGGGGACTCGCCCACAGCAAAGCGCACAACAGTGCCCCAACGATATGAGCCGGTGTCCCGCGCATAGTTCATCGTCCTTAAGAGCGCATGCGGATGCTGTGCCCCTTCGGGCAGTAGTCGTCCGGCGCCCGGGCGCTTATACGTGAATCCGCGCCGGGGTAACGTGTAACCTCCGGGCGAGTTTATGTCGGCGCACGGGTTTTGCGCATTCAGGAGGCGGCGAATGAATATTTCCAGGGCATTACGAGTGACCACGGCCCCGGCGGCAACGGCATTGCTGCTGGCCGCAGGCACGAGTCTGCCGGTCCATGCCGAGGACACCGGCAAGTCCTTCGAGATCTACGGGTTCGCGATGGTCGATGCGATCCAGGACACCAAGCGGGTCGACCCGAACTGGATGGATGCCTTCCGGCCCTCCAAGATCGCCACCCCCGAAGGGCAGTTCGGCAGCAACGGCCAGTCGAGCATCAGCGTCAAGCAGAGCAAACTGGGCGTGAAGGGCCAGATGCCCTCCGGCGAGGACGGCGCGCCGATCAACTTCAAGCTCGAATTCGACTTTTTCGGCGTGGGCGCCGATGCCGGCCAGACCACCATCCGCCTGCGGCACGCCTACGGGGAATGGAAGCAGCTGCTCGGCGGGCAGACGAACACCCTGCTCATGGACGGCGACGTTTTCCCCAACACGATCGACTACTGGGGCCCGGCGGGCATGGTGTTCTTCCGCGTACCGCAAATACGCTGGACGCCGTACCGCACCAAGACCGATGACTTTGCGGTGGCGCTCGAGCACGCCAGCAATGACGTTGATTCGGGCAACATCCGCCTGATTGAGGGATTCGAGGAGGCGAACGTGCGCGGCACGCGCGTCGCGCCGGACTTGACCGGGCGCTGGCGCCACGATGAGAGCTGGGGGCACGTGCAGTTAGCCGGCATGCTGCGTGCCATCGCTTACGAATATCAGGCCGTCCCGGGCCTGGAATGGAGCAAGAAGAGCGAAACCGGCTGGGGGGTGAACCTCAGCGGCCACATCAACGTCCTGGAAAAGGACAAGATCCTCCTGCAGGTGGTGCACGGCAACGGCATCGCCACCTACATGAATGACGGTGGCATGGACCTTGCGCCCACCGCCGCTTTTAACCCCGCAAGCCCGACGCCGACGTTGTCGGCCGAGGCGGTGCCGCTGACGGGCATCCTGGCCTACTACGACCACTACTGGAACAGCCAGTTCTCCAGCTCGATCGGCTACAGCCAGACCGAGGTGACGAACACCAACTTCCAGTCCCAGACTGCCAATGTCTTCCACAAGGGCCAGTACGCCTCGGGCAACCTGCTGTGGTACCCGGCCAAGAACGTCATGATCGGCGGCGAGCTGCTATGGGGTAAGCGTACCAACAACATCGGCCAGACCGGCGATGACGTTCGCTTCCAGTTCTCCGTCAAGTACGACTTTGGCGTCAAGCTCTAGCATCTAACATCAACAGGGGATTCACGATGAACGCACGCACGCACATGCACACGCGGGTCACTCTCACCGCTCTGCGCTGGGTGCTGGTCCTGGTCTTCTCGCAGGCGCTGTTGATCGGCTCTGCGAGTGCCCAGCAGGCAGCACCTGCAGCGGCGGCTCCGGCCGGCAAGGTCAGCCCGGTCGCGCCGCGCAAGGAGCAGATCCAGGCAATCGTCAACGAGGCCTACGCCAAGTTCAAGGGTGAGACGCGCGGCAAGAACGCCGACTACATCCCCGAGCTGGCCAAGGTCGATTCCAAGCTCTTCGGCATCGCGGTGGTCAGCACCGACAACGCGACGGTGACCGTCGGGGACGTGAAGACCGCCTTCTCGATCCAGTCGATCGCCAAGGTGTTCTCGCTGGCGCTGGCGATGGAGGAGCAGGGCGGAGAGAAGGTGTTCCAGAAGATCGGCTCCGAGCCGACCGGGCGGCCATTCAACTCCCCGCTGGCGGTAGTCGACATGCCGACGCACTCGGGCAACCCGCTGGTGAACGCCGGCGCGATCGCCACGGTCAGCCTGATCAGTGGCGCGAGCGCGGATGCGAAGTGGCAGAAGATCCTCAACTTCTACAGCGAGGTGGCGGGCGAGAAGCTCACCCTCATCGACGCGGTCTACAAGTCCGAGGCGGCCACCAACACCGGCAACAAGGCACTGTCGTACCTGCTGGCCAAGTACGACCGCATCTACGCCGATCCGTTCCAGTCGGTGGACGTGTACACCAAGGAATGCTCGGTGGGGGTGACCGCCCTGCAGCTGGCGCGCATGGGCGCGACGCTGGCCAATCATGGCATCAACCCTGTGACCGGCAAGCAGGTGATCAAGCGCGAAAACGTGCCGGAGATCCTCTCCGTGATGATGATGGCCGGCCTCTATGACGGCTCCGGCGGCTGGGCCTGGTACGTCGGCCTGCCGTCCAAGAGCGGCGTCGGCGGTGGCCTCGTGGCGGTCATGCCGGGCAAGGGCGCGATCGCAGTCTTCGCCCCCCCGCTGGATGAGGCGGGCAACAGCGTCAAAGGTCAGGAAGTGATCAAGTACGTCGCCAACCGGCTGGACCTGAACCTGTTCTCGCCGGCCTCGGTGGGCCTGAAGTAACGGAATACAATTCGCCTAGGGTTCGCTTCTTGGTATAACCCGGCGGCAGGGAGGCTTGATGGTGGGATGCAAGATCGACGCAGGACGCGACGGGCAGGCTGCACCTGCAGAACAGCCGCGCGACGCGATCACTTCTGCCGATCGTGGCTACGGCCTGATCCGCCAGGCCGTCTGTCTCGCCCTTCTCGCCCTGCCAATTGCGGCCACCGCGCAGACGACACCGGCGCCCGCCGATAGCCTCGAGCAGCGCCTGGACCGGCTGGAGAAACGCCAGCAGCAGCTTGAGGACGAGCTCAGGCAGAAGGACGCGGAAATCCAGTCACTCAAGGCGCAGCAGGGCGCCCCGGTGCCGGGCGCGGCACCATCGGCCGTCGCAGCGCAAGGCGGCAGTACCGCCCCCGCCGCTGCAGCCGCCGGTGCTGCGGCACCGGCGGTCGCGGCCGCCGCTCCCGCCGCGGCCCCGGCAGCCCCCGGCGGTACGGCCCCGGTGCAGACGGGGGGCAACGTCCAGGCGAAGAAGTGGGGCGACTACACGGACTTCACCGGATTCAGGGTCGCCAATACCGACAAGGGCGATATGAGCATCGCCCTCTACACCTACGCGCGCTACCTGAACCAGAAGGGCCTCGACAACACGTATACCGACGCCTTCGGCAACCCGCCGAAGAACGTGCAGCAGCGCCAGGAAGTGCAGCTGCAGAAGGTGCAGATCAAGTTCCTGGGCTGGATACTCGACCCGAAGTTCCGCTACTTCCTCTATGCCTGGAGCTCCAACGCGACCCAGGGGCAGCCGGCACAGGTGGTGCTCGCGGGCAACCTGACCTACAACTTCAATGAGAATTTTGCGCTCGCCGGCGGCATCACCTCATTGCCAGGCGTGCGCAGCACGGAAGGCAACTTTCCGTTCTGGCTGAACGTCGACAACCGCATGATGGCGGACGAGTTCTTCCGGCCGTCCTACACCAGCGGCTTCTGGGTGCGCGGTGGCATCACCTCGACGCTGCGCTACATGGCGATGATCGGCAACAACCTGAGCACCCTGGGAGTCAGCTCCGCGCAGCTGGACAACCACTTCAACACCCTGGCCACCGCGCTGATCTGGGAGCCCTCGACCGGGGGCGGGGGGTACGGCATCGGCTTCGGCGATTTCGAGGGCCACCAGCAGGTCGCGACCCGCGTCGGCCTGCACTACACGCGCAGCACCGAGGACAGGCAGAGCCAGCCGAACACCGAGTCCATCGAGAACACGCAGATCCGCCTCTCGGACGGCACGGGCATCTTCACCCCCAACATCTTCGGGCCGGGCGTCGCGGTCCAGGAGGTTCGGTACCAGATGAGCTCCCTCGACGGCGGCATCAAGTACAAGGGGCTGGCGCTGGAGGGCGAGGTGTACTACCGCAAGCTCGACAGCTTCGAAGGCGTCAGCACCGCAGGCCTGCGCAGCCTCTATGACCGCGGCTTCCAGGTGCAGGCCTCGGCGATGCTGATCCCGAGGACCTTCCAAGTGTACCTGGCCGGCTCGTACATCGACGGCGAGTACGGTGATCCCTGGGACATCCGTGCCGGGGTGAACTGGCATCCCTGGCAGAACCGCGTGTTCCGCGTGAACAGCCAGGTGATGTACCTCGACAGGTCCCCGGTCGGGTATACCTCGCTCACCTACAACGTGGGCAGCAAGGGCGTCGTCTTCAACACCGACTTCGAGCTGGCGCTCTAAGGCCGCCGTCAGATAACCGCGCCTGGCGGCAGTGGAGGGTCAACCGATGAAACACGCAGCACACCGGGCCTGGCGCACGCGCTGCATGGCAGCCGCACTCGGCGCGAGCCTGTGTGGGGCAGTGGTGGCCGCTGCGCCCAAGGCGCCCGACTACCTGTTCGACGATGCGCACTTCCACCTGACCAACTACATCCAGCAGGGCATCACCGCGCGCAGGTACCTGGAGATCATGGGCGACAAGGTCGGCCGTTCCACGCTGTTCGGCATCCCGCTGCAGCAGACCTGGTCGTACGGCAATTCCGGGGACTTCGCCCCCACCTACTACCTGCAGACGGACGCACCGCTTTACTACTACTCGTTCACCGACGCCTACATCGCGCGGCTGTACCAGGCGCTGCCCAAGGCGCAGCAGGCACGGCTGGATCCGATGATCACCGGCTTCAATCCCGCGGACATGTACGGGGTGGACCACATCCGCCGCGTGCTCGAGCTGTTCCCCGGGGTGTTCACCGGCATCGGCGAGTTCACCATCCACAAGGAGTTCGTCTCCTCCAAGGTTGCAGGCGAGACTGCCAGCCTTACCAACCCGGCGCTCGACCGCATTCTCGACTTCGCAGGCGAAGTGGGGCTGGTGGTCATCATCCACAGCGACATCGACATGCCCTTCGGCAAGGCGGGCACCGAGCCGGTCTACCTCAAGCAGATGCGCGACCTGCTGCGCCGCCACGCCAATACCACGATCATCTGGGCGCACTTTGGCTTGGGGCGCGTCGTGCACCCGGTACACGGCCAGGCCACCGAGGGCAGCACCGAGCGCAGCAGCGCCTACCAGGACATCGTCGAGGGCATGCTGGAGGACCCGGGGCTGAAGCACGTGAGCTTCGACATCTCCTGGGACGAGGTGGCCAAGTACGCCGTCGCCTCGCCACAAAGCATCGAGCGGGTCATCAAGGCCTTCAACGCCCACCCGGACCGCTTCCTGTTCGGCACCGATAATGTCGCACCGCCCGATCAGGCGGCGCAGCTGCGCGTCTACGAGTTGTGGGCGCCGGTGTGGGCGGGGCTCACGAGCGATGCCAGTCTCAAGATCCGCAAGGGCAACTACGAGCGTATCTTCGATGCGGCGCGACTGAAGGTGCGGGCGTGGGAGAAAACGAACGTTAAGCCGTTGTAGACTGGGCCGGACGGCGACTGCGCGAGCGGCACTGCATCGGTGCCAGAGGTCCACATGAGACGACTTGCCTTTCACATCAGCTTTCCCCGCACGATGCTGGCGGCCGGGACGGCGCTGATCTGCGCCGTCGCGTGGGCCCAGACCCCCCCGCCTGCCAGCTCCAAGGGCACCGCGCCAGGCGCGGCGCCTGCGACCGCGCCGGCCAAGCCGGCCGCGGCGCCTGCGGACGCGAAGCTTCCCGCCGACCAGCTGGACTCGCTGGTGGCGCCCATTGCGCTCTATCCGGACCCGCTGCTCGCCCAGGTTCTGGCCGCGTCCACCTACCCGCTCGAGATCGTCCAGCTCCAGCAGTGGCTCAAGAAGAATACGGACCTCAAGGAGAAGGCCCTCAAGGACAAGGCCCTGGTCGATGCGGTGAAGAAGCAGCCCTGGGACGCCAGCATCCAGTCGATGGCAGCCACGCCGGAGCTGGTTGACCGGCTGGCGAATGACATCCAGTGGACGACCGACCTGGGCAACGCCTTTCTCGCGCAGCAGAAGGATGTCATGGATGCGGTTCAGCGCATGCGCAAGAAGGCGCAGGACAAGGGCGCGCTGGCCTCGAACGAGCAGCAGAAAGTCTCGACCGAGACCGTCGAGAGCGGCCAGCAGGTCATCGTCATCCAGCAGGCGAACCCTGAGATCGTATACGTGCCCTCGTACAGCCCGGTGGTGGTGTACGGCCCGCCGGCATACCCGTACCCACCGATCTACTATCCCTACTATCCGCCCGGTGCCGCATTCGTCTCGTTCAGCTTCGGCTTCATGATGGGCGCGTGGATGGGCGGCGGCTGGGGCTACGGCTGCGGCTGGGGCGGCAGCAACGTCTACATCAACAACAGCAACAACTTCGTCGGCGGCGCCGGGGGCGTCGGCGGTGTGGGCGGCGTCGGTGGAGTAGGCGGCGTCGGAGGAGTGGGCGGCGTCGGAGGGGTGGGTGGTGTCGGCGGAGCCGGGGGCGTAGGCGGTCCGGGCAAGCCCGGCGGAGTCGGAGGCGTAGGCGGTCCGGGCAAGCCCGGAGGAGTCGGAGGCGCCGGCGGTCCGGGCAAGCCCGGAGGAGTCGGAGGCGTGGGCGGGCCCGGGGGCGGACAGTCCAACTGGCAGCACAAGCCCGAACATCGCGGCGGTGCGCCGTACGGGGATCGCGCCACCGCGGACCGCTTTGGCGGCAGTTCCCGTGGCGATTCCGCCGCCAACCGGCAGGCAGGCGCCAGGGACCAGAACTCGCGGCAGGGCGGTAACTCCCAGAGCGCGATGGACCGGGCAGGCGGGGGTGCGGGCGACCGCGGCGGCGCCTCCGGTGCAGGTGGCGACCGCGGCGGCCTGTCCGGTGGCGCGGGTGACCGCGGCGGTGGCGGTGGCGCCGACCGCGCCGGCAGCCGCGATGTTTCCCGCGGCAGCAGCTCCAGCAACCGCAGTGCGTTCGGTGGTGGGAGCAGCAGCTACAACGGCTCGAAAGCCTCGCGCAGCGGCAGCCGCGGCTCCTCGAGTTTCGGTGGACGCGGTGGGGGTTCGCGTGGCGGTGGCGGAGGGCGGCGCCGATGAGCAACTACGATCACAATTCATCGGGCGTGGACCGGTCCCGGCGCCTCAAGAATCCTGGAAGGTGGGCGCCTGCCTGCTGCGTGGCCGTAGGGCTGCTGGTGTCCTTTGCGGCGTATGCCGAGGAACCTGCGGCCAAGGCGCCCGCGGCGGCCACCCCTGTCGCCGGGTCGGTGCCCGCGGGCGTCGAGACCTTCGCCACCCCCGAGCAGGCGGCGTCCGCGCTCATTGCGGCCGCACAGTCCTGGGACACGGCGAAACTGAGCGCCATGCTCGGTCCTGGCGGCGACGAGATCATCTTCAGCGGTGACTACGAGAGCGACCGGCAGCGCGGCGCGGATTTCGCCGCCCAGGCGGCCAAGAAGACCCGCGTCGCGACAGACCCGAAGACGGGCCAGCGTGCCATCGTGCTCGTGGGCGAAAACGACTGGCCCTTCCCGGTGCCGGTCGTCAAGCGCAACGGCAAATGGATGTTCGACGGGGCGGCGGGCGCGCGCGAGCTCATGTTCCGGCGCATCGGCGAGAACGAGCTGGACGCGATCGACATCTGTCGCGGCTACGTCGAGGCCCAGCTGAACTATGCGTTGCGCCCGCGCGAGGGCTACGCGGTCGCCCAGTACGCGCAGAAGATCATCAGCAGCCCGGGCAAGCAGGACGGACTGGCCTGGCAGAACGCCGACGGCACCTGGGCAGGCCCTATCGGGGAGAACATCGCCAAGGCCATCAAGGATGGGCTGGTGCCCTACCACGGCTATTTCTTCAAGATCCTCACCGGCCAGGGCGCGAACGCCCGCCTCGGGCAGATGGACTACGTGATCAACGGGGTCATGATCGGCGGCTTCGCGCTCGTGGCCTCGCCGGCGGAATACGGCGTCACGGGCTTCAAGACCTTCATCGTCAGCTACGACGGCGTCGTCTACCAGAAGGACCTGGGAGCCAAGTCGAACGAGCTGTACCACAAGATGGAGCGCTACGACCCCGACAAGTCCTGGCAGGTCGTACCCGACGACGAATAGCGCTTGAGAGCGCCGCGTCGCCCTGGGCTGATGAGGCACGCATGGCGGCCGTAGTCGAGCTTTTGCGCGGGCAGCCGGTCGTGCTGCTCTTCTTGATCCTGGGCTTCGGCTACCTGATCGGCCGCGTGCGCATCGCGGACATCCAGCTGGGCGCGGTCGCCGGCACGCTGCTGGTCGGGGTCTTCTTCGGGCACTACGGGGTGCGCATCACTCCCGGGGCGCAGGCGGTCGGGTTCGCGCTCTTCATGTTCTCGGTGGGATACCAGGCCGGGCCACGTTTCCTCGAAGTGATGCGTGCCCAGGGCCTGCGGTACTTCGGCCTCGCTCTTTTCATCGGGGCGCTCGCACTGGTCACCGCTGCGCTGGCCGGGCGCCTCCTGCGGCTCGGACCCGGCGGCATCGCGGGGCTGCTTTCCGGCGCGCTCACCTCCGGTTCTGCGCTCGCTGCGGCCCAGGAGGCGATGCGCTCGGGGCTGGTTCACCTTCCGGCCGGCTGGACCGCGGCACGGGCCATCTCGGCCGCCTCGACCAGCTACGCCATCACGTTCATCGTCGGCACCATTGCGACTGTGCTGGGCATGGGATTCCTGCCGAAGCTGCTCGGGCTGGACCCGGCAGCGGCGGCGCGCGAGGTGGAGCGCAGTTCGCAAGGCGAGGTTCCCGAACCGCTGCAGGCCCGTGCGTACCGGGTGGAGAACCCGCAGTTCTGCCAGGTCCCGATCACTGAGCTCGCGCGGCGCTACTGGGACGGGCTTGCGGTGGTGCGCGTGCGCCGGGGGCTGGAGTGGCTGAAGGCCGCACCGGGGGAGCACCTGCGCATCGGCGACGAGGTGTACGCCTACGGCTACGCCAATTTCTTCCGTACCGGGATCGATCGCGCCGGACCCGAGATCCGCATCCTCCAGGACCTGGAGTTTTCCGCCACACAACGCCACGTGGTCATTGCCCGTGCCGGGGCCGTCGGCCAGAGCCTCGAGGCGCTCGACCTGGCGCGGCGCTACGGGCTGGTGGTACTCGGTGCCCGCCGCGATGGGTACCTGGTGCCGGTGACTCCGCAGCTGGTCCTGCAGCTGGGGGACGTGCTCACGGTGATGGGCCCGGTGTGGGGCATCAAGGCGCTCCCCGACACCCTGGGTCCCGTCGAGCCTGATGCGATCGAGACGGACATGACGACGTTCGTCTTCGGCATCGCCCTGGGCGCAGCGGTCGGCCTGGTGGGAGTGACGCTGCGCGGAATCCCACTCACCCTCGGCTTGGCCGGCGGACTGCTCGCCGTAGGCATCCTGGTCGGCTGGTTCAACAGCGTGCGTCCCACCGTCGGCCGCTTCCCGGAGGCGGCACGCTGGATCCTGATGGAGTTCGGCATGGCGGTCTTTGTCGCCGGCGTCGGGCTTTCCGCGGGCGAGAATTTCCTCACCGCCCTGCGCGAGTCCGGTGCGACGCTGATCGCGGCCACGCTGGTGATCATCACCGTGTGCATGGGGGGCGGGTACCTGTTCGGGCGCAAGGTCCTGAAGCTCGAGCCGCTGACGCTGCTCGGGGCGATCACCGGGGCCATGACCTGCACACCTGCACTGCGCCTGCTGACGAGCGAGTCCCGCAGCACCGTGCCCGCCCTGGGTTACACCGGCACTTACGCCATGGCGAGCATCTTCATGACTCTCGCGGGCACCCTGGGCGCTGGTCTGTAGAGACGGCCGCTCCGGCGCTGGCAGCCGGCCCTGTGCCGGCCGGCCGCGACGGAGCGTGCGCCGGGTGGACAGGGCAAATGATCCAACCCGGGGTCATGCTGCTGTAACGCAACACAGCCACCGTTTCCCCTAAGGGTAGTGGTGATCACGAGGTCCGCAGCGCAGGCTCAGTGCCGGCCTTGTGCAATTCCGGCGCACGCGCTTGCGTGTGCATCACTCGAGTGGAGACAGCTTCCGCCATGAACCGCACCAAACTGTCCTGGTTCCTCGCCGCCGCGCTTATCGGCGCAATTTCCGCAGCCTCCGCACAGCAGGCGGCCAAGCCGGCCAAGGCCGCCGCGCCTGCGGCCGCCGGCCAGACGCGCATGGAGAAAGACCTGCTCGGCCCCAAGGCCGTCCCCGCCAAAGCGTACTACGGGGTGCAGACGGCGCGGGCACTGGAGAACTTCCAGTTCTCGAACGTGCCCATCAGCACCTACCCCGAGTTCATCGAGGGCTTCGCGATCGTGAAGCTGGCAGCGGCGCGTGCCAACACCAAGCTCGGCGCCATGAAGCCGGAGCGGCTGGCCGGGATTACCAAGGCGTACGAGGCCATCATGGCCGGCAAGTACCGCGACCAGTTCCCGGTCGACTGGTACCAGGGCGGCGCCGGGACTTCCGCCAACATGAACGTCAACGAGGTGATGGCCAACATCGGCCTGGAGGCCATGGGGCACAAGAAGGGCGAATATCAGTTCCTCGAGCCCCATGACGACCTGAACATGTCGCAGTCGACGAACGACTCGTATCCGACGGCGATCAAGGTCGCCATCATCCTGCGCAACGCCAAGCTGGTCGCCGAGCTGCAGCAGTTGTCCAAGTCCTTCCACGCCAAGGGCAACCAGTACCTGGAGGTGGTGAAGATGGGGCGCACCGAGCTGCAGGACGCGGTGCCGATGACCGTCGGCCAGGAGTTCCACGCCTTCGGCGCCTCGATCGATGGGGAGATCCAGTTCCTGAAGGACGCCGAGAAGTACCTGTACGTGCAGAACATGGGTGCCACGGCCATCGGCTCCGAGATCAACACGCCCAAGGGCTACCCGAAGGCCGTCGCACAGGAGCTGGCGGCGCTGACCAGCAAGCCGTTCGTGGCCGCGGACGACATGTTCGCGGCGACCTGGGATCAGCAGGGCTTCGTGATCTACTCCGCGGCGCTGAAGAGCACGGCCATCAAGCTGTCCAAGATCGCCGGCGACCTGATCCTGCTCGCCTCCGGACCGCGGGCGGGGCTGAACGAGATCGACCTGCCGGCAGTGCAGCCAGGGTCCTCCATCATGCCGGGCAAGGTCAACCCGGTGATGCCCGAGGTCATGAACGTCATCGCCTTCCGGGTGATGGGTAATGACGCCGGCGTGGGCTACGCGGCGCACTCCGGGCAGCTGCAGCTGAATGCCTATGAGCCGCTCGAAGGGCTTGCCATGATGGAGTCGCAGGATCTGCTGCAGAAGGGCTCGCTGGCGTTCCGCACCAAGTGCATCGACGGCATCGTGGCGGATGAGAAGGTGCTGGAGCACTACATGGAGACCACCGTGGGCATCGTGACCGCGCTCAACCCGGTGCTCGGCTACGAGAAGGCGTCGGAGGTGGCGGACGAGGCCTACAAGAGCGGCAAGGGCGCGCTCGAGGTGATCCGCGAGCACAAGCTGCTGACCGAGGCGCAGATCAAGGACCTCCTCGATCCGGCCAAGCTGACCAATCTCGACAAGAGCAAGTACAAGACCAATTAATCCGGACCGTTCCAGGAGACCTGTCATGTCCATCACGAGGATTCTGCTCACCCTGCTGAGCGTACTGGCCTTCACCGTCACCGACGACGCCATTGCGCAGCAGGCGCAGAAGAAGAACGTCGTCATCCTGGCAACCGGCGGCACCATCGCCGGCGCGGCCGCCACCGGCACGCAGTCCGGCTATACCTCCGGTGCGGTCACGATCGATGCGATGATCGCGGCGGTGCCCAACATCGGCAAGCTCGCCACCATCAAGGGTGAGCAGGTCGCCAACGTCGGCTCGCAGGACATGTCCTTCGAGGTCCTGCTGAAGCTGGTAAAGCGCATCAATGAACTGACCGCCAAGGGTGACGTCGACGGCATCGTCGTCACGCACGGCACCGACACCATGGAAGAGTCGGCCTACTTCCTGAATCTCACGGCCAAGACCGACAAGCCCGTCGTCCTGGTCGGCTCGATGCGGCCCTCGACCGCGGTCAGCGCCGACGGACCGCTCAACCTGTACAACGCCGTGGCGATCGCCGCCGACCCCAATGCCAAGGGACGCGGCGTGCTGGTGGTGATGAACGATGAGATCCACGCCGCCCATTCGCTCACCAAGATGAGCACCACCGCGGTGGATACCTTCATGTCGCCCAAGCGCGGCGTGGTCGGGATCGTGCACTACGGCAAGGCCGACTACTACAACAACCCGCCCTGGAAGCACACCACGCAGACCGAGTTCGACGTCTCGAAGGTCACGCAGCTGCCGCGTGTCGATGTAGTGTTCGGCGACCTCGACATGTCCCCCGAGACGATCAACGCCAGTGTCGCAGGCGGCGCCAAGGGGATCGTCATCGCCGGCGTCGGCAACGGCAACATGAACAAGGTCTCGGTCGATGCCGCCGCGGCCGCCGTCAAGAAGGGCGTGGTCGTGGTGCGCAGCAGCCGGGTGCCGACCGGAGTCGTCGGGCGCAACGTCGAGGTCGACGATGACAAGCTCGGGTTCATCGCCTCGGACGAGCTCAACCCGCAGAAGTCACGCATCCTCCTGACGCTGGCGCTGCTGAAGCAGCGCTCGCCGGCAGACATACAGAAGCTCTACAGCATCTATTGAAGCGCTGAAAGACGGAGCTCATGGATCGAGGCGCTTCGCTGACCGGGATACGTCCGGCCCCCAGGGCGGGGCGCGGCGCGCATCGTCTCTTGGGGGCCTGGCTTGTGTGTGGTGCAATCGTGGCCGGTGCCGGCGTGGCCGGCGCAACCGAACAGGCTGCGACAGGCCAGGTCTCGGCATCGGGCGCTGTCTATGACGACCAGTTGGACGCAGCGGAGGCCGACGGCATCGCGCCGCGGCGGCAGTTGGTCAAGTGGAACCAATACGAAGGCCCCTATTTCACGCTGCGCCTGGGCGTCGGCGCTGGATGGGACTACGCCGCATATGCGCAGGATGCGGAGAGCAAGGAGCAGATGACGCTCCACTCGACGGATGGTCTGCGTGATTTTCGATTTCTCTTCAAGGGTCGGTTTCCGACGGTGAAGGGCCTCAGCTACACCGTCGGCTACATGTACGACGGCGCGGCGGAGGTCTGGCGCTTCCGGCAGACCGGCCTCATGTACGAAGTTCCAGCGCTTCTGGGCAGTCTCTTTGTCGGCCGTACCAAAGAAGGATTCTCCACGGTCAAAATCATGGTCGGATACAACTTCTGGACCAACGAGCGCGCGACGATGAATGACGCGCTGATACCCATCCTCGGCGATGGCATCAAGTGGACCGGCCGAAGTCCGAGCAACAAGCTTGTTTATAACGTCGGCTATTTCTACGACGAACGTTCCCAATCAGAGTCCTTCAACAAGAACGACAGTCAGTTCGTCGGACGGGCGGTCTGGCTGCCGTTCGTAGGGACGGACAAGCCTGTTCTGCACCTTGCGCTCGAGGGTAGATTCGCCAAAGCGAACGATGGGCAGTTGCAATATCGCTCAAAGCCCGAGTCTTTCTTGGCGCAGAGCTACGTGATCGACACGGGAAAGTTCGCGGCGAACCACGCGAACGCGGTCGGCGTCGAAGCCTACTATTCACCCGGACCTCTGACACTCGGCGCGGAGTATTTCGTAAACCGGGTAAGTTCGCAGGAAGCCAACAATCCGGTCTTCCACGGCGGTGAGATATTGGCCGCTTACATGTTCACTGGCGAGACGCACCCCTACAACACCGCGGGAGCGTTTTTCGAAGCCGTATCGCCGTCGCGAACCGTGTTCGACGGGGGACCGGGAGCGCTGGAGGCGGTGCTGCGCTATTCCTATTCGGACCTCGACTCCGGGACGATCCGCGGTGGCAAATTCTGGCGCATCACGCCCATGTTCAACTGGTATCTCTCGGACAACGTGCGCCTCGAGTTCGTCTACGGCTTCGGGGTGCTGGACCGCTTCGATCTGACCGGCCACACGCAGTTCTTCCAGACCCGCGTCCAGATCCAAATGTAACGGCCGGCGCTGCCACCTGTGTGCAGATCCGCGGGCATTTTTCCGTCACGGGGCGTACTCTGCGTTCCTGTAACGCTTAAGTCCGAGGTACGGCCATTCTTGCGGGGAGGGCTGGAAACCGACGGCCGCCTCCCTAGATAAGGAGTCGGAAGCGCCCCGTCGCGCCAGCCGGCGTGCAGGCTCACGAGCCTCCCAAAAGGCACACCGACGGGCCCCTGACAATGCGTTGACAAGCCCAAATGGGGGGCTATACTGCGCGCCCCTTGCAGCCTAGGCCGCAACTGCGGCGCGGGAAGCAAGGGTATGGGCCCCTCATTCAGTTGACGGAACGTGTCGACTGGTTATACTTGGCGGCTCGTTTTCCCCCAGGCCTTTTGCGCTTGCGGGGGTGCTCTTTAAAAATTTGGCAGGTAATTTGTGTGGGGACTCGCGTCTTTGGCCTTTAGTGCAAATGACCGAGTGACCAATTGATTGAAGTCCAGACGTTAAATATCTGGGGCCAATTGTTGACACTCTTTTCGATTGTTGATGTTTCAAAATCTTCAAGTGAAGAGTTTGATCCTGGCTCAGATTGAACGCTGGCGGCGTGCTTAACACATGCAAGTCGAGCGGTAACAGGTGTAGCAATACATGCTGACGAGCGGCGAACGGGTGAGTAATGCTTCGGAATCTACCCAATGGCGGGGAATAACTAGCCGAAAGGTTAGCTAATACCGCATAAGCCCTACGGGGGAAAGCAGGGGATCGTAAGACCTTGCACCGATGGATGAGCCGAAGTCGGATTAGCTAGTTGGTAGGGTAACGGCCTACCAAGGCGACGATCCGTAGCTGGTCTGAGAGGACGACCAGCCACACTGGGACTGAGACACGGCCCAGACTCCTACGGGAGGCAGCAGTGGGGAATATTGGACAATGGGGGAAACCCTGATCCAGCGACGCCGCGTGTGTGAAGAAGGCCTGCGGGTTGTAAAGCACTTTTAGTGGGGATGAAATGTTCAGGGTTAATACCCCTGGATCTTGACCTAACCCAAAGAAAAAGCACCGGCTAACTCTGTGCCAGCAGCCGCGGTAATACAGAGGGTGCAAGCGTTAATCGGAATTACTGGGCGTAAAGCGTGCGTAGACGGTTATGTAAGTCGGGTGTGAAAGCCCCGGGCTCAACCTGGGAATTGCATTCGAGACTGGATAGCTAGGGTACGGAAGAGGGAAGCGGAATTTCAGGTGTAGCGGTGAAATGCGTAGATATCTGAAGGAACACCAGTGGCGAAAGCGGCTTCCTGGTCCAGTACCGACGTTCAGGCACGAAAGCGTGGGGAGCAAACAGGATTAGATACCCTGGTAGTCCACGCCATAAACGATGAGAACTAGACGTTGAGAGGGTAAGCCTCCCAGTGTCGTAGCTAACGCGCTAAGTTCTCCGCCTGGGGAGTACGGCCGCAAGGTTGAAACTCAAAGGAATTGACGGGGACCCGCACAAGCGGTGGAGCATGTGGTTTAATTCGATGCAACGCGAAGAACCTTACCTGGCCTTGACATCCACGGAATTCTGCAGAGATGCGGAAGTGCCTTCGGGAACCGTGAGACAGGTGCTGCATGGCTGTCGTCAGCTCGTGTCGTGAGATGTTGGGTTAAGTCCCGCAACGAGCGCAACCCTTGTCCTTAGTTGCCATCATTTAGTTGGGAACTCTAAGGAGACCGCCGGTGACAAACCGGAGGAAGGTGG
>DASXPL010000009.1:0-44194 GCA_036493615.1 Steroidobacteraceae bacterium
GTCCGGCAAATCGCGAAATCGCGATCCGAAGACTGATTCAGCAGTTGCAGTCAGATTCTGCCCCACCCGACTTGCCCTTCGCGGGCGCATTGAGGCCGTTGACTGTTGCCGCGAAGGCATGGGGGCCCGTGAGCCACGCTATCTTTGTAGGCGCGGTAGGTCAGCCCGAGTGGTCCACCTACGAAATCAAACCGTCCTCCCCCAATGAAACGCAGTCTCGCTCGGTCACGGTGCGCTGGGAAGTGTACCGAGTCGATCAGCGGTATCGCAGTGCAATGTGGGAAATAGCGGTTGACCGAAATGGCCGAATCTGGGGAGTGAAGGCAGAGGCGATTGCATTGTCCGATGACCGCTGATCTCGCAGTACCGACAAACCATGAGGCCCGGCAGTGATCCCGAGGTCATGATGCGAAACGTCGGCGGATACGATCTAAAGGGGGGTCGCACGGCGTAAATCGTCGCACGGCGTAAATCCATGCGACCCCCAATCATGCACGCTGCCTTACTTCGGGACTTCCTTTGCGGCGTCCTTTGCTGCCGCCGCATGGGCGTGAGACTTTGCCTTGTGGGTTGAAGCCTTAGCCTTGTCCACGGACTTTGTCGGCTGCGATGACACCGAAGCCTTCGCTTCGTCGCCGACCTGCTGGGCCTTTTCCCCAGTTGCCTTTGCACCCTCTTTCACCGTTGTGCCCACCTGGGCGAAGGCGGCGGTTCCACACAGGAGGGAGGCCATTGCGGTTACCAATATCTTCTGCATTTGGAACTCCTAAGAAACTAGTGAAAAATTGTGATCGACGCGGAAAGGATAGAGCCTCGCCGAGGGACAAGAGGATGCCATCAAAAGGATGAACACCGACTTAACGGTCGTTGCGGACCCTCTCGATCCCACTTTTAGCCACAATTCTGCTCGGTATGCGCATCGGTGTCAGACGACTTCCGCGTAAGACTTGCCCGAGAGCGCGCGTACTCAAAACCGTCGCCCGCCAGTGCATCCGCGATCGCCTGACAGAATGCCTTATAGACGTCCCTGGCTGCCTGACCGGCCACGGGAACACGCTCGCAGCGGGCTTTGGCCGCTCGCAGCTTCTGGTGCGCGATTTCGAGGACGGTCTCTCCGAACTGCTTGTCGCGCTTAAGCATCCAGAAGACTTTGCCTGAAGGCTCGAATTGCGTCTCGATCTCTTCCACCTGACACCGGCACGGAGCGGCCCGGGAATGCGAGCTGATTGCTCAGCCTGCGAATGACTTAACGGCCGTGATGGGCAATCTGATCTCGAAGCGAGACACTCGGCTTGGTTCTGCTTAAGGCTAAGCTCGCGAGGGCGCGAGGGCTCGGACGCGCTTGAATAGGCGCCAATGGAGGAAAACGGAACTTTACGCCTTGCTGCTGGTCCTTCGCACTCGCTGCATTTCTGATTCCGCGGGGTGCGCAGCACTACCGCCTTTTTTTCGGCCATCCGAGTCACTGCAAAGTCCTCAGCAAGCAGTCGCAGCGTCTAAATACAAGCGGCTCGAGCTTCTTCTGTGAGGTAGTTGACACCGCCTCATCGGGACATACTCTGAGCGATAGCGTACAGACTCGCGATTTCCTTGCGCTTCAAACTAAGTGAATAAGAACCCGCTGAGGCCTTAGGACATGTCGCGGCAGCACGATCCGTTGGCGATGCAGCTGAGTTCGGCCGACGACCGGGTCCGACTGAGTAAATGGCTGCCGCCGCAGGCAGGCGTTGTTCCGCGAATTCGAATCGGCCATCGCTGGATCAACCTGTTGTGGGCGATCCCCCTGATTTTCTTACTCTTGGTGATGGGAGTAGCGGTCGCCCAAGCGTTGCGGGAACTCCCGGCAGTTCAAAGTTTTCTTCTGCGCTACCCCGGCGTGCCGGTAAATGCCGTCGCTGTCACGTCAGGGTTTCCGGCGTGGCTGCGACTGCTGCATTTTCTGAATTTATTCTTCATGACCTTCATCGTACGCGCAGGCCTACAGATCCTCGCCGATCACCCGCGGTTGTATTGGAAGCGCGACTGCACGCCGGGGACCGAGTGGTTTCGCTTCCAGAGCGCGGTTCCGACCGGTCGTATATGGACCGCCAAGGACGATTCAGTCACCTTGCCGGGATGGCTGGGCATCCCTGGTATCCGTCACTCCATCGGCCTTGCCCGTTGGTGGCACTTCTCGATCACGCTTTTTTGGATGATTAACGGAATTGCGTTCTACATTCTGCTCTTTGCGACGGACCAGTGGCACAGAGTGGTGCCCAGCACTTGGGAGGTGTTTCCCAACGCACTATCGACGGCGTTGCAATATCTCTCGCTCACGTTTCCCGCCGATCATAGCTGGACGCGCTACAACAGCCTGCAACAACTCATTTATTTCCTCACGCTTTTCCTGGCCGCACCGACCTCCATCTTAACCGGCCTCATGCAGAGCCCGGCGATATCAAATCGCCTGGGCTGGCTCGGCCGCGCACTGAATCGGCAAAGAGCGCGATCAATTCATTTCCTCGCGATGTGGTGGTTCCTGATATTCATTCTGCTGCACGTGACGCTGGTGTTTATTACCGGCGCGCGGGTCAACCTCAACATGATGTGGGCCGGTGTCAATAACAGCTCCTGGAGTGGCTTTGCAGTCTTCGTGCCCGCTCTGATTCTTATAGGCGTGACCTGGTGGTGGGCGTCTCCATTCACGTTGCGCCATGCGCGCCTGGTTCAGAGGGTGGGCGAAGTGATAGCTCGGCCCTTCGGTAGCGTGACTCAGTCCTGGGACGCGACGAGCCAGCTCACCGCAAAAGATATCTCGCCGCACTTTTGGCCCAACGGAACGATGCCGAAATCGGAAGAATTTGACCGGCTGGTCGAGAACGACTTCGCCGACTACCGGCTGCGAATAGGCGGCCTGGTCGAGAAGGCGTCAGAGTTCTCCTATGCGGCATTGAAGGCGATGCCGAAGCAGGAACAGATCACCACCCATTTTTGTATTCAAGGTTGGTCCGGCGTCGCCAAATGGGGCGGTGTTCCGATGCGTCACATCCTAGATTTGGTGAAGCCGACGGCCGAGGCCCGCTACGCGGTGCTTTACTCATTGGCCGATGGGGGGGATGGTGGACGTTATTACGACTCGCACAGCTTGCGCAATATGCGTCACGAACTGACGATTCTCGCATACGAGATGAACGGCGCGCCGCTCAGCGTGCTGCATGGAGCGCCGCTGCGACTACGGTGCGAGAACGAAGTGGGGTTCAAAATGGTCAAGTGGATCGCGGCCATTGAGTTCGTGCATGACTATGCCGATCTTGGCGCCGGCGAAGGGGGCTACAACGAAGATCACGAATTCTTCGGCTACCGCGTGCCGATCTGACGACGCGTCCCAGGTAACTAGACGAGGACACCCCATGCGTACTCCAGCCAGCATCTCCAAACATCCCATCCACCCCATGCTGATCGTCTTTCCGATCGGTCTATGGTTTTCTCCTTAGCCTGCGACCTGATTCGTCTCGCAGGCGCCCCAGGAGACGCGTGGATCACGGTGGCGTATTACAGCATGGTCGGCGGCTTCATCGGCGCCCTCTGCGCGGCGGTACCCGGACTGATCGATCTCATCTACTACAAGGGCGGCGCTGCGCCCGTCAAGAAAATCGCTCTGACCCACATGACCATCAATCTTTCCGTTGTCGCTCTCTACGTGATAAATATCTGGCTGCGTGCGGGTGAACCCAGCATCAAGGTCGCGAGCATGAGCATTCCGGTGCTGCTTTCAATCCTCGGCGTAGCACTTCTTTGCGTTTCCGGTGGCTCGGCGGCCAGATGGTGCATGGGTATGGCGTCGGCGTGGAAGGTCGGGAATAGCCGTGGCGATCCAGCGGCAACCATGCTTCGATTTTAGGGCTATCCGCACACGTCACACATCACCAGGAAGCGCCTATGTTCGAGCCACTTGATGAGCAATGCGTCAACACGATCCGCTTTCTGTCGGTGGACATGGTACAAAAGGCGAACAGTGGCCATCCTGGCATGCCGCTCGGTGCGGCGCCCACGGCTTACGTGTTGTGGACGCGCTTTCTCAAATACAACCCCGTCAATCCGAATTGGATCAATCGTGATCGCTTTGTGCTCTCGGCGGGCCACGCTTCCGCGCTGCTCTACAGCTTGCTGTATCTGACCGGCTACGCGCTCTCGCTCGATGATATTCGGCAGTTCCGCCAATGGGGTAGCAAGACACCCGGGCATCCGGAACGCGGACACACGCCTGGCGTGGAGGTCACGACCGGGCCGCTGGGACAAGGAATGGCCAATGCCGTCGGCATGGCTATCGCAGAAGCACAGCTCGCCGCGCGCTACAACCGGCCCGGGCACGGGCCGATCGATCATCATACTTACGCCATGCTCAGCGACGGCGACTTGATGGAAGGCGTCGGTGCAGAAGCCGCCTCGCTCGCCGGGCATCTTGGACTCGGCAAACTGCTTTGCCTGTACGATGACAATGACGTGACGCTGTCGGCCGGTACGGACATGACATTCACAGAAGATCGCGCGGCTCGTTTCCGTGCCTATGGCTGGCATACGATACGGGTAGAGGACGGCAACAATCTCCCGGCAATCGAAAGCGCATTGACTCAAGCGCGCGCTGAAACACGCCGGCCGTCCCTGATCCTGATACGCACGCATATTGGCTACGGCTCCCCCGAGCAGGACAGCTACAAATCACACGGTTCGCCGCTGGGTGAGGGTGACGTGCGAAAGACGAAGGAGAAACTGCACTGGCCAACGCAGCCAGCGTTTCTCGTGCCCGATGCGGCGCTCGCGCATTTTCGGCAATCACTCGAACGTGGCGCAAAAGCGGAAACTGACTGGAATGCACGCCTTGCGGCGTACACAAACGCCTTTCCCGAACAAGCCTCGGAATTGCTGAACAGTCTGCGTGGCGAGTTACCTGCGGGGTGGGATACCGCTATTCCGGTGTTTCCGGCCGACGCGAAAGGCGTTGCCACGCGCGAGGCATCCGGCAAGATCATGAACGCGATCGCACCCAAACTACCCGCCTTGACCGGCGGCTCGGCCGATCTCGATCCGTCGACGAAGACCGCATTGAAGGGCTTCGGTGATTTCAATCCCCCCTTGACGGCAGGCGAAGACCCCCAAGGCTCTGGGGGCGGTGGTTGGAGCTTTGCCGGCCGCAACTTGCATTTTGGCGTGCGTGAACACGCGATGGGCGCGATAGCGAACGGCCTCGCGGCGCACGGCGGCCTCATTCCCTACGGCGCGACGTTTCTGATCTTCTCGGACTACATGCGGCCGCCGATCCGCCTCGCCGCCCTATCGCATCTGCACGTGATTCACGTGTTCACGCACGACAGCATCGCCCTCGGCGAGGACGGCCCGACCCATCAGCCGGTCGAGCAGCTGGCGAACCTGCGGGCCATCCCCAACCTGACTCTACTGCGTCCTGCAGATGCCAACGAAACCGCGGTCGCATGGCAGATCGCGCTCGAGATGAAGGGTCGCCCGGTGCTGCTCGTGTTATCGCGCCAAGCGGTGCCGACGCTGGACCGCAGCCGCTACGCGTCAGCGCAGGGTGTGCGCCGCGGCGCTTACGTACTCGCCGACGCAAAGGATCGCAAACCGCAACTGATCCTGATCGGGAGCGGCTCGGAGGTCGGGCTGATCGTGGCCGCCGCGGAACGCCTGCAACAAGAGGGCATCGCGGTGCGTAGCGTCTCTATGCCGAGCTGGGAACTCTTTGATGCGTTGCCGAAGGCCGACCGCGATGCGGTGCTCCCGCCGTCGGTGCGCGCCGACTCGCTGTCGAGACAGGCGCAACGCAGGGCTGGCATCGGTACGTCGGCGATGCAGGCGATGTGATCGGCGTTGACCGTTTCGGCGCATCGGCACCGGGCGAGACGGTGCTGCGCGAATACGGGTTCACCATCGACAACGTCTATGCGCGCGCGAAGGCTTTGCTGGCCTGATGTCCTCACCTTCCGGAGGAGTTATTCCTATGACCACGAAATTTAGAGTAGGCGATCACGTGCGCTGGAACTCGGAAGCAGGCCACGTCAGCGGCAAAATCGTCAAGGTGCATAGGAAGAACACTGACTACAAGGGTTACACGCACCACGCCAGCGCAGATGACCCGCAGTACGAGATCAAGAGCGACAAGACCGACCACGTCGCGATGCACAAAGGCGGGGCGCTACACAAGATCGACTGACCGATGTCACACTCAGCGGCTTCAGCAGCGCCGACGACAATCTGGACGATCGGGCACTCCACGCGTCCGATCGAGGAATTCCTCGGCCTGCTCTCCGGAGCCCGCATAGCGAGACTCGCCGACGTGCGCAGCTTCCCGGGTTCGCGGAAATATCCGCAATACGGCAAGGACGCACTTGCAACGACGCTCGCCGCACACGGCATCGGCTATGAGTGGTTGCCTGCCCTGGGCGGCCGTCGGCGGGTTTCACCCGATTCGCCGAACACAGCCTGGCGCAATGCCTCGTTTCGCGGCTACGCCGACTACATGTCGAGCCCGGAGTTCGCACAGGGGTTGGAACAGCTGATACAGCTGGCGAGTCAGGCGCGCGCCGCAATAATGTGTGCAGAAGCGGTCTGGTGGCGCTGCCATCGCTCGATGATCGCCGACGCGCTCAGCGTGCGCGGCATAGAGGTCGTGCACATCCTCGATGCTAAACACAACGTCGTGCATCCGATGACATCGCCGGCGCGGGTCATAGGCGGCGCGCTGACCTATGTCGCAGACGAGTAGTCTTATGCGACTCATCTCACGTGCATTGTATTCGTTTCCTGGGCACCTGTTTCGGCGCCCCGGGGTCGCATTGACTGGAGGCGAGAGCGGGGATCCAAGCATTGCATCTTTCGGAACCAAAACGCAGGACGAGCTTGCAACTGGCCATCGAGGGGGCCATTCAGATTGCCTTCCGCACCGCCTTTCGCAGCGCAGGAAGGACGGCCTGCCGGCGTGCATGCGGGGTTGGTCTTCACCGATGAAGGCCATCCTCAAGTGAGAATGAACAACTCGGGCTGGAAGGCGGCTCGGCTGCGCGCGCTGAACGTTATGAGCGAGAGCTTGGACGTCCCTGTCCAACTGGATTTCGATCCATCCGGGTGCATGATCTCAAGCACACGTTTAGATATCGCTTGCGCGCGGCCGGCGTTCAGTTTGAGGATTCGTCAGCGTCTTCTCGGGCACAAGGCTGCTCACGTCACGACGCATTACTCGGCGGCGGACATCAGCAGTCTGATTTCATGTGCAGAGAAGATCTGCGACCTGGGCTCCCGCAAATCTCCCGCACTCGCAATCGTGAGGTCGGGGGGAACGTCGCAAGTGCCTGAGATTATTGGTGGAAAGGGAGGGACTCGAACCCTCGACCCCGGCATTGTGAGTGCCAACGGGCAGATGGATCGAGAGTCATTTCAACCATTTGCCGACGGTGCCCGCTGCAATGGGCACCACGAAGCACGACTGAGCACTGTCCTATTCCCGCGCACTCCCGCAGCCGAATAGCCGTCTCCATTCGCACGGCAAGGAACAGTTCGCGCCCGGCAGGATTAAGCGAATTTCCCCCGGCGGTGAACCCGACTTGCATCTTGAGAGGCACCTGTTGGCTGACAGCGCGAGCGGCCTTCATATTGGCGAGTTCCTGCGCCGCTCTCCGACTACCGTCAGTGCTTTGTTGGCAGTTCTCGGTCCAGCCATGCGATCGCGAGATCCACGAAAGTGCGCGCACCCCCAAGGAAGCCACCAATTTCCTGTTTGACGTGAGCGGCGACGCAGATGGCGCGAGCATCGTCGCGACGGCCGAGAACAATCAGAGAACAGACAATGGCAGGCAGGTAGGGACGGGAAGAAAGCCGTGAATGATGTTGCTGCACATCTTCAAGAAAACCTTCGATACTTCGGTTGACCCGCGACTCTTCAAGCTCGCGTTGCGCAACCTGGAGAATCTCCTCCGCGACGCGCGCGGCATCCAGCGAGCCTCCATCCATCTGAACTACCTTGGCGGCTGGTATCGACACGGTCCACGCTCCGAACAATCGGAACGACAGCGGCATCTTCTCATTACCTTGCGTGCCTGCGATTTCCCAGAATACTGGATCAAGGCTCATCGGCTTGGCGCGCATCTCGAATCTCAATGTGCTGTCCGCGAGGTGGATCAACGGGCATGCCTCCACGAACCAACCGTCGTCTTCCCGGAAGAGCCAGCCCTGAGCTATCTTCCACCCAGAACCCTTCGCGCGAGCGCGTAACTCGACGGCTACGGCCTTGGATAGAGCGCGTCGATTCTTCTGTTCCATTCGGCTAAGAGGCTTTGCTCTTTTCAATGCGGGAACGTCTTCCGCGTAGTGCCCATCGTCCTGCTCCACCAATGGCTCCTGCATCCGGCGTTCCCAGATTGGGCAACCCGAACATCAGCGTCGCTGCCGCTAACACGTCGCCATACGGGCCAGATACATGGCGTGGCACACCCTCCGATTGGTACTGCACCAACGCAGCGTGGTAGCGCTCCTGGACTTGTACGTTTTCGCGAAATACTCGAGCCGCGAACGCCAGAACCTCATCGCCAGACCCGAAACACATCATGAAATCCAAGGCTGAGGCGAGCCCCATCGATGGTATGTCCTCAGCGACAAGACGCGCGCGAACCGCCGCAATGTCCTTGAATAGCTCGAAGTATGGGTAAGCCAATTCGTGGATTGCCGCCACTGCGTCGGCAATCTCCTCGTCACGCTCTTCCTCCGAAGCCAGATTCCATCGAATCCAGCTCTCGGGCTTGCGCAAATTGCCTATCTGACCGCCCGCAACTATGTCGTGGCCTCCCATAAGGGACGGGTGCGTTGCGCGCCAGCTCTTCAGACGCTGCGAGGTCACGCCAGCGTGGATGATGAGCACTACAAGTTCGCCGGCGACGTTGTAGTGGCTCGATTGAAACGAGATGCTTGAGCCTAAGTCCGACGACTTCCGCGTAAGACTCGCCCGAGAGCGCGCGTACTCGAAACCGTCGCCCGCCAGTGCATCCGCAATCGCCTGACAGAATGCCTTGTAGACATCCCTGGGTGCCTGACCGACCACGGGAACACGCTCGAAACGCGCTTTGGCTGCTCGAAGCTTCTGGTGCGCGATTTCGAGGACGGTCTCTCCGAACTGCTGGTCGCGCTTAACCATCCAGAAGACTTTGCCTGAAGGCGCGACTTGCGTCTCGATCTCTGCGACCTGACACCCGCACGGAGCGGGTCGGGAATGCGAGCTGATTGTTCAGTACGAACGACTTGGCGGATGATCAGAGGCGCGTCCAGAGACGAACACCCGCGAATAAATGGACACCGACAAGCCCCGTACGCTAGCGGCGTTGATATGGCCATGGGCGGATATCTATCCGGTTGATTTCGAACTGGACGCCTCGGCTTGCAGGCGTGCTTGAGTCACTGCGGTCAGCCCTCGCGGAACGCAACGACTCGCAGCCCATCGAGTTTCGGAAACCGCGTCAGCAGGAACGCTCCATAACCAGCCACGCGTGTCCGATCGAGCAACACAATGTGCGACTTATTCCCTGGATCTAGCTGGATGTTTATACAGTTAGGACGGTTCGGAGGGCCACCGGAAGCAGTTTGAAAAATACATATTTTGCGTATAATGAACAGTATCGATCCGACTTGGAGATCCCCAATGGCACGAGTACCTGCCAGTGAATTTCAGCGCGAATTTGGCCGCTTACGCGGCGTGGCCCACCGAGAAGCCGTGATAGTGACCAGTCATGGCCGCGACGACGTCGTGCTTTTGTCGGCCGAGGAATACCAGCGCCTACGAAGCTTGGATCGGCGGGCGATGCATGTATCGGAGCTCACCGACGAAGATCTAGCCGCACTCGATGGCGTGGAGATTCCTGCGGAAGCTGCCCGATACGATCACGAAATGACGTAACGCCAGCGGATGGCTTTGCCCCCTCCTCAACCTGGCCAGGTCATACGTTACGCCTACCTCTGGTGGAACGAAGCGCGCACGGGCCAGGAGGACGGTAATAAGGACCGTCCCTGCGCCATGGTCATCACACGAATGACGAAATCAGGCAATACCTTCGCGTATGTCCTGCCTATTACACATACCCCGCCGCTGAAAGACGAAGACGGGATAGAAATTCCGCAAGCCACTAAGCGTCGTCTCGGACTGGACGCAGGAAGATCCTGGATCATCACGACCGAACTCAATCAATTCACTTGGCCTGGCCCTGACATCAGACCCACAGCATCCGGCGAATACATTTACGGCTACTTACCGGAAAAGCTCGTGCGTCTGGCCTTGGATCAGGTAAGAAAACACGCCCGCGACAATCGATTCAAGACCATTCAGCGGACTGAATAGTACTGTGACCCCAGACATCGCCGGCAACCGTCCCTGGATATAGAAGTCGTTCGGGGGCCCGCTGACATAGAACGGGTGCTACTTGCAATGGTGAGGTCGGAGGTTGCAGCACAATTGCTTGGTGGGGTTAATGGAAAGGGAGGACTCGAACCCGCTAGCTCAGTGGCTTTCGGGTTCTGCCGTGATGCCGTTGGCGTGTCTTTTTTGTCCAGCTTGTAGAGATTGATGCAGCGACTCTCGAGCACCAACAAAGGGTGGAGGACTGTGACAGCGTCCATGTCATCGATTGTGATAGGGACAGTCAGCCGGCGAACATCTTCGTCTTTACTCGAAGCCGATGCATAAGGGTCAATTTGGCAGGGGAAAGCCGCGATGGCTACCGTATCGTTACCGTAGCGCCGCACTTTACCGTACGTCACTTCGTAAAATTCTGATTTATAATGGAAAGGGAGGGACTCGAACCCTCGACCCCGGCATTATGAGTGCCGTGCTCTAACCAGCTGAGCTACCTTTCCACGGCGGGCGCGCATTGTCCCCACCCCCCAAGGGGGTGTCAAACCCGCCCCCTTCGACCCGCAAAACAGCGCCGAACCGGCGGCGCAGGGTGCCCTAAACGTTGAATCGGAAGTGCATGACATCGCCTTCGTGCACGATGTAGTCCTTGCCCTCCAGCCGCAGTTTCCCGGCCTCTTTGGCGCCGGCCTCGCCCTTGCCTGCCAGGTAATCGCCAAAGGCAACGACCTCGGCGCGAATGAAGCCACGCTCGAAGTCCGTGTGGATTGCGCCTGCCGCCTGCGGAGCCGTCGCTCCAACCCGCACGGTCCAGGCGCGCGTCTCCTTGGGGCCGGCCGTGAAGTAAGTCTGCAGGCCGAGCAGCCTGTAGGCGCCGCGGATGACCCGGCTCAGGCCGGGCTCACTCTGCCCAATCTCGGCGAGAAATTCCGCCCGCTCGGTTTCATCCAGCTGCGCGATCTCCGCCTCGATCGCGGCACATACCGCAACCAACACCGCCCCGTCCTCGGCCGCGCGCTTCTCGAGCGCGCTCAGCAGCGGGTTGTCCTTGAAGCCGTTCTCGTCCACGTTCGCCACGTACATAACGGGCTTCGCGGTCAGCAGCTGCAGCTCGCGCACGTCGCGCTGCTCCTCAACGGTCAGCTTTAGTGCGCGCACCGGCTTGACGGCATCCAGCTGCACCTTGACGCGTTCGAACAGTGCGCGTTTGCGCGCCGCGTCCTTGTCGCCACCCTTGGCAGCCTTGGCGGCGCGGTCGAGCCCCTTCTCCAGCGTCGCCATGTCGGCGAGGGCGAGTTCGGTATCGATGACGTCCACGTCGGAGAGTGGATCGACGCGGCCAGCGACGTGGATAACGTCGGTGCCTTCGAAGCAGCGCACCACGTGGGCAATTGCATCCACCTCGCGGATGTGCGCGAGAAACTGGTTGCCGAGCCCCTCGCCCTGCGAGGCCCCGGCCACCAGGCCGGCGATGTCAACGAACTCGACGGCCGTCGGGATGACCTTCGCCGAGTGTGCGATCGCTGCCAGCTGCTGTAGGCGCGGATCTGGCACCGGCACGACGCCGACGTTCGGATCGATGGTGCAGAAGGGATAGTTCTCCGCGGCGATCTGCGCGCGCGTGAGCGCGTTGAACAGGGTCGACTTGCCGACGTTCGGCAGGCCCACGATTCCGCAGCGAATAGGCATGCAGTCGTCTTTCTCTAGTTGGGGGACACGGCGCCATCACGGCCGTGCAGGCGCATCATCGCCTGCTGCGCCCCGGCATCCAGCAGCACGGGTATCGCATCTGCCGCGGCCAGCAGCCCGTCCTTAATCAACTGTGCCTCGGCCGGCGGCGGGCGGCCCAGCACGTAGTCGAGCACCAGCGCGCGATCCCCGGGGTGGCCGATGCCGATGCGCAGTCGCCAGAACGCATCGCCCATCTGCGCGATCACATCGCGCATGCCGTTGTGCCCGGCCGCGCCCCCGCCCTGCTTCAGGCGCACGGTACCGGCCGGGAAATCCAGCTCGTCGTAGGCGACCAGGATCGCCGGCACGGGAATCTTGTAGAAGCTGGCGACGCTTTGCACGGCATCACCGCTGTGGTTCATGTAGCCCATCGGCTTGAGCAGCCAGAGATCCGTCTCACCGAGCCTACCGCGCGCCAGCTCCGCGCGGTGCCTGGGCTCGCTGCGGAAGCTTGCGCCGCAGCGGCGCGCGAGCTCATCCGCGAACTGGAAGCCGGCGTTGTGACGCGTGCGCGCGTACTCGGTGCCCGGGTTGCCGAGCCCGACGATGAGTTTGAGTACCTCGCCTGCCATGTCTTTGACCTACACCCGAAAGCGCCACCAGCCGCTGGGGAACTTCGTTCCCGCAGCGGCCGGTGTGCGTTCTGGCCGAACCGCGGGCGGCTACTTCTTGCCGCCCTCCTTCTTCGCAGGAGCGGCTTCTTTCTTCTCCTCGCCCTTCTTGGCGTCGCCAGGCGCGGTGGCTGGCGCACCAGGGGCGCCGGGGGCGGCGGCAGCGGGCGCTGCACCCTCGGCCGGAGCGACGACCGCCTCGGCGACAACAGGCTCCGGCTCCTCGGCACGGGGCGCGTGGATCGAGACCACCGCCGCGTTGCGGCGGGTGAGTTCGAGGATCGTGACGTCCGGGGGCAGCGGGATGTCGGCCAGGAACTTGGTCTCGTTCAGGCTCATGCCCGAGAGGTCCAGCTCCAGGAACTCCGGCAGGTCCTTGGGCAGGCAGCTGACTTCCACGTCCGAGCGCATGTGCGAGACCATGCCGCCCTGGGTCTTCACCCCCGGGGAAATGCTCTCGCCCTTGAAATGGATCGGCAGGTGGATGCGGATCTTCTCGCTTTCCACCACGCGCTGCAGGTCGACATGCACGACGAGGTTCTTCGCCGGGTGCATCTGCACGTCCTTGACGATGGCCTCGTGGGTGGTGTCGCCGACCTTCAGGCGCACGATGGAAGAATAGAAGCGCTCGTCGCCGATCATCGTCAGTAGGTTCTGCTGATCGAGGGTCAGTGCCTCGGCTTCCTTGTGGGCCCCGTACAGGACCGCGGGGACCTTGCCAGCGTGACGCAGGCGGCGGCTCGCACCTTTGCCTTGCATCGCACGGCTGTCCGCGCTGAATGTGAATGAAATACGCATTGCAGTCTCCAGTAGTTACAAACAAGTGCCGGGTCGCGACCAAACCGGCACGCCAAGAAATCTTTCGCCGCTGCTTGCGCGGCCTTCAGTCGACGTACAGCGAACTTACCGATTCCTCATCGCGGATGCGGCGGATCGTCTCCGCCAGCAGCTCCGCCACCGACAGCTGCCGGATGCGGCCAACGGCCTTCGCCGCAGCACTCAGCGGGATCGTGTCGGTCACGACCAGCTCATCGAGCGCCGACTTCGCGATGCGCTCCAGCGCCGCACCCGACAGGATCGCGTGGGTGATGTAGGCGACCACCTTCACGGCGCCCTCGTCACGCAGCGCCTGCGCCGCCTGGCACAGGGTGCCGGCGGTATCGACCATGTCATCCACCAGCATGCAGGTCTTGCCTTCGACCTCGCCGATGATGTTCATCACCTTCGACTCATTCGGCCGCGGCCGCCGCTTGTCGATGATCGCCAGTTCCGTATCGTCGAGGCGCTTGGCGAAGGCGCGCGCACGTGCCACGCCGCCCACATCCGGCGACACCACGATCAGGTCGCGGTACGACTGCTTCCAGGCATCTCCCAGCAACACCGGGGAGGCGTACACGTTGTCCACCGGGATGTCGAAAAAGCCCTCGATCTGATCCGAGTGCAGGTCCACGGTCAGCAGCCGGTCCACGCCGGCGCTGGAGACCATGTTGGCCACCAGCTTGGAGGTGATCGCCGAGCGCGTCGCACGCGGCCGCCGATCCTGACGCGAGTACCCGAAGTACGGCACCACCGCGGTGATGCGCGCGGCCGAAGCACGGCGACACGCATCGATCATCACCAAAAGCTCCATCAGGCTGTCGTTCGCCGGCGGGCAGGTCGGCTGCAGGATGAAGACGTCGCGCCCGCGCACGTTCTCCATCAGCTCGACGTTGATCTCGCCGTCGCTGAAGCGCCCGACCGATGCCCTGCCCAGCGGCGTCTGCAGGTTGCGCGCGATCTCGTGCGCGAGCGCAGGGTTGGCGTTGCCCGCAAAAAGGGCCAGTGTGTCGCTGGTACTCATAGTCTATGCGCGCAACTCCCACCAACCCCCGCGCCACCGCGCCCGCGGGCGCCGACCTCACTAGTGGCTGGGGTGGAAGGATTCGAACCTCCGAATGGCGGGATCAAAACCCGCTGCCTTACCACTTGGCGACACCCCAGCAGCCTTCCCCACGCGCTTCAAGGCGCGCGGGCGCGCATCTTACAGCCGCATCAGCCGCGCCGCGCGGGCGCGAGGCGCTCGTGCAGCGGGGATCTGTTCAGACCGCGTGCCACATAGCTCGTCCAGCGGTCCGGGACGCGGGCCGCCAGGCGCTCGGCATCGATGGCTGAGGCGCACGCGGCGAACACGCAGGCCCCGGTTCCGGTGAGGCGTGCCGGGGCAAACCGTCCCAGCCAGTCCAGAGCGTCGGCAACCTCCGGATATTTTGCGCGGACTACCGGCTCGCAGTCGTTCCGGCCGCCCGACTCAAAAAAGGCGCGTATTGTGATCACGGAAGAATTTCGTGTCAATTCAGGGCTCTGGAAGATCTCTCCGGTGCCCACGGTGACCCCGGGGTGGATGATCACGTACCAGGCCTCGGACAGCTCGACAGGAGTGAGGCGCTCGCCGATCCCCTCCGCCCAGGCGGAAGAACCTTCAACAAAAACAGGCACATCCGCCCCCAAAGGTAGGCCGATCCCGGCCAGCTCGGAAAGCGTCAGTCCGCAGCCCCAGAGATTGTTAAGCGCCAGGAGCACCGTCGCGGCATCCGAGCTGCCCCCACCCAGGCCGGCGCCCAGCGGGATGCGCTTTAGTACCTTCAGGCTCGCCCCGCCCCGCGCGCCGGTCGCAGACTTGAGCGCGCGGGCAGCACGCACTACCAGATCCTCCTCGGCCGGCATCGCGTAGGAGTCCCCCGGGCGCTCGATTCTGCCGTCAGCCCGCAGGGCGATGCTGACCGTATCGGCAAGATCGAGCAGCTGGAACAGGGTCTGCAGCTGGTGATAGCCGTCCGGGCGCCGGCCGAGCACGTGCAGGAACAGGTTCAGTTTCGCCGGCGCCGGCCAGTGCGTCTCCGTCGCACCGGCTGCGGCAGCCCCTGAGCGCTCGCTCACAACTGCCAGTCGTCCACGATCAGGCGCACGCGCACCGCTTCGCGCTCGAGGGTGAGTCGCGCCGGAAGGGTCTGCCCATGCGCATCGACGTAGCCGTCATAGGCGATGTGCCAGCCATCCTGGTTCAGCGCCTCGAGCCTTTGTTGCGCGGCATCCAGTGATTCCTGGGCCGGGACACCCGGGCGCGGCACGCCGAGGATCCAGTAGCGCAGGCTCGCCAGCGGCACATCGAATCCCAAGCGGTTGCGCAGCTCGGCGCGTGCGGCATCGCTGCCGATGTGCTCGCCGTGGGAGTTGATGACTTCCAGGTTGTCGCCCATGGAACTCACCTGCACGGCGCCCATGCCGAGCGGCCCCTCGAGGCTGAGGTGCGCGCTGTCGGCTTCCTGCGTCCAGCGCAGGTTGGCGTTGAAGCCCGTCGTGCCGGTGGCCACCGCAACACGCCCCTTGACGACGAACTGGGGCAGCGCCTGCAGCGCCGGGCGGCGCACTTCCCAGGGTGCAGAGGCCGAGGGAGCGACGGGGAGCGCGTGACAGCCGGCCAATGCCAGCAGCACCAGGAGGCCTGCAGCGCAGGTTCCCGCGAAGCTATTTCGCATCCGGCAGCAGGCGCTTGATGGTGGCCTTGAGCTGCTTGGAGTCCGGGTCGCGCGCCAGCGCTGCGGCCCACACCTTGCGCGCCTCGGATTGCTGGCCGCTCACCCACAGCACCTCGCCCCAGTGCGCCGCAATCTCCCCATCGTGCCCCAGGGAATAGGCACGCGCGAGCGTCGTCGAGGCACCCGTCAGGTCGCCGGAGCGGAACCGTACCCATCCTAAGCTGTCGAGAGCAGCCGGGCTGTCCGGCATGACGGTCAGGGCGCGGCGGATCAGGGATTCCGCATGCGGCAACTCCAGCGAGTGATCGGCCATCGTGTAACCGAGTGCGTTGAGCATGGCCGGGTCGTCCGGGCGCTTCTCGAGAATCTGCTGCAGTGCCTTCACCGACTCGGGCACGTGGCCGGACTGCTCGAGGATCACGGCGCGGTCGTATTCGATCGAAGGATGCTGCGGGTGACGCTCCAGCGCGGACGAGAGCACCGCAAGGCCGCTATCACCCTCGCCGTTATCGGCCAGCAGGTGCGCCTTGGCGAGCGTGAGATCGAGCTCATCCTCCGGGTGATCCGCGGCGTAGTCATCCAGCAGCGCGAGCGCCTCGGTGCGCGCGTGGCGCTGCAGCAGGATTGCAGCTGCCCGCGAGCGCGCCGTCAGCGCAACCGTGGAATCGTACAGGCGCCGGTACGCGGCCAGTGCCTCATCCGGCTCGCCGTCGCGCGCGGCGATGTCGGCAAGATACAGCTGGACACCGTCGTTGCCGTCGCCGCTGGTCAGAAGGTCGGTGAAGCGCTGACGCGCCTCCTTGTAGTCACCGGAGTTGAAAGCAAGCAGCGCGAGGCGCCGATCGATCTCCACCTGCGGTGCGCCGCTGGCCCGCAGCCGCTCCAGCTCCTGGTGCGCCTCTTCGCTGCGGTCCAGCGATGCCAGAATCTCCGCCAGGGCGAAGCCGCCCTGGCGCGGATCATCGGACTTCGCCAGGCGCGCGGTCGCAAGAGCCTTGGAGCCGTCACCGCGCATGACGTAGGCGCGCGCCAGCACGCGTAGCGCGGCGAGGTCCTTCGGATCGTAGTTGAGCGCGCGCTGCGCGTAGCCGACCGCGCGTTCACCGTCGTAGGCGGACAAGGCGAGCTCGCCGAGAAGCGTGAAGGTCTCGGGCGAGTTCGCACCAGGTTCCAGCACCCCGCTCATCGCGATGAGTACCGCCGAGGCGTCTGACTCCTCCAACAGCAGCGCGCTCAGCTCCGTCATGCTGCGGGCGGTGCGCTCGGTGGCCCTGGCCGGCGCGGGCGTGGCGCGGGCGCCGGTGCCGGCGCCGGGGGCTGCTGCAGCCGCGGCGGCATTCTTCTGCCCCTCCACCCGCCAGAAATCGGCAATGGCGGTACGCGCGTCGGCGGTGTGGTACAGCTTCAGGGCCACCGCCGCATAGAGCGCATTCGCCTCGCGGTCATCCGGGGCGAGCGCACGCCAGCGGCTGGCCGCCTGCCAGGCAGCGGGCAGGTGCTCACAGGCAACGGCCACCTGCGTGGCACGGCGGGCGGTCTGCACGTCCCCGTGGGCCGCGGCATGCGCCAGCGATTCGGAGGCCGTGCGGCAGTCGCCGCGCTTGAGCGCTTCTTCCGCCTCAGCCACCGGCTGCCCCTGGGCAGCCGCAGGAGCTTCCTTTTGCGCAGCCTGGTGGGTGGTGGCGCACCCCGCCAGTGCCGCCAGCGCGGCGGCGGCGACGGGCATCAATAAGTTACGCAATCGATTGATACTATTCACGGCAGATACTATAGAGCCTGCCCAATGTACGTGCATCGCGCAACTTGTCACAAACTACAGACATCCCGGAAAATCCGCGCCCGCGACCCATGAAGGAATCCATACAACAGCGCCTGCAGAAGCTGGCCGAGCGTTTTGAGGAGGTTGGGCACCTTTTGGGCTCGCCCGAGGTCCCGGGCGGCTCACAGCAGTTCCGCGACCTGTCCGTGGAGTATGCGCGTCTGCAGCCGCTCGCGGACCGCTTCGCCCGCTATCGCGGCCTGGAAGAGGAGCTGACCGCCTCGCGCGACCTGCAGCAGGACAGTGACGCTGGCATGCGCGCACTGGGTGACGAGGACGTCACGCGCTTGGAGCAGGCCCTGAGCAGCGAGGCGGATGAGCTGCGCAGGCTGCTGCTGCCGCAGGATCCACGCGACGATAAGAACATCTTCCTCGAGGTACGCGCCGGCACCGGCGGCGACGAGGCGGCGATGTTCGCCGGGGACCTGCATCGCATGTACGCGCGCTACGCGGAGTCCAAGGGTTTCGCCGTCGAGGCGATCAGCGAGAGCCCGGGCGAACATGGCGGCTACAAGGAAATCATCAGCCGCATCGTCGGCAAGGGCGCCTTCTCGCTGCTGAAGTTCGAGTCCGGCACGCACCGGGTGCAGCGCGTGCCGGCCACCGAGGCGCAGGGCCGCATCCACACCTCCGCGGTCACGGTGGCGATCCTGCCGGAACTGGACGAAGTCGCGATCGACATCAATCCCGCGGATCTGCGCACCGACACCTACCGCTCCTCGGGTGCCGGCGGCCAGCACGTCAACAAGACCGACTCGGCCGTGCGCATCACCCATATACCCAGCGGCATCGTGGTCGAGTGCCAGGACGAGCGCTCGCAGCACAAGAACCGCTCGCGCGCGATGGCGCTGCTCAAGGCACGACTGCTGGCCTCGGAACAGGAGAAGCAGCAGTCGGCCGAGGCTCAGTCGCGCCGCCTGCAGGTTGGCAGCGGGGACCGCTCCGAGCGCATCCGCACCTACAACTTTCCGCAGGGACGCGTCACGGACCATCGCATCAACCTCACGCTTTACAAGCTGCAGCAGGTGATGGACGGACGGCTGGATGAGCTGGTGCAGGCGCTGCAGCAGGAACACCAGGCGGAGCTACTGGCGGAGCAGGCGTGAGCGAGCAGCTCTCCCGCCTGGTCGTTGACAGCAATACCGGCATCGATGTCTCGCTGCCCGTGGCAGGGCCCGGGGTGCGCTCGTACGCGTTCATCGTCGACTGGCACATACGCGTCGTCCTGGCGCTCGGTTGGTACGCAGCCGGAGCTGCTTTCTACAACGGCACGCTCTCGCTCAGCCCGCCGCCGAAGACCGATGCGCTCTGGTTCGGGGCGATCGCGGCGCCGGCGCTTGCGATCTACTTCCTGTATCACCCCGTGGTAGAGCTCGCGCTGCGCGGCAGCACGCCCGGCAAGCGCCTGGCCGGGGTGCGCGTCGTCAGCCGCACTGGTGCGGCCGCGACCGTCGGTGCACTGCTGGTGCGCAACGTATTCAGGCTCATCGACGCGTTGCCGGCCTTCTATGGGGTCGGGCTGGTGGTCTCGGCGTTCTCCCGTGACAGCCTCCGCTGCGGTGATATGGCTGCAGGTACCGTCCTCATCTATCAGGCCACCCAGGAGTTACTGCCGCTGGAGTCCTCCCGCAAGCATCCCGGGATGCTGGATGCGCAGAGCACCGAACTGGTTCTCGAACTGCTGCAGCGCTGGGATACGCTTGCGCCACTGGCTCGGGCCGGCCTTGCGCGGCAGCTGCTACTGCGCCACGGCGCCGATGCCGGCGTGGTTAACCAGGCAGGCGAACAGGAACTGCATTCCCGGCTCGAGAGACTCAGCACTGGAGCCTAGGCGCATGGACCAGACCGCCCGTCGCCACGCCCTGAGCACTGCACTGCTGCAGCGTGCCGGGCTGTGGCGCGAGGCGCAGAGCCGCCTGGACCGGCTTGCCGGGACACGCACCGACGATGCCACCGAGGCCGCGCGGGTGGCGGACGACTATCGGATGCTCGCGCACGACCTTGCGCGCGCGCGCGACCTACTGCCTACCACGCGCACCCGCGACTACTTGGAAGGGGCTTACGCGCGCACGCACGGCGCGCTGCACCACGGCGAATGGCGCGTAAGCAGCGCGCTGCGGCAGTTCGTGCGCGTGGACCTGCCCGCAGCGATCGCCTGGCTCGGGCCCTATCTGTGGTGGACAACGCTCATATTCCTGCTGGCCGCCGCGGCCGGGTATGCACTCGTGCGCCGCTATCCGGACTTGATCGGCCTGTTTGCATCCCCTGACCTGATTGCCAGCGTGGAGCGCGGCAAGCTCTGGACCGATGGCCTGCTTAATATCGTGCCTTCCTCGGTCCTGTCGGTACAGATCCTCGCCAACAATGTGGTCGTCAGCCTGTTTGCCTACTGTGCTGGACTGTTCTTCGGACTCGGCACGCTGTACATACTGGGATTGAATGGCCTCATGCTCGGCGCAGTATTCGCTTTTGTCGGCGCGCACGGACTTGCTCCGGCACTCGCGGGCTTCATCGTTGCCCATGGCTGCGTGGAGCTGTCGGTGATGTGCCTGTCGGCGGCGGCCGGCGCGGCGGTTGGGGAGGCGCTCATCCGTCCCGGCCGTGCCGGGCGCATGCGGTCCTTCAGTGAAGCAGCCGAACGCTCGGGACGCGTGCTGATCGCCTGCGCCGTGCTCCTAGTGGGGGCTGGACTCATTGAGGGCTTTATCTCGCCCAATCCCCGCGTGCCGGTCGGCGCACGCGTTGCCATCGGCGTGGGTTACTGGCTGGCCATGGTGAGCATACTGTCGGGGCGGCTGTTCAGAATCGGCGATCTGTTGCGGCAACCGCAGCCTAGATCCGTCGCGAACGACGTAGCTGCTCGTAGCGGCTGAACAAGGCCGGCTCGAGGCGCTCCGCCGCCGCCGCCACCACCGGCACGCCCAGTCGCTCGAGCACGGCGCGCTGGCCCGCCGCGCGCTTCTCGTGCTCTTGGGCCGCGAGCGCGATCCAAGGATCCTCCCAGGCCTGCGCCGCACCCTGACCGAGAGCGGCAATCTCGCCGCTGAGGACGCCGGCCACCATGACCAGGTGCGGCGGCGCAAGGAGCCTGACCGCGCGCGCCAATTGCGTGGCGATGCTGGCATCGTCCAGGTCCGTCAGCAGGATCACCAGCGAGCGGTGCTTGAGCAGGCGACGGATCTCCACCGCGGCACTGGTAGGATCCGACTCCGCGCGGCGGGGAGCGGCCTGCTCGAGCAGCCTGCGCACGCGTATCACACCGTTCACGCCGCGCTCTGGCGCGCAGCTGGCTACCACCCGATCCGCGTAGATGACGAGTCCGATGCGGTCATCGTGATGGGTAGCCAACTCAGCCAGGCGCGCGGTCAGATTGCCGTACCGACCGAAGTGCTCGAGCGCACCGCTGCGCACCCGGCTGAGCCTGCCGGCGTCGATGGCGACCAACAGATCCAAGTGCTGATCTTCCGTGTACTCCCGCGTGACCAGCGCACGCGTGCGCGCACTTGCCTTCCAGTCGATGCGCGAAAGCGGGTCTCCACGCACGTAGGCACGCAACTGGTGCAACTCCGCGCCGGCCCCGACGACGCGCCGCGCGCGGGTCCCACCAGCCATTGCACGCATGCGCACGCTAGTGCGCAGCGCATCCGGGGCCACGACGCCGCGGAACTCCGGTTGCAGCACGGTCGACCACCATGCAAGCGCAAATGGTCCGCGCCGGCGCGCCAGCAGCCCGGGCCAGCGCTGCGCTCCCAGCCGCACGGGCAGTACGGTAACAACATCAGCGGTCCGTGCCCGCGGATCAACGGTGACGCGTCGGTTCCCGGTCAGGGGCTCGAACCCGTCTGGCAGCGCCGGGGCGTACTCGAGTGCGAGCACGCGCGCGGACGGATTTGCGAATTCGAAGGCCGCCTGCTGCGGCCGCCCGAGGAAGGCGCGCGCCGCCGTGGCGATCCGCACCTCGGTTCGCTGCCGCCGCACTAGCATGCCCTCGAGCCCCAGGCCAAGCAGCAGCAAGCCGGCCGGGATGGTCCACAGACGCGCCAGAGCGGGCCCGTCCGACCATACCCCGATGATGGCGAGCACGGCACTCAGCACGACCAACAGATAACCGCGTGGGGCAAGGTGCATGGCCAGCACTTAGGTTCAGCGCGGAACCGGTGTCTCCGCGAGGATATTCTGCACCGTGTCTAGATCGGTCAGGCCCTCGAGCGCGGCCTCGGGAGTCAGCACCAATCGATGCGGCATTACCCATAGTGCGGCGCGCTTGACGTCGTCCGGCGTCACGAACTCACCCGCGCGCAATGCTGCGAGGATGCGCGCCGCCTTGAGCAGAGCCAGCGCCCCGCGCGTGGACAGCCCGAGCGCAAGACGCGCGTGCCCCCGGGAAGTGCGCGCCAGATCGAGCACGTACGTGCTGAGCGCATCAGACACGTGCACGGCCTCGACGTCGGCGCGCGCGGCTGCGAGCAATGCGCGATCGATCGCCGTCACCGATGCCAGCGCGGCCTGCGCGGCGCTCCCCATGCCGCCATAGCGACCGAGGACCTCGGCCTCGGCAGCGCGCACCGGGTAGTGCATGTCCAAACGCAGCATGAAGCGATCGAGCTGCGACTCCGGCAGTGGATAAGTGCCCTCGAATTCGCGCGGATTCTGCGTCGCAATGAGCAGGAAGTCCGGCGGCAGATCGAATGTGCTGCGATCAACGCTGACCTGCCGCTCCTCCATCGCCTCGAGCAGCGCCGATTGTGTCTTCGGTCCGGTCCGGTTGATCTCATCGACGAGCACCACGTCCGCGAACAGCGGACCGGGCCGGAAGTTGAAGGCGCGCGTGACCTCATCGAACACGCTCACCCCGGTGATATCGCTCGGCATCAGGTCGGCCGTTCCCTGGATGCGCTTGAACTCGCCGCCGAGTGCTCGGGCCAGGGTCTTGGCCAGCAGTGTCTTACCGAGACCCGGGATGCCCTGCACGAGCACGTGCCCGCGCGCCACCAGGGCGACTATCAGGGCGTGCAGCGAGCTGTCCGTCCCGACGACCACGCGTCCGAGTTCTCGCGTCAGCAGTCTCTCGAGTTGCTGGATGGAGGTGCTCATGCGGTGAGTAGCCTTTCGGTTCGGACGATGAGGTTGCGCAGGCGCACCAGCGGTACTTTCTGGTCAGCGTATGCCTGCATATACCAGGACTTCAGCTGTGCGACCTCGGCGGCGGCCAGTCGCGGGTGTTGCTCCAGCCACGTCCACAGCGCGGTCTCTTCGGCATCGCGGCCATCGTGCAGGACGCCCCTGATGCCAAGGAAGAAATTGTCGAACAAGCACCTGGCGGCCGCTGCTGGCCGCAGCACGCGCGCGAGGAACAGCCCGGTATCGCGCACCAGCTGCATCTCCTGCGGTGCAGGAGCGTGCATCGCAGGCGCCGGCAGTTGCGTCCCGCCCAGCACCCATACCAGCCATACCGCCGCGACGATGGCCAGCGTCGCATACAGCCTGCGGTCCTTGTAGAACTTCGCGGGGTCGTACGCGGCCGAGAGGCCCTGATGTTCGTCATCGAAGATGACCGAACCGTCCGGTGCGGTGGTCGAGGCCACGATGTTTGCCAGCAGGCGCGCGTTCTCCTCCAGCCCGAGCGCCCGGTTGGAGAACAGCGAGGCGAAGCCGCTGACGAGGAGCGTCCCGGCACCCAAGGCCCGCACCCAGAGCACGCCCTCCTTCGTGCTCTCCTCGTGCGCCAGCGCCAGCATGAATCCATCGCGCGGTACCTTGACGGACCATTGCATGGGCGGCAAGTCCGACAGCGCGACTGCCCGGTGCACGCCCTCCAGATAGGGATGCGGACGATTGGGAACCAGGTGGCTGCGGATGGGTTCCAGAGGCCCCAGCGAGGCGCGGGCGCCGCGCTCGAGCAAGCGGGCATCCCTGGTGATATCCCGGCGGGGCGACCCAGCCTTCCGCGGTTCGACCTGTGCCTGCGCCTCGAGTCCGCTCAAGAGCTGAAGGTCACCGACCAGGCCGCGGTCGGCACGCGCCCACTCAGGCCGGTCCGAAAGCGCTGCCAGGATCAGCAGAGTGTTGCCGCGCCGTATCCAGCCATCCAGTGCCACCACCTCGTCGGTACGGAAGGCAGTCGCCGCCGGCAAGGTCACTATCAGCAGGTTTCCCGTAGGCGAGAGCGCCGGAAACCTCGCCAGCGCATCGAAGCGCTCGCGCAGCGAAACCGAGCCAATGCCTTCCTGCTGCAGCCAGGTCATCACCCCGAGCAGGCCGTTCGCGCGGCGCTCCGCGGTGGTGGGCGCTGAGGCGTCGCGCTCACCCGGCGGTCCGGTATGGACAAACAGCATACCGAACACGAGCAACGCACCCAGCGCACAGCCTAGGGTTGTCAGTCGGTCACGGTCCATGGGTGCCCGCATCCGGCACGGGCGCTGGGGTCGCAAGCCGCACGAGCATCCGGCGCCCGGCCGAGATCGCCGAGGCGAGGCTCGTGGCGGCGAAATCGCGCGTGGAGAAGCGCAGCTGTTCACTGGCCGAGGCAAGTTCCGCAAGCGCCGCACGATCGGAATCCTCTCCGAGGCGTGCACCCTGCAGCAGTTCCCGCGCTGTCAAAGCGCGCGCGGGCGGCAGTCGCCCCTGCTCGGTGAGCCGCGCTGCGATCAGCTGCAGCAGCAGCGCCGGCTGCTCGCGCGGTTCGCGGCGCTCCAGTTCATCCAGGGCCTCATCGGCCTGGCCGACGTCGTGCCGCGGTTGCCCGCCGCGCGGCGTGGGTCGGCGCGCCTTGAAGATGCCGGCGAGACGTAGTTCGTTGACGAGAATCGCCAGCGCCGCTGCCATCACCAGCGCGAGCGTCAGCCATGCGATCACGGTGACAGCCGCATGGGGAAAATCCAGATGACTCAGCCAGGCTCCCAGTCCGGAATCAGACTCACCGCCGGACATGATCTTGCGCAACCAGGCTTTGAAGCGCCCCCACCAGCCCCGTCCGGAATCCTCCGCCGGCGAAATCCGCGCGATGACGGCGGCCGCGGTCTGCGGCCGGGGCGCACGGACCGGGACGCTCGGCGCAAGGCTGCGTGACAGGAGCGTATGCAGCTCCGTCAGTCCTTGCGCCGAGAGCTGATTGCGTGGCTGGTTCCAGTCAGCAGGCAGCCACGGCGCCCAGGCACTGTGCGTCAGCGCCCCGGCCAGTTCCGGGCAGCGCGCGGCGATGCGCTCATAGCCCACGTCGAGCTCACGATCGAGCCGCGCGCTGCAGGCGTCGAGGCGATCGAGCAACTCATGCGCCTGGGCGCCGCTGCTGCCGGCCAGGAGTAACAGGATGCCGGCCAGCCCGAGGCGCACCGCTCAGGCCGTGGCAGAGATTCGTTGCGCGAGGTCAGCGCCTTCCCTGCGCGCGCTCAGATCACCGAACACCGCGAGCTGCACCGCCGAGTAGAAAGGCACCACGAATGTCCCCAGCGCCACCGCAACGACTGCGTAGACAGCTGTCATCACCGCCAGCTCCCCATGTGCCACCAGGGCGACGACGAATCCCGTCGCGGTGCCCAGCACCACGTAAAATACTATGAGGATGATGAGCGCGACGGTGTACACGGCCGTCAGTCGCCAGAAGCTGCCGCGCGTCAGGCTCCAGCTGCGTCGCAGACTTGTCATCGGCCCGACACGCTCCAGGATCAGTACCGCATAGGCACACGACAAGGATACGAACACATAGCTAATGAGCATCAGGCACAGCACCGCGACGAGCCCTTTCGGCACCCCTGTCAGGAGCAGCGCGGCGGGCGCCAGGCACACGAGGAACGTGAAAACGAACAGCAAAGTGAGCACGAGGAGTGCCAGAACACGTCGCGCCATGGTCGCCACCTCGCCGCCAGGTTGGCTGCCCGTGCTCAACTTATACTGCCGCAGAAGGATCGTCGCATTCAGCACTAGGCTCAGCAGCGCGCTCACAAAGTACACCCCCTGGTACCCCGGTTCCCGCATCGTCACCAACAACGAGGTGTTCAGGCCCCGGCCGGCGGATAGCAGGTAGAGGGTGGGCAGCTGCGCCCCGAGGATGGCAAGCGCCGCCAGCGGCAGACACTTCACTACTGTCCCGCGGTAGATGCGGAAGGTGAGATCCAGGGACTCCCCGACCGACAGGGGGCGCTGTGGGGGATATAGGGGCGTATCCATTGGAATATATTAACGCCGTGCCGAAGCTGCCGATATGACTATCCCATCCTGCGGCGAGCTCTTGGCTGAGGGTGTGCAGCGACTGCAGGCGGCCACCGCTCAGCAGGTACCCGACCCCAACCTCGATGCCCGGCTGGATGCCCAGGTGCTCCTGGCGCACGTCCTGGGCACCACGCGCGGCCACCTCCTGTCCCACCCCGAAACGCCCTGCAGTTCAGCGCAGGCCCTCCAGTACCGAGAGTTGCTCGGGAGACGCGTCGCCGCCGAGCCCCTCGCCTATCTGATCGGGTACCGTGAATTCTGGTCCCTGAAGCTGACCGTGGGCCCTGCCGTGTTGGTACCCCGACCGGAGACCGAGATTCTGGTGGAGCGCGCTCTGACCCGCGGGCCTGCCAGCGCGGCACGCGTGGCGGAACTTGGCACAGGCTCCGGCGCCGTGGCGCTGGCGCTGGCGAGCGAGCGGCCGCAGTGGCATATCGTGGCCACCGACATATCCCCGGAAGCGCTCGCGATGGCGCGCAGCAACGCGGCCGCCCTGGGATTGTCGCGGGTGGAGTTCCGCCTCGGCGACTGGTACGCGCCACTCGCCGGCGAACTGTTCGACCTGCTGGTGAGCAATCCACCCTACGTCGGCTCGGCCGATTCCGCCCTCGCGCTGCTGCGCCACGAACCCCAGCTCGCGCTCACCCCCGGGAGCGACGGAATGGCAAGCCTGCGCACATTGGCCGCCGGCGCGGCACCGCATCTTGCTCTTGGGGGCTGGCTACTGGTGGAACATGGCGCCGACCAGGGCGCGCCGGTGCGTGCTGCGCTTGTCCTCGCAGGCTTCCGTCACGTACGCTCGCACCGCGATCTCGCCGGACACGAGCGCATGACGGAAGGACAACGATGATCAGATTCGAAACTTCGCACGGCCCATTCACCGTGGAGCTCTTCCCCAAGGAAGCCCCGGTGACCGTGGAGAACTTCTTGCGCTACGTCGACGATGGCTTCTTCGACGGCACGGTGTTCCACCGGGTAATACCGGGGTTCGTCATCCAGGGCGGCGGTCTGACACCCGACCTTGCCAACAAGAAGACGCGCGCGCCGATCGCCAACGAGGCCAAGAACGGGCTGAAGAACGGGCGTGGCTACTTGTCGATGGCACGCACCAGCGACATCAACAGCGCCACCTCGCAGTTTTTCGTCAACCTCGTCGACAACGCCTTCCTCGACCACGGCCCGCGTGACTACGGCTACGCGGTGTTCGCCAAGGTCAGTGAGGGCATGGACGTCATCGACAAGATCGCCAAGGTGAGCACCGGCAACAAGAATGGCCACCAGGGTGTGCCGCTCGAGGACGTCGTCATCGTCTCGGCGCGCCGGGTCGAACCGAAGTAGCGCGGTCGCAAGGCACTTGGCGCCGCCCACCGGACCGCGTCGCAGCCGCACAGGCGCGGCGCCCGTTCAGCGGCGGCGCGGCCGCATCGCGCGGCGGTTCTTCGGTTGGCTCGGCATGCTGCTGCTGGGCTGTCTGGCGCTCAGCGTGATCACCGTGCTGCTGCTGCGCTGGCTGAACCCGCTGACCAGCGCAATGATGGTAGAGGCCCGGGTGCAGGCGTGGGCCGCGCAGCGGCACGACTACCACACCGACTACCACTGGGTAAGCCTGGAGCAGATCTCCCCGCACGCCGCCATCGCCGTGGTCGCCGCCGAGGACCAGCTGTTTCCGTTCCACGCCGGCTTCGACTTCAACTCGATCCGCTCCGCGGTTCGCGCCAGCGAGCAGGGCAAGCACCTGCGCGGGGCGAGCACCATCTCACAGCAGGTGTCCAAGAACCTGTTTCTCTGGTCCGGCCACAGCTTCGTGCGCAAGGGCCTCGAGGCGTACTTCACCGTGCTGATCGAGGCGCTCTGGCCGAAGGAGCGCATCCTCGAGACCTACCTGAACGTGGCCCAGTTCGGTGACGGCATCTACGGGGTGCAGGCCGCCGCGCAGCGCTTCTGGCACAAGAGCGCCCGCAGTCTGAGCTCCTCGGACGCCGCGTTGCTCGCTGCGGTGCTGCCCAACCCGGTGCAGATGCACGCCGACCGCCCGTCACGCTACGTGGCGCTGCGTCGCGATCAGATCCTGGGACAGATGCGCGGCCTGGGCGGCGCAGGATACCTGCGGGCGCTGGAATCAGAGCGGCGCGAGCCGCACTAGCACTTACGACTCGTAACCCAGGTTCGGCGCCAGCCAGCGCTGGGCTTCCTGCAGCGTACAGCCCCTGCGGCGCGCGTAGTCCTCGACCTGGTCACGGTCGATCTTGCCCAGGGCGAAGTAACGTGACTGCGGATGGCCGATGTACCAGCCGCTGACCGCAGCGGTCGGATACATGGCAAAGGATTCGGTAAGGCTGATGCCCGCGTTGCGCTCCACGTCCAAAAGCTCCCACAGCTTGCGCTTCTCGGTGTGGTCGGGACAGGCCGGGTAACCCGGCGCCGGCCGGATCCCGCGGTACTCCTCGCGCACCAGCTGCTGGTTGGTGAGATCCTCGTCGGCCCCGTAGGCCCACAGCTCGCGCCGCATGCGCTCGTGGAAGTGTTCGGCCGCCGCCTCCGCCAGCCGGTCGGCAAGGGCCTTCAGGATGATGCTCGAGTAGTCATCGTGTGCCTTCTCGAATTTCTGCACGCGCGACTCGATGCCGATACCCGCCGTGACCGCAAAGGCCCCGAAGTAATCGCGCACGCCGCTCGCCTTGGGGGCGACGTAATCTGCCAGGCACTCATGGGGCTGACCGTCCGGCTTACCCTTCTGCTGTCTGAGGAAGTTCAGCGTGGTGAGCACCTGCGTGCGCGACTCGTCCGCATATAACTCGACGTCATCGCCCACGGAGTTGGCCGGGAACAGGCCCACCACCGCGCGCACGCGCAGCCAGCGCTCGGCAATCAGCGTCTTGAGCATGCGCCGCGCGTCTGCGTAGAGGTTGCTGGCGGCCTCGCCGATCAACGGATCAGTGAGGATGTCCGGGAACTTGCCGGAAAACTCCCAGGCATTGAAGAACGGCATCCAGTCGATGTAACCGAGCAGCTCCTGCAGCGGGTAGTCGTCGAAGCTCTGGATGCCAGGCAACCGCGGAGCCGGTGGCTGGTACGCCGCCCAGTCCAGACGCCGGCGGTTGGCGCGCGCCGCGGCGATGGACAGCTCGGGTACTTTCACGCTCTTGGCGGCATGCTGCGCGCGACGCCGCTGGTGTTCCTCCTCCACCTTCGCCGCAAACGCGTTGCGCTGCTCCGGGTGGGTCAGCGTCTGGCACACCCCCACGGCGCGCGATGCATCCTTCACGTACACCACCTCCCGGGGGTACTGCGGGGCAATCTTGACCGAGGTGTGCGCCGGCGAGGTGGTTGCCCCGCCGATCAGCAGCGGCACCGCGAAGCCCTGGCGCTTCATCTCCTGGGCCACGTGCACCATCTCGTCGAGCGACGGGGTGATCAGACCGGACAGGCCGATGAAGTCGACCTGCTCGCGGCGGGCGGTCTCCAGGATCTTCTCGCACGAGACCATGACCCCGAGGTCGATAACCTCGAAGTTGTTGCACTGCAGGACCACGCCGACGATGTTCTTGCCGATGTCGTGCACGTCGCCCTTCACGGTGGCCATGACGATGCGGCCCTTGGCGCGGCGCGCACCGCGGTCCTTGCTCGCCTCGATGAACGGCACCAGGTGCGCGACCGCCCGCTTCATGACGCGGGCGCTCTTGACAACCTGCGGCAGGAACATCTTGCCTGAGCCGAACAGGTCGCCGACAGTATTCATGCCGTCCATCAGCGGCCCCTCGATGACCTCCAGCGGGTGCGCAAACTGCAAGCGGGCCGCCTCGGTATCCTCGATGATGAAGTCGTCGATACCCTTGACCAGGGCGTGCTCGATGCGCTTGGGCACCGGCAGAGCGCGCCACTCCAGGTCCTCGGCGCGGCGCATGCCGCCCTCGCCCCTGAAGCGCGCTGCGATCTGCAGCAGGCGCTCGGTGGCCTCCGGGTTGCGGTTCAGCACTACGTCCTCGCACGCTTCGCGCAGCTGCGGCTGAATCTGCTCGTAGATGGCCAGCTGCCCGGCGTTGACGATGCCCATGTCCATGCCGGCGGCGATGGCATGGTAGAGGAACACCGAGTGCATCGCCTCGCGCACCGGGTCGTTGCCGCGGAACGAGAACGACACGTTGCTGACGCCGCCGCTGACCAGCGTGTGTGGCAGCTCCTGCTTCAGCCGGCGCGTGGCCTCAATGAAGGCGACGCCATAGGAATTGTGCTCCTCGATCCCGGTTGCGATCGCGAAGATGTTGGGGTCGAAGATGATGTCCTCGGCAGTTAAGCCCACCTGTTCGGTGAGGATGCGGTGGGCGCGCTTGCAGATGGCGACCCGCCGTTCCACCGTGTCAGCCTGGCCCTGTTCGTCGAAGGCCATCACCACGGCGGCGGCGCCGTAACGGCGCACCTTGCGGGCGTGCTCGATGAAGATCTCCTCGCCCTCCTTGAGGCTGATCGAGTTCACCACCGCCTTGCCCTGCACGCACTTAAGTCCCGCCTCGATCACCGTCCACTTGGACGAATCGATCATCACCGGCACGCGTGCGATATCCGGTTCCGCGGCGACCAGATTCAGGAAGCGCACCATTGCCGCCTGAGAGTCGAGCATGCCCTCGTCCATGTTGACATCGATCACCTGCGCGCCGCTGGCAACCTGCTGGCGCGCAACGTCCAGGGCGGCTGTGTAGTCGCCGGCCTCGATCAGCTTGCGGAACTTGGCGGAGCCGGTGACGTTGGTACGCTCGCCGACGTTCACGAACAGGCTCTCTTCGTCGATGTTCAGCGGCTCGAGCCCCGCCAGCCGGCACTTGGCGACCGTCGCCGGGCGCTGGCGCGGCCTGCGCCCGTGCACCCCCTCGGCAATCATGCGGATGTGCTCGGGGGTCGTACCGCAGCAGCCCCCGACGATGTTGACCAGTCCGGACTCGCCGAACTCGCGCAGGATCGCCGCAGTCTCGGCCGCGCCCTCGTCGTATTCGCCGAAGGCGTTAGGCAGCCCGGCGTTGGGGTACGCACACACGTAGGTGTCGGCGACGCCCGAGAGCTCCTGCACGTACGGGCGCAGCTGCTGCCCGCCGAGGGCGCAGTTGAGTCCGATGAACAGTGGCTGGGCGTGCCGGATCGAGTTCCAGAAGGCCTCCGGGGTCTGGCCGGAAAGCACCCGACCGGAGGCATCGGTGATCGTCCCGGAGATCGCCAGCGGCAGCGTGACACCGGTGTCGTCGAACAGGGTCAGCGCCGCGTAGATCGCGGCCTTGGCATTGAGGGTGTCGATCACCGTCTCGATCAGCAGGAAGTCCACGCCACCGAGCAGCAGGCCGCGCGCCGCGTCCAGGTACGCTGCGACCAGTTCGTCGAAGGTGACGCTGCGGTAGCCAGGGTCGTTCACGTCAGGCGACAGCGAAGTCATGCGGTTGGTCGGACCGAGCGCCCCGGCGACGAAACGCGACACCCCGGTGCGCTGCGCGAACTCATCCGCCGCGCGGCGCGCCAGGTACGCGGCGCGATAGTTCAGCTCCGGCACCAGCGCCTCCAGGCCATAGTCGGCCTGCGACACCAGGTTCGAGTTGAACGTGTTGGTCTCGATGATGTCGGCACCGGCGCTGAGGTAGGCGCTGTGGATGTCGCTGACGATCTCCGGGCGGGTGAGCGTGAGGACATCGTTGTTGCCGCGCAGGTCTCGGCCGTGCGCGCGCAGCCGCTCACCGCGGAAGCCGGCCTCGTCGAGCTTGTGCTGCTGGATCATCGTGCCCATCGCCCCATCGAGCACCACGATGCGCTCATCCAGGGTGCGTTTGAGGCGCTCGATGCGATCGCGCCGCGCGCGCTCGTCGAGCGGCGCGATCGCATAGGGTGCAGCCGCCGCGCGGGCGGGCGCTGTGCCCCTGTCTGTGTCAGCGCGTGGTGTGCGCGCCCCGTGGTGCAGGTGATCGCAGTTGCTCATGCGCAGAGATCCTGGTTGGCAGCGCGGCGCACGGTCGGTCGCGGGCGAATCCCCAGCGCATGACAGATGGCAAACGTGAGCTCAGCGCGGTTGAGAGTATAGAAATGGAACTCGGTGACGCCGTGGCCGGCAAGCGAATGCACCTGCTCGATGGCCACGCTCGCAGCGATCAGGCGGCGCGTCTCGGCATCATCCTCCAGTCCGGCGATGCGCTCGTGCAGCCACGGCGGGATGGATGCCCCGCAACGCGCGGCAAAGCGCAGCACCTGCGGGAAACGGGTGATGGGCAGGATGCCCGGGACGATCGGTGCCGCAATTCCGGCCGCGGCACAGCCATCGCGGAAGCGCAGGAACTTCCCGGTGTCGTAGAAGAACTGCGTGATCGCCCGGCTCGCCCCCGCGTCGATCTTGCGCTTCAGGTTGTCCAGGTCCGCCCGCGCGGAAGCGGCCTCGGGGTGCACCTCCGGGTAGGCAGCGACGGAGATGTCGAACGGTGCAACGGTGGCAAGACCGGCCACCAGTTCCGCGGCACAGCTGAATCCCTGCCTTCCCGGCGCCAAGCCCGGCTGCCCCTGCGGCAGGTCGCCGCGCAACGCGACGAGGTGACGGATCCCCTGATCCCAGTAGCAGCGCGCGATCTCCAGGATCTCCCCGCGAGTGGCGCCGATGCAGGTGAGGTGCGGCGCCCCGGTGAGCAGGGTGTCGCGCTGGATGCGTGTTACGACATCGTGCGTACGCTCGCGCGTCGAGCCGTCGGCACCGTAGGTCACCGAGATGAAGCGCGGCTCAAGCGGCGCCAACCGTTCGATGGAGGCCCACAGGGTCGCCTCCATGGCCGCATCCGCCGGCGGGAAGAACTCGAAGGAAACACGGATCGGGGCCGCGCTCATGCGACACCTTTGCCGTCGCCGGCGCGCGCCACAGCCTGCACCGCGAGCGCGCGCGCCGCGAGGAAGTGCTCGCCGCCGGCCTCCACGGGAGTGATCTTCTCGCACTGCAGTCCGGCGTCCCCCAGCAGGCGACGCAGGCGCGCGAGCGGATGCTCGACGATGCGATCGCCGGCGGTCTCGAGCGCGTCGTAGCGCTCGAACAGCCACAGGTGGCCGTTGGCCACGAGCGCCTGACGCGCGCGGCGCAGCAGCTGCGACAAGGCTGGGCCGCCGCTCGGCTGGTCCAGCACGACCTGCGCAAACGGGCCGCCGCAGCGTGCAAGGTCGGAATCGACGAAGCCCTGCGCAGAGCCGGCCTCGATAACGCGGCAGTCGAGCGCATGGCGCTCGGCGAAGGCGCGGGCCCACTGCGCCGCGCGGCGCGACTGCGCCAGTACCGTACAGCCGCCGGCCTGAGGTGCGGCTGCGGCCAGCAGCTCCGGGTGCCGCACCCCCAGCAGCAGCGTCCCACCCGGCGCCCCCGCACCCTGGAACAGCAGCGCGGCCAGCGAACGTCCGAGCCGCGACTCGGCAGCGATGGGCGAGGCGGACGCCGTCAGCGCGCGCGCGCCAGTGCGGTCCTGCAATAGTACCGGGTCGCAACGGTCGAGCAGACCCAGCAAGCCGCGCACGAAACTCGCCGGTGCCGCCTGACCGCTGAGGCGGTAGTGCACGCGCTGGCCCTGCCGCATGCGCTCGATCAGGCCGGCGTCGCAGAGGATCTTCAGGTGCCGGGAGGTTCTCGGTTCGCTCTGCTTCAGCGCCCCTGCGAGCTCGCAGACGCTCAAGGTCCCTTCGGCACACAGCGCGAGCAGGCGCAACCGGCTGGGATCACCCGCCGCACGCAGCCAGTCGGTCAGGGTCGAGGGGGGCAGCAGATCCATTCAATCATTGTACATTTCTTTAATTGTCTGTCCCGCAGAAGTTGCCGAGAACACACATTCGCCTTGAAATGGTCATTTTCAATGATAAAAAATTGACTGGGAGCTATATTGTATCTCCAGAGATACAATATTTTAGTGGATAGCCTCAGTGCCCTGGGTGCTGTCGGCAAACAATGTCTCGATGTCGATGGAATCAAAGGAATACGGACGGCGGCAGAACTCGCACGTGACCGTGACCGACCCCTGCTCCCTGAGTACTTCCCGGATCTCCTCCGACCCCAGCGCGCGCAGCACCCCAGCCACCCGGTCAGGATTGCAGCGGCATTCGAACGTCACGGGCGCCGCGCCGAACAAACGCACGTCCTGAGCCGGGAAGATCGCCGCAAGGTTTGGCTCGAGGGCACCGCCCAGGAGCATCGCCGGGGTAAGCCGCCGCAGACCCCATTGGGCTTCCTGCCAGGCATCGCCGGGGCGACCCTGGAGCGCCGGCGGGTCCGGCAGCTTCTGCACCAGGAGGCCCGCGGCGCGCTGGCCATCCGCGGCCAGGACGACGCGCGTGGGCAATTGCTCGGAGCTGGCGAAGTAGGCCTCGAGTGACTGCGCGAGCGAGTCCCCGGTGAGCGGCACCACTCCCTGATAGCGCGCACTCGTCTCCTCGGCCTCTACTGTCACGGTGATGCGTCCCGCCTCCCCGGTGAGCTGCCGGAAGATCTCCGCGGGCGGGGCATGCCGCACCAGGGCGGCGAGCGACTGCTCATCGAAGCGCGCCACGGCACGCATGCGATTGTCGTCGGTGCATTGCGCGACCAGCAGGTTCACGATGCCATCACCCTGAAGCTGGAACGTCAGCGTCCCGCGAAACTTGAGCGTTGCGGCAAGCAGCATGCAGGCGGCCAGGGCGTGGCCGAGCAGCTCCTCCACCAGCGGCGGGTAGCGACGATGTGCGCGCAGCTCCTGCCAGGCGCTATCCAGGTGCGTCCAGTGGCCACGGACCGCCTGTCCTTCGAAGATGAAACGCCTGACCTGATCGCCGGAAAATTCTGATGCAGTTTTCATGGCGAGCAGAGAATGGGGTTCGTGCCGGGGGCTTCAACCTTTGTCGGCGGGCACAGACGCTGCGGATTTCAGCCGCTGAGCTTCTTCTTCAGCAGCTCGTGCAGCTGCGCCGGGTTCGCCTTGCCGCCGGTCGCCTTCATCACCTGGCCGACGAAGAAGCCGAACAGCTTGTCCTTGCCGGAGCGGAACTCGGCCAGCTGGCCGGGGTTCTTCGCCAGCACTTCGTCGATGACCTTCTCGATCGCGGAAGTATCGGTGATCTGGCGCAGGCCCCTGGTCTCGATCACCCGATCGGCGCTCGAGCCGTCCGCCCACATCGACTCGAACACCTCCTTGGCGATCTTGCCGGAGATGGTCTGGTCGGAGATGCGCGCGATCAGGCCCGCCAGGTGCGCGGCGGGCAGGCGGCCGGAACGGACTTCGAGGTTGTCCTTGTTGAGGGCTGCGGCGAGTTCGCCCATGACCCAGTTGGCAGCAAGCTTCGGCTCGCGCGGTACCGTGCGCACCACCTCCTCGTAGTAGGCAGCCAGCTCGCGGCTGGCCGTGAGCACACCGGCATCATAGGCAGACAGCCCGTACTGGCTCGCAAAGCGGGCGGCCTTCTGGTCAGGAAGCTCCGGCAGGCCCTTGCGCACGTCCTCGATGAATGCCTGGTCCAGCTCCACCGGCAGCAGGTCGGGGTCCGGGAAGTAGCGATAGTCGTTGGCCTCTTCCTTGGAGCGCATGGAGCGCGTCTCGCCCTTGTCCGGGTCGTACAGGCGCGTTTCCTGCACGACCGTGCCGCCGGATTCGATGAGATCGATCTGCCGGCCGACCTCGTAGTTGATGGCGCGCTCGACGAAGCGGAAGGAGTTCAGGTTCTTGATTTCCGCGCGGGTGCCAAACTTCTCCGCGCCGGACTTGCGCACAGAGACGTTGGCGTCGCAGCGGAAGGAGCCCTCCTGCATGTTGCCGTCGCAGATCTCCAGGTAGCGCACCAGGGTGTGCACCTTTTTCATGTAGGCGACCGCCTCCTTGGCCGAGCGCATGTGCGGCTCGGAGACGATCTCCAGCAGCGGTGTGCCCGCGCGGTTGAGGTCGATGCCGGTGAGCCCCGGCAGGCACTCGTGCAGGGACTTGCCGGCGTCCTCCTCCAGGTGCGCACGCGTGACGCCGATGTGCTTGGTGCTGCCGTCCTCGAGCACGATATCGAGCGCCCCGTCGGCAACGATCGGCAGCTCGTACTGGCTGATCTGGTAGCCCTTGGGAAGGTCCGGGTAGAAGTAGTTCTTGCGCGCAAACACCGAGTGCGTGGCGATGCGCGCATTAAGCGCCAGCCCGAGTTTCACCGCCATGCGCACGACCTGTGCGTTCAGCACCGGCAGCACCCCGGGGTAGCCGAGGTCGACCAGGTTCGCCTGCGCATTGGGCGGGGCACCGTAGTCGGTGGCGGAGCCGGAAAAGATCTTCGAGTTGGTCGCCAGCTGTGCGTGGATCTCGAGCCCGATCACGGTTTCCCAGGCGCTCATGCATACCCCCGCGGCACCCGTGCATGCCAGTCCGTCGCGCGCTGGAAGGCGTGCGCGGCGGCGAGCACGCGCGCTTCGCTGAAGTGCGGTCCCACGATCTGCAGCCCCACCGGCAGCTCGTCCACGAAGCCGCACGGCACCGAGACCGCCGGCAGCCCGGCGAGGTTGGCGCCGATGGTGTAGATGTCGTTCAGGTACATCGTCACCGGGTCTGCGGTCTTGGCGCCGATGGCGAATGCCGGTGTCGGCGTCGTCGGCCCGATCAGCACGTCCACGCTCTGGAAGGCGCGGATGAAGTCCGCATTGATCAGCTGCCGCGCACGCTGCGCCTTGAGGTAGTAGGCGTCGTAGTAGCCGGCCGAGAGCACGTAGGTGCCGGTCATGATGCGGCGCTTCACCTCCGCGCCGAAGCCTTCCCCGCGCGAGCGCCGGTACAGGTCCTGCAGGTCGCGCGGGTTCTGGCAGCGGTGGCCGAAGCGCACCCCGTCAAAGCGTGCCAGGTTCGAGGAACACTCGGCCGGGGCCACCACGTAGTACACCGGAACCGACAGGGGCAGGTGCGGCAGGCTCACCTCGCTGAGCACGGCACCCAGGCTCTCGTAGACCCGCAGCGCCTCGCGCACGCGCTGCTCGTTCTGGCGGTCCAGGCCCTTGTCGAAGAATTCCTTCAGGAGGCCGACCTTCAGGCCAGCGAGCGGCTGCTCGAGAGCCGCCACGTAGTCCGGCACCGGCACATCCACGCTGGTGGAGTCGTTCGGATCGAAGCCGGCCATCTCACGCAGCATGAGCGCGGCATCGGCCGCGGTCGCGGCCAGCACACCGCCCTGATCCAGGCTGGAGGCGAAGGCCACCATGCCGTAGCGCGAGACGCGCCCGTAGGTGGGCTTGACCCCGGTGATGCCGCACAGCGCCGCCGGCTGGCGGATCGAACCTCCGGTATCGGTGGCCGTCGCCGCCGGCACCAGGCGTGCCGCCACGGCGGCTGCCGAACCGCCCGAGGATCCACCGGGCACCAGGCTCGTGTTCCACGGATTGCGCACCGGGCCGTAATAACTGGTCTCGTTGGAGGAGCCCATCGCGAACTCGTCCATGTTCGTCTTGCCCAGCATGACCGCGCCGGCGGCCTTCAGCCTGGCGACCACGGTGGCATCGTAGGGCGAGACGAAGTTATCGAGCATGCGCGAGCCGCAGCTGGTGCGCACGCCCTGGGTACAGAATAGGTCCTTGTGGGCGATCGGCACGCCCGTCAGCGGCCCGCCGCTGCCGGCGGCCAGCGCCGCATCGGCCGCCTGCGCCTCGCGCAGGGCGCTCTCGCGCGTGACCGAAATGAACGCATTGAGCGTGCCCTGGCTGGCGTCGATGCGCTCCAGACAGGCACGCACCAGCTCGACGCTCGAGAAGCGCCGTGCCCGCAGCCCCGCGGCCAGCTCGGTGAGGGTGCTGCGGGACAGATCGCTCACGGGCGCCTCATTCGATGACCTTGGGCACCAGGTACAGCCCGGCTGTGACCTGGGTCGCATTTTCCTGGTACAGCTCGTGGTGATCGGTCTCGGTCACCACGTCCGGGCGCAGGCGCTGCGACAGCCCGGGCAGCGGGTGCGCCATGGGGACGACATTGGCCGTGTCAACCGCATCGAGCGCCCCGATGAAATCGAGGATGTTCGAGAGGCTGTTCTGGTAGACCGGGATCTCGGTTGAGCTCAGATCGAGGCGCGCCAAGGCGGCGATGCTCGCGATCTGCTCGCGGGTGAGGGCCATAGGAGGTTCGCGGTGTGCGTGGTGAACTGAGAAAACCAGCGCAAAATCATACCTGTTGCCTTTACGAATGTCCTGTCGGTTGCTAGATTACGCGCCACTTTCCGTGGTCTCCCGCCTCACTCTTCCCGGTCGCTAAATGCTCAAACGCCTGCGCGGATATTTCTCCAGCGATCTGTCGATCGATCTGGGTACGGCCAACACGCTCATTTACGTGCGCGATAGGGGCATCGTGCTCAACGAGCCCTCGGTGGTGGCGGTGCAGACCGAGCCCACGCGCGGCGGCAAGGTCATCGTCGCGGTCGGCACGGAAGCCAAAGCCATGCTGGGCCGTACGCCTGGCCACATCACCGCGGTGCGCCCGATGAAGGATGGCGTGATCGCCGACTTCACCTACACCGAGAAGATGCTGCAGTACTTCATCAGCAAGGTGCACGGCAACCGCATGCTCAAGCCCTCACCCAGGGTGCTGGTGTGCGTGCCCTTCGGCTCGACTCAGGTGGAGCGGCGCGCGATCCGCGAGTCTGCCGAGGGGGCCGGCGCGCGCCATGTGGGGATCGTGAGCGAACCCATGGCCGCCGCCGTCGGTGCCGGCCTGCCGGTGAACGAGGCGCGCGGATCGATGGTGCTGGACATCGGTGGCGGCACCTCCGAGGTGGCGGTGCTGTCGCTAAATGGCGTCGTGTACGCGAACTCCGCGCGCATCGGTGGTGATCGCTTCGACGAGGCGATCATGAACTACGTGCGCCGCAACTACGGCATCCTCATCGGCGAGGCCACCGCCGAGCGCATCAAGATCGAGATCGGCTCGGCCTACCCCGGGCAGCAGGTGCGCGAGCTGTCGGTCAAGGGCCGCAACCTCTCCGAGGGCGTGCCGCGCAGCTTCACTCTCAACAGCAACGAGATCCTCGAGGCCCTGCAGGAACCGCTGCAGAGTATCGTCAGCGCGGTCAAGCAGGCGCTCGAGCAGACCCCGCCGGAACTCGGCGCGGACGTGGCCGAGCGCGGCATCGTGCTCACCGGCGGCGGCGCGCTGCTGCGCGACATCGACAAGCTGCTCACCGAGGAGACCGGCCTGCCCGTGGTGGTCGCCGACGATCCGCTCACCTGCGTGGCACGCGGCGGCGGGCGCATCCTCGAGCTGATGGACGAGCTCGGCCCCGGACATTTCGGCCTTGAATAGCGCAAGGAGCGCGCAGGACTGAGTGGCCGCCTTCGGGACAGGAGCCGGCAGACCGCTCTACGGGCGGGGCGGCTCGCCCGGCTTCAAATTCACCCTCTACGCGGTGCTGTCCGTGGTGGCGATGTACCTGGACCAGCGCCAGCACTACCTCGAGCACGTACGCTACGTGCTGCAGGCGGCCGCCTACCCGATCCAGCTGTTGGTGAGTTCGCCGCCGGCGGCCTGGCGCTGGGTGAAGTCCAGTTTCCAGGACCGCCAGGTCCTGCAGGCTGAGAACGCGCGCCTCTTCGCACAGCAACGCGACCTCGAGCTGCGGTCCATGCGCTACGAGGCGCTCGAGCGCGAGAACGGCGAACTGCGCGGGCTGCGCGAAGCGCTGCCGCCGGTCGCCGAGCGCTGGCTGCCCGCGGAGATCGTGAGCATGCAGCTCACCGGCCTGCGCCAGCGCATGGTCCTGAACCGCGGTGAGAGCAACGGGGTCTTCAGGGGTCAGGCGGTGATGGACGCCAAGGGCCTCATCGGCCAGACCATCCACGTCGGCCCCTGGAGCGCCGAGGTGATCCTCATCACCGATCCTGAGCACGCCGTGCCAGTGCGCGTCGGGCGCACCGGACTGCGCACCATCGCCGTAGGCGCGGGCGACAGCGCCTCGCTGGCCCTGCCTTATCTGCCGGCCAATGCCGACATCAAGGTCGGCGACACCCTGGTGACGTCCGGGCTGGGCGGGGTGTTCCCGGAAGGCTATCCCGTGGCCCGCGTCACCGAGGTGCACCGCGATGCGGTGCAGCCGCTCGCCCAGGTGCGTGCGGAGCCGCTGGCGCGCGTGGAGTCTGACAGCGAGGTGATGCTGATCTGGTTCCGCGCCAACCACCCGGCAGCTCCCGGCGCCAGCGCCGCGAGCGCAACTAACGAGCCGGCCGGGGATCTGAAGAGCGGTGACCCCTCGATCCAGCCCCAGGCGGTCGGGCATGCCGCGGTGCCTGCCGCCGCAACCGCCCCGGCACCCAAGGCCCCCGCCCCGCCCCCCGCGGCCGGTCAGAAGCCATGATCGCCGAGTCACGCACGCGCCTCCTCTTAAGTGCGCTGGTGGCCCTGGCACTGACGGCACTGCCCCTGCCGCCCTGGCTCGACATGGCACGGCCGGCGTTTCTGGTGCTCACGGTGCTGTACTGGTCGATCAATGCACCGCGCAGCGGCGGAGTGGCCTTCGGCTTCTTTGCCGGGCTGATGCTGGATGTGTTCCAAGGCCCGGTGCTCGGCGAGCACGCCCTCGCTCTGTCCCTGGTCACCTACATCACGGTGCGCGAGCACCAGCGCATCCGCTCCAAGCCGGCCTTCCAGCAGGCGTTGCTGGTCTTCGCAGCACTGGTGGTCTACGAGTTCGTGCTGTTCGCCATCGACGGCTGGACCGGGCACCCGGTCACAAGCCCCGCGCGCTGGATCCATACCCTGACCGGCGCGCTGGTCTGGCCGCCGGCCGCGGCGATCCTGGGGTATGGCGCGGGGCGCCGCTCGTGAGCCGGGCCTTCCGCTAGCTGCCCATGCCGGCCGTGCGCATCAAGGACCACTGGCGCGAGCAGCGCATGTTCGACCAGCGCGCTCTGGTGGCCGGGGTGCTCATGGGCCTGGCGACGATCGCCCTCATCGTGCGCCTGTATTCCCTGCAGGTCTCCAACCACGACAAGTACGCCGAGCTTAGCCAGGGCAACCGCGTCCGCAATGAGCCGATCCCCGCGGCGCGCGGCCTGATCGTCGACCGCCACGGCGAGGTCATCGCCGGCAACCAGCCGGCCTACCAGCTGGAGCTGGTGCCCGAGGAGGTGGCGGACGTCCGCAAGACCTTGAAGAGCCTGGTGCAGATCGGGCTGATCCGCGCCGAGGACGTCGAGGAGATCGAGCGCACGATCGAGTCCAGCCGCCGCTTCGACAGCGTGCCCATCCGCCTGCGCATGTCCGACGAGGACGTGGCGCGCTTTGCCGTGCGGCGCTTCGAGTTCCCGGGGCTGGACATCAAGACACGGCAGACGCGCTGGTACCCCAATGGCGGCCTGGCGGTGCACGCGCTGGGCTATGTGGGTGCGATCAGCGAGCAGGACCTGAAGCGCATCGACCGCGCGACCTACGCGGGCACCTCGCTGATCGGTAAGCTCGGCGTGGAGAGCGCCTACGAGCGCGAGTTGCACGGTACCAATGGTTTCCGCGAGGTGCTGGTGAATGCGCAGGGGCGCTCAGTGGAGCGCCAGGGTGCCTTCGTCCCGGACCTGCGCGTGAAGCCGCCGAACCCCGGCGATGACCTGGTGCTGTCGATCGACCTGAAGATCCAGCGCGTGGCCGAGGCAGCGCTCGCCGGGCACCGCGGCGCGGTGGTCGCGCTCAACCCCAACAACGGCGACGTGCTCGCGCTCGTCAGCCTCCCCGGGTTCGATCCGACGCTGTTCGGCCGCGGCATCACGGCACACGAGTACGGGGCCTTGCAGAGCGACATCGATAAGCCGCTGCTCAACCGCGCGCTGCGCGGCACCTACCCGCCCGGCTCGACCATCAAGCCGGCGATGGCACTTGCCGGCCTGACCTACCACGTGGTGGACCCCGAGGCGCGTAAGTACTGCGCCGGCTCCTTCCACCTGTCCGGCAGCTCGCACATGTTCCGCGAGTACCACAACGAGAAGCACGGCTACGTGAATCTCGACGATGCGATCGCCCGCTCCTGCGACGTCTACTTCTACGGCCTGGCCGACACCCTCGGCATCGACCGCATCGCGACCTTCCTCGCCCCGTTCGGCTTCGGCAAGCTCACCGGCATCGACATCAGCGGCGAGAAGCCCGGCCTGTTGCCCTCGCGGGAATGGAAGGCGAAGACCTTCAGCAAGCCGGGCGACCAGGTCTGGTTCCCGGGCGAGACCGTGAACTTCGGTATCGGCCAGGGCTACCTCAACGTCACCCCGCTGCAGCTGGCTCACTACGCCGGGGTCATCGCCATGCGCGGCAAGGTGTGGAAGCCGCGCCTGGTGGCCGCCTATCGCGACGCCGAGGGCAAGATGCACGAGGTGCCGCCGCAGTCGGACGGCGAGGTCGCCGGCGTCTCGGCCGATGACTGGGCACGCGTGGTTCACGGCATGATAGGGGTCACCCAGCATGGCACGGCCGCAGCCATCGGCGCGCACGCCGCCTATACCTTTGCCGGCAAGACCGGCACCGCGCAGGTGTTCACCGTGGCGCAGAACGAGCGCTACAACGCGAGCGCGATCAACGAGCGCCTGCGCGACCACTCCTGGTTCATCGCCTTTGCGCCCGCGGATGAGCCGCGTATCGCCGTGGCCGTGCTGCAGGAGAACGGCGGCGCCGGCGCCAGCGCCGCAGCGCCGATTGCCCGCAAGATTCTCGACGCCTACCTGCTGGATGATGAGGGCAAGGTGAAGCCACCCCCATGATCTACGAGGAAGTCACCTCCGGATCGCGCACCCGCCGCACGCTCACCGGAGCTGCACGCGTGCTGTTCGCGCTGAAGATCGACGGCCCGCTGGTGATCGGCCTGGCGCTCGTGGCCACCTACGGGCTGATCGTGCTGTACAGCGCCTCGGGCCAGAACATGCCGACCATCTACCGCACGGTTGCGCGCCTGGCGATCGGCACGGTGGCCATGCTGCTGCTGGCACAGATCAACCCGAACTTCCTGCGCCGCTCGACGCCGTGGCTGTACGCGATCGGGGTCCTGCTGCTGCTGGTGGTGGCTGCCACCGGCCACATCGGCATGGGAGCACAGCGCTGGCTGGACCTGAAACTGTTCCGCTTCCAGCCCTCGGAGCTGATGAAGCTGGCGGTGCCGATGATGTGCGCCTGGTACCTGCACGAGCGCCCCCTGCCGCCAAGCTGGCCCTCGCTGCTGGTGCTGGCGGGACTGATCCTCGTGCCGGTCGGGCTCACCGCCGTGCAGCCTGACCTGGGCACCGCCGCGCTGATCGCCGCCGCCGGCGCGCTGGTCATCATCCTCGCCGGGCTGCGGCTGCGGGTGATGGCAGCGATGCTGGTGCTGGGCGCACTGGGGGCCTGGGCGGGCTGGGGTTTCATGCATGATTATCAGCGCAGGCGCGTGCTCACCTTCCTCGACCCGCAGACCGACCCGCTCGGGGCCGGCTACCACATCATCCAGTCGCAGATCGCGATCGGCTCGGGCGGGGTGTTCGGCAAGGGCTGGATGAACGGCAGCCAGGCGCAGCTGGAGTTTTTGCCGGAGCGCTCGACGGACTTCATCTTCGCGGTGATCGGCGAGGAGTTCGGCCTCCTCGGCCTGCTGCTGCTGCTGCTGCTGTACGTGTTCGTGGTCAGCCGCGCCATCTATCTGGCGACGCAGACGCAGGAGACCTTCGCGCGGCTGCTCGCCGGCAGTCTGGCGCTCACCTTCTTCGTGTACGTGTTCATCAACGCGGGCATGGTCACCGGATTGCTGCCGGTGGTGGGCGTGCCGCTGCCACTGGTCAGCTACGGGGGCAGCTCCGTCGTGACGCTACTCGCCGGGTTCGGTATTCTCATGGCGCTGTATTCACGGCGCAAACTCATCGGATCGTAGTTGCAAGCCCATCGTCTGCTGTTAATCGCAGCGCTCGCCGCCGCTGCCGGCTCAAGCCAGGGGGCGACCGCGCCCGGCTTCGACCTCAAGCGCC
>DASXPL010000010.1:0-18019 GCA_036493615.1 Steroidobacteraceae bacterium
TGCGCCCGATGGTGCAGCTCGACGGCGGCCGCTTCGCCACGAGCGACCTGAACGACCTCTACCGGCGCGTCATCAACCGCAACAACCGTCTCAAGCGCCTGATGGAGCTGAAGGCTCCTGACATCATCGTCCGTAACGAAAAGCGCATGCTGCAGGAAGCCGTCGACGCTCTGTTCGACAACGGCCGCCGCGGCCGCGTCATCACCGGCGCCAACAAGCGCCCGCTGAAGTCGCTGTCCGACATGCTCAAGGGCAAGCAGGGCCGGTTCCGTCAGAACCTGCTCGGCAAGCGCGTCGACTACTCCGGCCGTTCGGTGATCGTCGTCGGTCCCGAACTCAAGCTGCACCAGTGCGGCCTGCCGAAGAAGATGGCGCTCGAGCTATTCAAGCCGTTCATCTACTCGAAGCTCGAACTCTACGGCATGGCGACCACGATCAAGGCCGCCAAGCGCATGGTCGAGAAAGAGCGTCCCGAAGTGTGGGACATCCTCGAGGAAGTCATCCGCGAGCATCCGGTGCTGCTGAACCGCGCGCCGACCCTGCACCGCCTTGGCATCCAGGCCTTCGAGCCGCTGCTGGTGGAGGGCAAGGCGATCCAGCTGCATCCGCTGGTGTGTACCGCGTTCAACGCGGACTTCGACGGTGACCAGATGGCCGTGCACGTGCCGCTGTCGCTGGAAGCCCAGCTCGAGGCGCGCGCGCTGATGATGTCCTCGAACAACATCCTCTCGCCTGCCAACGGCGACCCGATCATCGTGCCCTCGCAGGACGTGGTGCTCGGTCTTTACTACATGACCCGCGAGCGCATCGGCGCCAAGGGCGAGGGCAGCTTGTTCGCGGACGTCTCCGAGGTGCACCGTGCCTACGAGAGCCGCGGGGTCGACCTGCAGGCCAAGTGCAAGGTGCGCCTGCGTGAGCACGTGCGCGGCGAGGGCGGCACGCTCACAGAGCGCACCCGCGTGGTCGATACCAGCGTCGGCCGTGCGCTGCTGTTCGACATCCTGCCCAGGGGCCTGTCGTTTGACCTCATCAACCAGGACATGACCAAGAAGGCGATCTCCGGGACCATCAACGCGTGCTATCGCGCGCTGGGGTTGAAGGAGACCGTGGTGTTCGCCGACCAGCTGATGTACACCGGCTTCCACTACGCCACGCGCGCCGGTATCTCCTTCGGTATCGACGACATCGTCATCCCGGAGCAGAAGACCCGTCTGGTGGCCGCTGCCGATGACGAGGTGAAGGAGATCCAGGACCAGTACTCCTCGGGTCTGGTCACCAACGGCGAGCGCTACAACAAGGTGGTCGACATCTGGTCGCGGGCAAACGACCAGGTGGCCAAGGCCATGATGGAGAAGCTCGGCTCCGAGGAGGCGACCGACTCCAAGGGCGTGCGCCACAAGCAGAAGTCCTTCAACTCGATCTTCATGATGGCCGACTCCGGCGCCCGCGGTTCCGCGGCGCAGATCCGCCAGCTCGCCGGCATGCGCGGCCTGATGGCCAAGCCGGACGGCTCGATCATCGAGACCCCGATCACGGCGAACTTCCGTGAGGGCCTGAACGTTCTGCAGTATTTCATCTCCACCCACGGCGCCCGCAAGGGCCTGGCGGACACGGCGCTGAAGACCGCCAACTCCGGCTACCTGACGCGTCGCCTGGTCGACGTGGCGCAGGACCTGGTGGTCACCGAGGTCGACTGCGGCACCTCCGCAGGCCTTGCCATGTCACCGCTGGTCGAAGGCGGCGACGTGGTCGAGCAGCTCGGCGAGCGCGTGCTGGGGCGCGTCCTCTCGGAGGACATCCTCAAGCCCGGCTCCAAGGAGACCCTGATCGACAAGGGCACGCTGCTGGACGAGAAGCTGGTACGGCTCCTCGAGACCGAGGGCGTGGACCAGATCATGGTGCGCTCGCCGATCACCTGCGAGACGCGCTATGGGGTGTGCTCGAGCTGCTACGGGCGCGACCTGGCCCGCGGCCGCCCGATCTCCATCGGCGAGGCGGTCGGTGTCATCGCCGCCCAGTCGATCGGCGAGCCGGGCACGCAGCTGACGATGCGTACCTTCCACATCGGTGGTGCCGCCTCGCGCGCCGCCGCCGCCTCGAGCGTGGAAGTGCGCAACAAGGGCGTCGTGCGCTTCCACCACGTCAAGACCGTGCAGCACGAGAAGGGCCACCTGGTGGCGGTGTCGCGCTCGGGCGAGATCGGGGTCGTGGACAGCTTCGGCCGCGAGCGCGAGCGCTACAAGATCCCCTACGGCGCGGTCATCGGCACCAAGGAAGGTGCAACGGTCGAGGGCGGCCAGGTCGTGGCCACCTGGGACCCGCACACCCATCCCGTGGTCACCGAGGTGGCAGGCTTCCTCAAGTTCCAGGACTTCGTGGATGGTCTCACCGTGACCTCGCAGGTCGATGAGGTGACGGGCCTGTCCTCCACCGTGGTGGCCGACACCAAGCAGCGCGGCGGCAAGGACGTGCGCGCGACCATGAAGCTGGTGAACGCCAAGGGCAAGGAGATGACCTTCGCAAACACGGAGATCCCGGCCGTGTACACGCTGCCCCCGGGCGCACTCGTCAGCCTCGAGGACGGGGCGCGCGTTTCGGTGGGCGATGTCATCGCCCGCATCCCGCAGGAATCCTCCAAGACCCGTGACATCACCGGCGGTCTGCCGCGCGTGGCCGACCTGTTCGAGGCGCGCAAGCCCAAGGAACAGGCGATCCTCGCGGAGAAGTCCGGCACGGCCAGCTTCGGCAAGGAAACCAAGGGCAAGCGCCGCCTGATCATCACCTCCGACGACGGCGAGAAGTACGAGGAGCTGATTCCCAAGTGGCGCCAGCTCAACGTCTTCGAGGGCGAGACCGTGGAACGCGGTGAAGTCATCGCCGACGGCGAGCCGAACCCGCACGACATCCTGCGCCTGCAGGGTATCGAGGCGCTGGCGAACTACCTGGTGCGCGAGATCCAGGACGTCTACCGCCTGCAGGGCGTGAAGATCAACGACAAGCACATCGAGGTGATCATCCGCCAGATGCTGCGCAAGACCGAGGTGCAGGACGCCGGCGACACCGCGCTCTTGCGCGGCGAGCAGCTGGACCGGGCCCGGGCGCTGGACATCAACGACCGTGCCAAGGCGGAGAACAAGGCCGCGGCACGCCTGCAGCCGGTGCTGCTGGGCATCACCAAGGCCTCGCTGGCGACCGAGTCGTTCATCTCCGCAGCTTCCTTCCAGGAAACCACCCGCGTGCTGACCGAGGCTGCGGTGCGGGGCCTGAAGGACGACCTGCGCGGGCTGAAGGAGAACGTCATCGTCGGCCGGCTGATCCCGGCGGGCACGGGCTTTGCGGCCCACGCCTCGCGGCGCCGCAAGCTCGAGGGTACCGACCGTCGCAGCTTCATGGACGTCGGCGGCGGCTTGCCGGATGCCGAGGAGTCGACCGTCAGCGAAGAGTCGGAGAGCGCCGCGGGCTGATCTGTCCCCGCGCGCCACGCATCGCGAGGCCCGTCGGGGCTGGTGGGTGCGGTAACATGCAACGGGCCGGTGAGCGATCACCGGTCCGTTTTTTTTATCGCCGCGGTGGCTTGAGGCGTGGTCGCCAAGCCGCTAGTGTCCGAGCCGCACTGCCGCAATTTCGGGACATCGGTATGCCACGACCGGGCCGCTCATTCGCCAGCGCTTGGGCGAGCGCGGGCGCTGTCGCACTCCTGGCAGCGACCCCGGGGAGTGCCGGCGAAGGCGCGTTTGACCCCGGGCCATGGCTCGAGGACCTGCAGCAGATCCGCGCCGCGATGACGCAGAAGTACGCCAACTTCGAGTGGGCCGTGTTCGAGCGCCGCATACCCTTGGCCGAGCTTTTCGATGCGACCGCGAGCCGGTTGCGCGCCGCCGGCAGCGATGAGGCTGCCAGGCAGATCATCGACCTGTCGCTGGGTGCCATCGGCGACGGGCACCTGCGGGTGAAATGGCCCGGAGTGGCAACCGCAGGCGCGCCCCACGAGCCGCCAGCGGTGCCCGGGATCTGCCGCGGCCCTGGCTACGATGCCACGCTGCGCGGGGAGCCGCTGGCGGCGCGGATCCCGCACTACCGTGCGCTTGCCGAAGGCACCGGTGCGGAGTTCCCCGCCGGGCAGGTCCGCTCGGGCGCGGAAAAGGTCGGTGTGCTGCGCATCGGCATGTTCGCGCCACAGGGGTATCCGGAACTGTGTGCCGCGGCCCGCGAACAGCTGGGCGTGGCCGGGGACACGACCTGCGATGCGGCCTGCGCTGAGCGGCTGGAAGGCGCCGTGTACGAGTCGATGGCGCGGGATCTTGCGCTGCGCATCCGGCAGCTCGAGCGACTTGGCAGCACCGTCCTGCTGGTCGATGTCAGCGGCAATGGCGGAGGTTCGGAGTGGGCCGAGGCCGCCGCCCGCATGCTCAGCCCCGTGAGCCTGCGCTCGGAACGGCGCGCAGGTGTCAGGGGCGAACACTGGGCCGCGTACTGGCTCGCCCTTGCCAGGGACCTGCGCCTGGCAGAGTACGCGGCGACCCCGGAGGACGCGATTCAGCTCGAACAGTGGGCACGACAGGTGGACGAGGCGAAGGCCGGCGGGGAGACGCCGTGCTCGGCGGCGCCGTTCTGGACGGGAAAGCGCCCGGGGTGCGCCTGGCTTGCCCCTGCCTTCCATGCGACGGGGATCCTCGCCGAGGCGGATGCGGCGCGCCTGCACGGTAAGCCCTGGGGAGCACTGGTGTTCAGCCCCGCCCAGTATGATTTCGAAGCCTCCGTCTGGCACGGGCCGCTGCTGGTGCTCGTCGATGCGGGAACCGCTGCCGCGGCCGAGGAATTCGCAGCCGTGCTCCAGGACAACAAGGCCGCCGTCGTCATCGGTGCGCGCACGTTCGGCGCCGGCTGCGGATACACCCGCGGCGGTACCCCCACGGTGCTGACGCACAGTCTCGGGGTCCTGCAGTTGCCGGACTGCGCGCGCATCCGCGCGGATGGATCCAACGAAGTCCATGGGATCGATCCTGAGGTGCCCCTGGTGCTGCCGCTCCCGGGCGAAGCCCACGACACCGGCTGGAAGGTCGAAGCCGAGCTCGCCCGGGCGGTCGATGCCTCGGTACGGTTGTGTGAGCAGGCGCGCTGCCGGGCGGATGCGCGGCCCGCCCGGCCGCCGTGAGGAGGGTCGTCGTGTTGGCGCCGTCCTCGGCCTGGACCGTGGCGGTTCTGTCATCCCCGCAGGCGCCGTGAAAGAATGGGCCGGCGCCGGGCAGGCTGCTCTGCCGCACTGATCGAGGAAGGTCTCATGTCGAAGCTGCAACTCCGCGCCGCCGAGGCTCTGGCCCTGGCCCTAACGCTGGTGCTGACGATGGTCGCGGGCATACCCGCGGCACGGGCTGCGCAGGCGGATGCCCTCTATGTCAATGGCACGGTATGGACCGGGGCCGGCAGTGCGCGGGCCCAGGCCTTCGTGGTCCGCGACGGGCGCATCGCCGTCATCGGCAGCAACGAGGAGGCGCGCGCGCAGGCAGGGTCGCTGCCGGGGACCGACCTGAAGGGGCAGTTCGTGATGCCCGGGCTCGTCGATGGCCACATGCACCCGCTGGAAGGCGGCCAGAAGCTCATGAAGTGCAGCCTCAACTATGCGCGCCTCACGGTGGCACAGATGCAGGCGGGCATCCAGAAGTGCCTGGATGCCAGCCGCGGTCAGGAGCCGGATGGCTGGCTGGAGGTGGTGGCCTGGTTCCGTGAGGCCATGATCCCGGCGGATGCGGACACCACGCTCGCCACGCTGGATGTGCTGCACACGAAGCGGCCGATCATCGTTGTGTCCTCCTTCGGCCACAGCGCGCTCATCAATACCCGCGCGCGCGACCTGGCGCGGATCGATGCGCATACGGCAGATCCGGCCGGCGGCCGCATCAACCACGATGCGCACGGGGAGCCGAGCGGCATCCTCGAGGACTCCGCCTACGATCCGGTGCTGGCGCTGATCCCCAGGTTCACCCCGGCGATGAACCACGAGGCGGCGCTGAAGGCGCTGGCGGCGATGCGCCAGCAGGGCATCACGAGCTTCCTGGATGCGGCCGCCGATGCCGAGACCATCGGCGCCTTCGCCGCCGTGGCGCACGAGGGGGCACTCACGGCGCGCGGCCACTTCGCGGTGGTCATCGGCGCCGAAGAAGGGCGCGACCCCAGGCAGGCCGTGGCTGCGGTCGCGGCACTCGCGAAACGCTATGACCAGGGTCCGGCCAAAGCTGCCCCTACCATCATGGTGCGCAACATCAAGCTGTTCCTGGACGGGGTGATCACCGCCCCGGCCTTCACCGGAGCGATGCTGGCGCCGTACCTGGAGAACCAGGGCACGCCGGAAAAGCCACACTGGGTACCGGGAAACAACCCCGGACCGGCGGTTTACTTTCCGCCCGAGCTGCTGAGCACGATCGTGCTCACGGCCGCCCGCGTGGGCCTCGAGCCGCACATGCACGCCGATGGCGATCGCGCCGTGCGCGCCGGCCTGGATGCCTACGCGGCGCTGCGCCAGGAGTTCAACGAGCACAAGGTGCGCGCGGCCATCGCCCATGACGAGGCGGTCGATCCTGCCGACTACCCGCGCTACGCGCAGCTGGGCGTGATCCCGGTGCTGTCGTTCCAGTGGGAGAAGCGTGCGCCGGACACCCTCGACAACGACGAGGATTACCTAGGACCCGAGCGCATGCGCGTCACCGAGCCGGCAGGCTTTCTGGCGCGCGCCGGTGCGCGGATCGCCTACGGCAGCGACTGGCCGGTGGACCCGCTGAACGAGTGGTTCGCGCTCAAGGTCGCAGTCACCCGCGAGAACGACCCGGCGGCCGGGGAGAAGTACCGCGGCCGGCTGGGCGATGACCCGGGCCTCAGCGTCGAGCAGGCCCTGACGGCGATCACCGCCAACTCCGCCTACGAGCTGCACGCCGAGCGCGAGGTGGGCACGCTGGAAGCCGGCAAGTTCGCCGACTTCATCGTCCTCGACCGCGACCCGTTTGCCATCGCGCCCGCCGGGATCGCCGACATCAGGGTGCGCCGCACCGTGGTCGGCGGGCGCACGGTGTATACCCAGGCGATGCAGCACTACCGCACCAAGTAGCCATGGGGGCACCGGACACCCTGCACACGCTCGAGGGCAGCCACGTGCGGCTGGAGCCGCTGCAGATGCGACACGTGGACGCACTGCTTGCGGCGGCGCAGGGCGGGGCGGAGCTGTTCCACTGGACCACGGTCCCGGCCGAGCGGGCGGCGATGGCGCGCTACGTCGAGGCGGCCGTGCGCGCCCGCGATGCGGGCACGGCCATGCCGTTCGCAACCGTGCGCAGGGCCGATGGTGTGGTGGTGGGCTCCTCGCGCTTCTTCGACATCGCCCGCTGGGCGTGGCCGCCTTCCCATCCGCGCGCGCAGGCTGCCGCCGACAACTGCGAGATCGGCTACACCTGGCTGAGCCCGGCGGCGATCCGCAGCGCGGTCAACACCGAGGCGAAGTACCTGATGCTGCGCCACGCGTTCGAGTCCTGGGAGGCTTGCGGGGTGTGCTTTCACACCGATGCCCGCAATGAGCGCTCGTGCACCGCCCTTGCCGGCATCGGCGCGAAATTCGAAGGAATCCTGCGGGCACACCGGCTCGCCGCCGACCTCGCTCCGCGTGACTCGGCTCGCTATTCCATCACCGCTGCCGAGTGGCCGGCGCTCAGCGAGCACCTGCTGGCACGGCTTGCCCCACGCCGCGGCTAGGGTTGCGCTGCGGCGTTCCCGCGGCAGCCGGCGGCGGGTGAGTCCTGCTACAGTCCCGATCCCTCGCACGCACTTTCAGGGGACCCACCATGCTCCGCAGCCTCACCGCCTGCCTGCTGTTGCTCGCCGCCGCCACCCAGGCGGCGGCACCTCCGGCCAACATCGCCGCCGCCGTGGCAGATCCGGCGCGCCCGTCTGCCGATACCCAGCGCGATGCCGATCGCAAGCCCGCCGCGATGCTCGAGTTTGCCGGCGTCAAGCCCGGTGAGACCGTGGTGGAGCTCATCCCGGGAAGCGGGTACTTCACGCGCCTGTTCAGTGCCGCGGTGGGACCCTCGGGCAGGGTGATCGCGGCTGCGACCCCGAAGCCTGCCAATGCGCCGGCCGATGCCCCGGACCGCTCCGCGGCCGCCCGGGCGATCGCCGCCGATGCGCATTACTCCAATGTCACGGTCCAGGTGATGCCGCTCAAGGAGTTCTCAGTGTCGACGCCTGCGGACCTCGTCTGGACCTCGCAGAACTACCACGACGTGCACAACGTGAAGGACCTGGACGTGGTCGCCTTCGACAAGGCGGTGTTTGCGGCCTTGAAGCCCGGCGGCACGTTCATCGTGCTCGACCACGCGGCCGAGAAGGGCTCCGGCTTCCGGGATACCGGCACGCTGCACCGCATCGACGAGGAGGCGGTGAAGAAGGAAGTCGAGTCGGCGGGCTTCAAGTTCGTGGGCGAGAGTGCTGCGCTTCGCAACAAGGCCGACCCGCGCACCGCGGCGGTGTTCGATGCGGGTATCAAGGGGCACACCGACCAGTTCATCCTGAAGTTCGTCAGGCCGAAGTAAGCAGCTCGCAGGTCAGAGGATCCGCGACCCCGCCGAAGAACCTGTCCAGCACCGCCTGGAACAGCTGCCGGTCCTGCGCGCTCGTGGCCGCGGATGCGAACAGGGTCATGCAGGAGCGCAGCTTGAGGTCATCCGGGTAGCCCAGCACCTGCCGCGCATCGCTTGCGCGGGCGGCCAAGAGCAGCTGCGCGCACTCGCGCAAGCGCGCGCCGAGGGTAGGGTGCGCAAGGTAGGCGCGGGCCTCGGCGAGCGAGGACACCCCGTAGGTGCGGGCGGCGAAGCTTGCACCCAGGCCCTTGAGCTGCGGCAAGACGTACCACATCCAGTGCGAGCGCTTCTGCCCGGCGCTCAACTCCGCGATGACCTGCGCATAGACGGGCTGCTGTGCGTGGACGAAGCGCTGAAGGTCAAAAGGATCCTGCATCGCGCGCGCATCCTGGAAGGTGGATGGTTGCCCCCGCTAGACTCGTCTATTCTAAGCCCTGCATCACAAGAGCGACCCGGGCAAACGGGCATCATCGGGAGCGTATGGGCAAGTATGCGCGGGCTTTGGAACAGGTCTCGGGTCTCGGCGTCTTCCTGACCCTGCGCGCGGCAACCCTTGCCGCCACTCTTGCGCTGCTCGTGGTCCACGCAGCCGCGCTGCGCGCCGCCCCCCTGACCGGGGAACTGCAGAAGCAGGTGCGCGCGGCGACCTTCGAGGTTGTGCTGAAGAAGCCCGAGAAGGACACCCTCACCTACGAGAAGCCGCTGCCGCTGGAACTGATTCCCTTCCGCGAGCGCAACGACAAGTACCGTTCCGTCGGCACCGCCTTCGCCATCACCCCGACCACCTTCGTGACTGCTGCCCACGTCATCGGCATCGGCATCACCACCCAATTCGGTCCCGCGGCGATCCGTGACAGCGAGGGCAACGTCTATCCCATCGACCGCATCCTCAAGTACGCGAACCACGAGGACTTCGTGGTGTTCACCGTCACCGGGGCACCAGCGGTGACACCACTGGCAACCAACCTGGCCGCGGCAGTCGATGACCCGGTGTTCGCGGTGGGCAACGCGCTCGGGGAGGGCATTGTCATTCGCGATGGGCTGCTGACCTCCTTCACTCCCGAGGCCCAGGATGGGCGGTGGAAGTGGTTGCGGTTCTCGGCAGCCGCCTCGCCGGGCAACAGCGGCGGTCCGCTGCTGGATGCACAGGGCCGCATCGTCGGCATCGTGGCCGCAAAGTCCCCGAACGAGAACCTCAACTACGCACTGCCCATCGAGCGGGTGCTGAATGCCCCCGACAAGTCCGGAACCTTCGAGGTGCGCGAGTCCTTCGGCATCCCGAAACTGCTGCATGGCACCATCGTCGCGAACTTCAGCGAGAGTTTCCCGTTGCCGCAGGCGTTCCCGGACTTCGCGCGCGCGGCGCGGGCGGTATTCCTCAAGTACTACCAGACGCAGAACGCCAAGCTGCTCGCCCAGGAGGCCGACACGATCTTTCCGCGCGGACAGTCCGCCGACATGCTCGCCACGGTTTACTCCTCCCGGGATCCCTCGATGCTGGCACAGGAGGAGGACAAGACCTGGGATGCGCACCGCTGTGCGGGCACCGAGACGCGCCTGCCGGGCGATGGGCGCGTCTGGTATTGCGGTGGCACCGCCGCCGGCGTGCTGTTCCGCCTGCAGTACCCCGGATACGGGGTGGAGGAGCGGCACTACAAGGACTCCAAGGAGTTCATGGACCTGATACTCAAGGGTCTGCCGCTGCCGCGGGAAGTCGGCTCGCAGGCGGTGCGCGTCACCTCAGCAGGAGCGGCGCTGCAGGAGAGCCTGTTCCGCGACAGCTACGGCCGGGTGTGGCAGCAGCGTACCTGGGCGATCGGCTATGCGGACATGTACCTGACGACGCTCGCACTGGCAACCCCGGATGGGTATGTCGGCATACTGACCATGGTCCCGAGCGGGCTTGCGCAGGTGCAGGCCGAGCTGATCAGGTTCCTGGCCAACTACTTTTACGTCTCCTATACCGGCTCGCTGCCGCAGTGGCAGGCATTCTTGGAGCGCCGCGAACTGCGCCCCGCGGTATTCGACCACGTCAAGCTGCAGTACGAATACGGCAAGGACCTGCGCTTCGATTCGCCGCGCCTGCAGTTCAACACCGCAGGGATGGCAACCACCAGCGCCCAGTCAGCGCTCGACCTGCGCATGACCTTCATGATGGACCACGGCAAGCTCATCTGGGATGTGGGCGGCATCGAGTTGCAACCCGACCGCGACAAGAAGGGTTTCATCGCGGCAAACCGCCAGCCCAACCCGGGAGCCGATGCGGAGAAGCAGCTGCGCGACCGCTGGGACCACATGAGCAAAGGTGATGGCGAGTTCTCGGGCAAGGTCCAGCATGACAACGACCTGACCGATTTCTGGATCCGCACCGTGGCACGCAGGGAGGGTGGCGGGGCTGGCGATGCCACCCGGCCGCTGTACGAGATCGTCTACAACACCGACCAGACGCTGCTGCCGCGCGAAACCGAAGACCTCAAGGGCAAGCTGGCCGGAAGCTTCAAGATCACGGAATAGCCGCGTGGGGCGTCGCCATCCGGGGCGGACACGCCGGGATATCGCGGCATATCTGATGCTGGCAGCGGCGTTGCAACCGGCAGCCGCCACGCCCCTGGAGTGGATGCCGCGAGATTCGTTGCCACCCATGACTTCGGCACAGCAGCTGGAGAGCAGGATCGACAACCTGCGCAAAGGCTCTGGACGCTGTATCAACAGGAGTTCCCTGAGGCGCCCGATGTCCGCGGCCGCACGCTCAGGCAGGACGTCGACGAGTATCTGATGGTTCCCGCAACTGCCTCGCGCCTGCAGGCGCTGCACGGCACGGCACAGGCCGAGGAAAGCGCCCACCAGGATGCGGCTGCGCTTCAAGACGAGGGAGTGGCCGGCGCCGGATCGCCTACTGCTTGTTCCTGCGGAACACCAGCACGAACCGGTCGGTCTTGCCGACCATCGGACCCTCATAGGTGATGGCATCGCGCGGGTCATCGGGACGGCGCAGCACGTCGCTCTTGGACACCAGCGTGAAGCCGTGCTTCTCGAAGTCCGCCTGCGCGTACTTCTCGTCGATGCGGTGGATCGATCCTGCCGCGGTGCTGCCCGTGCCGGGCTTGGCCGAGTGGTCGATCAGCACCAGGATCCCGCCAGGCTTGACGACGCGCGTGATCTCGGCGAGCACCTTCGGCACGTCGTAGGTCGGCCACTGGTCCTTCGGGTCCGGGTCGGTCCAGTACAGGTCGTGGTAGACCTTGCTGAGCACGATGGCATCCACCGACTTGTCGGCAAGGCCCAGGTGCTCGGCGTCCATCTGCAGGTGCTCGACGTTCGGCAGCCGCCCGTCGATGCGCTTCTTCCACCCGCCCTGGCTCCAGTTGTCGTAGGCGATGTTGTTGAGCAGGTAGACATGCCCCTTGGGGCCCACGACGTAGCTCAACAGTTCGCTGTAATAGCCGTTGGCTCCCATGTAGTCGGCCACGACCATGCCCGGCTTGATGCCCGCCAGGCGCATCACCTCGGCCGGGTGGTCGAGCGCATCGCGCTCGAGGTCCTTGTCCGAGCGACCCGGGTGTGCGACCGCGGCATCGTAGATGTCCGCCGCCCGCAGGGTCGGACTGGCCAGGGTTGCCAGGGCCAGCAAGGCGAGGGCGCTCATCGCGTGCAGGGGAAGTTTCGGCATGGGAGGCTCCGGGTGACGGATGGGCGCAGTATGAACCTGCGCCGGTTGGTCTGCGGCCGCGACTGCGACGAGCCGCCGCGGCAGCGCGCTCAGCGCAGGGGCTTGTCCAGCAGCGAATAGCCATCCCGGCCGCGGAACCCGGCGCGCTCGTAGAAGGCCCGTCCGCGGTGGTTTTCGTTCCCGATCTGCAGCTGCAGGCGCACGCACCCTTCCAGCGCCAGCGCCGCCTCCAGCGCCGCAAGCAAGGCCGCCCCGGCGCCGCGGCCGCGGGAGCGTGCCTCCACGAAGAACTCGTCGATCTCGGCCATGAGTCCCTGATGCTCGAGACTCAGGACCGAGACTGCGACCAGGTATCCCACCAGTTCCCCGCCGGCCTCGGCCACCCAGACACTCCCCAGGGCCGGCTGTGTGCACAGGCGCGCCAGCAGTGCTGCAGTGCGCGCACCATCGAACCCTTCGATCCGCTCGAATTGCCAGTAACGCTCCACCAGGGGAACCAGCCGCGGGATGTCCGCGCCGTGCGCGCGGCGGGCGCGCATGGCTAGGCCGCGAGCACGGCGGCGAGTTGCACCTGGTTGCGGCCCGAGCGCTTGGCCGCGTAGACCGCGGCGTCGGCGTGCGCGATCAGGTGTTGTCCCCACACCCCGAGGCGGTCGCTCGCCGCCACGCCGATGCTGCAGGTGACGTGGATCGGTGCGCCGAAGCCCTCGATGCGGATGTCGGCCACGCGGCGGCAGATGCGCTCGGCGATCGGGTGGGCGGCGGCCGCATCGGCGCCACTTAAAATGACCACGAATTCCTCGCCGCCGTAGCGGCCGATGACATCCGACTGGCGCAGTTCCGCGGAGATCGGCGGGATGATCCCCGCCAGGCACGCATCCCCTGCCGGATGCCCGTAGGTGTCGTTGATCTGCTTGAAGTGGTCGAGGTCAAGGAACAGCACCGAGATCGGCAGGTTGCGCGCGCGGGCGCGCGCGCAGGCAGCATCCAGGCGCTCGATGAGCGAGCGCCGGTTGAGCACCCCGGTGAGCGGGTCGGTCTGTGCGCGGCGCTCCGCATCGGTGAGCGCCAGCGACTGCTGGCGCACATGGTCCGCGACCCCGAGTGCCACCAGCACCGCGGCGGCCACCATCGAGGGGGCGAGCCCGTAGTACAGCACTCCTTCGGCGCTGTCGGCACGCGTGGACAGCAGGCGCACCGCGGTGATGATCTGGAACGTGCACAACAGGCTCCACGCGATCAGGAACCAGCCGGCCGCGCGGTTGCCGCCGCGGCGCCAGGCGAGAAGCGCGACCACGATGGTGAGGATCGCGCTGCCCAGGAACATGAGGTTGCCGATCGCGGCCACCGGGATGCCCAGGCCGAAGGCGCGCAGGAAGTTGGCGAAGGTGAGCACGATGAATGCCACCGCGAGCCAGCCGAAGGCGCTGTACACGCGCGGGGAGAACAGGCGCAGCTTGGCGAACTCCCGCACGAACAGCGCCGCAGCCGCGGCACTCAGGGCGACGGTGATGTTGGAAGCGTAGTTGGTGACCGGGCGCAGGTACGAGAGCACCGGCCAGTAGAATGCCTGGCCGGAAAAGTAGGCCAGGTACAGGGCCTGCAGGAAGAACAGGGCACCGTAGAGCGGGTAGATGCGGTCGGGCAGCAGCAGCCTGATCAGCAGTGCCGAGACGGCCATCGCCATCAGGGCGCCGAAGGCCTGCGCGATGATGCGCGCGTGCGTGGCCGCCTGCGTCAGCACCTCGTTCAGTGTCGAGTTGGAGAACGACAGGTCGGTCGTGGCCCTCCCCAGGCGTGCCACCCGCACGTACAGCGGTGCATCGTCCAGGCCCGGCGGCAGGGCGAACACCTTGTCCTCGGCACCCCCGAACTTGGGGACCGTGCGGGTCGGGGCGATCGGCACGGGGCGCAGCGCGCGGCGGGCGTAGACCTCCACCGACTGCTGCAGTCCCGAGCGCACCACCAGGACCGGGTTGCTGCCATCCCAGGCGACCGGGGCAGGCGGGGGCAGGCGCAGCCACAAGGCGCCCGTGAGCAGATGAGACCCGCGGCTTACGAAGGGCACGAAGCGGGTGTCCAGGGCGCCGGAGGTCACTTCCTGCAGTGCGGCATCCCCGGAAGCGGGGAGGACCTGGGCTTCAATGGGGCCATGAGCGCCGGGGGCCCCCGCTGGCGGGGGTTCAGCCGCACCGGCCACCGGCACCAGCGCGGTGGCCATGCTCACAAGCCAGCTCGCCAGCAGCAGACTACGCACGCATTCCTTGTGGCCCCACCTTATATATAGGGGCAGGTTTCGGACCGGGGCTCCAAAGGGCGGGGGTGTCTTCGCGCACCCTCCGGTCCTTGGACCCATTATCCTATAAACCCACTCTTGCTGCCGGTTGACACTCTCAAGGGTCCTACCTAGAATCGCCGGCCTTTGTCGGGTCGGCCTATCTACATGCCGGCACCGGAAACAGCGACTTTCGAAGAACCGGGCCGCCTCACGCAGGCGGCCCGGTGGTCTTCGCAGGTCGCTAATCGCGCGTTAACCACTGCGCAGCTGTTGGAGACAAGACACAGATGGCGACCACGGGTCAGCTCATCCGGCAACCGCGCCGGACGAAGGCAGAAAAAACCAAGGTTCCCGCGCTCGGGGCCTCCCCCCAGAAGCGCGGCGTGTGCACCCGCGTGTACACCACCACCCCGAAGAAGCCGAATTCGGCACTGCGGAAGGTGTGCCGCGTACGCCTGACCAACGGCTACGAGGTCACCAGCTACATCGGTGGCGAAGGCCACAACCTCCAGGAGCACTCGGTGGTGCTGATCCGCGGCGGCCGCGTGAAGGACCTGCCCGGCGTGCGCTACCACACCGTGCGCGGCACGCTCGACTGCGCCGGTGTTGGCGAGCGTAAACAGAGCCGTTCCAAGTACGGCGCCAAGCGCCCGAAGAAGTAAGGGGTATTTAAGCCATGTCCCGCAGATCCCAGGCACCGGTCCGCACCATCCTCCCGGACCCGAAGTACCACAATGAGATGCTCGCTAAGTTCATGAATGTAATCATGAAAAGCGGCAAGAAGTCGGCCGCCGAGCGCATCATCTACGGTGCCCTCGACCGCATCACCGAGAAGACCGGCAAGGCCGGCGGCGAGAGCATCGAGGTCCTCTCGACCGCGCTCGATAACGTCAAGCCCGTGGTCGAGGTGAAGTCCCGCCGGGTCGGGGGCGCGACCTACCAGGTGCCGGTTGAAGTCCGCTCCACCCGCCGCCAGACCCTGGCCATGCGCTGGCTGATCGATGCGGCCCGTGACCGCAGCGAGAAGTCCATGGCGTTTCGCCTGGCGCATGAGCTGATGGATGCCTCCGAGAACCGGGGCGCGGCGGTCCGCAAGCGCGAGGACACCCACCGCATGGCCGAGGCCAACAAGGCCTTCGCCCACTACCGCTGGTAAGCAGAGAGGATCCTGAATCGTGGCCCGTGCGACGCCTATCGAGCGTTATCGGAACATCGGCATTTCCGCGCACATCGACGCGGGAAAGACGACCACGACTGAGCGCATCCTTTTCTACACGGGCGTTTCGCACAAGATCGGTGAGGTTCACGACGGCGCAGCCGTGATGGACTACATGGAGCAGGAGCAGGAGCGCGGCATCACGATCACCGCCGCCGCCACCACCTGCTTCTGGAAGGGGATGGAGCAGAGCTTCCCCGAGCACCGCATCAACATCCTCGACACCCCCGGGCACGTCGACTTCACCATCGAGGTGGAGCGTTCCTTGCGCGTGCTGGATTCGGCGGTGGCGCTGTTCTGCGCAGTCTCCGGAGTGCAGCCGCAGTCCGAGACCGTGTGGCGGCAGATGAACAAGTACGCCGTGCCGCGAATCGCGTTCGTCAACAAGATGGACCGCGCCGGCGCCAACTTCTTCCGCTGCGTCGAGCAGATCCAGTCGCGCCTGCGCGCGAACCCGCTGTCGATCCAGATCCCGATCGGCGCCGAGGACAACTTCGAGGGCGTGATCGACCTGATCCGCATGAAGGCCATCTACTGGGACATGGAAACCCAGGGAATGAAGTTCGAGTACCGCGACATCCCTGAGCCGCTCAGGGCGCAGGCCGTCGAGTACCGCCAGAAGATGATCGAGGGCGCCGCCGAGGCCAACGATGTCCTCATGAACAAGTACCTCGAGGGCGAGGAACTCACCGAGGCGGAGATCCGCGCCGGGCTGCGCGAGCGCTCGATCAGGAACGAGATCGTGCTGGTCATGTGCGGCACGGCCTTCAAGAACAAGGGCGTGCAGGCACTGCTGGATGCGATCATCGAGTTCATGCCCTCGCCGGTGGACATGCCCGACGTCAAGGGCACCAACGACCGTGGCGACCCGGACACCCGCAAGGCCAAGGACGATGCGCCGTTCGCCGCGCTCGCCTTCAAGATCCTGAACGACCCGTTCGTCGGCAACCTCACCTTCTTCCGCGTCTACTCCGGCGTGCTCAACTCGGGCGACACCGTGTACGTGCCGACCAAGGGCAAGAAGGAGCGCATCGGGCGCCTGCTGCAGATGCACGCCAGCGACCGCACCGAGATCAAGGAAGTACGCGCCGGCGACATCGCCGCCGCGGTGGGCCTGAAGGACGTCATCACCGGGGACACGCTGTGTGACCTCGAGAAGGTGATCACGCTGGAGAAGATGACCTTTCCGGCGCCGGTCATCTCGGTCGCGGTGGAGCCGAAGACCAAGGCCGACCAGGAGAAGATGGGCCTTGCCCTACAGCGCCTGGCGAAGGAAGACCCCTCGTTCCGCGTGCACACCGACCAGGAGTCCTCGCAGACCATCATCTCGGGCATGGGCGAGCTGCACCTGGAGATCATCGTTGACCGCATGAAGCGCGAGTTCAGCGTGGACGCGAACGTCGGCAAGCCGCAGGTCGCGTACCGCGAGACCATCCGCGCCAAGGTCGAGAGCGAAGGCAAGTTCGTGCGCCAGTCCGGCGGCCGCGGCCAGTACGGCCACGTGTGGCTGAAGCTCGAGCCGAACGAGCAGGGCAAGGGCTACGAGTTCGTCAACGGCATCGTCGGCGGCTCGGTTCCCCGTGAGTACATCCCGGCGATCGACAAGGGCATCAAGGAGGCGGTCGACACGGGCGTCATCGCCGGTTACCCGGTGGTGGACGTGAAGGTCACCGCCTTCGACGGCTCCTACCACGACGTCGACTCGAACGAGATGGCCTTCAAGATCGCCGGCTCGATGGGCTTCAAGGAAGGCTTCCGGAGGGCCAAGCCGGTGCTGCTCGAGCCGATCATGAAGGTCGAGGTCGTGACCCCCGAGGAGTACTCCGGGGACGTCATCGGCGACCTGAACCGCCGGCGCGGGCAGATCACGGGAATGGACGAGGGCCCGTCGGGCAAGGCGATCACCGCCGACGTGCCGCTGTCGGAGATGTTCGGCTACGCGACCACGGTGCGCTCGATGAGCCAGGGTCGTGCCACCTTCACCATGGAATTCGCCAAGTACATGGAAGTGCCGCCGAACATTGCCGACGGCATCATCAAGAAGTAACGGTCACGGAAAAAGTCAAAAGTTAAGGTTCGAGGAAGTACGTCATGTCCAAAGAGAAGTTCGAGCGCAGCAAGCCGCATGTGAATGTTGGCACGATTGGTCACGTGGACCACGGCAAGACGACGCTGACGGCGGCGTTGACGAAGGTGATGGCCGAGACCTACGGCGGGACCTTCATGGCGTA
>DASXPL010000011.1:0-105185 GCA_036493615.1 Steroidobacteraceae bacterium
GCTAATCCTGCGAGCGGATCGTTGCTCACAGCTTCTGCTTGCGGACCGGTCATCGTCGCTGGGCTCCCCGCGCGGGGGGCAGCCCGCGCATCAGTTGTGGGCACCGGCAGGTTAATCGCGCAGCGAGCCCGGGATCGGACTCATGAGCGCAGGCGTTGCCAGGTTGGTAAGAATGCGGTCGTTGTTGATCATGATCGGTGAGGACAGCACGTCGCGCAGATGGCGACCAATGCTGTATTCGCTGTCATTCCGGTAGCCGGACAGGCCGGTTGCGCGCATGGCGCTCATCACGGTTGCCGCAGCCAGTTCGGAGGCTTCGACCTTCGTCAGCGTGATCATGGTCTGGAACTCGAGCCCGGCAAGGGCCTGCGGGTCGTCCATGACTTGCTGGTAGCGCCGCAGCGAGTTGCCCATCACGCCCTGCAGAGTACGCAGCTGGGTCAGGGCCTTGGTGAACTGCGGCGCCCCCGGAGGCAGCTGCCCGTTGCTGTGGCGCATGGCGTTGCGGATGAAGGCCTGGGCGCGCCCCGTGGCGCCTGCGGCGATACCCGTCCACACCGATCCCCAGAAAAGGTGCGCGCATGGAACCATGGTGCGCGAATGGATGATCTCGTACGGCTCCGGCAGCACCTGCTCTGCACTTGCATTCGCCTTGAGGATGTAGCCCTCGCTGCAGGTGCCGCGCATGCCCAAGGCATTCCAGCCCTGTAATTTCGTGAGCGTGTAGTCGCTCTTGAGGAAGGCGACGAGCACCTGGTCAGAGGCCTGCGCATCGGCGGCCCGGCGGGCCGTGGTGACGACGCCATCTGCGTAGGCACCGTAGGAAATGACGCTCGCTTTGCGTTCGAGGCTGATGCGGCCGCCGTCCTGGGGTTCGACGGGAGCCTCACTCGAGCGGATGTTGCCGCCGCCCTGCCCCTCGGTGGTCGAAGAAGCGAGCAGCAGCTGCTCGGTGCACAGGCGACGCAACAACGCCCGCAGCGGCTGGCTGTTGCCCATGTGACGCAGGATGCACGCGACCTTCACCGAGTGCATCGCGTAGATCATTCCCGTCGAAGAACAGGACTGGCCGAGCTGGTAGCACACGTCGGCGACCTCGCCGATGCTGGCACCCTCTCCGCCCAGCGCCTTCGGAACCATGATGCCGAGCAACCGGCTCGCCTTGATGGCTGCGAATGACTCGGTGGGAAAGCTGGCCTCGGCATCGACCGAGGCTGCGTGAGTGGCGGCCACTGCCGCCGCGCTCCTGGCCCGGGTCATCAAATCGCCCACCGCGGCATCGGCGACACCGCTTGGCGTCCCTGCAATCGACTGCGCTTCCATTAGCGAGACCCCCGGATTAGTTTTCCTTGTGGACTGTCGGTAATCTGAGTATTCCATGATACATCAGGGCCTTGGGACCTCCCTTGGCGGGACGTCACAAAAGGGCCCTGCCGGATAAGTGAAACGCCATGTCGGTTACGCTTGAGCCCCGTAGGAGGCAGGGAAGCCCGGTACCCACCGCGTTGGGGCGGCACAACAACCCGGCCGCCATCCGCATCGGCCTGATCAACAACATGCCCGATTCGGCCCTGCAGTCGACCGAAACGCAGTTCGGAAGGCTCTTGGAAGGCGCCTCGGCTGCTCGGCCCGTCACGCTCTGGCTGTCCTCGTTTCCGGAGCTGCCCCGGGGTCCTGAGGCCCTCGCGCATATCGAGCGCAGTTACTGGCCGCTGGATGGACTGCTCGCCGAGCCCCTCGATGCCCTGATCGTCACCGGCACTGAGCCCCGCGCCGCGCGCCTGGCGGATGAGCCGTACTGGCATCGATTCGCACAGGTCCTCGAGTGGGCCGAAGCCAATACCCATGCGAGCATCTGGTCCTGCCTCGCAGCCCATGCGGCCGTGCAGAGCCTGAATGGGATCGAACGCCGGCGAATGGCCGAAAAGCGCAGCGGCGTGTACGAACATCAGACCGCAAGCGCGGATCCCCTGCTGGCCGGCACACCTGTGCTGCTGCGCATGCCCCATTCACGTTGGAACGAGCTTTCGGTCGAGGAATTGCGCGCGGCCGGGTACCAGATGCTCAGCTGGTCCTCCCTCAGTGGGGCGGATGCCTTCGTGCGCAGGCACCGCAGCGTGATGCTCTTCTTCCAGGGACACCCTGAGTACGAGGACACCACGCTGTTGAAGGAATACCGGCGCGATGTCACGCGCTTCCTGAACGAGCAGCAGCCCCACTACCCCACCTTTCCGGTCGGCTATTTTTCGCCGCAGGCCATCGAGGTGCTGGAGAAATTCCGCGAGCAGGCACTGGCGCAGCGCAGGCCCGAACTCATGGACCGCTTTCCGTTCGCGGAGCTCGCCGCGGGGCTCACGAATACCTGGGGCGGCCCGGCAGTGGCGATCTACCGCAACTGGTTGCAGCTGGTAGCCACTGCAAAATCGGCGACGCACGCGTCCGAACCGGTATCATTGGCCGATTCATGAACGATACGTCCGCGATACCCGCCTCACAGGCTGCTGCTGTGCGTGACCGGCTGTTGGCGCTGGTTGCGCAGATTCTCGGCAAGCCCGGCGAGGCGCCGTCAATTCCCGTGGACGCCCGCCTGAGCGAGCTGGGCATGAGTTCCATCAAGATGGTTAACCTGATGCTCGCAGTCGAGGGCGAGTTCGATCTCAGCATCCCGCAGAACGACATCACTCCGGAGAACTTCCGGTCGGTGCTGTCCATCGAGGCGCTGTTGGGAAGGCTGCTCGCACTCAAGTCCTGACGTCGAGGACTGCCACCAGTTCGTCAACGTCGGCGGCGGAGACTTCGCCGTGGGTCACGCAGATGCGCACGACCTCCCTTCCCTCGTACTTGGCCACCGCAACCCACGCCCGCCCCGAATTGAGGACGCGGCGCACGATGTCGCGGATCGACGGGTAACCGGCCGGCGGAGTGACACACAGCACTGCCAGCTGTGAATCATTCACAATGTTCCAGCCAAGTGCGGCCAGGCGCTCTTTCATCAGTGCGGTGATCTGGCCGGCGCGCTCCACGTGTACGGCATATCCTGACCACCCCGCGGCGGCGAGCGAGAGGAATAGGCGCAGGCCCAGGAACCGGCGCGACCACTGCACTGAGTTAAGGTATGGGTCCAGCTGCGTGACGCTCGAGGGCATGAATTCCGCGCTGACCCTGAAGGCATCGCTCAGCACCTTCGGGTGGCGGGTGATGAACATCCCGCAGCCCATGGTGGTCGCAAACCACTTGTGCGCATCGATCGTGAGCGAATCGGCCAGTTCGATTCCCGCCAGCAGCCCGCGGAGCTTCTCCGACACCAGTGCTGCGCCACCCCAGGCGGCATCAACGTGGTACCAGAGACCGTTGTCGCGGGCGATCTGGGCACATTCCTGTAGCGGATCGATCATGCCGGCCCCCGTGGTCCCGGCAGTCGGCGAGACCAGCACCGGCACCACCCCACGGGCGCGATCCTCCGCGATCGCCTGCGCCAGCGCCCGCATGTCCATGCGACCGCGGCCGTCGGTACCGATCAGGCGCAGGGCATCGCGGCCGACACCGGCCTGATGCACGATCTTGAACCACGCAGGCTGGCATTCGCGCGAGGTGTACATGGCCACGGGGCCTGAAAAGGCCCGGACCCCTTCCTGGTCGAATCGGGGCTCCGCGCGCGTCAACGCGCACACCAGGGCCGTGTAGTTGGCCTCGGAACCGCTGGTGGTGAAGTGCCCGGCGCTGCCTTCCGGCAGCCCGGCGCGTCGTGCCACCGTGCGGATGACGTGGGCCTCGATCTCCACCGGTGCCGGCGACGAGCCTGAGCTGGCCAGCTGGGGGTTGAAGGACCCAACGATACGATCGGCACACTGGGAAGGGAAATTGGCCGCCGGGTTGAAGAGCCCGAAATAGCGCGGATGGTTCATGTGCACCACGCCGTGCTCGAGCTTGCGCAGCGTCCAGGTGATCAGCTCATCCAGCGCCCGTGGAGCCTCAAAATCAAACCCCGCAAGCTCCTCGCGTAAGCGTTCGCGGTCAATCGTCGGTATTACCGAGCCGCGCGCGACGCGCTCACCGGCATCGGCGAGCTCGCGTGTGAGCCGGTCCTCGATCCGCGTGCGTGTGGGTCGGTCCGGGAACAGCGCGGGAGCTGGCGCCGGCAGGCCTCCATCCTCGCTCATGGCCCGCGAGTGGCAGCAGCAAGCGCCTGGTCGAGGTCCGCGATGATGTCGTCGATGTGCTCGATCCCGACGCTCAGGCGGATGGTCTCAGGCCCGATCCCGGCCAGGCGCTGCTCCTCGGGGGACATCTGCCGGTGGGTCGTAGAGGCTGGATGGCAGGCCAGCGACTTCGCGTCCCCCAGATTCACAAGGCGCTTGAAGAGGCGCAGTGCATCGTAGAACCGCTCGCCCGCCGCTGGACCGCCGCGGATCGCGAAGGTCATGAGCGAACAGGCCCGCCCGCCCAAGTACTTCTGGGCTAGCGGATAGTAGGGATTGTCCGCAAAGCCCGCGTAGCTGATGGAAGCAACACGCGGATCGTTGCGCAGGTATTCCGCCACCTTCCTGGCGTTCTCCACGTGCCGCTCGACGCGCAGCGCCACGGTCTCGATGCCCTGCAGCAGCAGGAAGGCGTTGAAGGGTGAGATTACGGCACCCATGGTCCGGTTGTAGACGCTGCGCATGCGCCCGAGGAAGGCCTTCTTCCCGTAGTGATCGGTATAGACCAGCCCATGGTAGGAATCATCCGGCGTGCTGAAGCCCGGGAAGCGAGCGTGCTCATCCGCCCAGGGGAACTTGCCGCTGTCGACGATGGCACCGCCTAGAGTTGTCCCGTGCCCTCCCATGAACTTGGTCAGCGAGTGCACCACGATGTCCGCCCCGAACTCAAAGGGCCGGATCAGGATCGGCGTCGGCACGGTGTTGTCCACGATCAGGGGTATCCGGGCGCGACGGGTGATCGCGGCTAACGCTTCCAGGTCGCAGATGTTGCCGGCCGGGTTGCCGACGGTTTCGCAGAACAGCGCCCGCGTGTTCTCATCGACCAGCTTCTCAAGGTCACCCGGCCTGTCCGACTTGCCAAAGCGGGTCTGGACCCCGAACTTGGGCAGTACATGGGCAAACAGGGTGTGCGTGGTGCCATACAGCTGCGGCACGGAGACGATGTTCTGGCCGGCCTCGGCGACATTGAGCATCGTGTAATACAGGGCGGTTTGACCGGAGGCGACCGCCAGGGCATCGATGCCTCCCTCCAGTTCTGCGACACGCCGCTCGAGCACCGTCGTGGTGGGGTTGCCGATGCGGCTGTAGCGATAGCCCTCGACCTCGAGGTCAAACAGCGCAGCACCATGGGCGGCACTGTCAAAGGAATAGGCGACCGTCTGGTAGATCGGCACCGCCACCGCTTTGGTGGCCGGATCCGAATCGAAGCCGGCATGCAGGGCAAGAGTTTCGGGTTTCATCGGCACGCTTCACGCCCGGTGCCTAGCGCGCGCCGGCCGAAATCAACTATTGTGATTTGTAGCATAGCAGTGGTTGGGACGCCTCAGGTGCACTGACGACCGGTTCACAAGGCTACGAACGATGGCAGCGCACAGCGACGAAAACAAGCGATCGCCCCTCAAGGCCTGGGTGCGGGCGCTGGAGCGCACCGCTCCCATTGAAAAGAGTCCCGCGCGCACCCTGCCCGCCCTGCTGGATGAACTGGCGCAGCGTTTCGGAGCCGCCCCGGCGCTGGTGTCGATTGAGGGCACGCTCAGCTATCGCGGCCTTGCGCAGGCTGCCAACCGCTACGCGCGCTGGGGGCTGAACCGCGGCCTGGGTGCCGGTGATGTGGCCTGCCTGTTCATGGAGAACTGCCCGCAGTACCTGGCGCTGTGGCTGGGACTTACGCGCATCGGCGTGACGGTAGCACTCGTCAACACCAACCTGACTTCTGAAGCGCTGCTCCACTCGATCACCACGGTGGCACCGCGCTATGTCATCGTCAGTGCGAAACTCTCGCCCGCCCTGCTTGCGCTGCGCACCCGTCTTGATTCCTCCGTGAGCTTCTGGGTCCATGGCGAGGCGCCGGCGGGTCTTCCACGCCTTGACCTGGAGGCGGCTGCGTGCGGCCCGGAACCGCTTGAACCCGGGGAATTCCTCACTCCGCAACTGAACGACCGCGCGCTGTACATCTATACCTCAGGCACGACGGGACTGCCGAAGGCGGCCAACGTCAGCCACTACCGCCTCATGCAGTGGAGTCACTGGTTTGCGGGACTCATGGACGTGACCCCGGCTGACCGCATGTTCGACTGCTTGCCGCTGTATCACAGCGTCGGCGGCGTGGTCGCCACCGGCGCGCTGCTGGTGAGCGGAGGGGCGGTGGTGCTGCGCGAGCGATTCTCGGCCAGCTCCTTCTGGGCCGACGTTACCGCCCAGCAATGCACGCTGTTCCAGTACATTGGCGAGCTGTGCCGCTATTTGCTGAATGGGGCGCCGCACGCGGGTGAGGCGCGACACGTGCTGCGCCTGGCCTGCGGCAACGGCCTGCGCGCAGAGGTCTGGGTGCCGTTCCAGGAGCGCTTCCGGATTCCACAGATCCTCGAGTATTACGCCGCCACGGAGGGCAACTTCTCGCTCTACAACTGCGAGGGGCGTCCCGGTGCTGTCGGCAGGATCCCCCCGTTCCTCTCGCATCGTCTGCCGGTCGCGCTCGTGAAGTATGACGTCGATGCCGGCGCGCCGTCCCGGGATGCCGCGGGCCGCTGTACGCCTTGCGTCACTGACGAAGTTGGTGAAGCGATAGGCCAGGTCCTGGCCTCGGGCGGTGTCACCCGTTTCGAGGGCTACACGGATGCCGAGGCGTCGGGCAAGAAGCTGCTGCGGGATGTCTTCAAGGAAGGCGATGCCTGGTACCGCACCGGAGATCTCATGCGCAAGGATGCGCAAGGCTTCTACTATTTTGTCGATCGCGTGGGGGAGACCTACCGCTGGAAGGGCGAGAACGTTTCCACAACGGAAGTCGCCAGCGTCATCGCCGCCGTGAGTGGTGTTACTGACGTTGCAGTCTACGGGGTGACGGTGCCCAACAATGACGGGCGCGCCGGCATGGCGGCGCTGGTTGTGACCGAGGGGTTTAGTGTTGCGGGTCTACGCCGCGCTCTCGTCGCGCAGCTGCCCGCTTACGCGCGACCGGTATTCCTAAGAATGGTGACGGCCCTTGATAAGACTGGCACGTTCAAGTTGCGCAAGAACGAACTTGCGCAGCAAGGCTATGATCCGTCGCAGGTGGTAGACCTACTGTTTATCGATGACTCCAGCCGGGGCGAATATCTGCTCCTCGACGGCGCGCGTCATGCGCTCTTGTCGACCGGGGGCTGGCGGATCTAGTGGTGTGAGGCAAGCTGCGATTCGCGCGGCGACGTGAGCACGGCGTACTCGGCAATGCCCAAGGACATCAATGCGTCATGCGGAACGTCGCTCACGCGACCCGCAAATACGACCCCCACCCGTCCACAGGGCTGGCGGCATACCCAAGCCTGAAATCGACCTCTGGGCCCGAGTTTTAGCCCAAGCACAACAATAAGTTAGAGCATTGGCGCGGCGCTGGTTTCCGGAAAGGCTTGGAACGATCATCGCGCCCATAACAGCACCCTGTTACGATTGTGTGACAATCTCGTTACAGATCGTCCCAATAACATGGCCGAATCGCGACCTCAGCCACGCACAGTCGCTGGGGTATTTTCTCATCCGTTGATGCTGGCAGCTACGGTGCTGTTGGCCTATTTTATAGTGAATTATCCGATCGCCGAGCCGAAGCTCGGGGCATTCGTCAAATCAGGGCATCGACCCCTCGACTTTTTTGCCTACGTCGCATTGTGCTCGCTAAGTGGCGTATCACTGGCGCTCGCGCTCATCGCCTTTGGGCGAGTCGCCGCGGTCGTGCTTGGCTTGCTGGCGCTGGCGTGTCTCGGAACGAACTATTCGGTCGCCGCGATTACCGGCGTACATCCGCTTGATCCTTCAACAGCGCAATGGCTCTTCGGCGAGATCGCACACACAGGCGACGCCCTCGATGAATTTGCGCGCACCATAGCGCGCAGCTTTGCCTTCGCTGTACTTGTCGCGCTGCCGTTCACAGCGGGAGTGGTCTGGACGCGGCGGCAGCTGCGTCCGCGCCTCTCACCACACTCGCGCCTACCCCTAGGCATCGCAGGATTGCTGGGATACCTGGCGTGCAGCTACGCGATGGGACAACAGTTCATCGACGACGGACCGGTCGACAGCAACTTATTCGCGTTTTACGTCCTGGGATTGCAGGAGCACGTTCCGGAGACGGGCAAAGTCGATTTGCCGCTTCAGGCAAAAACGCCCGCCGTAGAAAAGGTAGTCCTGGTAGTCGATGAGAGTGTCGATCACGAGGTCTACGAGACCGAGATCCTGCCTACCTGGAGCCCCCTGCTCACGGCTGATTTCGGAGAAGCCGCGTCTACCGGCAACTGCAGCGCCCCTAGCAATGCACTGCTGCGCTGGGGATTCCGTGCCGACGAGCTGTTGCAGCGTCAAGATCCTCGCGCGTGGCCGTCGATCTGGGGTTACGCCAAGGGCGCTGGCTACCGGACGATATATATCGATGGCCAGCACCACGGGGCCTATCAAAACTACATGCGGCGCAGCGAGGCGGCGCTAATCGACGAAACGATGCCGGTATCCGCCGGGTACGATACGGACCGGCAAGTCGCAGCGGTCATCGAGCAGCTGCTGCGAAAGCCAGGACGCATGTTCATCTACGTGAACAAACGCGGCGCGCACTTCCCATATCATGACCACTTCCCGCGCAACCTGATCCCAACCAGCGCGTCGCGGGAAGAAGAGTATGGTGCCGCGGTTCGCTACTCCTCGCGCAACTTCCTTACCAACATGCTCGCAGGTGTAGACCTCGCAAGCACACTGGTTATATACACGTCAGATCACGGCCAGTATCTGGCATTCGAAAGCAGTCGTGCGGAGAGTCTGCACTGCAACCGCAATCCGCATTGGCAGGAACTGAGCGTACCGCTCGCGACAGTGACCGCAGTTCCGTATCTGGAAGCCGAATTGAGCGATTCAGCACGTCGCAATCACAATCGCATGCGACACACACAGATCTTCCCGACATTGCTGATCGCCATGGGATACGAAATCGCAGCAGCGGAGGGGAAATACGGCGCAAGTCTAATTGCCGCACAACCGCCGGAGCACTATTACTATTCGGAGATGAAGCCTACTCCGAACCGGTCGGGGACCCCTCTCGTGAGAGAATTCGAGGCATTCCCCTTCCGCGATGTGGCCAAGCCGGCCATTGATGAAGAGTCACTGGTACGCCTGAAGTAGAACCCGCGAATCGCGAAGCCTCTGGCGTGGCCGCAATTCAAGGGTCCTTAGCTTGAATCAACTCGGCTAACTTGAGGCGAATTGCGCTTAGGTCTGCGGCCAGCGGGCTTAAATCGCTGTGGCGATATTCGCCCACAAGGTTCTGATCAGTGATCGGCTCTGGCTCGCGATCAGACGCCGCCACCATTTTGGGACGAAAGGTGGAATACGGCTCAAAACTGGCCACCGCATCGTGAACATGCTTGGTTACCCGCGTGTCCGACGGGTCGATAAGCGGGCGCCCATTGATGCTCATGGCCTTTAGGGTCTCCAGCAAGCCTGCCTCGGTCAACACCAGCTCGCGATCACTTCCCACAACAAAGGTTCCCAGCTTGTAGGCATGCAGAAATTCCCGCGCTACGGTTTCATACGCGTCAGCTGAAAAGGTTGTGTTGTAGGTAAAAATGCCCCCTGGCAGGAGGTGCGTCCTGCAGATGCTCACGAAGTCTCGTGACAACAGGAGTGACGAATAGGCGCGCCAGTGCCAAGTCGTGTTTGCAACTATCAAATCGAACCTTGCGCCTGGATTTCTCCGCACCCATCGCCTGCCGTCATCGATGTGGATGTGCATGCGGGGGTCCGAAAGGATCATGCTGACTGGCGGATAGTCCGGAATTATTCGCAGATAGCCCGGGTTGATTTCGACCGCGTCTACCCGCTCTATCTGCGGAAACTCAAGCAATGCAGTTGCCCAGGCCCCAGTTGCCAGGCCGATGGTGAGCACTCTGTGTGTCTGCGGTTGGAGAGCTGCCAACACGAAGACCCGGTAGATCCCATTCTCGTCGTTCGCGAAATTCACGGCGATCTTTCCGTCAAATACATTCCCGCCGAATGTGGTGTCGGCCTCACCAGGATGACTCACGGTGTGCACGACTCCGAAGCGATTCTCCACTAAGTGCGTAACAACACCGCCATCCCGGCGGGCCGCTCCGATAAGCAACGTCATCAGTCGCATCGGCAGGAGCAACGAAAGCGCGCAGGCCAAGACAATGGCGATCGGAACGACAGTAAGCTGGCGTCTCGATTGCAAGGAACAGAGCCAGCCAACACCAGCGGTCAATGCGGCCATGAGTTCAAAGCACTGCTGCAAGCTGAAAACCTGAAGCAACACAAATCCTGTGAGCAAGGGCCCCAGTGTCGATCCCGCGATATTTGAGAAATAGACCTTGGATACCGACGATCCCACCTGCGGTCCGGACTTGTCCGAGCCAAGGTAGTGTGCAACTGGAAACAGCGTGCTCTTGAACATCGCGGTGCCGACCAGCACCGGCAGCAATGCGGCCGCGCCCAGGGCTTGATTCGCTTGCATGGAGGCGGTCACGACCCAGGGTGAAGCAAGATCAAATGCTGCGGACAGGAATAGCACCTGACTGGCTAACTGGTACAGGTCCTTCCGGTCGACGCACCAGCGCTTGCCGATATGGGCCCCGAGCGCAATTCCGGCGAGATAGAAGCAGAGCACGACGCCGAGCACCTGCGGTATGCCCAGATAGGCGAATCCCGCAAACCGGATCCAAAGAATTTCCTGACTCAAGCTAAGGAAGCCGGTTGCGAAGGCTAGTCCGCGCGGCGCCCACCTCATCGCGGCGTCTCCCTCAGGAAGAAGTAGGTACAACTCGCCGCCAAGAGGTTGAACCCCGCCGCAAGGTAGATGCACTGATCGACAGTAAGATAGATCAGCAACAAGACACCGGCTGCGAGGGCGCCGAGACAAGCGCCGCCAGTATTCGCGGAGTAGAGTCGCCCGATTGAGACGCCCACGTTTCCGTAGCGTCGCACGAGCGCCGCGACCAGTACCGGGAGCGTGGCACCCATTAGTACGGTCGGAATCAGCATTAGACAAAAATTGACTGCTGCGATAACCGGCACGGTATAGGCGAAGGTTTGCTCCGCGACAGCGCGCAAGAGTGTTGGGCTCGCTGCGCCGAAGACGCCGATGCCGCATTCTGCCAAGGCAAATATTTCAATCTGCCGCTGTTGGAAGTGGTCGGCGAGCAGACCACCCACCAAAGCGCCGCAGCCGAGACCCAGCATGAAGGTCGATACGATTATCGTAGTTGACTCGATATCGACGCCGAATGAGGAAAAGAGGATGCGTTGCCAGCTGACTTGATAAATCAATGCGGCGGCGCCGGAGAGGGCAAATACAGCCAATAGAACGACCTGCACAGTGCCGTCGCCCCGCTCACGCATCTGATTCTCAGGCGCTTCGGTCATCGCGGGGCCGCCATCCTTGTGTTAGGTGGCTGTTGTTATTGTTCCGCATCGACAGCCTACGCGTGCTTGGCAACCAATGGCAAGTTAGGCTGGTTTTGCTTAGACATTGGATGCCCTGGCGCGCGCTTTAGTCCTCAGACTCGTCATAGCTTCCGAGCGCCCGCTCCCCGCTAGTCAGACGCCGGCAGCGCTCGTCGAGCTCGCGGTACTTCAGCGCGAACGCTGTCCGGAATTCCCGGTAGCCGCTTTCGTCGCGCCAGCGGTCGAGGGTGACGAATCGCAGCGGGTTCGACCGGTCACGAAGGAGGCTCGTACCCAGATAGCCGGCAGACTGTCGGAACAGGGCAACCCAGGGACCGCCCGGGCCGTACACCCGTTCGAACTCCGCCGCGTGCTCAGGTGCGACCATGAATTCCCACAGGTAGGCGTAGCCCATCGCCGGCTCCGGCTGCGGCAGACTTAGGCGGTGTTGCCCGCGTCCACGGTGAGCGTGGTGCCCGTGACATTGCGCGCGCCCTCGCTGAGCAGGTACTCCACGGCCGCCGCGACGTCGCTCACCTCGGCCATGCGCTTGAGTGCGCTGCGACGCTTGATCTGCTCGCGCTGACCGCTTTCCATCTCCGATGTCATCTCGGTGTCGATGAACCCTGGCGCCACCGCATTGACGGTGATGCCAAGCGGCCCCACCTCGCGCGCCAGCGAGCGCGTGAACCCGAGCAGGGAAGCCTTGGTGGCCGAATAGACCGACAAGCCGTGATAGCCGGTGGAGGCCACGACGGATGACATGTTGACGATCCGTCCCGACTTCTCACTCATCATCCCGCGGATGACCGCCCTGGTGAGGAGGATCGGGGAGACGGTGTTTAGGCGCACGAGGCTCTCGATCTGCGCCTCGCGCATCATGGCGAGCACCCCGGCCGTGCCGAGACCTGCATTGTTGATCAGCCCGTAGAAGGCCCCGAACTCCTTGCGCAACGCGCTCACGAAGGCCTGGATCTCCTCGGTCTTCAGCAGGTCGAACGCGCGGAAGTGCAGCGCGCCCTTGCCGGCACTCTCGGCCGCCGTGATCGCCGCCTGCAGCGGTTCGCTCGACGAGCGCGCGATCCCGATCACCTGGTAGCCACCGTTGCACAGCGCGGTGGCGATCCCGAGGCCCAGGCCGCGGCTGGCACCGGTCACGATGACGTTACGCACTGGGGCGCACCAGCTTGCCGGCCGCAGAGACTGCCAGCGAGGGGACGAAGCGGATCATGGCGGGCACCTTGAAAGGTGCCAGCGCAGCCTTGCACTGCTCGGTGAGTTGCTGTGTGAGCACTGGCTCACTCGGCCTGGCGCCCGTCCCTGGCGCCTGCTCTGCCAGCACGACGTCCGCGGTGACGATCGCGCCGGTGATCGCATTGCGGCGCGCCTTTACCAGCGACATCCGGACCCATGGATGGGTGTTGATCACAGCCTCGACCTCCTCCGGGTGCACTTTCTGCCCGCCGACATTAATGACACCGCCGCGGCGGCCGGCGAAATAGTAGCGCCCCTCGCGCAGTTCGACCCGGTCCCCGGTGTCGACAAAGCCGTCCGGCTGCCGGATGGCCTCGACACCTTCACCGAGATAGCGCTGCGCCCCACCGGGCGAGCGGATCTGCAGGGTATCCTCGGGCACGCGCATCTCGATGCGCCCGTTCGCCGCGACCAGCAGCGCTTGCGGGAACCCTGCCCTGCCGTCGCGGACCTCGAAGGCCACACCGGCCTCGGTGGAGGCAAAGGCATGTGCGACGGTCGCCCTGGGATACGTCGCGCGCAGGCTGTCGAGCACCGCCTGATCGGCTATCTCACCCGAAAGGCGCACGTAGACCGGAGAGATCTGCGCGGCGGCCCCGCTCATGAGTGCCTTGCGCCAGTGGGAGGGAGTGCCGGAGATATGGGTGACACCGCCGGCGCCCGCACGGGCCAGGAAATCTCCCACCGCCTCGGTGGCTTCTGAGATCACCAGCGATCCTGTGTGCAGTGCGCGCAGGAAGATCTGCAGGCCGCCATACCTGCGGATGTCGTAGAACGTGCTCCAGATCAGCGGCTGCGGCGGTGCCGGGGCACCGGCCAGGGCGCTGGTGAGGCTCTGCAGCGTGTGCAGCACCAGCTTCGGGATCCCGGTGGTGCCGGAAGTCAGCAGGATCCACTCGGTAGCAACCGACGTATGGCGTTGCCCGTCCAGAGGGACCAGGGCTGCGGTCGCGGTGACGACCTGCATCCCGGCCGTCGCCGGAGCCGGCGTCGCAGCGTCCACCACACAGGCATCCGCGCCTGCGGTGGCGATGATTCCCGGCAAATGCTCCGGGGGCAGGTCCGGGGTGCACAGGATCATCCGCCGTGCGAGGCCATCGAGTTCAATCAGTGCCAGCGCGGCGGTGAGCTGGTCCCTGGCGGCGATCAGGACGGTGCGGCCGCGCAGTGTCTCGAGCTGCCCGCCGAGGCTCGAGCCTGCGGCAAGATCGCGCAGCGCGAGCTGCCGGTGGGCGCCGCTCAGGTGGCCGGTCGGGATCCCGGCGGCGGAAAGGCACTCCCAGAGCGAGGCGCCTTCATTTCGCAAAATTTTCGTACAGCCTTACGAAATCACCGAAGGTCACCGGGAACTCCACTGTCTCGGGGGCATTGAAGGGGTCGACGCCGAGGGAGTCCTCCAGGCGCGCAACAATGATGGCGAAGCTCAGGGAGTCCAGCCCGGATTGCACAAGCTTAAGCTCGTCCGACAGCGGAGACAGCGCCCTCTCCTGCTCGACGGCTACCTGCTGGAACTGCGACGTGATCGTGGACCTCACCGACATCTGTGTACGCTCCGTTAGCCGTGCCATATCTGCCACCGTATCTTATCGCGAGCGCTCCCCGGAACTAGACCGAATCCGGTTTGCGCAACGCAACCGCAGGGGTCACCTCCCGGGCGGCCCGCCGCTCTCCAAAGTGCGACTACGGTCCTGATATTAAACAATAATTTCGTATACAGTACGCGCCGTCGGGGATGGGCCGTCGCACCCGCCATCTCAGCCTGAGTTGGTTCGTCGGCACACGGTGCTCGTATAGTATTTAACCCTTACCCATAAGTCCGCGATTACATGTCTGAGAACATCTCCCCGTTGCGCCAGCCGCATGCTGCCGGCGATTCCGACCTCACCGGCGAGGTTGCAGGACTGATCGTGGCTGCACTGAACCTGGAGGTCGCGGCCGCCGAAATCGACGCCGATGCTCCGCTATACGGGGAGGGCCTGGGACTGGACTCGATCGACATCCTCGAGATCGCGCTCGTGGTGTCCAAGCGCTATGGCGTGCAGCTGCGTGCCGACAGCCAGGAAAACCAAAGCATCTTTGCCTCACTGCGTCACTTGTGTGGCTACATCGCCGCGCACAGGACCAGGTAGTCCCCCGCTGGCCACCCTGCCGCTGCTGGGGCACGGCTCTGCGGATGCGACTGTCGCGTACCGCGGCGGGACTGGTATTTCCGCCGCCCAGTTCTTAGCAGACGTTGCAGCCCTGGAGCCGCTCCTGGGGAACAGTCGCCACGTACTCAACGCCTGCGCCGATCGCTACCGCTTCAGCGTGGGACTTGCCGCCTGCATCACCTCCGGCCGGGTGAGCCTCCTGCCCTCGACGCATACGCGCGAGGTGATCAGTCAGCTGAAGGCCTTTGCCCAGGATGCGGCGTGCCTGACCGACGAGCACGACTGTGCCATCGATCTGCCGCGCATCAGGTACCCGACCGAGCGCGCGCCCGCTCGCGTGCTCCCCTTCGAGGTGCCGCAGATCGATGCCGCGCAGCTGGTCGCCTACGTGTTCACCTCTGGCTCCACCGGTGCCCCGGTTCCATACCGCAAAAGCTTCGGCCCGCTCGCGGCCTGCGTGCACGAGGCAGCGCGGCGGCTGGGACTCGCCGGGGATACTTGGTCGATCATGGCCACCGTGCCGCCGCAACACATGTACGGGCTGGAGTCGAGCGTGCTCATGGGCCTGGTTACAGGCCATGCACTGTGCGCCGAACGGCCTTTCTATCCGGCCGACATCGCAACCGCGCTCGCGGCCGTGCCCCGGCCCCGGGCGCTGATCTCGACACCGGTGCATCTGCGCGCGCTGGTGAGCCTCGGCACCCTCTTGCCGCCGCTCGATCTGGTCGTTTCGGCGACCGCGCCGCTCGCGCAGCAGCTGGCGCTGGAGGTCGAGCAGCGCTTCGATACCCGCGTGCTCGAGGTTTACGGCTCGACCGAGACCGGGCAGATCGCCACGCGCCGCCCGACAGCCTGTGCCGAATGGCAGCTGTGGCCCGGCGTCACGCTCACGCCCCGCGATGCGGACACCTGGGCCGAGGGCGGACACATCGAGCAGCCGACGCGCATGTGCGACGTACTGGAGCTCGTGGGTGGCGACCGCTTCCTGCTGCACGGCCGGCAGGCGGACCTGGTCAACATCGCCGGCAAGCGCAGTTCGCTTGCCTATCTCAACCATCAGCTCAATTGCATAGCCGGGGTGCTGGACGGTGCGTTCTTCCATCTCGACGATGGCCGTGGCTCGCAGACCGGCGTCGCGCGCGTGGCCGCCTGCGTGGTGGCCCCGCAGATGGATGCGGCGCGGCTGGGCGAGGCACTGCGCGAGCGCATTGACCCGGTATTCCTGCCACGCCCGCTGCTGTTCGTGGCGCGCCTGCCACGCAACAGCACCGGCAAGCTTCCCCAGGAGGCGCTCATGGCCCTGGCAGCCGCGCACCTGAAATCCTCGGTCGCCTAGGGGATCGCCATGCGCATCACGGCGACGGTCACGATCCCCGCGGAACACCCGGCCTTTGCCGGACACTTCCCGGGCACGCCGATCCTGCCGGGCGTGCTGCTGCTGGATGAGATGCTGCGCGTGCTCGAGGCCAAGCAGTTCCCTGCAGCGATGCAGTGGCGCATCGCGAGCGCGAAATTCTTAAAGCCGGTGCGCCCGGGAGAGCCCCTGCAGATCGAATACGAGACACTGGCCAACGGCTCGCTGCACTTCAGCATCCTCAGCGCCGGAACCCCAGTGGCCTCCGGCACGCTGCTGCCCACGCCGGCGGCCTGGGCGCATGACCGTGCTGGCTAAGTCCCCCGACCCCTCCCCCACGGCGCGCGCGGCGCCCTGGGCCGAGATACCCGAGCGCGGTTCCCCGGCCGCACTGAAGTTCGGAACCTTCGTCGCAACCCGGCTTGGCCGGCGGATCGCAAGCCTCGGAATGCCGATCGTGGCGGTCTACTTCGTGGCCCTCGCCGCGGGGGTCCGCCGCAGTGCACGGCAGTACCTGCGGCGTGCGCTGGGGCGCGAGCCTGGTCTCGCGGACATCTATCGCCAGGTGCATGCCTTCGGCATGTCCCTCCTGGACCGGTTTTACCTCATCCACGGGCGCTACGACCTGTTCGCACTCACCAGCGAGGGCGAGGATCTCATGCGCGAGACCATGGCAAGCGGCGCCGGGGCATTTCTGCTGGGCGCACACCTGGGCAGCTTCGAGATGCTCAGCGCGGTGGGCAGGCAGAACTCCGGGCTGCGGGTCGCCATGGCCATGCACGATCACCAGGCGGGGCGCATGGCGGCCTTGTTCAGGTCCGCGGGCAGCAAGGACGCGCCGGAGGTCATCGGGCTCGGCCACGTCGACTCGATGCTCAAGATCCATGCGTGCCTGGATGAGGGCAAGTTCGTAGGGATGCTGGCGGATCGCACCATCGGTGAGTCCCCGGCGCAGTTGGTGAACTTCCTCGGCACCCCGACCCTGTTTCCCTTGGGACCGATGCGCGTGGCGGCAGCGCTGCGGCGGCCGGTGATATTCATGTCGGCCCTGTACCGCGGCGGCAACCGCTACCACGCAGTCTTCCGCGAGATCGCAGACTTCTCCAGACCCGCACCCCGCGGCCGCGAGGCTGCCGTGCGCGCCGCCATCGAGCGCTACGCGGCCCTGCTGGAACAGTACTGCCGCTCGGACCCCTACAACTGGTTCAACTTCTTTGATTTCTGGCAGGACACACGGTCAGCTGACAGTGCCGGGGCGCCATGAGCGCGCGCGCACTTCTCCTTGGCATCGGCATGATGCTGGCCGGAGCGAGCGCCACGGCTGCGGACACTGCCCCGGTGGCGAGCGGTCCGTCCGCCTTCCCCGAGGTCATGGCGCTCTTCGCCGCGCGCACCCACGGGCGCGTCACCTTCACCGAGGTCCACGAACTTGCGATGCTCAAGCAGCCGCTCAGGTCTTCGGGCGAACTGACCTACCTGGCCCCGGACCGGCTGGAAAAGCGCACCACTGAACCGAAAGCGGAAGCTCTGGTACTCGATCACGGCATGCTCACCGCGCAGCGCGGTCATCGCACCTATACCGTCGCACTCAAGGACGCCCCGCAGGTGCTGCCCTTCGTCGAGAGCGTGCGGGCCACGCTCGCCGGCGACACCGCAGCCCTTGAGCGCTACTTCACGGTCGACTTCACCGGCGAGGTCGCCCGGTGGCAGCTGACGCTCACGCCGCGCGATGCCGCGATCGCCAGGACCGTCAAGCTGATCCGCATGCAGGGCGAGGGCGCTGCCATCCGCAGTGTCGAGATTCTTGAGAGCGATGGGGACCGCTCGCTGTTGAGCATCGGTCCCGAACTGCCGCAATGAATCGCCCCGGCATGGCGGGGACCCTGGTCTGGCTGCTGCTCGCCATCCTGGCCGCAGTCATCGCCACCCGCACCCACTACACGACCGACCTCTCGGCCTTCCTGCCGCGTTCGCCGACGGCCACCCAGCAGCTCCTGGTCGAGCAGCTGCGCGAGGGACCGGCCGCGCGGCTGATCATCGCGGCCATCGAGGGCGGCAGTCCGGCGGCACGCGCGCAGGTTTCGATGAAGATGAGCCAGGCGCTGCGCCGTCAGTCCGGGTTCGCCATGGTGCAGAACGGGGATGCGGCAGGCCTGGAGCACGACCGCCGCTTCCTGTTCGCTCATCGCTACGTGCTCAGCGACGCGGTCACCGCGCAGCGCTTCTCGGCGGCCGGTCTGCACGAGGCCATCGCAGCCTCCATCGACTCGCTCGCCTCCCCGGAAGGACCGCTGGTCAAGCCGCTGTTCCCGCGCGACCCGACCGGTGAGCTGCTGAACATCCTGGATGTCGCAGGCAGCGCGCGCGCTCCGCACAGCGCAGAGGGCATATGGAGTTCTGCGGACGGCTCGCGCGCGCTGCTGGTGCTGCAGACGCGCGCCGCCGGCTCCGACACCGATGCGCAGCAACGCGCCTGCAACGCGGTCCGTGGCGCCTTCACACGTGCGCTGCAGGAGCTTCCGCAGGATCAGCCAGGTGTGCGCCTGCTCCTGAGCGGCTCGCCGGTGTTCGCGGTAGAGGCGCGCGATCTGATCAAGGGCGAGGCACTGAAGCTGTCGGCCATCAGCGCGCTCTTGATCGCCGTGCTGCTGCTCAGCGTCTACCGCTCCGTGCCTGCCCTGGTGCTGGGGATGGTCCCGGTGGCCTCGGGTGCGCTTGCCGGCGTGGCTGCGGTGGCCTTGGGCTTCGGTGCCGTCCATGGAATCACGCTCGGGTTCGGGGTCACCCTCATCGGCGAGTCGGTCGACTATTCGATCTATCTCTTCGTGCAGCGCTCGGCTGACTGGCGGCGCACGCTCTGGCCAACCCTGCGCCTGGGCGTTCTGACCTCCATCGCCGGCTTCGCAGCGTTGGTCCCGTCCAGTTTCCAGGGCCTGGCGCAGCTGGGCCTGTACTCGATCGCAGGACTCACCGCCGCCGCGCTCGTCACGCGCTACGTGCTGCCCGCGTGGCTACCGGAGACGCTTGCGATCCGCGACCTGCGTCCTGCAGGGACTCAGGTCGCGCGTCTCATCCAGCACCTGCACCGGTTGCGGCCAGTCCTGTGGGTGGTGCTCGGGGCCGCCGCGATCACCTTGTACCTGCATCGCGGCGCGCTCTTCAGCCACGAGCTCACCGCCCTGAGCCCTGTCCCGACCAGCCAGCAGGATCTTGATGAGCGCCTGCGTGCGGAACTTGGGGCTGCGGATGTGCGCTACATGGTGGTGGTCACTGCGCCCAACCGCGAAGCGGTACTGGCTGCCGCCCAGGCCCTGGGTCAAAGGCTCGCACCGCTGGCCGAGGCTTCCGTGATCGGGGGCTTCGAGACCCCGACGCGCTATCTGCCGGGGCTGGCTGTGCAGCGCGTGCGCCAGTTGGCACTCCCCGAACCCACGGCGCTCGCGGCAAACCTCGCGCGTGCCCTCGAGGGGCTGCCGATGGATGGCAAGGTCCTGGAGCCCTTCCTTGCGGACGTCGAAACGGCGCGCACGGCAGCACCGCTGACGCGCGCGGATCTGGACGGCACCTCGTTCGCCGCGGCGATCGATGCACTGCTGGTGAAGAACGGCAGCGGATGGTCCGCGCTGCTGCCCGTCGCCGCGCTCGGCTCGGGTGACCTTGACGATGCTGCGGTGAAGCGCATCCGTGGCGTCGTGGCCGCAGGTCCGGAAGGGGCGACGCTCCTGGATCTCAAAGGTGAGGCAGACCGCCTCTACGGGGGTTACCTGCGCCAGGCGGTCGAGCTGGCGCTCGCAGGCTTCATGGTCATCCTCGCGCTGCTGCTTGTCGCCCTGCGCTCGCCTGGGCGCATCGCACGCGTACTTGCCCCCCTCGGGCTTGCCGTGATGTCAGTTGCCGCCCTGCTGGCAGGCTCGGGTTCCTCGCTGGGGATCCTGCACATCGTCGGCATGCTGCTCATCGTCGCGGTCGGCTCCAACTACGCGCTGTTCTTCGATCGCCTCCGGGCAGACCCCCGGGATGGCTCGCAGACGCTCACCCTGGCCTCGCTGCTGGTTGCGAACCTTGCCACCGTGCTCGCCTTCGGCGTGCTGGCCTGCTCGCGCGTCCAGGTGCTCGCAGACCTGGGCGAAACCGTGGCCCCGGGGGCGCTCTTGGCGCTGCTGTTCTCCGCGGTCCTCTCTGGGGTGCCCAGGGCGTCCGCAGATGCGGTCGCTCCCGGGGGCCCTTGAGCATCGTCATCGATCGTGCCTGCAAGGACCGCGCCGCCCCGGTGCGGATCGTGATGCTGACTCCCGCGTTCGCCGCGGCCGAGGATTTTGTCGAGGCGGGTTTTGCCCGCGCCGTGCGCACGCGCGGGCTGCCCGTCGATCTGACGTTCGCGGCGCTTGAGGCGCAGCACGTCACGGACGAGTCCCTCACCGACCAGGTCTGGGACCTGATCGGGCCGGCGGCTCCCGGGGAGCGGACCTGGCTGGGCGGTATCTCGCTCGGGGGCTACCTTGCACTGGGTGCCGCGCAGGTGAACCCCGGCGCTCTTTCGGGCCTGTGCCTGCTGGCGCCCTACCTGGGCAGCCATATAGTCGTGAGCGAGGTGGCCCGTGCAGGACTTGCTGCCTGGGAAGCCACCCCCGTGGCGGCCGATGATGATGAGCGGCGCATCTGGCGCTTCATCCGCTCGCGGCCGGCCAACCTGCCCATCCATCTGGGCCTGGGGCGTGAAGACCGCTTCGCCGGCCGGCACCGTGTACTGGCCGAGGCGCTGCCGCCGGAGGAAGTCGACACCGTTCCGGGGGGCCACGACTGGCTGACATGGCACCGACTCTGGGAGAATTTTCTGGATGCCCGCTTCAAAGGCCATGAGTAAGCCTGCGCTGATACCGCGCTGGCGACCCGCGCCCGCAATCAGCGCCTCGGTGGCGCTGCACGCGGCGGCGGTTGCCGCCCTGGTGCTGCGCCCGCGGGCGTGGCCCTGGGTGCTGGGAGCTGTGGTAGCCGATCACCTGGCCCTGACCGCCGCCGGGCTGTGGCCGCGCAGCCAGCTGCTGGGACCTAACTTCACGCACCTGCCCGCGCCTGCCGACCCGAGCGCGCCGGGCATGCTGGCCATTACCATCGACGATGGCCCGGAGCCTTCGGTTACCCCGCAGGTGCTCGCGATGCTCGATGCCCATCAGGCGAAGGCCACCTTCTTCTGCGTGGGTCAGAGGGTCGAGCAGTATCCGGAGTTGGCACGCGAGATCGTGCACCGCGGGCACGGGCTCGAGAATCACACCTTCCATCACCCGCTGACCTTCTCGCTGCTGGGACCCAAGGGCATGAGTGCCGAGATCCAGCGCACCCAGGAGACCATCGCCCGCATCACCGGTGAGGTCGCCCAGTTCTTCCGCGCGCCTGCCGGCCTGCGCAATCCCCTCCTCGAGCCTGTGCTGGTGAAGGCGCGCCTGCGCCTGGTCAGCTGGACACGCCGCGGCTTCGACACTGTCAACCGTAACCCCGAAGCGGTGCTCGGCAAACTCACCCGTGGCATGCGCGCCGGGGACATCGTGCTGCTGCACGACGGCCACGCCGCGCGCACCGCCACAGGTGCGCCCGTCATCCTGGAAGTCCTGCCGGGGCTGCTGCGGCAGGCCGCGGCGGCCTCCCTGCAGCCGGTGACTTTGCGTACCGCCTTCGCCGCCGCCGCGTGAGCCTGCCGGCCGAAACTGCCGAGATGCTCGACCTCGCCACGGTCGGCTACCGTCGTGCCAGTCGCTTCTCCTGGCATTTCGCGCGCGGCAAGCTGCGCGGGGACCCGAGCTTCCGCAACCTCCTCGCGCGCGGGCTGCTCTCGGGGCGCGCGCGCCTGCTGGACTTAGGCTGCGGGCAGGGCCTGCTCGCCTCCTGGCTGCTCGCCGCCCGTGCCTGTTACGGCCGCGCCGGCGCCTGGCCGGCCGCCTGGCCGGAGCCCCCGACGCTCAGTGCCTACACCGGCATCGAGCTCAGCCCGAGCGAGGTGCACCGCGCACGGGCGGCCTTCGCGGATCGTGCCGATGTGCAGCTGAACATCGTGCAGGGCAACATCACTGCGGTGCCGTTCCCGGCGGTCGATGCGGTGGTGATACTGGACGTGCTGCACTACCTCGACCGCGCGGCGCAGGAACAGGTCCTGGAACGCGTGCGCGCCTGCCTGCCCGCAGGCGGACTGCTGCTGCTGCGCGTCGGGGACACCGCGGGGGGCTTCGGCTTCAAACTCAGCCAGATCACCGACCGCCTCGTCACCCTGTGCCGCCGCGGCCGGTGGCTCACCCTGCATTGCCGCCCGTTGCACGAGTGGCAGGGGCTGCTGGAACGAATCGGGTTCTCCAGCACGGCGGTGCCGATGAGCGAGGGCACGCCCTTCACCAACACGCTGCTCGTGGCCGAGGCGCGGTGACGCTCAAGGTCAGCGCCTTTACCGCGACCAGCTGCATCGGCCGCGGGACGCAGGCGATGCTTGCGACGCTGCGCGCACAGCGCACCGGACTTGCACCCTGCCCGAGCGTCCCTTACGGCCTCGATACTTACGTCGGCGAGGTGCCCGGTGTGGATGCCGTGCAGCTGCCGCGGGAGCTCGCGGACTTCGACTGCCGCAACAATCGCCTGGCCTACATGGGTCTGCAGCAGGATGGCTTTGCCGCTCGCGTCGGCGACTGCCTCGCACGTCTCGGGCCTGCGCGTGTCGGTGTATTCCTCGGCACCAGCACCTCCGGGATCCTCGAGACCGAGCAGGCATTTGCGGCGCGCGATGCGCACAGCGGCGCCCTGCCCTCCTGGTTTCACTACGCCGGCGCCCACAGCACCTACTCGGTCGCCGCCTTTACCCTGCGGGCGCTTGGGATCGAAGGCCCGGCGGCCGTCATCTCCTCGGCCTGCTCCTCGAGCGCCAAGGTCTTCGCCAGCGCGCAGCGGGCCATCGCCGCCGGCCTCATCGATGCTGCGGTCGTGGGCGGGGTGGACTCGCTGTGCCTGACAACGCTGCACGGGTTCAACTCGCTGCAGCTGGTGTCCGTCAAACCCGTGCGCCCGTTCGATGTGGCGCGCGACGGCCTGTCGATCGGGGAGGCGGCGGCGTTTGCCCTGCTGGAACGCGCAGAAGCGTCCCCGGCATCGCAGGCACTGTTGCTGCTGGGCAGCGGCGAGAGCAGCGATGCGCACCACATGTCCGCCCCCCACCCCGAAGGGCGCGGGGCGCGCGAGGCCATGCAGCGCGCACTCAAGGCCGCCGGGCTGGATCCTGGCCGGATCGACTACATCAATTTGCATGGCACCGGCACACCCAGCAACGATGAAGCCGAGGCGCGGGCGGTTCATGCGGTGCTCGGGGATGTGCCGGGCAGTTCCACCAAGGGTGCCACCGGGCACACCCTGGGGGCCGCCGGCGCGCTGGAAGCGGTGATCTGCCTTCTGGCCCTGCGCGAGGGCCTGATGCCGGCGGGCGTCAACACCACGCAGCTGGACCCGGCCCTCGAGGTCAACTACGTGCTGCAGAACCGCGCCGCCGCCCTGCAATGTGTCATGAGCAACTCCTTCGGCTTCGGTGGCTCCAACTGCAGCCTCGTGTTCGCCCGTGGGTGAGCGCATGACGGCACTGGCCGGCTTCATCGAGGGGGTGGGACTTCTGGGGCCGGGCATCGCCAGCTGGCAGGCGGATGCGCCCGTGCTCGCCGGGGACAGTCCGTGGTCGGGGGCGCGCACGGTGATCCCCGCGCTCACCTGCCTGCCGGGCGCCGAGCGCCGGCGCACCGGGGTGCCGGTGAGGATTGCGATCACGGCAGGACTTGAGGCCGCGCTCGGGGCCGGCCGGGACGCAGCCGCGCTGCCGGCGATCTTCACCTCCTCCGGCGGTGACGGCCAGAACCTGCACGAGATCTGCATCGCACTCGCCGCCGGCGAGCGGCAGCTCTCGCCCACCCGCTTCCACAACTCCGTGCACAACGCCCCTTCCGGCTACTGGGGCATCGCCACCGGGGCCACGCCTGCATCCAACGCGCTGTGCGCCTACGATGCGAGTTTCGGCGCCGGACTCCTCGAGGCGCTCACGCAGATGCACATCGAGCAGCGCGCGGTGCTGCTGGTGGCGTACGACGCGCCGTACCCCGAGCCCCTGCACAGCACGCGGCCCATCCCGGATGCCTTTGCCGTGGCACTCGTGCTCGCCCCGGCGCGAAATCAGGCAGCACTCGCCCGTCTGGAGGTACGCTTGAGTGATGCCTGCGCCGATGAGCTGGCCGATGCGAGACTCGAGGCGCTGCGCCGCGCGATCCCGGCCGCGCGTAGCCTGCCCCTCCTGGCAGCACTGGCGCAGCGGCGTTCCGGTACCGTGACGCTGGACTACCGCACCCCCCGCACCCTGTCGGTCGAGATGCAAACATGGGCCTAGACCGCCACTGGATCGAGCAGCACATCCCGCACAAAGGACGCATGTGCCTGCTGGATGAGGTGCTCGCCTGGGATGCCACCCAGATCCGCTGCCGCAGCACCAGCCATCGCACGCGCGAGAACCCGCTGCGCGCCCACGGGCGTCTGGGTGTGGTGTGCGGCATCGAGTACGCCGCCCAGGCGATGGCGGTGCACGGCGCCCTGGTGGGCGCGAGCGCCCCGCTCGCCAGCGCGATGTCCTACGAGGTGCGCGAGAGCGTCGGCGCGGCGGTGGGTTATCTTGCCAGCGTGCGCAGCGTGACGCTGCATGTCGAGCGCCTGGATGACCTTGCGGACGATCTGATCGCCTGCGCCACGCGCCTGGCCGGCAACGCACGCACCGTGCTGTACGAGTTCAGGGTGACGAGCGCGGAGCTGGCCGTGCTCGAGGGCCGTGCGAGCATCGTCATCGACCCGAGCTTCGGCATTTCCGCAACCGCCTCATGAGCGCCCGCAAGTACGCACTCGTGACCGGCGGCAGCGGCGGCATCGGGGCGGCCCTGTGCCGGCGCCTGGCGCGCGACGGCCACCACGTGTACGTGCACGCCCACCGTAACCTTGCCACCGCCGAGGCCGTGGTGGCGGAGATCCGTGCCGCCGGCGGGGTTGCCGGGGCGGTCAGCTTCGACATCACCGATGCGGATGCCACGCGGACTGGCATCGAGGGACTGCTCGAGGCCGGGCCCATCCAGATCCTGGTGAACAATGCCGGGCTGCACGATGATGCGGTGCTGCCGGGCATGCGCGCTGAGCAATGGCACCGCGTAATCGAGGTGTCGGTCCATGGCTTCTTCAATGCGACCCAGCCGGTGCTGCTGCCGATGATCCGCACCCGCTGGGGGCGCATCGTGAATGTCTCCTCGATCGCCGCCCTCATCGGCAACCGCGGCCAGGTCAACTATGCGGCCGCCAAGGGGGCGCTGATCTCGGCCACCAAGGCGCTCGCCCTGGAGGTGGCCACGCGCGGCATTACGGTCAACAGCATCGCCCCGGGCATCATCGGCACGCCGATGACCGCAGGAGTGTTCGATGCTGCGGCCATCGAGCGCCTCGTGCCCATGAACCGCATGGGACTGCCCGAGGAAGTCGCCGGCGTGGTCTCGTTCCTGAGCTCCGAGGATGCCTCCTACGTCACCGCGCAGGTGATCTCGGTCAGCGGCGGCATGGCCTGACCGGCGGCCTGCCGATCTGGCAGACTTGGGCGCCGATGCCGGCCCGAGTGCCCCGCTGCCTTTGAAAGACGGACCATGAGAATGAACTTCCTCCGGCTCGCCCGGGTTGTGTTTTTCCTGAGCGCCGCGTGGTTCGCATGGGGTGCGCAGGCGGAGGATACCGGCAACGCCACTCCCTCGGTCGCCGAATCCTTAGGGGTGCGGGCTGCGGCGGAGCCGGTGCGCGCGCGTGCCGGCTGGCGAGCACCGAAGCTGATCCTCGTCACCCCGCGACTGCACGCACAGATGGCAGACCTGGCCGCCGCCGCCCCGGGGGTGAAGCTGGTCGAGCTGGACGCGGCCACGCCTGCGCAGGTTGCCGCCGCCGATGCCACCATCGGGGTGTGCTCGGCGGAGGTGCTCACGCGCGCCACCCACCTGCAGTGGATCCAGTGGCTGGGAGCCGGTGTCGAGGGGTGCGTGCACGAGCCGAAGCTGCGCGAGCGCAACCCGCTGCTCACCAACATGCAAAGTGCGGCCGGCCCGAGCATGGCCGAGCATGTCATGGCGATGATGCTGGTCCTGAGCCGCCACCTCGATTACTACCTGAAGCAACAGGAGCAGGGTCACTGGGCGGACGAGGCCCCCGCGCTGGCCGACCTGTCCGGCAAGACCGTGCTGGTGGTCGGACTGGGGGGCATCGGTACCGAGGTGGCCAGGCGTGCGCATGCCTTCGGCATGAAGGTGATCGCCACGCGCGCCAGCGGCAGGAGCGGCCCGGATTACGTCAGCTACGTCGGGCTGCCCGATGAGCTGCTCAAGCTCTCCGGGGAAGCGGACTTCGTGGTCAACTGCGCACCCCTGACCGCGCAGACCACCGGGATCTTCAATGCCGCCTTCTTTGCCTCCATGAAGCCCGGCGCGTTCTTCCTCAACGTCGGCCGCGGCCGCAGCGCAGTCACTGCAGACCTTACGGCAGCCCTCACCAGCGGCCGCATCGCCGGCGCCGGGCTCGATGTCATCGACCCGGAGCCGCTGCCGGCGACGAGCCCGTTGTGGCATCTGCCAAACGTGATCATCACGCCGCACATCTCGGCTGCCACGCCGCTGGCCGACAGCCAGCGCGCGCTGCTGTTACGGGAAAACCTCAGGCGTTATGTGGCCGGGGAACCGATGCTGGCGGTCGTGGAGCCTGAGCGGGGCTATTGATCCGCAAGCGATTTCCGCAGCTTGCAACGGACGTAACCTCGCCGGCGCAAGGTGGTTGGGCCACCGGCGCTTCCCTAAGGTTGTTAGAGTCTGCCGCTGAACGGCAGCTTAGGTCTTGATCATGCAGTCCTGGCAGTGGCGCGGAAAACGGTGGTGACACCGGCGGTGGTGGTGGGCTCGGGCCTGGGTGCCCTGGGAGCCCTGCGGCTGCTGCGCCGCGCGGGCATCCCGAGCTTCTCGCTCCCAGTGCTGCCCTCGCACGAATCCCGCTCACGCTGGGCGCGCAGGCTTCCTGGCACCGGTCACACGCTCTCGACCGCCTCCCTGGCGCAGGTGCTCGATGCCTGCGCGCTGGAGCGCGCCGCCCTGATCCCCTGCAGCGATGCGGTGCTGGCGGCGATCGCGGAGCTGCCGCCGGCGCTCGCGCGCCGTTTCCCGAGCAGCACGCCCACCACGCAGGCGGTGGCGGCCCTGGCACGCAAGGACCGGTTCGCAGCGCTCCTGGATGCGCTCGACGTGCCGCGTCCGGTCACCCTGGTTGTGGACGACCCGCAGCAGCTGGAGCGCTTCGCGGACCTGCCGTTCACGCACCTGTTCCTGAAGCCGGTCGACTCGGCGAGCTTCATGTCCAGCTACGGGGTCAAGGCCTGCCGGGTGCGCGACCTGGCCGATGCGCGCACGCAGCTGGCGAAGCTGCATGGCGATGGCCACCGCGTGGTGGTACAGGAATACGTAACAGGACCCGGCTCGAACCACTACCTGATCGATGGCTTCGTCGATGCGGGCGGCACGGTGCGTGCACTGTTCGCGCGGCGGCGCCTGCGCATGTATCCGCCGGACTTCGGTGACAGCACCCACATGGTCAGCGTGCCCTTGAGCGAGGTCGGTGAGGCCGTGCAATCGCTGCGCACCATCCTGGCAGCGGTCGGCTACCGCGGGATCTTCAGCGGCGAGTTCAAGCGTGACGAGCGCGACGGAATGTTCAAGATCCTGGAGGTGAACGCCCGGGTGTGGATCTACGTCGAGTTCGCCGGTCGCTGCGGAGTGGACGTGTGCACCATGTCCTACCGCGATGCCTTGGGGCTCGCGGTCGCGGAACCCGCCGGCTACCGCACCGGGGTGCGCCTGGTCTCCCCGTACCTGGACCTGGCGGCGGTGCGCTATGCCTGGCGCCGCGGGCAGATCTCCCCGGGCGCCTGGCTCAGGTCCTGGGCCGGGGCGCAGCAGCCGGCGTTCAGCCTCTCCGATCCGCTGCCGGCGATCGCCGACTGGTACGAGGTCTCGCGCAAGCTGCTGCGGCGCGCCGTGCGCGGAGCGCCGGCGGACCCGTGAGCGCACTGTCCGTCGGCATCTTGCGCCCGGAGGAATTCGCCGAGTGGGACGCATTCGTGGGCCGCTCTCCGGATGGCTGCGTGTATGCGCAGTCGGAGTACCTTGGCGCGCTGGCGGCGGTGACCTCGGCAGTTTTCCGCATCGTGGCCGCGCGGCGCGCGGGGGCGCTCGCCGGCGGGATCGCGCTCTACGAGACCCGCGATGCGCTGCACGGCGCGCGCGCCGGACCGCGGCTGCTTTTGTACTACCACGGCGCGATCCTGGCCGCCTACGAGGGCGCCTATCCCTCGCAGCACACCTCCAGGAACCTCGAGGTCCACGGAGCGCTTGCCGCAGCCGTCGAGTCGCAAGGGTACGACCGCGTGATCCTCAAGAGCCGCGGCACCGTGGCCGACGTGCGCGCCTACCTGGCGCGCGGCTGGCAGGCCACCCCGAGCTACACCTACGTGGTGCCGGTGACGGACCTGCGCGCGCAGTGGCAGCGCGTGGACGGGAACCTGCGGCGGCTGATCAAGCGCTGCACCGAGACCGACCGCCTGAGCTTCACCGACGATACCGACTTTGCGGCCTTCTTCCGCCTGCACTCCCTCACCCTGGGCCGCCGCGCGGTGCCGACCTACCTGCCCGAGGACGCCTTCCGCGGCTTCTTCGAGCGCATCCACGCGGCAGGCCTCGCCCGGCTGCAGCACGCGCGCCTGCCCGATGGCACCGCGATCGCCTCCCAGCTGGTGCTGCTGGGAACCAACAGCGTCAGCCATACCGCCTGTGCCGGGATGGACCCGGAATACTCACGCCTGGGGGCGACCGCGTTCCTGCGCTGGCGCGGGTTCGAGTCCCTGGCGCAGCTCGGCTACCAGGCGAACGACCTCACCGATGCGGCCCTGAACTCGGTCACGCACTTCAAGTCGCAGCTCGGCGGTGAGCTCACCTGTGCGCACGTACTCACCGCCCCGCCCTCGCGCTGGGCGCGCGCCGCGGCGGTGCTCGAGCAGGCGGGGCGGTTGCCGCGCGCCGCCGCCGGGCGGGTGCTGCGGGTCACGGGACTCAAGTCATGAGCGACTTTGCCGGCAGCGCCGCGGCCGAGGCCATCCGCGCGGCACTCCAGCGCTGCAACGCGGCGGCTGCCTTCGGGCTCCCCGGCGGACCGAACCACACGCTGTTCCAGCGCCTGCGCGGGGCTGATCCGCGCCTCATCGTCCCCACGCACGAACTGGCCGCCGCCTTCATGGCCGGCAGCTACGGGCGCATCGACGGTCGGCCGGGCATCCTGCTCACGATCCCGGGCCCGGGCTTCGCCTTCGCGCTGCCGGGGATTGCGGAGGCATGGCAGGACTCAGCGCCGCTGCTGCACATCGTGGCCGCCGCTCCCAATGAACCGCATGCGCGGCACCGCCACCAGGCGCTGGATCAGAACGCCATCGCCCGCGCCATGACCAAGGCGATGTTCGCCGTCAGCGATCCGGCGCGCCTGGGGGACACCGTGTGCGAGGCCTTCGAGACCGCACGCGACGGGGAGCCGGGACCTGTCATCGTGCAGCTCGGCGCCTCCGCAGACAGCGCCGGCGCGCGCCCCGCCCCTGCCGCTGCCACCGGCGGCGCGGCGGTGTGGGCGCGCATCCTCACCGCGCGCAAGCCCGTGCTCATGGTCGGCCAGGGCTGTGCGCGCAGCGCCGCAAAGATCCGCGACTACGTCGAGCGCACCGGGACTCCGGTGTTCAGTAGTGCCTCCGGGCGCGGCATCGTGTCCGAGCAGTCGCCCTGGTCCCTGCCGTACGATAGCCTGCGGGACGGGACCGGGCAGCTGAACGCCCTGGTCGGGGAGGCGGACCTGGTGATCGCCGTCGGCACGCGCCTGGCCTACAACGGCACCGGCGGGTTCGAGCTGAAGCTGCCCCGCGAACACCTGGTGCACGTGGATGCCAGTGCGGCGAGCCTCAATGCCGTGTACCAGGCATCACTGACCACGGTGATGCGCGCGGAGGATTTCTTCGCCCTGCCCGAAGCGCTCGGCGCGCAGCCGACTGCGTGGACCCGGCAGTCCGTGGCGAGCTGGCGCGAGCGCATCCGTGCCGTGGCCCGCATGCCCGAGCCGCTCATCGCAGGGGTGGCGGCGCAGGAATTCTTTGCCACCCTGCGCGCGCAGCTGCCGGAAGATTGCCTGCTGGTCACCGACAGCGGCCTGCACCAGGTGATGGCACGGCGCTACTACGAGGTGCGCGAGCCGTTCGGACTCTTCATGCCGACGGACCTGCAGTCGATGGGCTTTTGCCTGCCCTCGGCGCTGGCCGCACGCCTGGCCGCCCCGGACCGCCCGGTGGTGGCGCTGCTCGGAGATGGCGGCATGCAGATGAGCGGCCTTGAGCTTGCGACCGCGGTGCGCGAGAAGATCGATCTCACCGCCATCGTCTTCAATGACGGCTACCTCAACCAGATCCGCATGCAGCAGCTTCACGATACCGGCCGCGACCACGGCGTGACGCTGCCGGCGGTTGATTTCCAGGCGCTGGCCGCGGCGGTCGGCGCGGAATACCTCTCCTGCGAGGCCGGCAATCTTGCCGCCCTGGCGCAGGCCGGCCGCAGGCCCGGGGTAGTTCTGATCGAGGTTCCCGTGCGCGACAGCCGCGCGATCGCCTCCGTCGCCACCCGCAGCCGCGTGAAAAGCTACGTCCGGCGCGCCCTCGGTACCCGGGGCGGGGGCCTGCTGCGGCGCCTGTTCCGGCGCGGCCGCTAGCACCGGCGCCGGGGAAGAATATGACGGCAGAACTCACACGTCGGGCGCTGCTGGCAGGGAGCGCCATCGGGGCACTCGCCATTCTCGCCGGCGCCAAGCTCGCTGCACGGCGGCTGTGGCAAAGCTCGTACGAGAACGGCAACGGCGTGCCCTCGAAGGCGCCCGCGACCGTGCGCACCGTCGCGGCCATGACGTACCGCCGCTTCGGGGCGACGGGACTTGAGGTCTCGGAGATCGGCTTCGGTGCCTGGGGCATCGGCAGCCAGGCCTACGGCGCGGTGGCTCGCGAGGATAGCTTGAGGGCACTGGCGCGCGCGGAGGAACTCGGCTGCAACTTCGTCGACACCGCCATGGTGTACGGGGACTCCGAGCTGGTGCTCGGGGAGTTTCTCAAGGGACGGCGCAGCCGCTGGATCGTGGCGAGCAAGTACTCGTACCAGCCCGGCGGGATGGCGGCCACGCTGGAACAGCAGCTGCGGCGCCTGGGCACGGACATCATCGACTACTACCAGCTGCACTCGATGCCCGAGGACGAGCGCACCTTCGAGGAGCTGTTCGCCCTGAAGAAGGCCGGCAAGGTGCGCTTCGCCGGGGTTTCCCTCTACAGCGCGCACGACATCGACCGGGTGCTCGCGCAGCCGCTGCTCGATGGCATCCAGGTGCGCTTCAGCCTGCTCGATCCTGACCCGTTCCTGCGCCGCGTGGCGCAGCTGAAGAACGGCCGGCTCGCGGTACTGGTGCGCTCGACGCTCAAGGAGGGGTTCCTCACCGGGAAGTTCAGGCGCGACGCAACCTTCCCGGACCCGCATGACCAGCGCCACCGGATGGGTGCCGCGGAGATTGCGGCCACGGTGGATGCAGTCGAACGCTTCCGCTTCCTGGAGCCCGAGGCGCACTCGATGGTGCGCGCCGCCCTCGCCTACCCCCTGTCCTTTCCGGAAGTCTCCTCGGTCCTGCTGGGCACCAAGAACGAGGCGCAGGCGCAGGAGAACTTCGCCACGATTCCCGGCGCACGACTCACCGCGGCAAGCCTGGAGCGGGTACGCATCCTGCAGGAACAGATGGACCTGGGCGCACGCCGCACCCCGGGAGCACTTGCGCGGCGCCTGCTCGGCCGCTTCTGAACTGGCCGTCGCCGCGCGCCACCCGCTAATCTAGGTCATGTTCAGGATCTGCATCGTCGGCGCCGGGGCCATCGGCGGCTTCTTCGGCGCCCGTCTGGCCCACACGGGCGCTGCGCAGGTGAACGCGCTCGCCCGCGGGGCGACCCTCAGTGCGCTGCGCGATCACGGCTGGCGCCTGGACCAGGACGGCCTCGCCCTCTCGGCACCTGTCGGTCTTGCGAGCGATGATCCGCGCGAGCTCGGCATCCAGGACGTGGTGATCATCACGGTCAAGGCACCCGCGCTGCCTGCCCTTGCCGCCACGCTTGCCCCCCTGATCGGCCCGGATACCGTGATTCTCTCGGCCATGAACGGGGTGCCCTGGTGGTTCAGCCATGGGCTCGCCGCGCTCGAGGGCGCGCCCCTTGAATGCGTCGACCCGGGCGGACGCATCACCGCGGCGCTCCCGGCGCGGCAGGTCATCGGCTGTGTGGTGCACATGTCAGCCTCCACCAGCGCCCCCGGGGTCGTCGTGCACGGCACCGGACAGCGGCTGATCATCGGCGAGGCGCTCGGTGGGGAGTCCGCGCGCGTGCGTGCCCTGGGGGAAACCCTCACGCAGGCTGGCTTCGAGGTCAGCTGCTCGTCACGGATCCGCTACGAGACCTGGTACAAGCTGTGGGGAAACATGACGATGAACCCGATATCCGCGCTCACCGGCGCGGACATGGTGCAGGTGCTCAACGATCCGCTGCTGCGCGATTTCAGCGCCGCAGCCATGCGCGAGGCGGCGCTGGTGGGGGAGCGCATCGGCTGCGCGGTCGCCGAGTCCGCGGATGCGCGCCACGAAGTCGCGCGCAGGCTCGGCGCCTTCAAGACCTCGATGCTGCAGGACGTGCAAGTTTCGCGCCCGATCGAGCTCGATGCGCTCGTGGGCGTGGTCCGCGAGATGGCGCTGCGGGTCGGCGTCGCCACCCCGATGATCGATGCGCTCTACGGGCTCACGCGCATGTTTGGGCGCGTGCGCGGAATTTATACTCAGTAAAAATTCGCGCGCGCGTGCGCGCAAAATAAGCCCGTAAAAAAAATCTCGCGCGCATTTTCGCGTGCGAGCTGTCGCCGATTGCGCACGTCGCTGTGTCGAGACATTTGAAATATGCGCACTCAGCATATTTACTGCGCCCCCACGCAGATGGCGTCGCCGCTGGGCACTGCGCAGTAGTGCGTTCACTGCAAGGAAAAGCAAAACCGTCGCTCGACGGGGACGTAAGGAGCACCGCCTGACAGCGGCGCGCCGGAGAGACCGCAAGCTTTGCGGTCCTTCTCGGTGACGATTCGGCACGAGACTCACGGGCTCGCGGCCGGCCTGCATCCCCTCGGGCTCCACGCCGTCGTTGAAGGGGACGCTCGTGATTTTAAAATTCTCCATTCCGCCCGCGCCGTGGTGGCGCACGCTCCTGCACTCATTGGTACTCGGCGGCGCGCTGTGCGCACATGCCGCGGTAAGTGACGCCACGACCTTCACGCTCTCCGGCACACCGGCCAGCAGCGTGAAGGTCGGCAGCACCTACAAGTTCACGCCGACCGCCGCCGGCACCGGCGGGCACACGGTGTCCTATGCCATCGACAACATGCCCTCGTGGGGGCACTTCAGCAGCGTGAGCGGTACGCTCACGGGCACGCCCACCAAAGCGGGCACCACCACGGCCATCACGATCCGCGGGGTGAGCGGCAGCACTGGCGCGCTGCAATGGGCGAGCCTGAAGCCCTTCACCGTGCAGGTCGTGGCGGCCGGCAGCACCACGCCATCCACATCCGGAACTTTCACGCTCTCCGGCACGCCGCCGAGCAGCGTGAAGGTTGGCAGCACCTACACGTTCACGCCGACCGCCTCCGGCACCGGCGGGCACACGGTGTCCTATGCCATCGACAACATGCCCTCGTGGGGGCACTTCAGCAGCGTGAGCGGTACGCTCACGGGCACGCCCACCAAGGCGGGCACCACCGCGGCCATCACGATCCGCGGGGTGACCGGCAGCACCGGCGCCTTGAAGTGGGCGAGCCTGAAGTCCTTCACCGTGCAGGTACTGGCCTCGAGCGGCGGGACATCGGGCTCCACGGTGTCGATCTCGGGCACTCCCGCGACGAGCGTGACCGCGGGCAGCAAGTACAGCTTCCAGCCCACGGCCAAGGATTCGGCCGGCAAGGCCATGTCGTACTCGGTGCAACACGCCCCCAGCTGGGCCACCTTCAGCATCGCCAGCGGCCTGCTTGCGGGCACGCCGACCAGTTCGCAGACCGGCGTGTACTCGGGCATCGTGATCAGCGCCAGCGATGGCAGCGCCTCGGGCGCCCTGCCCGCCTTCGCGATCACGGTGAAGGCGCTGGTTGCAGCCACAGGATCCGCGACGCTCAACTGGGTGGACCCGACCGAGAACACCGACGGCAGTAAGCTGACCAACCTCGCCGGGGTGAACATCCACTACGGCAACTCGCCCTCGAGTCTTACCAAGGTGGTGCAGGTGAGTGGCGCTGGCAATTCGAGCTATACGATCGCGAACCTGGCAGCTGGCACCTGGTACTTCGGCGCCTCGGCCTACACCACGGCCGGCGTCGAGGGCATGATGTCGGCGGTCCAGAGCAAGACCATCCACTAGCCGCGGTGCGGGTGGCGCCGAGCGGCGCCACCCGCACCGGTTTGTCGGCGGATCTTCAGGACCCCCAGGACCAGTCGGCGGCATTGGCGCGGCAGCCCCCGCCGGGGGCTTCCTTCCAGGCACGCCCGCGCACGATGCGCCCGCTCGGGGCGCTGGTGGCCTCGCCGGCGCGCAGCGCACGCACGCCATTGATCCACACGTCCTCGACCCCGGTGGCCAGCTGCGCCGGCTTGTCGTAGGTGGCATGGTCCTGCACGGTGCGCGGATCGAACACCACCACGTCCGCGAAATAGCCGGCCTTGAGCTGGCCGCGGTCCTTCAGCGACAGGGTCTGTGCCGGCAGTGCGGCGAGCTTGTGGATCGCCTGCTCGAGGGTGAGCGCATGCTCCTCGCGTACGTACTTGGCGAGCACGCGCACGAAGTTGCCGTAGGCACGCGGGTGGCTGTTGGACTTGAGGAACACGCCCTCCGGTGCCGGCGCTGCCTCATCGGAATCGAAGCTGACCCACGGCAGGGCCACCTGGCGGCGCACGTTGTCCTCGGACATCAGGAAGTAGGCCACCCCGACGCGCGAGCCATCCTCGATCACGAGGTCGATGGCGGCATCCTCGGGGCTGACGCCGCGTGCCTGGGCAACCTCGGCGAGCGTCTTGCCGGTCAGGGGCTTGAGGTTCGGGTTCTTGAAGGCCAGCAGCAGCATGCCCTTGGGACCTGCCGCCTCGAACAGGTTCTCCCAGGAGCTCTTCGGCTCGCGCATCTCGGCGATCACGCGCGCGCGGATCGCCGGATCCTTCAGGCGCTGGATCCAGGCCTCGAGCCCGCCGTCCTGGACCCACGGCGGCATGGCCGCATCCAGCCCGGTGGCGCCGGCGGTGTAGACGTACATGTCGGCGCTGATGTGCACACCCTTGGCACGCGCGCCCTCGATGGTCTGGATGAGCGGGTCGATCTTGGGCCAGTTGCGCTGGCCGGCGACCTTCAGGTGGAAGATCTCCGCCGGGGCGCCGGAGGCGTTGGAGATGTCGATCGTCTCCTGCACCGCCTCGATCAGCCGGTCGCCCTCGCTGCGCATGTGCGCGCTGTAGATGCCACCGCAGCGCGCCGCCTCGCTCGCCAGCGCCATCAGCTCCGGGGTCTTGGCGTAGGTGTTGGGGGCGTAGATCAGCGCGGTGGTGACACCGACCGCGCCCTCCTCCATCGCCTGGCGCACCAGCGCGCGCATCTGCTGCAGCTGCTCGGGTGTGGGCTGCACATCCACCTCCCCGAGCACGTTGATGCGCACGGTGCCGGCACCGACGTAGGAAGCCACGTTCGGGGTGATGCCACGGCGCTCGAGCCCGTGCAGGTACTCGCCCAGGGTGTTCCAGTCGATGTCGTACTTGACGTCCCCCTCGCGCTGCAGCGCGAGGGCCTTCATCTTCGGGGTGAGCGGACCCATGGAGTCCTCGCCGAGCACCTCGAGGGTGACGCCCTGGCGCAGGTCGCTCAGCGCGCGCCCATCCACCAGGAGGGATTCCTCCGGGTGCGCGAGCATGTTCACGAACCCCGGGGCGACTGCCTTGCCATGGCCGTTGATGCGCTCCTTGGCCGGCAGCGGCGCCTTCGGGCCGACATAGACGATGCGGTCACCCGTGATGCCAACATCACCGATGTAGCCCTTCTGGCCGGAGCCGTCATAGACGGTGGCGCCGCTGATGAGGACGTCATAGGAGCCGGCGGCCGGGGCGGCGGCGTGCGCCGCGCCTGCCAGGCAGCTCAGCAGGGCCAGCCTCGGGAGGGTGCGAAGGGTCATGATTTTTTTCTCCACCGTGCCAGGGCGGATGAGGATAACACCGGCATCGATGGAGCGGCCGCCGGCGGGCAGTCCTGCCGCCGGCGGCCATGCAGGCCGCTTCAGTGCCCGGTCGCGTCGCCGCGGCGGCTGGCCTCGAAGAGGAACCAGGTGCGCCGCTCGGTTTCATCGATCCACACCTCGATGAGACTGGCGGTGGCAATGTCGCGGTGCTCGTCGCATACGTCGTGGACCTCGCGCAGCCGTGCGGCGAGTTCCTTGTTGTCATCGCGCAGCTCGGCCAGCATGTCCAGCGGCTCCACGTAGTCCGCGTCGTTGTCGGCCACGCGCTGTGCGCGGGCGATGTTGCCGATCGAGCGCAGCGTGTTGCCGCCGATCTTGCGGATGCGCTCGGCAATCGGGTCGGTCATCGCGTACAGCTGGTCCGCCTGCTCATCCAGCAGCAGATGGTAGTCGCGAAAGTGCGGGCCACTCATGTGCCAGTGGAAGTTCTTGGTCTTCAGGTACATCGCGAAGACATCGGCGAGGATCGCATTCATGCCGCCGGCGATGTCGCGCGTCGCGGCGGGCTTGAGGTCGGTGGGGGTGACCAGCGGGCTCTTGCGGCGCTGCTTGAGGTCGTCTCTGTTTGCTGTCTTTGCCATGATGAAATCCCGTGGTTGAATGCTGGCCTTTGCGCTCTGCTGGAGCGTGAGCGGGCGCCCGCGGCGCCCGTTGACATCATACGGGCACGCTCAGCCTGACGAATAGAGTGTTTCCAGAAGCGCCGCTAACTATCTGATACTACTGCCGTCCGCCATGACCCCGGCGTTGAGGTCGCGCCGGCCGCCGCCGAGCGCTGCGGCGACACAGGCGATGAAGGCCCCGATGAGCATCGACACTGCGGTGAACAGCGCAAAGGCGGCGGCTGCCTTGCGCGCGCTGTCCATGGCCGCCTTGGTGCGTGCGATGAAGGTATCGACGCGCGCCTGTGCCTCGGCAGGTGTCACGCCGGTCCGGGCGCTCACCACGGATGCAAGATAGGCGCGGTCCTCTGCCGCCACGCCCGCGCCGCCGCTCAGGCCGTTCGCCACAATCCGCATCACCTCGGCGCGCGGGTCCCCGGCACCGGCTGCCGCATTCTCCGCGCCACTGCCGCGCAACAGCACGTCGAGATCATAACTGCCCGTCGCCGCGCCGCGGTTGGTGCCCGCCGCCGCTGCGACACCGGCTGTCCCTGCCACCTGTGCAGCGCCGGAGGCCAGCGAGGTCGCCGCAGTGGCCGCCAGCGCGGCCGTCAGCAACGTCGCCAGCGCCCAGGCCACGAAGCCGTGCGCAGTGTCACGGAAGAACACCTCGTGCGTGTGGGTCGCGACCCACTGGGTGCGCAGCCGCCCGGTGAGGTAGCCGCCGAAGCCTGCGGCCACCCACTGCGTGATGACCAGCCACAGGGCGGCCACGAGGCTGAACGCGGTGACCGAGGGGCCAGCGGACCAGGGCGAAAGTGCGCTCAGGCCCCACGCCGACCCCAGCGCCAGCAGGATCAGCGAGACCGCCGCGGCCACCACGGCGCCGCAGATGATCGCGGCCCAGGAAACGGCGGATTGGGACGAGGAAGTGGCGGCCGGACTGGTGACGTAGGCACCGGTGGCCGGCAGGCCGCGCTCGGCAAGTAAAGTGTTCATGCGAGACCCCCGGGGCGACTAATGCCAGAACAACGCAAGCAGGATGATGATCGGGATCGGCACGCCCAGCAGCCACAGCAGGATTCCCCTTCCCATGCGTCTCTCCTAGGTGATCGAGGTTGATTTGTGGGTGGCTGCAGTCCCGGGTCGCCGGCGCGCATAGTAGGTGCCGAACAGCCCGATCATTTCGCGGTTGAATGCCGGCAGGTCGCCGGGGTTGCGGCTGGTGACCAGGTTGTTGTCGACCACCACTTCCTCGTCCACCCACTCGCCGCCGGCGTTCTGGATGTCGGTCCGGAGCGAGGGCCAGGAAGTCATGCGATAGTCCTCGGCAAAGCCGCTCTCCACCACCGTCCAGGGCCCATGGCAGATCGCCGCCACCGGCTTGTCGGCCTCGAAGAAGGAGCGCACGAAGGCCACCGCCTTCGGCTGCATGCGCAGAGCGTCCGGACTCATCACGCCGCCGGGAAGGACCAGGGCGTCATAGACTTCCGGATTGGCTTCGTCGAGTTTCTGGTCGACATCGACCTCAAGACCCCACTCCTTGTGGTTCCAGCCCTTGATCTGCCGCGGCTTGGGCGAGACGACCTCGGTGATCGCGCCGGCCGCATCCAGCGCGCGCCGCGGCTCCAGCAGCTCGGACTGCTCGAACCCGTCGGTCGCCAGGATGGCCACACGCAAGCCCTCGAGTTTCTGTCGCGCCATAACCGCCTCCGTCGCAAGCTGGGGCACTGGAAGTGCCAGCGACAGTAGTGCGTGGTCGCGGTCACGTCAGCGGCGCGCGGGAGTCTCTTTGCGTCGGCGGCTGCCTACGTCCCAGGAGGAAGGCCGGGTGCTGGGATCGTCACGCAGCCGTGTCCGGTCAAAGGCTCGCGGGAGCTGCGCGTAGGGCATGTCCTACGTGGGTGAGCGCTGGCGGTTGAGTTCCGCGCGGCAATCCCGCCACTCGGGCAACAGTTCATCCATCAGGCGATAAAAGCGCGCGTTGTGGCCGCGCTCGAAGAAGTGCACCAGTTCATGCACCAGCACGTACTCGAGGCAGCGCGGGGACCTGCGGATCAGATCCAGGTTCAGGCACACCCGCCGCGAGCGCGCATTGCAGCTGCCCCAGCGGGTTCTCATCTGCCTGATGCGCAGCTGCGCCACCTTGATGCCGAGCCTGGCTTCCCAGGCCTGCAGCAGTGGGGCCAGCTGCACGCCCAGTTCACGCCGGTACCAGTGGTTCAGCACCTTCAGGCGCGCTGCAGCGTCGCTGCCGGCGGGGATGCGCAGCTGCAGGGTCGCATCAGTATTGCGGCGCACCGCAGGCGTGCCACGGATCTCGCTCACTTCCAGCACGTGCGGACGGCCCTGGTAGTAGTGCACCTCGCCGCTGACGAGTTGCGGCGCCGGAGGCACTTGGCGGTGCTGCAGCTCGGAGCGCTTGCGCACGATCCAGCCCAGGCGCGAGATGACGAAATTGCGCACCGTCGCCTCGGCCATGCGCCTGGGCGCCGCGACGCGCACCTCGCCATGCGGGGCATAGATGCCGATGCGCAGGTTCTTGATGTTCCTGCGCTCGAACTGCATCGTGATTCCACACAGGTTCCACAGGTGCTTGGCGGTGTCGATGCTCACGCGCCGAAGTCTAGCCGCCTTGGCGGGCATGCGGCCATCGGCGGCCCGACGCCCGCGCGGTCAATTCCCGCAACTCGCAGCGCCAGGGGCTCGTGTACGATCCGCGCAAGCTGTGTCCTGACGAAGAGCCTGCCACTTGAGCCGCCTCACGCTGCGCGTCCTTGCCTTCTGGTTGCTCGCACTTCCGTGCGTTGCAGCGCCGGGGACCGTGGATGACCGCATGCTCTCGGGCGGCGATGTCAGCGACTGGCCCGCCTATGGCCGCGCCTTTGACCAGCAGCGCTTCAGCCCATTAAGCGAGATCAACACCACCACGGTCGCCGCACTGGGGCTGAGTTCCTTCCTCGAGCTGCCGGAAGTGCCCGGCCTGTCCACGGCCCCCCTCGAGCACGCCGGCGTCATCTACTTCGCCGCCGGTTACAGCGTGGTCTACGCGGTCGAGGCGGTCAGCGGACGGCTGCTGTGGAAGTACGACCCGAAAGTCTCAGGTCCGAAGATGCGCATGGCGTGGGGAAGCCGCGGACTTGCGCTGCTGCGTGACAAGGTCTACGTCGGCACCCAGGACGGACGCCTGCTGGCGCTGCATGCCGCCACCGGCAGGCTTGCCTGGCAGGTGCAGACCACGCAGCGCGGCGATGTGCGCTACATCACCGGCGCGCCGCTGGTGTTCAACGACACCGTGCTCATCGGCCAGGGCGGCACGGACTTTGGCGCAACGCGCGGCTACGTCACCGCCTATCACGCCCAGACCGGCAGGAAGCTGTGGCGTTTCTTCCTCGTGCCGGGCGATCCGGCCAGGGGTTTCGAGAACGACGCCATGCGCATGGCCGCGGCGACCTGGAGCGGAAGGTGGTGGCGCTTCGGCGGCGGCGGCACGGTCTGGAATGCGATGACCTACGACCCACAGTTCCACCGCGTCTACCTCGGCACGGGCAACGGGGCGCCGTGGAACCGCAAGATCCGCAGTCCCGGCGGCGGTGACAACCTGTTCCTCTCCTGCATCGTCGCCCTCGATGCCGACACCGGCCACTACGTGTGGCATTACCAGACGACCCCCGGGGACAGCTGGGACTTCGATGCCGCGCAGGACATGGTGCTGGCGACGCTTAAGATCGACGGTGCGCAGCGCCAGGTGCTGCTGCAGGCCCCCAAGAACGGCTTCTTCTACGTCATCGACCGCAACGACGGACGGTTGATCTCCGCGCAGAAGTTCGCGAAGGTCACCTGGGCGGAAGGCATCGATCCTGCCAGCGGGCGCCCGATCGAGGCCGCGCACGCACGCTACGAGAACGGCGCAGCGCTCTTGTGGCCCGGCACCCTGGGCGCACATGGCTGGCAGCCAATGGCGTTCAATCCCGATACGGGCCTGGTCTACCTGCCGGGGCGCGACATTCCCGGCTACTACAACGACCAGGGGATGGATCCTGCGACCTGGCAGATGGGCCGCGACGGCTCGGTGGGCGTGAACGTCATCGCCAGCGATGCCCCGGTGGATGCCGGCCAGGGCTGGCTGCTGGCATGGGACCCGGTGAAGCAGGCCCCCGCCTGGCGGTTGCCGCTGCCGGGCATCAGCTCCGGCGGCACGCTCACGACCCATGGCGGGCTGGTGTTCCAGGCCAATGCCGCCGGGAAGTTCGTGGCCTACGCGGCCACCTCGGGCAGGCAGCTGTGGAGTTTCGACATGGGAGTCGGCGGCAACGCGCCACCGATCACCTACAGCGTCGCTGGCCGCCAGTACGTGAGCGTGCTGGCCGGATGGACCGGCCAGCCGATGATGCTCGGCTCGCTGTCGGCGCAGCATGGCTGGGTCGGGCGCGCGCATCCGCGCAGACTGCTCACGTTCGCGCTCGGGGACACGGCGCAATTGCCGGCTTCGCCGCCTCCCGCGGCGACCACGGTACTGACCGAAGACCCGCCACCCGACAACCCCGGGCAGATCCGGCGCGGACAGACGCTGTTCAACAACTGCCTCATGTGCCATGGCCTGGCCGCGATCGCCGGCGGCTACGCGCCCGACCTGCGCGCCTCACCGGCGGTGCTCTCGCCCGCCGCGTTCGAGTCCATCGTCCGTGGCGGAGCGCTGGAAGCACGCGGCATGCCGAGGTTCGCAGAGCTCAGTAGCGCTGATCTTGCTGACCTGCGCGCCTTCGTGCGCAGTCGTGCACACGAGAGCGTGCCGGGCCCGCCGGCTTCGAAGTAGTCCGTGCGGGCTCGCGGCTTTTCCATGCTATGAAGGGCGCCCGCGGGCGCGAACTTACCTGAGCTAAAGCGGGGCAATTATGTAGCGTTGCCTGAGATCGTAACTAACTGTATGTGTAGAGTTAGCACAGGGGTAGACCAAGGAGCCGCGAGACGCATGCGTGCCAGAAGGATACGGCTGGGGACCTGTTCGTCCGGCGACGCACGAAGGTCCCGTCATGACCCGAAGCCTACGGCCCGGTGCTGAATCCTGTGTATCCGGGCGATGCGGGCATCGCCGCCGGCGCGAGTGCAACGTTTCGCTGCCCGCTCTGCCGCGGCGAGCTGCAGGATTCCAAGGAGCTGCTCACCTGCCTCGAGTCTTCCTGCGGCGGCAGGTACGCAGTCGTTGGCGCCGCGCCGATCCTGGTGGGCGACACGCGAGGACTCTTCGACGCGGAGGACTTCGTCAGCGCCGCCCGGCAGCTCGCAGCCGGTGAAGTCCCCGCTGCAGGTCGCAGCGCGCGCATCTCCGCCTTCCTGCCCGGTCCGTTCAGCCAGGCGCGCTCGGACACGAAGCTGCGCGAAGCTGCGGCGCGCCTTTCCCGTACGTGGGGCCGGCAGTCCACGGTCCTTCTGGTATGCGAGTCAGATGCGCCGCGCCTGCGTGCCCTGCTGGGCGCGAGCGGCATAAAGGTTCGCTGCATCGGCGTGGTTCCCGGCGTGGCCGGGGTGGATGCCTGGTGCGATGCCCTGCACCTGCCCTTCGGGGATGACGCATTCGAGGGGGTGATCCTCCATGGTGCCCTGCACGGCAGCCTCAGCCCGGCTGCTGCTGCCGCGGAGTTCGCGCGCGTCACCCGCGCAGGCGGTCTCATCTACGCCCAGGAGCCGTTCGTGCAGGGCACGCTCGCGGGGGCTGCGGATTTTCAGCGCTTCACCCAGCTCGGCCTGCGCGGACTGTTCTTGGGCTGCGAGGAGCTGGACAGTGGTGTCATCGATGGGCCGGGGGCGGCGGCGGCCTCCGCCTGGCGGCAGTGGTGGGGGAGCATCCCGACCTCGCCGCGCCTGGGCTACGTATTCCAGGCGCTGGCGAGCCTGCAGTCCTTCGTGTGGAAGTATCTGGATGGGTGGCTCGCGGCACGGCCGCGCGCGGTCGATTCGGCCGCATCGGTTTTCTTCATGGGCAGCCGCAGCACGCACGCGCTGGCACCGCGGGAACTCCTGGCCAGCTACCGCGGGGCGGCGGCGCGGCGCGGTATCGCGCGCCCTGCGGCACGGGCTGCCCACGAGGTTTTTACCGAGTGGGCCGCCGACGGACGCGACCGCGGCATGGAAGTCGGCCACGCCGCGGCGGTCGATGAAATGCTCGCCGCGGCGCTGGCCATGCCCGGCATCAGGAGCGGGTTCACCGCGGTGGATGCCGGCTGCGGCAACGGCTGGCTGGTGCGCAAGCTGCGCGCCGCTGAGGGCTGCCTCGGTGCGACCGGAGTGGACGGTTCGGCCGGGATGATCGCGCGGGCGCGCGCCCTGGACCCGCAGGGTTCCTACGAGATCGGGCAGCTCATGAGCTGGCAGCCAAGGGAAGCGGTGGACCTGGTGGTCTCGATGGAGGTGCTGTACTACCTCGATGATCCGCTGGCGCTGCTGCGCACGATCGCGCACACCTGGCTGAAGCCCGGCGGTTATGCGGTCATCGGCATCGATCACTACCAGGAGAACTTGGAGAGCCTGGCCTGGCCTAAGTTCGTGGGCACGAAGATGGCCACCTGGCCGGAGTCGCAGTGGCTTAGTGCGCTCGAGCAGGCCGGGTTCACCCGCGTGCGTCACTGGCGCGCCGCATCCCGTCCGGGGTGGGCCGGAACACTCGCCATGCTGGTACGCTCCCCGCAACCCGAGCAACTGGACCCAGGCCACCATGAGCGATCCGGCACCGTGCAAGCAGTCCCTGGGTCTCTTCGTGCCGGTGATCAATCGCCGCAGCTGTGAGGGCGAGGCGGGCTTCCTCCGGATGTGCCCCTGCCAGGTGTTCGAGATCCGCGCCTGGCCCCTGAGCAACAGGGCGCGCTGCCCCTGCTGGCAAGGATGAAAGCCCTGGCGCACGGCAACCGGCAGGCTTTTGCCGTGCGCCCCGCGCGCTGCCGCGCCTGCAAGCACCGCGTGGCGGCCTGCCCCGAAGAGGCCCCCACCCTCGCCCGCAGCCCCGCGTTCGCCTTCGGGAGCTAGCCATGGTGACGCCCAGACCCTCGATATTCGAGGCGCGCAAGGAGCAGATGTTTCCGCTGCTGAACGCGGCGGAACTTGCGCGCGTGCGCAGCTTCGGTGAACTGCGGCACTATGACGACGGCGCCACCGTGGTCAGCACCGGGGAGACCGGCCGCGGCATCACGGTGATCCTGCGCGGCAACGTGGTGGTCATGCGGCGCAACGACATGGGCAAGCTGAGCCCGATCGTGACGCATCGCGCCGGCGGCTTCATGGGCGAGCTCGCCCAGCTCGCCGGACGCCCCTCGCTCACCGAGGGCGTCGCCGTCGGGGCGGTCGACGCGGTCGTCATCCGGCCGGAGCGCCTGCGCGCGCTGCTGATCGCCGAAGCCGAGCTCGGCGAGCGCATGATGCGCGCGCTCATCTTACGAAGGATCGCGCTTCTGGAAAGCGGCGCCGGCGGACCGGTGATCATCGGCGCGGCCGATGACGGCGACGTGCTGCGCCTGGAAAGTTTCCTCAACCGCAACGCCCATCCGCACCAGCGGCTGGATCCGAACGATGATGCCGAGGCGCGGGCGCTGCTGGAGCGCTTTCACATCGACCGCGCGACGCTGCCCATCGTGCTGTGTCCGACCGGGGAGCTGTTGCGCAACCCCACCGAGGGCGCCCTCGCCCGCTGCATCGGCCTGGTCGGCCGCATCGACCCGGACCACCTGTACGACGTGTGCATCGTGGGCGCAGGACCTGCCGGACTGTCCTCGGCCGTCTACGCCGGCTCGGAGGGGCTGTCGGTGCTGGCACTGGACGGCCACGCCTTCGGCGGCCAGGCCGGTGCCTCGTCGCGCATCGAGAACTACCTGGGGTTCCCGACCGGCATCAGCGGCATCGCCCTCATGGCGCGCGCCTACAACCAGGCGCAGAAGTTCGGCGTCGAAATGGCGATCCCGGACTCGGTGCAGTCCCTGGGCCCGGCCGAGGATGACGGCCACATCACCCTCAAGCTCGCCGGGGATGAGCTGGTGCGCGCGCGCACGCTGGTGATCGCCAGCGGCGCGCGCTACCGGCGCCTGCCGGTGGTCAACATCGAGGCCTTCGAGTCACTCAGCGTGCACTACTGGGCATCGCCGCTGGAAGCGCGGCTGTGCGCCGACCAGGAGGTGGTGCTGGTGGGTGGCGGCAACTCCGCCGGCCAGGCGATCGTGTTCCTGTCCGGTCACGCAGCCAAGGTGTGGGTGCTGCTGCGTGGCGCGGATATCCGCGCGCAGATGTCGCGCTACCTGGTCGAGCGCATCACGCAGCTGCCGAACGTGGAGGTGGTCACGCGCGCGAACATCACCGCCCTTGCCGGCAGCGGCGGCCACCTGGAGGCGGTGAGCTGGCGTGAGGATGGCTCGCAGGCGGAGACCACGCGCCCGGTGCGCCACCTGTTCCTGTTCATCGGCGCGGATCCGAACACCGGCTGGCTGGAGGGCTCGGGCGTGGCGCTGGATGCCAAGGGATTCGTGCAGACCGGCGCCGGGGCGGCGGCCACCGCCGGGGTGCTCGAGACCAGCCGCCCGGGCGTGTTCGCGGTCGGGGACGTGCGCTGCGGTTCGGTCAAGCGCGTGGCCACCGCCGTCGGCGAAGGCGCCCAGGTGGTTGCCTCCCTGCACAGCTTCCTCGCCGCCCGTAACTGATATTTCTACGGAAAGGTCCGCCATGAGCCACAAGCGCTGCACGCACCTTGCACAGGTCAGTACCGAGCACCGCAATACCGAGGGATGCGAGGAGTGCCTGAAGATGGGCGACACCTGGGTGCACCTGCGCCTGTGCCGCACCTGCGGCCATGTCGGCTGCTGCGATGATTCCAGGAACACGCACGCCACCAAGCACTTCCACGCCACACACCACCCGATCATGAGCTCGATCGAGCCGGGCGAGCACTGGAGCTGGTGCTACGTCGATGAGCTGGCGATGGAATTGCGCTAGCGCCCTAGGAGCAGTGCGCGATCACGTCCTGGGCGTAGCGCACCAGGCTTTCCTGCTGCTGGGCAAGCTCGGTGGTACCGGGGTAATACACCTGCCAGGGCTGGGCAATGATGTGCGTGACCCCCTGGCTTTCCAGTTCGCGGTAGCCCTTGGGATCGAAGACGTCGGCGACCGTGACCATGACGTCAAAGGGAAGATGCTCGCGGCCGTATTCGCGCCGGTAGGCACGGATCTTCCCGATGGTCGCCAGGATCTCCGCCCGCGGCTGCCAGTCGGACAGCCAGCCATCCCCAAGGCGCGCCGCACGGCGGTGCGCGGCATCGGACATGCCGGCCACCCACAACGGCACGGCGGCGGTGGGCTTCGGGTTCATCTCCAGGGGCGCGAAGTCGTAGTAGCGGCCGTGGTATTCCACGTAGGCGCCGCTCCACAAGAGGCGCATGACCTCGATCATCTCGTCGCAGCGCTTGCCGCGGTTGGAAAACTCCTGCCCCAGGATCTCAAACTCGTCGCGCGACCAGCCGACGCCGATCGAGGGGACCACGCGGTTGCCGGAAATCACGGCCAGCGTGCCCAGCGCCTTGGCGACACTGAACGGATCGCGCATGGTCAGCACGAAGGCATTCGTGGTGAAGCGCAGCCGCGTGGTGGCCGCCGCCATCGCGGCGATCATCACGAACTGGTCCGGGAACTCGGTGAACTCGGGCCAGCGGCGCTTGCCATCGGGTGTGTAGGGATAGGGTGTGGTCGGCTTTTCGACATTGACCACGTGATCTGACATGGTGACCATCGACCAGCCGGCGCTCTCTGCAGCCACCGCCAGCGGCAGGATGTTGGGAGTCGGAGTCATGAACAGTGACAGTACGAACTTCACGGTGGCCTCTCGGGTAATGCCCGGCATTGCGCGCGCTGCGATCGTAGCGCAGATGCGGCTCGTTACGGATCGACCATTTTAGCGACCCGTCTGAGCCGACAGCCCCGGGCGCCTGGACAGCGATGACACCTGCCCGACAATCTTTTAAGGTTCAGCCGGGCTAAAGAACCAGAGGGGATGCGCACGGTGATGGCGTTGTCGGCGAAGCGCGGGTGGATAACGACCCTGTGCCTGCCGCTGGCGGTGGGGACTGTGCTGGCAGGCAATGCTGCCTCCGTTGCCGCTGACGAGCCGGCAACGACGCTGTTGGAGAATGCGCAGGTCTTCACGGCAGACCAGGCACACCCGTATGCGCAGGCGGTCGCCATTCGCGGCGATCGCATCCTGGCGGTGGGTACGGCGGCGGAGGTCGCCCGGATCGCAGGTCCCGCGGCCCGTTCCGTCGATCTCAAGGGCGGTTTCCTGATGCCCGGGATGCTGGATGCGCACGCCCACCCGATCAAGGGCGGCCTTACGCTGGTGCAGGCGGATTTTCCGGAGGCGGAATACTCCATCGCTGCGTTGACTCAGTTTGTCGCCCGGCAGATGAAGTCCGGAAAGAGCCGCCAGGGCGACGTGCTGGTCATCAACGGCATCGATCTGGGCTACTGGGCACACGCAGCCGAGATTGACGCGACACTAAGCCACGGCGAGTTCGCCGGGCAGCCCATCATTCTCCTCGGCTCCGATGCCCATACTGTCTGGGCCAACCAGAGACTGCGTCTGCGCGCTGGGATCACCGCCGGATGGCTGCGCAGTATCAAGCCCGATGAGCGGCGTTACTACGGCTTCGATGCCGCGTACCACCCGAGTGGCTTCGCAGTGGATGCGGGCGCCAACAGGCTCAAGCGCTCGATCCCCAGGCCCGCCGCGGCAGTGCTGCTCGCAGCCGGTCAGGCTGCAGTGCGCTACATGAACAGCCTCGGGATCACCGGGTGGCTGGATGCCGCCGTGAGCGGTGAGATCGGCGGGACCACTCCGGCGCGCGCTGACGATCCGGGTGACCTGCCCATCTACCGCGAGCTCGCGCAGCGCGGCCAGCTCACTGCGCACGTTGCGGCCTACCCGGTGGTGCAGCCGGACCTCGGCACTCAGCAGCTCGCAGTCGTGGAAGCACTGCGTGCCAGGTTCAGGGACGTCCCGGAGCTGACCATCCCCGGCCTGAAGGTGTTCGCGGATGGCGTCGTGGAGTTCCCCTCGCAGACCGCCTCCCTCACCCGGCCATACCGCAATACGGGGCGGCTGGTCAGTCCGCTCTTTACCCAGGAGAAAATGAACGTCCTGGTGAGCGAGGCCTATCGTCGTGGCCTGACCGTGCACGTCCATGCGATCGGCAACCTGGCCGTCAAGCGGTCGCTGGATGCCTTCGAGGCCGCGGTGGCGGCCAATCCTGCCAATACGCTGCCGATGGTGATCACTCACGTCCAGTTTGCGGACGCGCAGGACATCCCGCGCTTCGGCGCCCTGCACGTGATTGCAGCCCTGCAGCTGCTGTGGGCGGTGGCGGATGCGAGCACCAATGAGATCGTGCAGCCATACATTGACCCGGCCATCTCCCGCACGATGTACCCCGCACGCTCCATCCTTGAGAGCGGCGGCGAGATCGCCGGGGCCAGTGACTGGCCGGTGAGCACGGCCAATCCCTTCGAGGCGATTTTCCAGGCGGAAACGCGCTCCGGGCCGCAGGGGGTGCTGAATCCTGCCGAGCGCATGCCCCGCGAGGCCATGCTCTACGCCTATACGCGCAACGCCGCAGAGGTCTTGGGACAGCTGCGCGACATCGGCACCATCGCAGCCGGCAAGCGCGCGGACCTGGTCCTGCTGGATCGAGACGTGCTGACGGTTCCCGCGCAGGAAATGAAGGCGACGACCGTCCTCTTTACCATGTTCGGCGGACGGATCGTCTACGGCAAGGAACCCTAGTCCACTGCCGCGGCAGACCGCAGCGCGCCGGCGCGCCACCGTGCCCCCCGGCCTGACAGTCCCTAGCGCGTCAGCGCGCAGATCCAGTTCACTTCCCAGCTCTTGCCGCCATCGGCCGAAAAGGACTGTTCCATGCGCGCCGCGTGCGGCGAGACGTCCAGCCACATGTAGCGCACCAGGACCGCGCGGCCGTTCCAGAGCTGCTGGTTGTAGAATTCGCCGCGCTTGCCGTCGAACTCGCCGACCACCGGCGGCAGGTCCAGCGTCCCTTTGTCCAGGTCCACCAGATAGATGCTCCACTGCCGCGACTCGGGGTTGTAGAGCCGCAATGTCTGCGCACTTGATGCGCAGCCCGGGCTCGTGTGCCGAGACATCGAATTCCTCGAAGTTGGCGTTGCTGTCGAGCAGCTTCTTGTGGTTCGAGATGCCCTCGTACTCGACCCACTTGTTCGAGCCCACCAGGCGCTCGGGCAGGCGCTTAACGTGTGCCTTCCAGTTGCCGATGAGAAAGTCGAAGGCGTGCGCGCCGTCGCGCGTGGCAGGTGCGGCCGTGTCGCCGAAGGCCGGGAAGGCGAGCACCAGCGCTGCGGCCAGTCCAATCAATGCCTTGTGCTTGAGCATGTCGTAGTCCCAGCTGGGGAATTTGCGAGGCATGCTAATCCACGCAGCGCAGCTGCTCAAAGTGCCATCCGGAGACGACGGGAAGTCTAAGTCGGAGCCGATTGGGCTATTCGCCCAACCAGGACCCCACGAGCCTGAAGAGCCTGCCGGGTGCAGGCTCGGGGTTGTGCACGAAGACAATGACCTTTGGGGCTCCGGGCGCGCGGCATGGAAACGTGCGCGCCCGCACGCGATTTCCGCACACGATTCGACTGAAGGTTCCCGAAACCGGTCGTGCAAGCCGCGCTGCAACTTCCGCTATCGTCTGCGCCGGGAGTCGTATCGGCGCGGTGACGGTTATGACGAGGGTGCAGCTGTCTGGTATGGCCTGGGCTAAGGCCCCCTGCAGCTGTCTTACCAACCGCTGCGCCACCTTATCGAAGCGCAGTCGAGGCAGCGCCTTTTTCTGAGTGCCGGGAGGCAACCGTCCCGCTGCGAATGCCTCAAAGACCACTCGCGTGCGCGCCGGCGGCCGGCGCGCCTTTTTTGCCGTGCTGGACACGACGGAAATGCTAATGCAGGCGCGCACCCGCGTCACTTGGGTCAGGCACACCAGCGTGCTGCTGCAGTGCCGCACTGAGTTTCCAAGGCTCTGACTGCTCGTGCATTGTCATTTTGCAGCTCCGGAGTATGCTTTTTCACACGCACGCTACAGGCGCAGGCTAGCCTGTTGGACTGTATCTGGCTTGACGCGGGAGGCTGCGATGACAGCTCACTCGGTACCGCGGATGCATGTTCACAGCGGGTTCGCGTACTGGGTGCTTGCGGGCACTGCGATATTTCTCGCATTGCCGGTAGATGCCTACGCGGCACCCCCGGTTCAGACTGTTACGGTCGCAAGCGCCTGGGGCTGGAGATCGCCTATCGAGGTTCCTCCATCTGCGTATGCGCCAAATCCACCGGCCCCCCGTGCAGATGGGCCGGTGTGCACCGGCTGCAGCGCGACTCCCGCAAGTGGCGAGGCGGTACTGCTGGCGCAAATATCGGGTGGAGAATCCGGTAACGGAAGTTCGGACCAACCGATGAACTCTCCACCGGTCACCACGTTGCTCCCGCCCTCCTGCTCGACAGCTTTTCCGATCCGACAGCCTGTGTCGGGTGCAGCGGCGCAGCGCAACTGCCGTTGAATGTCGCCACCTCCGCAAACCCGCTGACAACCGTCATTACCCCTGCCGACCCGGGGTGGAATGCTCTGATTCTGGGGCTGTCGGATTCAACGGATTCAATAGTCGGTACATCCTGGTGCCTGTACCCGAGTACGTCGGTCTTTTCCGGATGCCCCAAGGGAGGCGGCGGCAATCGGGAGTCGACGGCCTTTGGCGCCGTGGGCAGCTTTGCCTACAACCAGGTCCAATTCATCGATGTCATCATCACCGACGCCAGCTTCACAAGCACGGCCACTTCAGAGCAAGACAGCTTCTACGAGACTTTTCAGTTCTGGGGCACCGGTACGCCGCCACCCGGCCCCACTTCGGTGCCCGAGCCGGGGATTCTGCCGCTGCTCCTGGCAGCGCTCGCAGGACTTGCGTATGTGAGGCGCCGACGCACCCAACGCCCCCGAGTGATGGCGGCATCGCTGCGGCATTGGAGCACCGGGCGCAGGGCGATCAGGGCCGGCGACGGCTCACGACGAAGGTCTCGTCGTTGAACCACAGGCCGCCGTGCTGCTGGAGCACCTCTTGGGTGGCCTCCAGGTACGCCCCGGTCTGCAGCGCCGAGTCCAGGCGCTCATCCTCGATCTGGTTCACGTAGATGGCGGCATTCCAGGCGGCAAAGAGCGTGGAGGTACCGATGCGGTCGGTGATCTCCGACGGCAGCGTATGCATCATGTAGCGGAAGATCGCCTTCTCGTCCGGGGGCGCTGCCAGTGAGTACTCGCGCGCATCGCGGCCGAGCTCGGCCTTCAGGGCTGCCAGGAGCTGGTGGCGGTCGACCGTGAACGGATTCTCCCCTGGCCAGACCTTCTGGATGATCTCAAGCGCCGGATCGTGGCCGTAGGACTGGATCGCCAGCATCCGCCCGCCCGGGGCGAGGCTGCGGGCCAGCGGCGCCAGCACCCTCTGCGCCTTGAACTCCGCGGACATGCGCGCCCGCCAGGGCTGCGAGGCGATGATGAGGTCGTAGTCCCCGAAGGTGCGCCCGGGCTTGGGGATGACCCCATCCAGCAGGAACTTGTGGTCCTCGCGGTAGATGACCAGCACCGAGGGGCGGATGTAGGTGGGGTTGCCGGACTTCGGGCTCGGCTTGGTCTGCCAGCCGTAGTCCAGCGCCGCAGCCAGCTCCTCGATGCAGTCGGAGTACTCGTCGGCGGAGTTGCCGCTCAGGCGCACTTCCTGCCAGTTGAGGGCTGCCGCGGCCTGCACGTCGCGGGTCATCAGGCGCGGGGCCTCGGAGTAGTTCAGGTTGGTGATCACGAGCACGGTGGAGGGGTGCTCGTGAAAGCGGTCCGGCATCTTCTCAAGCCCGAGCCGCACGTCCTCGAGGCTGATCTCCTTGGCGACCACCATCATCGGCACGGTAGGGAACGCGCGGTGGGCGTTGCGCATGAGGCGTGACAGCACGGTGCCATCGCCCATGCCGGCATCGAAGATGCGGATCGCCGGCGGCGTGGGGCGCAGCAGGGCCACCTCGTGGGCGGCACGGTGCGCCACGGCCGACTTCTCGTTGCAGGTGGTGACGAAGGCCAGGTACTTCTGGCGGTTGTCGTAGAAGCGAAACGGCCGCGGGGCCTCGGCGGTGGCGGGGATGGCAGTGCGGGAAATCTGCGGGCTCATGCGGGCTGCTCCTGGCGGGACTGGCCTCAGCCCCAGAGGCGCCCGGATGCGATCCGGGCGCCCTCGACCAGGGATGCGAGCTTGAGGTAGGCGATCTCAGGCTCGACCGGCCCGAACCCGGCAAAGGTACCGAAGCCGCAGTCGGTGCCGGCAATCACCCGCTCGCGGCCGACGATGTCCGCGAAGCGCTGGATGCGCTCGGCCACCAGCTCCGGGTGCTCGATGTAGTTGGTGGTGGTGGCAAGGATGCCCGGGATCAGCACCTTGTCCTCGGGCACCCGGCCCTGCTTGAACACGGCCCACTCGTGGGCATGGCGCGGGTTGGCCGCCTCGAACAAAAGGCCCTGGGGCTTGGCCTTCATGACGATCGGCAGCAGGCGCTCCATGGGCACGTCGTGGTGGTGGGGCCCTTCGTAGTTGCCCCAGCACACGTGCATGCGCACCCGTTCGGCCGGGACGTTGCGCAGCGCGTGGTTGAGCACCTCGATGTGGCGCGCGGCCAGCACGTCAAACTCCGCCAGCGTGCGGTCGCGGTACATGGTGTGCCGCCCCATCGCCAGGTCCGGCGCATCGATCTGCAGGATGATGCCGGACTCGACGATCGCCTCGTACTCGCTGCGCAGCGCCTCGGCGAGCGCCTCAAGATAGGCGTCCTGGGTCTGGTAGTAGTCGTTGGGCTGGAACAGCGCGATGACTCCCGGCGAGGCGGCGTTCATGAACGCCGCCACCGTGGGGGCTGCGGCGCCGGCGGCCTTGAGGTTCGCGATGTCGGTCCTGACCGGCTCGGCATCCTTGAGCTTCACCTCGGCAACGCAGCGCGGCCGCCGGTACTTCGCGGTCGAGCCGCGCTCGGCGAGCTTTTTCAGCAGGCCCGGGAACTCCACCAGGTCCTGCCCGGGCTCGCGCGGGGTGTCACCGTCGAAGCCGGCAAAGCGGTGCGCGACGTAGGTCGCGTAGCTGATCTTACTCATCTCCCCGTCGCTGACGATGTCGACGCCGACCTCGCGCTGGCGGCGCACCACCGCGGCCACCGCCTCGGTGATAACCGCATCGTCGCCGCGGCGGTCGCGCACGGCGCTGCCCTCGCGCGCGAAGATCACGTCCGTCACGGCCTGGCTGCGCGGCAGGCTGCCGACGTGGGTGGTCAGGATGCGCTCGGTGCTGCTCTGCATGGGCGCCTGCCGCAGGCTACTCGGCGTGACGGTAGTTGTTGTTGGAGGTGTGATCGCCGGCCAGCCAGCGCTTGAGCTCCTGGCGGGCATCGAGGCGCCGGTCACTGTTGATCTTCTCGGCCCCCGGGGCATCCAGGGTGAACTCCAGGATCAGATCGTTCGGGTCCACCACGTACAGCGAGCGGCAGTAGCCGTGCTCGAGCCAGAAGGTCTGCGGCGGCTGGATGCCCGCTTTGACGATGCGCGCCTCGATCGCCTGCTGCGTCTCCTTGTCCACCGCCAGGGCGATGTGGCGGAACGGGCTCTGCGGCAGCTGCGGCCCGAATTCGGCCTGGTCGGCAGGATCGGCGAACTGGAAGAACGCCAGCGCGCCGCCGTCTGCCATGCCGAAGAAGGTGTGGCAGTAGGTGCGCTGCTTGCCGAACAGAAAATCCGACTCACACCAGGTCGCCACCAGCGGCATGCCGATGACGTCCTCGTAGAAGCGCCGGGTCTTTTCCTGGTCCTTGGTGACGTAGGCGTTGTGGTGCAGTCGTGCGGGCAGCTTGGCTGTCTGAGCCATGGCGGGTCCTCCTAGAACTTGTAACCGAACTCTACGCCGTATGAGCGTGGCGGGGCCTTCCACAGGAAGCCGCCCGGGGAGAATTCTGCGTTGTAGATCGAATTGGTGAGGTTCTTCGACCAGGCCGTGAGCGCCCACTTGGCGTTCTGGAAGCTCAGGCGCGCATCGAGCAGGTTCACCGGGTCGCGCGAGGTGACGTTGTACGGGTCCCACCAGGTGCGGCCCAGGCCCTGGTAGTCCACGCGCGCCACGACGTTGATGTCGCTGACGACAGGCTCTGTGAGCTGGATGCCGGCGTTGATGGTGTCACGGGTCACCAGCGGGGCCTGGTTGCCGATGACGGTCGGGTCCTCCATGCCCGTGATCTTGCTGTTGGTATAGCCGTAGCTGGCATACAGCAGCAGCGCGTCCGTGGGGTGGGCGTTGATCGAGATTTCCGCGCCCGTGTACTTCGCATCGAGGTTACCGAGGTTCTGCGTGGAGTTGGAGGCGATGAAGACGAAGAAGTAGCCGTTGGTCGACTTGGTATCGAAGACGGCGGCGGTGACATTCAGCTTCCGGTCGAGGAAATCGCCCTTGAAGCCCACCTCCCAGGTGTCGGCGGTCTCGGCCTGGAACTGATCGTGCACCCCGTAGATCGGCGGAACACTCGACTGCGCCACCTCGCCCACGCCGGTCTGGTTGAAGCCGCCGCTGCGGAAGCCGCGGCTCCAGCCGCCGTAGAAGGTCAGGTTGTCGGCTGGCTTAAAGCGCAGTGTCCCCTTCGGCTGCAGCTTGTCCCAGGTGTTCTCGCGCACCAGGCCCTGGTAAGCCCCGTAGTGGCCCCCGGAGGGGTCCACCGGCAGCCATTGCGTCGGGGTGTCGGTGGTGTTCTCGCGCTTGTCCTGGTCGTAGCGCAACGCGGCGTCGAGCTCCCACTGCTTGCTGAACTCGTAGGTCGCATCGGCGAACAACGCCCACGCATCCTGCTTCTGGCTGTCGGCCAGGAAGGTGGCGCTCGGGTTGGTGCCGCCGACGCGCGGCTCGGTGTAGATCGGGTCCACGCCGTTGCCGGTGTCGACCATGTTGCCGGTGGAGATGAACCGGTCGGTGTGCACGTAGTAGGCACCGGCGAGCCAGGAGAGGTTGGCGACCGGGTTCGCGGTGAAGCGCAGCTCCTGGCTGTAGGACTTAACGGTCAGGTACTGGCTCTGGTTGAGGTCGGTGCCCAGCAGCGCCTCGAAGACCGAGGTCGCCCGTGGACGGAAGTCGTACGCGTCCCCGGTTGCGATCTCCTTGGTGTAGTCGTAGGCGGAGATGGAGGTGAGCGTGCCGGCGCCGGTCTTGAAGTCAAGCTTGAGCGCGGCATCCTGCAGGTCGCGGTTGTCCTCGCCGGTGTTGTTCACCTGGATCGGCGAGCCGGTGTTGTTGGCATTCGGCGCGGTGCTGAAGGTGGAGAACGGGTTCGACTCGTCATCGCGCGGGATGACGAAGTAGAAGGCGCGGGTCTCCAGGCGGTCGGCCGAGAGCCGCAGGTCCGCGGTCAGGGCATCGGTTGCGTCCCACACGAAGCGCAGGCGTCCGGAGTAGTTGGTGGCAGGGTCGGCCTTGTCGTGCAGGTACACGTTGTCGAGCAGGCCGTCGGTATCGGTGTAGCTGAGGGAGGCGCGGTACTTGAGGGTCTTGGCCTGGTTGATCGCCCCACCGAGCGCCACCTGCGCCAGCACCGAGTTGCCGTTGCCGTAGCCGAGCTTGCCCTTGGCCTCGAACTCGTCCGACATGTCGGCGGTCTGGATGATGATCGCCCCGGCGATGGCGTTGCGGCCGTAGAGCGCACCCTGCGGGCCCTTGAGCACCTCGATCTGCTTCAGGTCGTAGAGTTCGCGGTTGAATTCAGCCGGGTTGGTCTCGAGCACCCCATCCACCAGCACCGCCACCGAGGGCTCGCTGTTGCGCGCCTGCGAGATGCCGCGCACCACCACGAAGGAGGTGCCGGCGTTCTGCGTCTGCACCAGCTGCATGTTCGGCACCAGGGCGATGAAGTCCGCCGGCGACTGGATGCCGGCCGCCTCGATGGTCTGCTGGTTGAACACGTCCACGCTTACCGGTGCATCCAGCGAGCTCTCCGAGCGCTTGCGTGCCGTGACCACGACCTCCTCGAGGCCGCTTTGCGACTGTGCCAGCACCGGCTCGGCTGCGACGATGATGCCCGTCGCGGCCGCCAGCACCGCTGCGAAACGACGTATGGAGATGAACATTTGCGCCCCCTGTTTCGATTGTCTGACTAACCGCGCTGGCGTTTAGCCCGCTGCGCGCTTCGATTGCATTTCTGTCCGCATGATCTTTGCCCCGGCGACCATCGCCTCAAGCTTGCCGACGGCGGTCGCGCGCGGCAGGTACTTCATGCCGCAGTCCGGGGCGATCAGCAGATCCTCCGCGGCAATGTACGGCAGTGCGCGGCGGATGCGGTTCGCCACCGCTTCCGGCGACTCCACGGCGGGATCGGCCAGGTCGATGACCCCGAGCATGATCTTCTTGCCCGGCAAGAGCTTCAGCACCGCGCAGTCGAGACCCGACTGCGCGGTCTCGATCGAGATCTGCTGGCAGCTGCACTCGGCCAGCTCCGGCAGGAACGAGTAGCCGGAGGGGCGCGTATGGATGATGGCCGCGTAGCCGAAGCAGATGTGCACGGCCGTGGTGCCGGTGACGCCCTCGAGCGCGCGGTTGAGGGCCGCAAGGCCGAAGGCACGCGCCTCTTCCGGGCGCGCCTGCATGTACGGCTCGTCGATCTGCACCACGTCGGCCCCGGCACTGAACAGGTCGCGGATCTCCGCGTTCAGGGCCGCCGCGTAGTCCATGGCCGCCAGTTCCCGGCTGCCGCCGTAGAAGTCGATCTGGGCCTGCTGCGACATGGTGAACGGCCCGGGCACGGTCACCTTGACGCGGCGGTGCGTGTGTCGGCGCAGGAAGGCAAGGTCGCGCACGCCCACCGCGTGGCGGCGGCGGATCTTGCCTACCACGCGCGGCACGGGGTTCGCATGGCCGCTGCGGTCGAGCGCCGTGCCGGGATTGTCCAGGTCCACCCCCTCCAGGGCGGTCGCGAACAGGTTCGAGTAGCTCTCGCGACGGATTTCCCCGTCCGTGATGATGTCCAGCCCCGCATCTTCCTGCGCCTTGATGGCCATGACGGTCGCATCATCCTGCGCCTCGGCCAGAAGCGCCGGCGGCACGCGCCACAGCTCCAGGGCGCGCACCCGCGGCGGGAAGCGACCGGCCAGGCGCGCACGGTCGATCAGCCATTCCGGCTGCGGGAAGCTGCCGACCAGTGTGGTGGGGAACAGCACTACGCCCTCGCCTGCGCGGACTGCGAGCGCGCCGCGCGCGCAGCGCTCGCCTGCGGCCACTGCTCGCCGCGGGCGATAGCCGCGCGGATCGCCTCGCCGTGCTCGTTCAGAAGCGGCGCCGGATGCACCGAGGCTGCCCGGGCACCGTCGAACTGCAGCGCCGGGCGCACCGACTGGGTCGCCGTGTGCGGTGACTCGACCGGCACGATGAGTCCTAGGTGCGCGACCTGCGGGTCCTTGACCACATCGTCGATGCGGTTGACCGGGGCGTGCGGGACATCCTGCGCCTGCAGCCGCTGCATCCAGTGGGCCAGCGGCCGCTTGGAGAAGCGCGCATCCAGCTCCAGGCGCAGCGTCTCGTACTCGGCGATGCGCCGCTCGCGCGGATTGAACCTGGGGTCGATGGCCAGTTCCGGCGCCTCGAGCGCTGCCGTGAGCCCCTTCCAGAACTTTTCCAGCGACGACAGATGGATCGCGATCAGGCGCTCGTCCGCGGTCCGCAGGATATAGGCCTGCGCCAGGCGTGGCCGGTCGGCCGAGGTCGGCAGCTGGCCGAGCGCGAAGAAGGCGGCGAAAGGCTCGATGGCGAAGTGCGCCATGGCCTCGAGCATGGAGATCTCGACGTGGCAGCCCGCATTCGTGCGCCCGCGCTGCACCAGCGCCCCCAGGATCCCCTGCGAGGCGTACAGGCCGGTGATGGCATCGGCGAGCGCCGGACCCAGGAACTGCGGGCGCCGATAGTCGACCACCACGCTCAGAAAGCCGCTCAGGGCCTGCGCGACCGAGTCATAGCTCGGCCGGTCCACGTACGGGCCGCTCGAGCCGAAGCCGCTGATCGAGCAGTAGATCAGCTTCGGGTTGAGCGCCTGCAGCTGCTCGACGCTTGCTCCCAGGCGGGCCGCGGTGCCGGGACGGAAGTTCTGGATGTAGACGTCCGCCTCGCGGATCAGCCCGTTGAAGATCTCGCAGTCGCGCGCCTGCTTCATGTCCAGGGCGAGGCTGCGCTTGTTGCGGTTGTAGGCCTGGAAGTGCGGCGAGTACTGGCCGGACTGGTAGGCGCGGTACGGGTCCCCTTCGGGGCTCTCCACCTTGATCACATCCGCCCCCAGGTCCGCGAGCATCATGCCAGCGCACGGACCGGTGATGAAGGTGCCCTGCTCGACGATGCGGATGCCTGAGAGCGTGCCTGGCATGGCCTCAGGCGTCCTCGCTCGGGGTGAACCCGGCAGGGCACTCGCCGTCGTAGTCGATGGCACGCGCGGCCGCGTGCGACATCACGAAACCGATGCCCCGTTGCTGCTCTTCCAGCAGGTGCCCGATCAGACCGGCGGTGCGCGCCAGCAGCGGCACGCCCTTGAGCGCTGCCAGCGGATAGCCGGCGTCCAGCAGCACGGCGGGGATGCCGCCGGAGACGTTGAGTGCGAGGGGCCGCCCGACCAGCTGTGGCAGGCGCTGCTCGATGCGCGCGGCGATCTCGATGTGCCGCCCGGCAAGTCCGGCCGAGCGGGCGATCTGAAGCAGCCGCTGGGCTCGTGGATCCTGGCCTTTGTGCAGCGGATGCCCGTAGCCGGGGATGGCGCGCCGCGCGGCACGGTACTCACCGACGACCTCGTCGATGGCCGCCTCGAGGCCGGCTGGCTTGCCGGCGTGCGCGGCAACTTCCGCGAAGAACCTGCCGGCGGCCTCCGACGAACCAAGCACCACCGAGCCGCAGCCCAGGATGCCGGCGGCCACCGCGCCCTGCAGCGCCTCGGGGGCGGCGGCGAGGGTCATGCGCGAGACCTGCACGCTCGGCACCAGGCCGTGCTCGGCGATCGCCACCAGTGTCGAGTCGAGCACGGTGCGCTGGGCCACCGTAGGCATCTCGCCCGTGACCAGCAGCCAGACGAGCTCGGTGAAGCTCACCTTGCCCATCAACTCCTCGGTGAGGCTGCGGCCGCGCACGAGGATGGTCTCGGCGTTGGACGTCGAGATCGCGGAAGCGTGCTGGTCCTGGCGGCCGATCTTCAGGAATCCCCTCTTTCGCATAGCGAATATTTCGTCGCTATACGAAACGATAGTGGACCTGCGCTCGCGAGCGCGTCAAGCTCGCCCTTCCTGCTTTTCGGATATCGAAATAGACTCACGGCCCATGGCACGGCGCAAGGCAACCCCGGCACGACGCGAGGCGATGGGCGGGCTGGCCAAGGGGCTCGCGGTCATCCGCGCCTTCACGCGCGAGCACGCCGCGCTCAGTCTGTCCGACGTCGCCCGCAGCGCGAAGATCCCCGCAGCGACCGCACGGCGCTGCCTGCTCACCCTCGAGGGCTTAGGCTACGTCACCCGCAACGGCCGTGACTTCCTGCTGCGCCCGAAGGTGCTCGAGCTCGGCGCCGCCTATCTTGAGTCGATGAACATCGAGCAGATCACCAAGAACCACCTCGAGGAGCTGGCGCACAACACCGACGACTCCGCAGCCCTGTGTGTGCTCGACGGCACGGAGATCGTTTACGTGGCCCGCACCTCAGTGCGCACGCTGCTGCGCCTGGAAGCCCACGTCGGCAGCCGCTTTCCGGCGCATGCCACTTCCACCGGCCGCGTGCTGCTCGCCGGCGCCAGCCCCGAGCGCCTCGGTCAGTACTTCGCGACCGCCAGGCTCGAGGCCCTCACCGAGCACACGGTCACCGACCCTGCGAAACTGCGTGCCATCATCGAGGAGTGCCGCCGCAGCGGCTACTCGGCCATCGAGGACGAACTCGCCTACGGGGTGATCGCGCTTGCCGTGCCGGTGTTCGACCACCGCGGCCGCGTGGTGGCAGCCTTGAATTCCTCCAGCCACTCGCGGCGCATCACGCGCGCCAAGCTGGTGCGCGAGCGCCTGGCGATGCTGCAGCAGGTCAGCCGCCAGATCTCCACCGACCTTGCCACCGTGCCCTGGCTTTCGCTGAGCGCGCAGACTTAGCACCATCGGCTCCGATGCACTGCTTGACGCCCCTATGCCTCCGCCGTAGCCTGAAAGCGAAAACTTTTTCGCTATACGAATATTTCCGTCAAGACATGAACGCGAGCGCCGGTCCGTCACCAGGCTGCGCGGCTGAGGCAGCGCCCGATCGCTACTTCGAAGCCGGCGGCGCGCGCCTGCGCTATCGGGACGAGGGCGCAGGCGCGGCGGTGATCCTCGCGCATGGCTGGACGCTCGACCTTGAGATGTGGGAGCCCCAGGTCGCCGCATTGCGTCGCGAGTTTCGCCTGGTGCGCCTGGATCGCCGCGGTCATGGGCTCTCCGCCGGCCTGCCCGATACCAACCAGGATGCCGCCGACCTTGCCGCGCTGTGCGCTCACCTTGGCATTACCCGCTGCGGCCTCGTCGGCATGTCGCAGGGGGCGCGCGGCGTCCTCGCACTCGCGGCAACTGCACCCGCACTGGTGACGGCGCTGATACTCGACGGCCCGCCGGCGCTCGAGTCCGGCGAGAGCGATGACGTGCCGGTAGCGCAGTTCCGCGCGCTCGCGCAGCGCTCAGGAATGGCGGCCTTTCGCCGCGAGTGGATGCGCCTGCCGTTCGTGCAGCTGCGCAGCCGCGATGCGCGCGCGCACGCACTCCTGGCCGCCATGCTCGAGCGATTCCCGGGGCACGAACTGCTCGCCGCCTCCGTGCCGCCGGTGGCACCCGCACCAGCCCTGGCCACGCTGCACGTGCCGACGCTGGTGCTCGTGGGCGAGCACGACTCAGCAAGCCGGGCGCAGGCTGCGCAGTTCCTGTGCGCGCAGTTGCCGCAGGCACAGTGCGTGGTCATCGCCGATGCCGGCCACCTGCCCAATCTCGACCAACCCGCCCGCTACAGCGACCTGTGCCGGGCATTTCTCGCGCGCCACGCAGACCGCGGCGCCTAAAGGAAACCGCCATGCGCAAGATCCTCGTGGTTTATTACTCCAGCTACGGCCACATCGAAGCCATGGCCTATGCCCAGGCCGAGGGCGCCGCGAAGGTCCCGGGCACGGAGGTGGTGGTCAAGAGGGTCGCAGAGCTCGCCCCGCCGGATGTGTGCGCGAACGCGGGGTTCAAGCTCGACCAGAAAGCACCGCTCGCCACCCCGGATGAGCTCGAACAGTACGATGCGGTGATCTTCGGCACGCCCACCCGCTTCGGCAACATGGCGGCGCAGATGCGCAACTACCTGGACCAGACCGGAGGCCTGTTTGCGCGTTATGCACTGGTGGGCAAGGTGGCAAGCGTGTTCTCCAGCACCGCGAGCCAACACGGCGGGCAGGAGACCACCATCACCTCCTTCCACAGCACGCTGCTGCACCACGGCATGATCATCGTGGGGCTGCCCTACAGCTTCAAGGACATCTCCACCATGCGCGAGGTGACCGGCGGCACCCCCTACGGGGCCAGCTGTGTGACGGGCGCCGGTACGGAACTGCGCATGCCCTCAGAACTGGAGCTGGCGATGTGCCGCTACCAGGGCGAGCACGTGGCACGCATCACCAGTCAGTACACGCGCTCCGAGGCGCGCGTCGTCTAGCGTCCCCCATCGCCCTTTCACGCCGGATCCGGCAGCGCTGCAGTGCGCGGAGTGTTGGCTCGCTGATTCAGTGCATCCCGCAAACAGTCCACAACCTGCTTCCTAGAGCGACGCGACCGCAGGAATAGCCGTACAATCATGGCTCACAACGACCAAACACACCATGCGCATCATCGTTGCCGCCCTGCTTACCGGCGTTGCTTTCTTGGCGCGCACCGTGGTGCGCGCCAATCCCCTGCCGGTGAAATCACACGTAACGTCGGCCGATTCAAAGCAGGCCGATGAACTACGCGATTTACTTGCGGGTCGTCAATTCACTGAGCAGGGTCACCCGCAAGAAGCGATCACGAAGTACTTCGATCCGGTGATCAACCGCTACGAGCGAAGCCGGAAGAGGAACACCCGCTACTTCTCGGCGAACTCGCCAGGTCAGGGGTTGATCTACGCCGCACTTCCCGCTGCAACCGGGGACGACTCCGTGAACGTGATCGTTACCGATGCCAACTGGGCTAATGCCTATCTACTGAAGGGCTATGCCTTGACAGAGTTGCACCTGCTGGCGGACGCCCAGACAGCGATTGGGAAGGCGATTGAGCTTTCTCCATTCAATTCCCAGTACAAGGCAGAACTCGCGTTCACCTATCAAGCGCAGGAGGATTGCGCTCGCTCGATACAACTGTACTCCGAGGCCGCGGACAACGCGGAAATGTCAGATGACTCGACGAAGACCGCTGACTTGACGCGCGCGTGGCGAGGTCAGGGTTACCGCCTGGTGGAACAGGGCAAATGGGACGAAGCGGCCGCAGTGTATGAAAAGTGCCTCGCGCTCGACCCAAAGGACGACAAAGCCCGAGGGGAACTACGCTACGTCGAAGCGCGCAGACCGCGGAGTGATCCTCATGCCACGCCGTGACCTGGGGTCTGCGGCTCCCGTTTCGATCATCCTTGCATTGGGGGTCGCCAGCGCGGTAACCGCCGCGCCGAAACCGGCCGAGTTAACGGTCGTGGAACTTCACGATGAACTTGCCCGCGGCACAACGTCGGTGAAGGCCCTGGAAAAACACTACGCTGCGCGCATCGCGGCACTGGACTCCAAGGGCCCCACGCTGCGAGCGGTGCTCGAAGTCAACCCCGACGCTGCGGCGATCGCCGCCAGGCTCGACGCATCACATGAGCCCAAAGGCTTGCTCTACGGTGTGCCGGTGCTTCTCAAGGACAATGTCGACACCGCAGACCGCATGCTCACCACGGCAGGCTCGCTGGCACTCACGCACTCAAGGCCTCCAAGTGATGCCTTCATTGTTTCGCAGCTGCGGGCCAGCAATGCCTTGATTCTTGGCAAGACCAACCTGAGCGAATGGGCGAACTTTCGCTCCAAGCGCTCCTCGAGCGGGTGGAGCGGGCGTGGTGGCCAGACCCGCAACCCCTACGCACTGGACCGCAGTCCCTGCGGATCGAGTTCAGGCTCCGCCGTCGCGGTCGCGGCGGATCTGGCCGTGGTGGCCGTCGGCACCGAGACGGATGGCTCCATCGTCTGTCCCGCCAGCGTCAACGGCCTGGTGGGAATCAAGCCAACCGTGGGGCTGGTCTCCAGAACAGGAATCATCCCCATCTCGGCAAGCCAGGATACTGCGGGGCCGATCGCGCGCACGGTCGCGGATGCGGCGGCCCTGCTCAGCGTGATCGCAGGATACGATGCGCAGGATCCTGCCACCCTGCCGTTGAAGGACCGTCCGCCGCTCGATTACACGAAGTACCTCAATCCGGATGCCCTGAAGGGCGCCCGCATCGGTGTGCTGCGCAAGTACGCCGGCTTCCACGAGCGCGTCGACGCGGTCTTTGAAAAGGCGCTCGAGCTTATGAAGGCGCACGGTGCCGTCATCGTCGATCCGGTGGAAATCCCGAAGCACGAGCCACTGGATGCCGATGAACAGACCGTGCTCTTGTACGAGTTCAAGGACGGCATCAACCGCTACCTGGCAAAGCGGACTACCGGTCCCAGGACCCTCGCTGACCTGATCGCGTTCAATGAGCGCGAGCGGGCCCGGGAGATGCCGTACTTCCCACAGGATCTGTTTCTCGAGGCCCAGGCCAAGGGTCCGCTGAGTGAGAAGGAATACCTGGACGCCCATGAGCGCGCGCGGCGCGCGGCGGGACCGGAGGGCATCGATGCGGCGCTGGCCAAGGATCACCTGGACGTGCTGATTGCCCCGACCGTGGGCGCCGGATCGACGATCGACCTGATCAACGGCGATCACTTTGTGGGCGGGGAGATCTCCTCGCCGCCCGCCGTCGCCGGCTACCCGCACATCACCGTGCCGATGGGCGCCGTGGACGGCCTGCCCCTTGGCCTGTCCTTCGTCGGTAGCGCCTGGAGCGAGGATCGTCTGATCGGCTACGCGTACGCATTCGAGCAGGCCTCGCATGCGCGGCGGCCACCTGAATTTCGTCCGTCAGTGCCCTAGTCCCTACGCACAGCTGGTGGCGGACGGCCGCGGGCGACAGATCGCTAGGCAGCCTTGGCCGCGAACGGGCAGTAGCTTTCCTTGTCGACCAGGTTCAGCACGAAGGAGAGCTTGGCCATACCGGAAATCACGGCCATTACCGTGCCAAGTTCCAGGATGTCGCCTTCCGAGAAGTGCGCACGCAGGGCCGCGTACAGCTGCGGCGACAGCTCGCCGTTCATATTGGTGAGCGCGACCTGCGAGGCGTAGTCGATCACGGCACGCTCGGCGGCAGTGAAGGGCGCGAGGTCCTCGCGTGCCAGGGCATCGACCTGCTCCTGAGTGAAGCCGGCGCCGAGTGCCCCGGGGATGTTCTGGCGGTTGCAGGTCTGGCAGCCGTGCAGCAGCGACAGGCGCAGCCGCGCGAGCTGCTTGTAGCGCTGCGCGACTTCGCCGCCAAAGAACAGCTTCATATAGAACTGGTTCATCACGAACTCCAGCAGCTGCGGCGCCTGGCCGAACACCTCGACAAAGGTGGCAGATCCGGTGAGGCCATTGAGCATGTCCCACGCGGGTTGCCAGGTGGGTGCGAGCTGTGCGCGCGGCGTGCGCGTCATCAGTGTGTCGGTCATGCCGGTTCTCCTGAAGCTGGATGGCGTGGTTTCAGTATAGGACCGGCCCCCATAAAGAAACAATCGTGACTGTTTGTTTTCAGGGAAGACTCTTATAGTAAGGAGAGTGCCGCCGAAAGCCGACCGTGCCGAACCTCATCCTGCACCATTTCGATTTCTCGCCCTTCGCCGAGAAGGCGCGCCTGGTCTTTGGTTTCAAGCGCCTGGCGTGGAACTCGGTGCAGATCCCGATGGTCATGCCGAAGCCTGAGCTCATGCCGCTCACCGGCGGGTACCGCAAGACTCCCGTGCTGCAGATCGGTGCCGACATCTACTGCGACACGCGCCTCATCGCCCGGGAGCTCGAGCGCAGGTTCCCCGCCCCCACCCTCTTCCCGCACGGCAACCGCGGGATTTCCCTGGCGCTGTCCCACTGGAGCGATACCGCACTGTTCGAGCCGGGCGCGGGCCTCTCGATGGCCATGACCACGCAGGTGCCGCAGGAGGTGCTGGCGGATCGGCGCGAATTCTTCACCTTCATGGACTTCTCGGCCCTGCCTGAGCAGGTGCCGCACCTGTCCGCGCAGCTGCGGGCCAACGCACACCTCATCGAGGAACAGCTTGCCGACGGGCGGCCGTACCTTCTGGGCATTCAGTGCGGCTGGGCGGACATCACCAGCTACTTTTCCATCTGGATGGCACGCACGTTCGTACCCGCCGCCGAGGGGCTGCTCGCCTCCCAGCCGCGCACGCACGCCTGGGAGACACGCCTGCGCGCGATCGGCCACGGTGAGCGCGCAGACATCGAGGCGCGGGACGCCCTTGAGATCGCCCGCCAGGCGTGCCCTGAATCCGGTCGCGGCGTGGACGCCGCCGACCCGCTTGGCCTTAAGGCGGGTGATCCGGTGAACGTGACCCCGGACGACTACGGCAGGGTGCCGGTCTCAGGCAAGCTGGTCACCCTGGATGTCGAGGAAGTCGCCGTGCAGCGCGTGGATGCGCAAGTCGGCACCATCGTCACGCACTTTCCCCGCATCGGCTACCGCATCGCCCGCTGCTAGGCGTGCACGGCCCTCCGGGCGCACTGCCCGCATCGCTGAGGCTGTCACCCCGCGCATTTCTGCATGGTTGCCACCAATAGCGGACCGGCACCCCAGGACTTCGCGTTTACATTCCGTGCTTCGCGTCCAGGGACTTCGTGTTGTCATGTGCTCCAACGACCATTGGCCGCCTCACGTTCACGTAGTGGGAGCTGCACGGAAAGCAAAGATCGCGCTTGGGGCTGGCGGTCGGAGGCCGTCGATCGTTGCAACGCGCGCCTCTCGCGCCGCGAGCTGGCGGTGGCTTTAGAAATAGATCGCAATCGTGAATTGCTGAGGCAGCGGTGGAGACAGATCCATGGCGATGCCTGAATGGGCGAAGAAGGAGGTGCGGGCGAATTTCGCGTCCGCTTCCCGTGCCGGCCGCAAGGCAGCCAAAGCGGAGCCGCGGGCCTTGCGTGTCGCCACCTCATCCCGGCGCTCAAACGGGCCGCGGCCGATGATGTGCGGGCGGTCTGCGTGCTCGGCCGCGGCGGCGGCCTGCACTGGGAGCGCCTTGACCTCGATCTGAGCGTGCCGGCCCTGGTCGCCTCGGTGTTCGCGAGTCGCGCCTGGATGGCGGAACTCGGTCGCGCCGGAGGCCGATGCGCATCCACAGCCAAGGCGAGCGCCGCACGACGCAACGGGCGCAAGGGCGGACGGCCTCGCACCCGAGCGACGGTCGACACGCGAGCCTAGGTCCCCTAAGGCAGCGCTACCACCGCATCGCGCCCGTCCCAGTCACGCGCGGCGAGGCGGATGCGCTCGAAGAACGCGCGCGCCTTCGGGGTGGCCTCGATGAGCTCGATCATCCCTCCGGGATGATGGTCGGTGTCGACGTAGGCAAAACGCATCCCCCGGGTGCTGCCGTGCTGTACTGGGGTGATGCCGCGCGCGGCCAGTCGTGCCAGGTCGGTGTCGAGGTTCTCGCTCATGACTCCCATGTGCTGTAGGCCCGTCGCATGGCGGGCCGCGAAGTCGGTGTAGATCGAGGGCACGTCGTTCCGCTGGCGGATGAGCTCGATCTGCACCTCGCCCCAGTAGGCGATCGCCACCGTGAGGTCGACGTCGGTCGCAGGCTTGCCGCGATACCAGCACTCCCTGAAGGCCACCTTCCCGAATACGAAGAAGGGACCGACGCCGATGGCGCGCGCCCAGTGCTCGATGGCGGCATCGAGGTCGGCGACCACGAAGCCGTTCTGCATGACCGGACCGAACAGCGGCCGCACGGTGACTCAAGACTCCATGGTAGCGACCCAGCGGATGCCCCGCCTGAGCAGCTCGTAGTACACGGGCGACTCCCAGCTGCAACGCTCCACCGTCGGGTACTCAGCCACCAGCGGCTGCATATCGTAGCGCCCGCGGCAGTGGCCCAGGGTGAAGTAGAGCACCTCGCCTTTCCCCTGGCCGTGCAGGTACAGCACCGGCCGCGGCTCATCCGAGAACCACTCCTTCTCGATGAAGCCGCGCTGGGCCTTGCCGTTGTAGTGCGTGTGCAGCAGCACGCGGTTGGGCCCGTGCAGCTCGGAAAGGTACAGCTCGTCGTTGACCACGAAGGGCTCGATCCCGGCCACCAGCGGGTGACCGGGATCGGTCACCTCCACCTTGAAGTCCATCAGCGGCGGGTGGGCGATGAACTGGCTGCCGAGGAGGCTCATCAGGCGCGGCAGCGAGCGCGGGGTGGTCACGCGCCCTTCCGCGGTCCACTCGAACACTGAGTTGGTGCCGTGCAGGGCGAGCCAGCGGCCGCCACGCTCCACGTAGCCGATCAGCGCATCCTGCTGCGCCTCGTCAGGGCGCACATCGCAGGTGTAGCTGATCAAGGCATCACAGGCGGCGATCGCCTCGGCGTCGGCGTAGTCCTCCGCGACGCGCACGCGCAGGTGCTCGTGCGGGTGCAGCAGCTTCAGGATCTCCAGGCGCGCGAAGTCGAAGTCGTGGTAGCGCCCGCCAATCACGAAGTACACGTTGCACCGCGCTCGCCGCATCGCTACTTCTTGTCCTGGATGTAGCGATCGAGCTCCCGGTGGAAATGGCGCACGCGCTGCTCCTGTTCGCTCCACAGCGGACCCTTGAAGGCACGCGAGCGCAGGCCCTGCTGCTGCACGGGCAAGAGCTCGGAGTCCTGGTCGAGCACGTCGCCGAGGTTGGGCTTCTCGCCCACCGGCACGTGCACCACATCCGGGCGCACCTGGCCGGTGACGTCGATCCCTGCCGGCAGTCCCATCCACGCCGGCACGGTGTAGTCCGGGTCATCGACGTGGCGGTACAGGATCATGGTGTCGTAGTAGAAGGTCTCAGGATCGCTCGGGTGCGGCAGGAAGCGCATGATGAACACCCCTTCCGGGTGCATGCCCATCTGCACGTTGGGGAACAGTCCCGTCGCCCAGCTGTCGGTGAGCTGGCCGTCGGTGAAGGCGTCGTAGTGGCTGAGGCCGACACGCTGGGCGCGGGCGCGCTTGGACTTCTGGATCGCCTCGCGCACCTCGCGCGCGCTGCCCTTAAAGGTCGCAGGATCGATGCCGCCTTCCTTCAGCATGAAGGTGAGGTACGGGTCCATGCCGTCCTGGTCGGCGACGCGGTGCGATTTCACGCAGATCGGCACGATCATGCGGCTCGCCCCGTTCGGGTACAGGTCGTACTGGCTGAAGTCCTCCATGACGGTCTGCGTCTGCGGATGCACCCACGGCAGGTGGTAGGTCTCGTAGAAGGCATCGACGCCGGTCTTCCAGTTGGCCTTCCAGGTGGTGCGCACATGGTGCACCACGCGCATCTCATCGACGCGGTAACGCTCGATGTAGCCGGCCGGCAGGCCGAGGGATTCCTGCACCGGCCTCGCCCTGAGGTCCATGTTGATGAACAGGATCCCGCCTAGGCTCTCGCAACGGATCTCGCTCAGGCCCGGGCGGTGGGCGATGAGCTTCGGGTTGAAGGTTGCCTCGTCGGTGATGCGCTCGAGCTTGCCGTTGCAGCCGAACTGCCAGCCATGGAAGGTGCAGGTGAAGCGTGGCACGCTGCCGCGCTCGTTGAGCACCACACGGTTGCCGCGGTGCGGGCAGACGTTGTAGAACGCCTTGACGACGCCATCCTTCTGGCGCACCAGCACGAACTCCTCCGGCCCCACGGCGAAGGTGAAGTAGTCCCCTTCCTCCGGGATGTCGCTCGCCACCCCGGCCAGCAGCCACACCCGCGGCCACAGCTTCTGCCACTCCTGCGCCATGAACTCGCGCGAGTAGTACCGGGCAGGATCGGGCACGTCGAGCCCGTCGTCGACGTCCGGCTGCTTGGCCTCCAGCAGGTCCTGCGCGTTCAGGCTCATGGGCCACTCGACCTTGTAGTTAACGCTCATGGAAGATCCTCCCGGTGCACCGCGCGCCTCAGCGCGGTAACTTGAAGTAATCGGGCATCCCGCCCGGCCACACGTCCCCGAACTGGTTGTTGCCACCGTCCACCGCCAGCACCTCGCCGGTGATGAACTTGCCCGTCGGCGCCGCCAGATACACCACCGCCTGGGCGATGTCGAGCATGTCCCCGAGGGCGTGCAGGGGATTGGAGTAGCGGAACATCTCCGCGTCCTCGCGCTTGTAGACGTTCAGGCCCTCGCTGTCGATCGAGCCGGAGGCGACGCAGTTGACGCGGATGCCCAGCGGCGCCCACTCGGTCGAGACGGTCTTGGACAGGTAGATCACCCCGGCGCGCGCGGCGCAGGTGTGCGCCACCTGCGGCATGCCGCGCCACACCATCGCGACGATGTTGACGATGTTCCCCGGCATCTTCAGGGCCTGCCAGCGCCGGGCTGCCGCCTGCATCATGTACCAGGTGCCGTTCAGGTTGGTGTCGATGACCGCATTCCAGCCCTTGACGCTGAAGTCGAGCGCCGCCTGCGGGTACTGGCCGCCGGCGTTGTTGACCAGGGCATCCAGGCGGCCGAAGCGCGCAAAGGTGGCATCGATCAGCGCAGTGACCGCATCCGGGTCGCGGATGCTCATCGCCATCGTGCCGATCTTGCGGTTCAGGTGCTTGTCGATCCCCGCGGCGGTCTCCTCGAGCTTCGCCTGGCGCCGTCCGCACACCATGACATCCGCCCCCAGGCGCGCGCAGGTGTAGGCGATCGCGCGCCCGAACCCCGAGCCGCCGCCGGAGACTAAGAAGGTCTGCCCGGCCAGCAGGTCGTCGCGGAAGGCGAGCGGCCGGGTGGCGAGCTCCTCGTCGCTGATGCCCCAGGGCTTGGGCTCGGTCGCAGCGTCGGCAGTTCTTGCAGGTTCGGACTTCACTTAGATTTCCCTGTGGCGCAGCACCTGAGGCTGCGGCGATTGTTTTTAGTATTCATGCCGCAAGCCCGAAGATGGCAACACTTGCGACGTTGCGGTTGGGGATGCCCCCGAGGTTGTGGGTCAGCCCGAGCGAGGGCGCGGCCAGCTGCCGTTCCCCCGCGCGGCCCAGCAGCTGCAGGTAGATCTCGTACGCCATGCGCAGCCCGGTGGCCCCGATCGGGTGACCGAAGCATTTCAGGCCCCCGTCCATCTGGCACGGGATCGCCCCGTCCGGCCCGTAGCGCCCGGCAAGTACGTCGTGCGGGGCGCGGCCGGGTTCGGAGAAGCCCAGGTCCTCCATCAGCACCAGCTGCGTGATGGAGAAGCAGTCGTGCACCTCCATCAGATCGATCGCCTCGCGGGGCTTGGCGATGCCCGCCTCGACGAAGGCGCGCGCGGCGGCCAGGCGCGTGGTGAGGGTGTAGCTGCCGTCCCAGGACTGGTGGCCCATCTCCACCCCGTTGCTCGGTGCCAGCTGCAGCGCCTTGACGGTGACGAAGTCGCGCTTGCCAAGCGCGCGCGCCTTCTCGGGCGTGGTGACGATCGCGCACGCCGCCCCGTCGCTGACTCCGCAGCAGTCGAGCATCCCCAGTGGGTAGGCGATCATTGGCGCGGCGAGCACCTGTTCCTTGGTGATGCGGTTGCGCAGGTGCGCCTTGGGATTACGCGCACCGTTGGCATGGCTCTGCACCGAGATGTGCGCCATGGCCTCGCGCAGCTGTTCCATCGAGAAGCCGTGGCGGGCGCCATAGGCACTGGCCAGCTGCGCGAACGCACCCGGAGCGGTGCTCCCCGGCAGGTACAGGTCCTCGAACGTGCCCTTGGTGCGCTCGGGCAGGCCCGCGTAGCCGGTGTCTTTGAGCTTCTCGACGCCCACGGCGAGGGCGATGTCGCAGGCGCCGGCGGCCACCGCGTACACCGCCCCGCGCAGCGCCTCGGTCCCGGTGGCACACAGGTTCTCCACGCGCGTCACCGGGATGTTCGGCAGACGCAGCGCCAGCGACAGGGGCAGCGCCGATTTGCCGGTGCTCTGTTCGTCGAAGAACACCCCGAGCCAGGCGGCGCCGATGTCATCGCGCGCGATGCCGGCATCGGTGAGCGCCTCGCCGACCGCCTCGACCATCAGGTCCTCGGGACCCGCATCCCAGCGCTCGCTGAAGTGCGTGCAGCCCATGCCAATGATTGCCACCCGGTCGCGGATTCCCTGTGCCATGGCGTTACCGTCCGGTCGCTTTCCAGAAATAACGCCGGAAGGCCCGCAGTCGGTCGACGTCCTTGATGCGGAACACGAAGCGCACCGGCATGCCCACCGCGAGCTCGCCGGCTGCCGCGTCCGTGATCTCCATGAGCAGGTTCCCGCCGCCTTCGAATTCCACGTTCCCATACATCGCAGGCGGTCGCGGGGCATAGGCCTGCCAGTCCTCGGTGAAGGACTTCACGCGCCCGGCAAGCTCCGCCAGGCGCAGGTCCTCCTGGGTGTCGCTCGCGCGACAGGCCGGGTTCACGCACACCCGGCTCTTGGGGAACTGCACCGTGGCGCAGGTGCTGCAGCGCCCGCCGACGAAGCCGGTCAGCTGGCGCGACTTGCGCCACATGACTGACGGGGCGCTGCGGTTGTCGCGCTCGGCGCGCTTGCCGAAGTCGACCTCGAGCAGCCCGCGGTGGGACAGATAGCGCGTGTAGCTCTTCTCCTCGCGCCGCGCACCCAGGGCCGCAGCGAGCGGGCGCTGCCCGGTGGCAGCGTTCGCCGGCACGCGCAGCACGGTAACATCCACCCCCTGCCCGAAGCCCACCAGCAGGATGTTCTCCCCGGGGATGGCGATTTCGAGCGCCGCGGCCAGCATGAGCAGCGGCTGCGCCACGCCCGCCTCGCCGCAGGCTGCCCGCTGGGTATCGGTGAGCTGTGCCTTGTCGAGTCCGTGCGCGCGCACCAGGCGCTGTGCGGCGGCGGCACTCACCGGCAGCACGCAGTGCTGTACGTCCGCAGCGCTGATTCCGGCGCTGGCGAGCGCCGTGGCGATCGCCTGTGGCAGGAGCTTGGCGATGCCCGCATCGCGAACCCAGCGTTCCTCGAGCGCGTAGTCGAAGGCCTCCCCCTCCATGCGGTAGTGATCGACGAAGTCTGCCGCCAGGTGCGCGGTGGCCAGCACCTGGGCGAGCACCGGCCCGCTGCCGGCGCTGTCTGCCGGGGCCAGCAGCAGCGCCACCGCGGCGGCCCCGAAGTCCATCTCCTCCTGACTGCCCGGGCGTGCCTCGCGGGCATCGCTCGCCACCAGCAGCGTCGTCATAGCATCCCCGCGCCGTAAGGCTTGCGCGAGCGCGGTGGTGCCGGCGCGCAGCGTGCCGGTGACGTCGAGGGTCTCGGTGCCGGCGGCAAGATCGAGTGCCGTCGCCAGCAATGCCGCGTTGCTGCGGTCGAGGAACGGCAACGTGGTGGAGGCGAGCGTCACGGCTCGCGGGGGGTGCTGTCCGCGCAGGCAGCCGCGCGCGGCCTCCACCCCTAGGGTGAGGGAGTCTTCGTCCCAATTGCACACCGCGCGCTCGCCGGCGGCGGGGCGCACATTCGGCGGCGACAGCCAGCCCATCGCCTGCTGGATGGTCGAGCGCGCAAGGCGCAGCCGCGGCACGTAGACGCCGCAGGCGAGGATGCTGCCCAGCGCCGCGGCCAGCTCAGTTCTCCCACAGCGGCTGCAGGCGCGGCTGCACGCGCAGCTCCGGCGGGATGCGCTCTACGCCGATGCGCCGGTCCAGCTCCTCATGCCAGTGGTAAATGCGCCGCTCCTGGTAGTTCAGCGGGATGCCGCGGAAGCCCGGTGACTGCAGTGACTGCTGGATGGACTCGGCGAACTGCAGGTCCTCATCGAGGATGCGATCGAAGTTGGCGATGCGCACCTTCCAGCCATCCGGCGGCGGCCCGGGACCCCAGTCGGGCGCGAACCAGTGGCACTCGATGCGCATGCTGTTATCGGAGGTCGGCCAGAACAGCAGGAACGGGCAGCCGGTCGGGTCCACCGGCGTCACGAGGTTGGGGTAGAAGTTGAAGCTCGGGTTGTTCTTCGCCGAGATCACGGTAGCGGTCTCGACCGCGCGCATGCCACGGGTACCGGGGTCCTGCCAGTCGGGGCGCCGGTTCGGGGTCACCATGAGCGAGTGGCCATTGCGGTACAGCGCGATGGTGGTGCCGCGGTGGTCGAGGAAGCGGTCCACCGTGCTGGTGTGGATCGATTTCAGGTGGTACACCTCGAGGAAGGCATCCATCAGCACCTTGACGTTGCACTTGACGTCGAAGCCTTCCTTCATCACGAAGCGCCAGCTGGCCGGCTGGAACTGCTCGAAGTACTGCGTGAACGGGGCGAAGTGCTCAAGCAGCGGTTGCGCTTCTAAGTCCTCGTTGATGAAAACCCAGTTGTAGAAGCGTTCGCAGCGCACCTGGTTGAGCGAGCGCTCCGCCATGTTCAGGCCGACGAAGTCGCGCTTGTCGCGCAGGTTGATGAGCTTGCCGTCCAGCGAATACGTCCAGCCGTGGTAGCCGCAGACGAAGCCCTCGGCGCAGCCGTTCTCGGTCTTGACCAAAGGGCCACCGCGGTGGCGGCAGGTGTTGTAGAAGGCGCGCACCACCTCGTCCTTGCCACGCACGATGATGATTGGCGAGCCGGTCTTGCGGCTGACCATGAAGCTGCCCGGGGTGGGCAACTCGTCCATGTGGCAGGCGTACAGCCAGCTCTTCTTCCACAGCTGCCCGCGCTCCAGGGCGAGGAAGCGCGGATCGGTGTAGCGCCCGGCGGGAATGTCCGGCAAGTGCGGGAACTCAGCCGGCGGCCCGGTACGCTCGGCCTCGTACTTCATGCCGTCCAGAAAGCGCTGCACTGTGGCCTTGTCCATCGACTCTCTTATCCAGGGCGCCGGAGTTAAGACTTCGCTTATTAAATTATAAGAGTGCGGCGCAAAAAGAAACAATCCTGACTGTTTTTTCCAAGCCGCCCCTGTCAACCCCCGCCTGAGGGCCTCCAAGGACGGCTGCGGCGGCAACTGATGCGCGCAGGCCACATATTTCGCGGTACGGGAACCTGCCAGACCCGAGCCCCTGCAACCCGGTCGCAGGGCAGCCGTCCGGCAATTTCCGCAGCCGGCCGCACTTTAAAACAAACCATCATGCTTGTTTTTTTTACGACTCCCGCGTACGTTGCGCCTAGGGGACGCCCGTGAGCGAAGATTTTATGGGCGTCAAAAACGGCTCATCTTTGGTGGAGGGGGAGGTATGACGCGCAAGGTTTACTTGGGCACCGCGCAGCATCGCGCTCGCAAAGCAGGCATTTCCGCTCACGCAGCCGTGGCACTGCTGACCGCAGTCGTGCCGCTGGCCGTGCAGGCGCAGACCGCGGCACCGGCGGCACAGCCGGCGACCGAGGGGCTCCAGGAAATCACGGTCACGGCAGAGCGGCGCACGTCGAACCTGCAGACCACCCCGATCGCCGTCACCGCGATCGACAGCAACACCATCTCGCAGCTGGCACCCACCACGCTCCAGGACCTGGCGCAACTGGTGCCCAACTTCTCGGCCAACAAGATCAACGGCTTCAACGCTGCATCCTTCGCGATGCGCGGCGTGGGCAACACCGACATCATCGTCTACAACGAGGCACCGGTCGCAGTGCTGGTCGATGACTTCGTGATGCCGAGCGTGCAGACACAGCTGCTCGACCCCTTCGACGTGCAGGAGATCGAGGTGCTGCGCGGCCCGCAGGGCACCCTGTTCGGCAAGAACACCACCGGTGGCGCGGTCGTGGTGCACACCAAGCAGCCGCTCCTCGACCAGACGACTTTCGAGGCCAACGGCCAGGCCGGCAGTCGCAACTCCTACACCGTCCAGGGCGCGGTCAACTTCCCGCTCGTCGACAACCACTTGGCGCTGCGCCTGGTGGCGAGTGAGGAGAAGATGGATGGCTGGATGCGCAATGGCGCCTCCGACACCATCGGCGGGGTCACCTACCACGGTGACGGCGGAACCCTGGGCGGCAGCGACGTCTTCACCGCGCGCGTGAAGTTGCTGTGGCAGCCGATCGACAACCTGAAGGTGAACTTCACCTACGAGGCGCTGCGCGATAACTCGCCGGCCCCGGGGGCGGTGAACACCACCCCGAGCAACCCGGACCCGTCCACCGGCTTCCCCTACTTCGTGTTCCCCAACCTGGGACTGCCCGGCTACACCGGCAACGACCCGTTCAACAACGCCGGCAGTGACAACCGCGCCGGCTACCTGATCGACCTGCCGCGCGGGCACTCGGTCCAGGCCAACGGCTACCACCTGAACACCGACTGGACCATCAACGGCGGTACCTTCACCTGGGTGCAGGGCTGGCGGCAACAGGACTCCTCGCTGCCGTCGAACTACACCGGCGTAGTGGGTCCGATCTCGGTGTTCGATGCCAACCGCTCGGACGAACGCAAGACCTGGCAGGAGGAGATCCGCTTCGCCTCCAACAACATCGGCAAGTTCTCTTACGTTGCCGGCCTCTTCTACCAGCACGATGACACCGCGTTCTGCGTCGCGCAGGTCCTGGGCATCTACGACCTGTTCGGCGTGCCGACGCCCCCCGGCACCAGCCCCGGTGGCTACAACAACAACCCGCAGGTGCTGTGCAACCAGCAGATCGAGAAATCGGCGGCCGGCTACGGCGAGGCCAACTGGAAGTTCACCGATGCCACCACCCTCACCTTCGGCGCCCGCCTCACGCAGGACAAGAAGGACTGGACCGGCCGGCAGCAGGTGTTCGTGCAGCAGTTGCCCTCGGCGACCGGTGCGATCGACCCGGCCTTCACCTGGGAGCAGCTCGGCAACCTGATGAACGGTGCGAATTTCAACGCGTACCCGTTCGGAGTGGTGCATGACAACCACACCTGGACGCAGCCGACCTTCCGGCTGACGCTCTCGCACCAGTTCACTCCGGATATCTTCGGCTACGGCACCTACAGCCACGGCTTCAGGGCGGGCGGCTACAACGACCAGGTCGGCACCAGCGGCGCGCCGATCACCGATGACGAGAAGAGGCCCACCAATCCTGAGAAGGCCGACTCGTTCGAAGTCGGCATGAAGAGCGAGCTGTGGGACCGGCGCCTGCGCCTGAACGAGGCCCTGTTCTACGTGCAGTACAAGGATGCGATCCGCCAGGTGGTGGTGCCCGTGACCAACTCCAACGGACAGCCCGGCGAGGAGACCCTGTTCCGCAACGCCGCGAAGTTCACCGTGTACGGCATCGAGAGCGAGCTCACCGCACAGCTGGCCCCGGGTCTGCTGTTGCACCTGCCGCTGTCCTACCAGCACTGCAAGTACAATGACTTCACCAGCGGCGATGCGCCGAACGTGGTTGACCTGTCGGGACTGCAGGTGAATCGCTGCCCGGAGTGGACCGCGACGGTGGACTTCAACTACACGTTGCCGCTGCATGACATGCCCGGCACGGTGGTGCTGGATGCCTCGGCGAACTACGTGTCGAAGAACCTCGATACCTACTCGATCGCACTGCCCTACGAGCCGTTCACGCAGACCTATGCGGATGCCCGCACGCTGGTGGATGCCTCGATCACCTACACCGCCCCGAACGATCGCTGGTTCGTGCGGGTGCTGGGGAAGAACCTCACCGACAAGACCTACGTCGAGTCCTCGCAGAACGTGGACCCGCTGTGGGTGTGGTCCTTCTACGGCGAGCCGCGCTACATCGGCGGCCAGGTCGGCATCAAGTTCTGATGCGATGCGGGGCGGGGCGCGCTGGGTGCGCGCCCCGCCCTTTTCTTTGGTGCTCCCGGTGCCTTTTCGTGCGGCGCGCTCTAGGCGACGACGCCTGCGGTAAAGAGGCTCGCGATCTCCCCGGCGCTCAGTCCGAGCGCGGCGAGGATCTCGCGGCTGTGCTCACCGGCGGTGGGCGGCCCTTGAGTGATGCCGGCCTGGATGCGCCCGAAGGACACCGGCAGGTCACTCACCTGTGCCGGCCGGGCAAGACCCGGGTAGCCGGCGACGGGTTTCAGGAACTTCATGGCAGCCACCTGCGGATCATCGAGCACCTGCTGCGGGGTGAGCACTGGGCCGGCCGGCAGGCCCGCCGCGGTCAGCTCCGCGAGCGCCTCGGCGCTGCTGCGCTCCGCACACCAGGCGCGCATGCGCGTGAGGATGTCGGCGCTGTGATCGCCGCGCGACTGGTCGGTGGCATACCGCGGGTCGGATATCCAGCGCTGCTCCTCGCCCACCAGGCGCGCCCAGCGTTTGAACAGCGCATCCCCCACCGTGTGCGTCAGCACGTGCCCGTCGCGCGTGGCGAACACGTCCGAGGGCGCCGAGGTCTGCACCCGATTGCCGCTGCCTTGGCGGTTGATGCCGGTCACCGACTGCTCGATCAGGTGCGAGCCAAACACGGACAGCGCGGTGCCGAGCAGCGTGGTCTTCACCTCCTGTCCCTCGCCGGTGGCGCTGCGGTGCATGATGGCTGCGAGCGTGCCGAAGGCGGCCAGTACTGCGGTGGTGTAGTCCACGTAGGGTGCTGCGGCCTTCGCCGGGGCCCCCGGCGTGCCGGTGATGTACATGGCACCGGACATCGCCTGGCCCACGCCATCAAACCCACCGCGGTCCTTGTAGGGACCCGCATCGCCGAAGGCGCTCTGGGTGACGAGGATGATGTCGGGCCGTACGGCGCGCAGCGCGCTGTAGTCCAGGCCGAGGGCGCTCAGGGTTGCCGGCGGCAGGTTCGCCACGACGACGTCCGCGCCGGCCACCAGCCGCTGCACGATCTGCCGGGCCCGCGGGTCCTTCAGCTCCAGGGCGAGCGAGCGCTTGTTGCAGCCAGTCTGCAGCAGCACCGCACCTTCGCCCGCGTCGGTTACCGGGGCGATGAAGCGGTCCTCGCCGCCGCCGATGCGCTCGACGCGGATCACCTCTGCCCCCAGGTAGCCGAGCAACGTGGCACAGTAGGGACCGGCGACGTAGCGACCGAAGTCGAGCACGCGGATGCCCTTCAGCACCGACATCTGGACACCCTGAAAACCTGGTCGAAGGAGCGCACGTGGATTTCCGCCTGAACGAAGAACAGTCAGCCCTGCAGGCCGCCGCGCGCAAGTATGCGCGCGAGCGCCTGGCGCCGCTGGCCGCCGACACCGAGCGCAGCGGCACCCCGCCCTCGCACGAGCTGCTGCGCGAGTACGCGCAGATGGGCTTCCTCGGCATCAACGTCGCATCTGCCTACGGCGGCCTGGGACTGGGCAACATCGAGGCCCTGGTGGTGCTCGAGGAGTTCGGCAAGGTCTCCGCCGCGCTCGCCTTCCCGGTGTTCGAGTCCTCCGTGGGGCCGGTGCGCGCCATCGAACGCTTCGCGCCCGAGGAACTGCGCACGCGGGTGGTACCGCGCGTGTGCGCCGGCGAACTGGTGGTGGCGGTGTCGATGTCCGAGCCGCAGGCAGGCTCGGCGCTCACCGACCTCACCACGCGCGCCGAGGTGCGCGGCGAGCAGGTGGTTATCAGCGGTACCAAGCGCTGGTGTTCCGGCGGCGGCCACGCCGGTGGCTATGTCGTCTACTGCCGCATGAGCGAGGCCAGGGGCGCGGCGGGCATCGGCGCGGTGTACGTCGAGGCAGGCACCAAGGGACTGACCTACGGGGCACCCGAGAGCCTGATGGGCTTTCGCGGCGTGCCGAGCAGCGACCTGTACTTCGATGCCTGCACGGTGCCGGCCGCCAACATCATCGTGCCCGCGGGCGGCTTCCGGCAGCTGATGGAGGCGTTCGATCTTGAGCGCTGCGGCAATGCGACCATGGGGCTGGCGCAGGCCAGCGGTGCGCTCGAGGACGTGCTCGCCTACGTGCAGGAGCGGCGACAGTTCGGCAAGCCGCTGGTGGACTTCCAGGCAGTGCAGCTGCGCCTGGCGGAGATGAAGATGAAGGTCGAGGCGGCGCGCCTTTTGATCTGGCGCGCGGCCTGCAACGCGCAGGACGCTCTGCCGGACGTGCTCGAGTCCTCGCTGGCCAAGTGCTACGCCAACGAGATCGCCCGCGAGGTGTGCGGGCATGCGGTGCAGCTGATGGGCGGCTACGGCTACTCGCGCGAGTTCCCGATGGAGCGCCGGCTGCGGGATGCGTGGGGCTGGGGCATCGCCGGCGGCGCGATCGACATCCAGAAGGTGAACATCGCCGCAGCCCTGGTGGGCAAGCGCTTCGACCAGCGACGCTGAGCTGATCAAACGGGGGCCGGGGCGAGCGGGGCAAGCTCGACCATGCCCGCGCTGATGCGCACCGCAAAGGCGGCCAGGGGCTGCGCGGCCGGCGGTCCCAGGACGCGCCCGTCGCGCACGTCGAAGGAAGCCCCGTGCAGCGGGCAGATCAGGCGCGTGCCGCGCAGCCTGCCTTCGCACAGGCGTGCGTAGGCGTGCGAGCAGATGTTGTCGACGGCGAACACGCCATCCTTGGTGTGGCACACGAGCAGCTCCCGCGTCCCAATCATTACCGCGCGCATCGCCCCCAGGGGCAGCTCGCTCAAGGCAAGTACCCGGATGAATTCAGCGCTCATCGAAGCCTCGCAGCAGCACAACCTGTAGTCACTCTAACGGCTGCGCGCTCTATCGGGCGGCCTAAGAAAAAAACAGTCGTGCTTGTTTCTTTCCGACTGAGGCCGGTGCTACCATCTTTGTTCGCGCGTGGATGAGGGGGACTGTGATGGCGAAGATCACTTTCATTGCCCGGATGACCGTACAGCCCGGGCGCGAGCAGGAATTCATCGGCCACTGCCGCAAGCTCGAGCAGCACGTGCGCGCGCACGAGAAGGGCGTCCTCGCGTACGAGTTCTTCAAGCTGCGTGAGCCGAACCGCTATGCAGTGATCGAGTCCTTCCAGGACGAGGCTACCGAGCACCAGCACATGTCCTCCGCGGTGCTGGCGGAGCTGGCGCCGAAGATCTCAGGCTGCCTGAACGGTACCTGGGAGCGTGAGTACTTCGACCCGCTGTAATACCCCATGAGCACGCTTCGCAGTGAGTCGCTGCGCCAGGCGCGCATCCAGGTCACAACCCTGGGCGACCTGCTGCTCACTGCCTGTGACCGTTACCCGGATTCCCCGGCGCTGATCTTCCCCGGCCTGCGCCTGACTTATGCGGAGCTGGCCGCGCGCGCGCTCGCGCGCGCACGCTGCCTGAAGGCCTTAGGGGTGCGTCCGCGCGAGCACGTCGGTCTCTTGCTGCCGACCTCGGTGGAGTTCGTCGAGTGCCTGTTCGCGATCGCCCTCGCCGGGGCAGTCGCGGTGCCGCTGAATGCGCGCTACAAGCACAACGAGCTCGCGTACGCGATCGAGAACGGCGACCTGGTGACCATCATCACCACCGACAAGGTCGCCGAGCAGGTGAACTTCGCCGAGCGCCTCACCCAGGCCCTCCCCGGGCTTGCCGAGACGGCGGATCCCGCGCAGCTGTTCCTCAAGGCCACCCCGAGACTGCGCAACCTGGTGCTGCTCGGCACCACGCAGCGCGCCGGTTTCCTCACCGAGGGCGAGTTCCTCAGGCGCGCCGCACAGGTGAGCGAGGATGCGGTGCACGAGAGCCGCCTGGCGGTGCGCCTGCGCGACATCGCGATCATGCTCTATACCTCCGGCACCACCGCGAACCCCAAGGGGTGTCTGCTCACGCACGAGGCGATGGTGCGCAACTCCATCTCCCTGGGGCGCCACCGTTACGCGCTCAAGCACGCGGACGTGTTCTGGTCGCCGCTGCCGATGTTCCACATCGCCGCGATCCTGCCGATGTGCGCCATCTTCGACGTCGGCGGCGCCTACGCCACCATGGGGCACTTCGAGGCGGGCGCGGCGCTGGCGATGCTCGCCGGCGAGAAGGTCACGGCCACCTATCCGTGCTTCGTCACCATCATGTCGGACCTGATCCACCACAAGGACTTCCCGACCACCGACCTTTCGCGCATCACGCTCATGAATTCCAACTTCGCCGTGCAGCCCCCGGGGATCGCCACCGCGATGCTCAAGGCGATGCCGCAGGCGATCTATGTGGGCACCTTCGGCATGACCGAAACCGCAGGTACGGTGAGCACCAGCCGCCTCGAGGATCCGCTGGAGGAGCGCATCGGCCGCCTGGGCCGGGCCCTGCCAGGGGTGCAGGTGCGCATCCTGGACGTGGCCAGCGGCACGGATGCGCCACCGGGTGGGCGCGGGGAGGTGCTGGTGCGCGGCTACTCGATCCTCGAGGGCTACTACAAGGACCCGGTGAAGACCGCAGCTGCGATCGATGCGGACGGCTGGTACCACACCGGCGACATCGGCTCGATCGATGCCGCCGGCACCATGATGTTCCACGGCCGGCTGAAGGACATGCTCAAGGTCGGCGGCGAGAACGTCGCCGCGGCCGAGATCGAGAGCTGCCTGCAGCGCCACCCGGGGGTGAAGCTTGCGCAGGTGGTGGCCATCCCGGATGCACGGCTGGGCGAGGTGCCGGCCGCCTTCATCGAGCGCCACGCTGGGACCGAGGTGGCTGCGCAGGAGCTGATGGACTTCTGCCGGCGCGAGATCGCAAGCTTCAAGGTGCCGCGCCAGGTGCGCTTCATCAGCGAGTGGCCGATGTCGGCCAGCAAGATCCAGAAGTTCCGCCTGCGCGACGAGCTGGTCCGCGAGCTGGGGCTTGCGTCTTAGTCACCAGAGGATAAAGAGGAAGCGCGCATGTCCACGACCTTCATCGCCAAGCTCATCGTCAAGCCCGGTCAGGAGCAGACGATCGAGAGGCTGCAGACCGAATTGTCGCAGCTGTCGCATGCCGAGGAGCCGGACCTGGTGGTCTACGACTTCATCCGCCACCGCAGCGAGCCGCACACCTACGTGGTCTACGCGCGATTCAAGAACCAGGCGGCCTTCGATGCACACATGAAGGCCCCTTCCCACGACCGCCTGGTGCCGCCAATCCTGGCGAGCCTCGCCAAGGACATGGACCTGCAATTCTTCGACTGGATCGCCTGAGGTCCGGCGCGCCGGCGCCCCGCACCCTTAGGGTGTCGCTGCGGCGCGCTCGCGCTCAAGTGGCCCGGCATCGAGGTCCACGAGCGTGCGCATCAGCACGTTCACGCCGTTGAGGATATCGGCCGGCGCGGTGTATTCGCGCGGGGCATGGCTGATGCCCCCGACGCTGGGCACGAAGATCATGCCGATCGGGGCCAGGAGCGCGATGTCCTGGGCATCGTGGCCGGCCCCGCTGGGCATGGCCATCGTCGTGAGCCCGAGGGTGTGCGCCGCGGCTTCGATGCGGCGGCGGATGCCCGGATCGGTCAGCGCCGGGGCCGAGGTTGCCTCGAGGTCCTGGAACGTGATGCCCGTGCCGCGCGCCTGGACAATCTGCGCAGCGCGCGCGCGGATGCGCGCGAACACCGAGTCGATGCGCTGCGCGTCCAGATCGCGCACCTCGACGGTCAGGATCACCTTCCCCGGGATCACGTTCGGCGCCCCGGGCTCGGCCTTGATCCGGCCCACGGTGGCCACCTGCCGGCCGGGCAGTTCGGTCGCCGCGGCGTTCACCGCCAGCACCAGCTCCGCGGCGCTGAGCAGCGCGTCGCGGCGCTGGTTCATCGGGGTGGTGCCGGCGTGGTTGGCGACCCCGGTCACGGTCGCCTCCCACCAGTGAATGCCCACGATGCCCTGCACCACGCCGATGTCCTTGTGCGCCTGTTCGAGCAGGCCGCCCTGCTCGATGTGCAGCTCCAGGTAGGCGGCCAGCTCCCCCGCTCGGCGCCGGGCGTTGGCGAATGCCTCCGGATCGCCCCCGAGCACGCGCAGCCCCTCGCGCACGCTGCGGCCGCTGCCGTTCACGAGGTCCAGCGTGGCCGAGGGCAGGCGGCCGGCCATCGCCCGGCTGCCCACCAGCCCGCCTTCCTCGTCGGTGAAGTCCACGATCTCCAGCGCATGGCGCAGCCGCACGTGGTGCTCGCGCAACTGCTGCGCTACCTCGATGCCGCCGATGACCCCGAGGTCACCGTCATAGTTGCCGCCATGGGGCACCGAGTCGGTGTGCGAGCCGATGACCAGCACCGGTAAGCTGCCGTCGCTGCCCTCGCGGCGGCCGATGAGATTGCCCGCCGTGTCGATGCGCACCGCCAGACCGGCCGCCTCCATGAGGCTTCTGACGTAGCCGCGGCCGGCGACGTCGGCCTCGCTGAAGGCGACCCGGCTCACCCCGCCCTCCGGGTTGGCCCCGAAGCGCGCCAGCGCGCTCAGGTGCTCCTGCACCCGGTCCGCATCCGCGGCGGGCGCCGTCGGGGCCGCCCGCGGCAGTCCCGGCAACAGCGCAAGGCCGGCACCCAGCACGCAGGTCAACGCCAACACAGGTCGCATCATGATCGTTATCTCACGGTCGTGGCAGCCGGGGCCGCCGGAGCAACCCGGACACTCTAACCGGCAAACCTCAGTGCCGCGCGGAGAACACCAGCAGCACGTTGCCGGGCATGTGGAAGTACAGCCCGTAGCCTGAATTGATCACCACGTAACCATCGCGCACCGCAGCCCCGGCACCGCCGAACGAGCCGCCGTGCGCCGTGGCGCCCGAGACTGTCGTCACGGGTGCGTTGGAGTCGTACTGCCAGATGAGCTTCCCGGTGCCCGAGTCGTAGGCGCGCAGCATGCCGTCCATGTGACCTGCGAACACTGCCCCGGGGATGGCGGTCAGCGGCGCCGAGATGCCGATGTCGCAGAACTTGCGGCCGTTGCAGTCAGCCGGTGCCGGCACGGCCCACAGCGTGCGCCCGCTCTTGGCATCGAGCGCATACAGGCCGGGCTTCGCCGGGGAGTCGTACTTGCGGCCGTCGTGCCCGTCGGCAAGGTCGGCGATCGGCACGAACAGCGTACCGCCCTCGCGGGCCATGCCGAAGTGCACGCCACCCTGGATGCCGCCGCGCCCGATGCGCTCCTTCCACAGGATCTTGCCACCGGCGTCCGGATCGAGCCCGTAGACCCAGCCGTTCTTCTGGCCGACCAAGAGCAGCGAGCCACCGGCAGGATCGGCGTAGGGGATGACACTCGCCGCCACGTCCACGTCCGGGCCGTTCTCCGCCGGGCAGTTGGGATTGGCCTGCATCATGCAGGCGACGTTCCAGGCATCCCCGCTCGTGAGCTGCTGCACCCACGTGCGCGTGCCGTCACTGAGGCGAAAGGCGATGACCGCATCGCTGCTGTCGTTGGCAGGGGATGCGTAGTTCTCGCCATCGCCCACGTACAGCAGGCCGCGCTTCTCGTCCAGCGTCGGGCTGTTCCACACCGGGGCCCCGGAGGGGGCGAACACCGGGGTGCCGGCCGCGGTGGTGCGCACGATCTTCGGTTCCTCGGCGATGGTGTGCGCCTGCCAGCGCTCCTTGCCGGTGGCCGCATCCAGTGCCACCACGGCACCGCGGAACTTGCAGCACGGGTACTTCGGGTCCGCGGCACTGGTCACCTCCAGCGAGGAGACCGGCACGTAGAGCGTGCCCCTGGCGAAGGCGGGCGTGCCGGTGACGGTCGCATTCGGGTGCGCATCGACCTTGGCGCTCCACAAGAGCTTGCCGTTGCGCGCATCGAGCGCATAGGCGTGCGCGATCACGTCGCCGAAGAACAGGCGCGGGACCGCGCCGTCTGCGACCCCGGTCTCGGCGACGATGCCGGTGCGCACCTCCGCGGCGGCGCGGAAGCTCCAGCGCACGCAGCCGCTGGCAAGATCGAGCGCATACACCGTGCCGTTGTCGCTGCCGACGTAGACCGCGCCATAGGCGATCGTCGGCTGGGAGCGGGCGCGGATGGCGCCGGGGAATTCCAGCGCCCACTTGAGTTTCAGGTCCGGCACCTCGGCGGCGGTAAGCCCCGCCACTTCTGCCGGGATGAAGCGCGAGTTGTCCAGGCCCCAGCCGACGGGTGCTGCCGCCCTGCTCACATCGAACTTCGCCGCCGCTCCCGTGCAGCGCGGCGGCGCCTTGGCCTGCACCGCCCCGATGGGTGCGCCTCCTAGGTACTCGGCGACCGCGCGGCGCTGGGCGGCAGACAGGGCGGCGCCCTGGGGCTTCATGATCCCGGTGGTGAGCGCCGCGAGGATGTTCTCCGGCGGCATCATCTGCAGGAACATCTTGTGCGGGGCCTTGGGGACCTGGCCCTCGTGGCAGGCGGCGCACACCTTGTGATAGACCGGCGCCCCGGGCAGGGTCTCCGGGTCGACCTTCGGCTTGGTCGCCGACAGTTCGCTGATGTCCTTGAGCGAGGAGGAGGCCTGCGCCTCCCCGGCCGCCGGCGGCGGCGCAGCCGGTGCGCCTTCCAGCAGGCCCAGCGCGCAGGCCGCGATCCCAAGTAGTCGAGTCCGCATGACTGTCCTTCTGAGCTTTGCGCGCTGCCCTACAGCTGCGCGGGTTTTTCCAGCAACTCGGCGAGGCTCGCCAGGAACTGCGCGGCCACGGCCCCGTCCACGACCCGGTGATCCGCGGACAGCGTGAGTGTCATCACCGCCGCGGCGGTCAGGTTGCCCTCGGCGACCACCGCCTTCTCGCTGAGCGCGCCCACGGCGAGGATGGCCACCTGTGGCGGGTTGATGATGGCGTCGAAGCTGTCGAGGCCGTACATGCCGAGATTCGATACCGTGAAGGTGCCGCCGGTGATCTGCTCGCGCGTCAGTGCCCCGTCGCGCGCGCGCCGCGCAAGCTCCGCACTCTCACGCGCGATTTCGGCGACGCTCTTCAGGTCCGCGCCGCGCACGATCGGGGTCATGAGCCCGCCCTGGGTCGCAACGGCGATGGCGATGTCCGCGTGCGCGTACTGCAGGATCTCCTCGCCATTGACCTGCGCATTCACGGCCGGATGCCGGGTAAGGGCCAGGGCGCTGGCGCGCACGATGAGATCATTGATGCTCACGCGCGTGCCGTTCTCGTGCAGGGCGCGGCGGTGCCCGAGAAGCTCGCCTGACCTGACATCCCGCTTGAGCCGGTAGTGCGGGATGCTCTGCTTGGACTCGGTGAGGCGCCGGGCGATGACCAGGCGCGCGGCGGACATGCGTACGCGGGTGACCGGGTTCGCCTGCGTGGTCGAGGCAGAGGCGGCAACGTACGCCTCCACGTCCTCCTTCATCACCCGGCCGTTGCGGCCGGTGCCTTTGACCCTGGTGATGTCGACCCCCAGGCTCTCGGCAAGACGCGCAGCCACCGGGCTCACCAGCTGCTCGGCCGCGGCCGCCGGGGCGGGCGCGGCCCGGGCAGGCCGGCCCGGCTGTGCGTCCGGCTCGAACGAGACGCTCGCGCCCCTGAAGCCTGCGATGAATTCATCCACGTCCGCATCGCTCACCGATGCTTCCGCCAGCACCGCGATGAGGCTGCCGACCGGGTAGACCTCGCCGGCCGCGGCGACGATGCGCCGCAGCGTGCCGGCAAAGGGCGCCTCCACGGTGTTGACGATCTTGTCGGTCTCGACCTCCAGCAGCGGCTCGCCCTTCCCGACCACCTGGCCTTCCTGCGCGGTCCAGCCGTTGACCGTGCCCTCGGTCATCTCGATGCCCCACTTGGGCATGGTGACGGGGAGAATCGCGGCACTCATCGGCGTGCCGCGAGCGTGCGGCGGATGGCGTCGGCGATCTTCTGCGGTCCGGGCACGTAGGCGCGCTCGAGTGCCGGGGAGAACGGCACCGGTGAGTGCGGCGGCGTCACCATCTCCACCGGCGCCTGCAGCGACTCGAAGCCGCGGCTGGCCACCAGCGCTGCGATGTCGCTGGCGACGCTGCAGCGCGGCGGGGACTCGTCGACGATGATGAGCCTGCCGGTGTTCTCGACGCTCTCGAGGATGGTCTTGGCATCCAGCGGCGAGGTGGTGCGCGGATCGATCAGGTCGCACTTGATGCCCTGGGCACTCAAGCCATCGAGCGCCTTCTCGGCGAAGTTCACCATCCGGCCGATGGCCACCACCGTGGCATCGTCGCCCTCGCGGATGACGTTCGCCGCGCCGAAGGCCACGGTGTAGGCCTCCTCGGGAACTTCCGCCTTGCGCGGATAGAGCGCCTTGTGCTCGAAGAACATGACCGGGTCGTCATCGCGGATCGCCTGGATCATGAGCCCCTTGGCGTCGTACGCATTCGAGGGCACGACCACCTTCAGTCCCGGCACCGCGGTGAGGAAGGCGTAGATCGACTGGCTGTGCTGGGCTCCCATGTTCATGCCGGCGCCCATCGCCATGCGGATCACCACCGGGCAGGTGCTCTTGCCGCCGAACATGTAACGGAACTTCGCGATCTGGTTGTAGATCTGGTCCATGCACACGCCGACGAAGTCGGCGAACATCAGTTCCGCCACCGGGCGCAGGCCGGCAAGCGCAGCGCCGGCGGCCGCACCGACGATGGCCGACTCGCTGATCGGGGTGTCGATGACGCGCCCGGCGCCGAACTTGGGCAGCAGACCCTTGGTGACCCCGAAGATTCCTCCCGAGGCCTCGCGTTCGCCCGAGCTGCCGCCGGCGCCGCCGGAAACATCCTCGCCCAGCACGATGACGCGGCTGTCGCGCGCCATCTCCTGGTGCAGCGCCTGGTTGATCGCATCGCGCATCGAAAGCTGTGGCATGGGACTTCGGGCCTTAGGGTGCGCGTCAGTAGCTGATGTACACGTCGGTGGTGAGCTCCGACTCCGGCGGCAATGGTGCGGCCCTGGCGGCGGCCACCGCGGCATCGATCTCGGCCAGAACCTGGGCATCGATCGCGTCGAGCTCCGCCGCAGCCAGTGGACCGCCGTCGGTGCGCATGCGCTCGCGGAAGCGCTTGAGGCAGTCCATGCTCTCGCGCTGCTGGGCGACCTCGTCCTTGGCGCGGTAGCGCTGCGGGTCGCCCTCGAAGTGGCCGAAGAAGCGCGTGGTGATGGCCTCGAGCGTGGATGGGCCCTCGCCGGCGCGGGCGCGCTTCAGTGAGCGCTGCATCGCCTCGTAGACGGCGAAGAAGTCGCTGCCGTCGACGGTCTCGGCCGGCATGCCGAAGCCTCGCGAGCGGGCGGCGATGTCCCTTGCGCCCACCGCGTAGGACACCCCGGTGTGCTCGCTGTAGCCGTTGTTCTCGATGACGAAGATCACCGGCGCCTCGAGCACCACCGCAAGGTTCATCGCCTCGAACACGGTGCCCTGGTTGCAGCTGCCGTCGCCGCCGAAGGCGACGCTCACCTGGCCCTTGCCCGCCAGCTGGCAGGCGATCCCCGCCCCCACCGCCAGCGGCGGCCCGCCGCCGACGATGGCGTTGGCGCCGAGCATGCCTTTGCCGAAATCGGCGATGTGCATCGAGCCGCCCTTGCCCTTGCACAGCCCGTCGGCGCGCCCGTAGATCTCCTTCATCATCCCCGGCACGTCGCACCCCTTGGCGATGCAGTGCCCGTGGCCGCGATGGGTGCTGGCGATGTAGTCCGCGTCGGTAAGGTCCGCGCACACGCCGACCGCGACCGCCTCCTGGCCGGAGTACAGGTGGGTGAAGCCGGGGATTTCCCCGGTGGCGATCTCGGTATGCAGGCGCTCCTCGAACTCGCGGATGAGCTTCATGCTGCGGTACAGCTCGGCCAGGCGTGGTTTGCTCAGCGGCATGGCGTTGCAGTCCTCACGGCGCCCCGGGCGGGCGGCCGGCCGCTCCGTAGACGTAGTCGTCGATCACCTTGTGGAAGTGGCGGATGCGCAGCTCCTGGCGGCCGATCCACAGGCCCGGGAAGCCGGCCGAGTGCATGCCGGCCTGCACGCCGGGCAGGTTCGCCGCATCCTGATCCAGTACCGTGCCGATTGACTTGTCCCCGTGCACCCACTTCTTGTGCTGCACGCGCTCGGGCCACTCGGCCCCCTGGGGCACCAGCTCGTAGGTCATGATGTCGTAGAACATGCGGTCGGGATCGGTCGGGTGCGGCCGCTGGCGGAAGATCCAGAAGTCATCCGCATGCACGTTCAGCGACAGGTTCGGGAAGATCAGGTAGTGGTAATCGTCGGTGAGCTGGTCGTCGTTCAGGCGCGAGTAGTCGCGTCCCTGTGCCCTGCCCTGCGCGCGCTTGTGCTTCTGCACGTCGGCGCGGATGTTGCCGATCGGCCCGTCGTAGTCGGCCGGGTCCATGCCGGCGAGCTTCATGATGCTCTTGATCGGCTCGGGAATCGACGGCGGGCGCCGCACGCGCGGTGACAGGGTGCCGAAGGGGATCAGGTAGCGGCTGTGGCGCTCGTAGCAGTCGATCTGGATGTCCAGGTCATGCAGGTACCACAGCAGCTGCGGGTGGATGCCCTGCACGTGGTAGCTCTCGTTGAAGGCATCCACCGAGGTCTTCCAGTTGCAGTGCCACTCCACCGTGATGTCGCGCGTCTGCACCATGCGGTCGAAGTTGTAGGCATCCAGGTGCTGCGGGATCGGGCCCAGAAAGTCCTGCAGCGGCTCGGGCGCATCGTTGAGCGTGTACCAGACAAAGCCGCCCCAGGTGTCGCACCGAACCTCGCGCAGCCCGCGGCGCGGGCGTCCCTGCGGGAAGGTGTCAATGTCGGGGATGCGGCGGTAGCTGCCGTCGAGCTCGTACTCCCAGTGGTGGTAGGCGCAGGTGAAGGAACGTGACTCCCCGGTGCTGCCCAGCCCGCACTCGCGCAGGCGGTTGCCGCGGTGCTGGCACACGTTGTAGAAGGCGCGCACCGCACCGCCCTCCTGGCGCACCATGAGGATCGACTCGCGGCCGATCTCGGTCACCACATAGTCACCGGCTTCCGGGATGTCGATGAGGCGTGCGCCCAGCAGCCACACCTTGCTCCACAGCCGCTGCCACTCCAGCTGCATGAACTCGCCCGAGGTGTAGCGGCGCGCATCGATGAGCCCGGTGCCGAGCTCGGGATCGGGGGCCTTCTCGGCCGGGGTCTCGGGGCTCTGGGCAGGATCCACGCGCCGCACCGGCGTGTACGCCGGGCTCTTGGAACGCTTGGCGAAATCCTCCTCGGAAGCCATGGCGGTGTCTTTAGAACTGCACGCGCTTGGTGAAGCCGTTGTCGGCGACCACGTTGGACCCGGTCACGAGCGAGCTGGCGGGACTGGCGATGAAGGCGACCACGCGCGCGACCTCCTCGGGGGAGCCCATCTTGCCGCCCGGGAACTGCTTCATCGCCCAGTCGTACATCTTGGGCATCGTGCCCTTGATCATCTCCCAGGCGCCGCCTTCGAAGTAGATCGGGCCGGGGGAGACCGCGTTCACGCGCACGCCCTTGCGGCCGACGTGCTGCGAGAGCTGCTTGGCGTAGGTAATCAGGCCGGCCTTCATGGCGTTGTAGGCCATCGGCCCGCCGAAGGTCTCCACCGCATTGGTGGAGGCGATGATGACGATGGAGCCTTGTCCGCTTTTCTCCAGGTGCGGCATGAGGGCCTCGCAGCCGCGCACCGTGTGCAGCACGTCGACCTCGAAGGCCTTCACCCAGTTCTTCTCGCTGTCCATGCCGCCGCCGGCGGAGACGTTGGGCACGAAGATGTCGCAGCCGCCCAGGGCGGCCACGGTGCGCTCGAGCCAGGCCTTGTAGGCTTCCCCGTCGCGCACGTTGACGGCCTCGCCGACGACGTGCACGCCGCGGCCGGACAGCTCGCGCACCGCCGCCTGCACCTCGTCCTCGGTGCGCGCGCACAGGCCGATGTCGGCGCCCTCGGCGGCGAACAGCTCCACGATCGCGCGGCCGATGCCCTTGGTGGCGCCGGTGACGATTACCCTCTTACCCCGCAAACCCAGGTCCATCATCGTCCCCTTGCGGTGCGCGCCGGCACCCTTGCCGTGAATCCTGATTCTTCGCAGACGGTTGAATTATAGGCAAGGATGGCTAAGATACAATCAGTCATGATTGTTTTTTTCAAGCAGAGGCGGATTTCGCGGCCGCAAGGCTGGCATTGATGTCCCGGGGGCTGGGGTTGCGCCGCAGCGTCAGCCCGCCGTTGATCTGCAGCACCTGGCCGGTGATGAAACTGCCGGGCTGGGCGAGCCACAGCGCCGCATCGGCGACATCCGCGGCGGTACCGATGCGGCCCAAGGGGTATTCCTTCACGAAGGCCTCGCGCAGCCCCGGCATCTGCATCTCCTTCTCGGTCATCGGCGTGGAGGTCAGTCCCGGGGCGAGTGCGTTCACCTTCACCCCGCGGGCTCCGTACTCGTTGGCGAAGCAGCGTACCAGGGCATCCGCGCCGGCCTTGGTGCCGATGTAGGCGGCATGGTTGTACAGCAAGGCATACACGGAAGCAGACGACATGGTGATGATCGAGCCGCCGCCGCCCTGCGCAAGGGCTTCGGCGAACACCTGCAGGAAGAAGAACACTCCCTTGAACTGCAGGCTGGTGAGCGCCTCGATCTGCGCCTCGGTGGTGTCCCTGAGCTTGGCCATGAGGCCGTAGCCGGTGCAGTTGATGGCGACGTCGATGCGACCGCACGATTCCCGCGCCCGCTGGGCGAGGGCCACGATGTCGGCCTTGCGGGTGATGTCGCAGGTGACCGCCACGCCGCCGAGCTCGGCGGCCAATGCCGCCAGCGCCTGCGCGTCGCGCCCGGCGACCACCACGCGGGCGCCCTCGGCGCTGAAGCGCCGGGCGATGCTCTGGCCCATGTTCTCGCGCCCGGCCGCCCCCAGGATGACCGCGACCTTGCCCTGTAACTGGCTCATATTCTTTCCCTGCCCCCGCGGGCCTCAATGTCTAGGAGTGCCGTCATGACGCAACCGATGGGTACCGAGGCGCGGCTGCGCCGCCTGGAGGACCGCGCGGAGCTCGCCGAGCTCATCGCCCGCTACGCGCTCGCGGTCGATGACCGCGACATCGAGGCCATCGCCGCCCTGTTCACCCCGGACGGCGCCTTCCGTTCGCAGGACGGGGTGATGAACGCGCGCGGCACCGAGGCGGTGCTGGAGCAGTTCCGTGGCCGCTTCCGCGCACTCAAGCTGAGCAACCACTTCTCGCACGACCACGTCTTCGGGTTCGGCGCCGACCCGGATGCGGCCACCGGGCTTGTGACCGCGCACGCGGAAGTGTGGCGCAATGGCCGCGCGCTCATCGGGGCGCTGCGCTACCAGGACACCTACCGCCGCCACCAGGGCCGCTGGTGCTTCGCCGACCGGCTGCTGTTCTTCCTCTACTACCTGCCGGTGGAGGAGTACGCGAGCGCGCTCGGGGATCCGCTGCGCCAGCGCGCTTACGGGGACCGGCGGCCGGCGGACTTTCCCGAGTCGCTGCCGACCTGGCAGCTGTACCACGACCCGAGCTGAGGGGGACCTCATCGCGAAGCCCCGGCCGCTCTGCGCTCGATGAGGTTGGTGCTGCGGCAGGTGAACACCAGCTCCTCGTGCTGGTTGACGAGTTCGTACTGGAACACGGTGACACCGCGCTGCGCATCCTTGCCGGAGGCCCGCGTGGACAGGCAGCGCGAGCGGGCGCGCAACGTGTCCCCCGGGCGCACGGCGAGCAGGAAACGCACATCGTCCCAGGCGACCCCGCAGATCCAGGCGATGTCGGGGGCCATCTGGTGATCCAGCGCCCGCCAGATGGCCATGGTGAAGATCCCGGAGGCGACCAGACCGCCGAAACTGGAGGCCTTGGCGGCCTGCGGATCGGCATGGAAGTACTGCGGGTCGTACAGCCGCGCAAAGGCGAGCAGTTCCTCCTCGGTCACCTGCCGGGGGGCGGACTCGCAGGTCTCACCGACCTTCAGGTCCTCGAGGTAGCGCACCGAGGCGGTCCGGCGCTCACTGGATGGTGAGGGCGTTGTCGATGACGATCTCGGTGCCGTTCACGAAGCGCGACTCGTCCGATGCCAGGTACACCACCAGGTTCGCCACGTCCTCGGGCTTGCCCAGTCCCCAGGGGGCGGCCTCGTAGTCCGACATTTTCAATCCCAGCTGCGCGTTCGCATTCGAAATCATCGGCGTCTCGATCGCCCCGGCGTGCACTGAGTTGCAGCGGATGTTGTACTTGTTCATCTGGCAGTGCACCGCGATGCTCTTGGTCATGGCGCGCACCGCGCCCTTGGCCGCGCTGTAGGCAAAGAACACCGGGTAGCCGAGGTGGGATGCGACCGAGCTCATGTTGATGATCGAACCGCCGCCGGCTGCGCGCATCACCGGGATCGCCGCCTTGCAGCCCAGGAACACGCCCTCCGACATCACCGCGTTGGCGAAGCGGAACTGCTCGAGCGTCGTGGTCTCGGGCGTTGCCACCACCACGACGCCGGCGTTGTTGACGAGCACGTTGAGCGCACCGAAGGTGCGCTTAGCCTCGGCGACGATCTCTTGCCAGCGTGCCTCGTCGCGCACGTCGTGGACTGCGAACGCGGCGCTGCCGGGGATGGCGGCGTTCAGTTCCGCCGCGGCCGCCTCGCCTTCTGCGGCATTCACATCCGTCAGCAGCACCCTGGCACCGGCGCGGGTGAGGGCCTTGGCATCGGCGCGTCCCAGGCCCGAGGCGGCCCCGGTGACGATGGCGACCTTGCCGGCGAGACGGTTCATGGCGTGCGTCCTTACAGAGACGGGCGGGGACCGCTACGCTAACAGTCAGCATAGCCGGTTTCAATCATTTTTGACTTTTTCAAGCAGGCCCTACATGCCTGTGATAAAAAGGATTTTACCGTGAGCCCCCCTCCTCAATCCCCCTCTGACGACGAAGAAAATGCCCCGGCGCTGGGCTGGCAGGCGCAGAAAAGCGCCTCCACGCGCACCCAGATCACGGAGGCTGCGATCAAGTGCTTCGTCGAGTATGGGTACTCGCGCACCACCACAACCCTGATCGCCGAGAAGGCCGGGCTGTCGCGCGGGGCGATGCTGCACCACTTTCCATCGCGCCTGGCCGTGGTGCGCGCGGCGGTCGAGCACCTGCACTCCAAGCGCCTGCGCGCCTTCCGCAAGGCGGTCACCAAGCCTGCCAACGACGGCGATCACGTGCGCCAGAGCGTCGAGGCCTACTGGTCGCACGTGCGACACCCGATGTTCGTCGCCTTCTTCGAACTCGCGGTGGCCGCGCGCTCGGACAAGGAACTCGCCTCCATCCTGCGCCCGGCGCAGGAGGCCTTCGAGCGCGAGTGGCACCAGGCCGCGGTCGACGTGTTCCCGGAATGGCGCGGCCGGGGCGAGAAGTTCGACCTGGCGCTCGATCTGTCGCGCTACGTGCTGGAAGGCATGGCGATCAGTTTCCTTACCCACAAGGAAACCGAGCGCGACCAGCGCGTGCTCTCTTACCTGGACGAGAAGATCCGCGAGCTGGCAGGCTTGCCCAAGCTTGCCAGCGAGTCGGCGCGCAAGTAGCCACGGCCGGCCAAGGCGCGACCATGTGGCGTTATCTCACGGATCCGCTCAAGGGCAAGACGCCGCTGTGGCAGGTGGTCTGGATCTACGGCGTCGGCGTCTCTGTGGTCTATGCCCTGCTCGAGCCGCTGTTCCCGGTCGCCAAGTCCGGCTTCGGCGCCTATTTCGTGCTCGGGCTGCTGATCGGCATCCTCCAGTCGGTGATGGTCTGGCAGTGCGCCTACAACTCGAAGTACCCGCGCTATGGCCACGTGTTGCGCGTGTTCGTGGTGATCGGGCTGCTGCTGGTCCCGCTCATGCTGTACGTTTTGTGGAGCCACCCGGAGCTCGCAGAACTGGCCGGCTAGCCGCGTCGATCATGCAGCCGCGGCGCGCCCTGCTCTACTGCACGCTGCTGGCCTTTGGCGTGGCCGACGCGGACCTGACCGAGCAGCTGGACTACACCTTCTACGACGTGCCGGTGCACAAGGGCGCAAGCCTGGGGGAGCTGCTCGCCGCGGCCAGCCCGGTGCACGTCAACGGCAAGGTCTACCATGCCTACACCCGGTGGAACGTCAACTGGCACTACCACTACCTGCGCAGGAGCGACGGGCGCTGCGGGATCGACAGCGTCGCCACGCAGCTCACCGCCACCATGACCCTGCCCGCACCCGCCGATCCTGCCCTCGCGCACGACGGGCTGTTCGTGAGCTACCTCAAGGCGCTGAAGCGCCACGAGCAGGGCCACTACGAGATCGGCAGGAACACCGCCTCGAGCATCGATGACGGCATCTTTTCGCTCCCCGCCCGGGACAGCTGCGATGCGCTGGCCGCGGCGGCCGAGGCGCTGGCGAACGCGCGCCTCGCCCGGGCGCGGGAGATCGAGCAGCGCTACGACCGCGACACCGGCTTCGGGCGCTCGCAGGGCGCCTGGCTGGACTGACTGTTAGTTCTTCGGCGGCAGCGCGCCGTCGAGCTCGGCGATGGTTGCCTCGGAGGCCTTGTGCGTGGCGCGCAGGCGCGCTGCCACGCTCTCGGTGGTCGCAAGGGCGCGCAGGATGTTCTCCCCGGCGAGCTTGGCGATGTCCTCGTCCGACCAGCCGCGGCGCATGAGCTCAATCAGGAGGTCCGGGTACTTGTCGACCCCCTCCAGGCCCACCGGGGTGGCCGGGATGCCATCGAAGTCAGAACCCAGTCCGACGTGGTCGACGCCGGCGACCTGGCGCACGTGCTCGATGTGGTCGGCCACCTCGGCCAGGGTGACATTGGGGGCCGGGTGCGCCTTCACCCACTCCTCCAGCGCCGCCTTGGCGCGCTCCGGCTGGCCGATGTAGATGCCGGCGAAGGGCGGGCTGTCGTAGCGCGCCCGCTCGGCGGCGTAGTCCGCGTCCCAGCGGTTGCGCGCGGCGGAGACATAGCCGGGGTAGAAGTTGACCATCACCACGCCGCCGTTGTGCTCGAGCAGCTTCAGCACATCGTCCGGCACGTCGCGCGGGTGATCGACGATGGCGCGCGCGGAGGAATGGGAGAACATCACGGGGGCGGCCGTGACATCGAGCACCGCGTGCATGGTCTCGGCCGAGACGTGGCTGATGTCCACCAGCATGCCGAGGCGGTTCATCTCGTGGACCACCTCGCGCCCGAAAGCGGTGAGTCCGTGGTGCTTCGGCGCATCCGTGGCCGAGTCCGCCCACTGGGTGTTGGACGAGTGCGTGAGCGTCATGTAGCGCGCCCCGAGGGTGTACATCTGCCGCAGCACCGGCAGGGAGTTATCGATCTGGTGGCCGCCCTCGATGCCGATCAGGGAGGCGATCCGCCCGGCCTTGTGGATGCGGCGCACGTCTGCGGCCGTGTAGGCGATCTCGAAATCCTTCGGGTAGCGCTCGGCCATCTGGTAGACGATGTCGATCTGCTCCAGGGTTGCCTTGACGGCGACCGGTCCCTGCATTTCCACCGGCACGAACACGCTCCAGAACTGTCCGCCCACGCCGCCGCGGCGCAGGCGGCCGATGTCGGTCATGAGCGCGACGCCCCCGGCCGGAAACGGCAGCGCTGCGGTGTCGCTATTGAGGTTGAGCGTCGACAGCTTGCTGTTGAAGCGCTCGCGGATCTCCCAGGGCAGGTCGTTGTGGCCGTCGATGAGCGGGGTCTTCTTCAGGATCCGTGCCACGCGTGCGGCGTAGTCCTGGTCGGCCGGGGCGGCGAGGACCAGGGGGGCGATGAGCAGCAGCAACAAGGCTGCGGTGAGTTTCTTATACATGTCGGGTCCTCAAAGGCCGCGGTGGCCGGCAAACATACCTCAATCGGAACGCACGCGGACGTTTAGGGCGCTTTCGTCACCGGCGCGAACAGCAGGTCCTGGTAGTCATAGGAGAAGTCCGCCAGTGGCGAGACTGCCTTCATGGTCACGCGCTCGATGTCGCCTTGCGCGCCCAGCCCGAAGGTCACGTACGCCGGCTCGATGCTCTTGTCGGTGAGCTGCGTGACGAAGGTGTCGTACTGCCAGTGCGCGAGCGTGCCGGACATGCGCGGGGTGGACTTGAAGTCGATGTGCAGCGCGCCGTCAGCCTCGGTCACCTCGATGTTGCCGTACCAGGGATCGGCGAAGGTGCCCGTGTAGCGCTTAAGCGGCAGCGAGGGACCGACCGGGGTGGGCTTGGCGGTCTGCGCCTTGAGGGCGTTCAGCGCCTCGCTCACCCGGCGCTTCTTCTCTGCCTGGTAGCGCGCGACCCAGTCGGTGCGCGGCAGCCCGAGGTAGTGATCCAGCAACTCGTACATGAGGCCGCGGATGATCTCGCCGTCCTCGCTGTTGATCTGGATGGAGAAGGCAACATTGCGGTCGGGGATCAGCATCACCGCGGTCAGGAAGCCGAACACCGCACCGCTGTGCCACACGACCTTGGTGCCGCGGTAGTCCATGACGTCCCAGCCGAGCGCGTAGGTGTAGAAGTTCGGCTGCGTCAGCTTCAACGGCGCCGGATGCGGGTCGATCGGCTGCAGCACGACCGGGGTCCACATCTGTTCGTGCGCGGCCACTGAGAACAGCCGCCCGGAATGTCCGGGCAGTTCCCCGGCATGCAGCTGGATCGACAGCCAGCGCGCGAAGTCGTTGGCGCTCACCGCCAGGCCGCCGGCGGGGGCGGCGGTGCGGCCGAGTTCGTCGTGCTCGTCAAGCATCTCCTGGTGACCGGTGCCGCGGAAGCCGCCGTCCATGCGCGCGTGCGGCTGTGCGCGATTGGCCTGCGCAAAGCGCGCCGGCGCATCGGCCGTCGAGTGCAGCATGCCGGCGGGCCTGAGGACCTGCTCGGCCATGAACTGCTCCCAGGTCTGACCGGTCACCGCCTCGATCAGCTGCCCGGCGACCATGTAGAGCACGTTGTCGTAGGCAAAGCCGCTGCGGAAGCTCGTGGCCGGCTTGATGTAGCGCAGGCGGCGCACCGATTCGGCGCGCGTGAGGTTGGTGCGCGGCACGAACAAAAGGTCCCCCGCCCCCAGCCCCAGGCCACTGCGGTGCACGAGCAGGTCACGGATGGTCATCTCGCGCGTGACCCAGGGGTCGTACATCTGGAAGCCTGGCAGCCGGTCGGTCACCTTGTCGTCCCAGCTGATCCTGCCCTGGTCCACCAGGATCCCGAGTGCCGCCACGGTAAAGGCCTTGCCGGTCGAGCCCGAGGGGAAGATCGTGTCCGCATCCACCGGGTCGCTGCCGCCGAGCGCCTTGACGCCGAAGCCCCTGGCGAAGGTCACCGCATCGCCCTCGACGATGGCGACCGCCATGCCGGGCACGCCGACGGCCTGGCGCGCACTTTCCACGTGCTGCGCGAAGTCCTTGGGCGGCGCGGCGACTGCCGCGCCCGCGGCGACCGCCAGCAAGAGTGCCACTGCGAAATTCTTCATGAAGTCTCCTGGGGTACGGTGCCGCGCCAGAGCCGGACCATGCCGATGGTGAGCACTGGAAGGACGAACACCAAAATAATCATGACGGCCAACAGGCGGTAGCCGTCGGCAATCAGCGCGACCAGCCCGAAGCGCGCCGCGATGAACATGCAGCCCACGAGGATCGCCAGCGCAATCGCCAGACGCGGCCCGCGGCCCAGCGCCTCGCCGCGGCGGCGCTGCCAGGCATGGCCGATGCGCTCGTTGATGGCGTGCACCGCACCGGTGCCGCTCTCCAGGAGCGCGGCAAAGATCATCAGCTGGAACAGCAGCCGGAACGCCGGCAGGTCCATGCGCCGCAGCAGGAAGTCGGACGGCAGGGTGACGTCACCGATCTGCGGGTAGTAGGCCATCATGCAGCAGAAGAACAGCAGCCCCGGCAGCATCGCCAGCGGTCCTGCGATGAGGCCGGCGATCACCGCGTCGCGGTTGCTGGTGAGGTGGCGCAGCACCGGCAGGATCACCACCGCGCCGACGATGTTGTAGCCGGCATAGGTGATGCCGTTGGTGACCCAGCCGCTCATCGGCACGGAGCGCGAGAACCCCGCCACGATCTGGGCACCAAAGTGGGTGAGCGCGAGCACCAGGAACAGTGCGTACACCCCGTACAGCAGGAACGACACGTAAGTAAAGAGCCGCTCGACCGAGGTGTTGCCGTAGGCGACGACCAGGGCAATGAGTGCCATGAGCGCGAGCGTGCCTGCGATGGCGGGCAGCCCGAACGTTGCCGCGATGGCGCCGGCGGCCGCGCCGAACACCGACAGGATCACGATCACGAACAACACGTAGGAGGCCTCGAAGGCGATCCAGCCGCGACCGAGCAGAGCACGCACGAAGCTCTGGTAGTCGCGCGCGCCGCTGGCGCGCGCAAACAGGAACGTGGCCACGCACACCAGGCTCCAGATGACGGTGGCGAGCAGCATCGCGGTAACCCCGCCCCAGGGTCCGCTCGGCACGAAATACTCCGCAAGTTCCCTGCCGGTGGCGTAGCCGCCGCCGATCACGACCGCCTTGAAGGCGAACGCGGGCAGCAGGAAGCGCTGGAACCGGGTCGACATCGCCGGTCAGTCAGTCAAGTGCGTCGCAGAGGCGCATGGGACGCACGGCAGCTCACGCTGCCTGCCTGCCGCGGCTCCCCCACACCGCCTCGTCGCAGAAGATCATGCCGTCCTTGTAAGTGATGGTCGGCGGCGGGTCGTGCTTGAGGAAGGTTGGGCCGTCGAGGTCGACGACATCGCACAGCTGCCCGATCACGAACGAAGGGGCCATCGCCAGGCTGGTGCCCACCATGTTGCCGACCATGACGCCCAGTCCCAGCCGCCGCGCCTCGCGTGCCATGGCGAGCCCCTCGGTGAGCCCCCCGCACTTGTCGAGCTTGATGTTGACCATGCTGAAGCGCCCCACCAGGGCTGCCACATCCGCCGTGGTGAGCGCACTCTCATCGGCGATCAGCGGGATCGGTGAGTCAAAGCCGTCCAGGTCCGCCTCGCGGCCGCGCTTGAGCGGCTGCTCCAGCTGCGCGACGCGCTGCTCGAGGAGTCCGGCGATGAGCGCGGCCAGGCCCTCGATGCCATAGCCCTGGTTGGCATCCACGCCGATCCAGGCATCCGGGCGCGCGGCACGCACCGCCTCCACGCGCTCCAGGTCCAGGGCGGCGTCCCCGGTGAGTTTGAGCTTGAGGGCCCGCGCGACCGTGTAGCGCCGCGCCCCTTCGGCCATGTGCGCCGGGGTCTCGGCGCCGAGCGTGAAGGTGGTCAGCAGCGGCTTGGGTGCGGGCAGTCCCGCGAGCTCCCACACCGACTTGCCGGTGCGGCGAATCTCGAGTTCCCACAGCGCGCAGTCGAGGGCATTGCGCGCCCCGCCCGCCGGCAGCAGCGCCTGCAGGCCAGCGCGGTCGATGCCCGCCTCGATCTGCGCGCGCACGGACTCGATGACGCTCACGATGTGCGCGGCATCGTCCTTCAGGTAGTAGACCCCGGCGGCCTCGCCGCGGCCCTGGTGCGTGCCGTCGCTGAGGGTGGCGAACACCACGTCCTGGCTGTCGAACACGAAGCCTGCGATGCGAAAAGGCGCCGCGAACGCCAGGTTCACCTTCTCGACCCGCAGCTTCAGGGCGCCCATCAGTAGTTGGTCCCGAAGCTGAGCAGCTTGCACACCAGCGCCACCCACAGCACCGCAGCGGCCGAGAGCACCAGCACGATGCTCCAGGTTTTGGCCGGCCAACGGCGCGGGCCACCCCAGACCGCCCGCAGGTTCCACAGCATCAGCACAAAGCCACCCAGGAAGGCGACGACGCCGAACAGCTGTGCGAACAGGATGAGCGGATCCAGCCGCGAGCTTAGGTTGTTCGTGTCCTTGAAGATGAGCGTGAATATCAGCAGCCACAGGCCCAGCGCTGCCAGCAGCAGGATCGCGCCGATACGGCTCCAGCGGTAGGCCTTGAGCGCCGCCGGGCTCAGGACCAGGGGCGCCTTGTAGCGGCGTCGCACGAGGGCTGCGACCGGCCACACCAGGGCGGTCAGGAGCAATGCCGCCACGCCGATGCCGAACACCGGCATCAGCCAGATGCTGCTGGCATACCAGGGCACGCGCTCGAACACCATGAACGGCGAGAGCATGTCGAAGCTGAAGCGCACGGGCTTGCCGTCGACGACCTGCGCGGCCGCGCGGTCGTGGCCGTTCTGGTCGTACCAGACAAAGGGCGCGGTCTCGATCCAGTGGCGCGGCTTGCCGTTCAGGCCCGGGAAGGGCAACACGAGTTCGCCCTTCTTGCCGACCCCGACCTTGGTCTGACTGATGAAGCCGACGCCGGCGAGGAAGTTCGAGCGTGAGCCGCGCGAGACGGCCCAGGCGCCGCTCATGAGGGCCGAATGTTCCGCGGCGGTCTTCTCGTCCACGCCCGCCTTGGGCGGCACCGCGGGGAAGTAACGGTCGGCGAAGTCCTGGAACAGCGCGGTGCGCAGCCCGCCGGCGGCCCCTTCCTTGCCGGGGCTGTTGAAGGAGACGTAGAAGCCCACGTTCTCCTTCAGGAACAGGTGCAGCGAGGTGTGGAAGTAATCGGTGTCACCCAGGTGGCCGATGACCTCGCGGTCGTTGATGTTGGTCTCGAAGAAGCCCAGCTCCATGCGGTTCAGCGGCGGCAGCATGGTCAGCGGCGTGTCGTGCATCATCCTGGCCGTCTCGGCCTTGAGGATGCGGTTGCCGTGGTACTCGCCATCCTGCAGGTGCGCGATCATGAAGTGCGCCATGTCCTCGCCGCTGGCGGCGAGCGAGCCGGCCGGCGCGGGACCGATGATCTCGTACGGCCGTGGCTCCTCGGAGCCGAGCGGGTAGCCCTTGGACATCAGCGGTGCCAGGTTGGCGGGCAGCGGCTGGCGGAAGCTCGAGTGCTTCATGTCCAGCGGCTCCAGGATGTGCTTGTCGATGTAGTCATCGAAGCGCTCCCCAGAGACGCGCTGCACGATGTAGCCGGCGAGCGAAGCGCCGTAGTTCGAGTAGGCAGGCGTGCTGCCCGGGGCGAAGATGCGCGTCGGCACCCACACCTTCAGCAGCGCATCGTAGGGGGGCAGCGTGCTCGGCTCCTCGGCGATGATGCCCTTGGCCTGCTCCTCGAAGCCGGCGGTGTGCTGCATCAGGTTGCGCATGGTGATGGGCTTGCCACCCAGGCCCGGCACCTTGAAGTCGAGGTACTTGTTGATGTCGGCGTCGAGGTCGATCTTGCCCGCCTCCACCTGCTGCATGACCGCCGTCCAGGTGAGGAGCTTGGACACCGAGCCGGGCCGGAACAGGGTCATCTGCGGATCCACCGGGGTGCGCTTCTCGACATCCGAGAATCCGTAGCCACGCTCGCTGAGCACCTGGCCGTCCTTGACGACGACCACCACCGCGCCGGGGATGTCGCCGGTCTTGAGCGCATAGGGCAGGTAGCCATCGAGCCAGGCGTTGACGTCCGCGGCGGTCAGCGGCGCGGCCACCGGCGCCGCCGGCGTTGCCGCCGCCGGGTTCTCCTGTGCCTGGGTCATTGCCCCGGTGAGGGTGAGGCCGGCGGTCAGTGCGAAGCAAATCAGTGGGTGCCGCTTCATATGTATTCCCATGGTTGCCGGGCTTAGCCCAGGCACGAGTCGATGAGTCGTTCGAATTCCGCTCCCGGGCGCATCGGGTCCGCCACGGGCAGCCCGAGCCGGGAGCTTTCCTGTGCCATGAGCTCACGCGCAGCGGCAAGCTCGAGGTGCGAGGTATTGAGGCTGATGCCACCGCAGCGGATCGCAGGATTGGTGCGCCGCCCGAGCCTGAGGTTCAGGTCGATGGTCTCGGCAATGCTCGGCAGCGGGAAGTCGTCATGGCCGAGCACGAACTTGCGCCCCGGCAGGTGACACACGACGAGCACGTCCGGCTGACTGCCGTGCAGCAGTCCCAGCGAAACGGCCGCGTACGCCGGATGGAACAGCGAGCCCTGCCCTTCGATGACGTCCCAGTGGCTCGGGGCGGCCGCGGGACTGAGGAGTTCCGCCGCGCCGGCCTCGAAGTCCGCGACCACCGCATCCATCGGCATGCCGCCGCCGGAAATCAGGATCCCGGTCTGCCCGGTAGCACGGAAGTCCACCGCCTGGCCGCGTGACTTGAAGGCGCGGGCAATCGCCAGCGCGGTGTACTTCTTGCCCAGGGCACAGTCGGTGCCCACCGTGAGCAGCCGCTTGCCGGGGCGCCGGGAGCCGGTGCCGCACGGGATGTTCGGCGGCGGCGTACGGATGTCGATGAGCTGCCGTCCGCAGCGCAGCGCCGCGGCCTTCAGCTGTGGTACCGAGGCGAGCTTCACGTGCAGGCCGCTGACGATGTCGAGCCCGGACTCGACCGCCTCGACCAGAAGCGGCACCCAGCTCTCGCCGATTACCCCGCCGGTATTGGCGATGCCGATGACCAGCCCGCGCGCGCCACGCACCCGCGCCTCCTTGGGCGTCATGCGCGGCAGCCCGGTGGTGACCGTGGCCGACTCACAGCTCCATTCGCCGAGACAGCGCTCCGGTGCCCAGTCACGCAGTCCGAAGGCGGTCTTAGCGTAGGCGGCCTCCGTGGCATCACCGAGGAATAGCAGGTAGGGGTGCGGCAGCTGCATCACCGATGCCCCCGTAGGCGCGGCTGCCGGGCTGTTTGAGTCATTCATAGTGTAAGAAGTACTGCTCGTCCCTGAAAATACTGGCGCGGGCTGGGTTTCATGTCCAGACCGCGCCACCGGTGTCCATTTTCAGAATTTCGCCGACAGCGTCATTCCCACCGTCAGCGGCTGGGTGACACTGACGGTGGTATACGGTGCTGCATTGGGGAACTGCGTGAAGTTCGTGATACCACGGGAATCACTCAGGTTCTTGCCGTAGAGCGTCACCCGGTAGTGGCCATTCTCAACTCCGAGCCGCGCATCGTAGGTATTGTAGCTGCCAACCTCAAGCTGGCCGGTTGGAGTCGCGGCGCTGCCAAAATCCGTGTTGCGCCTGCCGACATAGCTATAGGTTGCACCGATGAAGCCGTTGAGGCCACCGAACACTGCGTGCTTGTATTCACCGTCAACCCCGGTGCTCCACTTGGGCGCCCACGGCAGGCTGCTGCCACTCAGTGCACCGATGCTGGTCGCATCGGAAGTCAGATGAGCGTCGGTGTAGGCGCCTGTCCACTGGAAGGTTAGCCCCTCGGTGGCCAGGTAGGCGAAGTTCCACTCCAGCCCCTGGCTGCGCGCGGTGCCACCGTTGGCATTGATGCCAAAGCCCGCGACCTGTTCCAACAGCTGGATGTCCTTCCAGTCGACGTGGAAAATTGCCAGATCGAGGGAGAAACGCCCATCCAGCAGCGTCGAGCGCACGCCCAGCTCAACGTTGGTGGTCTTGTCCGAGTTATAGGAGCCGAACTGGGCAACCTGCGCCGGCGTGGCCGTCGGCGGCAGCGCATTGGGTCCACCCGGACGGTAGCCCGTCGCCAGACGGGCGTAGGTCATCGTGTTGGCATCGAAGTGCCAGCTCGGCGCCACCGAGTAAGTCCACACGCCCTGGCCGGAGCTGCCACTCTGGACCTGGGGATTCGGGACGACGCCGGCAATTGCCGCAAGCTGCGCATCGTAGGTGGTGGTCTGCGTCGCATCCTGTGAGTTGTGCGAATAGCGGCCGCCAGCCTGCAGCTCGAAATGCGAGTTGAAGTGGTAGGTCAGGTTCAGGAAGCCCGCGGCTTCGCTGTACGTGGACTCCAGAGTTGGCGCAATGAAGCTGCCGAGCACTGGACCGTCGGGACCAGTCATGGAGTACAGGTTCTGCACCAGCGCGGCCGTCTCGTGGGTG
>DASXPL010000012.1:0-139768 GCA_036493615.1 Steroidobacteraceae bacterium
GCCGCGCTCAACAGCCGCAACGTCATGACACCCGCGGGTTCGATCGAATCGAAGGGCCCCCAGGTCTTCGTGCGACTGGATGGTGCCATCGACGATCTGCAGGACATCCGCGATACCCCCGTCGCCGCGCGCGGGCGCACGCTGAAACTCTCAGACATCGCTGAGGTGAAGCGAGGCTACGAAGATCCCGCGACCTTCCTCATCCGCAACAACGGAGAACCCACCGTGTTGCTCGGCGTGGTCATGCGCGAGGGCTGGAACGGCCTCGATCTCGGCAAGGCACTCGAGACTGAAGTGACGTCGATCAACGCGGAGATGCCGCTTGGCATGAGTCTCTCCAAGGTCACGGATCAAGGCGTCAACATCCGCTCCGCCGTCGACGAATTCATGGTCAAGTTCTTCGTCGCCTTGGGCGTCGTGATGCTCGTCTGCTTTCTCAGCATGGGCTGGCGCGTCGGCATCGTCGTCGCGGCGGCGGTTCCGTTGACGCTGGCTGCGGTATTCATCGTGATGGCCGCCACCGGCAAAGACTTCGATCGCATCACGCTCGGCTCGTTGATCCTGGCGCTGGGACTGCTCGTCGATGATGCGATCATCGCGATCGAGATGATGGTCGTGAAGATGGAAGAGGGCTACGACCGCATCAAGGCCGCGGCTTATGCATGGAGCCACACCGCGGCGCCCATGCTCGCCGGCACTCTGGTGACTGCGATTGGATTCATGCCGAACGGCTTCGCGAAGTCGACCGCCGGCGAGTACACCAGCAACATGTTTTGGATCGTCGGCATCGCGCTGATCACATCTTGGATGGTTGCCGTCGTGTTCACGCCGTACCTCGGCATCAAGCTGCTTCCGGACATCCCGAAGCATGAAGGTGGGTACGCGGCTATCTACGACACGCCACGGTACAACCAGTTTCGCCAGCTGCTCGGGACGGTCATCCGTCGCAAATGGCTGATTGCTGGAAGCGTGGTGGGCGCGTTCGTCATCGCGGTGCTCGGCATGGGCCTGGTGAAAAAGCAGTTCTTTCCGACTTCCGATCGCCCGGAGGTGCTGGTCGAAGTGCAGATGCCGTACGGCACCGCCATCGAGCAGACGAGTGCCGCGACCGCGAAGGTCGAAGCCTGGTTGGCCAAGCAACCAGAAGCCAAGGTCATTACCGCGTACATCGGTCAGGGCGCACCGCGCTTCTTCCTGGCGCTGTCACCGGAACTACCGGATTCCTCGTTCGCGAAGATCGTCGTCTTGACGCCGGGCGAAGAAGAGCGTGAGGCGCTCAAATTCCGGATTCGTGAGGCGGTGACCGACGGTCTTGCGTCGGAGGCTCGCGTGCGCGTCACGCAAATCGTGTTCGGCCCGCCGTCACCCTTCCCCGTGGCCTTCCGAGTGATGGGTCCGGATCCTGACACGCTGCGTGATGTCTCGACGCAGGTCCGTGCCGTGATGCAGGCCAGCCCCCTGATGAGAACCGTCAACACCGATTGGGGCGACCGCGTGCCCGCGCTGCGCTTCTCGCTCGATCAGGACCGGCTGCAGAGCATCGGCTTGACGTCGAGTGACGTGGCCCAACAGCTGCAGTTTCTGCTGAGTGGTATTCCGATCACGGATGTGCGCGAAGACATCCGCTCGGTTCAGGTGACGGCTCGTGCGGCCGGCGACATCCGACTCGACCCCAGCAAGATCGGCGACTTCACGTTGGTGGGGCGTGCGGGCCAACGGATTCCCCTGTCGCAGATCGGATCGACGGAAATCGACATGGAGGATCCAATCCTGCGTCGCCGTGACCGCACGCCGACCATCACGGTGCGGGGGGACATTGCCGAGGGATTGCAGCCGCCGGATGTCTCCACTGCCATCCTTAAGCAGCTGCAGCCCGTGATCGCCAAACTGCCGGCGGGCTATGCGATCGAAGAGGGTGGCTCCATCGAAGAATCGAGCAAGGCGAATAGCGCACTCGCACCGCTCTTCCCGATCATGATCGCGCTCACGTTGATCACGATCATTCTCCAAGTCCGCTCGATGTCGCTGATGATGATGGTGTTCGCGACCGCACCCCTGGGTCTCATCGGCGTGGTGCCGACCTTGCTGATCTTTCAGCAGCCGTTCGGCATCAATGCGCTGGTCGGGCTGGTCGCGCTGTCCGGCATTCTGATGAGGAACACGCTCATCCTCATCGGCCAGATCCGCAGCAACGAGACGGAGGGATTGGCGCCCTACGATGCCGTGGTGGAAGCTACCGTGCAGCGCTCCCGTCCCGTCATTCTCACAGCGGTCGCCGCGATGCTGGCATTCGTCCCGCTCACGCATTCCGTATTCTGGGGAACGCTGGCGTACACCTTGATCGGCGGAACCTTCGGCGGCACCGTGCTCACGCTGGTCTTCTTGCCTGCGTTGTATGCCATCTGGTTCAAGACCAATCCAGCGCCCGCAAAGAACCGCAACGACACGCCGTCGGCCGCTGTGGAACTCCCTGCCTCATCGCTTGCGGAGCACCTGTCATGAGCAAGCACAATCCTGCGCGAACCTTTGGCCTAGTTAGCCCTGACGACGACGACGACGAAAAAAAAGCCGGTGTTCCTAGATCTGTGAACTGCCGACAGCGACGGCGGCGGAATTGACCACGAGCCTCGGCTGAATGGATATTGCACCTAGCCGGAATCTTGAGTGTTGCGGCGTGGATTAGTGTGTATTGCAGGATAGCCTTTCGGCTGCTTTTTGATCCAAGTGTGCGGGGGTCCTTATGCGTGGCACTTTGGAGATCGCGTCAGCCTTGGCTGGCTGGTCGGCAGCTACACAATCCGCTACGGCATGGTGCCGAGATTGCGTGGACCGATCATGGAAGCCTGGCACTTCAATCGATTCGGCGCAGGGTGAGGCGCAAACGCGACCTGCCTGTGTTTAACGACGCCTAATCTCGCTGTTCGCTTGTCATCGCTGCCATTAGAGGCCATGAAGACGCTCCACCTTGCCCCGAGAGACCTACACGGGCGGCGTCTCCGTAAGGGGAGCCGCGTACGAATCATAGGCGTCCCAGATCTGTCGGGGATTCGGCACGCTCGTGCGCGTCAGAGGGTGGAAGCCGTATTCCTACACATCAAGGGCCAGGTCAAGAAGGTGCGGGGATTTAGCCGGTATGGCTTCGTCGAAATCTCTTTCAAGATACGCAGCGGCCGCTTGGCCGGCTGGCACGCTATTGAAATCGAGCCGAAGCTTCTAATGGCACAGCGGCGAAGAAAATGAAGCGCAGCGTACGCTTGAGGCGCCCGCGATTCCTCAGTATGCCGATGCGTGGCGATCGTTGGTAAATGCGCATGAATAGCGCAACAACGCCAAAAAAACTTCGCGCGTAGGGTCAATTGAGAAGAGTTGGAGGGTGGTTTTTCCGTCGCCCTTTGATTCAAATGTCTCGCGTGGCAAATCGCAGCACGCACCTCTCCACCTGGATCGACGAGGAACTTAAGCGCAAGTTCTCCGCGGTTGCCGCATCACGTGGGCTCTCCGAGTCGGCATTCCTGAAGCAGCTGGTCGAGCGCATGCTCGTAGGGGTGAACCCGGAGCTCGCACTCACGGCTGAGCCAGGCACTGAGGCGAGGGGCGCGAGAATTACCATTCGGCTTCTCCCGGCTGACCGGTCGCTGCTTCGGGAGCGCGCCGCCGCTCGTGGAATGCGTTCCGCGACCTACGTCTCGACGCTCATCCGGGCACATCTTCGATCGCTGTCGCCGCTGCCAGATCGCGAGATCGAGGCCCTGCAGGGGATCGCGGTGCAGCTGGCTGCCATGGGGCGGAACGTCCGGACTATTGCCCTCACAGCGCCTTCAGCAGGCCTTACGCCGGAACACACGCGGAACATGCTCAAGCTGTGCATCGGGGTCCGTGACTACATCAGGAGCATTTTGAGCGCCAATATCCGAAGCTGGGAGAGCGGACATGGGGAAAGTAGTACGACTCCCAGGTCTTGAGGAGCCGCTGCTCGACGTCATCACACTTGCGAGGCGTGGACCGAATGGGCGGCTCTCTCCCGAGGAGATCTCGTTGGTCGTCCGCACGCTGCGCCGAACACCCGAGGTCATGGTTAAGGTGTCCGGCGGCGCAAGAAGCACCGCCGGGGCGCTGGCCCACTTGAAGTACATCGATCGGCACGGCGAGCTGGAGCTGGAGACCGATGAGGGCGCAAGACTGAAGGGAGGGGACAGCGAGCGTAGTGTGTTCGAGGACTGGGAGCTCGATGTCCTGGCCGCTCGATCGAGGTCTCCCTATCGGGGCACCGCCGGGCGCAAGCCCTCCAAGCTGCTGCACAACATCATCCTGTCCATGCCGGCGGGCACCTCGCCAGAAAAGCTCCTTGCGGCCAGCCGGAACTTCGCGCGTGAGGAATTCGCGCTCGAGCATCGCTACCTCGTGGTGCTGCATACCGACCAGCGGCACCCGCACGTGCACCTGGTGGTCAAGGCGGTCAGCGAGGACGGCAGGCGCCTGAACATACGCAAGGCGACGCTGCGAGGCTGGAGGCGTGACTTTGCTACCCATTTGCGGGCGCAGGGCATCCCCGCAAACGCCACCGAAAGGGCCGTGCGTGGCCAGATACGGCCGCCAGTGCGGGATGGGATCTATCGTGCGGCGGAGCGTGGCGAATTGAGGCGGCGGCAGGAGCACTCAATGCTCGTTCCAGGGCAGCCGGGCGTCGCCGGCGGAGGGCCGAGCGGGGAGCAATGCGGCTTCAGGAAACGCGCCGCAAGATCGTCGAGGCCTGGGGGACTGTCTCGACCCAGATGCTCAATGCCGGCCATCCCCTGTCCGAGGAGGTCTGGCGATTCCTCGGCAGGATGCCGAAGCCGCAGACCGAGCAAGCAGTTTTGAAAAATATTTCTGAGACACGGTTAGACAAGGAGAGACAGCCCGAACGCGACGCGCCAACTCGTTAGCGCGCATCCGATTGAATCGCCGTGCATCGCCGTGGAACGATATGAACGCCAGCGGACTCCATTGGACACGGACTATTTGCGACATCGATTGAGGTTGCAACACGTGAGGCGCTGTCATTTCGCGCGCGTCGCGCTCTTGCAATGTTCGGCAGTTGGTTCCAGGGTTAGCGTGTCATTCATAACCCTGCAAAAAGGTCATTCCGTGAACAACACTTATTTCGGGTTATTAGCCGAGTTCGGAGAGGCCAACATCTTGCTGGCGAAGGTCGCGCCGAAGTATTTCGCCCTGAGTTTCGAGGAAGCGCGCCGCCGTGCTCCGACGCAGTTACTGCCGTGCCGAGTGTTCCGCCTCGGTGGCCAGAAATCACCCTGGCTAGTCAGTGCGGCCGACCTCGCCGAACTGATTGACCGCCGAAGAGATCAGGCTGCGAAGTCGCCAGCGGCGCGTCGGGCCGGTGGCGCGGAATCGCATTCGCTGCCACCGGCGTCGGCGTAGTAATGGCTCGTACATTCTCGGGCTTCAGGTTGGTATAGCGCTTGAGCTCGTTCCACGAATCGTGGAGCGTGAACTGCGCAACCTCCTGGATCTGGTAGCCCATCTCGAAGAGCCGGCTGGTGGCCTCGTGACGCAGGTCGTGGAAGCGCAGGTCCTCGATCTGCAGGAAGTGACAGGCGCGGGTGAACGCTGCACCGACACTCCTTGGGTCGTACGGGAAGACATACCGACCGTCCCCCCGTTGGGCCTTCACGATGGCCCAGGCACCCGGGGTGTATTTGAAGCGCCGATGATTGCCCTCCTTGGCGGTCGGATGCTTGGCATCACGAACCATCCCCGTCTGATTGATCTCATCATTGTCTTTCCACTCAAGACGGCAGATTTCGGCCTCGCGGCGCGCAGAGGTGAGGGCGAACTCCATGACAGCCAGCATCTGGATTTGCGCCCTCTTGTCCCTGCGTGCGAAGTAGTCTCGCAGACGCGCAAGTTCATCCGCCGTGGGTCGCCGGGTGCGCTTGCGCGCCTTGCCGGTCAGGCGCAGCTCCGCGCACGCCTCACGTGCCTCCTGGACGATTTCAGGCCGTACAGGAAGCCCCCTGACGTTCTTGGCGGCCCTCAGCACAACCCCGAGCCATACGAGGTCATTCGCGACGGTGGCGGCCCCTGTGCCTTTCGCGCGCCTTGAGCGCACGTGATCGATCAACTGAGCCGAGGTCAGGGTGAGGGCATTGGTCTTGCCGAGCGCATGGCGCTCCAAGAACTGGAGGTGAGCCTGCTTGCTGCGCTGCCACTTCGACACGGTCTCGAAATTGTCGATGTACCAGCGGATGAGCTCCGCAACCGTAGGCGCGCCGTCCTGGACCCGCGTAAGCGCGGAAGGATCCTCAAGAGAGACTTCGCGGTGCTTCGCCCAGCTGAGGGCGGCGGAGCGGTGCGCGAACGTGCGGCTCTCGCGGTGCAGGATCACGCCACCACGACGTGCGGACGATCGCCGTGTAGCGCGTGGTACCGTCGGTTTGCTTGCGAGTTTTGATGGTCGGCATGATGAGTCTCTGGGAGACATGACATTCTTGTCTCTTTTACGTCTCCCCGGCAAACGCTAAACTGCACCGAATGGCCCAAAATCCCGCAGAAACGCGCAGTATGGAAAGCACTGTAAAAATAGGCGTTTTAGCGCAGAAATCCGCAGGAATTATCGATCGGCGGATCTCGGTCGCCCCAATGATGGATTGGACGGACCGCCACTGCCGTTACTTCCTGCGCGGCTTTTCACCCAGCGCGCTGCTCCACACCGAGATGATCACGGCCGCGGCCATCCTGCGCGGTGACCGCAAGCGCCTGCTGGCCTTTGATGCGCGTGAGCATCCACTCGCGCTGCAGCTCGGCGGCAGCGAGCCTGATGATCTGGCCGTGGCGGCGCGTCTGGGCGAAGAGGCCGGTTACGATGAGATCAACCTGAACTGCGGGTGCCCGAGCGACCGGGTTGCCAGCGGGGCCTTCGGTGCCTGCCTGATGCTCGAGCCGGCGCTGGTGGCCGAATGCGTCGCGGCCATGAGTCGGGCCGTTGCGATCCCGGTGACTGTCAAAATGCGCATCGGGGTGATCAAGGCGCATGCGCGCGAGGTGCCCGGCGCGGTGGCGACCTTCGATGAAGGTGACTACGAGCGGCTGCTGCACTTTGTGCGCGGGGTCCGCGATGCGGGGTGCAAGGTCGCCATCGTCCATGCGCGCAAGGCGGTGTTGGGGGGGCTGTCGCCGAAGGACAATCGCGAAGTGCCGCCGCTGCGCTATGACGTGGTGCGCAGGCTCAAGCAGTCCGTCGGCGACCTGCCGGTAATCGTCAACGGCGGCCTGCGCGATGCGGCCGCCGTGCTCGAGGCGCTCGGGTGGTGCGATGGGGTGATGCTTGGCCGCGAGGCCTACCACCGGCCGTACCTCCTGGCGGAACTGCAGCAGCGCCTGGTCCCGGCCGCAGCACCGCCGCCCACGCGCGAGGCGCTGCTCGCCCGCATGCAGCAGTACGCCGAGCGCGAAATCGCCGCCGGCGGCCGGCTGTCGGCGATCACGCGCCACATGCTCGGGCTCTACAGCGGCCAGCCCGGCGCACGCGACTACCGGCGCACGCTCAGTGAAGGCGCGCGTGCTGCGGGTGCGACGCCCGAGCTGCTGCGCGGGGCAATTCCCCCGCCAAATCAGCCCACTCTGTAGCGATCTGAGAGTACTTTCGTATAATCTGATCGGGCATGGGCAAAGACATAGAGCTGGCGATTCTGTTTGCTGACGTCGTGGGCTCGACGCGGCTCTACGACACCATGGGCGACCTGCGCGCGCGCGACATGGTCGCGATCTGCATCGATGTCATGCGCAGCGCCACCGAACAGCGCCAGGGTACGGTGATCAAGACCATGGGGGACGAGGTCATGGCGACCTTCCCCAGCGCCGACAACGCCCTCAACGCCGCCGCCCAAATGCAGCAGCAGATTTCCAGCCATGCTCAGCTCAAGGTTGACGGCCAGGCCGTGGCGATCCGCATCGGCACTCATTTCGGATCGGTGATGCTCGAGAACCGCGATGTCTTCGGCGCCGCCGTCCACACCGCCAACCGCATGACCAGCCAGGCCAAGGCCGGGCAAATCGTCACCACCGCCGCGACCATCGACAAGCTGTCCCCGGAGTGGCGCGCCGCCTGCCGGCAGATCGATATCGCCACCATCAAGGGCCAGGGGAACGAGGTGGCCCTGTACGAGGTGCTGTGGCAGACCGAGGACATCACCAGCATGGTGCCCGGCATTGCCACCGAGGCACGCGCCGGACACACGATGCGGCTGCGGCTGCGCTGCCAGGACCGCGAGGTGGTGGTCGACGAGCGTCATTCGAGCATCACCATCGGCCGGGCGGAGGACAACGACGTGGTGGTCAAGGGCAGCCTGATCTCGCGCCTGCACGCGCGCATCGAGATCAACCGCAACAAGTTCGTGCTCATCGACCAGAGCACCAACGGCACCTTCGTGCAGAGCGCGGACGGTGAGGAATCGTTCGTGCGCCGCGACAGCCTGCAGATCAGGGGTCAGGGCATGATCGGCCTGGGCCGCCTGCCCGAGGGGGCTTCCCCGCAGACCATCCGCTTCGTCTGCGAAGACGCCTGACCCAGGCTCGCGCGCTCAGCTCAGCCGGCGCTGCGTATCGGCGAGCTCTGCCAGCAGGGCCTTCGGCAACCGCTCACCGTACTTGCCGAGATACTCGCGCATGTCGGCGACTTCCTTGCGCCACAGACCCGCATCCACCGTCAGCAGCGCGTGCAGCGCATCCGCGCCCAGATTGAGTCCTTCGGTGTGCAGGTCCTGTTCCCCGGGCAGCCAGCCGATCGGCGACTCGACCGCGCCCGCCTTACCGGCGCAGCGCTCCAGCATCCAGGCGAGCACGCGCAGGTTCTCCCCGTAGCCGGGCCAGAGGAACTTGCCCTGCGCATCGCGCCGGAACCAGTTGACGTGGTAGATCCGCGGCGCGCGGGTGAGCTTGGCGCCGACGTTGAGCCAGTGCTGCCAGTAGTCACCGAAGTTGTAGCCGCAGAACGGTTGCATCGCCATCGGATCGCGGCGCGTCACGCCGACCTTCCCCACGGCCGCGGCGGTGGTCTCGGAGGCCACGGAGGCGCCCACCAGCACGCCATGCTTCCAGTCACGCGCCTCATAGACCAAAGGCGCCACTTCGCGCCGGCGGCCGCCGAAGACGATGGCCGAGATAGGCACGCCGCGGGCATCTTCCGCGTGCGGCGACCAGCTCGGGTTGCGGCGCGCGGAGACGGTGAAGCGCGAATTCGGGTGGGCCGCAGGCCCGCGGGTTGGATCGTACGGCCGGCCCTGCCAGTCGAGGACGGGGGCGCCACTGCCCAGGCCCTCCCACCAGGGCTGGTTGTCGGCGGTGACCGCGACGTTGGTGAACAGCGTGTCGCGGCGGATCATCTCGTAGGCGTTGCGGTTGGTCTGCGGATTGGTGCCCGGAACCACGCCGAAGTAGCCCGACTCGGGGTTGATTGCCCACAGGCCACCGTCGGCGCCGGGGTGCAGCCAGGCAATGTCATCACCGACGGTGAATACCTTCCACCCGGGTAGCGAGTCCGGCGGGATCAGCATCGCAAGATTGGTCTTGCCGCAGGCGGAAGGGAAAGCGCAGGCGATGTAGTGGGTCTCACCGCGCGGGTTCTGCAGGCCCACGATCAGCATGTGCTCGGCGAGCCAGCCCTCGCTGCGCGCCTGCCAGCTGGCGATGCGCAGCGCGTGGCATTTCTTGCCCAAAAGCGCGTTGCCACCGTAGCCGGAGCCGAAGCTCTCGATCGCCAGCTCCTCGGGGAAGTGCATGATGAAGCGCCGCTCGGGATCGAGTTCCCCGATCGAGTGCAGACCGCGCACGAAGCCGCCCTCACGCGCGATGCGCTGCAGGGCTGGCCGGCCGGCCCGCGTCATGATCAGCATGTTGATGACCACGTAGGCACTGTCGGTGATCTCGACTCCGCAGCGCGATAGCGGCGAGTCGATCGGGCCCATGCAGTAGGGAATGACGTACAGCGTGCGCCCGCGCATGCACCCCGAGAACAGCGCGCGCATCTTGGCGTGCGCCGTAGCGGGGTCCATCCAGTGGTTATTCGGGCCGGCATCCGTCTCGGAGCGGGTGCAGATGTAGGTGAGATGCTCGACGCGGGCGACATCGCTCGGGGCCGAGCGGTACAAGTTGCACCCCGGAAACACCTCCGGGTTGAGGCTCTTCAGCTCCCCGTTGGCGAGCAGCTGGGCGGTGAGCGCGCGCATCTCCGCCTCGCCGCCTTCGCACCAATGCACCGCATCAGGCTGGGTGAGTTCGCGGACCGAGTTCACCCAGTCGGCCACCGGAGCGCTCAGCTCGGGCAGCGAAAGAAGTGCGTGAGCGGCAGTCGCCATCCGCAGTGTCCTCTTCTCATATCACCTGGGTTTAGGACCAACAAGTATATCCCGGCGCGCAGCGGCGCCCTGATAAAGTAACCCGTCCCCCCGGCTTGGCAGCCTTTCCCCGGCCCGCAATCATTTCTATAAAATTCAATCAGATACGAGCCATTTGGCCGCGACGGTACACGCTGTGTTGCGCGGCCGTGGACAGCCCCTGAGATGTTGGATCTTGAGGACATATTCGGCGCCGGGGGACCTCTGGCGCGGGCGCTGCCGGACTTCAGGGTGCGCCGCGACCAGCGCCGCATGGCCCAGCGCATCGCCGATGCTTTAAGCGCCCGCGAATCGCTGGTGGTCGAGGCGGGCACGGGCACCGGTAAGACCTTTGCCTATCTGGTGCCGGCACTGCTGTCGGGACTGCGGGTGCTGATCTCCACCGGCACCCGCACGCTCCAGGACCAACTGTTTGCCAGGGACCTGCCGTTGGTCAGCGCCGCCATCGGCCGCCCGGCGCGGGTGGCCTTGCTCAAGGGGCGCGCCAACTACCTGTGCCGCTACCGTCTGGAGCGCATCGATACGCACGCCGAGCAACTGGACCTGGCCGATATCGGGCTGCCGCGCACGAAGAGCGCGCAGGCGATGCTGGCCCGCATCCAGCGCTGGGCACGCACCACGCAGCGCGGGGACTTGGCCGAGATCCGCGGCCTGTCCGATTCCCACCCGGTGTGGCCACAGGTCACCTCGACGCGTGAGAGCTGCCTTGGACAGCGCTGCGCGGAATTCAGCCGCTGCCACGTGGTCCTCGCGCGGCGCGAGGCGCTCGATGCCGACATCGTGATCGTCAACCACCACCTGCTGCTGGCGGACCTGGCGCTCAAGGAGGACGGCTTCGGAGATCTGCTCGGCTCGGCCGATGCCATCGTGCTCGATGAGGCGCACCAGATCCCTGATCTTGCCACGCAGTTCTTCGGCGCCCACGTCGGCAGCCGCCAGCTCGAGACACTGCTGCAGGCGCTGCGGGTGGAACTCGGGGTGCACGGCTCCCAGGCCGGCCCGGGCGGCAGCAGCGCTGCGGCGGCGGCAGTGGCCGATGCAGAGGAGGCGCTGCAGCGCCTGCGCGCGAGCGCCCCGGTGATGCCCGGGCGCTATCCGTGGTCCGGCGGGGCCGCGGGGTTGAGTTCGGCGGTACGCGAGATGAGCGAAGCGCTGGGCGCGGTGCACGCCGCCCTGGCGGCCGGGGAGGACAGCCCGCTTGCGCAGTTGGCCGAGCGCGCCGCGGAGGTGGCCGCCAGTCTCGGCCGCATCGGCGCGTACGATGAACTCGACGGCGCACGCGCGCTGGAGTGCCGGCCCGGCGGCTTCACGCTCAGCCTGATCCCCTTTGACATCTCGGGGCGCTTCCGCGCACTCATCGCCGCACGCCGCGGTGCATGGATCTTCACCTCCGCGACGCTTTCGCTCGGGGAGGAGTTTGGTCACTTCACCGGCCGCCTGGGGCTTGAGGATGCATCGACCCTGCTCATCGAGAGCCCGTTCGACCACGAGCGCCAGAGCCTTTTGTACCTGCCCGACGGCCTGCCCGCGCCGGCATCTCCCGGCTACGTGGCCGCGGTCATCGAGACCGCGGAACCCTTGATCCGCGCCGCCGGGGGCGGGGCGTTCGTGCTGTTCACCAGCCACCGCGCCTTAGGTCAGGGTGCCGCGCTGCTGCGCGCCCGCTGGGGCGCCGCGACGCCATTTCGCTTATTTGTGCAGGGCGAAGCCCCGCGCGAGCGCATGCTTGCCGAATTCCGCGCCGACGGCAACGCGGTGCTGCTGGGCACCGCGAGCTTCTGGGAGGGAGTGGACGTCAAGGGGGGGGCGCTGCGCCTGGTGGTCATCGAGAAGCTGCCGTTCGCCTCCCCCGAGGACCCGCTGGTACGGGCGCGCATCGAGCACCTGACCGCCTCGGGCGGCAACGCCTTCCGCGACTATCAGCTGCCCGAAGCCGCGCTCGCCCTGAAGCAGGGCGCCGGCCGGCTCATCCGCAGCGAGGATGACTATGGGGTGGTGGTGATCTGTGATCCACGCATGGTGGGACGCAACTACGGCCGCGTGTTCCTCGCCGCCCTGCCACCCATGAGCGTCACGCGCGATGAGGGCGAGGCCCGCCGCTTCCTCATCCGGCATGCACCGCGCCTGCCGGCGAACTCGCAGGCAGCGTCGCTATGAAGATCCTCGCTTTGGATACGGCCACCGAGAACTGCTCGGCGGCGCTCTTGGTCGACGGCGAGGTGACCGACCAGGAGGCACTGCTGCAGCGTGCCGCCGCGGAACGCATCCTGCCGATGGTGGATGAGCTCCTGCGCAGCGCCGGGGTTTCCCTCGCCCAGCTGGATGCGATTGCCTTCGGGCGCGGCCCGGGCGGGTTCACCGGCGTGCGCCTGGCCGCCAGCATCACCCAGGGACTGGCCTATGCGGCCGGCGTGCCGGTGGTGCCGGTCTCGGACCTGCGGGCGCTCGCGCAGCGGGCACTGGCGGCAGGTGGTGCCGCGCGGGTGCTGGCGTGTGCCGATGCGCGCATGTCGGAAGTCTACTGGGGGTCCTTCGCAGCCGACGCCTCCGGTGAGGCGCAGCTACTGGGCACCGAGCGGCTCGGCAAGCCCGATGCGGTGCAGCTGCCGGCCCCCTGGCAGGCCGCGGCGGAGGTGGCGGGGGCAGGCTCGGGCTTTGCCGCCCACCCGCAACTCGGGGCGCGCCTGGGGCTGCCGGTGCATTCGATCCGCGCCGATCTTCTGCCACGCGCGCTCGAGATCGTCCGGCTGGCGGTCGCGGAGGTGCGGGCGGGCCGGGTGCTGCCGGCCGAGCTGGCCATCCCGGTCTACCTGCGCGATGACGTGGCCCGGCCGGCAGCAAGTCATTAAGTTGCAAGATTGCTCCCTGTCATGAATCTGCAACACGCGCACTCTTTAATGGCCGCGCCAACTACTTAGTCCCAGGGCGTCATGCCAGCGAAACAAGTACTCATCGTCGAGGACGAGCGCCCGATCCGGGAGATGATCGCCTTCGGCCTGAAGCGCGCCGGATTCGACGTGCGCGAGGCGGAGGACTGCCGCGCCGCGCGCGCCGCCCTGGCCGATGCGCGCCCGGATCTGGTGTTGGTGGACTGGATGCTGCCGGACATGAGCGGGCTTGAGCTCACCCGCGCGCTGAAGCGTGACCGCGAGACCCGCGAGCTGCCGGTGATCATGCTCACGGCGCGCGCGGAGGAGGGCGACAAGGTCGCAGGCCTGGAGGGCGGCGCGGACGACTACGTCACCAAGCCGTTTTCCCCGCGCGAATTGCTGGCGCGCATCAACGCGGTGCTGCGCCGCAGTGCGGTCAACGGGGTCGACGAGCGCATCGAGTTCGATGGCCTGGCCCTGGACCAGGCCAGCCATCGGGTCATGGTCGGGGAGCGCACCGTGGCCCTGGGGCCGACCGAGTACCGGATGCTGGAGTTCTTCATGACACACCCGGAGCGGGTCTATACTCGCGACCAGCTGCTGGACCGCATCTGGGGTGGCAACGTGTACGTCGAGGAGCGCACCATCGACGTGCACATCCGGCGCCTGCGCAAGGCGCTCGAGGATTTCGGGTACGATCACTTCGTACAGACCGTTCGCGGGTCCGGGTACCGCTTCTCGGCCCGCGCGGAATAGGGACCCCTTCAAGACAGCGAGGCGCTTGGGCGATGCAACCGGCGACACAGGCCTGGTGGTTCGCGACCGGCCGGCTACTGGCCACGGTACTGGTGGGTTGCGGCGCCGGCTGGCTGTTCGGCAACACCTGGGGCGGGCTCGCCATCGCCCTGACGCTGCACCTGGCCTGGGTACTGTCCAACCTGTTCCGCCTCGAATGGTGGCTGCGCCACCGCAGCTACGCCGACCCTCCAGAGACCGGCGGTGTCTGGGGCGAGATCATCGCCCAGATCGTGCGCCTGCACCGGCGCAAGCGCTTCCACAAGCAGCGCTTCGTGCAGCTCATGCGCCAGCTGCAGCGCTCCACCGCGGCGCTTCCCGACGGGGTGGTCATCCTCAACGCCCAGCGCGAGATCGTCTGGTTCAACCTGATGGCCGCGCGCCTGCTGAACCTGCGCCGCACGGCAGACCTGGGGATGCGCATCGAGAATCTGCTGCGCGAGCCGGCAGTGGTGCGCTACCTGGCCGGCAGCGACTATTCCAACCCGATCGTCATCCGTCCGGCGACCGGGGATGACAGCTACCTGTCTCTGCAGGTCGCCCCGTACGGGGACGGCCAGCTGCTGCTGCTGGTGCGCGATGTCTCGCGGCAGATGCGCCTGGAGGCGGTGCGGCGCGATTTCGTGGCCAACGCCTCGCACGAGCTGCGCTCGCCGCTGACAGTCATCTCCGGGTACTTGGAGACCCTGGCGCAGGATCCGGCGCTGCAGAGTGATCTGAAGGGTCCGCTGGCGGAGATGCGTCGCCAGGCCGACCGCATGACCGCGATCATCCGCGACCTGCTCGAGCTGTCGCGCCTGGAGGAGACCGACGAGATCGTCGGCGGCGAGCCGGTGGACGTGGCGGCACTCGTCTCCTTGTTGCGCAAGGACGTGCTGGCGCGTCCCGTCCACCCCGCGGACGTGAGCATCAGCGTGGAGTCGGATGCGCGCCTGATCGGGGACGAGCCGGAGATCCATTCCGCGTTCTCGAACCTGGTCGACAACGCGGCCAAGTACACTCCCGCGGACGGCGCGCTGCACATCCGCTGGTGGGTCGACGCCGACGGCGGGCACTTCTCGGTGGCCGACACCGGCATCGGCATCCCGTCGGAGTACATTCCCCGCCTGACCGAGCGCTTCTACCGCGTGGACGCCGGGCGCTCGCGTGCCACCGGCGGCTCGGGTCTGGGCCTGGCCATCGTCAAGCATGTGCTGCAGCGGCACGGGGCGACGCTCGAGGTGAAGAGTGACCAGGGTGTCGGCAGCACCTTCACCTGCAGCTTCCCGCCGACCCGCCTCTCCCAGCCCGCCCGGGCGGTGGCCACCGCGTGAGATGGTCCACAGATCTTCCGCAGTCAGAAAGGCTTAGTCGCGCTGTCATCGAAAGTACATGAGCTGTCGCGACCCTTGAGGGGACGCTGGAAGTCGTCACGACAGCAAAGGCGCTCATGGCAAATGGCACCCCCGCGCGGGCGCTGCGGCGCAAGGCGCGCACCCTGTTCCTATCGGACCTCCACTTGGGCTTCCGCCACGCGCGTGCACGCGAGCTCAACGAGTTTCTCGCCGGCATCGAGGCCGAGTCGATCGTGCTGGTCGGGGGCACGATCGATGCCCGAGCCTGGCGCGCCGCACCTTCTGGAGTCCCGAGCACACCCAGGTGCTGCGCACGCTGTTGGCACGCCAGCGCGCCGGGACGCGGCTGGTGTGTATATCCCGGCCAACCACGATGCGAGCCTGGCCATGCTCGCCCAGATGCTGCAGGGGCAGTTCGAAGTGCACCGTGAGTGGGTGCACGGGGACCAGTTCGATGGGCTGTTCGCTCCGGGCGTGACCGGAAGTATGCACCGTGACCTGCGCGTGGCGATCGGCGCCGCCCTGAGTCTGTCGCGCGCGGTGTGCGTGGCGGCGGCCGCCGCCTTTACCTGCGATGCCGCGACCTCACAGTTCCTTGCCGGGCTTGCACCCATCGGGGCGGCGGGGCGCGCAACGCTGCCGCTGGGCCACAGTTCCGCTATGATCGGTGCCATTGGTGCGCGCCGGGCGCAGCGCCAGACCGGAGACGCCAGCTAAATGGAAACCGCCGACCTCAGCCAGCACATCTCGCGCCGGTTCAACGAGGACCTCGAGCGCGTGCGCAGCAAGGTGCTCGGCATGGGCGGCTTCGTCGAGCAGCAGCTGCACAAGGCCATCACCGCGCTGGTGGAGGGCGACAGCTCCCTCGGTGAGTCGGTGGCGCTGGATGACCACCAGGTGAACAACATGGAGGTGCAGATCGACGAGGAGTGCAGCAAGATCCTCGCCACCCGCGCCCCGGCCGCCGGTGACCTGCGCGTGATCGTGGCCATCATCAAGACCATCACCGACCTGGAGCGCATCGGGGACGAGGGTGAGAAGATCGGCTACATCGCCTCGCGCCTGGCGACCATGGAGCGCCCGGCCGACAAGTACCGCGAGATCAAGCACCTCGGCCGCGTGGTCTCGGAGATGGTGCACGATGCCCTGGATGCCTTTGCGCGCATGGATGTCGAGTCGGCGTTGCGCGTGGCGCGCCAGGACCGCCTGGTGGACGAGGAATACGAGGCGATCCAGCGCCAGAGCATCACGTTCATGATGGAGGACCCGCGCACCATCCGCCGCGCGCTGGATGTGATGTGGGTGGTGCGCGCGCTCGAGCGCATCGGCGATCATGCCAAGAACATCAGCGAGTACGTGATCTACATGGTGCACGGCAAGGACATCCGCCACACCTCCCTGGACGATGTCGAGCGCGACCTGCGCGCCAGCGCCGCCGATGGCGGGGCGCCGCGCCCGGTCTGACGGGGCGAAGATCCTGCTGCGCACCCTCGCTTCCCGCACCCTGAACCTGGCTGGCTTTCTGGTCTGCGCGGCCCTGCTCGCCTTCGCGCTGTACTCGCAGTTCCAGCTGAAACTGGAGCCCTGCCCGCTGTGCATTTTCCAGCGCATCGGCGTGGCCTTCACGGCCGTGTGGTTCCTCGTCGCCGCCGTTCACGACCCCAAGGGCAACAGCCGCACCGCCTACGCGGTACTGATCGCACTTGGGTCGCTGGCCACCGCCACCGTCGCCGCGCGGCACGTGTACGTGCAACACCTGCCACCCGGTACGCTGCCCTCGTGCGGGGCGCCGCTGGCGATCCTGGTGAAGTTCACCCCGCTGTTCAGCCTCATCAAGAAGGTGCTCACCGGGAGCGGGGAGTGCGGCGAGGTCAGCTGGCGCTTCCTCGGCCTCGCCATGCCCGCCTGGGTGCTGCTGTGGGCACTGGCCCTGGCCGCGCTCGGGCTGTACGCCAATCTCAGGCGAGCAGGTTCGCGAGCACCCTGACGTACATGCGGTGCAGGGCCTCGATGTCAGCCACGCGCACGCACTCGTTTACCTTGTGGATGGATTCGCTGATGACGCCGAGCTCGACGACCTCGGCACCGAGCGGTGCGATGAAGCGCCCGTCCGAGGTGCCCCCGCCGGTGGTGAGCTTTGGCCGCAGGCCGCTCACGGAGTGCACCGCATCCCCGACCGCCTGCGACAGTTTTCCCGGAGCCGTATAGAACGGCTCGCCCGAGACGTACCACTCGAGGCTATAACGCACCTTGTGGCGCCTGAGGATCTCCTCGACCGTGGCCTTCAGTCCCTCGAGGGTCTGCAGCGGGCAGTAGCGCAGGTTGAAGCGCGCCTTGAGGTCCCCGGGAATCACGTTCGGTGCGCCCGTGCCGGCGGTGAGGTTCGAGACCTGGAAGCTGGTCGGCTCGAAGTGCTCGGTGCCCTGGTCCCAGGTGCGGCTGACGAGCTCGGCCAGCGCCGGAGCGAGTGTGTGCACCGGGTTCTCCGCCAGCTGCGGGTAGGCGATATGGCCCTGCACGCCGTGCACGGTGAGGCGCCCACTCAGGGAGCCGCGCCGACCCACCTTGATCGTATCCCCCAGCACCGCTTCGCTGGAGGGCTCACCGACCAGGCACCAGTCGATGCGCTGGCCGCGCTCGCGCAAGAGCTGCACCACCCGCTTGGTGCCATCGATCGACGGGCCTTCCTCGTCGGAGGTGATGAGGAAGGCGATCGTGCCTGCGTGGTCAGGGTGCGTGCGCGTGAATTCCTCGGCGGCGGTCACCATGGCGGCAAGGCCGCTCTTCATGTCGGCAGCTCCCCGGCCGTACAGCACCCCGTCGCGGATCGCAGGCTCGAACGGGTCGCCGTCCCAGTCCGCGGCGGGACCTGCGGGTACCACGTCCGTGTGCCCGGCGAAGCAGAACACCGGGGAGCCGGTGCCGCGCTGCGCCCACAGGTTCTCCACCGCCCCGAACCTGAGCGGCTCGACGCTGAAGCCCGCGGCGGCGAGCCGCGCGGCCATGAGCGCCTGGCAGCCCTCGTCGGCCGGGGTTACCGAGCGGCGGCGCAGGAGATCCTGAGTCAGATCAAGGGTTTCAGACATCGGTGGGTCGTTCTTCCGTCAGGGGATGCTGGCGATCGTGCGCGCTGCGCGTTTATACGGCCTGCCCGCATGATGCAGCAAGGAAGTGTCACGTACCTGCAAAGTCCGCCGGGGAAGATTGCCCCACGGTCGCAGGGAAGCGGCCGTGAGAAGCGGGCCAGGGGGCCTTCCGGGCCCCCTGGAGCCCTGTCATGAGAGTGTCATGTGGCTGTCATCTAATGCGCGCCAGTGACCCATAGGCTCGTCTCGCCCTCGAAGGCCAGGGCTGAGAGAAATTCCAGACCAGGAGTCAAACCATGTTAGTGAATGTTAAACGGATGCTGGTGGCGGTGGTCAGCGTCGTTGCCCTCGCAGGGGCCGCCCAGGCTGCCGACATCTCCGGCGCAGGCGCCACGTTCCCGTATCCGATCTATTCAAAGTGGGCGGACGCGTACAAGACGCAGACCGGGATCGGCCTGAACTACCAGTCCATCGGTTCCGGCGGCGGCATCAAGCAGATCAAGGCCAAGACGGTGACCTTCGGGGCCTCCGACATGCCGCTGAAGCCCGAGGACCTGAAGGCCGCCGGCCTGGTGCAGTTCCCGATGATCATCGGCGGGGTCGTGCCGGTGGTGAACGTGAAGGGTGTCGCCCCGGGTGCGCTCGTGCTCGATGGCGCCGCCGTCGCTGCGATCTACCTGGGCGATATCACCAAGTGGGACGACGCGCGCATCAAGAAGCTGAACCCGAAGCTGGCGCTCCCGGCAACCACCATCGCCCCGGTGTACCGCTCGGACGGCTCGGGCACGAACTTCCTGTTCTCCGACTACCTGTCCAAGGCCAGCGCGAAGTTCCAAAGCTCGATCGGCGCGAACACCTCGGTACAGTGGCCAGTGGGCATCGGTGCCAAGGGCAACGAGGGCGTGGCCAACATGACCATGCAGACCGACGGGGCGATCGGCTACGTCGAGTACGCCTACGCGAAGCAGACCAAGATGGCCTACGCGGACCTGGTCAACAGGGCCGGCAAGACCGTGGCCCCGAGCGCGGAGTCCTTCCAGGCCGCCGCCGCCAATGCCGACTGGGCGCACGCGGTCGGCTACTACCTGATCCTCACCGACCAGGCCGGCCCTGCCAGCTGGCCGATCACCGGCACCAGCTTCATCCTGGTGTACGCGGTGCCGCCGGATGCGGCGGCCACCACCGCGGCGCTGAGGTTCTTTGACTGGGCGTACAAGAACGGTGGCAAGATGGCGGCGGAACTGGACTACGTGCCGCTGCCGGATGCCCTGATCCAGCAGGTACGCGCGACCTGGAAGTCGCAGATCCAGGGCGTAAAGCTGTAGCCTACGGGATGAGCGGGGGCGCACCGCACGGGCGGGCGCACCGGTTCAGGCAGAGCCCATTGCAAGACACCGGCGGCTGCCTCGGGGAAGCGGGCAGCCGCCGGTTTTCGGCTTAACGGGAAGACGCAAAGCGTGACAGGTTGCCGTCCGCGATGAATACGGTGACTGCGATCAGTCCGCGCCACGCGGCCGGGCAACGCCGCCGCGAGCGGCTGTTTCGAATGGCGACCCTGGGCGCAGCACTGCTGGTGCTGCTGGTGCTCGGCGGCGTCACGCTCTCGCTGCTCATCGGTGCCTGGCCGGCGCTGGCGCACTTCAAGCTGTCCTTCCTCACGCGCGAGATCTGGAACCCGGTGACCGACCAGTACGGGGCACTCGCCCCGATCTATGGCACCCTGGTCACCTCCTTCCTGGCGCTGCTGTTTGCGATCCCGGTGAGCTTCGGCATCGCGATCTTCCTCACCGAGCTGGCGCCGGCGTGGCTGAAGCGCCCGGTCGGGATCGGGATCGAACTGCTGGCGGCGGTGCCGAGCATCATCTACGGCATCTGGGGCCTGTTCGTGCTGGCACCGATCCTGCAGCGGCACGTGCAGCCCTGGCTGATCAACGTGCTCGGTCCGCTGCCGCTGGTCGGCAAGCTCTTCCAGGGACCGCCCTTTGGCATCGGCGTGCTCACGGCCAGCTTCGTGCTGGGGATCATGGTCATTCCCTTCATCTCCGCGGTGATGCGCGACGTGTTCGAGACCGTGCCGGACGTGCTCAAGGAGTCCGGCTACGGGCTCGGCGCCACCACCTGGGAGGTGATCTGGCAGGTGGTCGTGCCCTACGCGCGCACCGGCATGATCGGCGGCATCATGCTCGGGCTGGGACGGGCGCTGGGGGAGACCATGGCGGTCACCTTCGTCATCGGCAACGCGCACCGCATCGGCACCTCGCTGCTCGCCCCTGGCACGACCATCTCTGCGTCCATCGCCAACGAGTTCGCCGAGGCGGTGGGTGACCTGTACACCTCCTCGCTGGTGGCCCTGGGCGCGCTGCTGTTCCTCATCACCTTCGTGGTGATCGCCGCCGCGCGCCTCATGCTCATGCGCCTGGAACGGCGCGCCCTGGGGGCGGCATGAGCCGCCGCGCCATCCGCAAGGCACTCAATGCCCTGGCGCTGGTGCTGTCGGGCATCGCCACCGCGATCGGCCTGTTTTTCCTGGGTGCGATCCTGTGGACGCTGCTGAAGAACGGCCTGGCCGGCATGTCGCTGGACCTGTTCACCAAGATGACGCCGCCGCCGGGCAGTGCCGGGGGGCTGCTGAACGCGATTTACGGCAGCGTGGTCATGACGGTCATCGGCATCCTCATCGGTGGCCCGATCGGCATGCTCGCCGGCACCTACCTGGCCGAGTACGGCCGCACCGCGCGCATCAGCAGCGTGATCCGCTTCGTCAACGACGTGCTGCTGTCGGCCCCCTCGATCATCGTCGGCCTGTTCGTCTACGAGCTGCTGGTGGTGCGCATGGGGCACTTCTCGGCACTCGCAGGGGCGGTGGCGCTGGCGATCATCGCCTTGCCGGTCACCGTGCGCACCACCGAGGACATGCTGCGTCTGGTGCCGCAGGGGATGAAGGATGCCTCGACGGCGATGGGCGCCTATACCTGGCGCACGGTGACGAGCGTCATCTACCCGGCAGCGCGCAGCGGCATCGTCACCGGGCTGCTGTTGGCGGTGGCACGCATCAGCGGCGAGACCGCACCGTTGCTGTTCACCGCGCTCAACAACCAGTTCTGGAGCAGCAACCTCGGGGCGCCGATGGCGAACCTGCCGGTGGTGATCTTCCAGTTCGCCTTGAGCCCGTATCCGAACTGGCAGCGGCTGGCCTGGTCCGGCGCGCTCATCATCACCGTGAGCATCCTGATCCTGTCCATCGCCGCACGCCTGGTGGTGTCCTCCTTCGCCCGGGGGCGGCGCTGATGGGCGCGAGCGCCACCTCGCTGCGGCCGCAGCTGCCGGTGCAGGGCGGCGCAGCGCGCGAAGGCGGCGCGCTGCGCTTCGAGGTGCGGCACCTGAACTTCTTCTACGGCAAGACCCAGGCGCTCAAGGACATCAGCCTCACCCTCAGCGACCGGCAGATCACCGCCTTCATCGGCCCCTCCGGCTGCGGCAAGTCGACGCTGCTTAGGGTCTTCAACCGCATGTACGCCCTGTACCCGGGCCACCGCGCGCAAGGGGAGGTGCTGCTGGACGGCGAGGACATCCTCGCCCCGAGCGTGGACGTGGCGAGCCTGCGCTTCCGGGTCGGCATGGTGTTTCAGAAACCCACCCCGTTCCCGATGTCGATCTTCGAGAACGTCGCCTTCGGGCTGCGCCTGTCGCGGCGCATCACCCGCAGCGAGCTCGCCGAGCGGGTGGAGGAGGCGCTGCGCGATGCGGCGATGTGGGACGAGGTGAAGGACAAGCTGCACGAGGACGGCCGCGGCCTGTCCGGCGGCCAGCAGCAACGGCTGTGCATCGCGCGCACCCTGGCGCTGCACCCGGAGGTGCTCCTGTTCGACGAACCGACCGCAGCGCTCGACCCGATCTCCACGCTGCGCGTGGAGGAGACGCTGCAGAGCCTGCGCGAGCGCTACTGCATCGCCATCGTCACCCACAACCTGCAGCAGGCCGCGCGCGTCTCCAACGTCACCGCCTTCATGTACCTCGGCGACCTGGTCGAAATCGGCCCGACCGAGCAGATCTTCACCGCACCGAAGAACCGCCGCACCGATGACTACGTCACCGGGCGCTTTGGCTAGTGTGCACTCCATGAACGAGACCTCCGACAGCCGCCCCAACGATGCGAAGTCACCGCCGTCCGCCGCGGACGCGGCGGAAGCAGCGCTGGAAGAGTCACTCGGTGCGCACGGCGCCGCCGCCGACCGCGGCGCACGGCTGCTCAAGCCCAGCGGCCGGCGCGGCATGAGCCCGGTCACCGAGCCGCACGCGCCGGCGGCGGGGGCTGCGGCGGCCCCGGCGGTGTTTCACTGCCAGGACGTGAGCATGTTCTACGGCGCCAAGCAGGCACTGAAGAACATCAGCCTCGATGTCGCCCCGCGCCAGGTGCTGGCGCTGATCGGTCCCTCCGGCTGCGGCAAGTCGACGTTCCTGCGCTGCCTGAACCGCATGAACGACACCATCCCGGGCACCCGCACCACCGGCACCATCACGCTCGATGGCCAGGACATCTTCGCCCCGGATCTGGACGTGGCGCAGCTGCGCGCCCGCATCGGCATGGTGTTCCAGAAGCCCAACCCGTTCCCGAAGTCCATCTACGACAACGTCGCCTATGGGCCGCGCATCCACGGCCTCGCGCGCCGCCGTGCGCAGCTGGATGACATCGTCTGCTCGAGTCTCACCCGCGCCGGCTTGTGGGACGAGGTGAAGGACCGGCTGGGCAGCCCCGGCACCGGCCTGTCCGGCGGCCAGCAGCAGCGCCTGTGCATCGCGCGCACCATCGCCGTGCAGCCGGAGGTGATCCTCATGGACGAGCCGTGCTCGGCGCTCGATCCGGTGGCCACGGCGCGCATCGAGGACCTGATCGACGAGCTGCGCGAGCAGTACGCCATCGTCATCGTGACCCACTCGATGCAGCAGGCCGCGCGCGTCTCGCAGCGCACCGCCTACTTTCACCTGGGCGAGCTGATCGAGATCGGCGACACCGACCGCATGTTCACCAACCCCCGGCACCGGCTGACGGAAGACTACATCACGGGTCGCTTCGGCTGACCGGCGGGGGGCGTGCGGCGCGCCGCTTGCCGTTCTCCAAAAAGAAGGCCCGCTGGCGCGGGCCTCAGGTTTGGCACCCCTGCGGAATCGGGGCTGCGGGCGCGGCATTCCTAGAACTTGAAGCGCATGCCCAAGGTGGTGGTGACGGTGCTCTTGTTGAGGTAGCCGTTGGCCAGGCCGTCCTGTACCTCCGACCACATGCTGCCGAGGTAGCCATCGAAGCGCTTGCTGAACTTGTAGTCACCCAGGAGCGAGAAGGCGTTCAGCTGTCCCTTGCACTGCGCGGAGACATCGCTGCTGCAGCCGGCGTTGGCGCCGCTCGCAAAGGCATCCTGACGGTAGCCGTAGTAGGCGCCGGTCACCTCGAAGGCCGGGGTGATGGCGTACTTGGCACCAGCCCACAGGACCTCGAGGGTCTTGGGGTTGGTGTAGGCGGCGTTGTTGGTGAAGGCCAGGATGTAGCCGCCGACGGTCGAGGTGCCCGGCGCGACCGGATTTTCCGGGTTCTCGAACTTGACGTGCTCATAGCCGAAGAAGATCTTCGGGGCACCGAAGCTGTACAGCGCCATCACCGAGTAGGTGGTGTTGTCAGAGATCGTCGAGGCGACCGAGTCGCTGGTGGAATACCCGAGCGTCGGCGCCAGGACAAACTGCGCGGCGCTCATGGGCGCGGCCCCCACGGCGCCCTTCTTCTTGGCGTAGTAGCCATCGATCGAGCCGCCGCCGAGCTCGAAGCCCAGCTGGCCCTGAAAGGCGGTGTTGGCCGAGCCGCTGGCGCCGTTGAACTGGTACAGGGCACCGACATGCACCGGTCCGAACTTGCCGCTGTACTTCACCGAGTCATCCATGCGGCGGTTCTCCGTATCGCCACCCCCGGCGGCGGTGCCGGAGAAGCCGATGACCGAGAAGGCCTGTGCCGCACCCATCGGGTCGTACTTGGAGATGCCATCGGCGAGCGGGGTGACGTGGCGGCCGAAGGTCAGGGAGCCGGCCTGTGCGTGGGTCAGGCCCAGGTAGGCGGCCCCGCCGAACAGCTGGCCGGCGACGCTCGAGTCCACCGTGGTGGTCTGCTCGGTGAGGGACTTGCCGTTGTTGAGCGTGATCGACTTGAGGCCATCGCTCAGGTTGCCCGACTGCGGGTTGAAGAAGGTCTCGAGGCGGAACACGAACGAGAAGTCGTTGCCGAGGGGCTCAAGGCCGGACAGGCCGATGCGCGACTGCGACAGGTTGCTCGGGGTGAGGCCCGTGATCGACCCGTTGCTGTTCTTGGAGATGATCGCCTCGGAGCCGGCCGGGAAGTAGTCGCTGATCGGCACCCCATGGGTCTGGTACTGCAGGCCGATATCGATGATGCCGTACAGGGTGATGCCGTTCCAGGTGAGGCTGTTGCCCGCATCGCTCTTGGGGGCGGCGGCCGCCGCAGCGGGGGCAGCAGCCGGAGCCGTTGCAGTCTGCGCCTGCGCAACTCCCACGGCTGCCAGCGAGGACATGATTAGACTTGCACGGATAAGATTCATCTTAGGCTTCCTGTAGTTGAGCGTTGCCGATCGTCACCTCGCATGCCCGCATGGGTGCTGATGCGAGAGTGAGACGCCACAACCTGCCGCGGTTCCCACGGCCGGCGGGCACACTGTGCTTCGGTTGTATGACACTCCGAATGCACCCACATGACAATCAGGTGACAGGGGGAACGTTGGTGCGCGCGCGCAACACAGGTGCAATTGCTTACACGGCCAGCCGGGGCGAGGGAGCCTTGAGCGTGTCTGAAGGCTTTTTAATCCTGCCTTGATGGGCCGTTAATCCACCCGTGGTCTGCTGTGAGGCGGGACAACCCAATGCGCATACTGCTCGTCGAAGACGAAAAGAAGGTGTCGGAACTCGTGGCGCGGGCGCTGCGCGCCGAGCGCTTCGCGGTCGATCTCGCCGATGACGGGCTGCGGGGCTGGGAACTGGCCCAGGCCTACGACTACGATCTCATCATCCTGGACCTGATGCTGCCGCAGCTCGGTGGCACTGAGCTGCTTGCCCGGATCCGCCGCCGCAGCCAGCACGTGCCGATCCTGGTGCTCACCGCGCGCGATGCGACCGAGGAGAAGGTGCGCAACTTCGAGGCGGGGGCGGATGACTACCTCACCAAGCCCTTCGCCTTTGCCGAGCTGGTCATGCGCGTCAAGGCGCTGCTGCGGCGCGGGCCGGTGCCGCGCTCGAGCGTGCTGCGGGTGGCGGATCTGGAGGTGGACCGGCTGACGCAGCAGGTGCGCCGCGCCGGCCGGCGCATCGAGCTCACCCCCAAGGAATACGCCCTGCTGGAGTATCTGGCCGCCAACCCCGGGCGCGTGTTCTCACGCACCATGATCATCGAGCACGTCTGGGACCAAAGCTTCGAGGGCCTCACCAATATCGTCGACGTCTACGTTCGCCACCTGCGCGGCAAGATCGACGACCCCTTCGCGGTCAAGCTGATCCGCACGGTGCGCGGGGTCGGCTACGGCCTGGGTGAGCGCGGTGAGCGCACCGAGCCATGAATACCCGCTCGCTCGGATTCCGCCTGGTGGCCTGGTACGGCGGGGTGCTGACGGTGGTGTTCGTGCTGCTCGGCCTGCTCACGCTGCTGTTCCTGCGGCATTACCTGGAGGCGAACCTCCTGGACATCCAGGCACGCCGCGCACAGCAGATCGCCGCCACCCTCATCGCGCACTCGGGCCGCGCCGCCGAGAGCTCCCTGGGGGCTGAGGTCGAGAGCCTGTACTCCCCGGAGGCCAACGACCGCTTCATCCGCATCACCCGCGCCGACGGCACGCTCGTCTACGCCTCCGGCGCCCCGCACGACGCGCGCTTCGACCCGGCGCAGGTGCCCCCGGCGCCCGGCGGGGATGTCGGCGCGCGCGCGGTGACACTTCCCGGCGGCGGCTCACTGCTGGTGGCCGCGCGCGCGGCCGTGGGCAGCGATGGCACGGGCTACCGAGTCGAGGTCGGCACCTCGGGGGCCGCCAGCGAGGCGACGCTGGCGCACGTTTTGATGATGCTGGCCGTCGGCTTGCCGCTCACGGTGGCCGTGGCCGTGGCCGGCGGCTTCGTGCTGGTGCGCCGGGCACTTGAGCCGGTCGAGCACATGGGGCGCACCGCCGAGGCCATCACGCAGCACAACCTCAGCGAGCGGCTGCCGGTGGTGCGCAGCGGCGATGAGCTCGAGCGGCTCTCGGTCTCGCTCAATCACATGATTGCGCGCCTGGAGGCGGCCATCCACGGCTCCAAGCAGTTCGTGGCCGATGCCTCGCACGAGCTGCGCACGCCGCTCACCGTGATGCGCGGGGAGCTGGAGGCCCTGGCCCAGGACGGCCAGCTCAGGGGTGAGACCCGCGAGGCCCTGGGCAGCGTACTCGAGGAGGTCGACCGCCTGGCCGAGATCGTCGAGGGCCTGTTCGCCCTCTCGCGGCTGGATGCCGGCGAGGCGCACAGCGAGTGGGTGCGCTTTGACCTGGCGGAGCTGGTCGGCAGCACCGCCGGGCAGATGAACCTGCTCGCCGAGGACAAGAAGGTCACGCTGACCACCGAAGTGGCCACGCCGGTATTCGTGGAAGGCGACCGTGCGCGCCTGAAGCAGGTGGTGGTCAACCTGCTCGACAACGCGATCAAGTACACCCCGGGGGGTGGGGCGGTGGCGCTCACCGTACGCGCTGACGGGGTCAGTGCCGTGTTCGAGGTGAGCGACACCGGCGCTGGGATCCCCGGAGATGCCCTGCCGCACGTGTTCCAGCGCTTCTACCGCGTCGATGACTCGCGCTCGCGCGAGGGCGGCGGGGCGGGGCTGGGCCTTTCGATCGTGAAGTCGATCTGCGCCGCACACGGGGCGCGGGTCGAAGTGGAGAGCAAGCCCGGCCGGGGCAGCACGTTCCGCATCCGGCAGCCGCTGGCCGCGGGGTCTGGGTCATGAACCTGAAGATCCCGGCCATCCGGCGCCGCTGGGCGTTCGCCGCTGCCGCTGCGGTCGCGGTGCTGCTCATCGCCGTGCGTGTCTGGCACGGGGGCGCCGCGCGGGCGCAGGCCGATTCGGCGGCGATACCGACCGTGGCAGTCGTGCGCGTCGTGCACCAGGGCATGTTCAAGGCGATCAGCGTGGCCGCCGAGTTCCGGCCCTACGCGGAGGTGGACGTGCACGCCAAGGTCGCAGGCTACGTGAAGGAGATGAAGGTCGACATCGGTGATCACGTCAAGGCGGGGCAGCTGCTCGCGCTGCTGGAAGTGCCGGAGCTGCGCGATGACCTGGACCACGCCAGCGCCAGCCTGCGCCGCGCGCAGGCGGACTATCAGGATGCGCACCTGGCCTACTCGCGCCTGGTTGCCGTCAACAAGGACCACCCGAACCTCATCGCGCAGCAGGATCTGGACACCGCGCAGGCCCACGAGGCCATCGCCGAGGGCAGCCTCGGGGCCGCGCGCGCCGACGTGGAGAAGTACCAGACGCTCGCCGGCTATGCGCGCATCGTCGCCCCCTTCGCAGGTGTGATCACCAAGCGCTACGCCGATCCCGGTTCTCTCATCCAGGCCGGTACTGCCTCGAACACCCAGGCAATGCCGCTGGTGCGCGTCTCGGACAACTCCGTGCTGCGCCTGGACTTCCCGGTCTCGGTCGACTACGTGCACGGGGTGCACTTGGATGCACCGGTGAGCATTCGCGTCGACTCCCTGGGCGGTCAGGTGCTGCAAGGGCGCATCGCGCGCATTGCCGACAAGGTCGACGATGCCACCCGCACGATGGTGGTCGAGCTCGAGGTGCCCAACCCCGATGCCCAGCTGGTCCCTGGCATGTACGCCACGGTGACGCTGCGCACCGATGAGCGACCCGCGGCGCTGGTCATCCCGGTCGAGGCGGTCGCAAGCGGCGGCAAGCGGGTCTTCGTGGTCAACGCCGCGCACCGCCTGGAGGAGCGAGCGGTGCAGCTCGGACTGGAAACCCCGGGGCGCTTCGAGGTGCTCTCCGGCCTCGCGGAAGGGGAGCTGGTGCTGATCGGCAATCCCGGGCAGCTGGCCACCGGGCAAAGGGTCGAGCCGCGGCTGACGGCGCCGCTGGTGCACGAATGATCACCCCTGCCGGGCACTGCTAGAGGCCGCCGCATGTCGCGCTTTGCCCTGCGCTTTCCGTACTTCGTGATCGTGTTGTGCCTGATCACCTGCGTGGTGGGCATCACCGCTGTTGCGCGCATGCCGGTGGACCTGTTCCCGCCGATCCGCATCCCCGTGGTCGTGGTCGCGACCTTCTTCTCCGGCATGCCGCCGGAGCAGGTGGAGACCGACATCACCGGCCGCTTCGAGCGCTTCTTCACCCTGGCCAGCGGGGTCGACCACATCGAGTCGCGCTCGCTGCCCGGGGTGAGCCTGATCAAGATCTACTTCCAGCCGGGCTTTGATGCGGACGCAGCCGTCACCAGCATCGCGAATCTTGCGGTCGCCGACCTGCGCAAGCTCCCCCCCGGTACGCTGCCGCCGGTGGTGCTCAAGTTCGATGCCTCGAGCCTGCCGGTGTGCCTGGTGACGCTCAAGGGAGAAGGCCTGAGCGAGGCGCGTCTGCGCGACCTGGGTCAGTACGAGGTGCGCAACCAGATCGCCAATGTCCCCGGGGCCTCGGTGCCGCAGCCCTTCGGCGGGCGCTACCGCCAGATCATGGTGTACGTCGATCCGATGAAGCTCATGGCGCACCAGCTAAGCGTCATGGACGTGGTGCGCAAGGTCAACGAGGCGAACCTCATCCTGCCCGCCGGCGATGTGAAGATCGGGCCGTACGACTACAACCTGTATGCCAACAGCCAGGTCGATGCCATCGAGGACATCAACCGCCTGCCGCTCAAGAGCGTCGGCAACGCCTCGGTGCTGGTGGCCGATGTCGGCAAGGCGCAGGACGCAGCGCAGATCCAGTACAACATCGTGCGCGTCGATGGCCAGCCCTCGGTCTACCTGCCGGTGCTCAAGCAGGGCGGCGATGCCAACACCATCGCAGTGGTCGATGGCATCCGCGCCGGGGTCGGGCGCCTGCTGGACGTGCCCAAGCAGCTGGTCGCCTCGGTCGTGTTCGACCAGTCTCAGTTCGTGCGCAACGCGATCGAGAACCTGATCCACGAGGGGGCCATCGGCCTGGTACTCACCGGGATCATGATCCTGGTGTTCCTGGGGAGCCTGCGCGCCACCGCGGCGGTGTTCCTCTCGATCCCGCTGTCGGCGCTCGCCGCCTTCATCGCCCTGTCCGCCGGCGATGGCACCATCAACGTCATGATCCTCGGCGGCCTCGCGCTCGCCTTCTCGCGCCTCATCGACAACTCGGTGGTGGTGCTGGAGAACATCTACCGCCACCTGGAGACCGGCGAGGCACCGGCGGTGGCCGCGGAGCTGGGGGGGCGGGAGGTGCAGCTGCCGGTGCTGGCCGCCACCCTCACCACCGCCATCGTCTTCTTCCCGGTGGTCTTCCTGTACGGGGTCAGCCGCTTCCTGTTCACGGCCCTGGCCCTGGCGGTGGTGCTCTCGCTGCTGGCTTCCTACCTCGTGGCGCTGACGGTGGTGCCGCTGTTCTGCGCGCGGTTGCTGCAGGCGCACACACCGGACGCGCCGCCGGCCACTGGCTGGGGCGCACGCTTCAACCAGCGCTTCAACCTCGGCTTCACGCACCTGCTCGACCGTTACCAGGGCGCGCTGTCGCGCGCGCTGCTGCGCCCGGCGGCCACCGTGCTGGGCATCAGCGGAATATTCCTGCTGTCGCTGTCGCTGTACCCGCTGGTGGGCAAGTCGTACTTCCCGCGCACCGATCCTGGGCAGTTCGTCATCAACCTCAAGGCCCCGACCGGCACGCGCCTGGAGCTGACCGACTGGATGGTGGGGCAGGTGGAGCGCATCGTGCGCGCGGTCGTGCCGCAGAAGGAGTTGCGGATCGTGGTGTCCAACATCGGCACCACTCCCGGGTTCTCCTCGATCTATACACCCAACTCCGGCCCGCATACCGCCTTCGTGCAGGTGGGCCTGGAGCAAACGCGCACGCACTCCAGCTTTGAGTACATGGAGAAGGTGCGCGCGCGCCTGGCCGAGCAGATGCCGCAGCTTGGCACCTACTTCCAGACCGGCGGCCTGGTGGATGCGGTGCTCAACCTCGGCATCCCGGCGCCGCTGGATATCCAGGTGAGCGGCAGCAACCTGCAAGCGGCCCACCAGGTGGCGACCCGCATCGCGGCCGCGGCGCGCAGCCTGCCGGCCGTCGGCGACGTGCTGGTCCCGCAGGACATCGACTACCCGTCGCTGCAGCTGGACATCGACCGCCTGCGCGCCAGCGAGCTCGGGCTGAACGAGAAGGAGGTCGTGGGCAATGTCATCACCGCGCTCACCTCCAACGCGATGATCGCGCCGAGCTTCTGGGTCGACCCGCGCAGCGGCAACGACTACCTGCTCACCGTGCAGTACCCGGAAGGCTATATCCACGACCTGGCGGACCTGCGGGCCGTGCCGCTGCGCGGTGCCTCTTCCGAGGCGCCGACGCCGCTGGACACGGTGGCCACGCTGCGCCACATCGAGTCCCCCACCGAGGTCGATCACTACCAGCTGCGCCGCAAGATGGATGTCTATGTCGCCCCGCGCGGGGAGGACCTGGGCGGGGTGCTCGCAGGCGTGCAGCGCATCATCCAGCGCCTTGCGCTGCCGGAGGGTGTGCGCGTGAGCGTGCGTGGCTCGGTCCAGGCCATGCAGGCCTCGTTCGCGGCCTTCGGTTTCGGGCTGCTGCTCGCGACGCTGCTGGTGTACCTGGTGCTGGTCGCGCAGTTCAAGTCCTTCCTCGACCCGCTGCTCATCCTGCTGGCCGTGCCGACCGGCCTGACCGGCGTGCTGCTGGTGCTGCTGCTCACCGGCACGACGCTCAACGTCATGTCGCTCATGGGGGTGGTGATGATGGTGGGCATCGTCGTCTCCAACAGCATCCTGATCGTGGATTTCACCAACCGGCTGCGTGCGCAGGGGCGCCCGCTTAAGGAAGCCCTCGCGGTGGCCTGCCGGGTGCGCCTGCGCCCGGTTCTCATGACCTCCCTCGCCACGCTCTTCGGCCTGATCCCGATGGCGCTGAAGCTCGGTGCCGGCGCCGAGGCCTATGCGCCCCTGGCGCGCGCGATCATCGGCGGCCTGGCCGTCTCGGTAGTGCTCACCGTGTTCATCGTCCCGGCGGCGTACTACCTGGCGCACCGGCGCGAGGAGCAGCCGGCATGAGGCTTGCGCTTGCCGCCTGCCTGCTGTGCCTGTGTGCCGGCAGTGCCGCCGCCGCGGCGCCGGCGAGCGAGACGGCCGCGGACCCCGAGCCGCTCACCCTCGCGCAGGCCCACGCACTGGCGCTCAGGAACCATCCGGAGGTGGCCGAGGCGGACTACCAGGCGCAGGCGCAGCACGAGCTCTACGTGCAGTCACGCGCAGGCTTGCTGCCGCAGGTGAACCTGTATGCGGACGCGGTGCACGCCGGCGCCGACGACACCCGCCTGCTGGCCGGTGGCATCAACAATCCTTCAGTGTTCTCGCGCACCGCCGTGGGCGTGGGCGCAAGCCAGCTGATCACCGACTTCGGCCACACCTCCAATCTTGCCGCCAGTTCGCGACTGCAGGCGGGTGCTGCCCAGCAGGCCGCACTGACCGCGCGCGCCCAGGTGCTGCTGGCCGTGGACCGCGACTACTTCGCCGTCCTGCAGGCCGAGGCGGTCGAGGCGGTGGCGCGCCAGACGCTCGAAACGCGGCAGCTGCTGCTGGAGCGGGTCAGCATCCTGGCGCAGAACAAGCTCAAGTCCAACCTGGACGTGAGTTTCGCCCAGGTCGGGACCGAGGATGCGCGCCTGCTGGTGCAGCGGGCGCGCAGCGATGCGGATTCCGCGCAGGCGACGCTGGCGGTCGCGCTCGGCTACCGCGAGGCGCGCACCTTCGTGCTCACCGAGCAGAGCACCGATGCTGCGCCCGCGGATCAGCCGGCCGCCGCGCTGGTCGAGCAGGCGCTGCACGACCGGCCCGAGCTTGCCAGCCTGCGCAACCAGCGCGATGCCGCCGAGAAACTCGCCCTGTCGCTGCGCGATGCGCGCCTGCCGACGGTCTCGGCGGTCATCGATGCAGGCACCGCGCCGACTCACGATGCGCGCCTGCCGGACAACTACAGCGCCGCCGGCATCCTGGTGAGCGTGCCGCTGTTTGCCGGCGGCCTGTATTCGGCCCGGCAGCACGAGGCGGAACTGCGTGCCCGGGCGGCCGCCGAGGCGCTGCGCAAGGTCGAGGACGAGGTGGCGCGCGATGTGCGCGTGGCCGTGCTCACCCTGAACAATGCCCGCGAGCGGCTGCGTACCAGCGCGCAGCTCAACCGCTACGCGATCACCGCCTACGAGCTCGCCGATGCCCGCTACCGCGCCGGCAGCAGCTCCATCGTCGAGCTCAGCCAGGCGCAGCTCGCCCTCACCACCGCGCAGCTGGAGGAGACTGCGGCGCGCTACGAGGTGCTCGGCCGCGCGGCCGAACTTGCCTACCAAAGCGGGGCGACTGCGGATGCGGCCGCGCTGGCTCCCGGGGGCTAGGCGCTCGCCACCGCAACGCGGCGGGCGGGGGCTTAGGCTTCGGGCACTGGAGTAAGATCCGCGGCAAGGAGGCTCTGATGCCGCTGTCTCATGTCCGCTTCCGCGTGCACTTCAACCGCGATACCACCCTAGGGCCCGGCAAGATCGACCTGCTCGAGCAGATCGGGCTCACCGGCTCGCTGTCCGAGGCCGCGCGCGCCATGGACATGAGCTACCGCCGCGGCTGGGTGCTGCTCCACAGCCTCAACACCAGCTACGAGCAGCCGGCGGCGCTGACGGCCAAGGGCGGCCGTGGCGGTGGTGGCGCGACGCTCACTCCCTTTGGCCGGGAATTGATCCGCATCTACCGCCGCTTCGATGCGCAGCTGCAGAAGCGGGCCGCGCAGGCATTTGGCCCGATCGCGCGGCGCGTAGTGAGCCGGCCGCCGCGGCGGCGTGCCGCCAGGGCGGCGCACTGACCTAGGCGTCGATGCTGCGCAGCAACTCGTTGATCGAGGTCTTGGCGCGGGTCTTGGCGTCCACCCGCTTGACGATCACCGCGCAGTACAGGCTGTAGCGGTTGTCGGCCGCCGGCAGGCTGCCGGCGACCACCACCGAGCCGGCCGGCACCCGGCCCTGCAGGATCTGGCCGCTGGCGCGGTCGTAGATGCGGGTGCTCTGGCCGATGAATACGCCCATCGAGATCACCGAGCCCTGCTCGACGATGACGCCCTCGACGATCTCCGAGCGCGCGCCGATGAAGCAGTCATCCTCAATGATGGTCGGACTTGCCTGCAGCGGCTCGAGCACGCCGCCGATGCCGACGCCGCCGGAAAGATGCACGTTGCGCCCGATCTGCGCGCACGAGCCCACCGTGGCCCAGGTATCCACCATGGCTCCCGCGCCGACCCAGGCGCCGATGTTCACGTAGCAGGGCATGAGCACCACGTTCGGGGCGATGTAGGCGCCGCGACGCACGATGGCGTGCGGCACGACGCGCGTGCCGGCGGCACGCAGCTCCGGCTCGCCCGCCTGGGCGTACTTCAGCGGCACCTTGTCGTAGAAGCGCGTGAAGCCGGCGTCCATCAGCTGGTTCTCGCGCACGCGGAAGGACAGCAGTACCGCCTTCTTGAGCCACTCATTGACCGCCCAGCCCTGGGCGGACGGCTCGGCGACGCGCGCCGCGCCCGAGTCCAGAAGGGCGATGCACTCATCGATCGCCGCGGCGAGCTCCGGCGCGACCTTCTGCGGGGTCAGCTCCGCGCGGCGCTCGAACGCTGCCTCGATGAGGCCCCGGAGTTGGCTGGTGTCCGTCATGGGTGCGCCAGTGTGGCAGAGCCCTCAGCGCCGGCCCAGGAATTCGGCCATGCGCTCGGCGGCCTCGACGCACGAGCCCACCGGCGGCACCAGCGAGATCCGCACCCGGTGGGCGCCGGGATTGCCGGCACCGGCATCGCGTCCGAGGTAGCTGCCCGGCAGCACGGTGATGTTCTGCATGGCGTAGAGCGCGCGGGCGAACTCCTCATCGTCGCCGCCGATATCGGGCCACAGGTAGAAGGCACCGGCCGGCGGCGCTACCTCCAGGAGCGGGGTGAGGATGGGCAGCACGCGCGCGAACTTTTCCTGGTAGAGCCTGCGGTTGGCTGCCGCGTGCGCATCGTCCGCCCAGGCGGTGATGCTCGCCTCCTGGATCGGCACCGGCATCGCGCAGCCGTGGTAGGTCCTATACAAGAGGAAGCGCGCGATCAGCGCCGGATCCCCGGCCACGAACCCCGAGCGCAGCCCCGGGAGGCTCGAGCGCTTGGACAGGCTGTGGAACACCACGCAGCGCGCGAAGTCCTTGGCGCCGCTGGACTCGGCCGCCTCGAGCAGTCCCGGTGGCGGGGCGGACTCCTCGAGGTAGATGTCCGCGTAGCACTCGTCACTGGCGACGATGAAGTCGTAGCGCTCGGCCAGATCGAGCACGCGCTTGAGGTACTCCAGCGGCAGCACCGCCCCGGTGGGATTGGCGGGCGTGCACAGCATGAGCACCTGGCAGCGCTCCCACAGAGCGGCGGGCACCTGTGCCAGATCGGGCAGGAAGTCCGCGGCGGCCACCGTGTCCATGAAGTACGGCCGCGCGCCGGCCAGCAGCGCCGCCCCCTCATAGATCTGGTAGAACGGGTTGGGCATGAGCACCGCCGGCTCGGTCGCGCTATCCACCGCTGCCTGCACGAACGCGAACAGCGCCTCGCGCGTGCCGTTGACCGGCAGCACCATGGTCTGCGGATCGACGCTGCCTTCCTTCAGTACGTAGCGGCGTGTGAGCCATGCTGCGCACGCCTCGCGCAGCCGCGGCGCGCCGGCCGTGCTCGGGTAGCTTCCCAGCTCGGCCAGGTGGCGGCGCAGGGCCTCCAGCACGAACTCGGGCGGGGCATGCTGCGGCTCCCCGATCGACATCGCGATGTGCTTGCGATCCTGTGGCGGGGCAACCCCTGACTTCAGGCGCGCCAGGCGCTCGAACGGATAGGCGTGCAGGGCGCTCAGGCGCGGGTTCATGCCGACCGGACACCCGGGGGCGGCTGCCGCAGCGCCGCCTGGCGCTCATCCAGCGCGTGCACCAGGCGCTCCTTGAGCTGCTCGGCGAGCTCGGCGCCGAGGGGCTGGTTGTTGAAGTCGGTGAGGTAGAAGACATCCTCGGCGCGCTCGCCGACGGTCATGATCTTGGCTGCCTGCAGCTCGACGCGCTCGGCCATGAGCACCTTGCCCACCTCGCACAGCAGGCCCGGGCGGTCACCGGCGGTCAGTTCCAGCACCGAGCGGCGGTTGCGCTCATCGACGCTCAGCTGGATCTGGGTGGCGGTGTTGAACATGCGCGCCTGGCGCGGCGCGCGCCGCGAGACGGTGAAGGGCGCATCGGCGGGACCCTGCAGCGAGCGCCACAGCGCCTGCTCGATCTCGGCCTGCCGGTCGGCATCGGCGATCGAGGTGCCGTCATCCTCGAGCAGGTGGTACAGGTCCAGGCTGAAGCCATCCCCGGTGGGGGTGATGCGCGCATCGACGATGTTCAGCCCCAGCTGATCCAGCGCCTGGGTGGTGCGGGCGAAGCCGTGGCGGCGCGGGCGCGCGAACACCAGTGCGGCGGTGGTGCCGTGGATGCTGCGCGCCTCGAGTGCCACCAGGGGCTCATCCGAGGCCGCATCGCGTTCGGCGAGCAGGCGCGTGTGCCAGGCGATCTCCTCCGGGGAGTACTGCAGGAAGTAGCTGGGCGTGAAGCGCGTCCAGGCGCGCACGATGTCACCCTCGGCGATGCCGCGCTCGAGCAGCAGCCGGCGGGCATTGTCCTGGGTCTCGCGCACCAGGTGCTCCGCATCGATCGGGCTCTCCAGTCCGCGCCGCAGCGCGCGCTTCACGCGCTGGTAGAAATCGCGGAACAGCGAGGCCTTCCACGAGTTCCACAGCTTCGGGTTGGTGCCGCGCACGTCCGCGCAGGTGAGCACGTACAGGTAGTCGAGGTGCGTCTCATCACCGACGCGGCGGGCGAAGGCGTTGATCACCTGCGGATCGGTGATGTCCTGCTTCTGCGCGGTGATCGACAGCTGCAGGTGGTTGCGTACCAGCCAGGCCACCAGGCGCGCATCGTAGGGCGACAGTCCCTGCTCCAGGCAGAAGGCCTCCGCATCGACCGCGCCGAGTTCCGAGTGGTCGCCGCCGCGCCCCTTGGCGATGTCATGGAACAAGGCGGCGAGGTAGGCGATCTCGCTGCGCGGCAGCTGCTGCATGACGCGCGAGGCCTCGGGCAGCTCGTGGTCGTAGCGCGGGATGGCGAAGCGGCGCAGGTTGCTCACCACGAACAGCGTGTGCGCATCGACCGTGTAGGCGTGGAACAGGTCGTACTGCATGCGCCCGACGATGCGGCCGAAGGCGGGGATGTAGCGACCGAGCACCCCGTAGGTGTTCATGCGGCGCAGCTCGTGGGTCACCCCCACCGGGGCGCGCAGGATCTCCAGGAACAGGCGGTGGTGGCGCGGGTTCTGGCGGAACTCCTCGTCGATCAGCCACAGGCTCTTGCCGATGGCGCGGATGGTCGAGGCGCGCACGCCCTGGATCTGCGGGTGCAGCTGCAGCAGCACGAACAGCTCCAGCAGTGCGGACGGGGTGCGCGCGAAGACCTCCTCGCTGACCGCCTCGAGGGAGCCGTTGCGCACCTGGAAGCGTGCGTTCAGCGGGCGTGGTGGCTCGCTCTCGGTGAGGATGGCCTCGCGGAACAGCTCCAGCAGCAGCTCGTTCAGCAGGCTCACCTCCATGACGGTGCGGTAGTAGCGCTGCATGAACTGCTCGACCGCCAGGGTGTAGGAGGCGTCCTCGTAGCCGAAGCTCTGCGCCAGGCGCAGCTGGTGGTCGAACAGGAGCCGATCCTCGCGCCGCCCGGTGAGCACGTGCAGGCCGAAGCGCACCTTCCACAGGAACGCCTGGGCGAGCTTCAGGCGCTTCAGTTCCGCCTCGGTGAGGAAGCCGTGCGTGACCAGCCCGTCGAGGGAGTCGGCGTTGAAGTGCCTCTTTGCCACCCAGGCGATGGTCTGGATGTCGCGCAGACCGCCCGGCCCGGTCTTCACGTTGGGCTCGAGGTTGTAGGCGGTGTCGTTGGCCTTCAGGTGCCGCTCGGTCTGCTCGCGCACCTTGGCCTCGAAGAACGGCTTCACCGGCCAGAGACGCTCCGGGGCGAGCGCCTGGCGCATCGCCGCGAGCAGCGGTGCACTGCCGGCCACCAGCCGCGCCTCGATGAGCGTCGTCATGACGCTCACGTTGCCGACGCTCTCCTCGGCGCACTCGGCCACCGTGCGCACGCTGTGCCCGACCTCGAGGCCGATGTCCCACAGGCAGGTGACCAGCCGCTCCACCGCCGCGCTCCCCTGCGAGTCCGGTGCCTCGGGCACCAGCAGCAGGATGTCGATGTCGGAAGCCGGATGCAGCTCGCCGCGGCCGTAGCCGCCCACGGCCACCAGCGCCCAGCCCTCGTGCGCGGCGCAGTGGCGCTGCCAGGCCTCGCGCAGCACCGTATCCACCACCGCCGCGCGCGCGTGCACCAGTCCCTCGACCGGCTCCTCGGCGAGGAAGCGCCGCTTGAGCTCCTCGTGCGCCTGATCCAGCAGCGCGCGCCAGTCGGCCGGGGAGGACTGCTCGCGCAGCTGCCCGGGCAGGCGCGCCAGTAGCGGCCAGGCGCTCGAGGGTGCGGGGACGGCGGGTACGGAAGTCGCCAGCGCAGTGTCCCCGGCCTGCATCGTCAGTGCGGCCGGGCGGCCGCACCCAGGGTGAGCACGTCAAAGCCCTCCGGGGTCACCAGGATCGTGTGCTCCCACTGCGCCGAGAGCGAGTGGTCCTTGGTGATCACCGTCCAGCCATCCGGCAGCAGGCGCACGTGGCGCTTGCCCGCGTTCACCATCGGCTCGATGGTGAAGGTCATGCCGCACTTGAGCTCCATGCCGGTCCCCGGCTCCCCGTAGTGCAGTACCTGCGGGTCCTCGTGGTAGATCCTGCCGATGCCGTGCCCGCAGTACTCGCGTACCACCGAGTAGTCGTGGTGCTCGACGTAGGTCTGGATCGCATGCCCGATGTCACCCAGGTGCGCCCCGGGGCGCACCACCTCGATGCCCTTCCACATGGCGGCAAAGCAGGTCTCCGCCAGGCGCTGCGCCTGCACGGCCGGCTTGCCCACGAAGTACATCCGGCTGGTGTCCCCGTGGTAGCCGTCGCGGATCACCGTGACGTCGATGTTCACGAAGTCCCCGGCCTTCAGGCGCTTCTCGTTGGGGATGCCGTGGCAGACCACGTGGTTCACGGAGGTGCAGATGGTCTTGGGGAAGCCGCGGTAGTTGAGGTTTGCCGGCACCGAGCGCTGCACCTGCACGATGTGGTCGTGGCAGCGCTGGTCGAGCTCCTCGGTGGTCACCCCGGGCACCACGTACTCGCCGATCATGTCCAGCACCTCGGCGGCCAGGCGGCCGGCGATGCGCATCTTTTCCTGTTCTTCCGGGGTCTTGATCGTCACATTCATAGGGGTAATCAATGGGGCTGGCGGCCCTTGCCGGCAAGGCCCGCCGGCTCCGGCGTAAGGCGTTGTTCCTGCGAGGTCTTCATGGTATAAAGCGCGGCCTTTTTTGGCAACGCAACCCACACGCGCATCGCAATCTCGGTGACTGGGTGTCCGGTGATGAGCCCTACGGGGCTTTTTCGCAGGATGGTCACGAGGATGCGCGGAGGCTTAACCCACACAGGAGTTTTTCATGCCCGGCGTGTCCATGCGACAGATGCTGGAGGCGGGGGTCCATTTCGGACATCAGACCCGCTTCTGGAACCCGAAGATGGCCCCTTTCATCTTCGGTGAACGTAACAGAATCCACATCATTAACCTCGAGAAGACGCAGCCGATGTACGCGGAGGCGGCGAACTTCGTCAAGGGTGTGATTGCCGACGGCGGCAAGGTGCTCTTCGTGGGCACCAAGCGCTCGGCCCGCGAGTCGATCCAGAAGGAGGCGACCCGCGCCGCGCAGCCCTACGTGAACCAGCGCTGGCTGGGCGGCATGCTCACCAACTTCAAGACCATCCGCCAGTCGATCAAGCGCCTGGCCGAGATCACCGAGCTTTCCGCCTCGGGCGCGCTGGAGAAGCGCGGCAAGAAGGAGGCCACCCAGCTGCGTCGCGAGATGGACAAGCTGGAAAGAAGCCTGGGCGGCATCAAGGACATGGACTCGCTCCCGGATGCGCTGTTCGTGGTCGACGTCGGTCACGAGAACATCGCGATCCACGAGGCGAAGAAGCTCGGCATCCCGGTGGTGGCCATCGTCGACACCAACTGCTCCCCGGATGGGGTCGAGTACATCATCCCGGGCAACGATGACGCCATGCGCGCCATCCAGCTCTACACCACCGGCATCGCCGATGCGGTCCTCGAGGGCAGGGAGTCCGTGCCGCAGGTCGTGGTCGGCGAGGACGAGTTCGTGGAACTCGACGAGGCCGGCAACCCGCGCAAGAAGTCCGCACGCGGCCGTCCGCAGCGTCCCCAGGCAGCGGTGCGCAAGAAGGCCGCCGCTCCCGCCCGCCGCCGCCCGCCGGCGGCGCCCGCCGATGTCGCGGTCAGTGCCGGTGCCCCGGTCGCCGAGCCTGTCGTCGAGGAGGATGACCTGGACAGCGAGGAAGTCGTCGCGGTCGCCGCGGGCACCGTGCCGCCACCGGCCGCCGTCAGCCGCCGTCCGGCTGCAGGTGCCGGTGCCGGTGCCGGCCGCCGCAAGGGACGCGAGTGATACTTCAAGGACTTAGAGTCTTCTTCTCATGACAATCACAGCAGACGCAGTCAAGCAGCTTCGCGAACGCACCGGCGCGGGCATGATGGAATGCAAGAAGGCACTCGTGGAGACCAAGGGTGACCTGGACGCCGCCGCCGAGCTCATGCGCAAGCAGGGCGTGGCCAAGGCCGACAAGAAGGCGACCCGCATCGCCGCCGAGGGCGTGGTCGTGGTGGCCAAGTCCGCCGATGCCCGCACGGCCGCCATGGTCGAGGTCAATTGCGAGACCGATTTCGTCGCCCGCGAGCACGACTTCCGCGGCTTTGCCCAGGCGGTGGCCGAGTGCGTGCTCAAGTCCAACCCCAAGGACCTGGCTGCGCTGGGCGAGGCGCTGCTGCCTGCCGGGCAGAGCGTGGACGTGCGTCGCCGTGAGCTGGTCGCCAAGATCGGCGAGAACATCAGCGTGCGCCGCCTGGCCAGGCTGAGTTCGGCCGATCACCTGGGTGCCTACCTGCATGGCAGCCGCATCGCAGCGCTGGTGGCGGTCAAGGGCGGCGGCGTGCAGCTGGCGCACGATCTGGCGATGCACGTGGCCGCCAGCAACCCGCGCTACCTCTGGCAGGCGGACGTGCCGGCCGAGGTGGTGGCCAAGGAGCGCGCGATCCTCACCGAGCAGGCCCAGAGCGAGGGCAAGCCGGCGGAGATCGTCGCCAAGATGGTGGAGGGGCGGTTGCGCAAGTCCCTGGGGGCGATCACCCTCGCCGGGCAGCCCTTCGTGAAGGACCCGGACGTGACGGTGGAGAAGCTGCTGAAGGGTGCCAAGGCCGAGGTGCTCGCGTTCGAGCGCTTCGAGGTCGGTGCCGGCATCGAGAAGAGGCAGGACGACTTCGTCGCCGAGGTCATGGCGCAGGTCAAGGGCGCCGGCCCCATCAAGCACTGACATCGAAGGCACCCGCTAGCGATCATCACGCAGAGAGAACCCCGCCGCACGCGGGGTTCTTTTTATCGGCTAAGGAGAACGGATGAGCCAAGGTAAGTCGCGGTACTCGAGGATCCTCGTGAAGCTCTCGGGCGAGGCACTCATGGGCAGCGGGGACTACGGCATCGATCCTGCGGTTATCAAGCGCATCGCCGGCGAACTACAGGCGATCCAGGAGATGGGCGTGCAGCTGGCCACGGTCATCGGCGGCGGCAACATCTTCCGCGGCGCAGGTTTGGCGCGCGCCGGCATGGACCGCGTGGCCGCCGATCATATGGGGATGCTAGCCACGGTGATGAATGCGCTCGCCATGCAGGACGCCCTGGAGAGCCTGGGCCTGCACGCGCGCGTCATGTCCGCCATCCGCATCAACGAGGTGTGCGAGGACTACATCCGCCGGCGCGCGATGCGCCATCTGGAGAAGGGGCGCGTGGTGATCTTCGCCGCCGGCACCGGCAACCCGTTCTTCACCACCGACACCGCCGCGGCACTGCGCGCCATCGAGATCAGCGCCGACGTGCTGCTCAAGGCGACCAAGGTAAACGGGGTGTTCTCCGAAGACCCGCTGAAGAATCCCGCTGCCGAGCGCTACGGCACGCTCACCTTTGACCGTGTGCTGAGCGAGAAGCTGAATGTGATGGATGCCACCGCCATCGTCATGTGCCGCGACAATCACCTGCCGCTGCGGGTGTTCAACCTGAACAATTCCGGTGACCTCACGCGCATCGTGCGCGGTGAGGATGTTGGCACGAGTGTGACGGTCGACTAGCCGTCCGCAGCGCACAAAGGAGAAGACATGCTCGAAGACCTGAAGAAAGACGCGTCGGTGCGCATGGGTAAGTGCGTCGCCACGTTCCAGGCGGACCTGAGAAAGCTGCGCACCGGGCGCGCCCACCCGAGCCTGGTCGAGCACCTGAAGGTCGCCTACTACGGCTCCGAGGTGCCGCTGCAGCAGGTGGCCAATATCGCGGTCGAGGACGGGCGTACCCTGGTGATCTCCCCGTGGGAGAAGAGCGTGGTGCAGGCGATCGAGAAGGCGATCTTCAAGTCCGACCTCGGGCTCACGCCGATGACCGCCGGCACGGTGATCCGCGTGCCGATGCCGCCGCTCACCGAGGAGCGGCGCCGCGACATCACCAAGCTGCTGCGCCATGATGCGGAGAGCGCGCGCGTGGCGGTGCGCAACGTGCGCCGCGACGTCATGAGCGACATCAAGGAGGCGCTCAAAGAGAAACTCATCTCCCAGGACGACGAGAAGCGTGCCGAGGGCGAGGTGCAGAAGCTCACCGACAAGCACGTGGCCGACATCGAGTCACTGCTGGCGGCCAAGGAAAAAGAGGTCATGCAGGTCTGATGGCCGGCGCTGCCGCCAAGAGCTTGCCGCGCCACGTCGCGATCACGATGGATGGCAACGGCCGCTGGGCTGCCGCCCGCGGACAGACGCGCGCGGCCGGCCACAAGGCGGGACTGGCCCCGGTGCGCATGTGCATCCAGGAATGCAGCCAGCGCAACATCGAGGCGCTCACCCTGTTCGCCTTCTCCAGCGAGAACTGGGCACGGCCGGCCGCGGAGGTCGGCAGCCTCATGGGCCTGTTCTTCGAGGCGCTGGAGGCGGAGATCGCCGAACTGCAGGAGCGCAATGTCGCCATGCGCTTCATCGGCGCCCGGCGCCAGTTGCCGGTGCGCCTGCAGGCGCGCCTGGCGGCCGCCGAGGAGCGCACCGCCGCCAACAGCGGACTTAAGCTGCAGGTGGCCGTCAGCTACGGCGGCCGCTGGGACATCGTGCAGGCCGCCCAGGGGCTGGCGCGCGAGTGCGCCACGGGCGCGCTGCGGCCCGAGGAGATCACCGAGGCGCGCTTCGCGGCGGCGACCTCGCTCGGGGGGCTGCCGGATGCGGAACTGCTGATCCGCACCGGCGGCGAGCAGCGCCTGTCGAACTTCCTGCTCTGGCACTGCGCCTACGCGGAGCTGTATTTCACGCCCGCGCTGTGGCCGGACTTCGGTGTCGCAAACCTGGAAGAAGCGCTGGCGTTCTTCGCCGGCCGCGAGCGGCGCTTCGGGCAGGTCCCCGCGCAACGTGCCTCGTGAGTGATTCCCTGTTCAAGCGCATCGTGACCGCCGTGGTGCTGGGGACGGCGCTGCTGGTGGTGCTGCTCGGACTGCCTCCCGCCTTCGGCGTGGCGCTGGTGAGTGTTGTGGTGCTCGCCGGTGCCTGGGAGTGGTCGGCCTTCCTCAAGGTGACCAGCCCGGCCCTGCGCGCGGTCTACGTGGGACTCATCGCCGCGCTCATCTGGGGCAGCTGGGGCATTGCCGCCAGTGATGCCGGGCGCGATGCGCTCATCACGGTGGCGGTGATCTGGTGGTGCGTGGCGCTGTTGTGGGTGGCGCTTGCTCCGCAGCGCGCCAGCGCGGCCACGGCCGCCCTCGCCGGCGTACTGGCGCTGGTGCCCGCATGGCTCGCCCTGGCGTGCATGCGCCTGGCTGACAACGGGGCGCAATGGGTGGTCTTCACACTCATCCTGGTGTTCGCCGCAGACATCGGCGCCTATACCGGCGGGCGCCTGTTCGGGCGCGTGCGGCTGGCCCCGCGGGTTTCCCCGGGCAAGACCTGGGAAGGGGTGCTCGGGGGCATCCTGCTCAGCAGCGCCTGGGCCCTCGCCGGGAGCGCGTGGTTCCACGTCCCGTGGCGCGGCTTCGTGCCGTTGTGCGCGGCCGTGGTGGCGTTCTCGATCGTCGGCGACCTCACCGAGAGCATGCTCAAGCGCTTTGCCGGCCTGAAGGACTCAGGCTCGCTGCTGCCCGGGCATGGCGGCATGATGGATCGTCTCGACAGCATCACCGCGGCCGCGCCGGTGATGTTCTTCGGGCTCACTCTCATGGGCGTCGTCCCATGATGGGCGTCGCGGTGCTAGGCTCCACAGGCTCGGTGGGCGAGAGCACGCTCGATGTGCTCGCGCGTCACCCGCAGCGCTTCCACGTCGCAGCCCTCGCCGCGCATCGCAACGCGGCGAAGCTGGCGCGGCAGGTGCTTGCGTTCCATCCCACCTACGCAGCCCTGGCCGATGTCGCGGCGGCCGCGGAGCTGCGGGCGCTCCTTGGGGACAAGGCACCGGGCACGCGCGTGCTGGCAGGCACGGGGGCACTCGAGGAGATCGCCCGGGCCACCGAAGTGCACTGTGTCATGGCGGCGATCGTCGGCGCCGCCGGCCTGCGCTCCACGCTTGCAGCCGCCGGGGCCGGCAAGCGCCTGCTGCTTGCCAACAAGGAGTCGCTGGTGATGGCCGGCCCGCTGCTGGTGGCCGCGGTGAACGCCGCCGGCGCGACACTCTTGCCCATCGACAGTGAGCACAATGCCATCTTCCAGTGCCTGCCACCGGGGACCCGCGCCGGGGTACGGCCCGCGGGCCTGAAGCGCATCCTGCTCACCGCCTCCGGCGGTCCGTTCCGCGACACCGCCGCGGAGCTGCTCGAGTCGGTCACCCCCGAGGCCGCCTGTGCCCACCCGAACTGGGTCATGGGGCGCAAGATCTCGGTGGACTCGGCCACGCTCATGAATAAGGGGCTCGAGCTCATCGAGGCCTGCCTGCTCTTTGGCCTCAGTCCAGCCGATGTGGCGATTCTGGTACACCCGCAGAGCATCGTGCACTCACTGGTGGAATACGTGGACGGCTCGGTCCTGGCACAGCTGGGCGCCCCGGACATGCGCACCCCCATCGCCCACGCCCTGGCGTGGCCCGAGCGGATCGACTCCGGTGTAGAATTCCTCGACTTGCTCAAGGCCGGGAGGCTGGATTTCAGGGCTCCCGACACGCAGAAGTTCCGCTGCCTGGCGCTGGCCCAGGCGGCCGCCTGCGCCGGTGGCTCGCACCCGGTACTGCTCAATGCGGCCAATGAGGTCGCGGTTCAGGCCTTCCTCGAGCGGCGATTGAACTTTCCCGGCATTGCGGCAGTCATTGAAGCCGTAGTGCAACAAGGATCTGGGGGCCCGCTGGGTGGCCTGGACGATGTCCTGGCGGCTGATGCGGAAGGCAGAATACGTGCACGTGAGCGGATCGTCGGCATGCCAAGAAATGCATCGGTGAAGGGCGCTCACGCATGAGTTTCCTGTGGACAGTCTTCTGGTTCGTGATCGCCGTGGGCCTGCTGGTCACGGTGCACGAGTTCGGCCATTTCTGGGTTGCACGACGCCTGGGCTTCAAGGTGCTGCGCTTCTCGGTCGGCTTCGGTAAGCCGCTGCTCAAGCGCGTCGCCGGCCCCGACCAGGTCGAGTACGTGCTGGCCACGATCCCGCTGGGCGGGTACGTGAAGCTGCTCGATGAGCGCGAAGCCCCCGTACCCCCGCAGGAGCTGGCGCGCTCCTTCACGCGGCGCCCGGTATGGCAGCGCATCCTGGTGCTGCTGGCAGGTCCTGCCTCCAATATGATCTTCGCGGTGGGTCTTCTGTGGGGCATGCTCTGGGTGAGCGGGGTCACAGAGGTGCGCGCCACGGTGGGCGATGTGACCGTGGGCTCGCCTGCAGCGCTCGCCGGGCTGCGCCCGGGCGATGAGGTGCGCACGTTCAACGGCCGCCGCGTCGCCGGCGCCAATGATGTGATCTTCGGGCTGCTGGATGCGATGAGCGACAACGGCGAGGCGCGCGTTGGCGTGCGCGGCACGGACGGCGCCGCGCGCACCATCGACATCCGCGTGCCCGATGCCGCGCAGCGCCACCACCTGACCGAGCCGTCCGAGCTCTTGCAGGGCGTGGGCTTCGGGTTCTTCATCCCGACCCCGGCGGTGCTCGGCAAGGTCAAGCCCGGCGGGCCGGCCGCCCAGGCCGGCCTCATGGTCGGCGACACCATCGTTGCGGTCGACGGGCACCGGATCGATGACTTCCAGCTGCTCGCCAACTACATCCACGCGCACCCGGGTGAGCAGATCAGCCTCGACTATCGGCGCGGCGCGGCGCTGCACAGCGCGAGCGTGCAGGTCATGCGCGAGCAGGCGAACGGCAAGAGCTTCGGCCGCATCCAGGTCGAGCCGGCCGCCCCGGGCAAGCTGCCCGAGTCGATTCTGGTGCACACCGCGCTCGGGCCGCTGGCAGCCCTCAACGCTGCGGCGAATGAGGCGTGGGACAAGACCCTGCTGCAGGCGCGCTTTTTCTGGCGCATGGTCTGGGGCAGAGTCTCGCTGAAGAATTTGAACGGCCCGGTGGCGATCGCCCAGTTCGCCGGCGAGTCGGCCCACATGGGCGTGGCCGCTTTCCTGAGCCTGCTCGTGTATCTTTCCCTGTCGCTGGGATTCCTGAACCTGCTGCCGATCCCGATTCTTGACGGCGGACAGATCGTCTTCCAGGTGGTCGAGTGGCTCAAGGGCAGTCCGCTGTCCGAGCGGGCCCAGGCCTTCGGCCAGCAGGTGGGGATTGCTCTCCTCATCGTCCTGATGAGCGTCGCGCTATATAACGACATTGCGCGCCAGTTCGGTTGACCAAGGGCATTGACGGGGCCGCCGCGGCTGCCCGGAGCATTTGCTGAGGGTGGGCAAGCCCTCGGCTCTCGACTAGTGCGATGCAAAAAAGTAAAGGTGCGTCCGCGGACGCTAAAGAAGAGAAATGCCGGTGACGGGAGTATGAAGAGGCGGGTCGCCCTGGCAGGCGTGGCGCTGCTGATGCGCTGCGCGCTGGCACTGGCGCAGACGCACACGGTGGTGCCGGACGAGGCGCCCGAGACCGTGGTTGCCTCGACGACGACGGTGCCGGCGGACTTCACCGTGGGGGACATCCACATCGAGGGCCTGCAGCGCGTCTCCGAGGGTACGGTCTACAACTACCTGCCGGTGAACATCGGCGACCACCTCACCCCGCAGCGCGTGCGCGAGGCGGTGCGCGCCCTGTACGCCACCGGCTTCTTCCGCGACGTGCAGCTGCGCCGCGAGGGCAGCACGCTGGTGGTGGTGGTGCTCGAGCGGCCCTCGATCGAGAGCTTCGAGATCACCGGCAACAAGGACATCAAGACCGAGGACCTGCAGAAGTCCCTGCGCGGCGTCGGCCTTGCCACCGGCAAGACCTTCGACCGCTCGGTGCTCGAGGATGTCACGCAGTACCTCACCGACCAGTACTTCTCGCGCGGCAAGTACGGCGTGCGCATCAACACCAAGGTGGAGGAGGAGTCTGGCAACCGCGTCAAGATCAAGATCGACATCAAGGAGGGCACGCGCGCGCGCATCCGCCAGATCAACCTGGTCGGCAACACCAAGTTCCGGGAACGGGACGTCCTCACCACGCTCGAACTGAAGACCCCGAACTGGCTGTCCTGGTACAAGCAGGATGACCGCTACTCGCGCGAGTCGCTGCAGGGCGACCTGGAGAAGATCCGCAACTACTACATGGACCGCGGCTACGCCAACTTCCAGATCGACTCGACGCAGGTGGCGATCGCCCCGGAGAAGGAGGACATCTTCATCACCGTCAACATCGACGAGGGTGAGGTCTTCAAGGTCTCCGAGGTGAAGCTCGCCGGCACCTTCGTAGTCTCGCGCCCGGAGCTGGAGCGCTACCTGCTGGTGCACCCCGGGGACACTTTCAACCGCAAGCTGATCACCTCCACGCAGGAGTTGATGCAGAACCGCATGGGGCGCGACGGCTATGCCTTCGCCAAGGTCGAGCCGGTGCCGACCGCCAACAACAACGACCACACGGTCTCGCTCACCTTCTTCGTCGATCCGGGCAACCGTGTTTACGTACGCAACATCACCTTCTCCGGCGCCACCCGCATCAACGACGAGGTGATGCGGCGCGAGATGCGCCAGCTGGAGGGCGGCTGGCTGTCCAACACCTCCCTGGAGCGCAGCAAGCAGCGCCTGCAACGCCTGCCGTACATCAAGTCGGTGGAGTTCGAGAGCACCCCGGTGGCCGGCTCGCCGGACATGGAGGACGTGAACTTCAAGATCGAGGAGGGGCCGGCTTCGCAGCTCTCCGGCGGCATCGGCTACTCGGAGACCTATAAGTTCATGCTCAACGGCAGTTATGCCGACTCGAACTTCCTCGGTTCCGGCGAGCGCCTGGCCATCAACCTGAACGGTGGCCAGTTCCAGAAGGTGTACAGCGTCTCCTGGACCAACCCCTACACCAACATCGACAACCTGCAGCGCACCATCTCGGCCAGTTACAGTGACGTGACGCAGTTCGTGTCCAGCTCCTCGAACTTCTCCTCGGAGACGCTGAGCGTCGGACCCACCTGGGCCTACCCGATCACCGAGTTCATGTACTTCCGCTTCGGCGCCACGTTCAACAGCTCGCAGCTGCTGACCAACTCGCTCAACAGCGCCGAGCAGTCGCAGGCGTGGGTGCAGAACAACGGCCACTCGTATGCGCGCCTGGCGCACGATGACGCCTCGAACAACGTCTACCTGTTCTACGGCACCAACTTCACCACCATCGAGGCGATCGCCGGCTGGGACTGGGATACGCGCAACCGTACGCTGTTCGCCGACCGGGGCATGCGCCAGTCGCTGTCCGGCTCGATCACCATGCCCTCGAGCGACATCCACTACTGGATCGCCAACTACCAGTTCGTGAAGTACGTGCCACTGGGCAAGCACTTCACGCTGCAGTTCCTGGAGGGGATCGACTACGGGCAGCCCTTCGGCAATACCACCGCCATCCCGCCGTTCCGCCAGTTCTTCGGTGGTGGCCCGGACTCGGTGCGTGGCTTCCGCGAGAGCCGTCTGGGACCGAAGGACCAGTTCGGCAACCCCTTCGGCGGCAACCTGCGCATCACCAGCCAGAACGAGTTGATCCTGCCGATGCCGGCCAAGTGGGCGCAGACCGCGCGCGTGAGCGCCTTCTTTGACATCGGCAACATCTACGAGACCGGCAACTTCTACAAGTTCACCGGTCCCTACGGCACGCCACAGAACTACGGATGGACCGGCTTTGGCAGCCTCAGGCGCTCAGTGGGCATGGCCGTGCAGTGGCTGGCGCCGCTGGGCCTGTTCCGCTTCAGTTACGGCGTGGCGCTGAATTCCAAGCGGGTCCTCCCGGGGGAGGATGCGTGGGGGGACCAGACCGAGGGGTTCCAGTTCTCGGTGGGTAACGCCTTCTAGGGGCTGGGAAAAGGTGCCGCCGGAGGCCAAAGAAACGAGCCGCAGGGCGATTTCTACGCGATACTAGGGGTTTGGGCCGGTCCACCGGGGCGGCCCCTCACAAACAGTTACATCATGAGGGTAGGTAGTTCCGTGAACCGTTTGATCAGCAGCAAGCAGATGATTTGGGCGATCGCCGCGGGCGCGGCCCTCGTGGCGATGCCGGCTTTCGCCGAGCCGAAGATCGGCGTGGTCGACGCGACGCGCCTGCTGGAGGAGTCCCCGCAGGGCAAGGCCATGGGCGAGGCGATGCGCGCGGAGTTCGCCCCGCGCCAGCGCACCCTGCAGGCGCAGGAACAGGCGCTCAAGGCCAAGCAGGAGAAGCTGCAGAAGGACGGCGCCACCATGACCGAGGACCAGCGCCAGCGCACCGAGAAGGAGCTGCGCGACGGCGGCCGTGACCTGCAGCGCGCCACGGGCGAGTTCCAGGACGATGTCAGTGCCCGGCGCAACGAGGAACTCTCGCGCCTGCAGCGCACGATCATCGAGGAAGTGCGCGTCTACGCCAAGGCGCAGGGCTATGACCTGGTGATCAGCGATGGGGTGATCTACTCGACCTCCCAGTTCGACATCACCCCCGGGGTCCTGGCCGCGCTGCAGGCCAAGGGCGGCGCCGCCGGTGCCAAGCCGGCCGCCCCGCCGACGACGACGCCGAAGCCGACGAAGTAACGGCAGGAACGCGCTCGCACTCCGCCGCCCGCACCGCCATGTCCGTATCCCTGGGGGAGCTGGCGGTCCGCTTCGGCTGTGAGCTGCGCGGGGATCCGCATACCCGGATCGAGCGGGTGGGGACGCTCGCCAAAGCGCAGGCCGGCGCGCTCGCCTTTCTCGCCAACCCGCGCTATCGCAGCCAGCTCGAAGGCACGCACGCCTCGGCGGTGATCCTCACGGCCGCCGCCGCCACGGCCTGCCCGAAGGCGATGCTGGTGTGCGAGAACCCGTACGCGACCTACGCGCGCATCGCCCAGCTGCTGAATCCCGCGCCTGGCTTCGCCCCGGGCGTGCACCCAAGCGCGGTGATCGCACCCGGTGCCCGCATCCACGAGAGCGCCTGCGTTGCAGCGCTCGCCTTCGTGGGCGAGGACAGCGTCATCGGCCCGCGCTGCTTCGTGGGTCCCGGGTGCGTGCTGCTGGCCGGCGTGCAGCTGGCCGAGGACGTGCGCCTGGTGGCGCGTGCGACGCTGGGTGCGGGCACCGTGGTGGGCGCGCGCAGCGTGCTGCACCCCGGGGTGGTGCTGGGCGCTGACGGCTTCGGTTTTGCGCCCGAGCGCGGCAGCTGGGTGAAGGTGCCGCAGCTGGGGGTGGTGCGGGTGGGGGCCGACGTGGAGGTCGGCGCCAACACCACCATCGACCGCGGCGCGATCGAGGATACCGTGATCGAGGATGACGTGAAGATCGACAACCTCGTGCAGATCGGCCACAACGTGCGCATCGGCGCGCACACGGTGATCGCCGGCTGCACCGGGATCTCCGGCAGCACCACCATCGGCCAGCGCTGCCTGATCGGCGGTGCGGTGGGCATCGGCGGCCATATCAACATCGTCGACGACGTCGTCGTCACCGGCTTTTCGGCGGTTGCCAACTCGCTCGCGAAGCCGGGGTTATACTCGAGCACGCTGCCGGTCGAGGAGGCGCGCACCTGGCGCCGGTTGGCAGCGAATTTCAAGCGCAGCGGCCGGCTGGCCGCGCGCGTGCGCACCCTCGAACAGGCGAGCGGCATCACCTCGGAGCAGGAACCAGCGGATGAGTGAAGCGGTGCAGCTGGACATGCGGGCGATCCTGAAGCGCCTGCCGCACCGCTACCCGTTCCTCCTGGTCGACCGGGTGAGCGAGTGCCAGCCGGGCAAATCCATCCGCGCGCTGAAGAACGTCACCTACAACGAGCCGTTCTTTCCCGGGCACTTTCCGGGGCGGCCGGTGATGCCCGGGGTCATGGTGATCGAGGCACTGGCCCAGGCCTCCGGCATCCTGTGCTTTGTCACCGAGGGGATCCTCCCGGACGAGAGCTCGGTGTTCTACTTCGTCGGCATCGACAAGGCACGCTTCCGCCGCCCGGTGGTCCCCGGCGACCAGCTCATCCTGGAGGCCAAGGTGGAACGGATCAGGCGCAACATCTGGTGTTTCTCCACGCGCGCCCTGGTCGGGGAGCAGGAGGTTGCCTCCGCGGACATGATGCTCGCCCTGGAGCCGGGCAAGTGATCGATCCGCGCGCCATCGTCCATCCGGGGGCACAACTGGCCGCTGAAGTGAGCGTCGGCCCGTTCAGCGTCATTGGTCCGAACGTGAGCATCGGGCCGCGCACCCAGATCGGGCCCCACGTGGTCATCGACGGCCACACCACCATGGGGGCGGACAACAAGGTCTCCCCGTTCGCCTCCATCGGCGGCCCGCCGCAGGACAAGAAGTACGCCGGCGAGCCGACGCGCCTTGAAATTGGCGACCGCAACGTGTTCCGCGAAAGCTGCACGGTCAACCGCGGCACCACCCACGACAAGGGAGTCACACGCATCGGCGATGACGTGCTGCTGATGGCCTACGCGCACATCGCGCACGACTGCGTGATCGGCAACAAGACCATCTTCGCCAACTGCGCCTCTCTGGGCGGGCACGTGGAGGTCGGGGACTGGGTGATCGTCGGCGGCCTGGCCGCCATTCACCAGTTCGTGAAGATCGGCGCACATGCATTCATCGGCGGTCAGTCCGCGCTCACGCGCGACGTGCCGCCCTTTGTCATGGTCGCCGGCAACCCCTGCGTGCCGCACGCGGTGAACTCCGAGGGCCTCAAGCGCCGTGGCTTCAGTGAGGCGCAGATCCGCAACCTCAGGAACGCCTACCGCATCCTGTACCGCTCGGACCTGAAGCTCGCCGAGGCGCTCGAGCGACTCACGCCGCTGGCCGCCGAGCAGGCAGAACTGATTCCCTTCGTCGAGTTCATCCAGGCCTCCAGCCGCAGCCTGGCGCGATGAACGCAGCGGGGACCCCCCGGACTGCCGCACGGGCGCTGCGGGTCGGGATCGTCGCCGGCGAGCATTCCGGTGACACACTGGGGGCTGCGCTGATCCAGGCGCTGCGCGAGCGCGTCGGTGAGCTCGAGTGCTTCGGCGTGGCGGGCCCGAAGATGGTCAAGGCCGGCTGCCACGCCTGGGCGGGTGCGGATGAGTTGGCGGTGATGGGCCTGAGCGAGGTGGTGCGCCACCTGCCGCGCCTGCTCAGCCTGCGCAAGCGGCTGCGGCAGCGCTTCCTCGCCGCCCGTCCCGACGTGTTCATCGGCATCGACGCCCCGGAGTTCAACCTCGCGCTCGAGCGCGCGCTGAAAGCCGCCGGCATCCGCACCGTCCAGTACGTCAGTCCCCAGGTGTGGGCATGGCGGCAGGGGCGGGTGCGCACCATCGGGGCTTCCTGCGACCTGGTGCTGTGCCTGCTGCCGTTCGAGACCGAGTTCTACGCAGCTCACGGGGTGCGCGCCGAGTTCGTCGGCCATCCGCTGGCGGATGCGATCCCGCTGGTGTCCGACCGCGCCCAGGCGCGCGCCACCCTGCGCCTGCCAAGCGAGGGCGTGCTGATCGCGCTGCTGCCCGGCAGCCGCATGGGCGAGGTCTCGCGTCTGGCGGCCCCGTTCGTGGCCGCTGCCGGGCATATCCATGCCCGGCAGCCCAGCTGGGGCTTCCTCGCGCCCATGGCATCCGCAGCCACACGTGAGGCCTTCGAGAGGGAAGTCGCGCAACTGCCGGCCGCCCCAGCAATTCACCTCATCGACGGGCAGGCGCAGGTGGCGCTGGCCGCCGCGGACGGGGTGATCGTGGCCTCCGGCACCGCCACCCTGGAGACACTGCTCACCGGGCGGCCGATGGTGGTGGCCTACAAGACCTCCGCACTCACCGCGTTTTTGCTGCGTACCGTGGGTCTGGTCAAGGTGCGATACTTTTCCCAGCCGAACCTGCTGGCCGGGCGCGGACTGGTGCCGGAGTTCTTCCAGGAACAGGCCACCGGCGCGGCCATCGGGGATGCGCTGCTTCAGGAGCTGACGGATCGCACGCACGTGGCAGAGCTGCTCGACCAATTCACCGCCATTCACCAGCGGCTGCGCCGCGGCGGCGCGGCGCGCGCTGCCGCAGCCGTGCTGAGCGTGCTCGAGCGCCTGCCGGAGCATACCGATGCGCGCACCTGAGGGTTGCACGCTCACCCGCGTGGCCGGGGTCGATGAGGCCGGTCGCGGGCCGCTGGCAGGGCCGGTGGTGGCTGCCGCGGTGATCCTGGACCCGCGCCGCCGCATCCGCGGGCTGGCCGACTCCAAGGTGCTGCCGCCAGCCGAGCGCAGGCGCCTGGCGCTGCTCATCCGCGCCCGCGCGCTCGCCTGGGCGGTCGGCTGGGCCGATCGCGACGAGATCGACAGCCTGAACATCCTGCAGGCGACTTTCCTGGCCATGCGCCGGGCGCTGCTGGCGCTGCCGGTGGCCCCGACGCACGTGCGCGTCGATGGTCACCGCTGTCCGTACATCCACGACCTGCCATTCGCCTGCACGCTCGAGGCCATCGTCGCCGGTGATGCGCGCGTGGCGGCCATCAGCGCAGCCTCCATCCTCGCCAAGACGCACCGCGATGCGATGATGGAGGCGCTCGATGCGTGTTATCCGGGGTATGCGCTGGCGACCCACAAAGGCTACGGCACGCCCGAACACCTGGACGCGCTGCGCGCGCGCGCCCCATCGCCACAGCACCGCCGCTCCTTCCGCCCGGTGCGGGCCGAGGCTCAAGAGCTCGAGGCTCTCGAGCTGATGGACTAGGGGCGCAGCGTGGCGGCAGGCTTCGTACACCTGAAGGTGCACACCGAATACTCGCTCAGCGACAGTGTGGTGCGCATCCCGGAGCTGGTGGCCGCCGTGGCCACCGCCGGCATGCCGGCGGTGGCGGTCGCCGACCAAAACAACCTGTTCGCGATGGTCAAGTTCTACAAGGAGGCGCTCAAGGCCGGCGTGAAGCCACTGGTCGGGGTGGATCTTCTGGTGCGCGAGGAGGGCGAGCGCGCCGCGCCCTCGCGGGTGAGCTTCCTGTGCCAGTCGCCGGAGGGCTATCGCAACCTTGCCCGCCTGGTGAGCCGCGCCTACCTGGATGCCCGCGAGCGCGGCGTCCCGCGCCTGGAGCGGGCCTGGCTCACCGCCGACAGTGTCGCAGGCCTGATCGCACTCTCGGGGGCCACGGAGGGGGACATCGGCCGCGCCCTCCTCAACGGGCGCGAGCAGGAGGCCGAGCGTGCACTCGATGCCTGGCTTGCGCTGTTCCCGGGGCGCTTCTACCTCGAGCTGCAACGCCTCGGCCGGCCACAGGAGGAGGGCTACATCGCGCAGGCGGTGGCCCTGGCCGGGCGGCGCGCGACGCCGGTGGTCGCCACCAACGATGTGCGCTTCCTGAAGGCCGATGAGTTCGAGTCGCACGAGGCGCGCGTTTGCATCCACGACGGGGCGTTGCTGGCGGATCCGGGCCGCGTGCGGCGCTATTCGCGCCAGCAGTCCCTGCGCTCGGGCCAGGAGATGGCGGCGCTGTTTGCCGACATCCCCGAGGCGCTCGCCAACTCGGTGGAGATCGCACGCCGCTGCAGCCTCACCCTGAAACTCGGGCAGGCGCGCCTGCCGCAGTACCCGGTACCCGCCGGGCTGACCACCGAGCAGTTCCTGCGCACCGAGGCAGCAGCCGGTCTCGAGGCGCGCTTCGTCAAGCGCGCGCAACAGGTCCCGGAAGGGCACGGCGCGCGCCTCGCGAGCGAGCTCGAGGTCATCTGCCAGATGGGCTTCGCCGGCTACTTCCTGATCGTCGCAGATTTCATCCGCTGGGCACGCGGCAACGGGGTGCCGGTGGGTCCCGGACGCGGCTCGGGCGCAGGCTCCCTGGTGGCCTACAGCCTCGGGATCACCGACCTCGACCCGATCAAGTACGACCTGCTGTTCGAGCGCTTCCTCAATCCCGAGCGCGTCTCGATGCCCGACTTCGACATCGACTTCTGCATGGACGGGCGTGACCGGGTCATCGAGTACGTGGCACACAAGTACGGCCGCGAGCGCGTCTCGCAGATCATCACCTACGGCACCATGGCCGCCAAGGCAGTGGTGCGCGATGTCGGGCGCGTGCTCGGCATGACCTACGGCTATGTCGATCGCATCGCCAAGCTCATCCCCTTCGAGCTCGGCATCACCCTGGAGGCGGCGCTGGAGAAGGAGCCGGAGCTCGCGAAGCTCTATCGGGACGAGGACGAGGTGAAGAACCTCATCGACCTGGCGCGCTCGCTGGAGGGCCTGACGCGCAATGCCGGCATGCATGCCGGCGGCGTGGTCATCGCCCCTTCCGTGCTCACCGACTTCACGCCCCTGTACTGCGATACCTCCGGCGGCGGGGTGATCACGCAGTTCGACAAGGACGACGTGGAGGCCGCGGGCCTGGTGAAGTTCGACTTCCTCGGCCTGCGCACGCTCACGATCATCGACCGCGCCGAGCGGCTGATCAACGCCGAGCGGGTCGCCGGCGCGCCGCTCTTGAACGTCAGCGCGCTGCCGATGGACGATGCGATGACCTATGCGCTGCTGAAGACCACGCGCACCACGGCGATCTTCCAGCTCGAGTCGCGCGGCATGAAGGACCTGATCCGCCGCCTGCAGCCGGACAGCTTCGAGGACATCGTGGCGCTGGTGGCGCTGTTTCGCCCCGGTCCGCTGCAATCGGGCATGGTGGATGACTTCATCAACCGCAAGCACGGCCGCAGCGACGGTCCGATCGACTACCTGCACCCGAGCCTGGAACAGGTCCTCAAGCCCACCTATGGCGTGATCCTGTACCAGGAGCAGGTCATGCAGATCGCGCAGGTGCTGGCCGGCTACACGCTGGGGGCCGCCGACCTGCTGCGCCGCGCGATGGGCAAGAAGAACGCCGAGGACATGGCCCAGCAGCGCTCGATCTTCGTCTCCGGCGCGACCGAGCGCGGAGTCGCTGAGACGGTGGCGGCGCACATCTTCGACCTCATGGAAAAGTTCGCCGGCTACGGCTTCAACAAGTCGCACTCGGCCGCCTACGCGCTGCTGTCCTACCAGACCGGGTACCTGAAGGCGCACTTCCCGGCAGAGTTCATGGCCGCGGTGCTCTCGGCGGACATGGAGCATACCGACAAGGTCGTGACCCTCATCCAGGAATGCAGTGACATGGGACTGTCGGTGCTACCACCGGAGGTCAACGCCTCGATCTTCGCCTTTGCCGCCGACGGCCAGCGCAGCATCCGCTATGGCCTCGGGGCCGTGCGCGGGGTGGGGGAGGGGGCGGTGGAAGCCCTGATCCGCGAGCGCACCGCGCACGGGCCGTTCAGCTCGCTCGAGGACCTGTGCCGCCGGCTCGATCTGCAGAAGGCCAACCGCCGCACCCTGGAGGCGCTGCTGCGCAGCGGCAGCCTCGATGCCCTCGGCGCCAACCGCGCCACGCTCATGGACCGGCTGCCCGCGGCGATGCAGCTCGGGGATCAGAACTCACGCATGCACCAGGCCGGGCAGAACGACATGTTCGGGCTGACCGCCGACGCGCGCGTGAACCTGCCACCGGCGCGCGTCGCCGAGCTGCCCGAGTGGAGCGAGGCGGTGCGCCTGACCGGGGAGCGCGAGACCCTCGGGCTGTATCTCACCGGTCACCCGCTGGCACGCTTCGAGGCGAGCCTCAAGCGCTTCGTCTCCCATCGCATCGCCGACCTGGTGAGCGACCGCCCCACGGCCGGGTTCGAGCCGCCGCGCTTCGGCGGCGGTAAGCCGGTCACCGTGGCGGGCCTGATCGATGAGGTGAAGAAGCGCGGCCCGCGCGTCATCCTCACCCTGGATGACCGCACCGGCAGGATCGAGGCGATGCTGTTCGAAGATACCTACCAGAAGTACCGCGACCTGATCGCCAAGGACGCCCTGGTGCTGGTGGACGGCTCGCTGCGCTTTGACGAGTTCTCCGACGCCTGGCGGCTGTCGGTGAAGAAGCTCACCGAGCTCGACAAGGTGCGCGAGCAGGAGGCGCGGCGCCTGGTGATCCGCTGTTCGCATGCCGAGGTGCCGGCCCTGAGCGAGCGCCTGGCGCAGGTGCTGGCACCCTGGCGCCCGGGTCCGTGCCCGATCACGATCGAGTACTCCGGGATCGAGGCGAGCGGGGCGCTCACGCTCGACGGGCAGTGGAGCGTGCGTGCCTCGCGCGAGCTGCTCGAGCAGATCGAGGGCCTGGTCGGGCGCGACGGCGTCCAGGTGTTCTATGGGGCACCGCCGCCATCGGCGGGCGCCTCATTCGCCGACGGGCGCTGAGTTAAGGTACCCTTCGGCACCATGGCCGTCGCATTCCTCGACTTCGAGCAGCCCATCGCCGAGCTTGAAGCCAAGATCGAAGAACTCAAGCACGTCACCTCGGACGCCGAGGTCAACATCCAGGACGAGATCAACCGCCTGCAGGCCAAGAGCCGGCAGCTGACGGTGAACATCTTCGCCAACCTCACCCCCTGGCAGATCACCCAGCTCGCACGCCATCCGCACCGCCCCTACACCCTCGACTACGTGAACATGATCTGCGGGGAGTTCAACGAGCTGCACGGGGACCGCATGTATGCGGACGACGGGGCGATCGTCGGTGGCATCGGCCGCATCGAGCAGCGCGCGGTGATGGTCCTCGGCCACCAGAAAGGCCGCGACACCAAGGAGCGCGTGCGGCGCAACTACGGCATGCCCAAGCCCGAGGGCTACCGCAAGGCGCTGCGCCTGATGCGCCTGGCCGAGCGCTTCTCGCTGCCGCTGGTGACGCTGATCGACACCCAGGGAGCCTACCCGGGCGTGGGTGCCGAGGAGCGCGGGCAGAGCGAGGCGATCGCGCGCAACCTTTTCGAGATGTCCCTGCTGGGCATTCCCATCGTCACCGTGGTGACCGGCGAGGGCGGTTCGGGCGGGGCGCTGGGCATCGGTGTCTGTGACCGCCTGCTGATGCTCCAGTACAGCACCTACTCGGTGATCTCCCCGGAGGGCTGCGCCTCGATCCTGTGGAAGAGCCAGGACAAGAAGGAACTCGCCGCCGAGGCACTGAATCTCACCGCCGACCGGCTGAAGAAGCTCGGACTGGTGGACGAGGTGATCGAGGAGCCCTTGGGCGGAGCGCACCGTGACGCTCAGGCGGTGGCCGCGAGCCTGAAGGCGGCGGTGATCCGCCACCTCGACGAGCTCGCGGCGATTCCCCGCGATGAGCTGCGCGCGCAGCGCGCCGCGAAAATCGCAGGCTTCGGCGTGTTCGCGGAAGACGCCGCCTAATCCGCGTGGGCATCCCCGCGCGCCGCGAACACGAACCGTTCGGGCCGGCGTGGCTTGCCCGACAGCTCGCAGCGCTGCTGCCCGCCTACCCGGGCCTTTCGCTGTGCGTTGCCTTCAGCGGCGGGCTCGATTCCACCGCGCTCCTGTGCGCCTGTGCGCAACTGGGGTTGAGGCCCGGCAGGCTGCGCGCGTTGCACGTCAACCACCAGCTACAGAGCGCCAGCAGCGCCTGGGTCCGCCACTGCCGGCGTATCGCCCAGCGCCTGGGGGTACCCCTTGGCGTGCGCAGCATCAAGGTGGCACGAGAGCGCGGCAGCTCGCCCGAGGCGGCCGCGCGCACGGCGCGCTACGCGGCGCTGGCGCGCGAGCTCGCCGCCGGTGAAGTGCTGCTCACCGCCCACCACGAGGACGACCAGCTGGAGACCGTGCTGCTGCAGCTGCTGCGCGGCGCCGGCATCGCCGGACTTGCCGCCATGCCGCCGAGCGCCCCCTTCGCCTCGGGCACCCTGGTGCGGCCGCTCCTGGAGGTGAGGCACGAGACGCTGGCGCGCTTCCTGGCCACGCAGGGAGTGGATTTCGTCGAGGACCCCAGCAACGCGCAGGCGCAGCTGGACCGTAGCTACCTGCGCGTGAAGGTGCTGCCGCTGATCCGGGCCCGCTGGCCCCAGGCTGCCGCCACCGTGGCGCGCTCGGCGCGCCACGCCGCGCAGGCCCAGCGCCTGCTCGATGCGCTGGCGGCGGCGGACCTGACGCGGGCGGTGGTCGGGGAGGCCCTGTCCGCGCGGGTGCTGCGCACCCTCACCCGGGACCGGCGGGTGAACCTGCTGCGCTTCTGGATCGCCGCGGCGGGTTTTCTGGCCCCGCCGACGCGACGCCTGGAGCAGATCGCCGGCGCACTGCTGGATGCGCGCCCGGACTCGCAGCCGCAGGTGAGCTGGGAGGGAGTCTGCGTGCGGCGCGAGGCGCAGCTGTTGTGGCTGCACCGGCAGCCGACTGGACCGAATCCAGCCGCGCCAGCCACCGGCGGCGCTGCTGTGCCTGCCGCCGCTGCGGTGACCTGGGAGTGGGCGCAGGCGCGCTCCTGCCCGCTGCCGCAGGGCCTGGGCAGCCTGAGCCTGCGCGCCGATGCGCGCGGACCGCTCGACCTTGACGCGTTGCCGGCACGCCTGCGAGTGCAGGCGCGGCGCGGCGGCGAGCGCCTGCGTCCGATGCGCGGCGGTGCACGCCGTGCACTCAAGGGCTTACTGCAGGAAGCGCGCGTACCGGTTCAAGTGCGCGCGCAGCTACCGCTGCTGTTCGCCGCCGAGCGGCTGCTGGCGGTGGCGGACCTGTGGCTCGACGAATCGGTGCAGGCCAACCCTAAGAGCCGGCGGCGGGCGCGCCTGATCTGGCACGCACCGCCGTAGCTCAAGTCAAGTCCACCCTCCCCGGGCGAGGTGTGCTAACGTGCTCACCCGTCGTCGCTACGCCATTGACTGGCAGCGGCACCACACGACGGGAAACCCTGCAGAGTTCAAATATGACGCGCTTTGTATTCGTCACCGGTGGCGTCGTGTCCTCATTGGGCAAGGGCATTGCCGCCGCATCGCTCGGGGCGATTCTCGAGGCCCGGGGCCTGAAGATCGCGATGGTCAAGCTCGACCCGTACATCAACGTCGACCCGGGCACCATGAGCCCGTTCCAGCACGGCGAGGTCTTCGTCACCCAGGACGGCACCGAGGCGGACCTGGACCTGGGGCACTACGAGCGCTTCGTGCGCACCACCACCGGGCGCAACAGCAACTACACCACCGGGCGCATCTACGAGCGCGTCATCGCCAAGGAGCGCCGCGGGGACTACCTGGGCGCCACCGTCCAGGTCATCCCGCACATCACCGACGAGATCAAGCGCAGCATCAAGCTCGGCGCCGACGGGGCGGACGTGTGCATGGTGGAGATCGGCGGCACGGTCGGTGACATCGAATCGCTGCCCTTCCTGGAGGCCATCCGCCAGCTGGGCGTCGAGCTCGGCCGCAACAACTGCGTGTACATGCACCTCACCCTGGTGCCGACCGTGGGCGGCTCGGGCGAGATCAAGACCAAGCCGACGCAGCACTCGGTGAAGGAGCTGCGCGGCATCGGCATCCAGCCGGACATCCTCCTGTGCCGCTGCAAGCACCCGCTGCCGGAGGAGCAGCGCCGCAAGATTGCGCTCTTCACCAATGTCGAGGAGCGCGCGGTGGTCTCGGGCGTTGATGCGGACGATATCTACAAGATCCCGATCCTGCTGCACGAGCAGGGCCTCGATGACATCGTCGTCGACAAGCTGCGCCTGGAGGTGCCGGCGACGGATCTGGCCGAGTGGCGCCAGGTGGTCAGCGGCAAGGCGAACCCCGACGGCCAGGTCGACATCGCCATGGTCGGCAAGTACGTGCAGATCCGCGACTCCTACCTGTCGCTGCACGAGGCGCTCATGCACGCGGGACTGAAGAGCCGCACGCGCGTGAACATCCACTACATCGAGTCCACCGACCTCGAGCAGCACGGCACCCATGCCCTGAATGGCATGGATGCGATCCTGGTGCCGGGGGGGTTCGGCGAGCGCGGCATCGAGGGCAAGATCCAGGCGGTGCGCTTCGCGCGCGAGAACCACATCCCGTATCTGGGCATCTGCCTGGGAATGCAGGTGGCGATCGTCGAGCACGGCCGCCACGTGCAGCAGCTCGCCGATGCCAACAGCACCGAGTTCAACCGCGCCAGCCCGCACCCGGTGATCGCACTCATCTCGGAGTGGCAGGACCAGGCGCGCGGCATGCAGACCCGCGATGACGCCTCGGCCTTGGGTGGCACCATGCGCCTCGGGGCCCAGGAGATCGTGCTGGGAGCCGGCACGCGCGCACGCGAGATCTTCGGGCGCGACGTGATCATCGAGCGTCACCGCCATCGCTACGAGTTCAACAACACATACCTGGAGCGCTTCCAGCACGCCGGCCTGCGTTTCTCCGGCTTCTCGCGCGATGGCCTGGTGGAGGTCATCGAGTTGCCGAACCATCCCTGGTTCGTGGCCACCCAGTTCCACCCGGAGTTCACCTCCAACCCACGCGACGGGCATCCGCTGTTCACGGGCTTCATCCGCGCCGCCCGCGTGCACCGGGCCGAGCAGCTGCCGCAGGCAGCCGGCGCCTGAATCCCGGCCCGCACCGCCTGCCATGTTACTGACCGGTCACCAAGTCGGGGGTCAGGCGCCGTTCTTCCTGATCGCCGGCCCGTGCGTCATCGAAAGCCCCGGGCTCACGCAGCAGATCGCCGGTGAGCTCAAGGAGCTGACCGCGCGGCTTGCGATCCCCTTTATCTTCAAGGCCTCGTACGACAAGGCCAACCGCTCCTCGGCGAAGTCCTTCCGCGGTCCGGGCATCGAGGCCGGACTGAAGGTGCTCGCGGACGTGCGCCGCGCGGTGGGCGTGGCGGTGCTCACGGACGTGCACGAGGACACCCCGCTGAACGAGGTCGCCGCGGTGGTCGACGTGCTGCAGACCCCGGCGTTCTTGTGCCGGCAGACCAACTTCATCGTCAACACCGCCTCGCAGGGCAAGCCCGTCAACATCAAGAAGGGCCAGTTCCTCTCTCCCTGGGAGATGAAGAACGTGGTCGAGAAGGCCCGCGCCACCGGCAACGAGAACATCATGGTGTGCGAGCGCGGCTTCAGCTTCGGCTACAACAACCTGGTCTCCGACATGCGCTCGCTGGCGATCATGCGCGAGTCCGGCGCGCCGGTGGTCTTCGATGCCACGCACTCGGTGCAGCTGCCCGGCGGGCAGGGCAGCGCCAGCGGCGGCCAGCGCGAGCATATCCCGGTGCTGGCGCGCGCGGCCGTGGCCGCCGGCATCGCCGGGCTGTTCATGGAGACGCACCCGGACCCACCCCAGGCACTCTCGGACGGGCCGAATGCCTGGCCGCTGAAGCGCATGGCAGGCCTGTTGTCGGTGCTGGTCGAGCTTGACCGCGCCGTGAAGCAGGCCCCGTTCGTAGAATCACTGCTTGAAGGACCCGACAAGCTATGAGCCGGATCAAGGATATCCGCGGTCGTGAGATCATCGACTCGCGCGGCAACCCCACCGTCGAAGCCGACGTCATCCTCGATTCAGGCGCCATGGGGCGCGCGGCGGTGCCCTCGGGCGCCTCCACCGGCTCCCGCGAGGCGGTGGAGCTGCGCGACCAGGACAAGAAACGCTACGGCGGCAAGGGCACGCTGAAGGCGGTCGAGCACATCAACACCGTGCTGAAGAAGGCGCTGCTCGGGCAAGATCCGCGCGACCAGGCGGCCGTCGACGCCAAGATGATCGAGCTCGACGGCACCGACAACAAGAGCAAGCTCGGCGCCAACGCGATCCTGGGCGTCTCGCTCGCCACCGCCCACGCAGCCGCCAACGATGCCCGCGAGCCGCTCTATACGCACCTGGCGCACCTGATCGGCGGCAAGCGCGAGCCGGTGATGCCGGTGCCGATGATGAACATCATCAACGGCGGGGCGCACGCGGACAACAGCCTCGATATCCAGGAATTCATGATCGTGCCGGCCGGGGCGCCCAGCTTCCGCGAGGCGCTGCGCTATGGGGCCGAGATCTTCCACGCCCTGAAGAAGCTGCTCGCCGACCGCGGCCTGTCCACGGCGGTGGGGGACGAGGGCGGCTACGCGCCCAACCTCGAGTCCAACGATGCAGCGCTCTCGATCATCCTCGAGGCGATCGCCAAGGCCGGCTACAAGCCCGGCAAGGACGTCTATCTCGGGCTCGACGTGGCCTCCTCGGAGTTCTTCAAGAACGGCAGCTACGAGCTCAGTGCCGAGAAGCGGCGTTTCTCGGCCGCCGAGTTCACCCGCTACCTGGCGGACCTTGCGGCCAAGTTCCCCATCATCACCATCGAGGACGGGATGAGCGAGGCGGACTGGGACGGCTGGGCGCAGCTCACCCGCGCACTGGGGGGCCGGATCCAGCTGGTGGGCGATGATGTGTTCGTGACCAACACGAAGATCTTCAAGGAGGCGATCGAGCGGCACATCGCCAACGCCATCCTCATCAAGCCCAACCAGATCGGCACGCTCACCGAGACACTCGCGGCCATCGACATGGCCGACAAGGCGCACTACGCCGCCGTGGTCTCGCACCGCTCGGGGGAGACCGAGGATGCCACGATTGCCGATATTGCCGTCGCCAGCGCGGCCACGCAGATCAAGACCGGTTCGCTGTCACGCTCGGACCGCACGGCCAAGTACAACCAGCTGCTGCGCATCGAGGCCGCACTCGGCAAGGTGCGCTACGCGGGCCGCGAGGCATTCCCGGTCAAGCTGTGAACTGAACGCGGCGCCTGCGCCCGGCGCAGTGCCGAGGGGGCCGCGCCGAAGAGGCGGATGAAGGCGCGACGCATGCGCTCCGGGTCATGGAAGCCGGCGTCGGCTGCCACCTGCTGCACCGACCGTGTGCCGCTTTCCAGGAGCGCGCGCGCGACATCGGCGCGCAGCCGCTCCACCGCCTTGGCCGGAGTCACCCCGGTCTCCTCAACGAAGGCACGGGCGAAGTGCCGCGGGCTCATGCAGGCACGGGCGGCGAGGGCCTCGATGCCCAGCCCAGCGGCAAGATTGGCGCGCATGAATTCGAACAGCGGCGCAAAGCGGCCCTGCGTGCCGCGCATCTCCAGCAGCGCCGAGAACTGCGACTGGCCGCCGGGCCGGCGGTGATACACCACCAGGTGCTGCGCGGTGCGCCTGGCCACCTGCTCCCCGAGGTCCTCGCCGATCAGCGCCAGTGACAGGTCGATGCCGGCGGTGATGCCGGCCGAGCTCCAGTAGCGTCCGGCGCGCACGAAGATCCGGTCCGCATCCAGCCGCACGGCAGGGAAGCACTGCCGGAACTCCTCGCTGCAGCTCCAGTGCGTCGTGGCCGCCCGTCCGTCGAGCAGGCCGGCGGCTGCCAGCAGGAACGCCCCGGAGCACACGCTCGCAAGACGCCGCGCGCCCGCATCGCAGGCCCTGATGAAGCGCTGCGTGCGGGCGCAATACGCCGCCGCGCGCGCGCCCTCGCCCCCGCACACAACCAGGGTATCGATGCTCTCGGCCCGGGGCAGTCCCTGGGCCAGCAGCTGTGCGCCGGAGCCGCTGCGCACCGCGCCGGCGCGCACCGCGATCACCTTCAGCTCGTAGGCCGCGGGGCGGATGCGGCCGGCGATCTCGAAGGCGGCGATGGGGCCGGCGGCATCCAGCAGCTGGAAGTCCGGAAAGATCAGGAACGCGATGCGGCGGGGCATGCGATGGCCTTAAAGGTGGGAAAGACGTCCTTTGTGCCAGCATAATACCGGCCCACAATGCCCGCGAGTCAGTCTTTGACCCCCAGGAGCACTCCGCATGACGGAATTTACGGTCGTGTTCGCACTCTACCCGCGCATCACGCAGCTGGACTTCACCGCCCCGGCCGAGATCTTCGCGCGCCTGCCGGGGGCTGAGCTGGTGCTCGCCTCGGCCAGCGGCGGTCCGATCAGCGCCGGTGGCATCGTGTTCGCCAACGTCGTGCCGCTGTCCCAGGTGAGCGCGTGCGCGCTGCTGTGCGTGCCGGGGGGTTTCGGCTGTGCCGAGGCGATGGAGGATGCGCTGTACCTGGGCGAGCTGCGGCGCCTGGCCGCGATGGCCCGCTACGTCACCTCCGTGTGCACCGGCTCGTTGCTGCTGGGGGCCGCAGGCCTGCTGCGCGGCCGGCGTGCCGCCTGTCACTGGGCCTACCGCGAGCTGCTCGCACACTTCGGCGCCATTGCCGACCCGGCCCGCGTGGTGCGCGACGGCAACCTCATCACCGGCGGAGGAGTCACCGCCGGGATCGACATGGCGCTCACCGTGCTGGCCGAGATCGCCGGGCGTGACTATGCCGAGGCGGTGCAGCTTGGGATCGAGTATGCGCCGGAGCCACCGTTTGACTGCGGTCGCCCGGAGCAGGCGCGCGCGGTGGTGCTGGCCGCAGCGCAGAGGCGGCTCGAGTCGATGTGGCCCGAGCGGCTCGCCGCCGCCACTCGCGCCGGTGCTGCACTCAGTGCCGCAGGTGCCTGAAAAAACACCGTAAACTCTTCGCGCTCCAGCGTGCTGTCTGATACGCTTTCCCACCCATGAAATGGCTCGCAGCGGCACTGGCAGTGGCCGTCATCCTCCTGCAGTACCGGGTGTGGTTCTCCGAGGACGGCGTGCATGCAGTTTCCCGCCTGCAGCAGGCCGTCGCCGCGCAGCGCGGCGAGAACGAGCAGCTCGCCGAGCGTAACCACCAGCTGGCCGCCGAGGTGCGCGACCTGAAGACCGGGATGGACGCACTCGAGGAGCGCGCGCGCAGCGACCTCGGCATGATCGCGCGCAACGAGACCTTCTATCAGGTCGTGCCGGTGCGCCCGCCCCAGTCCACCCGCACGGCTACCCGCACGGCTTCCGCCCGCTAGGGCACCCGCGAAGTTGCGCGCGTGAACTACTGGCTCGTCATGCCGGCCGCGGGCACCGGGCGGCGCTTTGGCACCGATACGCCCAAGCAGTACGCGCCCCTGGAAGGGCGCACGGTGATCGACTGGGCACTCGCGCCGTTTCTCGCCGACCCGCGCTGCGCGCAGATCGTCGTCGCGCTCGGCGATGACGATGGCAGCTGGCAGCCACCTCCCGGCGTGCTCACCACCAGCGGCGGCGCACAGCGCAGCCAGTCGGTGCGTGCCGCCTTGAGCGCACTCGAGCGCCGTGCCGCGCCCGGCGACTGGGTGCTGGTGCACGATGCCGCGCGACCGTGTCTGGACGTGCAGGACCTGGAGCGGCTGCTCGCCGGCGTCGCGGGCCACCCGGTGGGGGGACTCTTGGGCGCGCGCTATGCCGACACGCTCAAGCGCGCGGACGAGTTGCGCGGGGACGCGGTCCCGGCCCAGGTCGTGCGGACCGAGGAGCGTCGCGGCCTGTGGCGCGCGCTCACGCCGCAGATGTTCCGCTACCGGCCCCTGTGCGCAGCGCTCGATGCCGCGCACGCCGCCGGGCGCTTCCCGAGCGATGAGGCGCAGGCGCTGGAGTGGGCCGGGGCGAGCGCGCTTTTGATCGAAGGCGCCGCCACGAACCTCAAGGTCACGACCGCCGATGACCTCACCCTGGCTGCCGCGGTGCTGCGCGCGCGCCGCACCCGCGCATCCGCATGAACGGCTTGCGGGTCGGCAGCGGCTTCGACGTGCATGCCTTCGGACCGGGGGATCACCTGATGCTCGGTGGGCAGCGCGTGCCGCACTCGCACGGAGTCATCGCGCACTCGGACGGCGATGTGCTGCTGCACGCGCTGTGCGATGCGCTGCTCGGGGCCGCAGGACTTGGGGATATCGGCCAGCACTTCCGCGACACCGACCCGCAGTGGCGGGGCGCTGACAGCGCAGGATTTGTCACCGCGGTGCTCGCCATGCTGCGCACCAGGGGTTTCGCGGTGGTCAACGCCGACCTCACCTTCATCGCCCAGGCGCCCAGGCTCGGCCCCCACCGCCAGGGGATGCAGACGCGCATCGCGCAGCTGCTCGGGGTGCCCGTGGGGCAGGTCAACCTCAAGGCCACCACGACCGAGGGTCTAGGATTTCTCGGCCGTGCCGAGGGCATCGCCGCCCAGGCGGTCGTGCTGCTGCAAGCCGCCGCACCGTGAACGCAAGCCCCCTGGCCGCGCGCGTGGTGGCGCTCGCGCCGCCGCGTGCGCACGGGGATCCCATTACCCTGGCCACGCTGCGCGCCGAGCCCGAGGACTTCCTCGTCGAGGAGGACTTGGGGTTCCAGCCGGCCGGCGAGGGCCAGCACCTTCTGGTCAGGATCCGCAAGCGCAATGCCAACACCGTCTGGGTCGCCGAGGAGCTGGCGCGCCGGGTCGGCTGCCGCGCACACGAGGTGGGATACGCAGGCCTCAAGGATCGCCGCGCGGTGGCACTGCAATGGTTCTCGCTGCCGCGGCCCAAAACGCTACCGCAACTGGCCGCCCTGTCGGGCGAGGGCTTCGAGGCGCTGGAGCTGTCGCCGCACAACCGCAAGCTGCCGCGCGGGGCCCTGGCCGGCAACCGCTTCACGCTGCGCCTGCGCGCCATTTCCGGTAGCGGCGGTGAGTTGCACAGCGCGCTGCGTGCGCGCCTTGCGGCCCTCGCCTTGAGCGGTGTGCCGAACTATTTCGGTCCGCAGCGCTTCGGGCGCGACGGCGCGAATCTTGAGCGCATGGCAGCGCCGCTGCGCTCGCTGAGACCGGCCGAGCGCGGCTTCGTGCTCTCGGCAGCGCGCAGCGTCATCTTCAATGCAGTGCTCGCGCAGCGGGTACAGGAGGGCAGCTGGGGACTGGTGCGGGCGGGCGACCTGGCCAACCTCGACGGCCGCGGCAGCTTCTTCGCCGTAGCCGAGGCGGATGAGGTGCTGGCACAGCGTGCCGGCGCTCTTAAGATTCACCCGACCGGTCCCTTGTGGGGGGCGGGCCTGCCGGCCACCGGTGCTGCCGTGCGCGCACTGGAAGAGCGCACCGCTGAGTGCTACCCGCGCGAGGCGGCCCTGTGTGTGGCGGCGGACATGGCCCAGGAGCGCCGCAGCCTGCGCCTGGCGGTGCACGAGCTCGACTGCGTGGCCGAAGAGGCGGCGGTGCTGTTGCGCTTCAAGCTTGCGCGCGGCTGCTACGCCACCGCCGTGCTGCGTGAGCTGATCGAGGCGCAGGGCACGCTCGCCGACGCCTGAGGGCTCACGGCGGCGACAGCAGCACGTACACCGCTCCCGTGCCGCCGTCGACCTGACGGGCTGAAACATAGGCGAGCACCGCACCGGTGCGTCGCAATAGCGCGCTCACGGTGCTCTTGAGCACCGGTCCGCGGTGCCCGGAGCGCAGGCCCTTGCCATGGATGATGCGCACGCAGCGCGCGCGCTGCTGCAGCGCATCGGCGAGGAACTCGCGCAGCACCTGCTTCGCCGCGGCCTGCGTGAGCCCATGCAGGTCCAGTTCGCGCTGCACCCGGTACTCACCGCGGCGCAGCCGGCGCATGACCTGGGCCTGGACCTGTGGACGGTGGAAGGCCAGTTCCTCGCCGGAGCCTGCTTCCGCATCTGTCGTCACCGCCTCGAGGCTTTCCCTAAGGACCGCCAAGCGATCGGCGCGCGCGAAGCGGGCGCGCGCCCCGGTCTTGGGCTTTTGCTGTTGGACCGCGCCGGAACGCAGCGGCTTGACCCCGCGCACGGCGGCGCGGAACAGCCGGGCGTCCTCGTCGCCGGCGGGCTGCTCCTCATCGGCTTGCGTCATCACGTGGTGCTCACATCCACCAGGGCCTGCCTTGAAGTATAGTCACGACGTGTGAGCTAAGTCCCTGAAAGACCTGAGGTCGGGATTGTCGCCGGCGCACTTTGAGGAAGAATTCCGGGTGGAGGCGCTGCGGATCTTTAAGATGCACCGGACATGATTTCCCTCGCCCGCGGGGCGCGCCGGGCGGCATACCGGGCCGCACACCGGATCCTGCACGCAGCCCCCCTGAAGCTGTGGCGCAGGCTGGTGCCAAAAAGTGAGCTCGGGGTCTGCTACCACGTGGTGGCCGATGGCCCGGTGGCCCACATCAAGCACTATCGCTACCTCGACACGGCGAGCTTCGGGGCGGATCTGGACTACCTGGAGCGTCGCTTCCGGTTCATTACCTACGAGCAGCTGTGCCGCGCCCGCGCAGCGCCGCCACCGAGGCCGGGCAACTCGGTCATCCTCACCTTCGACGACGGCTTCGCCGAGTGCGCAACCGTCGTCGCCCCGCTGCTGCGACGGCGGGGCCTGCGCTGCGTGTTCTTCGTCATCACCGATCTCATTGACAACCAGATGCTGTTCCGCGAGAGCGTGGCATCGCTGTGCATCGAGGCGATCATGGCCATGCCGTTCGGGCAGGTGGAAGCACGGGCCGTCGAGTGCGGCCTGGGCGCGCTGCTGCAGCCGGACCCGGGCGCCTCGCTGGCGGCGCCGACCACCACGCGGCCGCTGGGACTTGCCGAGCTTGATCCGCAGCTGGACCGGCGGCTGCTGCCGCTGCTGCGCTGGCTGTTGCAACTGCCGCAGAGCGAGGAAGGGCGGGCCGCGACACTTCTGGCGCGCCTCGGGATCGATATCCGCGGCTACCTGCAGCAGGTGCAGCCTTACCTCACCAGCGCGCAGATCCGGCAGCTGCACGCGGACGGCTTCACCATCGGTGCGCACAGTTGCAGTCATCGTCGCCTGCAGGAACTCTCCCCGCAGGAGGCCGAGCACGAGATCCTCGAATCCTGCCGCCGCATTCGCGCACTCACCGGCCAGTCGAGCGTGCCCTTTGCCTTCCCCTATTTCGGCGGCGGGCTGGATCGGGCCTGGCTCGCCCGGCTGCGCGCGCAGCATGACTTCCTGGGACTCTTCTTCGACACCAACGGGGTGTGCGCGGACGAGCCCTTCGTGGTGCAACGGGTCTTCGGGGAGCGCTTCACCGGTGATCAGAGCCTGGATGCCATTCTCAGGCGGGCCTGGGCGCACCCGGCAGCGTGGCGGCGGCGCGCGCCGGCTACCTGAGGCGCAGGTGCTGCAGCAGCTTGCGCAGTAGATTCTTCGGCGCGCGGCCCATCTCGTTGATGGCCTCGGCCGATTCGTAGCCGATGTGCCTGGAAACGACCGACAGTACCGGCAGATCGGTGGGCACCAGATTCGGGTCGAGTTTGCGGGCCTCGCCGAGGTACTTGCGAAACGCCCTGCGGTCCACGCGGAACAGTTCCCGCGCCCAGAAGGAACTCGAAGTCAGGATGTCCTGTCGGTCACGGGCCGACAAGCCGGCCTCGTCCAGTGATTTGTAGTCGAGTGCCTGCAGGATCAGGTCGATCCAGCCGAGCGCGACGGGTATCGTCTGGTAGCGTGCGGCGGCATCGCCGATGTAGGGCTTGTCGCGATGCTGTCGCCACAGGTAAAGAGGTGACGGGCAGGGTGCGCATTCCAGCCGGCCGACCTTGGCAATACGGAATGTCAGCTCTTCACACTCCCAGAACCGCAGGTTCTCGTCCCAGCCACCGACCTGCTCGAGGGCCGAGCGCCGGGTGAGGGCGCAGGCCTGCAGCACGCGATCGTGTCCCACGAGGCACATGATCGGCGCGCGCCCTTCCATGTCGGGCTGGATGACCCCGTCCACCATCGTCACCCGGTCCTCATCGACATGGCACTGGCACCAGGACGAATAGACGGCGGACACCTCCGCATCAACCTGTGCGCAGTGTGCCGCCTGGATGGCAAACTTCTCCGGCGCGATGAGGTCGTCGCTGTCGAGGAACTGGACCCAGCTGCCCTGGGCTGCCTTGAGTCCCCGGTTGCGCGCTGCGCTCGGGCCCCGGTTGTTGCCGAGCTCGATAATCTTCCAGGGGTTCTTGAAGCTCTGTGCCAGCTTGCCGCGGACGACCGACACGGTGTCGTCCTGCGAACCGTCATCCGCCACGATGAGCTCAAACCGCGGATAGGTCTGCGCGGCCAGGCTGTCGATGGTAGCGCTGACCCATTTGGCGGCGTTGTACGTCGGCATGATGACGCTGATCAGATCCATGGCCTCTTCTCGTGACTCATCAACTATGACCCTTCTCGATCGAGCATTTGTTTCCGAATGTAAGTGAACGCGGGCACGCTTGTTCCGGCGCGGCAGCCTGTTGGCTCCGGCGCCGCCGGATGGTCAGGTTTGGGTGGCCCCCCCGGGGAGCGCTGCCAGGTAGTGCCGGACCACCTCGTCCTTGCTGGGAAGGGCCGGGTCGTCCAACGGTGGCGGTCCGGTTTCGCTGTAGCCGCGGCGCAGCTGGACCGGGTCAAAATTCACACCGCGGGCGATTACCTCCAGAAAGACAACCGGATCGGCACACAGTCGCTCGTAAGAGATGGACAACGGCACCACGCCGCGCCTGGCGAAGAACACGCGCCAGCCGCGATCCTGATCCGCGAGGTCATGCAGCGCCCGGTCCACGGCTGTCGGGTCGAAGAAGTTCGGCTGCACCACCGGGGGGGTTGTGACCGAGTTGTCCACGCCCCAGCGGCCCGTCAGCTGGCCGAAGTGCTCCGAGACGGCCTGCTTCAGGATGTCTTCGCGGTAGATCTGGATGAACAGAGTGTTCTGGAGCAAGGCATCGCCGATGGAGTTGCTGAGCGTCCGGCGGAAGTCCCGGAAGTGCACCTTCGCGGCGAAGATGCCGCCCTGGCAGCGGCGTGCCAGGAGGAACTGCAGATACTTGCGCAGGAAGGCCAGCTCGGCCACCGGGGCTCCGCGCCGGCGCAACAACAGGCGATCCCTCCAGCCGCGCGGCCACCAGGTGAGCCCCTGGATGTCGCGTTCGAGGCCCAGGCGCGGCGCCATCTGCTGCATGACGATGGGATTGAAATACTCATGCGGCACGCCGAGGCCGGCATTGATCATCTGGCGGCACAGAAAATAGCTGCCGCTGCGGGGTGTCGAACAGATCAGGATTTTCTTGGGATGGCCGGTGAATTCGGGCTGATCCAGAAGTTCACTGCTGATCTGAAGCTCGGTGTAGCGCAAGTGCTCAAGTCCCTGAAGACGAGGGTCCCTATCGGTGGCAACCCCATGTTTCTAGCACGTTTGTAAGCTTGGCGTTACTTACCAGAATGTAATGGTGAAGCCGATCACAATGCTGCTGCCGCCCCGCGATGCGCATCACATCCGCGTGCATGGATGCGCTGAAAACAGCACTCTCCATCTCCGCTCGGTGTTATGTCGGCGCTGCCGCCGGCCGCGGCACCCGCAAGTGGCCATCGCTGCCGACCCTGACCTCAGTGGAGGTGCTCTCGCCGATGGCTGCCATCCGTCTTGCCCCGCGGATCCGGCGGCCGCGCTTGCGGTAAATCAGTGGAGTGAGTGCGCTCGTGGCGCAGGTGCCGGTTTACCGGCCGCCTGCCCGCAAGCGAGCGGCGCGCGAACGCCTTAGGGGCCTGCCGGCTTTTAGGTCTTGACCCTGCGCCGCCGGCGGTCGCAAGCGCATGATTCTACTCGGGCTGCCCCGGACCCAGTATAGTCACGCGCACTTTTTGGTCTCACCCGAAGTGCCTGGACGTGAAGATTCTGGTCAGCAACGACGACGGCTATCGCTCCGAGGGCATCCGTCGCTTGCGCGAGGCATTGTCGAGCCTGGCCGAGGTGACGGTCGTCGCACCGGATCGCAACAAGAGCGGTGCCAGCAATTCCCTCACCCTCGATGTACCGCTGCGCGTGTTCGAGGCGGAGGCGGGGGTTTACTTCGTGCCGGGCACGCCCACTGACTGCGTCCATCTGGCGATCTCCGGGCTGTTCGACTTCGAGCACGACATGGTGGTCTCGGGCGTCAACGACGGCCCCAACCTCGGCGACGATGTGCTGTACTCGGGCACGGTGGCCGCCGCGGTCGAGGGGCGTTTCCTCGGTCTGCCGACCATCGCAGTGTCGCTGTGCACCTCGGGAGGGGGCGGGGGCAACTTCGCCGCCGCCGCCGAGGTGGCGCGCCTGCTGGTCGCGCAGCTGCTGAAGAAGCCCCTCGAGCAGGGATTCATCCTCAACGTGAACGTGCCGGACCTGCCGATGAACCTGCAGCGTGGCTTCCGCGCCAGCCGTCTCGGCTTCCGTCACCGCTCCGCGGCGGTCATGCAGGCGCAGGACCCGCGGGGGCGCCCTGTGTACTGGGTCGGACCGGCGGGGGCTGAACAGGATGCAAGTCCAGGCACCGACTTTGACACCGTGGCGCAGGGGTTTGTCTCGGTGACGCCGCTGCAGGTGGACCTCACGCGCCACCCAGCCGTGCCCGTGCTGTCCCAGTGGCTGGAGGGCATCGATGGCTGACGTGCGCCTGGCTGGGATCGGCATGACCTCCGCGCGTACGCGCGATCGGCTGGTGCAGCGCCTGCGCGAGCAGGGCATCACCAGCGCTGTCGTCCTCGAGCGCATCCGCAACGTGCCGCGGCACATCTTCGTCGACGAGGCCCTCGGCAGCCGCGCCTACGAGGACACCGCATTGCCGATCGGCTTCGGCCAGACCATCTCGCAACCGTACATCGTGGCGCGCATGACCGAGGCGCTGCTGGAGGGCGCGGAGGTGAACAACGTGCTCGAGGTGGGCACCGGCTGTGGCTACCAGACTGCAGTGCTCGCCCCGCTGGTGGCCCATGTCAACACCGTCGAGCGCATCGAGCCTTTGTCGACGCGCGCACGGCAGCGCCTCAAGGAGCTCGGCATCCGCAACGTGCGCTACCGGCACGGCGACGGCAGCCTCGGCTGGAAGGCGCACGCGCCCTTTGACGGCATCCTGGTCGCCGCGGCACCGCTCACGGTCCCGGAGGCGCTGCTCAAGCAGCTGAAGGTCGGCGGGCGCCTGCTGGTGCCGATCGGACCGGAGGGCAAGCAGGAGCTGGTGCGCTTCACACGTCGTGACCAGCGCCTCGAGCGCGAGTCCCTGGGTCCAGTGGCGTTTGTGCCGCTGCTCGGCGGAACCGCGTAAATTGCCGCGGAATACGCCGGGCTGTGGAACTTAAACCTAGATGCAAGATCAGATAATTTTCCTAATTTACTGATATTTATGAGATAAATTCACAGTAATTTCGCGCCCGGAGAGGCAGCATGCAAAAAAACGCTGTGAAACAAGCACTTTCCGCGCAGTGTGGCGAGCTGCGAATGCGGCCTGCGGAGCGCGAAATTCCTTGGAGTTCAGTGCTCTTGCGTGATCTTCTGCAACGCGCTTAACATGCGTTCCCCTGTCTCCTAACAACGACAGGCTAATTAGGAGGGCGACCGGCAGAAGACACAGAGAGGAGGGAGTTGAAACAAAAGCAACAAGAACCCTCGAATAAGAAAAACAGTGCAGTTGTTCGAGTCTGTCAGCTTCGAATGATTGTTTGGTTGGTTGACCCTCCCTCTGTGTCTTCTGCCGGTTGCCTTCCGCCGCGCGCCCCTAGCGCAGAAACAACAGCGCGGCGACCCGCCGCTGCTCCTGGACCAGGACGTTGTAGGTGCGGCATGCCGCACCGAGTTCCATCACCTCAAGACCTACACGCCGGGCCGCAAACACCGCGCGCACGGCTGCGGGTGCAAATTGCTGCGTGGTGCCGGTGCCCACGATCACCACTTCGGCGGACAGCTCGAACAGCACCGGCAGGTGCTGCGGTGCGAGCTCGGCAAAGCTTGCCGGGGCTGCATCACTGATCAGCCGGTCGGCCGTGACGATGAGCGTGTGCGTCAGCCACTGCTCCCCGATGCGGATCCCGGCCGGGGAGTAGCTCTTGATCAGGTTCGCGCCTGAACCGCTGTCGAGGGTGAACTTCACGGACGGGTACGATAGCGTCCGTGCGCGAACTCGTCATCGTCATCCAGGATCTCTACCTGTCAGCAGAGCCACCCGCTCTGCGGCCCGGGGGTGAAGCGCGCTCGCTCGCCGGCCTTGAGTTCATGGCGCGCTTCGGGGCACGCGCGCCCCTGCCGCGCGGCTGGCGGCCCTGGCTGGCCGGCTGGGTCGGGCGGGGCGGGCTGGCCGGCATCGCCCCGGCGCGCATCGCCGCGGCGCGGCACCCGCAGCTTGCCGGCCGGGCGGAAACACTCTGGCTCGCAGTCCCGGTACACCTGAGCGCAGGACTGGCACGCGTGCACCTGGCCCCGGCAGGGCTGCTCTACCTCAACGAGGATGAGCTCGCGCAGCTGGCGCAGGATTTCGCGGCGGCCTTTGCCGGCTCGGGTTTCTCGCTCACGCCGGCCTCGCCGCGCGAGCTGCTGCTGCTCACCCCGGGCATCGAGGCGGTGCCGACTGCAGAGCCGGCGCGCTTTGCCGGTGCCGAGGTCAACGAAGCCCTGCCGCGCGGGCCTGCGGCGGCCGGTTTGCGGCGCACCTGGACCGAGATGGAGATGTGGCTGCACTCCCTGCCAGGCAACCAGGCGCGCGGGGTGCCGCTGACCGCGCTGTGGCTCTGGGGCGCGGTGGGTGCAGGCATGCCGCCGGCGGCCACGGTGGGCGCGGGCCCTGAGGCGTTTGCCCACGACGCGTACGTGCGCGGTCTGTGGCACATTTGCGGCCTTGCCTGCCACGCGGTGCCCGCGGGGGTGGCGGAGATGTTCGGTGCGGACACGTGCGGGCGCGCGGTACTGGTGGTGGAGGCGGGGAGCTTGCTCACGGACGGATCGGCGGACTTCGGGGCTGCGCTTGCGCAGCTGGATGCACGCTATCTGTCGCCGGCGGTGCGCGCGCTGCGCGCCGGTCACATCGGGCAGCTGCGGCTGATCGCCAACGACCGCTGCCTCACCGTGACCCGCCGCGACGGGCTCAAGTTCTGGCGCCGCGCCCGTGCGGGCCTGCGGGGAATCACTTGAATCTGCGGATCGTGCGCCGCGCCACCTGCGAGGGCGCCCCGAGCTTTGCACAGCCGCTGCATCCGGTGCTGGGGCGCATCTACGCGGCGCGCGGCGTGCGCTCCTCCCAAGAGCTGGACACCTCACTGGAGCGGCTGCTGCCGGTGGGCACGCTCGAGGGGTTGCCGGAGGCGGTGGAGCTGCTCATGCGCCACCGTGGCGGGCGGGTGACCATCATCGGGGACTTCGATGCGGACGGCGCCACCAGCAGCGCGCTCATGGTGCGCGCCCTGCGCAACTTCGGCTTTGCGGACGTGGATTTCCTGGTGCCGAACCGCTTCGAGTTCGGCTATGGACTCACCCCGGAAATCGTGGCCCTGAGTGCGCAGCGCGCCCCGACGCTCATCGTCACGGTAGACAACGGGGTCTCGAGTCATGCCGGAGTGGCGGCCGCGCGCGCGCGCGGCATCGATGTACTGATCACCGACCACCACCTCCCCGGTGCGCAGCTGCCCGAAGCCAATGCCATCGTGAACCCCAACCTCACCGGCAGCAGCTTCGGCAGCCGCAGCCTCGCCGGGGTCGGCGTGGCCTTCTACGTGATGGCCGCCCTCAAGCGCCGCCTGGATGCCAGTGGCCTCACCGCCGAGTCGGCCGGGGTCGCGCCGCTTTTGGACCTGGTCGCCCTGGGCACGGTGGCCGATGTGGTGCCGCTGGATGCCAACAACCGCGTGCTGGTCGCGCAGGGCCTGAAGCGCATCCGCGCCGGGCGCTGCGTGCCCGGCATCCGTGCGCTGCTGGACCTCGCGGCACGCTCGCTGGAGAACCTCACGGCTGCGGATCTGGCCTTCGGGGTGGCGCCGCGCCTGAACGCCGCCGGCCGCATCGATGACATGAGCATCGGCATCCGCTGCCTGCTCACCGACGATGCCGAGGAGGCGCAGCGCCTGGCCGCGCGACTCGATGAACTGAACCAGGAGCGCCGCAGCATCGAGGCCAGGATGCAGGCGGATGCCCAGGCGGCGGTGCGCGTGCTCAACAATCCCAGGCCCGGCACGCTCGAGCGCAGCGGGGTGGTGTTGTTCGATGAGGGCTGGCATCAGGGCGTGGTCGGCCTGGTGGCCAGCCGCATCAAGGAGCGCCTGCGCCGCCCGGTGATCGCCTTCGCGCTCGCCGATGCGGCGACCCTGCGCGGCTCGGCGCGATCGGTGCCCGGGGTGCACATCCGCGATGTGCTGGATGGCATCGCCACGCGCCACCCGCAGCTGATCAGCCGCTTCGGCGGCCATGCCATGGCCGCAGGGCTCACCCTCGAGCGCGTGCACCTGGACGAGTTCGCGCGCGCCTTCGACCAGGAGGTGCAGCGCTGGCTGCGGCAGGCCCCGCCCACCGATACCATCGAGACCGACGGCGAGCTTGCCCCGGCTGAGATCGCGCTCGAGACCGCGCATGCGCTGCGCGCCGGCGGGCCCTGGGGGCAGGCATTCCCCGAGCCGACCTTCGATGGCGTGTTCAGCATCCGCAGCGCGCGCCTGATCGGCGCGCGCCACCTGAAGATGTGGGTGGAGGTGCCCGACAGCGGGCGCGCCTTCGATGCCATCGCCTTCAACCACGTGGAGGAGGGCGCCGATTTCGTGGCGCCGGCCGGGCTTGCGCACCTGGTGTACCGGCTGGACGTGAACGAATACCAGGGCGAGCGGCGGCTGCAGCTGCTGATCGATCACCTGCTGCCGTCGGCTCGCTAAAGCGCAAGCCGCGGTGATAGCATCCGGGGCCGTTTTACCGCATCACCGCCGCAGTTCCGAGACACCCCCATGGAAGTCAACCAGCTCAAGCGCCAGCTCAAAGACCTCGGGGAGCGTATCGCCTCCCTTCGGGGGTTTCTTTGAGTACGACACCAAGCAGGAGCGCCTGGAGGAGGTCGGCCGCGAGCTCGAGGACCCCAACATCTGGCAGGATCCGGCGCGCGCCCAGGACCTCGGCCGCGAGCGCGCACGCCTGAGCGGCGAGGTCGGCGAGATCGAGCGCACGACCAAGGGCATCGCCGATGCGGTGGAGCTGCTCGGCCTGGCCGAGGGCGAGAACGACGAGGCCGCCGCCCGTGACATCGAGACGGATGCGCAGCGCCTGGAGGCGGACGTGCGCCACCTGGAACTGAAGCGCATGTTCCACGGCGAGATGGATGCGCACAACGCCTTCCTCGACATCCAGGCCGGCGCCGGTGGCACCGAGGCCCAGGACTGGGCGCAGATGCTGCTGCGCATGTACCTGCGCTGGGCGGCCTCGCGCGGCTTCAGTGCCGAGGTCATCGACTCGCAGCCCGGCGAGGTCGCCGGCATGAAGAGCGCCACCATCGAGATCACGGGCGAGTATGCCTACGGCTGGCTGCGCACCGAGATCGGCGTGCACCGCCTGGTGCGCAAGTCCCCGTTCGATTCCGGCAACCGTCGCCACACCTCCTTCGCCTCGGTGTTCGTCTCCCCCGAGGTCGACGACGACATCGCCATCGAGATCAACCCGGCGGACCTGCGCACGGATGTCTACCGCTCCTCGGGCGCCGGCGGCCAGCACGTGAACAAGACCGAGTCGGCCGTGCGCATCACCCACCTGCCGAGCGGCATCGTGGTGGCCTGTCAGAACGAGCGCAGCCAGCACAAGAACCGTTCGACCGCCATGAAGATGCTCAAGGCGAAGCTCTACGAGCTCGAGGTCAACAAGAGAAATGCGGCCTCCAAGGTGCTCGAGGACTCCAAGTCCGACGTCAGCTGGGGGCACCAGATCCGTTCCTACGTGCTCGACCAGTCGCGCATCAAGGACCTGCGTACCGGCGTGGAGGTGGGCAACACCGCCGCGGTGCTCGATGGGGCGCTCGACCAGTTTCTGGAGGCCTCGCTCAAGGCGGGCGTATAGGTATATGACAGACAAGAACACCGGCGGCGCGGATGGCGGGGGCGGCGGCGATGAGAACAAGCTGATCGCCGAACGGCGCGCCAAGCTTGCCGAGCTGCGCAAGTCCGGCACCGCCTTCCCCAATGACTTCCGCCGCGATGCGCTCGCCGGACAGCTGCACGATGCCTACGGCGAGAAGTCCGGCGAGTGGCTGGAGGCGAATCCGACGCGCGTGCGGGTCGGCGGCCGCCTCATGTTCAAGCGGGTGATGGGCAAGGCGAGCTTCGTGAAGATCGCCGACCGCACCGGCCAGGTGCAGCTGTACCTGCAGGCCGAGGCCCTCGGCGCGGCCTACGAGGCTTTCAGGGGCTGGGACGTCGGCGACATCATCGGCGCGGCCGGGGTGCTGTTCCGCACCAAGACCGGTGAGCTTTCGGTGCGCGCCGATGCGCTCGTGCTGCTGGTGAAATCACTGCGGCCGCTGCCGGACAAGTGGCACGGCCTGGCCGATACCGAGACGCGCTACCGCCGCCGCTACGTGGACCTGATCGTCAGCGAGCAAAGCCGCAAGGTGTTCCGGGCGCGCACGCGCATCATCGGCTACCTGCGCGACTTCCTCGACGCACTCGACTTCCTCGAGGTGGAAACCCCGATGATGCAGCCGATCCCCGGCGGCGCCACGGCCCGCCCGTTCAGGACGCACCACAACGCGCTGGACCTGGACATGTACCTGCGCATCGCCCCGGAGCTGTACCTGAAACGGCTCATCGTCGGCGGGCTGGAGCGGGTGTACGAGATCAACCGCAACTTCCGCAACGAGGGGCTCTCCACCCAGCACAACCCCGAGTTCACGATGCTCGAGCTGTACCTTGCGTACGCGGACTATCGCGACCTCATGGACTGGATCGAGAAGGCCACGCGCGGGCTGGCCGAGGCCCTGCACGGCACCCAGCAGATCAGCTACCAGGGGCGCAGCTTCGATCTGGCCAGGCGCTTCCGCCGAGTGACCGTCGAGCAGGCCATCATCGACAACAACCCGGGCATCGACCCGTTGTCGCTGCGCGACCTGACCTACCTGCGCAAGCGCTGCGAGCTTCTGGGCATCAAGACCGATGCGCACGACGGGCCCGGCAAGCTGCAGATCGAGATCTTCGAGAAGAGCGCTGAGGCGGCGCTCATCGACCCGACGTTCGTCTACGCCTACCCGGCGGAAGTCTCGCCACTGTCACGCCCGAACGACGGCGATCCGTTCGTCACCGACCGCTTCGAGTTCTTCATCGGCGGCCGCGAGATTGCCAACGGCTTCTCGGAACTCAATGACCCGGAGGAGCAGGCGGCGCGCTTCCGCGCGCAGGTGGCACGCAAGGACCAGGGCGACGAGGAGGCGATGTTCTACGACGCTGACTACGTGCGCGCGCTCGAGTACGGCATGCCCCCCACCGCAGGCCTCGGGGTCGGCATCGACCGGCTGGTGATGTTCTTCACCGACTCCCCCTCGATCCGCGACGTCATCCTCTTCCCGCACATGCGCCCGGAAAGCCTCTGAAGCAGGCAGTGCCGGTGCGGCTCACTGCCGGCAGGCCGCCCGGTGCCCGCGCGCAAGGCTAGAAGGCCGCGCGCCAGGCAGGTGGCAGGCATGGCCGCGCTTGCAGGACTGGCCCTGAGCGCACTGGCCGCCCACGCGCGCGCCGAGGAACTCGCCTGCTACGCCGGTGAGCACCGGTGCCGATGACGCCGACTCGCATTCCTACGCCTGGCAGCTGGAGTATCGCCAGAACCTGTGGCGTTACCTGGACGCCTCTTTTCTGTATGCGAACGAAGGTCACCTCACCGGCCACCACCGCGACGGCGTGGCGCTGCAGTTGTGGGCGGTCACGCCGCCGCTGGCGCAGCGCTTCACCATCGCCCTCGGCGTCGGCCCCTACCTGTTCTGCGATACCCAGGACGAGGACGTGGCGCCCGGCTTCAAGGATGCCCACGACCTGGGCGTGATCTATACCGGGTCGATGACCTGGTACCTGGGCCAGCGCTGGCTGCTGCGGCTGAACGTGAGCGAAATCGAGGCCGGCTCCGCCGGCACCCGCAGCTACCTGCTCGGGGCCGGTTACCGGCTGGACCAGCTGGCGGGCGCGACCGGCGGCGCCGGTGTCCATCCTGAGCACCCCAACGAGCTGACCGCCCTGGCCGGAGTGACGATCCTCAACAGCGCCCGCTCGGAGAATGCCGCCGCGGTCGGGTTCGAGTACCGGCGCAGGCTTGCCAGGCATTTCGAACTCAGCGGTTCGTGGTTCAACGAGGAGGCGGGCGCGGATAAGCGCTACAACAGCCTCGCCGCGCAGGCGTGGCTGGTGAAGTCCTGGCCGACGGCCGGGCTCACACTGGGCTTCGGCCTGGGCCCGAACTTCGCCCTCGGCGATCACGCCGCCTCCGACGGCCGCCCCCTCAAGGAAATCGTGGGACTTGCGTCCCTGAGCGCCGCCTGGCGCTTCAGCGCCGCGCTCGAGGCGCGCCTCACCTGGAACCGCGGCTTCAGCGCCGATGATCAGGACCGGGACCTCATCCTGCTCGGGGTGGGATGGATGTGGGGCACGGACTGAGCCGCGCCGGCTGCTAGTCCGGCAGTGCGTACGGCAGTGGCAGCGACTGCACCTGGACCGCTGCCGACGGTGCCGCAGCGGCCGCATCCTCCGCGACCAGTCCGGTGACTCCCAGGAATTCGCAGCGGCCATCCGCGTGCGCGGCCGCATCCACGACCTTCACGGCGCGTCCGTCCGGCAGCTCCAGAGTGTCCCCGGGCCGCAGCACCAGCGGTGCGTGGCTGACGAAGCGCTGCAGCCGGCGCTTCACGCGCCCGCGGTAGTGGGCGCGCGCGATGACCTCCTGCCCGGTGTAACACCCCTTGGCGAAGTCGATCGCACCGAGCACGTCGAGGTTGAGCATCTGCGCGACGAACTCCTCCGAGGTCGAGGCGAACACCTGCGGTTCGGCGGCGGCGATGCTCGCCGCGTGCCACACGGATTCGGGCGCGGCCGGCACCCCGCTGAGCACCGCCGGGGATTCGCGTGGCTGCACGATCAGGGTGCGCGGCGGCGCGGCGCCCGCGAGCACCAGGAGCGCCGCGCCGCTGCGCGCGACTTCGTTCACCTGCGCCGGCAGCGCCACCGTGGCGGCAGTGGAATCCGCTCCGGTCAGGCCGTGGATCGTCCAGGCGGCAGACTCGTCGGCGAGCTTCACCTTCGAACGCAGGATGAATTTCGTCAGCCGCGCGGCCACGGTGGCGATGAGCTCGCGCGGCAGGATCGCCAGCACGTCCCCGGGGGCGTTCTCGATCAGGCGCAGCAGCGCGATCGTGCGTCCCTGGGGATTGTGGTAGCCGGCCAGCAGCGCGCGCGTGGCCGAAAGCTGCGTGAGATCGTTTGACAGCTGGCCCTGCAGGAACGCCACGGCGTCGGGGCCGCGCGCACGCAGCACGCCCAGGGAGTCAAGTTCGCATAGTTTCGACGGACTGTTCATCAACGTGACCGGGTCTTACCTACAACCGTGCGTGGCCGCTTGCAGCGAATTCTGGCAGACTCAATGGGTATGCAGACGAGTGATCGCAAGAGTCCCCCGCAGCCTGCGTCCGTTCCGATTACCGACCCTGCAGCCAATACGGCCGCAGCCACGGCCGGTGCCGCGGTGCGCGAGATCGGCGGTCCTGCCGGACCTGAGCCCACCCGCTTCGGCGACTGGGAAAAGAACGGCCGCTGCATCGATTTCTAGAAGTCTATGCCGAGCCGCCCGCTGTCGCCTCATCTGTCGGTGTACAAGTTCAAGTACACCCTGGTGTCATCGATCCTCAACCGTTTCAGCGGCATCGCCCTGTCGGTGGGACTCATCGCGCTCACCTACTGGCTGCTCGCAGTGGCCAGCGGCGCGCGCGCCCAGGCACAGGCCCAGGCGCTGTTGAGTACTCCGCTCGCGCGGCTGTTCCTGGCCGCGATGGTCATCGCCTTCTGCTATCACCTGGTCGCCGGTGTCCGTCACCTGGTCTGGGATACCGGGCGCGGGCTGGAGCGTACCACCGCGCAGAAGAGCGCCTGGCTGGTCGGCCTGCTGAGCATCGTGCTCATGCTGCTCATTTTCTATTGGCTCTGGCGCGGCGGGCACGCGCCGTGAGCCTGAACACCCCCTTGCGCCAGGTCCTGGGGCTCGGCTCCGCCCGGTCCGGGGTCCAGCACTGGTGGCTGCAGCGGCTGACCTCGGTCGCCCTCGTGCCGCTGTCGATCTGGTTCACCGTCTCGCTGCTGTGCCTGCCGGCGCTGGACCATGCGACCGTCACGGCATGGATGAGCCAGGGGCTTAGCGCGCTGCTGCTGGTGCTGCTGGTGCTGACTGCAACCTGGCACTCGCGCTTAGGGGTCCAGGTGGTCATCGAGGACTACGTGCACGGGGCCGGTGCGCGCACGCTGCTTTTGGTGCTGGCCGGCTTCGCGCACGTGTTCCTCGCCGCCGCCGCCGTGTTTGCGATCCTCAAGCTGGCCTTCGGAAGGGGCGCATGAGCGCTTCCCAGTTCATCGACCACAGCTACGACGTCATCGTCGTCGGTGCCGGCGGGGCGGGCCTGCGCGCCACCCTCGGCCTGGCCGAGTGCGGCCTGTCGACGGCCTGCATCACCAAGCTGTTCCCCACGCGCAGCCACACGGTCGCCGCGCAGGGGGGCATCTCGGCCGCGCTCGGCAACATGGGCGAGGATGACTGGCGCTGGCACATGTACGACACCGTCAAGGGATCGGACTGGCTGGGCGACCAGGACGCGATCGAGCTGATGTGCAAGGAGGCACCGGCTGCGGTCATCGAACTGGAGCATTACGGGGTGCCGTTCTCGCGCACCGACGCCGGCCGCATCTACCAGCGGCCCTTCGGCGGCATGACGACGCACTACGGCCAGGGCATCGCGCAGCGCACCTGCGCGGCCGCCGACCGCACCGGGCATGCGATGCTGCATACGCTCTACCAGCAGTCGGTGCGCCACGCGGCCACCTTCTTCATCGAGTACTTCGCGATCGACCTGATCATGGAGGACGGGGCGTGCCGCGGCGTGCTGGCGCTGGATCTGGCCGAGGGCAAGCTGCACCGCTTCCGTGCCCACATGACGATCCTCGCCACCGGCGGCTACGGGCGCACCTACTTCTCCTGCACCTCGGCGCACTCGTGCACCGGGGACGGCAACGCGATGGTGCTGCGCGCCGGCCTGCCGCTGCAGGATATGGAGTTCGTGCAGTTTCACCCGACCGGTATCTACGGCGCCGGCTGCCTGATCACCGAAGGGGCGCGCGGCGAGGGCGGCTACCTCACCAATTCCAAGGGCGAGCGCTTCATGGAGCGCTACGCGCCCAATGCCAAGGACCTGGCCTCGCGTGATGTGGTCAGCCGCGCCATGACGGTGGAGATTCGCGAGGGCCGGGGCGTGGGCGCCGAGCACGACCACATCGACCTGCACCTGGAGCACCTGGGAGCTGCGGTGATCCACGAGCGCCTGCCCGGCATTGCCGAGACCGCGCGCATCTTTGCCGGCGTCGATGTCACCAAGGAGCCGATCCCGGTGCAGCCGACGGTGCACTACAACATGGGCGGCATCCCCTGCAACGTGCACGGCGAGGTCGTCGCCCCCAAGGCCGGGGACCCGGATGCGGTGGTGCCCGGGCTCATGGCCGTCGGCGAGGCCGCCTGCGTCTCGGTGCACGGGGCCAACCGACTGGGCAGCAACTCGCTGCTGGACTTGGTGATCTTCGGGCGCGAGGCCGCCCGGCGCTGCGCCCAGCTGATCAAGCCCGGCAGCCCGCACAAGGGGCTGCCCGCCGATGCCGGGGCCGCCTCGGCGGCGCGCCTGGACCGGCTGCGCAACGCCAACGGCTCGCGGCCGACCGCAGCGATCCGCCTGGAGATGCAGAAGGCGATGCAGAAGGATGCGGCGGTGTTTCGCACCGGCGCGAGCCTTGCCGAGGGCACCAAGCGCATCGCCGCAACGTTTGACTCCTTCAAGGACGTGCGCGTCACGGACCGCTCGCTCATCTGGAACACCGACCTGGTCGAGACGCTCGAGCTGGAGAACCTGCTGCTGCAGGCGAGCGCGACCATCCACTCGGCGGCCAACCGCACCGAGAGCCGTGGCGCCCATGCACGTGAGGACTTCGCGCAGCGCGACGATGTCAATTGGATGAAGCACACGCTGGTGTGGGTCGAGGGGCCGGGCCGGGTGCGCTTTGACTATCGCCCGGTGCACCTGAACACCCTCACCAGCGACGTCGCCTCCATCCCGCCCAAGGCGCGCACTTACTAAAGGACCCAGCGATGGCCGAATTCCGCCTGCCCGCCAACTCGCGCATCGTGAAGGGGATCACCCATCCCGCGCCGGCCGGGGCGCGCGCGGTGCGGCAGGTGCGCATCTACCGCTTCAACCCGGACTCGGGCGAGAACCCGCGCATCGACAGTTTCGGCCTGGACACCGCCAGCTGCGGCCCGATGGTGCTCGATGCCCTGATCGCGCTTAAGTCGACGGTGGACTCCACCATCACCTTCCGGCGCTCCTGCCGCGAGGGCATCTGTGGCTCGTGCGCGATGAACATCAACGGGGTGAATCGCCTCGCCTGCACCACCGCGCTCACCGAGCTCAGCGGTGACGTCAAGATCTACCCGCTGCCGCACATGCCGGTGGTGAAGGACCTAGTGCCGGACCTGACCAACTTCTACGCGCAGTACGCGGCCGTGAAGCCATGGCTGCAGACCCGCACCCCCGCACCCCCGGACCGTGAGCGCCTGCAAAGCAAGGCGGAGCAGGAGCGCATCGACCGCCCGGCCGCCTGCATCCTGTGCGCCTGCTGCTCGACGGCCTGCCCGAGCTACTGGTGGAACTCGGACCGCTTCCTGGGGCCTGCGGCACTGCTGGCCGCCTATCGCTGGATCATCGACAGCCGCGACGAGGCCACCGGCGAGCGCCTGGATGAGCTCGAGGATCCCTTCCGCCTGTATCGCTGCCACACGATCATGAACTGCACGGACGTGTGTCCGAAGGATCTGAACCCGGCGCGGGCGATCGCCGAGATCAAGAAGATGATGGTGGAGCGGCAGGTCTGATGGGGCAGCCGGCCCAGCGGGGCGGCGGCGGCCGGATCCTGTGGCGCTGCCGTCGTGGCATGAAGGAGCTGGACCTGCTGCTGGAGCGCTACGCCCGCGCCTGGCACCCGCAGGCCCCCGCAGCCGACCGGGCGCGCTTCGAGGCCCTCCTAGAGCTGCCCGACCCGCTCTTGGCGGGGTACCTCTTGGCCGGGGACCGTCCTTCCGACCCGGCCCTGCTGCGGCTCATCGCGCGCATCCGCACTTATGTCACTTGAGGGGCGGCTTCGGCGCTATTGTGTGCCCATCCCCCCGCCGAACGCCCACGATGAACTTTCACGAAGGCTTACAGTCTATCCAGTTCACAGCGCGACCGCGTTGCCTTAGACCAGGTCGCGCATGAGCGCGGACGTGAGTGATCTGAGTCTGGTTCGCCGCGTGCAGCGCGGCGACAAGGGGGCCTTTGATGCGCTGGTGCTCAAATACCAGCACAAGCTGGTCAAGCTGGTGATGCGCTATGTGCGCAACCCCGCCGAGGCCGAGGACATTGCGCAGGAAGCCTTCATCAAGGCTTACCGTGCGCTGCCCGGGTTCCGCGGGGACAGTGCCTTTTATACCTGGCTGTACCGCATAGCGATCAATACCGCCAAGAACGCCGTGGTGTCCCGCGACCGCAGCCCGATCGAATACAACCTCGACCGCAACAGCAATGACGAGTCCAACGATATGCAGGGCCACATGAAGGATGCCGAGACCCCCGAGGGATTGGTGCTCACCGACGAGATCCGCTCGATCGTGAATGGCGCCATCGAGGCGCTGCCGGAGGACCTGCGTACCGCGATCGTGCTGCGCGAGCTCGAGGGACTGTCCTACGAGGAGATCGCCACCGCGATGGACTGCCCGGTCGGCACGGTGCGCTCGCGCATCTTCCGCGCCCGCGAGGCGATCGACCGCCAGCTGCGTGAAGTCTTTGAAGGCGGCCTGGGCCGCGCAGAGGAGCTCGGATGAACGAGGAACTGGATAGCCAGCTCTCGGCGATGTTCGACGACGAGCTGCCGACCTCCGAGTGCGAACTGCTGGCGCGACGCCTGGCGCGCGACGAGCTGCTCAAGGCGCGCTGGGGGCGCTATGCGGTGGTCGGCGCCGTCATCCGCGCCGAGCGCGGCGTGCGCCTGAACGCCCCGCTCGCCGGGCGCGTCAATGCGCTGCTCAGCGCCGAGCCTGACCACAGTGCCGCCGCGGTGCCGGCGCAGAAATCCGCAACGCGCTTTGGCTGGTGGCAGCCGGTGGCCGGTGGCGCACTGGCCGCCGGCGTGGCGGTGGTCTCGGTGCTGTGGCTCAGATCGCAGACACCCCTGCCGGGGGGCGGCCTGAGCGCCGCGCGTGCCCCGGCGCCGGCGACGATGCCCGTGGTCACGGTGGCCGATTCCTACGTGGTGCCGCCGACCCCTGCGGTGCGCCCGATGCTCGTGCCCAGCACCGAGCTTGCCAACTACGTGGTCGCCCACAGCGTGGTGTCCTCGCCGGTGGCACGGCGCAACCTGTTGTCCTCGTTCATCACCAGCGAGCCTGCGGCCGCCGGTGCCGAGGAACAGAAGGAAGATGCCAAGGTCCATGCACAGTAGCCGCGCCCTGGCCGCACTGGCCCTCGGCTGCCTGAGCTGTGCTGCGGCCTGGGCCGAAGAGCCGGCGCAGTGGCTCGAGCGCATGAATCACGCCCTCACCACGCGCAACTACGATGGCACGTTCTCGCACTGGCACGGCGGTCAGGTGGAGATGCTGCGCATCATCCATCGCGTCCAGGACGGCATCGTCTCCGAGCGCCTCGCATCCCTGGACGGCTCGGGGCGCGAGTTCATCCGCACCGGGGCGCAGCTGGCGTGCTACCTGCCGGACAAGCGCACCGTGGTGGTCGAGCAGCGCCCGCTGCAGGAGCCGCTGGTGGGTTTCCCGGCGGTCAGCGGCGAGACCGCCAGCTTCTATGACATCAAGGAAGTTGCGCGCACGCGCTTCAACCGCCGCGACACCCACCTGATCACGGTCACCCCGAAGGACGAGTACCGCTACGGCTACCGGCTGTGGATTGATGACAAGACCGCGATGCCCCTGAAGAGCCAGCTGTGCGATGCGCAGGGCCACGTCATCGAGCAGATCGTCTTCGCCGACCTCACGCTGTCCGCGCACATCCCCGATGCGGCCTTCCGCCCCGAGGTGGCCACGGACGGCTTCCAGTGGGTGCGCGATGCCGGCCCACCGCTGCGTGCCGGGGCACCCGGGACGCCCGGCTGGGCAGCGATGCACCTGCCGCCGGGGTTTCGCATGACGGTGCGCTCCTCGCAGACCCTGCCCGGCTCGAGTGCCCCGGTCGATCACCTGGTCTTCAGCGACGGGGTCGCCTCGGTCTCGGTGTTCGTGGAGGTCCAGCAAAACGTGACACCCACATCCCAGGGGGTCGCCGAGAGCGCCGCGGTCGGTTCCTCTTCCGCCTTCTCCACCGTCATCGATGGCCACAAGATCACCGCGGTGGGCGAAGTGCCGCCGGCAACCGTGCAGTTCATTGCCACCCAGGTGAAGGCCGAGGGGCCGGCGCCGCTGGGCGCCCGGGGCCGCTGAGTGGCGCTCGGGCGGCTGTCCCTCGTGCAGCGCCACGAGTGCGAGCTGTGCGCGCAGATGCTCGCCGAGCTGACCCGCCTGGGGCGGACCAGGGTGCTGCCGCCGATCGAGCTGATCGATGTCGACTCCGACCCGGTACTCAAGCGCCGGCACGGACTGGACGTCCCGGTGCTGCTCCTGGATGGCTCGGTGGTGTGCCGCCACCGTCTCGACCATGCCGAGCTTGAGCGGCTGCTGGGGCCTGCCGCAGCTTTGGCGCGCTTCCCCGCGGATACGCCGTAAATCCCCCCAAACTTCCCTATAATCCGCCCGCCGCTTGACCCCTGGCGCGGCCGTTCGCTCCTTTCCGTACCCTAGGTTTCATGCGGCATACACGTAATTTCTCGATCATCGCCCACGTCGACCACGGCAAATCGACCCTTGCGGACCGCCTCATCCAGCTGTGCGGTGGCCTGGCCGATCGCGAGATGCAGGCCCAGGTGCTCGACTCCATGGCGCTCGAGCGCGAGCGCGGCATCACCATCAAGGCCCAGAGCGTCACGCTGTACTACCTGAGCCCCAAGGACGGGCAGCGCTACCAGCTGAACATGATCGACACACCGGGGCACGTGGACTTCTCCTACGAGGTCTCCCGCTCGCTGGCCGCCTGCGACGGGGCGCTGCTGGTGGTGGATGCCTCCCAGGGCGTGGAGGCCCAGAGCGTGGCCAACTGCTACACCGCCATCGAGCAGGGCCTGGAGGTGCTGCCGGTGATCAACAAGATCGACCTGCCCTCGGCCGATGCCGACCGGGTGGAGAAGGAGATCGAGGAGATCATCGGCATCGATGCCAGCGGCGCGGTGCGCGTGAGCGCCAAGACCGGGCAGGGCGTGGCGGAGTTGCTCGAGACCCTGATCCACCGGATCCCCGCGCCCAAGGGAGACCCGCAAGCCCCGGTGCAGGCTTTGATCATCGACTCCTGGTTCGACAACTACGTAGGGGTGGTCTCACTGGTGCGCGTCATGAACGGCACCCTGAAGACCGGCCAGAAGATGCGCGTGTTCTCCACCGGGCGCAGCCACCAGATCGACCGCCTCGGCCGCTTCACCCCCAAGGCGATCGTCGAGCAGGAACTCGCCGCCGGGGACGTCGGCTTCGTGGTCGCCGGCATCAAGGAGATCGACGGCGCCCCGGTCGGGGACACGATCACGCTGGAGGCAAATCCTGCCGCGACCCCGCTCGCGGGCTTCAAGCAGATCCAGCCGCGGGTGTTCGCCGGGTTGTTTCCGGTCACCACCGATGACTACGAGAAGTTCCGCGATGCCTTGGCGAAGCTGCGCCTGAACGACTCGGCGCTGCACTACGAGCCGGAGGTCTCCACCGCGCTCGGCTTCGGCTTCCGCTGCGGCTTCCTCGGCCTGCTGCACATGGACATCGTGCAGGAGCGCCTCGAGCGCGAGTACGAGATCACCCTCGTCACCAGCGCCCCGACGGTGGTCTACGAGATCCTGCGCGAGGACGGCAAGCTCGAGTACGTCGACAACCCCGCGAAGCTGCCGCCGACCAACCAGATCGAGCAGATCCGCGAGCCGATCATCACCGCCAACATCCTGGTGCCCCCGGACTACGTGGGCGCGGTGCTCAAGCTGTGCAACGACAAGCGCGGCGCCCAGAAGAAGATGCTGTACCTGGCCTCGCAGGTCTCGCTGCAGTACGAGCTGCCGCTGGCCGAAGTCGTGCTCGACTTCTTCGACCGCCTGAAGTCCTGCAGCCGCGGCTATGCCTCCTTCGACTACGAATTCAGCCACTTCGCCGCCGGCCCGCTGGTGAAGCTCGACATCCTGATCAACGGCGAGCCGGTCGATGCGCTGTCGATCATCGTGCACCGCGACAGCGCCTACCAGCGCGGCCGCGACCTGGTCGACAAGATGCACGAGCTGATCCCGCGGCAGATGTTCGAAGTGGCCGTGCAGGCGGCCATCGGCAGCTCGGTCATCGCGCGCGCCACGGTGAAGGCGCTGCGCAAGAACGTGCTCGCCAAGTGCTACGGCGGGGACATCAGCCGCAAGAAGAAGCTGCTGGAGAAGCAGAAGGAAGGCAAGAAGCGCATGAAGCAGGTCGGCTCGGTGGAGATCCCCCAGGAAGCCTTCCTCGCCGTACTGCAGATCGGTCGCAACAAGTAGAGAAGTTCCATGCTCCAGACCCTGATGCCATTCATCGTGTTCCTCTCCTGGCTCGCCTTGCCGGTGACCCTCGTCTGCATCGTCGACGACTGGTTCCTGCGTCCGCGCCGGGCGCTGGACTCAGGTCCGCAGGTGGTGCGCGACGGGGTGCTGATGACGCTGCTGTACACCGCGCTGCCGGTGCTGATCATCGCCGCCGTGCTGCGCCTGCTGCTGGCCGAGCGTCTGGACTTCTCCGCCGTGCTGCTCGGCATCACCGTCATCACCGGCCTCGTCTGGGGGGTGGATGCCTGGTTGCTGCGCCCGCGGCGCATCGCCGCCGCCGCCTCAGCCGGGCGCGATCCGGCCCAGGTGCCCGAGCCTGGCACCGTCGACTACGCGCGCAGCTTCTTCCCGGTGGCGCTGGTGGTGCTGGTACTGCGCTGCTTCATCTTCGAGCCCTTCCGCATCCCCTCGGACTCGATGATGCCGACGCTGCTCGACGGGGACTTCATCGTCGTCAACAAGTACGCCTACGGGCTGCGCCTGCCGGTGATCAACCGCAAGATCGTCGCGATCGGGGAGCCGCAGCGCGGCGACGTGGTGGTGTTCCGCTGGCCGCCGGACCCGTCCACCAACTTCATCAAGCGCCTGGTGGGGCTGCCCGGGGATCACGTCGAGGTGCGCGACAACCACATCTGGGTGAACGGCCAGCCGCTGGACTCGCAGCTGGCCAAGCAGCGCTACAGCGACGGGTGCTACGTGAATTTTGCGATCGCCCACGAGCACCTGGGCGAGCACGCGCACGAGGCGATGTTCTGCCCGGTCGGGATCGACCGGGCGCCGATGCTGCCGGGGTGCAACCGCCGCGCGGTGCGTGGCTACGTGTGCGGAGAGGAGGATGCCCCGGGCAGCATGCGGGTGCCGGCGTATGACGGGGTGGTGCCAGCGGGGTACTATCTGATGATGGGCGACAACCGGGACAACAGCGACGACGGGCGCTCCTGGGGCTTCGTGCCGGAGGCCAACCTGGTCGGCAAGGCGACCCGCATCTGGTTCAACTGGGACCTGGGTCGCACCGGCGGCCCGCAGTGGAAGCGCATCGGTACGGTCATTCCGTGACGGCGCTCACCGCTTCTGTGGACACGTTAAGTAACGCTGCTATACCTGCGTAGACCTACGCTGCCTGGGGTGTGTGCAATGCGTAACAAGCAATTGGGTGTCACGGCGATCGGCTGGCTGATCCTGCTCACCCCGTTCGCCATCGTCGGTTATGCGGGCGTGCGGATGCTGCCGCTGTACCTGAACTACATGAAGGTGACCCGTGCCCTGGAGCAGGTTCACAGTGAGCTGCGCGCGACCGGCACCGGGACCGCCGACGCCATTCGCGCCGCGCTCGACAAGCATTTCGAGATCGACATGGTCGACTACCCGACTACCAAGGATTTCAAGATCACGCGCAACGGGGGCGTCTGGACGGTCGAGGCGAGCTACGACGATGAGACGCCGCTGTTCGCCAACATCTCCCTGCACGTGAACTTCCACAAGGTCGTCACGATGGGTGGCGGTGACTAGCCACCGCTCCGCGCGCGGCGCCGCCCGCACGCGCCGCGCATGAATGGCGCGGACTGGCCCGCGCGCTGGCTGCGCGAGCAACTGTCCTACGAGGCGCGCGATCTTGACCTGTTCCGCGCCGCGCTCACCCACCGCAGCGCCGCCGGTCTCAACAATGAACGGCTGGAGTTTCTCGGCGACGCGGTCATCAACCTGGTCATTGCCCAGACCCTCTATGGCGCCTACCCGCAGGCGGACGAGGGGGACTTAAGCCGCCTGCGCGCCCGGCTGGTCAGTGCCACGCCGCTGGCGGAGATCGCCCTGGCACTCGGGCTGGGGGCAGCCCTGCAGCTGGGGGCCGGGGAGCTGAAGACCGGCGGCTTCCGCCGCGAGTCGATCCTGGCGGATGCGCTCGAGGCCCTGTGCGGGGCGATCTTCCTCGACCGCGGCCTCGAGGCGGTGCAGCCGGTGGTGGCGCGCCTGTTCGCCGCGCGCATCGCGCAGCTGCCCGATCCCCAGACGCTCAAGGACGCCAAGACGCGCTTGCAGGAGTACCTGCAGTCGCGCAGTCTTGACCTGCCCGGCTACGCAGTGTTCGCCGTCCACGGCGAGGACCATGCGCAGACCTTCAGCGTAAGGTGCGAGGTGCCCGGGCTTGCCCTGACGACGCACGGGGAGGGCTCGAGCCGCCGCCGCGCCGAGCAGGAGGCCGCCGCGCGCATGCTCGCGGCGATCCAGACGCAGAAGGTATAAGAGCGACCTTGAGTAGCCCGGCTTCGACAGATTTCCGCGCAGGCTTTGCCGCCCTGGTCGGGCGCCCCAATGTCGGCAAGTCGACCCTGCTCAATGCCCTCACCGGGCACCGGCTCTCCATCGTCACCCCGCGCCCGCAGACCACCCGCCACCGCATCCTGGGCATCTACACCGACGAGGGCGTGCAGATCGCCTTCGTCGACACCCCGGGACTGCACAAGGAGGCCGGGCGCGCGCTCAACAAGGCCATGAACCGCACCGCCGCGGCGGCGCTGGAGGATGCGGACCTGGTGGTGCTGGTGGTCGAGGCAGCGCGCTGGTACGAGGAGGACGAACTGGTGCTCGATCGCATCGTGCGCTCCGCCCGCCCGGCGCTGGTCGCGGTCAACAAGATCGATCTGGTGCACCCGCGCGAGAAGCTTCTGCCCTATCTTGCCCGGCTGGGCACGCGCTACGACTTCCGCGCCCTGGTGCCGGTCTCGGCGCGCAAGCACGACGCCGTCATCGCGCTGCGCACCAGTATCGCTGCGCAGATGCCGCCTTCGCCGCTGCTGTTCCCCAACGGGGAACTCACCGACCGCGACGTGAAGTTCCGCATCGCGGAGATGATCCGCGAGAAGCTCACCCTGGAGCTGAACCAGGAGGTCCCCTATGGCATCGCCGTCGAGGTCGAGCGGCTGGCCGAGGAGGACGGCCAGCAGGTCGTGGATGCCTGCATCTGGGTCGACCGCGAGGGCCAGAAGCCGATCGTCATCGGCGCCCGGGGCGAGCGCCTGAAGCGCGTGGGGCGCTCGGCACGGCTGGCGCTCAATGAGATACTGGGGCAGCGCCTGCACCTGACCCTGTGGGTGAAGGTGCGCGAGAACTGGGCCGACAATGCCCGTGCCCTGAAGGAACTCGGACTGGAATGAGTGGAAACCCGCGCCGCATCGAGCTCGCCCTAGGGTATCTGCTGCACCACCGTCCCTGGCGCGACACCAGCCGGATCCTGGAGGTCATGACCCGCGAGCACGGCCGCCTGACGCTGTTCGCCCGCGGCGTGCGCGGACCTGCGGCGAAGCTGGCCCCGGTGCTGCAGCCGTTCCAGCCGCTGCTGTTCTCCTGGGCCGGCCGGGGCGAGGCCCCGGCACTGACCGGCGCGGAGCGCGCGGGGGCGGCCACGGCAGCGCTGCCGGCGACCTGCCTGATGGCGGGGTTCTACCTGAACGAACTGCTGCTGAAGCTCACCACGCGACACGATCCGCAGCCGCAGCTGTTCGACCACTACCACCAGGCGCTCGCGGGCCTTGCGAGCCCGGCGACCCTGGAGGCGTCGCTGCGGCTGTTCGAGCTGCGCCTGCTCACCGTGCTCGGCTACGGGCTGGACCTCACCACCGAGGTCCGCTCGGGCGCCCCGGTGGGGCTCGATGCCTTCTACGTGTTCCGCAGCTCCCAGGGGCTGGTGCGGTGCGCGCGCGGGGATGCCGGGGCCATCTGCGGCGCCTCGCTGATCGATCTTGTGGCCGGGGACTTGAAAAGCGCGCGCACGCTCGAGGATGCGCGGGGGCTGCTCAAGGCCGCCCTGGCCGCCTGTCTTGAGGGCCGCCCGCTGGCCACGCGCACGGTGGCGCGCGCGATGGCACGCAGGAGAGCCTCGTGATGCAGCCGCTCGCCCTCGGGGTCAACATCGACCACGTGGCCACCGTGCGCCAGGCGCGCGGGGGTGAGCACCCGGACCCGGTGCGCGCGGCGCTCGTGGCCGAGCAGGCCGGCGCGGACAGCATCACGCTGCACCTGCGCGAGGACCGACGCCACATCCAGGACCAGGACGTCGCCACGCTGCGCCCGCTGCTCAAGACCCACATGAACCTGGAGATGGCGGTCACCGAGGAGATGCTCGCGATCGCCCTCCGGGCGCAGCCGGCGGATGTGTGCTTCGTGCCCGAGCGCCGTGCAGAGGTCACCACCGAGGGCGGCCTGGATGCGGCCGGGCAGTCCGCGCGCATCGCCCAGGCGGTGGCGCGCATGCGCGCGGCCGGCATCCGCGCCTCGCTGTTCATCGATCCGGACCTGCGCCAGGTCGAGGCGGCCGCCGCCCTCGGGGCCCCGGTGATCGAACTGCACACCGGCGCCTACGCCCATGCCCAGGGCAGCGCGCTGCAGCGGCAACTGACGCGCCTGGTCGAGTGCGCGCGGCGCGGCACCGCGCTCGGTCTCATCGTCAATGCCGGCCACGGCCTGAATTACCAGAACGTGCAGCCGGTGGCGGCCATCCCCGAGATCGTCGAGCTCAACATCGGCCATGCCCTCATCGGCCATGCCGTCTTCGTCGGCCTCACCGCCGCGGTGCGCGAGATGAAGGCACTGATGCAGGCGGCGCGCGCTTGATCTACGGCATCGGCGTGGACGTGCTGGAGGCCAAGCGCATCCACCGCACGCTCGAGCGCTTCGGCGAGCGCTTCATCGAGCACCTGCTGCTGCCGGAGGAGGCCAGGCAGCTGGCGCTCACCCAGCGCCGCGAGCGCTTTCTCGCCATGCGCTTCGCGGCCAAGGAGGCCATCGTCAAGGCGATGGGCACCGGCTTTGCGCACGGGGTGTGGATCCGCGACGTCGGCGTGGTGCAGAACGCCTGGGGGAAGCCGGAAGTGGTCTTCTCCGCCCGCGGCGACAAGGTGCGCCAGGGTCTGGGGATCGGCGAGGGACACGTGACGCTCAGCGACGAGGGCGGCCTCGTGGTCGCGGTCGCGGTGCTGATGAAGGCCACGTGAACACCCTGGTGTTCGACATCGAGACGGTGCCGGATGTGGCCTTAGGGCGGCGCCTGCACGACTTCGCGGGGCTAGCCGATGCGCAGGTGGCGCGCGCGATGTTCGCGCTGCGCCGCCAGGGCACCGGCAACGACTTCCTGCCCCTGGAGCAGCAGCGCATCGTGGCCATCTCCTGCGTGCTGCGCTCGGGCGATGCCCTTGCGCTCTGGAGCCTGGGGGAGCTGGACACCGGCGAGGGCGAGCTGGTGCAGCGCTTCTTTGACGGCATCGACAAGTACTCCCCGGACCTGGTCTCCTGGAACGGCTCGGGGTTCGACCTGCCGGTGCTCAACTACCGCGCGCTGCTGCACGGGGTGAGCGCGCCGCGCTTCTGGGAGACCGGCGACGGCGATACCTCGTTCCGCTACAACAACTACCTCAGCCGCTATCACTGGCGGCACACCGATCTCATGGACGTGCTGTCCGGCTTCTCCGGCCGCGGACGCGTCTCGCTGGCGAACATGGCGACCTTGCTCGGCTTCCCGGGCAAGCTCGGCTTTGACGGCAGCCAGGTGTGGGACGCCTACCAGGCGGGCGATCTGGCCGGCATCCGCGCCTACTGCGAGACCGATGTGCTCAACACCTGGCTGATCTGGCTGCGTTTCGCGCAGCTGCGCGGGGAGCTCTCGCGCGCGCAGCATGCCGAGGAACTCACGCGCGTGAGGAGCTGGCTGGCCGCGCAGCCGCAGCCACACTTTGCGCAGTTCCTGGGCGCCTGGGAGGCGTGCGCTTGAGGGGCCGGGCGGGCAGCGTGCCGCAGCCCGAGGAAATCGCCGCCGTCGACGGGCTCACCCACGAGGGCGAGGGCGTTGTGCACCAGGGCAAGACCGTGTTCGTCCCCGGCGCCCTGCCGGGCGAGCGCATCCGCTTCCGGCGCAGCCGCCGCCACCGGCAACACGACGAGGGCGTGCTGCTGGAAGTCCTGGAACCCTCCGCCCAGCGCACCGTGCCGCGCTGCGCGCACTTCGGCGTGTGCGGGGGCTGCGCCCTGCAGCACCTGGACCCGGCCGCGCAGCTGGCTGCCAAGGAGTCGGAGCTGCGCCAGGCGCTCACCAGCGTGGCGCAGGTGAGCCCGGCGCGCTGGCTTGCGCCCCTGGCCGGACCTGTGTGGGGCTACCGCCGCCGCGCCCGCCTCGGGGCGAAGTTCGTGCGCAAGAAGGCGAAGGTGCTGGTGGGCTTCCGCGAGCGCGCCGCACCCTACGTCGCCGAACTCGCCCGCTGCGAGGTGCTGGCGCCGCCGGCCGGGGAACTCATCGAGCCGCTCGCGCGGCTGATCGATGCGCTCAGCATCCGCGAGCTGCTGCCGCAGGTGGAGGTCTCGGTCGCCGACGGCGCGACCGCTCTCGTGCTGCGGGTGCTCGCCGCGCCCTCGTCCGAGGACCTGATGCTGTTGCGCGCCTTCGCGCAGCAGCATGCGGTGCAGTTCTACCTGCAGCCCGGCGGGATCGACAGCGTGGCGCCGCTGGATGCGGCCGCCCCGCCGCTGCAGTACCACCTGGCGCAGTTCGGCCTGGCGCTCGAGTTTGCGCCGACGGATTTCATCCAGGTCAACGGCGCGGTCAATGCAGCGCTCGTTGGCCGCGCGGTGGAACTGTTGCAGCTGGATGCGAACTCGCAGGTGCTCGATCTTTTCTGCGGCTTGGGCAACTTCACCCTGGCGCTGGCGCGCAGTGCGCGCCTGGCGGTCGGGGTGGAAGGGGAGGCCGCGCTCATCGAGCGCGCGCGGGGCAACGCGCAGCGCAACGCCATCGGCAACGCGCAGTTCCACCTCGCCAACCTTGCCCAGCCGCCGGATCCGGCCGCCGCCTGGCTGCGGCATGCCTACAGCCACGTGCTGCTGGATCCGCCGCGCACCGGTGCGCGCGAGGTGCTCGCGGCGCTGGCCGCGCTGCACCCGCAGCGGGTGCTGTATATTTCCTGCCACCCCGGCAGTCTCGCCCGGGACCTGGGAGTGTTGGTGAACGAGCACGGCATGGCCCTGGAGGCGGCAGGTGTGATCGACATGTTCCCGCACACCACGCACGTGGAATCCATCGCGCTGCTGAGCGCGCCGGGCAGGCGCGCGCGCCGCCGAAGCGCCCCTGCATGAGTCTCGGTCCGCTGATGATCGACCTCGCCGGGACGAGCGTCACCGCCGAGGAGCGTGAACTGCTGCGCCATCCGCTGGTGGGCGGCGTCATCCTCTTCAGCCGCAACTACCTCGACCCCGGGCAGTTGTCGCAGCTGGTGGCCGCGGTGCACGGCGAGCGCTCCCCGCCTTTGATCGTTGCGGTCGACCAGGAGGGGGGGCGGGTGCAGCGCTTCCGCGAGGGCTTCGCGCGGCTGCTCCCCGCCCGGCGCATCGGCCACGAGTACGACCTGGATCCGAAGGCCGGGGTGGCGCTCGCCCGCTCCATGGGCTACCTCATGGCCGCCGAGCTGCGCGCCCACGCGGTCGATATCTCCTTCGCCCCGGATGTCGACCTGGACCTGGGTGTGAGCGAGGTCATCGGCGACCGCGCCTTCCACAAGTCTCCCCAGGCGGTGGCCCAGCTGGCCCTGGCCTGGATGCAGGGGATGCGCGATGCGGGCATGGCGGCCACGGCCAAGCACTTCCCCGGCCACGGGGCGGTGGTGGCCGACTCCCACCTGGCCCTGCCCGTGGACCGCCGGCCCTTGGTGGACCTCAGCGACGAGCTCGCCCCCTACCGGCGCCTGATCGCCAACGGGCTGCCGGCCGTCATGGTGGCCCATGTGTTGTTTCCGGCCGTGGATACGGCCCCGGCGAGCCTCTCCAGGCTCTGGATTCGCGACGTGCTGCGCGGAGAGCTGCGCTTCCAGGGGGTAGTGTTCGCCGATGATCTCTCCAGGGGGGGGGCTGCTGCTGCGTACGGGGACATCCTGACTCGTGCCCGGCAGGCACTTGCGGCGGGCTGCGACATGCTACCGGTCTGTAACAATCGACCCAGTGTCATCGAGCTTCTGAAGCGGCTGGACTGCGAACCGCAGCCGGCCTCGAGCCTGCGCCTGGTGCGCCTGCACGGGCGCACCCCGCCCCCCAGCCGCGCCGAGCTGGCGCAGACCCCGGAGTGGCTGAGTGCCCGCGAGCGGCTGGCCCAGGCGACCGCCACTCCGTCCCTGACCCTGGATCCGGGCAGCCCTGCATGAAGAACTGGTCCGGGGAAGCCTGGCGACGGGTGGTGGAGAGCTCGCCCGAGGGCATCGTCATCTGTGATGCCACCGTGCCCGACGCGCCGGTGGTGTTCGCGAACCCGGCCTTTGCCCAGATGTGCGGCTATCCGGTGGCGGCGCTCCTGGGCACCAACCTGCGCATCCTCCAGGGCACCGACCGCGACCAGGATGCACGCGTGCGCCTGGCCGAGGCCGTCGCCCGCGGCGAGCCGGCCCGCGTGCTGGTGCGCAACTACCGCCCCGACGGCACGCTGTTCTGGAACGAGACCGTGGTGCAGCCGGTCCGGAGCGCCCGGGGCGAGCTCACCCACTTCCTGGGCTTCCACCGCGACGCGAGCGAGCGGCTGAAGAACACCGACCGCGCCCCCATCGGCCTGCCCTCGTGGCTGCGCGAGGACCGCCTGACGGGGCTGCATTCGCGCGCCTATTTCGAGGAGCTGCTGGCGCGTGACTGGTCACTCGCCCAGCGCGACTCGCACGAGATCGGGCTGACGCTGTTTGATATCGATGATCTTGCCGCCTACAACGACAAGTTCGACCGGGCCGCAGGCGATGCCTGCATCCGCCGCGTGTCGCGGGTCATCGGTGCCTCCTACCGCCGCGGCGGCGACCTGGTCGGTCGCTGGGAGGGGGGCACCTTCGCAGTCCTCACCCAGGGTGATGCGGCCGAGCGTGCCTCCCAGTACGCGCAGATCGTCTCCCAGCGGGTGCGCGACCTTCTGATGCACCACCCGACGGCAGGGGCGGGCCGCTACGTCACCGTCAGCGCCGCCATCGCAAGCCTGGTACCCCCGCGGACCCTGTCTCTCGAGGGCCTGCTGCGCGCCTGCCAGGCGGCCATGCGCCGCGCCAAGAAAAACGGCAAGGATGCGATCGTGACCGCCGAGGCCACCGACTTCGGTGAATGACCCTCGGGGGCCTTCCCTGGCCTTCAGCCTTCCCAAGCTCCTGAATGGCCTCAGGTTCGTAGCCCTGCACGCCCGGCCTACGCCGTGGCCGTTTCCAGTGTTTTGCATAGGAAACAACTGGATGATATTATTTCTATTGAAATGAAGACCCTGCAGACCAGGCCCGTCCCGGGCGCCGATTCCGGCGCCGTCCTGTCGCGCGCGACGGTGCGGGCCGCGCGCTTTTTAGGGGTCCCGCAGGCAGACCTCGCCTGCGTCATCGGGGTCAGCGGGGCCACGCTCTCGCGGCTGGCGAACGGGCAGAAGCAGCTCGAGCCTGACTCCAAGCCCTGGCAGCTGGCGGCGCTGTTCGTGCGGCTGTTCCGCTCCCTCGATGCCATCGTGGGCTCGGACGATACGGCCGCACGCGCCTGGCTGCGCGGCGAGAACGCAGCCCTGGGCGGGGTGCCGTTCGAGCTGATCCGCGAGCCGGCCGGACTGGTACGCGCCGTTGACTACCTGGACGCCGCCCGCGCTCGCATCTGAGGCGCGCACCTATGCGCACCTGCTGTGGCGCGTGGTGGAGGCCCAGCACACCGCCTCGACCATGCGGCTGACGGACTCGCTCGAGGAGCAGGCAACCCTCGAGGCGATCCTGGAGCACAGCAAGCCGCCGCTGCCTGAGAACGTCCGCGGTCTGCACTATCTGCTGGCGACCCCGTTTCGCTACCGCCCGCACTCAGGCTCGCGCTTTCGCAGCGCCTTCCAGGCCGGCGTCTGGTACGGCGCCGAGCAACTGCGCACCGCGCTGGCGGAGAAAAGCTACTGGCGGCTGCGCTTCCTGCTCGACTCGCCCGGCACCCCGGAGTTGAAGCCCGTCGGTCACACCGCTTTCCGCGTCCAGGTACGCACGCCCGCGGCGCTCGATCTCACGCGCGTGCCCTTTGTCGCCGAGCAGGCCGCCTGGACCTCGAAGGCAAGCTACCTGCCCACGCAGCAGCTGGCCACCGCCGCGCGCGCGGCAGGGATCGAGCTGATCCGCTACCAATCGGCACGCGATCCGCAAGGTGGCCCGTGCGCGGCGGTGCTGAGCCCTGTGGTCTTTGGCCGCAGCCGGCCGCGTGAGCAGCAGAAGTGGTTCATCGCCGCCGGCCGCGTGCGGGTGCGGTGCGTGCTCGCCGAGCGCGCCGGCGCCACGTTCGAGTTCACGCGCGCGCAGCTGGCCGGGGACTCCTAGCGGCCCGCGGGCCGCGCACCCTGCGCCGGGGTGACCAGGGCAATGACCCCGAAGGCCGGGTGGTCGAAGTAGTTGCGCTCGTAGTAGCGCACGCGCCGGGTCTCGTTGATGGTGAAGCTCGTCCCGGGCGCGGCCCCGAGGGAGGCCGGTGGCGCAGCCTCCGCATAGCTGAGCGTCATCCCCAGGTGCAGGAACTGGCCGTGCTCGAGGAACACCGTGCCGGCGAGCCCGTCTGCGCTGACACCCAGCCGCGAGAGCGGGAAGCCGGCGCGCGTGCCCCAGGCGCTGGCGGTCTGCGACCAGGCCACGTGCGCCACCGGCACGTAGGCGCCGCTGGCACGCAGGCGGTTCTCGAGCTCGGTGAGCTGCCAGTCCGCGGAGGGCAGCACGGCGACGAAGCGCCCCACCTGGGAACTGCCGCTCGTGGACTCATCGCCGGCGATGTTGCGGGCACTGCCGCCCTCCAGGCCCCAGTTCTCCGCCGGCCCCGCCGAACCTGTGGCGCGGAAGATGATGATCTCGATGTTGTAGACCGTCGCGGCGGCGGTCGCCGCGGCAGCCGGCGCCGGCGCCTCCTGCGCCCGCATCGGCAGGGAGCCGCTGAGCAGCAGTGCGCCGCAAAGTGCCGCGGCCAGGGTGCGCGGGAGGGTGAGCCGTCCTGTCATGGCACTCATTCTAAGGCAGACCCGGTCCTCGCCCTAACCGCGCGAGCAGATCCTGCCCGAACTCGAAGCGGCTGGCTTCGGTGGGCAGCGTGCGGGTGAGGCGCACTTTCAAAGGGCCCTCGAGGCGGTACTCGCGCGGGGCCTTCTGGATCATGCGCACCAGGGTGGCCGGCTCGATCGCGGCGCGCTCCTCGAAGACCACCGAGCCGCCCTGCGGGCCCAGGTCCAGGCGCCGTACGCCGATGGCACGCGCGGTGAGCTTGAGTTTCGCGATGCGCGTGAGGTTCTGCGCCACCTGGGGCAGGGGCCCGAAGCGGTCGTGCAGTTCCGCGGTGAGCTCATCGAGCTCCTGCGCACTGTCGGCCGCGGCGATGCGCTTGTAGAGCGACAGGCGCACGTGCACGTCCGCCACGTACGCCTCGGGCAGGAAGGCCGGCAGGCGCAGCTCCACCTCGGTGGCCGCCGCCAGCGGCTGGTCCAGCGCAGGTTCGCGGCCTTCCTTGAGTGCCCGGACCGCATGCTCGAGCATGTCCAGGTACAGCGACAGGCCGACCTCGGTCATCTGCCCGCTCTGGCTTTCCCCGAGCAGCTCGCCGGCGCCGCGGATCTCGAGGTCGTGCGTGGCGAGCACGAAGCCGGCGCCCAGCTCCTCCATCGCCTCGATCGCCTCCAGGCGCTTGGCGGCATCGCGGCTCAGGGCCTTGCGCGGCGGGGCGATGAGGTAGGCGTAAGCGCGGTGATGCGAGCGTCCCACCCGGCCGCGCAGCTGGTGCAGCTGCGCCAGTCCCATGTGGTCGGCGCGGTTGATCATGATGGTATTGGCGGTGGGCACGTCGATGCCGCTCTCGATGATGGTGGTGCACACCAGGATGTCGAAGCGGCGGTGGTAGAAGTCCACCATCAGCTGCTCGAGCTCGCGCTCGCGCATCTGGCCGTGGCCGATGCGCACGATGCCTTCCGGGACCAGCGTCTGCAGTTCGGCGGCGATCTTGTCGATCGAGCGCACCTCGTTGTGCACGAAGTAGATCTGGCCGCCGCGGCGCAGCTCGCGCAGTGCCGCCTCGCGCAGCGTCGCCGCGTGCCACTCGATGAGGAAGGTCTTGATCGCCAGCCGCCCCGCCGGCGCGGTGGTGATCAGGGACAGGTCGCGCAGGCCGCCGAGGGCCATGTTGAGCGTGCGCGGGATCGGCGTCGCGGTGAGGGTGAGCACGTGCACGTTGGCGCGCAGGGCCTGCAGGCGCTGCTTGTCGCGCACGCCGAAGCGGTGTTCCTCGTCGATGATGAGCAGACCCAGGTCCTTGAAGCGCGCGTGGGCATGCAGCAGGCGGTGCGTGGCGATGACGATGTCGATGCTGCCGGCCTCAAGTCCTGCGAGCGTGGCGCCGGTCTCCCTGGAGTTGCCGAAGCGCGATAGCCCCTCCACGCGCAGCGGCAGGTCGGCGAAGCGGTCACGGAAGTTGTTCAGGTGCTGCTGCACCAGGAGCGTCGTGGGCGCAAGCACGGCCACCTGCTTGCCCGCCTGGGCGGCGGCGAAGGCGGCGCGCATGGCCACCTCGGTCTTGCCGAAGCCGACGTCGCCGCACACGATGCGGTCCATCGGGCGCTCGCTGGCCAGGTCGGCGAGCACTGCGCGGATCGCCTGGGCCTGGTCCTCGGTTTCCTCGAACGGGAAGGTGCTGGCAAAGGCCTGGTAGTCGTGCTCGTTCACGGGCAGCGCGAGCCCCTGCTGCGCCTTGCGCCTGGCGTACAGGTCGAGCAGTTCCGCGGCCACGTCGCGGATCTGCTCGGCGGCGCGCTTGCGCGCCCGCGCCCACTGGTCGGTGCCGAGCTTGTGCAGCGGCGCATTCTCGGGGGCCGAACCGGTGTAGCGGCTCACCAGGTGCAGCGCCTGCACCGGCACGTAGATGCGGTCCCCGTCCTGGTACTCGAGCACCAGGAACTCCCCCGGGGCGCCGCCGATGGCCATGGGCATCAGTCCCAGGTAGCGCCCGACGCCGTATTCCTCGTGGACGATGGGCGCCCCGGGATTCAGGTCGCGCAGGTCGCGCAGGATCGCCTCCGGGTCGGCGGCGCGCTTGCGGCGGCGCTCCTGGCGGGCGCGCGCCCCGAACAGCTGTGCCTCGGAGATCACCGCGATCGCAGGCTGAGTGAGGGTGAGCCCCGCCAGGTCCGGGGCGACCGTGACTGCCAGCGGTGCGGTGCTCGCGAGGAAGGCGTTCCAGCCGTGCACGAGGCTCACCTCGTGATGCGCACCGCGCAGCATGTCCTGCAGCACCTCGCGGCGGCCGGCAGAGTCGGCCGTCAGCAGCACGCGCCCCTCGAAGCTTCTGAGAAAGGCGTCCAGCGGCGCAAAGGGCTGCTCGGCGCGTGCATCGACCCGCAGCTCCCGCGGCGCGCTGGTCGGGAAGTTGCGCACCTCCGGCCCGTCGCCGGCGGGCTCGGTGTCGGCCTTGAAGGCATCGAGCGTCACGGAGGCGAAGCGGCCGAGTGCGGCGCTGAGCTGCGCAGGATCGAGGAACAGCTCATCCGGGGCGAGCACCGGACGCTCGATATCGTGCCGGCGGTCCTCGTAGCGCACCTGGATCGCCGCCCAGGCCTTGGCCAGCGCCTGCGGCAGGGCGGCATCGCGGACGATGACGGCGTTCTTGGGCAGGTAGTCGACCAGCGCTGCGGTCGATTCGAAGAACAGGGGCTGGTAGAACTCGACTCCCGCCGGGGCGAGTCCTTCGCTCACGCCGCGGTAGATCGCAGACTTGGTCGGGTCGCCCTCGAAGCGTGTGCGGTAGCGGCGGCGGAATTCCTTGACCGCCGGCGCATCGAGCGGCACCTCCCGCGCCGGCAGCAGGCGCACCTGCTCGAGTGCGTCCAGCGAGCGCTGCGTGTCCGGGTCGAAGCGGCGGATCGCCTCGATCTCATCGTCGAACAGGTCGATGCGCAGCGGACTCGTGGCCCCCATCGGGAACACGTCCAGCAGCGAGCCGCGCATGGCAAACTCCCCGGGGCTGATCACCTGGCTCACGCTCGCGTAGCCGGCCTCCGCCAGGTGCTGGCGGAACGGCTCGAGCGACAGCCTCTGGCCCTTGCGCAGCTCGAAGGCGCGGCCCTGCACGTAGTTGCGCGGCGGCAGGCGCTGCATGAGGGTATCGGCGGCTACGATCAGGCAGCCGCGTGTCACCTGGGGCAGCTCGAACAGGGTCTTCAGGCGCTCCGAGACGATGTCCGGGTGGGGCGAGAACAGGTCGTACGGCAACACCTCCCAGTCCGGCAGGCGCAGCAGCGCGAGCGCATCCCCGGCGAAGAAGCGCAGCTCGGCCGTAAACCGCTCCAGCTCGCGCGCCGCATCGACGATCACCACGTACAGACGCTGGTCGCCGCGCATCGCCTCGGCGAGCGCCAGCGCTGCGGCGCTGCCGTAGAGCTGGTGCCAGCGCAGCTGCGGCAGCGCGGCCGAGGGGACCGGGGGATTGAGGAGCGGGCTCATCGGTGCAGGGACAGGGGCTGCAAAAAAGGCACGCAGCTTACCCTGTCGGGGCAGGCCGCGAGGCACTACCACGGCCGCCTGCGGCCGCGGCCCAACCTCAGGCGGCCAGCGGCCCCGGGAGGACCTGCATGCGGCTTTGCAGGGGCACGCAGAAAATGTCGATGGGGTTGGCGCGGCCGCGCAGCTGCAGCGGCGGCAGCGCGGTGGCCCCGACGTTGATGCCGTGGGCGTCGAGGGAATTCTTCAGCGTGCTGGAGAAGAGCATCTCGCCGGCCCGGGCGCGCTGGCAGAGTCGCGCGGCGATGTTCACCGTGTCGCCGATGATGGTGTAGTTCATGTACGAGGCCGAGCCGATGTTGCCGGCCACGACCTCACCTTCGTTGATGCCGATGCCGAGGCCCGCCTCGATTTGGTAGCGCTCCTTCCAGGAGGCGGCCAGCGTGGTGAAGCCGGCGAGCATCTCGGTCGCGGCGCGCACGGCCCGCTGCGCACTGTCGGGCTGTTCCAGCGGCACCCCGAAGGCGAGCATCAGGCAGTCACCGGCCATGTGAAAGACGGTGCCCTCGTGGCGGAAGGTGATCTCGGTCAGGAGCGAGAAATATTCATTCAGCAGCGGCACGACGTCGCTGGCCTCGAGCTGCTCGGAGATGGCGGTGAACCCGCGCAGGTCGGCGAACAGCACCGTCACGTGGGCTCTGGCATCGGCCGTGGACAGCAGCGTGTCGCGCAGCTGCGCATCCTCGAGGATCTTGTCCGCGACCTTCGGCGACACGTAGCGCCGGAAGGTCTGGCGCAGCACCTCTTCGCGCCGGCGGATCTCAGCCTCCAGCTGCACCGCAGCACCCTTGCGGCGCAGCGATCCCGCGCGCACCAGGGCCTCGATATGGGCCCGGAGAGCTTCGTCAGCCGACACTTTATCCCCAAGGAAATTATTCTGTTAAGCGCGAGACTAGCACATCTTCATGAAGTGTCAGTCCATGGGAGACCGCGCCCCCGGTGCGCGCGACGGCGGCGCCGGGAATGGAAGCAGAAGTAGACTGAGTCGAGGGCCGCGACGGCAACGGGCGCCGCGCGCGCAACTAGCCGCCGATGACCACCGAGTCGATCACGCGGTCGTGCTCGAACACCACGGCGAAGCCGTTGTAGTCCCAGCGCGTGATGGGGGGCTGGCCGACGGTGGGGTGCTTCTCGGTCGGCGCACCGAAGTGCTTCTCGACATCGCTCATCGTGGTACCGCGCCGGGGAGTGGCCATCTGCGACTCACGCACCTCGACCTTGTCGCCGACGACGATGGTATCGGCCAGTGCGGTGCCGGTGAGCAGGCAACCTACGGTCAGCGCTGCGAGAATTCGGGTGTTCATGCCACTCTCCTCAAGCCTGCCGGGGACTATAGCACCGGCCCGAATCTGTCAAAGCGCACACGCCCCTGCGCGCGCGCCGATTTGTGACGTACGTCTGAAAACCGCGTCAACTGTGGTTAAATCGCGACGATGTTTCACCCCCTGTCGATATACGTGGGCCTGCGCTACGTGCGGGCCCGCAGCCACGAGTTTTTCGTTTCCTTCATCACCTGGGCATCGCTGATCGGCGTGTGCGTCGGCGTCGCCGCGCTCATCGTCATCCTCTCGGTGATGAACGGCTTCGAGGGTGAACTGCGCGAGCGGCTGTTGTCCCTGAGCGCCCAGGTGCGGGTGACCGAGGCGGTGGTGCCCGGGGCGGCGGTGCCGGCCTTGAGTGATGCCCAGTGGACGCAGGCGGCGGCAACCGTGGCCGCCGCGGCCGGCGTCACCGATGTTTCCCGCTACGCGGAACTGCAGGCCTTGGCCGTGCGGCAGCCGGAGATGGTGCCGGTGCTGCTGCGGGGCATCGACCCGAACGCAAAGGCGAGCCAGGCGGAGCTCGGCAAGGTCATGGCCCGCGGCCACCTCGCAGATCTCAGCAGCGGCTCGGCGCGCGTGATCGTGGGCGCCATCATCGCCGAGCGCCTCGGGCTCAATGTCGGCGATTCGCTGACGCTGCTGGTGCCGACGGTGACCGATGCGGGCGCGCCGGCGCCGAAGCTGCGCGAGTTCACCGTCGCCGGCATCTTCGAGGTGGGCCTGCAGGACCATGACGGCACGCTCGTGTTCGCCAACCTCGATGACGTGCGTGCCCTGGGTGCGGAGGGCACCGCCAGCGAAGGCCTGCGGGTGCGCGTGCGCGAGGTGCTCGCCGCCCCGGGCGTCGCCCAGCAGCTGCGCACGCTCTTGCCGAAGAGCTTCGAGGTCCGGGACTGGACCCAGGACAACGCCAACTACTTCCGCGCCATCCGCATCGAGAAGACGATGATGTCGCTCATCCTGCTGCTGATCGTGGCGGTCGCCGCGTTCAACATCGTGGCGATGCTCGTCATGGTGGTGACCGACAAGCGTACCGACATCGCCATCCTGCGCACCTTCGGCGCCGCCCCGCGCCGCGTGATGGGCATCTTCATCACCCAGGGCCTGGTCATCGGCTGGCTGGGGGTGCTCGCCGGGATCGGCCTCGGGCTGCTGCTGGCGCTGCACGTGGACACGATCGTGCCCTTCCTGGAGCGCACCTTCCACTTCCAAGTGATGGACTCGGATGTCTACTACATCACCACCATCCCCTCCGAGGTGCACTGGGGCAACATCCTCGCGATCGCGGTGGCTGCCCTGGGGCTGACCGGGCTGGCGACGCTCTATCCGGCGGTGCGCGCCGCGCGCACTGCCCCTGCCGAGGCGCTGCGCTATGAGTGACGCGTGAGCGCCTACGAGTGGCTCATCGGCACGCGCCACCTGCGTTCCACGCACCGGCGTGGCTTCGTCTCGTTCGTGGCGCTGATGTCGGTGTGCGGGCTCACCCTGGGGGTGGCAACCCTCATCGTGGTGCTCTCGGTGATGAACGGTTTCGAGCGCGAGCTGCGCACGCGCATGCTCGCGGTGACCTCGCACGCGACCATCGCGGGGCTGGGCGGCGCGCTCGATGACTGGCAGGACGTGCAGCGCCGCGTGCGCGGCCAGCCAGGCGTGCAGGCCGCCGTCCCCTACATCGAAAGCCAGGCGATGTTCGCCAATGGCCGGCGCATGGCCGGTGCCAGCGTGCGCGGCGTGTTGCCGGATGAGGAAGCGCGCGCCACCGGGCTGGCGCAGCGCCTGATCTCCGGCAGTCTCAGTGACCTCAGGGCCGGGGCCTACGGCACCGTCCTGGGCAGCGCGCTGGCGCGCGAGCTGAACGTGCGCGCCGGGGACTCGGTGGTGCTCATCGCCCCGGCCGGCACCGCCACCCCGACCGGGGTGGTGCCGCGCATGCGCCGTTTCCGGGTGGTCGGCATCTTCGAGTCGGGCATGTACGAGTTCGACCGCGGGCTGGCGCTGGTGAACATGGAGGATGCCGCGCGGCTGTTCCGCAGCGGCTCGGCAGCAACCGGACTGCGGCTCGCCTTCACCGACCCGCTGCAGGCGCCGCGGCGCGTGCGCGAGCTTGCCCTGTCACTCGGCGGTCCGGGCTACTACGTCAACGACTGGACCCAGGACCACGCCAACTTCTTCCGCTCCATCGAGATCACCAAGTCGATGATGTTCCTCATCCTGCTCATGATCGTCGCCGTGGCCGCCTTCAACATCGTCGCCACGCTGGTGATGATCGTGAAGGAGAAGCAGACCGACATCGCGATCCTGCGCACGCTCGGGGCCGCCCCGCGCAACGTGCTGGTGATGTTCGCGATCCAGGGCGTGCTGATCGGGCTGGCCGGCACGCTGCTCGGGGCGGCGCTGGGCACGCTGCTGGCCGACAACCTGCAGTCGCTGGTGGGCGCCCTCGAGCACCTGCTGGGCACGCAGTTCCTCGATGCCAGGGTGTACTACATGAGCGAGCTGCCCGCCTACGTGGAGTGGGACGACGTATTCAAGGTGTGCGGCGTGGCCTTCCTGCTGTGCGTGCTGGCGACGATCTACCCGGCGTGGCGCGCGGCGCGCACCGCCCCTGCGGAGGCCCTGCGACATGAGTGACAACGTTCTGGAGGCGCGCGCGGTTCACAAGAGCTTCCGCCAGGGCCCCGAGGAGCTGCACGTGCTGGAGGGGGTGCAGCTGGCGATCGGCCGCGCCGAGCGCGTCGCCATCGTCGGTGCGTCCGGTTCCGGCAAGACCACGCTGCTGCAGATCCTCGGCGGCCTCGACCGGCCGAGCAGCGGGGCGGTGCTGGTGGACGGGCGCGACATCCATTCCCTGAGCGAAGACGAGCGCGGCAACCTGCGCAACCACGCCCTGGGGTTCGTCTACCAGTTCCATCACTTGCTGCCGGAATTCTCCGCACTGGAGAACGTGGCGATGCCGCTGCTGGTGCGGCGCGCCCGGGTGAGCGAGGCGAAGAGCGCCGCGCGCGCGCTGCTCGAGCGGGTGGGGCTCGGGGCGCGCCTGCAGCATCGCCCGCACCAGCTGTCCGGCGGCGAGCGCCAGCGCGCCGCGGTAGCGCGCGCACTGGTCACCGGCCCGCGCATCGTGCTGGCGGACGAGCCGACCGGTAACCTTGACGGCGGCAACGCCGAGAGCGTCTTTGCACTGATGCTGGAATTGAACCGCGAGCGCGGCACGAGCCTGGTCGTGGTCACGCACGACCTGAAGCTCGCCAGCCGCATGGAGTCGGTCTACGAGTTGGAGCGCGGCAGGTTGCTGCGCCGCGCGATGACCGGGGTGCCATCCGCGCGCAGCTGATGGCGCAGCCGGTAGCGGCTGATGACCTGCCGGCGCCATACCAGTTCGAGCGTCAGCCAGCCGCTGAAGCCGGCCACCAGGCCGCACACCAGGCATCCGAGCACGAACGGGGGCCAGACCGGGGCGAGCTCGTGGGCGAACCAGCGCCAGCTGGGCACGAAGTGGAAACGCTGGCGCGGTACGTGCAGCAGGGCCGCACCCACGCGGTAGGCGAAGTAGTACACCGGCACGGCGGTGAAGGGATTCAGCAGGAAGGTGGTGCCGGCGGCGACCGGGATGTTCAGCCCGCACACGACCGCGATGGTGCACGCCAGCGCCAGATGCACCGGCAGGGGGATGAAGCAGATGGCAAGTCCCACGCCGAATGCATAGGTGACGCCGCGGCGGCTCAGGGTCCACAGCTGCGGGTCCCCCAGGCGTGTACCAAAAGGGCGCAGGAACCAGCGACCCCGCAGCGCCTGCGGGTCGGGGATGAATTTTTTCAGCAGCCTGCGGGGCATCAAGCGGGCGACTCTAGCAGAAGGGATGCCGGGGCGCGGCGCGGTACTTCCGATGCGTGAAGTTGCTGCCTTGAGCGGCCGCGCTCCTCCGGTATGATGCCGCCTTCGCTTTACTACCGGTTCGTGGAGTCGCAGCAGAATGTGGGAAATAGTGCGGGCCGGCGGCCCGCTGATGTGGCCGATCATCCTGTGCTCGATCACCGCGGCGGCCATCATCCTGGAGCGACTGTGGACGCTGCAGGACAAGCGCGTGCTGCCGGAGGACCTGCCCAAGCGGGTCTGGCAGCTGATCGAGAGCAACCAGGTGAACGACAAGGTGATCGCCGCGCTCGAGGCGAACTCGCCGCTGGGACGGTTACTGGCGACCGGGCTTGCCAACCGCCACCGACCGCGCGAGATCCTCATGGAGCGCCTCGAGGACACCGGGCGCCACGTGGTCTACGAACTGGAGCGCTTCCTTAACACCCTCGGCACCATCGCCGGGGTCTCCCCGCTGCTGGGCCTGCTCGGCACCGTCACCGGCATCATCCGCGCCTTCAACGCCATCCAGGCCGGCGGCATGGGTGACCCGCGCGCCCTCTCCGGCGGCATCGCCGAGGCGCTGATTGCCACCGCGGCCGGCCTGTGCGTGGCCATTCCGGCACTGATCTCCTACCGCTACCTGCGCGGGCGCGTCGAGGGCATCGTCATGGAGATGGAGAAGCACGCGATCCGCATGGCCGATGCGCTGGAGGCGGCGCAGCAGCACGGCCACGCCGCCGCGGCCTAGCGACAGAGGAAGGGCCGTTGATCTTCAAGCAGCGCCGCCACGAGGAACCGGAGATCAACGTCGTCTCGCTGATCGACGTGGTGCTGCTGCTGGTGGTGTTCTTCATCCTGTCCTCCAAGTTCTCCGACGAGGGGCGCCTGCGGGTGCACCTGCCGCACGCCAGCGCGGTGCCTACGGAGAAGGCCGCCGGCGAGCCGCTGGTGGTGAGCGTGACACAGAGCGGCACTTACCTGGTGAACCAGCACGAGCTGATCAACTCCAGCCCCGAGACGCTGCGTGCGGCGCTGCTGAAGGAAGTCGGCACCAACCGCAGCGTCCGCGTGACGCTGCGCGCGGATGCGCGCGCCACCCACCAGTCGGTCATCACCGCCATGGACGTGCTGGGCCGGCTCGGCTTCGCCGAGCTCAATATCGCCACCGTCAAGGAAGAGCCGGCGGGCAAGCCGTGAGCGCGGCCGGTACGCCCGCCGTGCGCGGCGGCAGCGGCTTCAGCGTCTACAAGCGCCTGCTCGGCTACATCCGGCCCTACCGCGCGCAGTTCATCCTGGGCGTGCTGGGGGCGATGCTGTTCGCCGGCACCATGGCCAGCTTCGCGCTGTTCGTGCGCAGCTTCGGCGACGGCACCTTCGTGCACCGTGATCCGCGCACGATCGTGTGGGTGCCGCTGGGGCTGGTGGGACTGTTCTTCCTGCGCGGCCTGGGCGACTTCACGCAGACCTACTTCATGGGCTACGTGGGCCGGCGCATCGTCAGCCAGATGCGCCACGACGTGTTCCGGCGCATCCTCGACCTGCCGATCGGCTACTTCGACCGCCACTCCTCGGGGATGCTGCTGTCGCGACTGACCTTCAACACCGAGCAGGTCGGGCAGGCCACCACCGATTCGATCGTGACCATCGTGCGCAGCGTGCTCACCATCGCCGGCTGCATCGCGATCCTGGTGTGGATGAACCCGCGCCTGGCGCTCATCTCCCTGACCATGGGGCCGCTGATCGCCTGGCTGGTGTCGATCATCAACAACCGCTTCCGCCGCTACTCCCGCCGTATCCAGGACTCGATGGGCGATGTGACGCGCGTGGCCAAGGAGAGCTTCGAGGCCCCGCGGCTGGTGAAGGTCTACAACGCCCAGGAGCACGTCAGCCAGCAGTTCGACGCGGTGAACACCCACAACCTGCGCTCGAACATGCGGCTGATCCTCACCAAGGGGGTCTCCAACCCGATCGTGCAGCTGGTGGCCTCGATCGGACTTGCCTTCGTGGTGTGGGTCGCCATCGCCGATGCGATCCACGGCCGCATGAGCATGGGCGACCTGCTCGGCTTCATCACCGCCCTGGTGGGCATCGCGCAGCCGCTGCGCGAGGTGGTCGGGGTCGCAGGCCCCCTGCAGCAGGGGATTGCCGCAGGACAGAGCCTGTTTGAGCTGCTGGACGAGCCGGCGGAACCCCAGGGCGGCACGCTGAGTACGCTGCGGGTGCGCGGTGAGGTCGAGTTCGACCAGGTGTCCTTCGCCTACGACGGCGGCGCGGATACCGGGGCCGACGTGGCGCCCCAGGGCGCGCGGCGCGCGGTGGCGCTGTCGAACATCTCGCTCAGGGTCGCAGCCGGGGAGAGCCTGGCGATCGTGGGCCGCTCGGGCAGCGGCAAGTCGACGCTGGTGAACCTGCTGCCGCGCTTTTACGACGTGGTGCGCGGCAGCGTGCGCATCGACGGGACGGACGTGCGCGAGTACGACCTGAAATGCCTGCGCGACCAGATCGCGGTGGTGAGCCAGGACGTCGTGCTCTTCAACGACACCATCCGCAACAACATCGCCTTCGGACGCGACGTGCCGGATGCGGCGATCGAGCGGGCTGCCGAGGCGGCGCACGTGCTGGAGTTCGTTGCCAGCCAGCCCGGTGGGCTGAACGCGGTGGTGGGCGACCGGGGCGTGCTGCTCTCCGGCGGCCAGCGCCAGCGCATCGCCATCGCGCGGGCGCTGTTGAAGGATGCGCCGATCCTGATCCTGGACGAGGCGACCTCGGCACTCGACACCGAGGCAGAGCGTCACATCCAGGCAGCGCTGGCGCAGCTGGTGCGCAACCGCACGACCTTCGTCATCGCGCACCGCCTGTCGACCGTGGAACAGGCCGACCGCATCCTGGTGCTGGACCGCGGCACGCTCGCCGAGTGCGGCACGCACGCGCAGCTGCTGGCGCACGAGGGCCTGTACGCGCAGCTGCACCGCCTGCAGTTCTCGGACTGACGCTGCGGCCAGCATGCAGCGGCTCACCGAGCTGTGGTACGCACCGGCGCGCGCCTCGCTGCTGCAGCCCCTGGGCGCTGTGTACGCAGGCATCATGCGCGCGCGCCGCGCGCTCTACCGTGCCGGCGTGCTGCGCAGCGTGCGCACCGAGCGCCCGGTCATCATCGTCGGCAACCTCACCGTGGGCGGTACCGGCAAGACCCCGCTCACCCTGTGGCTTGCCGCCGCGCTGAGTGCGCACGGGCGCAAGGTGGGCATCCTCTCGCGCGGTTACGGGCGCAGCGGCAATAGCGCCCAGGCGGTGACCGCGGCCTCCGACTGGCGCCGCGTGGGGGACGAACCGCTGCTGCTGGCACGGCGCAGCGGCTGTGCCACGGTGGTGGCGCCCGACCGTGCGGCGGGGGCCGCCGCACTCATCGCGCAGGGCGCCGAGGTCGTGGTGGCCGATGACGGCCTGCAGCACCTGCGCCTGGCGCGGGATTGCGAGCTGTTGGTGGTGGACGGTGCCCGCGGCTTTGGCAATGGCCGGGTGCTGCCGGCCGGGCCGTTGCGCGAGTCCCAGGCCGCCGTTGAGCGTGCGGACCTCGTGATCGTCAACGGTGCCGCCGAGCATCCGTCCCTTGCCTGCCTGCCGGCCGGGCGCACCCTTGCCATGCAACTGGCCATGGCCGCGGCGCTGCCGGTGAACGGGCAGGGCGGGGCGCGGGGGCTGGGGGAGTTCCGCAACCAGCGCGTGCACGCCGTGGCCGGGATCGGCAACCCGGCACGGTTCTTCCGTGCGCTGCGCGCGCAGGGCATCGAGCCGCTCGAGCACCCCTTTCCGGACCATCATCCCTTCAGCGCGCAGGATCTGGCCTTCGGTGACGATGCGCCCGTGCTCATGACGGAGAAAGATGCCGTAAAATGCGCAGGCTTCGCCGATGCCAGACTCTGGTACGTGCCGGTCACGGCGCAGTTCAGTGCGGCGGACGCGCAGGCCCTGCTGCGCCTGCTACTGGCCAAGATCGAGCGCCGCACGGCGGCGCAGGAGTGACAGCTTAAGATGGATGCGCGCCTGCTCGAGATCCTCGCCTGCCCGGTGTGCAAGGGCACGCTCAGCTACCAGAAGGCCGCCCAGGTGCTGGTATGCCGCATGGATCGCCTGGCCTACCCGATTCGTGATGCGGTGCCGGTGATGCTCGAGGAGGAAGCACGGCAGCTGGCCGCGGACGACCCATTGCTGGACCGCTGAAACAGCGCGCGCATGTTCCGCGTCGTCATTCCCGCGCGCTACGCCTCCACGCGCCTGCCCGGCAAGGCGCTGCGCGAGATCGCCGGCAAGCCGATGGTGCAGTGGGTGTACGAGCGCGCCCGTGCCGCAGGCGCCAGTGATGTGCTCATCGCCACCGACGACGAGCTGATCGTCAGCGCCGCACATGCCTTCGGTGCCCAGGCGCAGATGACCGCGCGCACGCACGCCTCCGGTACCGACCGCATTGCGGAAGTGGCGCGGGCGCGCGGCTGGCAGGCCCAGGAGATCATCGTCAACGTGCAGGGCGACGAGCCGATGATCCCGAGCGCGCTCATCGCACAGGTGGCGCAGGTGCTCGAGCACAGCGCGGGCGCGGACATCGCCACCCTGGCGGCCCCGCTGGAGGCACTCGGCGAGCTCATGGAGCCAAGCGTGGTCAAGGTGGTCACCGATGCCCGCGGCCGCGCGCTGTACTTCAGTCGCGCGCCGGTGCCCTGGAACCGCGACGGCGCTGCCGGCGGGCTCGGCAGCCAGCAGGACTTCGCGGGCGCGCGACGCCACATTGGCCTCTACGCCTACCGCGTCGCGGCGCTGCTTAAGCTTGCGCAGCTGCCGGCCGGAATGCTCGAGGTCCGCGAGAAGCTCGAGCAACTGCGGGCACTCGAACACGGGATGACCATCCAGGTGGCAGACGCCGTCGAGCGCCCCGGACCTGATGTGAATACGCTGGCGGACCTGGAGCGCGTGTCGGCGCTCATGGGCTTGAACTACTGATCCGGGACCTTACTTAAGCCCTTGATATATCGGCCCGAATGGTGACATTTGCTAACAATGTGACCAGGAGCTTCCATGGAACTAGACCCTGACCGGGCGCGTCCAAGGCTTCAGGGAACGTTCAACCGTCAACCTGCAGCCTTGCGGATGCGTTATCCCAGTGACGGTGGTGGCTGCGTGAGCGTGGAATCCAGCTAATGAAGCATCGTACCTTGCTCCTGGGCGTAGTCTTGGGCGCGCTCTGCTTAGGCGGATGCGTGACGGCCCCGCCCCCCCATGCGCCGCCGGCGGCGCCGCCCGTGGTCCCGCCGCCCAATACCACCGTGTTCGCCTACCCGGTCCACGGCCAGACCCCGGAGCAGCAGGACCGTGATCGCTACGAGTGCAGCATCTGGGCGACCCAGCAGTCCGGCTTCAGCCCGAGTGGTGCGGGCGTGCAGGCGCAGCCGCGCGTGGTTTCCTCCCCGTCGCGCCCGCCAGGCACCGGTACCGCCATTGGTGCGGTCACGGGGGCCATTCTCGGCGCCGCAATCTCCAACCCCTGGCAGTCAGCCACCGGCGCCCTGGCAGGGGCGATGGTCGGCGGCGCCATCGGCTCGGCTGCCGATGCTTCCGACGCGCAGCAGACCCGCACGGTCTACGTGGCCGACCAGCGTCAGATCGCGCAGCAACAGTCGCAGGCCAACAACTACCGCCGTGCGATGGGCGCGTGCCTCGATGCGCGCGGGTACAGCGTCAAATGACCATGGCGCACTGGCGAGGCGCGCTGATCCTGGGGTGGGCGCTGTGCGCGAGCGCGGCGGTACAGGCGCAATCGTTCGAGCATCCCGAGCAGCCGCACCCGGCGCCGCCGCCGCATTCCCAAGGCGCCCCCGGCAAGCCGGCCGCGGCAGCGCCCGTGCCGCACTATTCGACCCCGACCATGCGGGTGAACACCTCCCACCACTACCCGCCGCACGGGGCCACCGTCAGCGCCCCGCCGCCGGCGCCGGTCGTGATCAACCACCCGAGCGGTCACTATTACTACTCGGGAGGAGTCTGGTATGCCCCGCGCGGACCGAGCTATGTGGTGGTGGCTGCCCCGGTGGGCGTGTTCGTGCCGGTACTGCCCCCGTACTACTCGACCGTCTGGGTCGCCGGAGCCCCGTACTACTACGCCAACCAGACCTACTACTCCTGGAGCCCGCAGCAGAACAGCTACCAGGTGGTCGCCCCGCCGGATGCCGACGGCACTGCGCCGCCGGAGGACCCGGATGCCGCTGCCGCAGGCCAACCTGCGCCACCGCCGGCCAACGATGGCCTGTACGTGTACCCGCAGAACGGGCAATCCGAGCAGCAGCAGGCGAGTGACCGCTATGAGTGTCATCAGTGGGCGAGCGCGCAGGCCGGCTTCGATCCCACGCAGACCAATGGCGGCGGCGCGGGCAATCCGGACGACTACCAGCGCGCGCTGAAGGCCTGCCTCGAGGGCCGCGGTTACAGCGTGCGCTGATACCGACCCTTCCGCTCCCATCAACTGTCAGCTTGCGCGCCGTCAGGCCTGCGCGATGGCGGCGATGGAGACCTTCAGGCCAGGGATGCGCGCCGGTAACTTCGCACCCTGGCGTGCGGGCGGATCGGACGGGAACCATCTGAGGTATTCCTCGTTCATTCCGGCAAAGTCATCCTCATCGGCCAGCACCACGGTGATGCTGACCACCTTGTCCAAGGAACTGCCGGCTTCTTCGAGTATGGCCTTGATGTTCGTCAGGCACTGGCGCGTCTGCTCCTGCACGCTCGTGCCCTTGAGCGCGCCGGTCACAGGATCGCTCGGCGCGGTACCCGAGACGAATACCAGGCCGGCCGCCTTGACCGCCTGGCTGTACACCGGAGGTGGCTTGGCAGCCTTGGGCGTGAAGACGATCTGGCGGGTCATGATGCGGCCTCAAACTGCGGCAAGCCGTGCTGCCGGCCCCTGAGCCTATGCGAGCGCACTGGCGTGTCAAGCGCGCCCCTGCCGTGGCACGCCCCGCGGCTGCAGGAGATCCGGGCGCTGCAGCTGCGGTAAAATGTTCCCCATGAAGATCCTGTTCGTGTGTCTGGGGAATATCTGCCGCTCGCCCACCGCCGAGGGCGTCACGCGCAAGCTCGCGGCGCAGGAAGCACCGGAACTGCCCCTGGAACTGGACTCGGCCGGCACGGCCGCCTACCACGCCGGCTCCGCGCCGGATGCGCGCACCGTGGCCGCCGCCGCGCGGCGCGGTTATGCGCTCGCGGGCCTGCGGGCGCGCGTGATCACAGCGGAGGACTTCTCCGCGTTCGACCTCATCCTGGCGATGGACAATGACAATCTCGCCGTGCTGCGCAAGCGGGCGCCCGTGGCAACCCAAACGCGCCTGAAGCTGTTCCTGGAGTTCGCCCCCGAGCAGGGGCGCCGCGAGGTGCCCGACCCGTACTACGGCGGACCGAACGGCTTCGAGGACGTGTTGGATCTGACGGAAGCGGCCGCGCGGGGACTGCTGGCGTACTTGCGCCGCGGTGCCCGCGCAGCCTGATCCGGCGAGTTTATTCCTGGTCGCTTCTTCCCGGATCGCGGTCCGTGGAAGCGGAGGACCACACCACGTAGGGTTTGGCCTCGCCGCCGGCAGATTCCGGCCGCGGCGTCGGCTCGAAGTGCGCCAGCGGCAGGTGCGTCTGCGAGGATTCACGCGGCTCGGCGTGATAGTCACGCGGTGCCGCCGACTCGCCCTCACCGGGCGAGGGTGCGTCTGCCGGCGAACCGTTGTTCTCATAGCCGCCCGACTCTGCGCCGGGCCCGCCAGCCTGCTCGCCGCCTTCGGCAGCCGGCATTCCCGGGCCCTGACGTGAGCCACCGCCGCCGCGGCGACCGCGACGCCGGCCACGACGGCCCCGGCCACTGCGCTCACCGCCGGTGTTGCCGGTGGGCTGCGCCACGTTGCCGTCGGGGTCCGCAGGACCTGCGGCTTCCTGCGCCACCTGGTCGTTCGGCAGCGGTTGCTGATCGCGCGGACCCTGCTCACGTGGACCGGGGTCACGTGGCGTCTGCGGTCGGGCAGACGGGTCACGCGCCGACTGGTCACGTCCGCCGCCCTCATGGCGCGAGCCGTGCGTGCGCTCACCACCGCGTTCGGAGCGCTCAGCGCTGCGCTCCGGACGGCGCCCGCCGTCGCGATTGCGGTCGCGGTCGCGGCCATCACGGCTGCGGTCGCGGTCCGCGCCGCCACTGCGCCGGCCGTCGCCGCGGTCGCGGCGTGCGCCTTCGGCATAGCGCGAGGAAGAGCGCCCGCGGTCACGCCGTCCGTCCTGACGACGATGCTCGTCACGGCGCGGCTCGCCAGCGGCCGTGCTGCTGGCCGCGGCGGCCGGCTCTGCGGCCACCGGCGCAGGCTCGCCGGCGAGCAGCTTCCTGAAACGCGCCCAGAAGCCCCCGCCGTTGACGGCGACGGGCGCGGCTGGGGGCGCCGCAGGGGCGGCCGCCGGCACTGCGCTCGGTGCGGAGGTCGTCGGCAGAAGAGTCGCAACCGCGGGGGCCTCGAGGTGCGGGTTCACGGCCTTCAATGCGCCCGGCTCCGCCACCTCGGTCTGGGTGGGCATCCGGTAGGTCGCCTGCCTGTTCTCCGGCATCTCCATCTCGTCCTCGCGCACGCGCCGGATCGTGTAATCCGGGGTCTGCAGGTTTTCGTTCGGGACGATGAACAGTTCGGTCGAACTCCTGGTCTCCAGCTGGCGCAGCCATTCGCGCTTCTCGTTGATGAGGTAGGTGGCCACCGGCACCGGGACCTGCGCGATAACCCGCGCGGTGCGGTCCTTGCGCAGTTCCTCGCCGATCAGGCGCAGTACGGCGAGCGTCATCGACTCGACGCTGCGGATGCTGCCGATCCCCACGCAGCGCGGGCACACGACCTGGCTGGTGTCATCGAGCGAGGGACGCAGGCGCTGCCGCGACATCTCCAGCAGGCCGAAGCGCGACAGGCGTCCGATCTGGATGCGGGCGCGATCCATCTTCATCGCATCGCGCAGCCGGTCCTCGACGTCGCGCTGGTTCTTGGTCGATTCCATGTCGATGAAGTCAATGACGATCAGGCCGCCGATGTCACGGATGCGCAGCTGCCGGGCGATCTCGTCCGCCGCCTCGAGGTTGGTATTGGTGGCGGTGGTCTCGATGTCGCTGCCGCGCGTGGCGCGCGCGGAGTTGATGTCGATGGACACCAGTGCCTCGGTGTAGTCGATGACGATGCTGCCGCCGGAGGGCAGGGAGACCTTGTGCGCGTAGGCGGACTCGATCTGGCTCTCGATCTGGAAGCGGGTGAACAGCGGGATGTCGTCGGTGTACATCTTCAGCCGCTTCTGCGACTCGGGCGGCATGAAGCGCTGCATGTACTCCTGGGCCTTCTGGAAGGCGCCCTGGTCATCGACCAGCACCTCGCCGATGTCATCCGAGAGGTAGTCGCGCATGGCGCGCGTGACGGCATCGGACTCGCGGAACACCAGGAAGGGGGCGGGGCGGTCCTTGCCGGCCACATCGATCTGGTCCCACTGGACCTTGAGGTTGTCCAGGTCCCACTGCAGCTCCTCGACGGAGCGCCCGACCCCTGCGGTACGCACGATCGCGCCCATGCCGTCCGGGATCTTCAGCTGGGCCATGACCTCACGCATCTGGTCGCGGTCCTCGCCCTCGATGCGGCGCGAGACCCCGCCGGCGCGCGGGCTGTTGGGCATGAGCACCAGGAAGCGCCCGGCGAGGCTGATGAAGGTGGTCAGCGCCGCACCCTTGGTGCCGCGCTCTTCCTTCTCGACCTGGACCACGAGTTCCTGCCCCTCGGAGAGCAGCTCGCGGATGTTGCCGCGTCCGCCCTGGGCGGACTGGCGGAAGTATTCCTTGGAGACTTCCTTCAGCGGCAGGAAGCCGTGGCGCTCGGCGCCGTAATCGACGAAACACGCTTCGAGCGAGGGCTCGACGCGTGAGATCCGGGCTTTATAGACGTTGGCTTTTTTCTGTTCGCGGGAAGGTAAATCGATACTCAGGTCAAACAGTTTCTGTCCATCAACCAGAGCCACTCGCAACTCTTCTTCCTGAGTTGCATTCACTAGCATTCTCTTCATGTGCCCCTACTGTGCGGTAAGGGGCCGGCAAGCAAACGGTGGGAGGCCGCAGGACTTCGTGTCCGCGGCAGCGAAGGTTCAAATCTAGCGAATGAGAGGTGATCTCGTTATTCACGTTGATGGACCGCCTCAAGGGGCGGTCTGGAAATGAAACCTTCGGTGAACTCGACCGATGACGCTTGACTGCGGAAGTCTCATTCGACGCAGCCGGCGCGACCTTGGCGGCCCAATGCGATGGCCTCGATTCAAGAGGTCCAACTAAACGGGTGGCGGCCTAAACCGCTACCACTGCCGTGCCCCCACAAGGGGGGTCACCCGCGGAGTATACTCGACAGAGCGTTGTAGAAACAATGCCTTACGCGGAAGGTCCCTTGGAAGAGCAGTCATCCCCCCAGATCCGCCCCGGAGTGCAGCACTTCGAGGTGACCGAGGAGGAGGCCGGGCAGCGCCTGGACAACTACCTCCACAGGCGCTTGGGCGGCCTGCCGCGCAGCCGCGTCTTTCGCATCATCAGGAAGGGTGAGGTGCGGGTGAACGGCAAGCGGGCCAGCCCGCAGACGCGCCTGGTGCTGGCCGACAAGGTGCGCGTGCCGCCGGTGAACCTGGCGCCGCCGGAGCCTAAGGCCGCGCGGCCCTCGGGGGCGCTGAACGAGCGCATCGCAGGCGCGGTCATCCACGAGGACGAGCGGCTGCTGGTGATCGACAAGCCGGCCGGGGTCGCCGTGCACGGTGGCAGCGGGGTGAGCTTCGGTGTCATCGAGACGCTGCGCGCCCTGCGCCCGGATGAGACTCTCGAGCTCGTGCACCGCCTGGACCGCGACACCAGCGGCTGCCTGCTGATCGCCAAGCGCGGCAGCACGCTGCGCAGCCTGCACGCGCTCTTGCGCGAGGATGGCTTCGAGAAGCGCTACCTGGTGTTGGTGAAGGGCCCGTGGGATCTGGGAGACAAGCGCATCGATGCGCCGCTGCGCACCGATACCCGCGTCGGCGGGGAGCGCACGGTGAAGGTGGCTGAAGGGGGCAAGCCCTCGGTGAGCCGCTTCCGTCCGGTGGAGTTCTTCGGTCGCATTGCCACCTTGCTGGAGGTGCACCTCGAGACCGGGCGCACGCACCAGATCCGTGTACATGCCGCGCACGCCGGCCATCCGGTCGCCGGGGACGAGAAGTACGGCGACCAGGCCTTCAACGAGTCGCTGCGCGAGCTGGGCCTCAGGCGCATGTTCCTGCACGCCCACAGTGTGAGCTTCGACTGGCCGGAAGGCGGTCACTTCAGCATCAATACGCCCCTGCCGCCTGAGCTGGGCGCGGTGATCGACCGCCTCACGACCATGCGCAAGCCCGAGCGCACCGGGCAGCGCAGGGCGGGCGCGCCCGCTGCTAAGGCAGCAGGCAGCCGGCACCGCGCAGCGCGCCCGCGAGCCAGATGAGCGGCAGCCCGATGAGGGCGGTGGGGTCCAGGTTCTCGATGCTCTCGAAGAGGGCAACCCCGAGGGCCTCAACCTTGAAGCTGCCGGCACAGTCAAAGGGCTGCTCGCGCCCCACGTAGCGTTCGATCTCCGCAGTGCTCAGCGGCCGGAAGTTCACGGTGGTGGTGTCCACGTGCACCAGGGGCAGCGGCAGGCCGGCACCCACCACTGCACAGGCGGTATAAAAGTGCGCCCGCTGGGCGCTCAGGGAAGCCAGCTGGCTGAAGGCGCGGGCGGCATTGCCGGGCTTGTCCAGGACCCGTCCCTGGCAGGCGGCGACCTGATCGCTGCCGATCACCAGCGCCTCCGGGTGCGCCCTGGCGATGGCCTGCGCCTTGGCCAGTGCCAGGCGCCGTGCCCGGTCGACGGGCAGCTCGCCCGCCCTGGCATCCTCGGCGACCCCGGGTGCGAGGGCTTCGAAGCTCACGCCGAGGCGCTGCAGAAGCTGCGCGCGGTAACGTGAGGTCGAGGCGAGCAGCACGGGCGGCGGGGGACTCATGGAAGCACCCGAATCATCTTCGAGAAACAAAGGGTTACAGGCAAAGCGGGCTTTGACTTGGGCAGACCCGCTACCTATTATACGCGCCCCATGACGCCGCCCTGGTCGAAGCCGCTGGAGGTCGACCGCCTAGCCGAGGCTGCCGAGGAGGTCACCTTCGCGGTGCCGCTTCCGAAGCTGCCGGGTCTGCGCGGCGGGGTGGGCGGAGAGGTGCACGGGAGCGCGCACTTCAGGCGCGTGCGCGGCCTGGCAGTGGCGGAGCTTGCGATGCAGGGCCGGGTGAGCCTGCAATGCCAGCGCTGCATGCAGCCGATGGAGATTGCGGTGGACTCGCAGGTGCGCGTCGCGCTGGTCGGCTCGGAGGCAGATGCCGCCCGGGTGCCCGAGGATCTGGAGCCGATGCTCGCCCCGGGCGGGCGCATCAGCATCGCGGAACTCATCACGGAGGAGTTGGCGCTCGCCCTGCCGATCGTGCCCCTGCACGCAGCCGGCAGCACCTGCGCCGCCGGTGCACCGGCGGTGGAGGATGAGCCCGCGCCGGTGACGCAGACCCCGTTTGCGCAGCTGGCGCAGTTGTTGAAACGTGACTGAACAGAATTTGTGAATTTCGAGTGAGGAACTGACCCATGCCCGTTCAGAAAAGCCGCAAGACCCCCTCGCGACGCGGAATGCACCGCTCGCACGACGGGCTGTCGAAGCCTGCATTGTCGATCGATCCGCAGTCGGGCGAGACCCACCTGCGCCACCGCATCACGCCGGACGGTTTCTACCGCGGCAAGCGCGTGATCGAGAAACCCGCCGAGACCGAAGACAAGGAATAACACCTTGAGGTCCGGTCCGTCCGCGACCTAGAAAGGTTGGCCGTGCTGCCGATCGCGATCGACGTGATGAGCGGCGACCACGAGCCGCACGAGTACGTTGCCGGGGCACGCACTGCCCTGGCCGACGACCCCGAGCTGCGCCTGCTGCTGGTGGGCGATGTGGCGCTGCTCAACACTGCCCTGCAGTCCTTCCCCGCCGCCGCGCGGGCGCGCACCGAGATCGTCGGCGCCACCCAGGTGGTCTCGATGGACGAGAAGCCGCGCGAGGCGATCCGCCGCAAGAAGGATTCCTCGATGCGGGTGGCGGTCGACCTGGTGCACCAGGGCCGCGCCGCAGCGGCAGTGAGCGCCGGCAATACCGGGGCGCTGACTGCAATCGCGCACTTCGTGCTCAGGACCGTCCCCGGGGTCGAGCGCGCCGCCATCATCTCCGCACTGCCCTCCGCCCATGGACTTACCCAGATGCTCGACCTGGGTGCCAACACCAAGGCGACCGCCGTGCAGCTGCAGCAGTTCGCGGCCATGGGCGACATCATCGCTCGCGACGTCTATGGCGTTACCCGCCCGCGCATCGGACTGCTCAACATCGGCGAGGAGGACATGAAGGGCCACGAGATCGTGCAGGAGGCCCACGCGCTGCTGCAGGGCAGTGCCCTCAACTACCTGGGCTTTGTCGAGGGCGACGACATCTTTTCCGGCGAGGTGGACGTGGTGGTGACCGACGGCTTTACCGGCAATGTCGCCCTGAAGTCCATGGAGGGGGTGGCCGGACTGATCGCCGCTCGCATGCGCCAGGAGTTCCAGTCCAGCCTGCTCGCCCGCCTGGCAGGACTCATCGCCCGCCCGGTGCTGCGCCGGGCCGCTGCCGGCCTTGACCCGCGCCGCTACAACGGCGCGTGCATGGTGGGGCTTGGCGGGATCGTGGTAAAAAGCCACGGTCGAGCTGATGGTGTGGCCTTCGCGCGCGCGATCGCCACGGCGAGCCTGGCCGCCCGGCGCGGGCTCACCGCGCACATCGCCCAGGCAATGCATGCACAGGGGATGCACAGTTGATCTATTCGCGAATCTCCGGCACCGGCTCGTACCTGCCCAAGCGGGTGATGACCAACGCCGAGCTGGAGAAGATGATCGATACCACCGATGAGTGGATCCGTGCGCGCACCGGCATCGAGCGCCGGCACATCGCCGCTGATGGCGAGACCACGGTGGACCTGGCCGAACACGCCGCCCGGCGCGCCATCGAGGCGGCGGGCCTTAAGCCGGAGCAGATCGACTTCATCGCCTTCGGCACGACGACCCCGGACCTGGTGTTTCCCAACTGCGGGGTGCTGCTGCAAAAGCGCCTCGGCTGCCTGGGCGTGCCGGCGTTCAGCCTCGAGACCGCCTGCGCCGGCTTCATGTACGCACTGTCGATCGCCGACAAGTACGTGCGCTGCGGGGAAGCCAAGCGCGCGCTGGTAATCGGGTCCGAGACGCTCTCGCGCATGACCGACTGGCAGGACCGCGGCACGGCGATCCTCTTTGCCGACGGGGCGGGGGCGGTGGTGCTGGAGCCGAGCGCGACCCCCGGCATCCTCTCGACCCACCTGCACGCGGATGGCCGCTACCACGACATGCTCTACTGCGCCGGCGGGGTTTCCACCGGCTTCGGGGAGAAGCTGGTCATCAAGATGTCCGGCAAGGAGGTCTTCAAGCTCGCCGTGCAGAAGCTCGGCAGCGTGGTCGACGAGACCCTCGCCGCCAACGCCCTGGAGCGCTCGGCGCTCGACTGGCTGGTGCCCCACCAGGCCAACATCCGCATCGTGCAGGCCACCGCCGAGAAGCTCGGCCTGCCGATGGAGCGGGTGATAGTCACCGTACAGGACCACGGCAATACCTCGGCCGCCTCGGTGCCGCTGGCCCTGGATGTCGGGGTACGCGACGGGCGCATCAAACGCGGCGAGCTGCTACTGCTGGAGGCCTTCGGCGGCGGCTTTACCTGGGGTTCGGCTCTGGTCCGTTACTGAAGCCCACCCGGTCCCCGCCAAAAAAACGCCGGGCAGCTGCCCGGCGTTTCGATCAACAGTAAAAGCTGTCGATTACTTCGAGACGGAGTGCTTGAACATCCGGTCGATCTTCTCGTTCGTCGCATCACAGCACGACTGGCTGGCATGGGCAGCCGCCAGGGCCTGGTTGGCAGTGCTCTGGGCACCGCTGGCGGCTTGACCGGCCGAAGCAGCAGCGCTGCTGGCGGAATCAGCGGCGCTCTTCGCACCTGCCGTGTCGGTCTTCAGCGCAGCAACCTGCGACTTCAGATCATCGACCTGAGCCTGCAGGGGCTTCAGATCCACGCAGCCAGCCAGACCAACAACGATCGCAACGGCAGCAGCCGCCTTTACAACACTCGCGCACTTCATAAACGTCCCCTTTGGGTTTGTTGATTCGGGAGTCCTGAAACAGAAGCGACTCCGGTGGGCAAGTTCCGCCGTCGTTCGCCGCACGCAACTGCATCAAATTTGCCGTGGAAATGCAACTCCAAACAGCAACTTGTCTTCGCGTCGCGACACGTTAGCAGGGGTGAGAAGACATTTAAAGCGCTGAATCTTCATCGCGCGCCATGTGTGTTCGCCGCATGTGTTTTTTTCACACTGTTGCTTGCGCAGATGCTTGCAAGAATGTGAGTGCGGCGCGCGGTAAGAGTTGGTTGGCCGGCGCTGCCGCGAAAGGCTGCGGTCGAGCTTGGGATATTTCAGTTGCAGTGCAGTGCGAGCCGATGAGCGTGAGGGGCGCCGGTGCGACAGGCAAGAAATCGCTTTCGGCAAAAACCTCCGAAGGGGACTGACGTTTCCCTTGCCGTGCGGCCCAATCTGGATATAATCACAGTTACTGTATAAATAGACAGGCGTGCGTACCATGTCCGACCTGACTCCCCGCCAGACCCAGATCCTGAGGCTCATCCAGCGCTTCATCGGCGAGACCGGCATGCCCCCGACTCGGGCAGAGATCGCCCACGAGCTGGGGTTCCGCTCGGCCAATGCCGCCGAGGAGCACCTGCGGGCGCTCGCCCGCAAGGGCGTCATCGCCCTGGTGCCGGGGACCTCCCGGGGGATCCAGCTGAAGGACACCATGCGCGAGCAGATCGGACTGCCGCTCATCGGCCGGGTGGCCGCCGGCCGCCCGATCTTTGCTGAGGAGAACTTCGAGTCGCGGTTGCAGATCGACCCGGGCCTGTTCCAGCCCCGGCCACACTACCTCCTGAAGGTCGTCGGCATGAGCATGAAGGACGCAGGGATCCTCGATGGGGACCTGGTGGCGGTGCATCGCACCTCGGAAGTGCGCAGCCGACAGATCGTGGTGGCGCGGCTGGAGAACGAAGTCACGGTGAAGCGTTACCGCCAGGAAGGCTCGGTCGTGTGGCTGATGCCGGAGAACACTGCCTTCGAACCGATCCGCGTGGACCTGAAGGAAGAGCCGCTGCTTATCGAGGGCATCGTCGTGGGCGTGGTGCGCCGCGGACGTTCCACCGGGCTGATGTGAAGCTCACGGGCGTGCCTAAACACGCACTTCCTCAAGAGGTCCTGACCTGATCAAGCAGCCGGCATGGGTGATCCAAAACTGGCTCGTTTACTCGAGCACCCGGCTATCTGGCGTGGCCGCAGCGCCGCGAAGCTCGAAGTCCTGCCCTCAGGCTTCGCAGCCCTCGACGAACAGCTCCCCGGCGGAGGCTGGCCCCGCAGCGGGCTGATCGAGATCCTCATCGGCCGCTTCGGCAGCGGTGAGCTGTCCTTGCTCGTGCCCGTGCTGGCCGCCCTCACGGGCGCACCTTCCGCCCGCTGGTGCGTGTGGGTCGCCCCTCCACTGATGCCCTTTGCCCCGGCCCTGGCTGCACGCGGGGTGGTGCTCGATCGGGTGGCCGTCGTCGGCGGCGGGTACCCCCTGTGGGCCTTTGGCCAGGTGCTCGGCTCGGGTGCCTGCGATACCGCGCTCGCCTGGGCACGGCAGCCACAGCCGAAGGACCTGCGCCGCCTGCAGCTCGCCGCCGAGCGCGGCCGCACGCTCGGGGTGTTGTTCCGGCCGCGCCGCGCCGCGCGTGAGCCTTCGGCTGCGGTGCTGCGCCTGGGACTGGAGGCCAGCGCTGCATCGCTGCGCATCAGTTTCCTCAAGGGCCGCGGCTCCACGCACGCGGTGGTGCAGCTGGCCCATCCGGATGCGGACGCTATCGTATGAGTCTTAAGTCCGTGCACTCCTCACCAGCACCGCTGCAGGTGCCGGCCGAGCCAGTCCTTCCCGCAAGCACCCCGCGGCTGGCCGCCCTCGAACCGGCAGCCGCTGCCGCGCAGGCTGGCGGCGAACTGTGGGCGGGGCTGCACCTGCCCGACCTTGCGAACGAGGAAAAACTGCGCAGCCTGGCTGCGGTGCTGCAGGGCTTTACCCCGCGGGTGAGCCTTGAACCTCCCGACGGGGTGGTGCTGGAGGTGCGCGGCAGCCTGCACTTGTTCGCCGGCGTGGAAGGCACGCGGCGCAGGCTGCTGGCAGCCTGCGCGGATCTTGCACAGCCTGCGGTGCTGTCCTTCGCACCGACCCCGCTTGCGGCGCTTGCGGCCGCACGTGCCGGCAGATCCCTCACCGTGCTCAGCCATGCACAGCTGACCGGGCAGCTGTCTTCACTGCCCCTGAGCGTATTGCGCTGGCCGCAACCGCTCGTGGAGCGCCTGGCGCGCACCGGCGTGCGCACCGTGGGTGCGGCATTGCGTCTGCCACGCGCCGGCTTCGCCCGGCGCTTCGGGGCCGGCCAGCTCGCCAGCCTCGATGCGCTCACCGCAAGCACCCGGGTGGTGCGCCGCCTCTTCCAGCCCCGCGAGCGCTTCCGCCGCCGGCGTGAACTGTCGTGCGAGCTGACCAATCACGAGTGGCTGCTCAATGCGTTCATGCCGCTGCTTCAGGAGCTGGAACAGTTCCTGCGTGCACGCGCGAGCGGGGTGATGCAGCTGGAATGCCATCTGCTGCACCGGGAGGCACCAGCGACGTGCTGTGTGCTTAACCTGGCAGCCCCGGGCGGTGCGGCCGCACAGCTGGCAGCGCTGCTGCGCGTGCGGCTGGAGACTATCGTGCTGCCCGGGCCGGTGCGTGCGCTGGAGCTGCGCGCGGTGACGCTGCTGCCCCGGGCTTCTCGGGCACAGGCGCTGTGGCAACCCGGTGAGCACGGCGGCAGCCCCGGCAGCGAGGCACATGAGCTCATCGAACGCCTGCGTGCCCGCTTAGGCGAGGACGCGCTGCATGGCCTCACCGTGCTTGCCGGCCACCGTCCCGAGCGCACCTGGGCGCGAAGTACACCACCGGCAGTCAGCGCACCTGCCGGCACTGCCCCCGTGCAGATGTCATCCGGGCCACGCCCGCTGTGGCTGCTCCCGCAGCCGCAGCCCCTGGAGGTGCGCGCCGGCCAGCCGCAGCGCGACGGGGCACTCACGCTGCTCAGCGAGCCGGAGCGCATCGAGAGCGGCTGGTGGGACGGAGGCGACATCGCCCGCGACTACTACACCGCCTGCGATGCGCACGGGGTGCGGCTGTGGGTGTTCCGCGAGCGCCACGCCCCGCACGGCTGGTTCCTGCACGGCATTTTCGGGTGAACGCGGGCGCCGCCGCTGCCGCCGCCCCGGCCTACGCGGAGCTGCACTGCCTGTCGAACTTCACCTTCCTGCGCGGGGCTTCCCATCCGCACGAGCTGGTACACCAGGCCGTAGCCTTGGGGTATCGCGCGCTTGCCCTGACAGATGAGTGCTCGGTGGCAGGCGTGGTGCGCGCGCACATGGCCGCCAGGGAACAGCCCCTGAAGCTGCTCATCGGGGCGGAGTTCCGCCTCACCTGCGGGCTTAAGTTCGCAGCGCTCGCCATCAACCGCCAGGGCTACGCGCAGCTGTGCCGGCTGATCACCCGCGCCCGTCGCGCGGCGGTGAAGGGTGAATACCGCCTGAGCCGCGCCGACCTTGGGGACGCAGCCTTGAGCGAGTGCTTCATCCTGTGGCTGCCGGGCCGGGTGGTCCAGGCTGAGGAGGCGCAGTGGCTGGTGGCACGCTTCGGGCAGCGGCTGCGGCTTGCCGCCGAGCTGCTGCGCGAGGGCGGCGATGCCGCGCGCCTGCGTGAGCTCACCCGCCTCGGTGCGCAGCACCGGGTGGCGCTGGTGGCCTGTGGGGACGTGCACATGCACGTGCGCGCGCGGCGGCCCCTGCAGGATGCCCTCACCGCGATCCGCTGTGGCGTGCCGGTGGCTGCGGCCGGCGCGCGGCTGTATCCGAATGGGGAGCGCTACCTGCGCGAGCCGCAGCGCCTGGAGCGGCTGTACCCGCAAGAGCTCCTGGCCGAGAGCGTGCGCGTGGCCGAGGCCTGCCACTTCAGCCTCGATGAGCTGCGCTACGAGTACCCGCGCGAGCTGGTGCCGCCCGGCCACACCGCCGCCTCGTACCTGCGCGAGCTCACCGAGGCCGGTGCCCGCTGGCGCTGGCCCGCGGGGGTGCCCGCGGGCGAACGCCGTGCCCTGGAGCACGAGCTGGCGCTCATCGCCGAGCTCAGCTACGAGGCGTACTTCCTCACCGTGCACGACATCGTCGCCTGGGCACGCAGCCGCGCCATCCTGTGCCAGGGCCGCGGCTCGGCCGCCAACTCGCGCGTGTGCTACTGCTTAGGGATCACCTCGGTCGATCCGCAGCGCGGCGCCGCGCTGCTCTTCGAGCGCTTCATCTCCAAGGAGCGCAACGAGCCGCCGGACATCGACATCGACTTCGAGCACGAGCGGCGCGAGGAGGTGCTGCAGTACGTGTATGCCAAGTACGGGCGCGAGCGGGCGGCGCTTGCCGCCACGGTCATCATGTACCGCCCGCGCAGCGCGCTGCGCGACCTCGGCAAGGTGTTTGGCCTGAGCGTGGCCGAAAGCGGCAAGCTGGCCAAGGTCATGCAGTGGTGGGACGGCAGTGCGGCGATGAGCGAGCGCATGCGCGCGGCCGGCTTTGATATCAGCGCGCCCTGGCTCAGGCGCCTGCTGCCGCTGGCCCAGGAACTGGTGGCGCACCCGGGGTTCCCGCGCCACCTGTCGCAGCACGTCGGCGGCTTCGTGATTGCCGCAGGCCTGCTCGAGGACCTGGTGCCGGTCGAGAACGCGGCCATGCCCGAGCGCACCGTGGTGCAGTGGGACAAGGATGACCTGAATGACTTAGGCCTCCTCAAGGTTGACCTGCTGGCGCTGGGGATGCTCTCCGCGCTGCGGCGCGCGTTCGACCTGGTCAACGCCTACCGTGGCACAAGCCACTCGCTCGGCACCCTTACGGCCGAGGACCCCAGGGTGTACGACATGATCTGTGCGGCCGACACCGTCGGGGTGTTCCAGATCGAGTCGCGAGCGCAGATGGCGATGCTGCCGCGCCTGAAGCCGCGCTGTTACTACGACCTCGTCATCGAGGTGGCGATCGTGCGCCCCGGTCCCATCCAGGGGGACATGGTGCACCCGTACCTGCGCCGGCGCATGGGACAGGAGCAAGTGGAGTACCCGGGCGAGGAAGTGCGCGAGGTCCTGCACCGCACCTTAGGCGTGCCGCTGTTCCAGGAGCAGGTGATGCAGATCGCGATCGTGGCCGCAGGCTTTACGCCCGGGGAGGCGGATGCGCTGCGCCGGGCGATGGGTGCCTGGAAGCGCACCGGCGGGCTCGATGCATTCCGCGAACGCCTGCTGGTGGGCATGGCACAGAAGGGCTACCCGGCCGAGTTCGCCGAGCGCATCTACCGGCAGATGCTCGGTTTCGGGGACTACGGCTTTCCTGAAAGTCATGCGCTGAGCTTCGCCCTGCTGGTGTACGACTCGGCGTGGCTGAAGCACTACGAACCGGCCGCCTTCTGCTGTGCGCTGCTGAACTCCCAGCCGATGGGCTTCTATGCCCCGGCGCAGCTGGTGCGCGATGCGCGCGCCCACGGCGTCGAGGTGCGTGCGGTGGATGCCTGCGTGAGTGAGTGGGATTCAACACTGGAGCGGGGCGAGGATGGCGAGCCGGTGCTGCGCCTGGGACTGCGCCTGGTGAAGTCCCTCACCGCGGCGGGCGTGCAGCGCCTGCGCGCCGCGCGCGCCGCGCGGGCCTTCGCGAGCGTGCAGGACCTGAGCGCGCGCGCCGGCCTCCATCGCGACGATCTGGAGGCCTTGGCCGCGGCGGGTGCCTTTGCATCCCTGAGCGGCAACCGGCACCTGGCCTTCTGGGAAGTCGCCGGCACCGAGCGCGAGCTGCCGCTGCGCTTCGCCGACACCGCGGGCACGCTCGCCAGAGAGGGGCGACCGCTGTTGCCCCTGCCCACGGAAGGCCAGGGGATCGTCGCCGACTACGCCGCCCTCGGGCTCACCCTCGGCCGGCATCCGCTCGCCCTGCTGCGTCCGCGGCTGGCCGCCGCGGCGCTGCTGCCGGCGCGGGAGCTCAAGGCGGCGGCCAACGGCTCCAGGGTGCGCACCGCCGGCATCGTACTCATGCGCCAGCGCCCCGGGACTGCCAGCGGGGTCACCTTTCTTACCCTGGAGGACGAGAGCGGCCAGGTGAACGTCATCGTCTGGGAGCGCATCGGCCGGGAGCAGCGCCCGGCGCTGCTCGAGTCGCGCCTGCTGGAGGTGCACGGGGAACTGCAGCAGCAGGAGGGGGTGTGCCACCTGATCGCGCACCGGCTCATCGACCGCTCGGCGCTGCTGGGGGACTTACTGACCCGCTCGCGGGATTTTCACTGACCGCCGCGGCCGCTCAGCCGGCGCGCGGCTTGCGGGGCGGCCTGCGCGGCTCCCCGGGCAGGTCGATCTCGTAGTCCTCAAAGTCGCTGGTGAGCTCGGCCGTGTGTTTTTCCTCGAAAATTTTCTCGAGGCGACGCCAGGCCGGATCGCCGGCTTTCGCACCCCGGCGCTTGGCAAGGTCAAGGTCCTTGGTTACCTGATCGAGGTCGACGTCCCCGTCCTCGGCGACCGGCTCGTCGTCTTCCTCGTCGTCGAATTCGTCGTCTTCCGGTTTCTCGCTCATGCGGTGTCAGTCCGCTGAGAAGTCGTCGGCGAAGTAAATATCAGATTGCGTGACAACTGCAACGGGTCAGCGCAGGTTTGTGAAGCGCGCCCGCAACCGCCGCGCTTTGGGTCGGCGGACCCCCCCCCAGTTGTCAGTGGATGAGGTTGTTCATCTCGAAGATCGGCAGCAGCATCGCAAACACGATCCCCATGACGAACAGGCCCATGAGCACGATCAGGGCGGGTCCCAGGAGACCCATCATGGCCGCCAGCAGGGCGTCCAGCTCGCGCTCCTGACTGATCGCGGCCCGCTCGAGCATCTGCTCCAGCTGCCCGCTGGACTCGCCGCTGGAGATCAGGTGAATGGTCATCGGCGGGAACAGGCGGCTGACGGCGAGCGAGCGGCCGATCGGGGCACCCTCGCGCACCCGCGCGGAGGCCTCGTTGACCGCATCGCGCATCGGCAGGTTCGTCACCACCTCCCCGGAGATGCGCAGTGCCTCCAGCACCGGCACGGCACTGCCGGAGAGGATGCTGAAGGTGCGCGTGAAGCGGGCGGTGTTGAACCCGCGCAGCAGCTTGCCCAGCACCGGCACGCGCAGCTGGAACAGCTGGAAGCGGCGTTTGGCGGCCGGGTCCTTCTGCCAGCGCCGGAACGCCCAGATGCCGATGATCGCCGCGATCACGAGGTAGATCCCGTATACCCGCAGGAAGTCGCTGGTGCCGATCAGGGCCCGGGTGATCAGGGGCAGCTTGGCCTTGCTCGATTCGAACACCGAGACCACCTTGGGCACCACGAACACCAGCAGGCCGGCGACGATCGCAAAGCACATGATGGTGAGCACGATCGGGTAGAGCATGGCGGCCAAGACGTTCTGGCGGATCTGCTCGCGGCTCTCGGTGTAGTCGGCCAGGCGCTCCAGCACGTTGTCCAGGTGCCCGGCCTGCTCGCCGGCCGAGACCGTGGCACGGTAGATCTCCGGGAAGATGCGCGGGAACTCGGCAAAGCCATCCGCCAGCGTGTGGCCCTCCATCACCTTGGCGCGCACCCCGACCACGATGCTCTGCACGCGCGGCTTCTCGGTCTGCTGCGAGACCGCGGACAGCGCCTCCTCGAGCGGCAGGCCGGCACGCACCAGGGTGGCGAGCTGGCGGGTGAACAGCGCCAGGTCCGAAGCGGAGACCTTGCGCGCGAAGCTGAAGGCCTTCTGCCGCGTGGCCTCCTTCTGCCCCACTTCCGTGACCGAGACCGGCAGCAGCTGCTGCTCGCGCAGCAGCTGGCGGATGTGCCGCGGGGTGTCGCCCTCGAGGATGCCGGTGCGCTCGCGCCCGCTGGCCTCCAGGGCGATGTATTCGAAGGCGCCCAGCTGCTAGTCCTCGCGCGTCACGCGCAGGATTTCCTCGAGCGTGGTTTCCCCGCGCAGCACCTTGGCGCGGCCGTCGTCACGGATCGAGGGGGTGGCGAGGCGGGCGCGGCGTTCGACCTCCTGCTCCGAGGCCCCGTCGTGGATCATGGTGCGCATGGCATCGTCCACCATGATCAGCTCGTAGATCCCCGAGCGCCCGCGGTAGCCGCCCGAGGCATCGCGCCCGGGGCGGTACAGGGTCGGCGAGGGTTCATCCTGGGCGAGGTTCAGCAGGCGCCGCTCGTAGTCGCCGGCGATGAAGGGCTGCTTGCTGTCGGGGCTGAGCACCCGCACCAGGCGCTGCGCCAGTACGCCGATCAGGGTGGAGGAGAGCAGGAACGGCTCGATGCCCATGTCGCGCAGGCGCGTGATGGCGCCGGCGGCGGTGTTGGTGTGCAGCGTGGAGAGCACCAGGTGTCCGGTGAGGCTTGCCTGGACGGCGATCTGCGCGGTCTCCAGGTCACGGATCTCGCCGATCAGCACCACGTCCGGGTCCTGGCGCAGGATCGCGCGCAGGCCGCGCGCGAAGGTCATCTCGACCTTGGTGTTCACCTGCGTCTGGCCGATGCCGTCGATGTAGTACTCGATCGGATCCTCGACCGTCATGATGTTCTGGGTGTTGTCGTTCAGGCGTTCCAGGGCCGCATACAGCGTGGTGGTCTTGCCCGAGCCGGTGGGACCTGTGACCAGAAGGATGCCGTGGGGCTTGTGGATCATCTCGTCCATGGCCGCCTGCGTGCGCCGGTCCATGCCGAGGGAATTCAGGTCGAGCTTGCCGGCCTGCTTGTCGAGGATACGCAGCACCACCCGCTCGCCGTGCCCGGAAGGGATGGTCGAGACGCGCACGTCCACCGAGCGGCCGGCGATCTTCAGACTGATGCGCCCGTCCTGCGGCAGGCGCTTCTCGGCGATGTCCAGCCGCGACATCACCTTGATGCGCGAGACCACCAGCGGGGCCACGGCGCGGCGCGACTGCAGCACCTCGCGCAGCACCCCGTCGACGCGGAAGCGCACCACCAGGCGGTTCTCGAACGGCTCGACGTGGATGTCCGAGGCGTTCTCCTTGATCGCCTGGGTGAGCACGGCATTGATCAGGCGGATGATCGGCGCATCGTCGTTGCTTTCCAGAAGGTCGGTCTGCTCGGGCAGGTCCTGCGCCAGGTGCGCAAGGTCGGTGGCATCGTCCAGGCCCTCGACCGCCTGCATCGTGCCGGAGCCGGCCTCGTAGGCGCGCCGCAGCCGCTCGTCGAACTGTGCCTCGGAGACCCGTTCGAGCTTGAGCGGGCGGCGCAGGTAGCGTCGCACCTCCGCCAGCGCCGCAGGCGTCGCCGTCTCGCGGTAGGTGCACTCGGCCACCCCTTCGGCCAGGCGGTTCACGATCACCCCGTGCCGCTTGGCGAAGGCGAAGGACAGCCGCAGGTCAGGGGCGCCCGGGGCTGCGAGGACCGGGACCGGGTCCGCGGCGCTCACGGCTTTCCGGGCGGCGGGGTGGTGGCCGGGTTGGGCGTCGCCGGCACCGCGTTGCTGTCGGGGGCCGGCGTCGTCGTCACCCCGGGGGCCGTGGCTGGTGCTGCGCCGGCCGGCGGCGGGATCACCGGGAAGGCAGCCGAGGGGGCCGGCTGCGGCTGTCCCGGGGCGACGTGCTCGGCCGGCTGCGCCGGCGGCGGGGGCAGCGGGTTGAGCGTGCCGCGCGAGACCCCCGGCAACAGCGGCAGCACGTCATGGCCGCCGTCGAGGTTGCGCTGCTGGTCGCGCATGTAGTTGTACTTCAGGTCCGTCTCATAGGCCGCCTGCGCCTGGTCGCGCAGGATCTTCGGGCGGATGAACATGATCAGGTTGTTCTTGGTCGAGGTCGCGTTGCGGGTCTTGAACAGCAGGCCGATGAGCGGGATGTTGCCCAGGTACGGCACGCGCTGCTCGCCCTTGACGCTGTTGTCCTCGATGAGGCCGCCGAGCACCACGACGCCGCCGTCCTCGATGAGCACGTTGGTGGTGATGGTGCGCTTGTTGGTCACCAGGTCCACCGCACCGGCGGGCTTCTGGCCGATGCTCGAGCTCTCGATGGAGATCTTCATCATCACCGCCGAGCCCTCCGGTGAGATCGTCGGGGTGACCTTGAGGATCGTGCCCACTTCCTCGCGCTGGATGGTCTGGAACGGGTTCACCGAACCGGTGCCGGTGTTGGCGTTGCTGTTGGTGTACTGGCCGGTGACGAACGGCACCTCCTGCGCCACCTTCAGCTCCGCCTCCTGGTTGTCCATCGTCACCGCCGAGGGCGTGGCCACGACGTTGGTGTTGGTATCCCCGCGGATCGCGCGGATCATGGCCGCAAAGTTCACCCCGCTGCCCATGATGCGTCCCACCGCCACCGTCGTGCCCTGCAGCAGGGTCGTGCTCACCGTGCTCGGGTTCTGCACCGCCCCGGCCAGGTCGACGATGCTGGTGCCCCCCACGGGGCTGACGAAGGAGCCGGCCGGGATGGTGTTGCCGTCGGAGAACGCTGCCCAGTTCACGCCGAGCTCGGCGTCCTTGTCGATGTCGACCTCGGCGATGATCGCCTCGATCAGCACCTGCGGACGGCGGATGTCGAGCTTGTCGATGATGTCGTTCACCGCGCGCATCAGCTTCGGCGGGGCGGTGATGATCAGCGCGTTGTTGGTCGGGTCCGCCCACACCATGGCGTTGCGCTCGGCGACCGCGGTGGCCGAGCCGCCGCCACCGGCAGCGGCGCCGCCGCCGGCCCCGGCAGCGCCTGCGACCTGGGCGATGCCGCTCATCTGTTCCTTCAGCTTCGGCGCAATCTTCTCCGCATCCGCGTAGTGCAGGTAGCGCACGCGCGTGTCGCCGCCGGCCTCAAGCGGGGTGTCGAGGTGTGCGATCAGCGCGCGGATGCGCAGCCGCTGGGACTGCTCGCCGCCGATCAGCACGCTGTTGGAGCGCTCATCGGCGACCACCTTCACCCCGGCGCCCTCGGCGGCATTGGCCCCCTGGTAGAGCGAGTTCACCACGCGCACGATCTCGGCGGCCGAGGCATTGCTCAACGGCACGATCTCGACGTCGGTGCTGCCGACCTGGTCGATGCGCCGGATGATGCGCATCATGCGGTTCACGTTCGAGGCGTGGTCGGAGATGATGAGGATGTTCGAGGCCGGGTAGGCGGCCAGGTGCCCATACTGTGGGATCATCGGCCGCAGGATCGGGATCAGCTGCGCGGCGCTCACGTTCTTCACGTCCAGCACCTGCGTCACCATCTCATCCGAGGTGGCGCTCACGTGGTCGGGCAGGTCGTTGGCGGGGAACTGCCGCGCGTTGGCATCGGGCAGGATCTTGGTGATGGTGCCCGACGGCACCGCGACGAAGCCGTACACCTGCAGAATGGACAGGAAGGCCTCGTAGAAGGCCGCGGGCGACATCGGCGTCGAGGACAGCATCGTCACCTGCGCACGCACGCGCGGGTCGATGATGAAGGTCTTGCCGGTGGCAGCGCTGACCGCCTCGGCGACCTGCTGGATGTCGGCATCCTTGAAGTTCGGCGTGATGCGCTGGGCCTGCGCTTGCTGGGCCTGCTGCGCCGAGGCGAGCGTGGCGGTGAGCAGCACCGCCGCCAGGCACGGCAGCCATGAACGTAGACCTGTCATTCGCGATGTTCCTGGCACGTATCCACGCGCGGCTACTGGCTGCTGTCCCCGGGCAACTGCTCGGGGGAAGTGGGGGGTGGCGGGGCATCCGGCGGCGGTGCGGCAAGGTTGCCGGTACTGGCGTTGGCGGCCGCGGCGGCCGCGGCAGCGTTGCTGGCCTGGGACTGCGCAGCCACCCCTTCGGCCTCCTGCGCCACCTGCGCGATGTTAAGGGTGAGCTCCTGCGCCACGCCGTTGCGGATGATCGTGACGTGCGCCTCGCTCGAGCTGGACAGGGTCTTCAGGATCTGCTCGCTGCGGTCGCGGTCATCCAACGGCGTGCCGTTCACCGCGGTGACCTGGTCGGCCGGGTGCAGCCCGAGACGCGTGAAAGCGGCGCGGTCGCGACCCGGGTAGATGCGAAAGCCGTTCATGTGCCCATGGTCGATGACCGGACTGGCACGGATCACGTCCCCGATCAGGTTCGGCTGCTCGCTGATCATGCGCCGCATGCGCTCCAGGGCCGGGTTCTCGGACTGGAACGAGGCGGCCGAGGGCGGCGGGGCGTTGGAGGCGCTTGCCTGGTGGGGCAGGGCGATCGACTCGAGCTGCCCGTTGCGGTCGATGACTACCCGGTCGGTGTAGACCGAGTGCAGCCGCACGTTGCCGGGCAGCATGTCGCCGACTGCATACACCTTAACCGCCTGCGGGGTGGGTCCGAGGATCGCCAGCCCGTTCTGCGGGTCGTTACCGGCGATGGTGCCGGTGAGCACCAGCGGGATATTGGACGGTCCGGCCTGGCTGGGATCCTGTTCCTGCACCGGCGCAGCCCCGAACAGGTGCGCGTTGGTGATGACGGTGACGTCCAGGGGCGGGGTGCGCTGCGCCGGGGCCGCCGCGGCGGCGGCCGGCTTGCGGCCCGTGCCGGCAAGGTCAGTGACGATAAAGGCCGCCTGCACGCCCAGGGCCAGCGCCAGCAGCCACGTGGCGATGCGCGGGCCCTCGCTCAGCAGCAGCGGGCGCCAGCGCTCCTGCGGCGGGAGCGCCTCGAGCCAGGAGGCGGCATTCATGGGCTGAAACGCATGGGCTTGATGATAGTCCTCGAGGCCAAGTTCACGCGCCGGCGAGGCATGGCGTACGACCTCACCGCCGTCTTGGCCGGACCATCATACGGGCCCTGTCCTTGCGCTCTCAAGCGATTGTTTCTGCAAGACTAACTACTCCTCATTCTGGCGGGCTTGTGTTGCCGTTTCGCGACCCCTATAAAGATCCCATGCCCGATCCTCATCCGGTCCGTCCCGATACCGGCGTCGTCGTCGAAGAAGCCCAGCCGCAGACAAAAGTCCCGCCGCTGTATCAGGTGGTTTTGCTCAACGATGACTACACGCCCATGGAGTTTGTCGTCGATGTGCTGGAAAAGTTCTTCGGCCTGAACCGTCCGAATGCGACCCGCGTCATGCTTGAGGTGCATACCAAGGGCAAAGGTGTCTGCGGGGTCTTCACTTACGAGATCGCGGAAACTAAGGTGGCACAGGTGACCACTTACGCGCGGGACAACCACCACCCGCTCATGTGCACCCTCGAGGAGGCTTGATTTGCTGCCGCTGCGGATCCATGCAATCCCCTGCCGCCTGCTGGAAGTCCAGTCTGAAAGGCCCGCTTAAGTGCTGTCCAACGAGCTCGAATACTGTCTGAACGATGCGTTCCACCAGGCGCGCGAGGCGCGCCACGAGTACCTGACGGTTGAGCATCTGCTGATGGCGATCCTCGACACCCCCAAGGTGCGCGAGGTGCTGCGCGCCTGTGGCGCGGAGCTGTCGAAGTTCAAGCAGGAGCTGAAGGAACACATCGAGCAGTCCACCCCGAAGCTCGAGGACGGCGAGGAGCGCGAGGTGCAGCCGACGCTCGGCTTCCAGCGCGTGCTGCAGCGCGCGGTGTTCCACGTCCAGTCCAGCGGCAAGAAGGAGGTGGGTGTCTCCAACGTGCTGGTGGCGATCTTCAGTGAGAAGCAGAGCCACGCGGTGTTCCTGCTCAATCGCCAGCACGTGACGCGTCTGGATGTCGTCAACTACATCTCTCACGGCCTCTCGAAGATCGCCGAGGAGAAAACCGACAAGGAGGATGCGCAGGGCAGTGACTCGGAGCGCGATCCGGAAGGCGGCAGCGCACTCGAGAAATACACCTCCAATCTCAATCGCCTCGCGCAGGACGGACGCATCGACCCGCTCATCGGCCGCAAGCTGGAGGTCGAGCGGACCATCGAGATCCTCTGCCGGCGCCGCAAGAACA
>DASXPL010000013.1:0-97746 GCA_036493615.1 Steroidobacteraceae bacterium
CGCTCCAGGCGCCGGCGGTATAGCGGTTGTCCGGCCCCTGCACCCGCTCGAGCGCCAACGCTGCCGGGCGCAGCACCGCCTGGGCCTCGGGGTAGCGCTTGAGGTCGGTCAGCGTTTCCCCCAGCTGTACCTGCGCAACCAGCGTGTCCGGGTGGTCCGGCCCGCGCACCGCGGTGCTCGCCTTGATGATCTCGCGCTGGATCGGCTCGGCATCCTGCGGATCCTTCATGTTGAGCAGGGTCATCGCGTAGGTCTGCTCCATCGACATCAGGTCCGGATGTGTGGGCGGCAGCGTGGCGCGCAGGATCTCCAGCGCTTCGCGCGCCGCGTCGCGCGATTCCGCATAGCGCCCCTCGTTGCCGAGCAGCACCGCGAGATTGTCGAGCGTGTTGCCAAGGGCCGCGCGCCGTTCGGATCCCCGCCTGCGGTCGAGTGCGATCGCCTCGCGAAACAAGGCCTCGGACTCCTTCTCGCCGCCGGAGTTGGCCAGGGCCATGCCCAGTTCCGTGAGCGCGGCCGCGCGCTCGACCGCCACGCCAGAAAGCGGCGCCAGCAGCGCCAGGGCCCGGCGCAGCACGGGGACCGCCTCCTGGTAGTGGCCCCAGGCGCGCAGCAGCTCGCCGCGCGAGGTGAGCGCGCGGGCGAGCTCGAGCGCGCCGGCAGCATGTGCCTCGAGCAGTGCCAGCTGGCGCTGGCTTGCGGCCAGCCCCTGCGGATAACGGCCCAGGCTGCTATTGGTCTCGGCGATGAGCCCCAGCATGGAGGCCTCTATCAAGGGCTCACCGCCTAAGCTCTGGTCGAGGCCCGCGACGGCCGAGTCCAGCAGCTCCGCGACCGTGATGTCGCGGCGGCCCTCGCGCGGGTCCGCCGAAGTCAGCAGCTTCTCCAGGAACTCGCCGCGGCGCGCCGCGGCCTCGCGTGCCTGCGCCACCTGGTGCTGCTGCCGCGCGTACATCACGCCGCCCACCGCCAGCGCCACCACGAACAGCGAGGCCACGGTGACCGCCAGCGCCCGGCGGCGCACGAAGCGGCCGAGGCGGTAGCGCAGCGTCGGCGGGCGCGCGCGCACCGGCAGCCTCGCCAGGTAGCGCGCGAAGTCCCCCTCGAGCTCCCGGGCGGTGGCGTAACGGCGCGCCGGGTCGCGCGCCAGCGCCCGGGCGAGGATGGCATCGAGATCGCCGCGCAGGCTGCGGGCAAGCGGCGGCGACCCGTTCGCCAGCGCCGCCTCGCTTGCCGCGGCGGCCTCCCCGGAATTCACCGCGAGCATGTAGGCCACCGCGCTGCGCGCCTCGTGGTAGGGCTCGACGCCGGCGAGGAGCCGGTAGGCGAGCGCGCCCAGGCCGAACACGTCGGTGGCCACTGTCACCGGCTCGCCGCGCACCTGTTCGGGGGCGGCGTAGTGCGGGGTGAACAGGCGCGACCGGTCGGTGGCATCGCCCGCGCCGACCTCGCTCACGGCCGCGGCGATGCCGAAGTCGATCAGCTTCGGCTGCCCCTCGGCGCTGACCAGGACGTTGCTCGGCTTGATGTCCCGGTGCACCACCAGCTGGCGGTGCGCTTCGGCAACGGCGGCGATCACCACCTCCAGCAGGCGCACGCGCGCGCGCAGGTCCAGGCGGTGCGCGGCGCAGTACTCGGTGATCGGCACCCCGCGCACCAGCTCCATCGCGATCCAGGCTTCGCCTTCACCCGCGCCGATGCCGACGTCGACGAGCCGCGCGATCGCCGGGTGCTCCAGGCGCGCCAGGAACCTGGCCTCGCCGAGAAAGCGCGCGCGCCCCTCGGCGCTGATCGAGCCGCGCAAGAGTTTCACGGCCACCGCCTGCGGCACCCCGTCGCAGCGCTCGGCGCTGTAGACCGCGCCCATGCCGCCGGTGCCTAGGCACTTGAGCAGGCGGAAGTGGCCGTACTCGTGGCCGCTGCGGTCGGGCTGCGGGGTGTCCGCGCCCTTCATGAGCGCACCGGTGACGGCGATGTCGGAGCTGGATATCTCGAGCAGGCGCCGCACGTGGGTGGCGAGCGCGGCATCAGCGCCGCATTCACCCTGCACGTACGCCGCGCGGGCCCCGGGGGGCAGATCCAGCGCGGCGCTGAAGATCCGGTAGGCCCGGCCGCGCGCAGCGTCGCTGCTCATGCGCCCGGCAGCAGCTCGTGGGCGAGCCAGGTCTTGCCGCTCGCCCAGCGCCGGTTGACGGTGGCGACCGAGACTGCGAGCGCCTCGGCGACCTCCTCCACGGACAGCCCGCCGAAGACGCGCAGGGAGACCACCTCGGCGGCGCTCTCGTCGAAGCCCTTCAGCTCGTTGAGCAGGTCATCCACGTCCAGCGCGTCGAAGGCGCTGTCGGTGCCGCCGAGGTTCTCATCGCTCAGGGTGACCTGCGCGCCGCCGCTTCTCTTCTCGGCACGGAAGCGCCGCGCCTCGTCGACGAGTGCCTGGCGGGTCATGCGTGCGGCCATCGACAGGAAGTGGGCGCGATCGTTCCAGCGCAGCTCGTTCATGCCCGCCATGCGCAGGTACACCTCGTGCACCAGCGCGGTCGGGCGGATGGTCAGGCGACGCTCATCGCGCAGGTGGCGCACCGCGATGGCATGGATGTCGCGGTACAGGTGCGACAGCAGCTCATCGAGTGCCTGGCGGTCGCCACCGGCCCATTGTGCGAGCAGCGCGGAGGTGCGCGTCGAGTCCGGCGTATCGGCCATGTTCGTTGTTATTCGCCCCGTGGGAAGGCGCGCCTGGGATAGCCCTCGAGGCGGCATTCACGGGTGCGGAAAACTCTAGCACGCGGCCGCGGCCGTGATACTGCGGATTGGACAATGGTTCGCGCGGCGCACCCGGGTCGTGCAGCTTCTGGCGGGTCCGCGCAGGCTGGGAGGCGCGCGGGCGCCCCCGGGGCGCCTCTAGCCGAAGTTGATCTTGGCTTCCAGGTTGGCGCGCGAGTCGGCGTTGATCAGGGCCTCTTCGAGGCTGACGCGTCCGGCCTTGTACAGCTCGTGCAGCGCCACGTCGAAGCTGCGGATGCCGCGCTCGCCGCTGGAGATGATCGCCTCCTTGATCGCCACCACGTCGCCCTTCTTGACGAGCGTGCCGATGTGCGGGGTGTTGAGCATCACCTCAACCGCCGCCACGCGGCGGTTCTCCTTACCCATCACCAGCCGCTGCGCCATGATCGCGCGCAGGTACTGCGACAGGTCGAGGAAGATCTGGTTGTGCTGCTCGCGCGGGAACATGTTGATGATGCGGTCCATCGATTCCGCGCAGTTGTTGGCGTGCATGGTCGCCAGCACCAGGTGGCCGGTGCCGGCGAGGTTGATGGCCGCCTCCATGCCCTCCTTGTCGCGGATCTCGCCGATCAGGATCACGTCCGGTGCGGCACGCACCACCCCGCGTAGTGCGCGCGCGTAGCTCTTGGTGTCCAGGCCAACCTCGCGCTGGTTCACCATGGAGCGCTTGTTGGTGTGCAGGAACTCGATCGGGTCCTCGATGGTGACGATGTGGTCCGAGGAGTTCTCGTTGCGGTAGTTGATCATCGCCGCAAGCGTGGTCGACTTGCCCGAGCCGGTGGCGCCGACCATCAGGATCAGGCCGCGCCTGAGCATGATGAGCTCGGTGACGATCTCCGGCAGCCCCAGCACGTCCAGGCGCGGCATGTCGGCGGTGATGTAGCGCATCACCATGGCCGGGTAGCCGCGCTGCATGAACACGTTGACGCGGAAGCGCCCGAGGCCGGGCTCGGAAACCGCGAAGTCCAGCTCCCACTCGCGCTGGAAGTACTCGCGCTGCTCGGCGGTCATGAGCGCGAAGGAGGTCTGGCGCACGGTCTCGGGGGTGAGCACCTGCTTGTTGACCGGCAGGATCTGCCCCTCGATCTTGATCTTGATGGGCGCGTTGGGGGTGAAGAACAGGTCCGAGGCCTTCTTCTCCACCATCAGCTTGAACAGCGGCTTGGTGTTGAGCGTCGGGTGGCGGCCGGTGACCGCGGCGGCCACGGCCTCGGAGGTCAGCCCCGGCTGGCTGTCCGAGGCGGCCAGGTCCTTCGCCGGATTCACAGACTGCGGCCCTGCTCTTCCTCGACGATGCGCAGCGCGCCACCGTCATCCAGGGCCTTCTGTTCGCGCTTGCTCTCCAGCTTGATGCGCAGGCGCAGCTCGTTCTTGGAGTCGGCGTTGCGCAGCGCGTCCTCGTAGGAGATCAAGCCGGTCTCGTACAGCTCGAACAGCGCCTGGTCGAAGGTCTTCATGCCGAGGCGCGTCGAGCGCGACATGACTTCCTTGATCTCGGTGACCTTGCCCTTGAAGATCAGGTCCTGGATCAGCGGCGAGTTGAGCATGATCTCCATCGCCGCGATGCGCCCGGCGCCGGATTCGCGCGGGATGAGCCGCTGCGAGACCAGGGCGCGGATGTTGAGCGAGAGGTCCATGAGCAGCTGGTCGCGCCGCTCGTCGGGGAAGAAGTTGATGATGCGGTCGAGCGCCTGGTTGGCGCTGTTGGCGTGCAGGGTCGCCAGCACCAGGTGCCCGGTCTCGGAGAACTGGATGCCGTATTCCATGGTCTCGCGGTCACGGATCTCGCCGATCAGGATCACGTCCGGCGCCTGGCGCAGGGTGTTCTTCAGCGCGGCATGCCAGGTCTCGGTGTCCACGCCCACCTCGCGGTGGGTGATGACGCAGCCCTTGTGGGTGTGCACGTACTCGACCGGGTCCTCGATGGTGACGATGTGGCCGCGGGTCTTCTCGTTGCGGTAGCCGACCATGGCGGCCAGGGAGGTCGACTTACCCGAGCCGGTGCCACCGACCATGATTACCAGGCCGCGCTTGGAGAGCACGACCTCCTTCATGATGGGCGGCAGCTCGAGTTCCTCGAAGGTCGGGATCTTGGCGTTGATGAGGCGGATGACCGCCCCGACGGCGGCCTGCTGCACGAAGGCGCTGACGCGGAAGCGGCCGATGCCCGGGGGGGCGATCGCGAAGTTACATTCCTTGGTGGCGTCGAACTCCTTGGTCTGGCGGTCGTTCATGATCGCGCGCACCAGGGTGGCGGACTGCTCCACGGTGAGGGCGCGCTCGCTCTGCGGGCGGATCTCGCCGTCGATCTTGATCGCGGGCGGGAAGCCTGCGGTGATGAACAGGTCCGAGGCCTTCTTCTCGGTGACCCGGCGCAGCAGGTCCTGCATCAGCTTGATGGCTTGGTCGCGATCCATGTTCTTCAGTCCCTTTGGGGATTACAGGGCGTCCTTGTTCTGCGCCTTGTAGCGCGCTTCTTCCTTGCTCACCACACCCTTGGCGACGAGCTCGGTCAGGCACTGGTCGAGTGTCTGCATGCCCTGCGCGCCGCCGGTCTGGATCGAGGAGTACATCTGCGCGATCTTACCTTCGCGGATGAGGTTACGGATCGCCGGCGTGCCGATCATAATCTCGTGCGCGGCCACGCGGCCACCGCCGTTCTTCTTCATGAGGGTCTGCGAGATCACCGCGCGCAGCGACTCGGACAGCATCGAGCGCACCATGTCCTTTTCCTCACCGGGGAACACATCGACGATGCGGTCGATGGTCTTGGCGGCCGAGCTGGTGTGCAGGGTGCCGAACACCAGGTGGCCGGTCTCGGCGGCGGTGAGGGCCAGGCGGATGGTCTCCAGATCACGCATCTCACCGACCAGGATGACGTCGGGGTCCTCGCGCAGCGCCGAGCGCAGCGCCTCGCTGAAGCCGAGGGTGTCGCGGTGCACCTCGCGCTGGTTGAGCAGGCAGCGCTTGGACTCGTGCACGAACTCGATCGGGTCCTCGATGGTGATGATGTGGTCCGGGCGGTTGTCGTTGCAATGATTGACCATGCCCGCAAGCGTCGTCGACTTGCCCGAGCCGGTGGGTCCGGTCACCAGCACCAGCCCGCGTGGCAGCATGCACAGGTCGCGGAAGATCTTCGGCGCCCCCAGGTCATCCAGCGACAGGATGGCCGAGGGGATGTTGCGGAACACCGCGCCCGCGCCGCGGTTCTGGTTGAAGGCGTTGACGCGGAAGCGCGCCAGCTTGGGGATCTCGAAGGAGAAGTCGGTCTCGAAGAATTCCTCGTAGGCCTTGCGCTGCTTGTCGTTCATGATGTCGTACACCATGGAGTGCACTTCCTTGTGCGACAGCGGCGGCATGTTGATGCGCTTCATGTCGCCGTCGACACGAATCATCGGTGGCACGCCCGAGGACAGATGCAGGTCCGAGGCATTGTTCTTGACGGCGAATGCCAGGAGTTGCGCGATATCGACAGCCATGGATGCTCCCTGGAACGATGCGCGGAAAGAGCAGGAAAAAGCGACGTGCGGGCCTGCTTCTGACGCGCACGGTGAGTATAGCGGAGGGGTTACAGGTCCAATATGTTAATGGGTCCGCAGAATTTGCCGTTGCACATCCACGAGGTGCGTGAACGCATCGCGCGGGCGGCGCAGGCCTGCGGCCGAAGTGCGCACTCGGTCACACTCCTCGCCGTCTCCAAGGCCCAGCCCCCGGAAATGATCGCCGCGGCGGCCGCGGCCGGCGTGCGCGAGTTCGGCGAAAGCTACCTCGGCGAGGCGCTGCCGAAAATTGCCGCACTGCAGGATCGGGCGCTCAGCTGGCATTTCGTCGGCCGGCTGCAGGCCAACAAGACCCGCGAGATCGCGGCAACCTTCGCCTGGGCGCACGCGCTCGACCGGCTGAAGATCGCCGAGCGCCTGAGCGCCCAGCGCCCACCGGAGCTGCCGCCCCTGCAGGTGTGCCTGCAGGTGAACCTGGCCGCCGAGGCGAGCAAGGCCGGCATCACCCCCGGGGAGTTGCCGGCCCTTGCCGCGGCGGTGGCCAAGCTGCCGCGCCTGCGCCTGCGCGGGCTCATGTGCCTGCCGCCGCAGGAGCCGGACCCGGCGCGCCAGCGCTACTGGTTCGCGCAGCTGCGCGCGCACCGGGACGCCCTCAGTGCCGGGGGCCTTGCGCTCGACACGCTCTCCATGGGCATGAGCGATGACTTCGAGTCCGCGATCGCCGAGGGCGCCACCATCGTGCGCCTCGGTACGGTCCTGTTCGGCCCGAGACTTCGTACAATCAGCGCATGACCGTCAGGAAGATTGCGCTGCTCGGCGGCGGTAACATGGGGCGCGCGCTTCTGGGCGGGCTGCTGCGCTCCGGCACGCGCGCCGAACTCATCACGGTCGGCGAGCAGCTGGCCGAGGCGCGTGCCGCCGTGGCGGCCGAGACCGGCATCACGGCGAGCCTCGACAATGCGCAGGCGGTTGCCGGCGCTGGCATCGTGGTCCTGGCGGTGAAGCCACAGGAGGCCGCCGCGGTGCTGGTCCCCCTGGCGCCGCTCCTGGCGCAACTGCGGCCGCTGCTGCTGTCGGTGTGCGCAGGCACGCGCGTCGCGGCACTGGAGGCGTGGACCGGCGGCGCGCTGCCGGTGGTGCGCGCGATGCCCAACCGCCCCGCCCTGGTTGGCGCCGGCGTGACCGGGATGTATGCCCCACCGCACATCAGCGCAGCACACCGCGGCGTTGCACAGGCGGTCATGCAGGCGGTGGGCGAGGTGGTCTGGGTCCACGAGGAGGCGGACCTGGATGCCGTCACGGCCCTCTCCGGCAGCGGCCCGGCGTACTTCTTCCTGCTCGCGCAGCTGATGGCCGATGCCGGCGTGGCACTCGGGCTGGAGGCTGATGCGGCGCAGCGCCTGGCCGCCGCCACCCTGCACGGCGCGGGGCTGCTCGCGCACGCACCGGGTGCGGACCTGGAAAAGTTGCGCGCCCAGGTCACCTCCGCCGGCGGCACAACCGCAGCTGCAGTCGGGGTCATGGAGAACGCGGACCTTCGCGGTACCATCCAGCGGGCCCTCGCGGCGGCGGCGGCGCGCAGCCGCGAGCTGGCCACGCTGAGACCCGATCCAGATCCGGCAGGAACCTCATGAGCGCGATCATCTACATCCTGGACACCCTGCTCGGCCTGGCGCTGTTCGTGGTGCTGGCACGGCTCCTGTTGCAGCTGACGCGCGCGGACTTCCGCAATCCGCTGTGCCAGGGAATCGTCAAGCTCACCAACCCGCTGGTCCTGCCGCTGCGGCGCGTGTTGCCGCCGCTCGGCAAGGTCGACACCGCCTCGGTCGTGGCCGTGGTGCTGGTGGCGGTGGTGAAGGTCGGCAGCTTCTACTGGCTCACCGACATACCGCCGCCGCCGGTGCTGGTGTGGGTGCGTGCGGTGGCCACCGAGCTCGCGCGCACGCTGCTGTGGACCTATTTCTACGCGATCGTGCTCTATGCGCTCCTGAGCATGATCGCCCCCGGCGGTTACTCGCCGCTGCAGTCGCTGCTCACCTCGGTGTGCGAACCGGTGCTGCGCCCGATCCGCCGCATGATTCCGGGCATCAGCGGACTTGACCTGTCGCCCTTGTGGGCGGGCATCGCGATCCAGGCGCTGCTCATCCTGTTGCGCTAGCGCCAATTCACTGTAATTTCAGGGCTGCGCGCGCCTTTGGGCGCGAATCTTGTTGCGCACAAACACATGCTTAGCTGCGACATCGCACGCGAAGTCGCAACTGCCGTGCAGCGCAAAAGGCACACCGCGCCGAACAGCGCACTGCGCATGCAAGGAACGTGCAGCGAAAAAAGCCTAAGAAAAAAGGCACTTTCGCAACACCTGAACAGAAGAAAGCGCTTGCCAAAGCGTGCGCATGTGTTATTTTTCGCGCCGATTCTCTTTCACGCGGCGAAATTGCGGCCGCGTATCGCAAACTAAATTCTCGAGGAGTAGGGCAAAATGGCGAAAAAGGGTGGCGCACCGACGAAGTCGGAAGTCCTGACACAGATCTCCAAGGACACGGGACTCTCACGCAAGCAGGTCGGTAGCGTCTTCGAGTCGCTGAGCGGCGTGATCAAGAAGAGCCTGCGCGGCAGCGGACTGTTCACCGTGCCCGGGCTGATGAAGCTGAAGGTTGTGAAGAAGCCGGCGACCAAGGCGCGCGACGGCGTCAACCCCTTCACCGGCGAGAAGATGACGTTCAAGGCGAAGCCGGCCAGCAAGAAGGTGCGCGTGCTGCCGCTGAAGAGCCTCAAGGGGATGGTGAACTAAGACCCGCTCTTACTGCCTGCCAGGTAGTCGAAGGCCCGGGAGAACCTTGCGCTCTCCCGGGCCTTCTCATGTGCGCAGCCCGCCCCGCGGCAGCGGCCCGCAAGCTGCCGGAATCCTTAAGGTTTAGCCTGCCGTGCGGCGCGCACCCAAAGCCGCATCTGCCGCCACAGGCCGGCGAGCACGAGCGCATCGGCGAGCAGCGCGCCCAGACCAAACATGATCCTGCCGGTGGTCTGGCTCGTCGGAGCGCTCAGCTGCATCCCCGGTACCGCGATGGCGCCTGTGAAGTGCCGTTCGCCGGGGAAGAAGGCGACCCAGTTGAATGCCATCGCCAGGCCAACACCCACCGTCAGTGCCACGAGCTGGTTCACCCAGCCGGGCAGGCTGAAGGTGGCATTGAGCGGCACGAGCGCGCCGGCCATGAATACCGCCCCCAGGCAGCCGATCACCCAGCGCGGCGCCTCGAGCGCGCCCGGCGGTGCGCTCAGCACGCCGGTCGCCAGCGCGAGCACGGCCGCTCCGCAGGCGAAGAAGGCCAGGAACATGAGAATGGCGACCGGCGGCGATGGCCGCGCGGGTGTGATCTCGCCGGTTTCGGGCACGTGGCACCTCGGGGGCTCGCGCACCTCAGGCGCACTGCGAGCCACGCTACGCGCGCGGCGAGCTGAATTCAGTCGACCGGCGCACACCCGGCGGTCATTGCCGCTGTGTCTGCTCCATGAACGACAGCACCGCGGCGCGCAGCTCGTTGATGCGGCCGTGGAAGAAGTGCCCGGTCGCGGGCAGCACCGCGATCGACGGTGTCGGCGTGAGTGCGTGGGCCCAGCTCAAGACCTCGTCGCGGGACACCAGCTCGTCGGTATCCCCCTGCACGATGAGCCACGGGCACGCAGGTGGCGCGGCGGCCGTGACGTCGATGCGGCTGACCGCCGGGGCCACCAGCACCACTCGCCTGGGATCGGCCTGGCCGGCAGCGCGCACCGCCACCGCGCCGCCGAAGGAGAATCCGCCGAGCCACAGGTCCGCCCCGGGCCAGCGCCGGCGGGCGTAGCCGATCATCGCCAGGGTGTCCTCGGTCTCGCCGCGCCCCTCGTCATAAGCGCCCGAACTTGCGCCCACGCCGCGGTAGTTGAAGCGCACCGCAGGCGCTGCACACTGCAGGAACGCCCGTGCGAGCGTGTAGACCACCTTGTTGTCCATGGTGCCCCCGTAGAGCGGGTGCGGGTGGCATACCACCGCCACGGCACGGGCTCTTGCCGCGGCACCGGCCTCATCCTGCGGGGTTTCGATGAGCGCCTCGAGGTCCCCGGCAGGTCCCGGGATCCTCACGCGTTCGGCGAGCGGCGGGCGTTGCGCCACCTTCAGGTCATGGCGCAGGCGTTGCGGCCAGTCGCACGAGCAGCCGATTCAGGCGCTGCACGTACTCGGGCGGGTTTGGCAGCTGCGTGCCCTCGGCCAGTGCCGCCTGGTCGTACAGCAGCTGCGCGAGCTCACCGAACTGCCCGGCATCGGAGACTGCCTCTAGGTACTTCACCAGCGGGTGCAGGACGTTCAGCTCCAGCACCGGGTGAGGCTGCGGGGCCTTCTGGCCGGCGGCGGTGAGGATGCGGCGCATCTGCTCGCCCATGTCGTCCTCTGCGAGCACCAGGCACGAGGGCGACTCGCGCAGGCGCTCGCTGACGCGCACTTCGGTGACGCGCTCGCCGAGGGCGTCCTTCACGCGCTTGAGTAACCCCTTGCTTTCCTTCAGCTGCGCGTCGTGCTCCTTGCGGTCGGCCTCGTTGGTGAGGCCGCCGAGCTCGAGCCCGCCGCGGGTGGCGTCCTTGAAACGCTTGCCCTCGAAACCGGCCAGCTGCCCCATGACCCACTCGTCGATGCGCTCGGACAGCAGCAGCACTTCCAGCCCGCGCTCGCGCAGGCGCTCGATGGCCGGACTGCCGCGCGCCGCTTCCGCGCTCTCGGCGATCACGTAATAGATGCGCTCCTGTCCGGGCTTCATGCGCGCGACGTAGTCGGCAAGCGTGACGTCCGGGTTGTTGTGCTCCTGGTGGGTGCTGGCAAAGCGCATCAGGCCCAGCAGGGCTGCCTGGTTGGCATGGTCCTGGACCAGGCCTTCCTTGAGCACCGCGCCGAACTCCTTCCAGAACGCGGCGTACTTCTCCGCCTCGTCCTTGGCCAGGCGCCCCAGGAGGTCGAGCACGCGCTTGGTGAGGCCGCCCTTGATGGCCTCGACCTCCGCGTCCTGCTGCAGCAGCTCGCGCGAGACGTTCAGCGGCAGATCGCTGGAATCGACCACCCCCTTCACGAAGCGCAGGTACGGGGGCAGGAACTGCTCGGCGTCGTCCATGATGAACACGCGCCGCACGTACAGCTTCAGGCCGCGGGCCGCATCGCGCTGCCACAGGTCAAAGGGGGCCTTGGAGGGCAGGTACAGCAGGCTTACGTACTCGCGCTTGCCCTCGACCCTGTTGTGGCTCCAGGCGAGGGGGTCCTGGAAGTCGTGCGCCACGTACTGGTAGAACTGGCGGTATTCCTCGTCCTTGATCTGGGTGCGCGGCAGTGTCCACAGCGCCTTGGCCTGGTTCACCACCTCGTACTCGAGCGTCGCCTCGCCTTCCTTGCGCATGGATACGGGAAACCCGATGTGATCCGAGTAGCGGCGGATGAGGCTGCGCAGGCGGAACGCATCGGCGAACTCGCGCGCGTCCTGCTTCAGGTGCAGGGTCACCGCGGTGCCGCGGGCAGCCTGGGTCACGGTCTGGACGGTGAAGTCCCCGTCGGCGCCGGACTCCCAGTGCACGCCGGCCTCGGCCGGCTCACCGGCCTTGCGCGAGCGCACCTCGACCTTATCGGCGACGATGAAGGCCGAATAGAAGCCGACGCCGAACTGGCCGATCAGCTGCGATGCCTTCTGGTCGCCCTCGGACAGGGACTTGAAGAAGGCGGCCGTCCCGGAGCGGGCGATGGTGCCCAGGTTGGCGATGGCATCCTCGCGGTTCATGCCGATGCCGTTGTCGGTGATGGTGAGGGTGCCCTTCTCGGCATCCGCCTCGATGCGGATGCCGAGGTCTGCGTCCTCGCCCATGAGCGCCGGGCTGGCGATGGCGGCGAAGCGCAGCCGGTCGCAGGCGTCGGAGGCGTTGGACACCAGCTCGCGCAGGAAGATCTCCCGGTGGCTGTACAGGGAATGGATCATGAGCTTCAGCAGCTCACGTACCTCGGCCTGGAAACCGTGGGTCTGGCGGTCGCCGGTGTCGTGGCCGGCGGCTGTCTCGGTCGTGGATGCCATGAATCGCCCGTCCGCAGGCTTGGGAGTGCCCGCCCGGGGTGCGATCTTGGGAATCGCGGGGGATTTTTCAAGCGCCGCGTGTCAGGCGGCAGCTGGGCCTCAGGCGGACGGGTCCAGGAACTGCCGTACGCCGAGCAGAAGCGTGGCCGTCACGGCCAGCAGCGTGCCGGCGGCCGAGCTGGCGAAGGACACCGAGAGGTCCCACGCATCCGCCAGGACGAGCGTCGCCACGTGGCGACACAGGCACAGCGTCTCGTCCAGTTCGTCCCAGACGTGCAGGAACTTCTCTTCCATGATGTGGCGACTTTAAGGCCGCAACCGTGACAGTGGCGTGTCCGCGCTCACACTCGCGCCGCGGCTTGCACCGTTCCGGGGGGGTGCGTAGGCTTGGGCAGCGAAGCGCGTCGCCGCACGCGAAACATAAGGCAGCCATGCAGCGCATAGTCGTCCTGAACCCCAAGGGCGGGTCTGGTAAGACAACTATCGCTATCAACCTGGCCAGCTACCTTGCCTCCTGCGGCCACCGCCCGGTGCTCATCGACTTCGACCCGCAGGGCTCCTCGGTGCGCTGGGTCAAGAAGCGCAAGCCCGCCCAGCCCCCCATCCAGGTCATCGCCGGCTTCGAGAAGGACACCCGGACCACGCGCGCCTTTCACCTGCGCCCGCCCGATGGCACCACGCACGTGATCGTGGACACCCCGGCCGCGCTGTCCGCCCCGCAGCTGCCGGACATGGTGCGCGATGCGGCCAAGATCATCGTGCCGGTGCTGCCTTCCGACATCGACATCCACACCTGCTCGCGCTGCATCCGCGACCTGCTGCTGGTGGCCAAGATCCGCCGCGAGGATGACCGCATCGGGGTCATCGCCAACCGCGTACGCCGCAACACCCTCACCTACCAGTCCTTGATCCGCTTCCTGCACACCCTGGGAATCCCGATCGTCGCCACGCTGCGCGACTCGCAGAACTACGTGCGCGCCGCGGAACTCGGCGTTGGGGTGCACGAGATGAAGAGCTACGTCGCCCACGACGACGTGGAACAGTGGGCGCCCCTGGTCGAGTGGCTGGCGCGACCGCGCGGCGGGGCGGTCACCCCACCGGTAGCCACCGGCGCACCCGAGGCACCCGACGCACCGGGCACACCGCCACCGGCAGCCCCCGGCGAGGGCGCCGACGGCGGCAGCCAGCGTGCGCTGGAGAAGGCCATGGCGGAGCTGCCACCGGTGCCTGCGGCGGTGGCGAACGCCTGAAGGGGCGTTGCTAAGAGGGCAGGTTTCTCGAGGCGGCCAGCATCTGGGGCCGCAGGGTCCGGGTGAGGAAAGTGCCCCGGCGCGCAGGGCCGGTGCTTACTTCTTGGGCTTGGGCGGAGTGGCGGGGCCGGCATCGGCCGGTCCCCACGAATCGCGTACCTGGTCAGCCCAGTTCTTGTAGTTGGACCAGGTATAGAGGTTGCGTGTGATGGCTGCCTGGCGGGCACGGGCGCGCTGCATGCGGTCGAGCCAGCTCGCGTAGGCGTCCGCGCCGCCCGGGCCTGTAGCCGAGGGGGCCGGTTCGCGCGGCGCACCGGGCAGATCGTCTCGCCCCCTGTCACTTGAGCTCATCGGACGCTCCTTAGATTTGAATGGAGACTACGGCCTTCACCCGCAGCGCGCAGGAACTGGTTCACAGCCATGCCGCGCTTCGCAGGCGGCGCTGCGCATCTTTTGGGCGTGCCGCGCAAAGTGTGCGCCGCACGAGAACGTTATGTCACTCAGCCGACCAGGCGATAGACGGGCTTGTAGATACTGCCCGGCAGACGCATGCGCTGCTGCGCGACGAACGCGGCGAGCAGCTCATCGAGCGGCTGCATGATCGCGATATCGCCGGCGAGCTCATACGGACCCTTGGCCTCGATCGCCTTGATGCCGGACTCCTTCACGTTGCCGGTGACGATGCCGGAGAAGGCGCGCCTGAGGTTGGCCGCCAGCTGGTGCACCGGCTGGCTGCGCTTGAGGTCCAGCGCGCGCATGGCTTCGTGGGTGACCTCGAACGGGCGCTGGAACTCGAGGCGGATCGACAGCAGCCAGTTGAAATTGTACGAGTCGCTCTCCCGGCGGCGGAACTCGCGCACCGCGTCCATGCCACGCACCATGCGCCGGGCTACCTCGGCGGGGTCTTCGACGATCACCGTCAGGCGCCGCGTGGCCTCCTTCCCCAAGGTGCCTTCCAGGAAGCGCACGATGTGCTCGAAATAGGGCGCGCTCTGGCGCGGCCCGGTGAGCACGATCGGGAAGGGCTGCTCGCGGTTGGCCGGGTCGAGCAGGATGCCGGTGAGGTAGAGGATCTCCTCGGCCGTGCCCGCCCCGCCGGGGAACACCACGATGCCGTGTCCCAGGCGCACGAAGGCCTCCAGGCGCTTCTCGATGTCCGGCAGGATCGCGAGCTGGGTGACGATCGGGTTGGGGGGCTCGGCGGCGATGATCCCCGGCTCGGTGACCCCGATGTAGCGGCCATGGTGGATGCGCTGCTTGGCGTGCCCGATGGTGGCGCCCTTCATCGGCCCCTTCATGGCCCCGGGCCCGCAGCCGGTGCACACGTCCAGCCCGCGCAGCCCGAGCTCGTAGCCGACGTTCTTGGTGTACTGGTACTCGCGCGCATCGATCGAGTGCCCGCCCCAGCACACCACCAGGTTCGGCCGCACCTTGTGGTCGAGCAGCCGGGCGTTGCGCAGGATGTGGAACACCGCGTTGGTGATCGAGGCGGAGTCGGTCAGGTCGAAGCGCTCCGAGTCGATGATCTCGTTGGAGATGAACACCACGTCGCGCAGCACCGCGAACAGGTGCTCCTTGATGCCACGGATCATCTGCCCGTCCACGAACGCTGCCGCCGGAGCGTTCTGCATCTCCAGCTTCACCCCCCAGGGGTGGCGCACGATGCGGATGTCGAAGTCGCGGTGGCGGTCGAAGATCTCCTTGGCATCATCGGTGGGCGCCCCGGAGTTGAGCACCGCGAGCGCGCAGCGGCGGAACAGCGGGTACAGCCCGCCCTGGCCCGAGTCCAGGAGCTTATCGAGCTCGCCCTGGGAAAGGTTCTCGAGGCTGCCGCGCGGGCCGACGCGCGCGTCAACGAATTCTGAGACTTCGCTGTTCACGGTCTAGGGCAGGATGTCGATCGGCGCATCGTCGGGCGTCAGCATCCAGATCTCCACCATGTCGGCATTGGAGACCGCGACGCAGCCGTCCGTCCAGTCGTGCGACTGGTAGTACTCCTGGTCGTGCTTGAGCACGTTCGGCAGCCCGTGAATCATGATCGCCCCGCCGGTGTCCCAGTGCCGGGTGCGGGCACGGCGGATGTCCTGCTCGTTCGGGTAACTCACCTTGATCGACAGGAAGAAGTCGCTGCGCGGGTTGCGCCGGTCGAGCCGGTAAGTGCCCTCGGGGGTGCGGAAGTCCCCGGCGCGCTCCTTCTGCCCCTGCGGGCTGAGGCCGAGCTCCACGTGGTAGCTGCGCACCACGTTGCCGCCGTGCATCAGCAGCAGGCGCCGCTCGGCCTTGCGCACCACCACGCGGTCGACCGTCGGCAGCTTGTCCAGGGCGGGCGGCGCGAACGCTGCCGGCTGGCTCTCCGTAAGCCCGTCGCTGTATCCCACCGCCCAGGTGCAGCCCAGCACCGCTGCGGCGGCCATTGTCACGAGGCGCATCATGCTCCGCTTCGGCACACGCTCAGTCGGGACGATTATAGGCATGCCCCGGCGGGGCCGGCAGGTATGCAGGTCACACCCGGGGCGGGGCCGGCTCCGCATCTCAGCCGCCGCCACTGCCGACCTCCTCGATGCGCGGCATCACGATCTGGGTGCCCGCGCGCAGGTCGGCGAAGTCGAGGCTGGGGTTGTACTGCTGCAGCAGCCATTGCGGCAGCTGGCCGCCGTGCTGGGTGATGGTCCACAGCGAGTCCCCGGAACGGGCGATGTACACCTGCGTGCCCACGATACGGTGGGCGGCGAAGTAGCCCGCCTGGATGCCGCGGTGATAGTCCTTGCGGCGCCCCTCGAACACCTCGTGCGTCGCGCCGGCTTTGAACTCGAGCTTCATGCGTTCTCCCACGCGCAGCGCGGCGCGCGCGCTCATGTGGTTCAGGTCGCGCAGCCGCTGCGGCGTGCTGCCGAGCCAGTCGGCGACGTGCCCCAGCGTCTCGTCGGTGGCGACGCGGATGGTGTCATCCCTGCCGACCGAGTAATCGGTGGGGTCGGCGCTCTGCTCCGCGTCCGACCCCGGTCCCAGCGACGGACCGATCGCCTCGGCCTGCGCGGCGGAAACCACCTCGACCGTCACGCTATAGCGCCTGTTGTGGGCCGCATCCGCGGCCGCCGTGGCGGCCGCAGCATCCTCGGCGCTCTCGCGCTGGGCAACCGCCGCCGGCACCGCCCCGCCCCTCGAGGGTGGTGCGACCGTGGCGGCCTGCGCCGCGCCGGCGGCGGGGGCCGGCGCCGGGGCCGGCGGCACGGCTGCCACCAGCACCGGGGCACTGGGTTCTGGCAGTACCAGCACCTTACCCGGCGAGACGCGCGAACTGGTGCGCAGGTGGTTGACGCGCGCGAGCATGTCCACCGGCACGTCGTAGGCGGCGGCGATGCTCACCAGCGTGTCACCCCTTTGCACCTTGTAGTGCTCAGGTCCGCGCTGGGCGGTGAACATGTCGCCCGGTTGCAGGCGCTGCGCCAGGCGCTCGCTCGTCCAGGCATCCCCCTCCAGCGGCAGGCGCAGGCGGTATGCCTTGGGCACACGCTGCGCCCCCGACCATACCGGCGGCAGGAGCGCGGGATTGAGCTCGCGCAACCGGTCATTGTTCACCTTCAGTGTACGGGTGAGCGCACCGATGGACACGTAGGCGGGCAGCTCGATCTCGCGGAAGTGCGCCTCGGGCTGGCGCTGCAGGGGGCCGAAGTACTTCTCCGGGTTGCGGTCGATCTCCAGGGCGGCGAGGAAGGAGACGTAGAAGTTGCGCGAGGCGAAGCCGAAGGTGCGGCTGGTGTAGCCGCGTACGATCTTGACGATGTCATCGCTCCCCACGGTCTCCTTGGCGCGCAGCATGCCGGCGCTGCCGTGGTTGTAGGCGGTGAGCGCCAGCGGCCAGGTGCCCAGCAGGTGGTAGTTGTAGGCGAGCAGCTGGGCGGCAGCCTCGGTCGAGCGGAACGGGTCGAGGCGGTCATCCACCGCCGAGTCGATGCGCATGTAGCGCCGGCCGGTGGAGCGCATGAACTGCCACAGCCCCGCCGCGCCGACCTTGGAGTACGCGGCCGGATTGAACGAGGACTCCACGTGCGGCAGCACGGCCAGCTCCGGGGGCAGTCCCAGGTTGGCCAGCGTCTCCTCGATATGCGTCTCCCAGGCCCCCGAGCGCACCAGACCGCCGCGGAAGCGATCCGACTGTCCCAGCTGGAAGCGGATGTCATCGACGGCCGCCAAAAGCTGCTCGGGCGTGCCTTCCGGTCCCCACAGGTCCTTGAGGTGCTGGTCCTCGGCGGACAGCGGGACGCTGCCGGCGGCGGCGATGCGTCTGAGCGCGGCAGCGATCTGCTCGCGCGCCTCATCGACGATGCGCTGGCGCTCGGCGGCTGCCGTGCTGGGCGGGAAGTGCAGCGTGTCGTAGACGATGCCGAGGTTGTACTGGTCGTGCAGGAAGCCGGAGTTGGTGTCGATCTGCGAATAGACGCGCACCCAGAACTGCACGTCACGCTCCAGCTCCGGCGGCCGCGGCACCGGGTTTTCGGCCGCCCGCGCCGCCCCGAGCAGTGCGCTGAACAGAGCAAGCCCGAGGAGCACGAGGCTTGCCCGCGGGCGCAGCGCCCGCTTATGTAATGTCGGGTTCATTTACACACCGGGAATGGGTCCGCTTCCTGCGTAAGTTCAATGATTTGCGGGAGAAGCGCAGCGCCACGCGCGATCCTGCTCCCCCTGGGGCGTCGGGGATTTTGACACTCGGCACTGTAAGGCGTTTGCGCACGGTGTGTCGGAATGAGCCGGACGGGCCGGCACGGGGCCCTACGGAGGCCAGAAATGCGCACTGCGTCACAGTTCATGGACAGCGGCGGACAAGATCGCGCATCGGCGGGCGCAGCAGCGCACTTGGCACGCGTGTTGCTTTGTATCTGGCCTACCAACGGGATATCCGTCGGGAAGGAAGCCAGAACCACGGGATGAACTGAAACAAGAGCGCGGGTCCGGAAGGTGCCGGGAAAGCATCGTTCCGGGTAGCGCGCCGCCAAGACAAGAATAACGAAAAGACACTCCTCCACACACAAGCAAGCGACCAACCCCGCCTCAAGCGGGGTTTTTTTTGCCCGCTAGCTGCCGGGCGCGCAAACAAGAGAGGCGACCGCGGGGCCGCCTCCAAAAGATCAACCGAGTCTGTCAGTTTGCGTCGGTCAGGAAAGCGCCCGGCTAGCCACACTTCGAGTCGCCGCAGTTCAGGCACGTCATGCAGCCGTCCATCCTCACCACCGCCGCCGTGCTGCAGCGGGTACACAGTTGCGCCCCGTCCGGGAAGTGGGACTTGGCAAAGGCATCGGCCTGCTTGGTGCGCGCCTCGAACTCGGCACGCTTCTCGTCGACCATCTTCTGCTGGTGCACGTCCAGCTGCGGCTTGCGGATCAGGCCGATGGTCTGCAGGTGCTTCTCGATGACATGCCCGAGTTCGGCGATGAGCGAGGGCATGAACTTGCCGCCCGGCTGCCAGTAGCCGCCGCGCGGGTCGAACACCGCCTTCAGCTCATCGACCAGGAAGGTGACGTCGCCGCCCTTGCGGAACACCGCCGAGATGATGCGCGTCAGCGCCACGATCCACTGGAAGTGGTCGAGGTTCTTCGAGTTGATGAAGATCTCGAAGGGCCGGCGCTGCTCGAAGCCGGTGCCCTCGTTCAGCACGATGTCGTTGATGGTCACGTACATCGCATGGTCTGAGATCGGCGTCTTGATCTTGTAGGTCGAGCCCACCAGCATCTCGGGACGCTCGAGCTTCTCGTGCATCTGGATGACGTTGGTGGAGCGCCCGTTGCGGTCCTTGACCGTCACGGGCTGGGACGCCGCCTTGGCGAGCTCGGCGGCCTTGTCCGCCACAGCCTTGTCTTCCGGCTTCTGCACCGAGTACTTGACGATCTTGCGTTCGATCTTGACAGTCATATCAGTTCCTTCGCGCGCGCGCGCCGTTCAGAAGCGCCCGTAGTAGCCATCGCGCATGGCGTCATACAAGTTCGCGGCGGTGTGGATCTCGCCGTCGTAGTCGATCTCCTCGTCCCCGCGCACCTCGACCACCGAGCCGTCCTCGAGCGTGAACTTGTAGAGCGTGTTCTTCAGGTCTTGCTCCTTGACCAAGACGCCCTGGAAGGCCTCCGGGTTGAAGCGGAAGGTGGTACAGCCCTTCAGGCCCTGCTCGTGTGCATACAGATAGATGTCTTTGAACTGCGAATAGGGGAAATCCGTAGGCACGTTCGCCGTCTTAGAAATCGATGAATCGACCCACTTCTGGGATGCAGCCTGCACCTCGACATGCTCTTTGGGGGTGACCGCATCGGCGGCGATGAAATAGTCCGGCAGTCTTTCAGCATCGTTGGTGGCTCCAGGTTGGGCGTTCGGGTTGACGAGTTCCCGATACGCCAGCAGCTCGAAGGAGTAAACGTCGATCTTTTCCTTGGACTTCTTGCCTTCCCGGATCACGTTCCTGAAATAGTGGTGGGCGAAAGAGGGCTCGATGCCGTTGGAGGCATTGTTGGCGAGCGACAGCGAGATCGTCCCGGTGGGGGCGATCGAGCTGTGGTGCGTGAAGCGCGCGCCGATCTCGGCCAGCTCGTGCACCAGCTGCGGCGCCACCTGCGCGATGCGCTGCATGTAGCGGCTGTACTTGGCGTGCAGCAGGCGGCCGGCGATCTTCGAGCCCGGCTTCCAGCCATCGCGCGCCATCTCCGGGCGCTTGCGCAGCATCTCCTTGGTGACCGTGAACTGCTCGTTCATGATCGGCGCCGGTCCCTTCTCGCGCGCCAGTTCCAGCGCCGCTTCCCAGCCGGCGATGGCCATCTCGCGCGAGACCTCCTCGGTGAACTGCACCGCCTCGGCCGAGCCGTACTTCATGCGCAGCAGCGCCATGGTGCTGCCCAGGCCCAAAAAGCCCATGCCGTGGCGGCGCTTGCGCATGATCTCGCCGCGCTGCTGCTCGAGCGGCAGCCCGTTGATCTCGACGACGTTGTCGAGCATGCGCGTGAACACGCGCACCACTTCGCAGTATTCGTTCCAGTCGAACTCGGCGAAATCACCGAACGGGTGCTTCACGAAGCGTGTCAGGTTCACCGAACCCAACAGACACGAACCATAGGGCGGAAGCGGCTGTTCGCCGCACGGATTGGTGGCGCGGATGTTCTCGCACCACCAGTTGTTGTTCATCTCATTGACGCGGTCGATGAGGATGAAGCCGGGCTCGGCGAAGTCGTAGGTGGAAGTCATGATGACGTCCCACATGCGCCGCGCCGGCATGGTCTTGTAGACCTTGCAGGCTACCAGGCCTTCCTCGTTGGTCACGTAGCTCTCGTGCACCGGCCACTCGCGCCACACGAACTTCGCGGGATCGGCGAGGTCCGGCTTCTCCGCCTCGTTCTCCTTCAGCGACAGCGGGAAGGCGAGCTTCCACTCGCGGTCCTCGCGTACCGCCTGGATGAATTCATCCGTGATCAGCAGCGACAGGTTGAACTGGCGCAGCCGGCCGTTCTCGCGCTTGGCGCGGATGAACTCCATGACATCCGGATGGCCGATGTCGAAGGTCCCCATCTGCGCACCACGGCGCCCACCGGCGGAGGAGACCGTGAAACACATCTTGTCGAAGATATCCATGAACGACAGCGGGCCGGAGGTATACGCGCCGGCTCCCGAGACATAGGCGCCGCGCGGGCGCAGCGTCGAATGCTCATAGCCGATGCCGCATCCAGCCTTGAGCGTAAGCCCCGCCTCATGGACCTTGCCGAGAATGTCGTCCATCGAATCACGGATCGTGCCCGAGACGGTGCAGTTGATGGTGGAGGTGGCTGGCTTGTGCTCGAGCGCACCGGCATTGGAGGTCACGCGACCGGCCGGGATCGCCCCGCGGCGCAGCGCCCAGAGGAAGCGCTCGTTCCAGTGCTCGCGGACTTCCTCGCGCTCGACGTCGGCCAGGGCACGTGCCACGCGCTTATAAGTGTCGTCCATCGACTTGTCGACGGGCGATCCGTCCTTGGCGGTCAGGCGGTATTTCTTGTCCCAGATATCGAGTGACGCCTCCTGAAAGGGGATGGCATCAATGTCCTTGGGATCGATCTTCACGACTGTGTTCATTAATCCGCGGCGCTCCGATGTTCTTACGCCTTTTCCGCACGGATCACAGGGAACACCGGACGAGACGCTCATGGGACTCGTAAGAGTCGCGCGCCCTACCGGTACCTGCTGCCGTGTGTTCGACAGTCAGGCCCCTGAAATCTCCCCCCGACCGCGTGATCCTTTGATTCGCCGGTGGCGAACACAAGATCTTGTGTCGGGGTCAAAAGCCTAATGACGCTCCCGGGGGTCGTCAAGCTTTGCAGCAAGATAATGTAATGTCATTTTTCTCAAAATATTTCAATGTCTTATGACGATGTTGGCCGCAGCGATCCCGGTAATTTTTGTACGAATACGCAGCTTTCTGCCGACCCTCCACCCCCATATCTTGTGCCCAGACCTAGCACAGGTTTTGCACAGGCTGTCCACAGGCGTAGTCGGCCGGGGACGGAGCGGCAGGCATTGGAGTCGACCAGGCAGCTGCCAAGCCAGCGGTAGCTGCGGCAGTGCACTTAGCTAGATGCGGGCGCGCGGCGCCGAAGACAACCGGTCCGGGGCCATCTTTTTCACCTGCGTCACGGTGACTTGAAAGTGAAAAACCCGAGCCGCACATCGTGCTCAACGGCGCACGAGCGCACTGCGAATTTTCAACTGCAACTTCCTGTGGAGGAGTAAGACATGACCATTGTTAGTTACGAGCCCTGGGCGCTCGTCAGCCGTTTTCAGCGGCAGTTTGACCGGGCCCCGGCCAAGAATGCTGACGGCGCTGCTGCGAGTGTCAGCTGGATCCCGAGCGTGGACATCCATGAAGAGGGCGAGCGCTTCCTCGTGGTAGCCGACGTGCCGGGCGTAGAAGGCAAGGACATCGAGATCACCGCCGAGAAGGGCGTGCTCACCGTCCGCGGCGAGCGGCGCGTGGAGAAGAAGGCGACCACGGATGGCTACGAGCGCGTCGAGCGTGCCAGCGGCACGTTCCTGCGCCGCTTCACCCTCCCCGAGACCGCCGATGCGGAGGCCATCAAGGCCTCGCACGTGAACGGTGTGCTGGAGATCTCGATCCCCAAGCGCCCGCAGGAGCAGCCGCGGCGCATCACGATCCAGGCCGCCTAAGGGCCGCTGCAGCGGGGCCGGCAATGCGCCACGGGGCGCATTGCCGGCCTTTTCTTTTGGACGCGCCGGTTCGGCTAGTATTCTGCAAGCCATGAACCGCGCCGCGCTGTCGCTAAGTTTGCTGCTGTGGCTCGCCTGCCCTGCACTCAGGGCAGCGTTGCCTCCGGTGGTCGGCGGCACGGCGCTGCCGACGCTGGCGCCGATGATCAAGAAGGTCTCCCCGGCGGTGGTCAACATCGCCACGCGCGGCACCATCCACGAAACCGGTGCCCAGAACCCGCTGCTCGATGACCCCTTCTTCCGGCGCTTCTTCGAGGCACCGAAGGACGCAGGACCGCGCGAGCATGCCTTTCAGAGCGCCGGCTCGGGGGTGATCTTCGATGCCAAGGCCGGCTACATCCTCACCAACGCCCACGTGGTGGAGAACGCCACCGAGATCACCGCCACGCTGCAGGACGGACGTGACCTCACCGCCGAGGTGCTCGGCAGTGACGTCCAGTCAGACATCGCCGTCCTCAAGGTCAAGCCCGAGGGGCTGACGCAGATCGTGCTCGGGGATTCCTCCAAGGCCGAGGTTGGGGACTTCGTGGTCGCGATCGGCAATCCCTTCGGGCTCGCGCACACGGTGACCTCCGGGATCGTCAGTGCGCTGTCGCGCTCGGGCATCAACCCGGACGGCTACGAGGACTTCATCCAGACGGACGCCTCGATCAACCCGGGCAACTCCGGCGGTGCGCTGGTGAACCTGCGCGGCGAACTGATCGGCATCAACACCGCGATCCTCTCGCGCAGCGGCGGCAACATCGGCATCGGCTTTGCGATCCCGGTGAACATGGCGCGCAACGTCATGCAGCAGCTGATCAAGTACGGCACCGTGCGTCGCGGCCAGCTGGGCGTGAGCATGTACACCGTCACAGCGGATATCGCGCATTCGCTCGGGCTGCCCAGCGCCACCGGCGCGCTCATCTCCCAGGTGGTGGAGGGCTCACCGGCGGCCGTCGCCGGCCTGCGCACCGGGGACGTGATCACTTCCGTCAACGGCGCGCCGGTGAAGTCCAACAGCGAGCTACGCAACATCATCGGCCTGCGCCAGGTCGGTGATCGCATCGACATCGGGCTGGTGCGTGACGGCAAGCCCATGCGTGTCACTGCGGTGATCGCCGACACGACCACCGAGGCTGACAGGCACTAGCGCCTGGCGCGCCTCACTCCGCGCCGCCATGCGAGCCTGGCGTGCTGCACAGCTGCGCATGGCGCTCGGCGCGTGGCAGCTTCGCGGCCTCGCCGGCGGCGGCATAGAAGCGCGGCAGGTCACCGTCAGCCTGCGCCAGCAGGCGTTTGAATCCGGGCACGCAGTCGTAGTAGGTCGCGATGGAGGCGAGCTGCGCATTGTTGAGCCCCGCGGCGATCCACTCGTCGTAGAGCGGATAGGTCACGCCCTCGCGATGCTCGGCTGCGCGGATCTGGGCCGCGAGTTCTGCGAGGATCTGCTGCTTGCGCTCGCGCATGACCTGCGGTGGCAGCGCCGAGGCGTACAGGTGCGCCAGGCGCGTGCGCGCGGCGGCGAGCAGCTTCACCGTCGCCGCCTCGCGCGCCTGCTGGTCGCGGTACTCGCGGATGCGTATCCCGCCACCCTGCTGAGCGATCCAGCGCTCCAGGCCCGCATCCTCCACCGTGGTGGCGAAGGCCTCGTTGAAGGCGGAGTCGTCCTTGGCATACAGCAGCTGGTGGGCCAGTTCGTGGAACACCATGGCGGCCAGATCATCATCGCCGTAGCGCACCATGCTGGAAAGCACCGGGTCGGCGAACTTGCCGAGCGTCGAGTATGCCGGCACACCGCCCACGGCCACGTCGAAGCCCTTCTCGCGCATCTCGTAGGCGAATTTCTGCGCTGCCTCCTCGTGAAAGTAGCCGCGGTAGGCAACACAGCCGGCCACGGGGAAGCACCAGTGCTCCGGGGTCACCGAGAACTCCGGTGTTGCCACGACGTTCCACACCACGAACGGCCGGCCGATGTCCGCGTAGCTGCGATAGCTCTTGTTGTCCGGCAAGCCGAGTTCTCTGGAGGCGAAGTCGCGCACCGCCTGGATCTGCTCGAGGTGGCGCCGCAGGCTGGCCGGGGTGTTCGGATCGGCGATGACCTTGTCGGTCGGCTCGCGCTCGTGCATCACCTGCAACTGCCCGCCGGCCGCCTGCAGGACATAGGTCGTGCCGCAGCCGCTGAGCGGCATCATGGCCAGCGCGGCCAGCAGTGCGCGGCCACGGGCACCGGCAGCCGGCTGCGGCGCGCCCACCGCGGATTCCTCGGTTAACATGCGCACCATGCAAGTCTACCTAGTCGGTGGCGCGGTCCGGGATCGGCTGCTCGGGCGCACCGTGCAGGAGCGCGACTGGGTCGTCGTGGGCGCCGAGCCTGCGCAGCTGGAGCACCTGGGCTACACGCCGGTGGGCCGCGAGTTTCCCGTGTTCCTGCATCCGCAGACCCACGAGGAGTACGCGCTGGCACGCCTGGAGCGCAAGGTCGGGCCCGGCTACCGCGGATTCAGCACGCAGTTCTCCCCCGAGGTAACACTTGAGGAGGATCTGAAGCGGCGCGACCTCACCGTGAACGCGATGGCACAGGCCGAGGACGGTCAGATCATCGATCCGTACGGCGGCCAGGCGGATCTTGCCGCGCGGGTGCTGCGCCACGTCTCGGAGGCCTTCGTCGAAGACCCGGTGCGCATTCTCCGGGTGGCGCGCTTCGCGGCGCGCTACGCTGCGCTTGGCTTCCGCGTTGCCGACGAGACACTGGCGCTCATGCGGCGCATGACCGAGGCCGGCGAGGTCGCAGCCCTCGTGCCCGAGCGCGTATGGCAGGAAACCGAGCGTGCGCTCGGGGAGCCGCAGCCGCAGGTGTACTTCGAGGTGCTGCGCGAGTGTGGCGCGCTCGCGGTGATCTTCCCCGAGCTCGATGCACTCTACGGCGTGCCCCAGCCGCCGCGCTGGCACCCGGAAATCGACACCGGCGTGCACGTCATGCTCACGCTGCGCTACGCGTCCGAGCACGCCGCACCGGCCACGGTGCGCTTTGCGGCCCTCACCCACGATCTGGGCAAGGCGCGTACGCCGCGCGCGCGCTGGCCGAGCCACCATGGCCACGAGGAACTGGGCGTGCCGCTGATCGAAGCCCTGTGCGATCGCCTGAAGGTTCCCAACGCCCAGCGCGAGCTGGCCATCCTGGCCGCGCGCAACCACACTCTGGTGCACCGCGCGCAGGAGCTCACCCCGGCGACGGTGCTCAAGCTGTTCGAGAGCTGTGATGCCTTCCGTCGCCCGGAGCGCTTCGCCGAGCTGCTGCTGGCGTGCGAGGCCGATGCCCGCGGGCGCACGGGGCTGGAAGACGTGCCCTACCCGCAGGTGCCCTACCTTGCCGCGATGCTCAGTGCGGCCGCCGCAATCACCCTGTCCGCCGCGGACCGGGCGGGGCTTGCAGGTCCTGCCATCGGCGAGGAAATCCGCCGCCGCCGGCTGGCGGCCATCGCCCCCCTGAGGGCACAGCCGCCCTAGCCTGCCGCGCTCACTGCAGCGCGCCGCTCAGCACGCCCGCCAGCAGGGCGCCGCCGAGTGCGATGCGATACCAGGCGAACACGGTGAAGCGGTGCGTCTGCACGTAGCGCAGCAGCCATTTCACGGCGACGAAGGCGACCACGCCGGAAACCACGAAGCCGATCAGGAGTGCGTTCCAGTCCTCCCCGGCACTCTGGTGCCGCACCTTGAGCAGCTCATAACCGGTCGCCGCGAACATCGTCGGGATACCGACCAGGAAAGCGAACTCGGTGGCCGCCGGCCGGAAGGTCAGCCCCACCAGCATCGCCGCGAAGATCGTCGCCGCCGACCGCGAGGTGCCGGGGAAAATTGCCGCCAGTATCTGGCAGGCCCCGACCACGATCGCCACCTTCCAGGTCACGACCGACGAGGATGGCTTGCCGGCGACGTAGCTCTCGATGACCAGGATCGCGATGCCGCCGATCAAAAGCGCGAGCGCCACCGGCAGGATGGTCTCGGGGAGCTTCCAGCCTGCGTGCGTGGCGAGGAAGCCGCCGATTCCGGTGATCAGGAAGGCGACCACCAGCTTCGCCAGGTAGTCGCGGTTGGCCGGGTCACCGGAGCGGGTCAGCAGCGCCACGATCCGCCGCCAGTAGATGAGCACGATGGCCAGGATCGCCCCGGCCTGGATGGCGACGTTGAACAGCTCCGAGCGGTGGCCGAGCCAGCGCTCGGCGACCAGGAGGTGGCCGGTGCTGGAGACGGGGAGGAACTCGGTGATGCCCTCGATGATGCCGAGGATGACGGTGTTCAGGAGGTCGGACACGGTTGCTGATACTCATTGCGAACGACGGTATCCCATCTTACCGGCACGGCCCCGGGCGCGCGTGTCGCTCACAGCAGATCGCGCAGGTCCTGCAGTGCAAAGCCGGCCAGCGGTCCTGCGAGCGCGCGGGTCAGCGCCATCACCTTGAAGGCCTCGCCCATCTCCTCGGGCATGATCAGGCGCCGCGCCTCCCCTGACAGGCGCGCACGCTCGATGTCATCCCTGGCCTCAGCCACCAGCTGCTCCAGCCCGGATGCCAGGAGATACGCGGCCTGGGTCGCAAAGCCTGCCACGCTGAGCCCGGCATCGACGCCCGCCTGTGCCACGCGGGTGAAGTCGACCCAGGCGGTGATGTCCTGCACGCCGACGTTGACGTACGGGTCGTCGTGCACGCGCTGCTGGAAGTGGCAGCGCAGCGTGCCAGTGAGCCTTTGCGGATGGTAGTAGTGACGCTGCGGGAGCCCGTAGTCGAACAGCAGCAGCGCGCCGCCGCCGAGGCAGTGCGCGAGGCTCGTGATCCACGGACCGACCGTCAGGGACAACTCCGACACGTAGCCATCCGGCAGCGGCGTGCCGAGCCCTTCGAACAGCGCCCCGCAGGCGCGTGCCAGCGCAGGATCCGCAGCGCCGGTGCGCTCCTCGAACTCCCCCGCCTCACCGATGCCGACCCCGAACTCGTGCACCTGCGCATCGCGGCAGAGGAAGCGCCGGCACGGCAGGGCATCGGCCACCTCGTTGGCGAGGATCACGCCGTGCACGGGAGCTGCCGGCAGCTGCTCGAGCCAGACCACCCGCTCGCGCAGCTCGCGGGGCAGCTGCGCCAGGTGCTCGCGCTGGCGCGCCGCCAGGTCCGCGCTCACCTCGAGGATCGCGTAGCGTGACGGGAGCACCCCACAGGCGGACAGTTCCCGCAGCACGCCGGCGGCCATCACGCCGGTGCCGGCACCGACTTCCAGGATCTGTCCGCCGCAGCGTGCCAGTACCTCGGCGCAGCCGCGCGCCACGCAGCGGCTGAAGAGCCCGGACATCTGTGGCGCGGTGACGAAATCCCCCCCGGGCCCGAGCTTGCGCGCGCCGGCGCTGTAATAACCCATCCCGGGGGCGTACAGCGCCAGTTCCATGAAGCGCTCGAACGATATCCAGCCGCCGGCGCCGAGCACCTGGTCGCGGATGAGCGCGGCCAGGGCAGCGCTGTGGCGCTGTTGGTCCGCCGACAGGGGCGGCAGCATTGAGCGTGCGGCCGATGCCGTCATAATCGCCCCCCATGACAGTCGCAACGCCTCCCCGGCAGGCTGCCCCGCTTGCCGGAAAGACCGTCCTGATCACCGGCGCCGCCCGGCGCGTGGGTGCGGAGATCGCCCGCCAGATGCATGCCGGCGGCGCCAACCTCGTGCTGCACTACCGCAGCTCCGCCGAGGATGCCGCAGCGCTGACGCGCGAACTGAACGAGGCACGGCCCGGCTCTGCGCTGTGTGCCGAGTGCGACCTGCTCGAGGTCGCGCAGCTGCCCGGCCTGGTGGGACGTGCGCTGGAGGAGTTCGGCGGCCTCGACATGCTCATCAACAACGCCTCGACGTTTTTCCCGACCCCGGTGGGGGATATCACCGAGATCGACTGGGATGATCTTTTGGGCACCAACCTCAAGGCGCCGCTGTTCCTGTCGCAGGCCGCAGCCCCCGCCCTTGCCGAGCGCGGCGGCCTCATCATCAACATCGCCGACATCCATGGCATGCGCCCGCTGCGCCGCTACCCGGTGTACAGCGTCGCCAAGGCAGGCCTGATCATGCTCACCAAGTCCCTGGCCCGCGAACTCGCACCCCAGGTGCGCGTGAATGCCGTGGCGCCGGGGCCGGTGATGTGGCCCGCCGACGGGCTTGCCCCGGAAGTGCAGGAGGAGATCATCAGCCGCACCGCCCTGAAGCGCCCGGGCAGCGCGGCGGAGGTGGCACGCGCCTGCCTGTTCTTCGCCAGCGAAGCTCCCCACACCACCGGCCAGGTCATCGCGGTGGACGGCGGACGCAGCATCGGCTGGTGACACCGCGCTGCCTTCAGGGACGTATCTGCTGGAGCGGATGGGCCGCCTGGTCGAAGCGCCGCCACAGCTCCCCGATGCTGACCCCGGCGGTCGGATGCCTGACCTCGGGGGCGAGGGCTGCGAGCGGCCCGAGCATGTAGGCGCGCTTGAGCAGGTCCGGGCGCGGCAGTTTCACGCTCGCCTCATCGCATACGAGGTCCCCGTACAGCAGCACGTCCAGGTCCATCGAGCGCGGCGCCCAGCGCGGCGCATCGCGCGGCCGCCCGCACAGAGTCTCGATGGCGTGCAGGCGCGCGAGCACCTCGGCCAGCGGCAGCTGCGTACTGAAGCCGGCCACCAGGTTGATGAAGTCATCGCCACTGAAGCCGGCGGCGTGGTTCTGGTACCAGGGCGAGAAGCGCGTGCCCGGGAAGCTGCGGGCCAGCTCGGCCACCGCGCGCGCGAGGTTGTGCTGCGGCTCGATGTTGCTGCCGGCGGCGACGTAGACCTCGGGCACCTCAGCTCCGCGGCGCGGGCGCGGCCAGCTCGGCGCGCACGCGCTCGATCGTGACGCCGACGTCCCGCGAGCCGCGGATCGCGCCGGGCTTGTTGAGCGAGACCCGCACCCAGGCGAGGGAGAACTCCTCGAGGATGGTCAGCGCCAGGCGGTGCGCGAGGGTCTCGACCAGCCTGAAGTCGGAGGCCTCGATGAAACTGAGCACGCGCTTGGCGACCTTCTTGTAATCCAGCGTATCGGCCACCTCGTCGCTGGCAGCCGCGCGCGCGCAGTCCACGGGCAGCTCGATGTCGAGCACGACGGTCTGCTTGACGCGGCGCTCCCAGTCGATGAAGCCGATGATGCACTCGCAGGTCAGCCCGCGCAGGAAGATGCGATCGCCGCTGTGGAGGGTGTGGGTCATGTCTGAAGGGGAGCCCTGGGTGTTGGAAATCAGCGTTGCGCCACCGGCGGCAGTGATTCGAGCGGCCACTGCGCGCGTGCCCGGATCGCGAGGCTGTCGTGCTGGCCGGCGCGCAGGCGCGCCAGGCCCGCGACGGCAATCATCGCCGCATTGTCGGTGGAGAACTCGATGCGCGGATAGTACACGCGCGCCGCGCGCGCGCCGACCGCAGCGGCCAGCCGCGTGCGCAGCGCGCGATTGGCACTGACGCCCCCGGAGACCACCAGCACCCGGTGACCGGTCTCCTCGAGCGCGCGCAGGGACTTGGCGATCAGGGTGTCCACGATGGCATCCTCGATGCCGCGCGCCACGTCGGCGCGCTCCACGGCGCTCAGCGTTCGGGCACGCACCGCCGTCAGCACCGCGGTCTTGAGACCGGAGAAGCTGAACTCGAGGCCCGGCCGGTCGAGCATCGGGCGCGGAAACTGGTACGCCCCCGGGCGCCCCTGGGAGGCGAGCTCGGCCAGCTGCGGGCCGCCCGGGTAGGGCAGGCCGAGCAGCTTCGCGGTCTTATCGAACGCCTCCCCGGCCGCATCGTCGCGGCTGGCCCCGAGCAGCCGGTAGGCACCGATCCCCGACACTTCTATAAGGAGCGTATGGCCGCCGGAGACCAGGAGTGCCACGTGGGGGAATGGCGGGGGGTCCGGCTCCAGCAGCGGTGCCAGCAGGTGCCCCTCGAGGTGGTGGACCCCGATGGCCGGGATGCCCCAGCCGAAGGCGAGACTGCGGGCCAGCGCCGCCCCCGTCAGCAGCGCCCCGATCAGCCCGGGACCTGCCGTGTAGGCCACCCCGTGCAGCTGCGCGGGCGCGGTGCCAGCGCGCGCAAGGGTGGTGTGCACCAGCGGCAGCAGGCGCCGGACATGGTCGCGGGAGGCCAGCTCCGGGACCACCCCGCCGTAGGCACGGTGCAGCTCGATCTGGCTGAAGAGCTCGTGCGCCAGCAGGCCGGAAGCCTCGTCCAGCACCGCCACGGCGCTCTCATCGCAGGAGGATTCCAGGGCCAGGATGCGCATAACCAAAAATTGTAGTGGTTTTTGCCTTTGCCCCGGGGGTCCATTAGAATCGCCGCCCCCGACTGGCCGCCGGTCTTTCTGCGGTGCGCGGTCGGGCGAGATCAGCCAACCGCGCAATAGTCCTGAGGTTTCGATGCCGAGCGTCCGTGTCCGCGAGAACGAGTACTTCGATGCCGCCCTGCGGCGTTTCAAGCGTGCCTGCGAGAAGGCCGGCATCCTCACGGAACTGCGGCGCCGCGAGTTCTACGAAAAGCCGACCCAGGAGCGCAAGCGCAAGAAGGCCGCGGCCATCAAGCGCCACATGAAGCGCATCTCCCGCGACGGCATGCGCGCGCCCCGCTAAGGGGAGCTGCCGCGCTCGCGGCGCGTATGACGCTCAAGGACCGAATCACCGAGGACATGAAGACTGCGATGCGCTCCGGCGACAAGGAGCGGCTCGCCACGGTCCGCCTGGCACTGGCTGCGATCAAGCAGCGCGAGGTGGACGAGCGCATCGTGCTGGACGACAGCCAGGTGCTGGCGGTGCTGGACAAGATGATCAAGCAGCGCCGCGAGGCGATCACCCAGTTCGAAAGCGGTCACCGCGCCGACCTGGTCGCCAAGGAGAACAACGAGATCGCGGTGCTGCAGCACTACCTGCCCGCCCAGCTGGGCGCGGCAGAAGTGGATGCCCTGATCGCCGAGGCGATCGCCGCCAGCAGCGCGACCTCGGTCAAGGACATGGGCAAGGTCATGGCCCTGGTGAAGCCCAAGGCCCAGGGCCGCACCGACATGGGCGCGATCAGCGCCCGTATTAAGCAGAAACTGAGCTGATTTCCCCTGCTGCCAGGGCCGGTGCGCCCTGTCAGGCTTGCCCCCAGTTAGGCTCACCCGCACGGTCGGCACGTGGCACGCATCCCGCAGCACTTCATTGACGAGTTGATCGCCCGCGCCGACATCGTGGAGCTCATCGGCACTCGTGTGCAGCTGAAGAAGGCCGGCCGCGAGTACCGCGCCTGCTGCCCGTTCCACAACGAGAAGACTCCCTCGTTCTGGGTGAGCCCCGACAAGCAGTTCTACCACTGCTTCGGCTGCGGCGCGCACGGCACCGCGCTCGGCTTTCTCATGGAGCACGACCACATGGCCTTCCCCGAGGCCGTGGAGGAACTGGCTACGCGCCTGGGACTCGAGGTGCCGCACGAGGGTGGCGGGCCTGCCGGACCCAAGCGCGCCGATGAGCCGCTGTACGAGTTGATGAAGGAGGTGGCGCGCTACTACGTGGAGGCGCTCGCGCGCGAGCCGCGAGCCCGTGACTACGTGGCGCGGCGCGGGCTGACACCGCAGACCTGCGAGCGCTTCGGCATCGGCTATGCGCCTGCCTCCTGGAACGAGCTGCTGCACCGCTTCGGCGCCAACGAGGCCGGGCGCCAGGCCCTGAGCGAGGCCGGCATGGTCATCGAGCGCGAGCGCGGCCAGATGCGCGAGGGCGACCGCCACTACGACCGCTTCCGCGACCGCCTCATGTTCCCGATCCGCGATGCCCGCGGGCGGGTGATCGGCTTCGGCGGCCGCATCATCGATGCCGGGGAACCGAAGTACCTCAATTCCCCGGAGACCGTGCTGTTCCACAAGGGCCGCGAGCTGTACGGCCTGTACGAAACACGCCGCGCCCGTAGCAACCTTGCGCGCCTTCTGATCGTCGAAGGCTACATGGATACCGTGCGACTGCATCAGGCTGGGGTCGACTACGCGGTGGCCACGCTGGGGACCGCAACGACAGCAGAACACCTGCGACGGCTGTTCCGCCTGGTGCCCTCCGTGGTGTTCGCCTTCGATGGCGATCGCGCCGGCCGCGCGGCCGCCTGGCGCGCTTTGCAGCAGGCCCTGCCGGAAGTGCGCGAGGGTCGCGAGATCCGCTTCCTGTTCCTCCCCGACGGGCACGACCCGGACTCGCTGGTGGGCGAGGAGGGCAAGGATGCCTTCGAGGCACGGCTGCACGAGGCGCTGCCGCTGTCGGAATACCTGGTGCGCGAGCTGTCACAGCAGAGCGAGCTCGGGCATGCCGACGGCCGCGCGCGTTTTGCCGAGCAGGCGCGGCCGCTGTTCCTGAAGGTGCCCGAGGGCGTCTACCACGAGCTGCTGCTCGAGCGACTGGCAGAGGTCGTGGGCCTTGCGCCCCAGCGACTGCGCGAACTGTGGACCCCCGGGGCCGCAGCCCCGAGCACCGCGGAGCCTGCGGCAAACACCGCGCGCCCGCGCACCGCCGCCGCCGGCCGCGGTAGCCTGGTGCGCCAGGCGATCGTGCGTTTGCTGCACTACCCGGCGATCGCCGCGGAGGTGAGCGAGGCGGAACGTGCCGGGCTGGATGCGAGCGACGAGCCGGGGATCGGCCTGCTGCGCGAACTCATCGATGACCTGCGCGAACACCCGGCCACCATTGCCGCCCAGGTCGTGGAGCGCTGGAGCGCGCGCGAGGGCGGGGAGTCCCTGAAGAAGCTGCTGGAGCGCGAGGAGGTCATCACCTCCGCCGCGGTGGCCGCGGCGGAGTTGCGCGGGGCGCTGGGCCGGCTGGCGGCGCTGGCGGCGAGCCGGCGCCTGGAGGCGCTGGAGGCCAAAAGCCGTTCCCGCGGGCTCGATGACGGAGAACTTAAGGAATTTCAGCTACTTATCGTTAAATTAGGCAGCCGCCACGCGGGTGGAGGCTAAGTTCCATTTGGTGATTCCCGGCTGGTTGAATAAAATCGCCGGCTGTTTGCCCCTCCCCCTTGAGCCGCCCGGTATCGGGCAGCACATTAGGGGAAACCATTAGCGCGCCGCGAGTACATGACACGTAAGCAAAAGCCTCAGACGGCCCCCAAGAAGCGACCCACCACCCAGGTCCACCCCGCGAAGTCGGCCAAGCCAGTCACTGCCGAGAAGGCCGTTGCGGCCCCGAGCACGACGCGCGATAAGGACCGGGGCAAGGCGGCCGCACCTGCAGCCAAGAAGCCCGCCCCCGGGGTGAAGGCTGCGGTCGTGCCACCACCGAAAGTGGTGGACGCCACGCGTGCCACCAACGCCAAGCTCGCCGCGGCGGACAAGCGTCCGCTGGGCATCGAGCGGCGCGGGCCGGTGATGCCCGAGGAGCGCCAGTCGCAGCTGAAGCTTCTGATCGCGCGCGGCAAGGAGCAGGGCTACCTCACCTACGCGCAGGTGAATGACCACCTACCCTCCGAGATCGTCGATCCGGAGCAGATCGAAGACATCGTCAACACGATCAACGACATGGGCATCCCGGTGTACGAGAAGGCACCGGATGCGGAGTCATTGCTGCAGTCCGAGCCCTCGCAGCCTGCCGACGAGGAGGCGATCGAGGAGGCCGCCGCGGCGCTGGCCGCGCTTGATGCCGAGCTCGGCCGCACCACCGACCCGGTGCGCATGTACATGCGCGAGATGGGCACGGTGGAGCTGCTCACGCGCGAAGGCGAGATCCGCATCGCCAAGCGCATCGAGGAAGGACTCGATGCGGTGCGGCGCGCGCTGGCGATGTACCCGTCCACCTATGATTTCCTGCTGCGCGCCTACGAACCGGTGAAGGCCGGCCGTGGTCGCCTGGTGGATGTCATCGTCGGCTACATCGACCCGAACGCCCCGGACGTCATCGCCCAGCCGCAGAACCCGACCAAGATGGAAGTGGTCGCCGCCCCGGAGAAGGACGACGAGGCGGAGGAGACCGAGGAAGCCGCCGACACTGAAGAGGAAGCTGTCGATACCGGGCCGGACCCGGTCGAGGCGGCGACGCGCTTCGCCTCCATCACGAAGATCCACGGCCAGGTGCTCGGCTCGATCGCCAAGCTCGGCGCCAAGGACGTCAAGACTCTGCGCCAGCGTAAGAAGCTGCAGGACGAATTCATGGAGCTGCGCCTCGCGCCGCGCATGTTCGAGGCCCTGATCCAGAATCTGCGCGGCCACGTGTCCGAGGTACGCCAGCTCGAGAAGGAGATCATGATCATCGCCGTGCGCGATGCGGGCATGCCGCGCAAGGACTTCATCGCCTCGTTCCCCAAGAACGAGACCAACCCGCGCTGGCTGTCCAAGCACGTCAAGGGCGGCAAGAAGTACTCCGCGCCGCTGGCGAAGTTCAAGGACGAGATCGAGCGGCGGCAGAAGAAGCTCGAGGGGCTCGAGGGGCTCTACCACCTCACGATCAACGACATCAAGGACGTGAACCGCGAGGTCTCGATCGGCGAGGCCAAGGCGCGGCGCGCCAAGAAGGAGATGGTCGAGGCGAACCTGCGCCTGGTGATCTCCATCGCCAAGAAGTACACCAACCGCGGCCTGCAGTTCCTGGACCTCATCCAGGAGGGCAACATCGGCCTGATGAAGGCCGTGGACAAGTTCGAGTACCGCCGCGGCTACAAGTTCAGCACCTACGCCACCTGGTGGATCCGCCAGGCGATCACGCGCTCGATCGCCGACCAGGCGCGCACCATCCGCATCCCCGTGCACATGATCGAGACGATCAACAAGCTCAACCGCATCTCGCGGCAGATGCTGCAGGAGATGGGCCGCGAGCCCACCCCCGAGGAGCTCGCGGTGCGCATGGAGATGCCCGAGGACAAGGTGCGCAAGGTCCTGAAGATCGCCAAGGAACCGATCTCGATGGAGACCCCCATCGGCGATGACGAGGACTCACACCTGGGCGACTTCATCGAGGACACCTCCGTGGCCTCGCCGATCGACCAGGCGACCATGGAGTCGCTGCGCGAGACCACGCACTCGGTGCTCGCCCAGCTCACCCCGCGCGAGGCCAAGGTGCTGCGCATGCGCTTCGGCATCGACATGAACACCGACCATACCCTCGAGGAGGTCGGCAAGCAGTTCGACGTCACGCGCGAGCGCATCCGCCAGATCGAGGCCAAGGCGCTGCGCAAGCTGCGCCACCCGAGCCGCAGCGAGCAGCTGCGCAGCTTCCTGATGGATGACTGACGCCCGAGGCCCGAGAGACGACAAAGGCCCGGTGCTGGTGACAGCACCGGGCCTTTTTCTTGGCGAACCGGACGGACTGACGCTCTAGAGGCCGGCCTTGCCGAGTGCGTCGATCACCTCGCGCAGCGTCTCGGCGAGTGCCGGATGGCTCGCCTCGAACTTCACCGCCAGTGACTCCAGCCGGGGTGTGGCCGGTGCGGCACTGGCCGGGGCGCCCTGCCCCAGCTTGTGCTCGAGGTCGCGCATCAGTGCGCCCAGCTGCTGCCGGGCATCGCCCTCCACGGGACCCGCTCCCAAGTGCGCACGCACCCGTTCGAGCAGCTCCTGCAGCGTGGGATCGGCCATCGGCAGCTTAGCTGCCCAGGGAGGCACTCAGTGCGCTGGCCAGGGCCGCATCCCCGCCGACGATGTCTTTCCAGGTCAGTTCCTTACCGAGGCGCTTACCCTTCTCGGTGAGCTTCAACCCTTCCGGCGACAGCGTGACCATGTAGGGCTTGCCGTCCACTTCGATCTCGCGCTTGAGCTGCTTGCTGAGTTTCGTAGCCATTCTCGTCCTCTCACTTACAAATCTGCTGCTGATGTTAACAGTGACCGCCGGAGTTCACCGGTGCCGCGGGGCCAAACCAAACTCAGGCCGCCTTCAGGCCTTCGGCCCTGTGGGCCTCCTGGACGTGCGGGCGGGCATGGATGCGATCCACGTAACGCTTAAGCTCAGGCCACTTGCCGAGGTCGAGCTTCACGTAGGGCGCCCAGCTGAGCACGGTGTAAAGGTAGCAGTCCGCGACGGTGAACTGCTCGCCCATGAGGAAAGTCTTGGAGCCGAGCGCGTGCTGCACGAAGGCGAGGCGCTTGCTGAGGATGCCGAGCGCGTATTCCCGGGTGGCCTCGTGCGAGTCCTTGTGGAACATCGGCGTGAAGCTCTTGTGGACCTCGGAGTTGATGAAGCTCAACCACTCGATGAGTCGGTAGCGCTCCATCGTCCCGGCCGGTGGCGCCAGCCTGGCGGCCGGATTCTGGTCGGCGATGTACTGCAGCACGGCAACGTTCTCGGTGAGCTTCTCGCCGCTGTCCAGCACCAGGGTCGGCACGTAACCCTTTGGGTTTACGGCGTTGAAGTCGAGCCCGTCGTCGGTCTTCTTGGTGTGCCGGTCCACCTTGACCAGCTCGAACTTCAGCCCCGCCTCGCGCAGCGCGATGTTCGAGGCCTGGGAACAGGCAGAGGGAAGGTAGTAGAGCTTCATCTCCATCACTCCTTGAAACCGGCGTGGCCATCGATCGGTCGGCATATGCCCCGCGGGATGGCCATGCTAACGTTGCCCACAGCGATGGCAAGAGGATAGCGTGCCATGAGGGCCCTTTTGAGCACCGTGGCGGTCGTGGTGACCGGCCTGGCATTGGGGGGCTGCCCCAACCGGCAGCAGCAGCCCTTACCCGGCCCGAAGTCCGCCACCGTCTCTGGCCTGGTGCTGCCGGCGCCTTCCCAGTTGGGTGCGCCGGCCGCCGCCGCGTCCCAGCGCCGGGATTCACCCGACGAGATCAACTGGTTCCAGGGCACTCTTGAGGAGGCCTTCACGCGCCGGCCGTCGATCGAGGATCGACCGCAGTTTCGCTACTGAGCGCGGGCCACTGTTACAATCCGCGCCGGTTGGGCCTGTAGCACAGCGGTTAGTGCAGGGGACTCATCGATAAGGTGCCTTCGCGGGGAAACGCGCGAAGTGGACGGGATGAATTCAGGGAAACCTTCGGGGCATGCGCCCCATGGCAATCCTGAGCCGAGCCGCCGGTACACCGGCGGAAGGTGCAGAGACTACCTGAGGGCTGTGAAGTGCCCTTGATGACAGGCTAGAGCATCCCGCACCCTCACGCACGGGCAGTGCACGGGTGAAGAGATAGTCCACTCCCGACGGAAACGACGGGGTTAAGTGAATCCCTTGGTCGTAGGTTCGAATCCTACCGGGCCCATACCAACTCCCGGCGCACGCATCCCCTGTAGTCCTCACCAGCGGAATGCCCCGAATGCATCTGCGTGAAAGCTCAATGCCGCCACAGGAGTGCTGGGAGAGCTTCTTCGACGCAGACGCCATCGTGGCGCGCTTTGCGCTGTGTGGTGATATCGCCGAGCTCGGCTGTGGCTACGGGACCTTTACCCTGCCGCTCGCCCGTCGCACCCGCGGTACCGTGTACGCCATCGATATCGACCCTTTGATGGTCGAAACCGCGCAGCGTCGCGCGGCAGACTCGGGCCTGGACAACGTCAAGGCGGAGGCGCGGGATGTCCTGGCTGGAGGCTTCGGAGTACCGGACGCCAGCCTCGATGGCGTCCTGATGTTCAACATCCTCCACGGGGAGTTACCGTTGCAGATGCTCGGCGAGGCGAAACGCGTTCTGAAGCCCGGCGGAACCCTCGCGGTGATCCACTGGCGCTCGGACATCGAAACACCGCGGGGACCCTCTCACGCGATCCGGCCACCGCCCGGAAGAATCATCGCGTGGGCCTCGCAGGTCGGCGGGTTCGAACTTCGCCAGCCGTCGTTCCTGTTGCCGCCGTGGCATTTTGGGCTGGAGTTCGTTAGCAAGTGATCCAGCGCAACGGTACGATTGCTCGCGTAGATCTGGCGCAGGGGTGAATCCTGAGCAACCCTGTCCGTGAGATCGGCCGCCCAGCAAGCTGGAGAACTGGATGAGACCACCCGGCGCCCTCTTCCCAACCATCGCCTGTTGCATTCTCGTCAGCGTCTGCCAGGCGGCCGACGATGCCGGCGCGGGCGTCGTGAGGCAGATGCATGCGAAATACCAGGATGCCTGGTTTACCACGACCCGCTTTGCGCAGAAGACCACGACCTATGACGCCCAGGGCAAGGCGAGCGTTGAATCCTGGTACGAGCGTATCCAGTTGCCGGGAAAGCTGCGCATCGATGTCGGCCCGGTGGGCGACGGCAATGCCATGATTCTCAGCGACGGTCAGATGCATACCTTCAAGCACGGTAGCCACATCGACAGCCGGCCGCTCGTAAGCCTGGCGCTGCTGCTGGGCTTCGACGTGTACCAGCAGTCGCCCGAGGCCACCCTCGCGCAGCTGAGGCACGAAGGCGTCGACACCGCCAGGATGCACGAGGACTCCTGGCAAGGCCGGCCGGTCCTCGTGGTGGGCGCCGAGCGCGGCGATCTGCGCTCGACTCAATTCTGGGTTGATAAGGAGCGGCTGCTGGTACTGCGCATCATCATGCCATCACGGAACGAAGCGCAGACGCCTGCGGATATCCACTTCCTGGATTTTCGCAAACAGCCGCGTGGCATGATCGCCGCGCGCATCGACGTATATCGCGACGAGCGGCTGGTGATGTCAGAGGAATATTCGGACATCGAGACCGACATCCCGCTGGAGGCGGCCTGGTTCGATGCGTCACGACTGAGCACGCCGGCGTCTGGCATGCCGCCGCACTGAGTTCCCCGCTCACCCGTCCTGTAGCGGAGCGTGGAGCTCAGCGCTTCTGGTAGGGATGGAAGATATAGTCCTTGGCCTTCACGGCGACGTGGCACTGATGTCCGCAGTCGGCCGGGCTGGCGGCGTCCGGGGTAAAGCTGTTGGACGAAGCGTCGTAGTTGAAGACCGCGTAGCCCCAGCCACCGGTCTTTGGGAAGCGCTTGCTGTCCTTTTCCATGACGAAGGCCTGCTTGAAGGTATCAGGCACGTCCACGACGAAGGGCGCCTCCGTGCTCTTCTTTGGCGACCATTGCAGCTTCACGATCTTCGAGCCCTCGGGGAAGAACTGACCAGTGGCAGGAGCGCCTGCCTTGTAAGCCTTGATCATGGCTGGATTGGCGACGATCACCTTGAGCACTTCGTCGGTGCGGGCGGAGGAGACGACCGACCAGTCCTCGTATCCTTTGAAATCAGCGAACGCGATTCCCCCGGGCGATACCAGCGAGTACTTGTCCAATGCGTAAGCTGCGGCTCCACTCATGCCGGCAAGCGTTGCGACTGCTACGAGTGTCTTGGCTCTGTTCATTATTGCGCTCCCACTCAACACCAGGCAGGCAGCGTAGCCGGAAATAACTCGCTCCGTCGACCGTGCGGAGCAGTCAGGGTGCCGTAATGGTCCGGACTACTACCGCCACTACGCGCAGAACTTGCGCGCTCGCCTGCAGCCGCCCAGACTTGAGCTTGGCTCCGCACGAGAGGTATCGCCATGCAACGAATGGTCGCCATTTGCGCACTTGCAGCAATCATCCCCAGCCTTGCCCGGAGCGATGAGACGTTCCGCTGTGGGTCCTACCTCGTCTCCATGCCCATGTCGATGTCGGAGCTGCTCCAGAAATGCGGACAGCCCTCCTCCAAGAAAGCCTCCACGGAGGATGTTCGCGCGAAGGTCAGCGGCGGCGGCTCGCAGAAAATAGGCACCAGCGCCACCGAGGTCTGGCGTTACGACCGCCCCGGCTCGCCGGCGATGCTGGTGACCATCGTCGATGGAGTCATCCAGAGCATGGAAGCCGCTCCGAAGTAAGCCTGCGCCGCGCGGGGCGCCTGCTCGCGGCTATTCCTGCCGCAGCCCGAGGGCCAGCGCACAGGCTGCGGGCTCGTCCAGCCGCAGGCGCGGCTCACTGGTGAGCGCCCGCCACTTGGCGCCCAGGTTCTGGTCGAGCGCGGCGGCCACCGCCGTGCGCAGCCGCTCCTGCGCCGGGCGCCGCCGCAGCTGGCCCTGCGCGGCGTGGGCCGCATCCGCGCAGGAGGAGATCCGCGCCGCCGGCTCGTAGCGGCTCTCTGCACAGGCCAGGAATGCCATGGCATCCAGCACGGTGTAGAGCTTGCTGCGGTCCAGGCGCAGCGCCAGGTCGAGAAGTTCCGCGCCGGTCGCCCGCGCCTCGGCAAGCTCCCCGGTCACCAGCAGTGCCACGAAGGTCATCACCAATAGCTCGAACTGGGTCTCGCGCCGGCCCAGATGGCGCAGGCTCAGTGCCAGCGGACGCCCCAGTTGCAGCGCGGCGGCCGGGTCACCGCAGGCAATGTCCAGCTCGACAATGCTCACCGTGGCGGACAGCGCCTGGCGTTCGCTGAGCGAAAGCGCCAGGCGCATCGCGCGCTGGTAGGCGGCGCGGGCTTCGGCGAACTTGCCCGCGCTGGTGAGCAGGCTACCCTCGGTGAGGGCCCCGTGCGCCAGCAGGCGCGTGGGCCAGGCCGGATCCTCCAGCGCGCGCGCCGCATCGAACGCGGCCCGCGCAGCCTCGGTGTCCACGCGCCAGTTGGCCGCGAGCTGCATCAGCGCGAAGTAGTGCGAGCGCGTGTCGCTCGTGGCGGCATGCATGCGCGCGGCAAGCTCTGCGGCATAACGCGCCCGGTCGCACTGCCGGGCGGAGTCATAGGCTGCGATCGCCTCCCAGAACCGGCCCACGCGCGCCCGCGGCAGCCCGTCATGCAGCAACGCCAGCACCTGCGCGTAGCGGGCGCGTCCTTCGCCGTACAGGTCAGTCTCCACGAACAGCGGCCAGGCGGAGCCGAACAAGGCGACGCTCAGGTCCGGGTCGTGCTGCATGGTCCAGTCGATGGCGACGCGCACGTTGGCGAGGTCGTGCTCGTAGCGCTGCAGCCAGATGGACTCGTCGAGTGACCAGTACTGCTGGTAGGCCAGGTCGAGCAATTCCAGCGTGGTGCTGGCCATGCGCTGGCGCGCGGCCTGCAGGGCGCCCTGCGCCGCCAGCTTCGCGCGCGCATAGTCGCGCGCGCTCTCGAGCAGCGTGTAGCGCGGCGGGTCAACCGCGAGCACGCTCACCAGCGAGCGGTCCACCAGACGGCCGATGAGGTCGATGACCTCCGCGACATCGGTCTCGGCATCGGCAGCGTAGCGCGCCGCGCTGTCGAGCGAAAAACTGCCGGCGAAGACCCCGAGGCGGTCGAAGACGCGCTGCTCCTGGGAGCTCAGCAGGTCGTAGCTCCAGTCAAACGCGGCGTGCAGGGCGCCGTGACGGGCATCACTCGGGCGCCCGGCGGCGCGCAGCAGCCGGAAGCGGTCATCGAGACGCTCCAGCAGCGCGGCAAGCCCGAGGCCGGGCACGCGCGCGGCGGCCAGTTCCAGCGCCAGCGGGATGCCATCGAGGCGCCGGCAGATCTCCGCCACCAGCGCGGTATTGGCGGCGGTGAGCTCGAAGCTGCGGTCGGCCGCGGCAGCCCGCTGCGCGAACAGGGCGACCGAGGCGTACTGCGCAGCCATTTCCTGCGCGACATCCGCATCCGGGGCCGGCAGCGCCGCCAGCCGGTAGACGAGTTCGCCGGCGATGCCCAGCGGGGCCTGGCTGGTGACCAGCATGCGCACTCCGCGGGTCTCGGGCAGCAGCTCCGCCAGCGGCGCGGCGAGGGACTCGCTGAGGTGCTCGGCACAGTCGAGCACGAGCAGCAGCGACAGGCTGCGCAGTGCCTGGCCGAGCGCGGCGAAGTCATCACCGTCATCCGGCAGCGACAGGCCCAGTGCCACTGCAATCGCCGACGGCACGTGCTCGGCAACCTCCACGGTGCGCAGCGACACCCACGCCGCCGCAAGCCCTGGCTTCTCCGCCTCGCGCGCCAGCACTTCCTGCGCCAGACGCGTCTTGCCCACGCCGGCAATGCCGACGATGCTCACCAGGCAGTTGCGCTCGAGCGCCTCGTGTACCTCGCGCAGCTCAGTGTCGCGCCCGACGAGCGGCGCGAGGCGTTGTGGCCAGCTGCGCTGCGGCAGCGGCGGCGGCGCGGGGGTCTCGCTGGCCGCGGTACCGCGCGGCGCACTGCCGCTGGCGACCTCGAGTTCGAGGCGGTAGCCGAAGCCGGGCACGGTGCGAATTGCCTCGGCGCCGAGCACGCGGCGCAGTGCCGCCACCTGCGCGGGCAGGTTGTTCTCATCGACCACGAGTCGCGGCCAGACGCGTTCGAGCAGGGTTGCCTTGGTGACCAGGCGCCCGGAGTTCTCGACCAGCACCAGCAGCAGGTCGAATGCGCGCGCACCGATCTCCAGCTGCTTCCCGCCGGCGCGCAATTGCCGCTCCGCGGGGTAAAGGTCGAACGCGCCGACGCGTATCAGCTCCATGCTGCGGTCTCCGGCCGCCACGTCCGCCAGCTGGCAACGGCGGCACACTATACGCTCACCCCTTGTTTGGTGGCTCTGGCAATGATTCAGAAGAGTTTCATGCCGGCTTTAAGACATAAAAGCCCCGCCCGGCGATCCTCTCACGCGCACTCACGGGGGCTGACTGGTTCCCGGGGCGCGATCTCCAACCAACCAGCGAGAGACTGACATGACTAGACTGCCTGTATTGATGGCGTTTGCGGCCGTTGCCGCCAGCCCCATCGCCGCGACCCACGCGGAGAGTAACGACATCGAGCGCTCCGAGACGGTGCGCTACGGTGACCTCAACCTGAACCACCAGGACGGCACCGTCGCCCTGTACCGCCGGCTGCACAACGCAGCAGCGGACGTCTGCAGCGATCCGGTGGCGGACCAGTACGCCTCTGTTCCGCGCTACCGTCGTTGCGTCGAGCACGCCATGGGCGATGCCGTGGCTTCCGTGGACCAGCCGCAGCTCACCGCCTATGCACAGGCGCGCGGTGTGGCGGTCGCCACCGGCAAGGGCAGACCTCGCAGCTGACCTTGCGCGGGGCGGTGGCAATGCGCGCCACCGCCCCGCGTCGTTTTTCCGGGTCACGGTCGGCCTGTCCGGGCCACCCCCCCCGCCGGGCCCGCTTTCAGAACTATTTCAGACGAGCTTCAAGACGCCGGGGCCCGCACTGGGGAACACTACATTCCCGTACTGGTCGGGCCGCTACACAGTGCTGGGGGCGCAGCGGAACGAGCCAGGCAACCAACCCAGGAGTCAGTCATGCCGAAGTTTCTCATTGAACGGGACATCCCCGGAGTCGGAAAGTTGACGGCCGCGGAGCTCAAGAGCGCCTCGAAGAAATCCGTCGGCGTGCTGAGCAGCCTCGGGCCGAGCATTACCTGGCTGCACAGCTACGTCACCGCCGACAAGCTGTACTGCCTGTACCACGCGGCCGACGAGTCGCTCCTGCGCCGCCATGCGGAGCTGGGCGGGTTCCCGGCCAACAAGATCTCCCAGGTCAGCGCGATGATCGACGCGACGACCGCAGAGTAGTACGCACACCCGTCAAGTCTCTCCCGGCTTCCCCACCCCACCGGAGTCATTAAAATGAAGTCAATCACCCCGCTTCTGTCCCTGCTGTGCGTTGCCCCCGTGTTTGCCACCGATGCGCCGGCCACCGCAACCCCGGCCACCGCAACGGTCACGGGCGAGCACCGCTACGTCATCGAGCGCACCTTCCCGAAGGGCGCACTCGAGGGCCTGGATGCCGGCACCAAGGAAAAGATCAACCAGACCAATGCCAAGTACGGCGCGCGCTGGCTGATGTCCTTTGCCAACGCCGACAAGACCAAGACCTACTGCGTGTACGAGGCGCCGAACGAGGCGGCGGTGCGCCAGGCCGCCGTTGCCAACAAGATCCCCGTGGACAGCATCACCGAGGTTCCGGTGACGCTGCTGCCGAAGTAAGCGCGGCGGCTGCTGGGGGCGTGCGGTGCGCCGCGCGCCCTCAGCGGTCGAGCGGGGTGTTGCCGCCGCTGAACTGCGCCTGTGCCTGCGCGAGGCGATAACGGTGCTCGTCGCGCCAGCGCCGCCACTTGAGCAGGGCCAGCAGCGCGTAGACGCACTTGAAGAAGCCGATGCTGCGCAGCACCCTGGGCGTATCGAACAGGTCCCCCGCCAGCATGGAAATGACGCCCTGCTCCATGCGCAGGAAGTTGCTCGGGTTGGCCAGCAGATACCCCATTACCGGGCCGTTGAAGCGGTAGATGAAGAAGGCAAAGCGCGACATGCCCAGCCGCTGCCGCCGCTCGAGCCGGTGCAGCAGTGAGCGCTCGGCTGCCGGTTCCCGCAATGCCTGGTCGACAAGCGTCGCTGCGTTCTCCGCGCTGGTCATTGCCAGGTACACGCCCGAGGAGAAGACCGGGTCGAGGAAGGCGAAGGCATCGCCCACCAGCACCCAACCCGGGCCGCCCATCTGGCGCGAGTCGTACGAGTAGTTGCCTGTTACCCGCACCTCGTTGCCGATCAGCTCGGCGCCCTGCATCCGCTGCCAGAGCGCCGGGTTCTGCCGCAGCGTCTCGAGCAGGAACTCCACCGTGCGCCCCTGGCGCCGCTTGAAGTAATCCGGCCGCGCGACCGCCCCGACACTCATCACGCCCCGTGGCAGTGGAATCATCCACATCCAGCCGTGCTCGAAGCGGTACATGCTGATGTTGCCGGCGTCCGCCCCGCCGCGGGCGACAGCGCCACGGAAATGGCCGAAGATCGCCGCGCTCTGGTGCTCAGCGTTGCGGCGACGCAGTTTGCGCTTGGCCGACAGGAAGGTGTCGCGGCCACTGGCATCGACCACGTAGCGCGCCTGGATCTGGTAGCCGGCACCGGCATCGGTGCGCACCTCGAGCTGCGAGTCGCGCGCGCCGCGCTGCTCGATGCTGATGACCTCGTGTCCCTCGCGCGCATCCGCCCCGCATTCACGCGCGTGCTCGTAGAGCATGCGATCGAAGTCCTCGCGCGAGACCTGATAGGCGTGCGCGGGACTGTTGCCGAGCGCGCGTGCGAACGCGAAGCTGTTGTAGCCGCGCTCGTTGTCGGCCTCGAAATCAGCCCCGGGCTTGTAGACCCCCAGGGCCCGCACCTTTTCCATGACGCCGAGCCGCTCGAACAGCGGCAGGTTCATCGGCAGGAGCGATTCGCCGATATGAAAGCGCGGGTGATGCGCCTTCTCCAGCGCAATCACCCGGTAGCCCTTGCGGGCGAGCAGGGCCGCGGCGGTGCTGCCTGCGGGGCCGCCCCCGATGACCGCGATGTCGCACACTTCCATGGGTCTGGCCCGCTGATGCGGTCACTGCGAACCGCCAGGGCATCTGACAAGCCAGCCCTGCCCTTGTCAATCGGGGTACCCGCCGCACGGTCCCGGTGCGGCTGGCGGCGTGCCGTGCCCAGGCTTGGGTGCGGCTGGGCGCTAGGGCGTCTCAGGGACGTAGATCGCCAGCCCCCTGGCGTTCTTGTTGTACAGCCCGCCGCTGCCGCCTACGCCGGCGCCGGTGGCGGAGTTGCCGCCATAGCTCGAGCCGCCCACGCCGAGGCCGATGGAGCCGGACTGATGCTTCTCGACTCCCTGCAGCAGGATCCCGTTGGCACCGACCTTGGCCGCCTCGGCCTTGAGCTTCGCGATCGCCTCGTCCGTCTTGCTCTGGTCGGAACCGAACATGCTGCCGCTGGAAGCATCGAGGGTGGCAATCTGCTCGTACTTCACCGGCGGGGGTTCGAAATAGATCTTCACCTGGTCGGGCGAGATCGGCGGGCGAGCAGTGCCTACCAGCACGTGGGACGAGGAAGTGCAGGCTGCCAGCAGGGTCGCCAACGCTCCCGCCAGCGTCAGTTTGAGGCTCCGAGACATGGGTCGTTTCTCCTGGATCCCGTTCACGCTGCTGAGGTTATGCGGGTCTGCCAGCCCAATCAAACCCTGACCTCCAAACCCCGGCCCCCCGCCTGCCACTTCAGGGGCCGCAACGCCCTCCGGGAAGGACCCGCCCTGCGGCTTCCGCCCCCCAACTAGGCCGGCTGGTAGCCCTTCACACCGGTCTGCCACAGCAGGAACGCGTAGGTATCGGCCGCCTCGCGGTCCTGCTGCGCGCGTGTCGAGCCGATGCCATGACCGGCATCGAAGTCAACTCGCAGCAGGATCGGCTTGTGGGAGCTCGTGGCCGCCTGCAGCCGCGCGGCCATCTTGCCCACGTGGAAGGGGGCGACCCTGGGATCGGTGACGCCGGTCGTCAGCAGCACGGCCGGGTATGCCACCTTGTCCCTGACCGAGTGGTAGCTGTCGATCGCGCGCAGGGCGCGGTAACCGGACTCCTCGGTGATGGCGCCCCACTCGGGCTCCTCGCCGTAGCCGTCCTGCTCGACCACGTAACGCAGCGGGTTGGACCAGCCCACCCCGTCGATGACGGCCGCGAACAGTTCCGGCCGCTCGGTCAGCGCGCGGCCGACCGTGATGCCGCCGGCGGAACGGCCGCCGATGGCTAGCCGGGCCGGCGTGGTGTACCTGAGCGCACACACGTCCTCGCACACGTCGATCAGGTCGTGCCAGGTGTTGGGCTTGTTCGCCAGCTGACCGGCCTTGTGCCAGTCGCGACCGTACTCCCCGCCGCCGCGCACGTACGCGTAGCCGACCACGAAGCCGGCGTCGACGAGCGCAAGCGTCCGGCCTGCAAAGAAGGGCGTATAGGCGGCAGCTCCGTAGGAGCCATAGGCGGAGATGAACGCCGCAGCCGAGCCGTCGAGCTTCAGTCCCTTGCGATGGATGAGCACGTAGGGCACGCGCGTACCGTCGCGCGCGGTGGCGAACAGGCGCTGCGCTTCGTAGGGGCTGACATCGATCGGCGGCCGGGGCGTAAGCCCGGTCTGTGTCAGACGGCCGTTGGCATCGACCGACCAGATATCCGGCGGCGTCAGCCAGCCGGTGAGTCCGAACATCATGCCATCAAGGCCGGCGCTGGCCTCCACCGCACTGAGCGTGCCGTCAAAGGGCAGGATGATCTCGCTGACCTTGCCGTCACGGCCGAGCCGGCGCAACCGCGAGATGCCGCCGTCGAGCATGCGCAGGTACAGCCCGTCGCGCGCGAGGTGGATGTCCTCGATCACCCACTCCCCCTGCGGCACCACTTCTACCGCGGTCGCGATCGCAGGGGCGGTCGCGCTCGCCTTGAGAACACGGCCGCGCGGCCGGTCCTTGTTGGCCAGCAGGTACAGCGTTTCGCCGTCGATCTGGCAGGAAGTGACCTCGTCGTCGAAGCCTGCGACCGCGACCCATCTCGCCTTGCCGCCGAGCACCTCGGCGAGCGGCGCGATGAACACGCGCGCCTCGCTGCGCACGTCGCTGAGCTCCAGCAGTGCATGGCGCGACCCTTCGAACGCGGCGATGCGTGGCATCTGGATGCGCTCGTAGCTCACCGCCGGATCCAGCCCGCGCTTCATCAGGACCGGGTCTGCGGCCGGGTCGGTACCGAGACGGTGAAAGCGTGCCTGGCTGTCGAGGTAGCGCTCCGGGGTAGCCACCGGTGCGGTCAGCTGGTTGTAGAAGAAGCCGCTGCTGTCATCGAGCCAGCTGGGCTGCGCCTGTTCCGCGTTGCTGATGCGCTCGGGCAGGTCGGCAGCGTCGCTCACGTTCAGCACGTGGAGCACCGAGTCCTCGCTGCCATCCCGAGAGACCCCGTACACCACGCGTTTGCCGTCCGGGGAGGCCAGCCACCAGTCGAGCGACTGGTGGGTCGCCGCAGCGCTGTTGGCGGTCGGGTCGATGAGTACCCGGTGGATGCCGCCTTCCTGCACAAACAGCTTGAAGTTGTCGGCCCCGGCCGGGCGCTGCTCGAAGAACAGCCGGCCGCCGGCGCGCTGTACCTCGCGGGTGACGGCCGTGTCCCCGGAGAGCTGCTGGATGCGCGCGAGCAACGCTGCGCGTCCCGGGACCCGGTCGAGCACGGCGCGCGTGTGTGCGTTCTGTCCCTTCAGGAACGACAGCCAGTCCGGGTCACTGGCGTTTTCCATCCAGCGGTACGGGTCGCTCAGGGTCTCGCCGAAGTAGGTGTTCTTCACGACTTCGACGCGCGCCACGGGGGCGGGCGGGATCGGCGTTGCCGCCAGCGCAGCCCTGCGTACCAGCAGGCCCGCGCAGATGCCGCCGGCGCCCACGAACAGATCCCGACGATTGATGCCGCTCATCGTTTGTGTCCCTGCATTGCCTGGTCTGACTGGCGCAGGATTATGGGCCAGCGCTCATTCGCTGCACAGCGTGCACGCGCGGTGGCTGCTGACGCTCTAGTGCTCGCCCGGCAGCCAGCGCACGTCCTGCTGCATCTGCCGGGCCAGCGGTGCGACGTCGCCACGGGTGCGCTCGAGCACCGCGATGCCACCACCGCCCTGGGCTGGCACGACGATCCCCGTCATGCCGCCCTCCTGGAACGTGCGGCGCGCGGTGATGGTTTCGTGCCGCAGCAGCAGCACCGTGGCCGGGCCCTGCGAGGTCTGCAGGACCAGGTGCGGTACGTAATGCCCGTGGAAGAAACAACTTTGTGCATAGACGATCTTGTCGGAGGACAAATCGAGGGCGACGCCGGCCCGGTTCAGCGCCGCGGCAAGCTCTGCGGCATCGACGTGGCGCTCGCTGAGCCAGCTGTCCGGCTCGCCGTTGACGTGCTTGACGAGATCGCGCGCCAGGGTGTCGCTCGGACGCAGCAGCCAGGTGCCCAGCACCAGGGCGGTGGCGAGGAGAACGCTCGCCGCCAGCGCCCACTGCCGCCACGGCGCCGGCGAGCGCGGCCGCCGTGCCGGAGCCATTGCCGGGACCGCCGGCAGCGGCGCCTGCTGCATGGCGCGCTGGATGCGACTCTCGAGGGCCAGCATCTCGGTACGGAAGGCAGTGCAGGCGTCGCACGCCTTGAGGTGCTCATGCAGCTCCGCCGGCAGGGCCGACGGCTCCGCACCGATCAGCAGGCGTGCGTGTTCGCAGTTCACGCCGCCCCCCCTGCGTCCGGGACATCCGGCGCCGCGCTCATGCCGCAGATCACGCGCAGCTTATTGCGCGCACGGAACAGCCGCGTGAGCACGGCCGTGGAAGACAGCGCCAGCTCCTGCGCGATCTCCTCGGTGCTGAAGCCGCCGATGACCTGCAGGACCAGCGGCTCTCGATATTCGATAGGTAACTTCATGATCGCGTGACGCAGCGCAAACAACTCGCTCTCGGGCTCCCCCGCTCCCGGGCTTGCATGGGTCTCGGTGACATCATCCAGTGGTACCAGTTCCAGGCGCTTGCGTTCATAGAGGCGCGCGTGCTCGCGGCGCACGATCGTCAACAGCCAGGGGCGGGCAGCGCTGGCATCCTTCAGCGCCTCGCGCGAACGCCACGCCCGCAACAGCGATTCCTGCACCACGTCCTCCGCGATATTCCTGTCGCGCGACAGCCATTGGGCGAAGCGCAGCAGGTCCGGCCGCATGGACTCGAACAGCCGGACGATGGGCTCGCCCGGAGCGGCTCCGGGCAGCCGGTCGCTGATAGATAAGACCGGGGATTCGGGCGGGGAATTGCGCATGGTTTTTCGCTGGGCGGATTATACCCATGGGCAGTCGCAAGCCCGGCAATATCGGCTCAGACTGCCCGGTCATCTGGCCCAACTGTGACATCACCGCGATAGGAGCAACCGTGAGCGTGCTAATCCAATGGCTGATCGAGTGGCCGCGGCGTGTCGCCGCACATATCACCTGGCTGGGTCCCCTGTTCGCCCGCCTCACGGTCGGCTGGGTCTTCCTGTGGAGCGGCTGGGGCAAGCTGCAGAACCTGCCGCTGGTCACGGAGAACTTCGTCGGCTGGGGCATACCTGCCCCGCAGGTGCTGGCGCCGTTCGTTTCCGGGGTGGAATTCGTCGGCGGGCTGTGCCTGCTGCTCGGGCTGCTGACGCGCATCTCCGCCGGGGCCTTGGGGATTACCATGATCGTGGCCATCAAGTCAGCCAAGTGGGCCGACGTCGACTCACTCGAGACGCTGCTCGGGTTCGACGAGTTTGAGTACCTGGCACTGTTCGTGTGGCTCGCCATTGCCGGTGCCGGGGCGGTGTCGGTCGATCACTTCCTGGAGCGCTGGGCGGAGCGCCACCGCCCGGCAGCGCCGGGAACGGCGCTGCACTAGGGTGCGTGCGGCAACAAATCACCGGCGCGCCCGGTCTCCTGCGATACCGGGGCTCACCCGGCATCTCCAACAACGAGGAATGCACCCATGCGATTGAAAAACTCAGGTCTGGCCGCCGCTACCGCCGCTGCCATGCTCTTCAGCACCGCCCTGGTCGGCACCGCGCTCGCCGGTACCGACGCGAAAGTGTCGTGCGCCGGCGTGAACTCATGTAAGGGCCAGTCGGCGTGCAAGAGCGCCAACAACGCCTGCAAAGGCCAGAATTCCTGCAAGGGCAAGGGATTCCTGGAGATGAGCAAGGCGGATTGCGACGCTGCCAAGGCGAAGGCCGCAAAGTAGCGACGCGGCGCGCCGGTGCGGCGTCCAGGATGGACGTTGCACCGGCGCGCAGGTTCTCAGCCGGCCGGCAGCCCGTCGAAGAAGTCCACGATGCCGGTCTCCAGCGAATACTCCGCACCGACCACCAGCAGCCCCTGCTTGCGGATCAGTTCCTCGAGCACCTCGGAGCCGTGGCGCAGGTGATCGGCGGACATGCGGATATTGGCGCGCACCGCCTGGCGTTCCAGCGCGTCCGGATCGCTGGCGGGGGCATCGAGCAGTCCCACCACCGCCGGCCGGATGCGGTCCACGATCGAGCTCAAGTTGCGCGACTGCTCCTGCCACGGGCGCGCCAGCTGCTGCAAAGTGGCATGGATCGCACCGCAGCTGCTGTGGCCGAGCACCACGACCAGGCGCGTGCCGAATGCCTCGGCGGCGAACTCGACGCTGCCGACCTGCGAGGGGGCCACGATGTTGCCCGCCACGCGGATCACGAACAGGTCGCCCAGACCCTGGTCGAACACGATCTCCGCCGGCACGCGCGCATCCGAGCAGCCGAGAATGATGGCGAACGGTGCGTGTTCGAGTGCCAGGGCACGGCGCCGCTCGGTGGTGTCGCCACCGCCGCGCGGCCGGTCAGCCGCGAAGCGCCGGTTGCCTTCCTGCAGTGCCGTGAGTGCCGCGCGCGCCGGGATCATGGATGGGGGCTTTCTGGGTGCATCGGTGGGGCGCAATATACCCGATACCGCTCGGCTTCTCCGCGCCGCTAGCGACGACGCGTGCCGCGCACCGGCTGCGCCTCGAGCGGATTCTCGGGCCAGTAGTGTTTAGGATAGCGGCCGCGCATGTCCTTGCGCACCTGCGCGTACGCGCCGCGCCAGAAGCTCGCCAGGTCGCGGGTCACCTGCAGCGGGCGCTGCGCCGGGGACAACAGCTTGAAGGTCACCAGCACCCGGCCGCGGCCGAGCAAGGGGGAAGCGGACAGCCCGAACACCTCCTGCAGTCGTACCGACACGGCCGGGGCGCTCTCGTCCAGATAGTCCACGCGGAGGCGCGAGCCGCTGGGCATGGTCAGGTGCGCCGGCGCCCACTCATCCAGCTCGCGCTGCTGCGCGAAGCTCAGCTGCGCCCGCAGCACTTCCGCCAGCTTGATCTTCGCCAGGTGCTCGTCGCGCGTGATCCCGTCCAGCCACGGCGCCAGCCAGTCGAACGATGCGCCGAGCACCGCATCACCAAGCTGCGGCCAGTCGCTGCCAGCCGCGGGCCCGAGCGATGCGCGCACGAACTCGATGCGCGCCTGCAGGTCGCGGGCCTCACGGTCCCACGGCAGTGCCGCAAGGCCCAGCTCGCGCAGCCCCTGCAGCATCGCCCGGTGCGCAGCCTCCGGCGGTACTTGCAGGAGTGGCTTATCCTCGAGGGCCAGCGCGCCGAGGGACACCGTACGCCGCGCCAGCACCGCCCGCTCGCGCGTGCTCCACTCGACCGACTCCGCGCGCACCAGCTGCGCTGCAAAGTGAGTGACCAGGTCGGATGAGTGCAGCGGCGCGGCCAGCAGGATGCGGGCATCGCGATCGCGGTCATCGAGGTCCACCGCGACGATGAACTCCTGGCGCCCGAGTCCCTGGGGCTCGCTGAAGTGCGCGCCACGCCCGTTGGCGAGCGCGAAGCGCCCGTCGCCGCCGGCGCGTCTGCGGCCGATGCGGTCAGGGTAGGCAAAGGCGAGCAGCAGCCCGGTCGAACCTGAGTCCTCCGCGGCCGCGGGCGGGCCACCGGCGAGCTGCCGTTCGAGCGCTGCCGCAGCCTGCGTGGCCCGCCTGAGCGTGTTGCGATCCGGCAGCGCGTTTGCGGCCTCGCCGCGCAGGATCTCGAGGCGCGTGCGGATGTCGACGTCGCGCGCGCCGCCGCGCAGCAGGTCGCGCTCCGAGAGCAACGCGGCCAGCTGCCCGGCGAGACGCAGCAACCCGAGTTCCCTGGCCCGCAGCAGCATGTGTGCCAGGCGCGGATGCACGCCCAGTGCGCTCATCTCGCGGCCGTGCGGGCTGATGCGGCCGGCGCCATCGAGCGCACCCAGAAGCCTGAGCAGGTCGCGGGCGCTGCCGAGCATGGCCTGCGGAGGCGGGTCGAGCCAGCGCAGTTCGCCGGCCTCACGCGTGCCCCAGCCGGCCAGCTCCAGCGCGAGCCCCGCAAGGTCAGCGTCGGTGATCTCCGGGGTGGTGAACGCGGCGAGGCTCGCTTGCGCACCCTCACTCCAGCCGCGATAGCACACGCCAGCTTCGGTGCGCCCCGCGCGTCCGCGGCGCTGGTCGGCCGAGGCGCGCGAGATGCGCTGGGTTTCCAGGCGGCTCATGCCGGTGACCGGGTCGAAGCGCGCGCGGCGCATCAGGCCGGAGTCCACCACCACGCGCACGCCCGGGATCGTGAGGCTGGTCTCGGCGATGTTGGTGGCGAGCACGACCTTGCGCTCCCCCGCCGTGGCCGGTTGCAGTGCGGCATCCTGCTGCTCACCCGGCAGGTCACCGAACAGGGCCAGCACCCGTGTGCCGGTCGGCAGCGCGCCGGCCATGAGCTGCGCCTGCACGCGACGGATCTCCGCGGCTCCCGGCAGGAAGGCGAGGACGTCGCCGTGCTCCTCCTCCAGAGCGCGTGCAATCATCTGCATGACACGCCGCTCGGCGCTATCCGTCACCCGTGCCGCCGGCTGTGGCAGCGGCGGCAGTCCCATGCCATGGAAGCGCGTGGCGACCGCATAGCAGCGCCCCGGGGCGCTGACGAGCGGCGCAGCGCCCAGCAGCCGCGCCACCGCCGCGCCGTCGAGGGTTGCGGACATGACCAGCACCCGCAGGCCCGGGTTCAGCTGCGCGCGGGCGTCCAGCGTCAGCGCGAGCCCCAGATCCGCCTGCAGGCTGCGTTCATGGAACTCATCGAAGATCACCACGGCAACATCCTCCAGCGCCGGATCGGCCTGGAGCATGCGTGTCAGGATCCCCTCGGTGATCACCTCGATGCGCGTGTCGCGCGACACGCGGGTGTCCAGCCGCATGCGGTAGCCGACGGTGCGGCCGGTTACCTCGCCGAGGGTCTGTGCCATCCTGCCGGCCACGGCGCGGGCGGCCAGGCGGCGCGGCTCGAGCATGAGCACCCGCCGGCCGCGCGCCCACTCCTCTCCCAGCAGCGCCAGCGGTACCACGGTGCTCTTGCCGGCACCCGGTGGCGCCTGCAGCACCGCCGCGCCGGCCTCCCGCAGGGCCGCGCACAGCGGCCCGAGCGCCTCATCGATCGGCAGCCCCGATCTCACCAGATGCGAACACGCCGCGCCGGCGGCAGGTACAGCTTGTCCGCAGGTGTCACGGCGAAGGCTTCGTACCAGGCCTCGACATTGCGCACCACGCCGTTCACCCGGAAGCGCGACGGGCTGTGCGGGTCGCTGAGCACCTGCGAGCGGGTGGCCTCGTCGCGGTCCAGGGAGCGGAACACCTGCGCATAGGAGAGGAAGAAGCGCTGATCCGCGCTGAGCCCATCGAGGGCAGGCGCCACCGCATCGTGCAGCGAGCGGTGGTAGGCGTCGTACGCCACCGCGACCCCGCCCAGGTCACCGATGTTCTCCCCGAGGGTGAGCCGTCCATTGAGCTTCAGCCCCGGCAGCACGCTGAACTCGTCGTACTGCACGGCCAGCGAGTCGGTCAGCTTCTTGAAGGCCTCGGTGTCCGCCGGCACCCACCAGGTGTGCAGCACGCCGCGGGCGTCGGACTTGGAGCCCTGGTCATCGAAGCCGTGGCCCATCTCGTGCCCGATCACCGCGCCGAGGGCGCCGTAGTTCACCGCAGCGTCCGCGTTGGGATCGAAGAACGGCGGCTGCAGGATCGCCGCCGGAAACACCACCTCGTTGAAGGTCGAGTTGTAGTAGGCATTGATGGTCTGCGGCGTCATGCCCCACTCGAGGCGATCGGTCGGCTCGTTCAGGCGCCTCACCTGGCGGTTCCACTCGAAGACACGCGCGCGGACCGCATTGCCGAAGGCATCGCCCTTGACGATGGACAGCTGCGAGTAGTCGCGCCATTTGTCCGGGTAACCAAGCTTGGGGTGGAAGGCCGCCAGCTTCTCCAGCGCGACCTTCTTGGTGGCTGGGGTCATCCAGGACAGCTTGCCGATCCGTTGCGCGTAGGTTGTCCGCAGGTTCTCCACCAGCTCGCCCACCTTCTCCTTCGAGGACGGCGGGAAATAACGCTCGACGTACAGCGCGCCCACGGCCTCGCCCAGGTCATTGTCCAGGGCGCGCACCGCGCGCTTCTCGCGCGGGCGCTGCTGCTGCTGGCCCTGCAGCGTGCGCCGGTAGAACTCGAACACCTCGTCGTCGAAGGCGTGCGGCAGCACCGCGGCGATGCTGACCAGGTAGTGGTACTTGAAGTAAGCGCGCCAGGTCTCCACCGGCACCTGCAGGAACAGCTGCGCCAGGCCCTGCACGGCATCGGTCTCGCGCACCACGAACTGTGGCTGCGCATCCACGCCCTGGGTCGCGAGCAGCGTCTCCCAGAAGAATCCCGGCACCATCTGCTCGAGTTCGACGCGCGTGCGCGGGTTGTAGGTGAGGTCACGCTCGCGCCGCTTGGCCGCCGGCCAATGCAGGGTGGCGATGCGCACCTCGACGTCCAGGATCGCCTGGGCCTCGGCACCGGGCTGCTGCTCGCCGATCAGCCCCAGCATGCGCGTGATGTGGGCGACGTACCTGGTGCGCAGGCTCGCGTACACCGGGTCGTCCTTGAGGTAGTAGTCGCGGTCCGGCATCCCCAGGCCGCTTTGCGTGATGGTCACGTCGTAGCGGTCGGGGTTCTTCTGGTCGACCGAGATGCCGACCCGCACCGGTGCCCTGAGTGCCAGGTCGGCGCGCCCCATGAGGCGCGTCAGGTCGTGGTAGCTGCGCGCCTGCGTGATGGCATCGATGGCGGCCCGCGCCGGCTCGATGCCCCGCTGGTCAATCGCGGAGGTGTCCACGAAGGCGCGGTAGTAGTCGCCGACCTTCTGGGCGTTGCTGCCGTCGGGTGCATTCGCCGGCAGGGCCTGCACGATGCCCAGCACCTGCTGCTGGGCGCGCTCGTCGAGTTCGTCGAAGGATCCCCAGCGCGTGCGGTCGGGGGGAATCTGGTGGCTGTCCAGCCAGTGTCCCTGCGCGTAGCGGTAGAAGTCATCGCCCGGTCGCACCCCGAGGTCGCGCGCCCCAAGCTCGATTCCCCACGGCGGGATCGCGGCCAGCAGCGCGGCTGTGGTCCCGGAGGGTGTCGCAACGGCCCAGGCTGCGGCTGCACACAGCAGCCCCGCAAGTGTGTTCACCGCGTCGCGCTTGAGCATAGGCATGTCCTTGAGTCAGTGGCGCCACAAGCCCCAGGCGAACAGCAGCCAGCCTGCCACCCAGGCAAGACCGCCGGCCGGGGTCAGCACCCCGAGTGCACGCGGGGCCGAGAAACTCAGCGCGTAGAGGCTGCCGCAAAAGAGCACGATGCCCACGACGATCAGCAGCGCCGCACTGCGCACGGCGGCGTCATCGACGCTGCGCAGCGTGAGCCCGACCGCCAGGAGCCCGAGCGACTGGAAGAAATGGTAGCGCACGGCCGTTTCCCACAGCTGCAGGCGCTCCGGGACCAGCTGGCCCTTGAGCAGGTGTGCGCCGAAGGCCCCGCACACGGTCGCCAGCGCCAGCAGGACCCCGGCCAGCGCCAGCGTCCGGCTGCTACTCATTCGTGGGGCGTGCCCAGGAACGGCTTGATCAGATCCAGCGGCAGCGGGAAGACGATGATCTGCGTGCGCTCATGGGAAATGTCGGCGAGGGTTTGCAGGTAGCGCAGCTGCAGCGCACCGGGCGCGACCGCGAGGGATTTCGCGGCATCGACCAGCTGGGCGGCGGCCTGGCTCTCGCCCTCGGCGTGGATGATCTTGGCGCGGCGGGTGCGCTCGGCCTCGGCCTGCTTGGCCATCGCGCGGATCATGCTTTCGTCGAGGTCGACATCCTTGATCTCGACATTGGAAACCTTGATGCCCCAGGTCTCGGTGCTCTGGTCGAGGATGCGCTGCAGGTCGACGTTGAGCTTGTCACGCTGGGCCAGCAGGTCGTCCATCTCGTGCTGCCCGACCACCGAGCGCAGGGTGGTCTGTGCCACCTGGCTGGTGGCATCGAAGGCGTTCTCGACCTGGATGATGGCCTTGCCGGCGTCGACGATGCGGAAATACACGACCGCGTTCACCTTCACCGAGACATTGTCGCGCGTGATCACGTCCTGCTTGGGCACGTTCAGCACGATGACGCGCAGGTCGACCTTGCGCATCTGCCACACGAACGGCCACACGAAGATGATGCCAGGTCCCAAGATGCCACCGAAGCGGCCCAATTTGAATATGACGCCACGTTCGTATTCGTTGAGCACCTTGATGGAGCTGAACACGAGCACGATCACAAGGACGACGAGGGCGATTCCGAATGGCATGACGCGTCTCTCCGGTTAGCGCAGGTTCACTGCGGCTCGACCCACAATGTTAGCCCTTCCACCTTCACGATGCGCGCGGTGTCGCCGGCATGCAGCGGCACCGCGCTGCGGGCACTCCACAGCTCGCCACCGAAGCGTACCCTGCCGCGCCCGGGGAACTCACCGACCACCTCGGCGCTGGCGCCGATCATGCCCTGCGTGCCGGTGGTCACCGGCAGGCGCATGGAGCGTGTCGCCACGAAGACGATCACCCCGATCGCCAGGGCCCCGGCGGTGGCGAACGCGGCGATCAGCGGCCGCGCGACGCCCATGCCAGGCACGTCAGAGTCAAAGAGAATGAGCGAGCCGACGACGAAGGCGATCAGCCCGCCGATCCCCAGCGAGCCGTAGGTCGGGAAGAAGAACTCCGCGACGATCATGCCGACGCCAACCGCCACCAGCGCCAGACCGGCATAGTTGACCGACAGGATCTGGAATGCGAACAGCGCGATGATCAGGCAGATCGACCCGACCACTCCGGGCAGCACCGCGCCCGGGTTGTAGCCCTCCAGCAGCAGGCCCCAGATGCCGATCAGCATCAGCCCGTAGGCGACCGTGGGGTTGGTGATGACCGCCAGCAGTTGCGTACGCCAGTCGGGCCGCGCCCGCACCACCTCCAGACCGCGGGTGGCAAGCTTCACCGTGGCGCCGGCGACCTGCACCTCGCGACCGTCGATGCGGGCGAGCAGGTCCGGGATGTCGAGGGCGATGAGGTCGATGACCTTTTGCTGGAGAGCGGCGTTCGCTGACAGGCTGGCAGCCCCGCGCACCGCCTGTTCCGCCCACTCCACGTTGCGCCCGCGCAGCTCGGCGAGCCCGCGGATGTAGGCCACGGCGTCGTTGACCACCTTGTGCTGCATGGCGCTGCCCGGCTCTGCACCCTTGCCCTCCCCGCCGGCGGGAGCCGCGCCCCCGCCGCCGGGCTTTTGCGCGGGGGCCGGCAGCGGTACCGGTGCCGGCTCGCCTTCACCGCCGATCGAGACCGGTGTCGCCGCGCCGAGATTGGTGGCCGGTGCCATCGCCGCAATCTGGCTGGCGTACAGGATGTAGGTGCCGGCACTGGCCGCGCGCGCCCCCGAGGGGGCGACGTAGCTTGCCACCGGCACCGGCGAGGCCAGAATCGCACGGATGATGTCGCGCATCGCGCTGTCGAGGCCGCCCGGGGTGTCCAGCTCCAGGATCACCAGGCGGCTGCCACTGGCGGCCGCCGCCGCAATGCCGCGCTCGACGTAACGCGACGTTGCCGGCCCGATCGGTCCCTTGATCTCAAGAACGCTCGCCACGCCGGGCGGGCTCGCCTGAGTTGTCGCGGCAGCCTCCGTTGGTCCTCCGGCTGCACCGCCGGCGAGCAGCAGTGACAGCGCGGCCAGCGCGCTGCCGGCTGCCAATCGCCGTGAGGATTTCATCACTTCACCCTACTCTTCGCCGACGCGCATCCGCAATCCCGCCCGGGCAGACCTCAGCCGAGTGCCCGCACGCCGTGGTACCCCAGGTACAGGCCGACGAGCATGATCAGGACCCCGGAGACGTAAGGGGCGCGCTGCGCGAGACGCGCAAAGCCGCCGAAACGCTTCGACAGGTGGCGCACGCCCAGGGCCGCCAGGGCCCCGGAGGCCACCATCGTCACCGCAAGCCCCAGGCTGAAGCCGAGCACCAGGGTCACGCCGAGAGCAACCTTCTTCAGCTGCAGGCACAGCAGCAGCACGGTGATCGCCGCCGGGCACGGCAGCAGGCCCCCGGTGAGACCGAACATCACGATCTGCGCGGTCGTCACCTCGCGGTTGGTGAAGCGGTGCCGGATGTCATTGGCGTGCGCCAGCTCGTGCGGGTCCTGGTAGCCGGGTGCGCTGACATCCAGCTGCTCGTAGTCCTTGATCGCGTGGCGATGCCCGCCCGCGACGTATTCCAGATCGTAGTTGTGCATGTGGTGGTCGTGGCCGAGCCTGAGGCGCGCCACGAATTCATGGGGCGTGGCGACCGTCTGGCTCGATACCAGGTGGTCTGACTCGCGCCCGAAGGTGAATACCTCGCGGCTGCCGTCGGCGCGCTCGGTCTCCACCTGCACCTGCTCCGCCGAGCACAGGGGGCCGGCCTCGGCGTGCAGGCAGAAGTGCGCCGTGCCACCGTCGGCCGACAGCGCGAGCAGGAACACGCCATGGCCGGTATCGACGCGGCGCGGGCCATCGTGGTGGTGCGGGACGTCATGGGCGTGGCGGGCCTGCTGCGCCCGCCAGGCGCGTCCCAGCATCCACGCGGCGACCGCGACGATGAGCACGGCCGAGGCGATCTGCAGGTACGGCTCGCTGGCCTCGGTGCTGAAGCGGCTGCCGAAGTACAGGCCCGCAAGGCCGATCGCCCACACGATGGCGGTGTGCGAAACCGTCGCCGCCAGCCCCAGCAGCACCGCCTGCGCCAGCGTGCCGCGCACGGCGATGATGAAGGCAGCCATCATCGTCTTTGAATGCCCGGGCTCCAGCCCATGGAGGGCGCCGAGCAATATGGCGCTGGGTACGAATAGCCAGGAATTGCCCTGTTGCAGCAGGGTGCTGAAAGGTGTCACGGCACGGCGTCGCTATAGGGTGGGGGGTATAGTATCTACCCGGGTTCCGGCCCGCCAGCGCCGGGCGCGCTAGGAGGCCTTCGGGCGGCGCACCCGCGGGGCGCGCGGGTTGCGCGGCAGTCCGGTGTGCTGGGTGCGAAATGGTCGCGCCGCCTGCCCGCCGGCAGACTGACCGCCGGTGCCGGCGGGCTGATAGGCAGGCACCAGCTGGTGGCGCGCGCTGCCGATGAGGTCCGCGCGCCCCATGCGGCGCAGCGCCTCGCGCAGCAGCGGCCAGTTGTTCGGGTCGTGGTAGCGCAGGAAGGCCTTGTGCAGGCGGCGCACCTTGATGCCCTTCGGGACGATGACCTCCTCGCTGCTGCGGGTCACGCGCCGCAACGGGTTCTTGCCCGAGTGATACATCGCGGTCGCGGTGGCCATCGGCCCTGGCAGGAACGCCTGGACCTGGTCGGCGCGGAAACCGTTCTTCTTCAGCCACTGCGCCAGCTCGAGCATGTCCTGGTCGCTCGTACCGGGATGCGCGGCGATGAAGTACGGGATCAGGTACTGCTGCTTGCCGGCCTCCTTGGAGTAGCGGTCGAACAGCGCCTTGAAGCGATCGTAGGCAGCCACCCCTGGCTTCATCATCTTCGACAGCGGGCCCTCGGCGAGCGCCTCCGGCGCAATCTTCAAATAGCCCCCGGTATGGTGCTGGGCGAGCTCCTTCACGTATTCGGGCGACTGGATGGCGAGGTCATAGCGCACCCCCGAGGCGATGAGCACCTTCTTGATCCCCGGCAGCGCCCGCGCGCGGCGGTACAGGCGTATCAGCGGCGCGTGGTCGGTGTTGAGGTTCGGGCATACCGCCGGATAGACACACGAGGGACGGCGGCAGGCGCTCTCGATCTGCGGGCTCTTGCAGGCGAGCCGGTACATGTTGGCCGTGGGGCCGCCCAGATCGGAGATGACGCCGGTGAATCCGGGCACCTTGTCGCGCACGTCCTCGATCTCGCGCAGCACCGAGTCCTCCGAGCGGCTCTGGATGATGCGGCCCTCGTGTTCGGTGATGGAGCAGAAGGTGCAGCCGCCGAAGCAGCCGCGCTGGATCGCCACCGAGAAGCGGATCATCTTGTACGCGGGTATGGCGGCGTCGCCGTACAACGGGTGCGGGGCGCGGCGGTACGGTCGCTCGTACACCCAGTCCATCTCCTGCATGGTCAGCGGGATGGGGGGCGGGTTCAGCCACACGTCGTGGTCGCCGTGGCGCTGCACCAGTGCGCGGGCATTACCGGGATTGGACTCGAGGTGCAGGATGCGCGAGGCGTGCGCGTACAGGACCGGGTCGGCGCCCACGGCCTCGTGCGATGGCAGCCGGATCACGCTGTGCTCGCGATCGGCACTCTTCACGCGCCGTACGAAGCGCACCACCTTCTCCGCCGCCGGTTGCGCATCGCCGCCGGCCGGGGCCGCCAGCGCAGCTGCGACGGCGCCAGGCCGGGGCGCGGCCAGCGCGTACGGGTCGACCGGGGGGTTGAGTGGACCCGGGGCGTCCAGGTGTGTCGAGTCGATCTCGATCCACCCCGGCGGCACGGCCCTGCGCATGAACGCCGTGCCGCGCAGGTCGGTAATCTCCCCGATCGCCTCGCCGGCTGCCAGCCGGTGCGCAAGCTCGCACAGCTGCCGCTCGCCGTTGCCAAAGATCAGCAGGTCCGCCTTGGCATCCAGCAGCACCGAGCGGCGCACCTTCTCAGACCAGTAGTCGAAGTGGGCGATGCGGCGCAGCGAGGCCTCGATCCCGCCGATCACGATTGGTACGTCGCGGAAGGCCTCGCGGGCGCGCTGCGCGTAGACGATGACCGAGCGGTCCGGGCGGCGCCCGCCGACGCCACCAGGGGTGTAGGCATCGTCGCTGCGCACGCGACGCTCCGAGGTGTAACGGTTGACCATCGAGTCCATGTTGCCGGCGGTGATGCCGAAGAACAGGTTCGGGCGGCCCAGGGCACTGAAGGCTTCCGCACTGTGCCAGTCCGGTTGCGCAATGATGCCGACGCGAAAGCCCTGGGCTTCCAGTACGCGGCCGACGATTGCCATGCCGAAACTCGGGTGATCGACGTAGGCATCGCCGGTGACGATGATGACATCGCAGCTGTCCCAGCCGAGCAGGTCCATCTCGGCGCGCGACATCGGCAGGAACGGAGCCGTGCCGAAGCGCGCCGCCCAGTGCTTGCGGTACCCGGAGATTTCGCGCGCGCTCTGCATAGGAATCGTCAATTACAACAGAACCGGCGGCGCGGGGTCACGCGCGCCGGCGCGACCGCCTGAAACCCGGGGTCCCGGTGCCCCCGGGGTGCCACTTGTATGTTACCAAGTTACCTTGGTAACATCGGTCGCCATGAAGGAAATCACCCGTACCCAGACCGGCGTACGCCTGGAGAGCCGCCTCCTCAAGGTGCTCAAGGCGCTCGCCGCCGAGCTCGAGCTGTCGCTCGGGGACCTGCTCGAGGGCATCGTGCTGCATGCCTTCGAGGGCAAGGCGCCGTTCTCCCCGGCCACGCTGCGCAAGATCAAGGCCCTGCGGGCGGTCTACGGCCTCGACCTGGCCGCCGCCGACTCGCACCAGTTGCGTGAGACCTCCGGTGAGCGCTGAGGCAATCACCCTGCAGCGCTTCGTACGCGGCGAGATATCCGCCGCGGACTTCCCGCACCGCGAGCACGTGCGCATGGCCTTCGAGATGCTGGGCCGGCACGAGTTCGCGGAGTCGGTGCTGCATTACTCGCGCACGCTGCGCAGCATGGCCGCCCGCGCCGGCAAGCCCCAGGCGTTCAACCAGACCATCACGGTGGCCTTCCTCGCGGTCATCGCTCAGCGCATGGAGACGGCTGCCGGGACTGACTTTGCAGGCTTCGTCGCACGCAACGTGGACCTGTTCGACCGCAAGCTGCTGCAGCGCTGGTACCGTCCTGAACAACTGGCCTCGCCACTGGCGAGCCGCGCCTTCGTGCTGCCGGACCCGCAAGGATGAGTGCGCCTTTGCTCATGGCCGGCTATCGCTACCTGGTCTGCACACTGCTGATCGTTGCCAGCATCGAGGCCCTGCTGAATGCCGGGCACGCGCACGCCGCAGTGCTGGGAGCGCTGGAGGCCCTTGGCGCGCTGCTGCTGGCGGTGCGGCGGACGCAGTGGCTGGGCGTGTGGAGCCTGCTCGCAGTCTTCAGCTGCGCACAGATAGCCGCGGCACGCGCATCCGAATGGCCCGTGCGCTTCGCGCTGTACGCGGCCTGCGCATTCCTGATCGCGCTGATGGACGGCGCGCTGCGGAACGGGCGAACGGCACACTAGCCTCCGCTGCGGTGCCCGGATCCGCCTCCCCGTGCGCCCCCGGCGCGCGCCGACGAGCACGCCATACCAAGAGCGGCAGCAGCGCGAGGAGCCAGCCCCAGGAGAACGCACCCGCCCCACCCCTGCTGCCGCCCTTGTGCACGAGGGCCGCATCCGGCCCTGCCGCACTCGGATCCCGCGAGGGCAGGAAGGCGCGCCCGACGCGCAGCGCCAGGTGCAGCTGCAGGAGGCTGTTTTCGGCACGCGGCGATGCGCCTGAGGGGGACCGGAGGTCCACCAGGCGCAAGGAACTGCGGAGCCCGCGCGGTGCGCCGCAGCCTGCGTACGGCGCCTCGCCGCCGGGCAGGAGCATCGAAACTGCAACCGCCAAGACCAGAGCCAGTGTTCGCATGGAAGTGCCTCTTGTGGGGAGCTGAACACTTTGCAAATAGGTCTCTCTGTAGGCCACTTTTATGGCAGAAGTTGCTTCAGATGCGCCTTTAGGTATCTCCCAGTGATACTATTTATGGGGTCGAATTGGTTAGGAGGACCCATGGCGGAGCGCCTGGCGATCGTGCGCGAACTCAAACGCGCCCTGAAGGAACGTGGGCTGACGTACAGCGATGTTGCCGCTACGCTTAAGCTGAGCCTACCCACGGTAAAGCGCCTGTTCGCGAACGCGGACTTTTCACTGGGCCGGGTCGACTCGGTGTGCGAACTCACAGGGATCTCGCTGCGCGAGATCCTCGAGCGGGCCGAGGAGCACGCGATGCCGGCAAGCCGGCTCACCCTCACCCAGGAGCGCGAGATCGTCGCCGATCCGCGGCTGCTGTTCGTCACCTGGCTGGTACTCAACCGCTCAGTGTTCGAGCAGATCGTGCGTGACTACCGCCTGACGGAGGCGCAGGTGCTCGAGTGCTTCATCAGGCTCGACCGCCTCAAGGTCATCGAGCTGCAGCCCTTCAATCGCGTGCGACTGCTGGTGAGCCGGCACTTCAGCTGGCGCCCCGGGGGCCCGGTGCAGCGCTACATCAACGACCGGCTGCTGCGCGAGTTCATGGCAACCCGGTTCCTGGGCGCGCACGAGGAGTTCATCTTCCACGGAGCACCGACCTCGACGGCGGTGCTGGGGCAGATCAAACGCATCCTGCAAAGCACTGCGCGCGAATGCATGGAGCTCATCGAGCGCGACCGCTCCGCGCCCCAGGAGCGCAACGGCGCCGCGTTCGTGCTGGCGATGCGCCCCTGGGAATATTCAGGGTTCGAGCAGTTCCGCCGCGCCGATGCCGCCTCAGTACAGCAGTGAGTCCTGCCGCGCGCTGCGCCAGGCTGCCTCGTCCGCGCCCGCCAAGGCCTCGAGATCGGCCGGGCTGGCGGCCGGATCATCGACCCACTCGCGCAGCAGCGTGCCGCCGTTGATCACGTCGATTGCCAGCCGCCCTTCCTCGTACTCGTAGGGGAAGTCACGCCACAGCGGGTAGTCCGGGCGCAGGCGCCGCAGTGCCTTGAATGCCAGCGCAAACAGCCGCCACGGCCGGAACGCCTCGTGGTCGTAGTAGGCCCGGTCCTCCACGTGCACCTGGAATCCCGCGCACAACTTGCCGGCGTGCTTGTGGAAGGTCGGCTCGAACCAGCACGCGCGCAGCCGGCAGCCCTTCAGCCACCGCGGAGCCAGGGCGTGCATCTGCGCAATCAGCGCCGGGCCATCCAGTTCCGGTGCCCCGAGCAGCTCCAGCGGGCGCGTCGTGCCGCGGCCTTCCGAAAGCGTCGTGCCCTCGAGCATCACCGAGCCGGCATAGCAGCGCGCCATCCACAGGTTGGGCGCATTCGGGCTCGGGTTCACCCAGGTGCGCTCTCCCTGCGGCCAGCCGTGCCCCGGCCCGAGCAGCGGCTGCCAGCCGCGCATCGGCACCACCTGGCAGTCAACGTCCAGCTTCAGCGTACCGACGAACCAGCGCGCGAGTTCTCCCATGGTCAACCCGTGCCGCATCGGCAGGGGGCCTGCGCCCACGAAGCTTTCCCAGCCGGCCCGCAGCGTCAGCCCTTCGACGGGACGGCCGACCGGGTTGGGCCGGTCGAGCACCCAGACGCTCTTGTGCTCCCGCGCGGCTGCCTCGAGCACGTAGCGCAGGGTCGTGATGAAGGTGTAGATGCGGCAGCCCAGGTCCTGCAGGTCGATGAGCCATACGTCGGCGGCGTCGAGCATCGCCTGCGTCGGCCTGCGCACCTTGCCGTACAGGCTGAAAACCGGCAGGCCGTGCACCGGATCCACGTAGTCCGGCGATTCGACCATGTTGTCCTGCTTGTCGCCGCGCAGGCCGTGCTGCGGGCCGATCGCCGCCGTCAGGCGCAACTCGCCGAGCGCTGCCAGCGCATCCAGCGAGTGGTTGAGCTCGCGCGTGACCGAGGCCGGGTGCGCCAGCAGTGCCACGCGCCGCCCGGCGAGGGGCGCGCGCAGTGCCGGTTCAGCCAGCAGCCGGTCGATCCCGAAGTTCATGGGCTGCGCAGCTCCAGTACGAAGCCATCGGCATGATGGAAATCCGGCTTGCCCGCCGCGTGCCGCAGCGACCAGTAGGAGAGTTCCCCGGCGGCGTCCTCCACCACGCAGGTCAGGGCGAGGCGCAGCACGGGAGCCTCGGCAATCCCGGCCAGCGCGTCGATGTGCACGGTCGCCGAGAGCTCGAGGCGCTCGGCGTTGCGGTACACCTGCAGTTGCGGCGCTGCACTCAGCGTCGCCGCAGCGCCGCCCTCACGGTAAGCGCCGAAGCGATACGCCGCCCAGTCACCGCCGGGTGAGAAGTTGAACTCGTAGTACTCATCGGCACCGGGTATGCCGATGAAGGCTTCGAAGCAGGTGTGCTGCCACAGCCCGTCCACCGGCGCGCCGCCCTGGCGCTGCGGGATGCGCACCTGGGCCATGTCGGCATGCAGCGTGTAGTCACAGAACAGCACCGCCGGCCTGATGAAGCGCACCTCCGCGCCGATGCCATACACGCCCGCCCCCGGGGTGCGCGGATGCGCGACCAGCATCGACCACGGCGCACCGCCTGTAGCCATGGCGAGCACTCAGCCCCTGAGCAGGGCCAGCAGCGCCTCGTTGACCGCTTCCGGCGCCTCGAGCGTCGAGAGGTGCCCGCACCTGGGCACGGTGAGGAGCCGCGCACCGCGGATGCCGTTGGCGATCTCTTGGGCGCGGTCAGGCGGGGTGAGCTGGTCTTCGTCCCCCACCAGCACCAGCGTCGGGCAGCGGATGGCGGCCAGACCCGGTCGCGAGTCGGACCGTGCGATGTTCGCCGCCTGCTGGTTGCAGTAGCCGGCGACACCCACCTCGCGTCCCATCTGGCGGTTGAGTTCGCGCAGCGCGCCGTCGGCGGCGCGCGATGGGTGCACCAGGCGCGGATACAGCGCGTCGATGACCTCCTCGAAGCCCCCGCTCGTGGCTAAGGCTACCTGCGCGCGGCGCGCCGCAGAGGCCTCCGGCGTATCCGGACGTGCCGCGGTGTCCAGCAGCGCCAGGCGCACCACGCGCTGCGGCGCCTGACGCATGATCTCGAAGGAGATATAGCCGCCCATCGACAGCCCGACGAGCGCGAAGCGCGGCGGCGCGCTGGCGAGGATGCGCGCGGCGAGGCCGGACATGGAATCAGCGCGCGTGTGCTCGGCCACCATCACCGCACCGGTGCTCCACAGGGCCACGGTCTGCGCCACGTACATGCGCGCGGAGAGCAGCAGGCCGGGGATCATCACAACGGGCAAGGACTCGGACACGGCCGCGAGGTTAACATGCGGCGCATGAAAATCCGTATCGCCCTCGCCGCCGGCGCACTGTTTTGCGGACTCGCCACTGCCGCCACGCCGCCGGCGAGCGCCGCCGGCGATAAGCCGGCGCTCGGCCTCGATGCCGCGGGCAGGTTTGCCGCGCTGGCGCTCAAGTGCCTGCACCAGGAATACCCCAACCACATCTCGCACACGCTCACCGGGGATGCCGACGTGCGTCCGCCGCGCGAGCTCACGCCGGCCTTCTACGGCTGTTTCGACTGGCACTCGGACGTGCACGGGCACTGGCTGCTGGTGCGGCTGCTGCGGCGCTTTCCCGATGCGCCCTTTGCCGCCCAGGCGCGCAGCGAGCTGGCGCGGACCTTCGCGGCGGCCAACATCTCCGGCGAGGTCGCCTACCTGCGCGGCGCCGGCCGGGCAAACTTCGAGCGGCCTTATGGCCTGGCGTGGCTGCTGCAGCTGGCAGCGGAACTGCGCTCCTGGGACGACCCGGACGGGCGCGCCTGGTCTGCGCGGCTGCAACCCTTGGAGAGCGAAGCGGCGGCACGCATCAGCACCTGGCTGCCCAAGCTGCACTACCCCATCCGCATCGGCGAGCACGATCAGACCGCCTTTTCGTTCGGACTGATCTGGGACTGGGCCGGTATTGCGAACGACGAGTCCATGCGCGCAGCGCTGCGCGATGCGGCCGCACGCTTCTACCAGGCGGACCGCAACTGCCCGCTCAGCTACGAGCCCTCAGGCGAAGATTTTCTGTCGCCGTGCCTCGCCGAGGCCGACTTCATGCGCCGCGTACTGGCGCCGGCGGCCTTCGCCCACTGGCTGTCCGAATTCCTGCCGCAAATCCCGCGCGCCGTGCACGCCGGCAGCGCCGCGTGGCTCGCGCCCGGCGTCGTGACCGACCGCGCGGATCCGAAGCTCGCCCACATCGACGGCCTGAACCTCAGTCGCGCCTGGATGCTCGAGGGCATCGCGGCCGCCCTGCCGCGCACGGATGCGCGTCGCCCGGCGCTGCTGGCCGCCGCCGCGGCGCACCGGGACACGGCGCTGCCTGCGGTCACCGGTGAGCACTACGAGGGTGGCCACTGGCTCGGCACCTTCGCGGTCTACGCGATAGTGCCCTGACCAGCCGGTCCAATGCGGTAGCCGCTCAGCCCAGTGCTTCCTTAAGCTCGGCCAGCAAGTCGGCGATGTCCTCCACGCCGACCGAAAGGCGGATCAGCCCGTCACCGATCCCCAGGCTGGCGCGCATGGAGGGCGGCAGTGACGCATGGGTCATGATCGCCGGGTGCTCGATGAGGCTTTCCACCCCGCCCAGGCTCTCGGCCAGCGAAAACAGATGGCAGCGCTCGAGCGTGCGGCGCGCCGCATCGAGCCCGCCGCGCAGTACCGCGGTGACGATGCCACCGAAGCCGGTGCCCATCTGCCGCCTGGCGAGCGCATGCTGCGGGTGGCTCGCTAGCCCGGGGTAGAACACGCGCTCGACGGCCGGGTGCCTCTCGAGGAACTGCGCCACGGCGAGGGCGTTGGCACAGTGCCGCTCCATGCGCAGCGCCAGGGTCTTGATGCCGCGCAGCGTCAGGTAAGAGTCGAAGGGGCCGGGTACGGCGCCGAGTGCGTTCTGCAGGTAGGCAAGGCGCTCGGTCAATTCCCGGTCCGCGCGCACCACCGCCGCCCCGCCGATCGCATCCGAGTGCCCGTTGAGGTACTTGGTCGTCGAATGCATGACGACATCGAAACCGTGCTCGAGCGGGCGCTGCAGGTAGGGCGTGGCGAAGGTGTTGTCGCACACGCACAGGATGCCGCGGTTGCGCGTCGCGCTGACCACGGCGCTCAGGTCCACGAGCTTCAGCAGCGGGTTGGTGGGGGTCTCGACCCACACCAGGCGCGTCTCCGGCCGGATCGCCGCATCGAGCGCGGCGACGTCGGACAGGTCGACGAACGAGACGCTGTGCCCGGCGGAGCGCTTGCGCACGTTCTCCAGCAGGCGGTAGCTACCCCCGTACAGGTCGTTCATCGCGATGATGTGCGAACCGGCATCCAGCAGTTCCAGCAGCGTCGCGGTCGCGGCCATCCCTGAGGCGAAGGCGAAGCCGGCCGCACCGCCTTCGAGGTTGGCCAGCGCCGCCTGCAGCGCATCGCGCGTCGGGTTGTGGGTACGCGAGTACTCGTAGCCCTTGTGCACCCCGGGGCTGGACTGCACGTAGGTCGAGGTGGCGTAGATCGGCGGCATGACCGCGCCGGTGAGCGGGTCGGGACGCTGGCCGCCGTGGATGACACGTGTGGCGAAGCGCTGACCGGAAGTCTCGTCACTCATGCGAATTGCACCTCGGGTGCGGTGGTGGGCCGTGCACGGCTCATTGCCGGCGGCGCAGCCAGTTGAGGAGATCGATGCGGGTGATCAGTCCTTGGAACTCGCCGCCATGCATGACGATGGCGACCATGCCACGCCTGAAGATGTCCATGAGCTGGGTTACCGGCGCATCGGCGGCGATGGTCACCAGGTGACTGCTCATCGCGCCGCTGACCGGCTCGTTGAAGTGCGCGGGGTTGGCAACCACCTCGAGCAGGATGTCCTCCTCATCGACGATGCCGACGATGCGGCCGTCCTCGAGCACCGGCACCTGCGAGACGTCGTACAGCTTCATGCGCCGGTAGGCGGCCATCACCGGCTCGGTGGAATTCACGGTCACCGCGGCCCGCTCGGAGTGGCGCCGCGCGATCAGGTCGCGCAGATCGCCGAGGTGCGCGCGCTCGATGAAGCCCTGGTCGAGCATCCAGTAGTCGTTGTACACCTTGGACAGATACTTGTTGCCGCTGTCGCACACGAACGTGACGACGCGCTTCGGGCTCTGCTGCGCGCGGCAGTAGCGCAGGGTTGCCGCGAGCAGCGTGCCGGTGGAGGTGCCGGCGATGATGCCCTCGCGGCTCAGCAGTTCGCGGCAGGTGCGGAACGCCTCCGCGTCCGGGATCGTGAAGGTGCGGCTGACCCGCGAGAAGTCACCGATCGGGGGCACCGAGTCCCCGCCGATCCCCTCCACCAGCCACGGCGTCATCTTCTCGGGCAGCTTGCCGGTGGTGGCATAGGTGGCCAGGCCGGAGCCTGCCGGGTCCGCCAGTACCAGTTCCAGCTGCGGGGCGGTGCGCGCAAAGAAATGCGTCAGTCCGGCGAGCGTCCCGCCGGTGCCGGCCCCGCACACGACGGTATCGAGCCTGCGGCCCATCTGCTCCCAGATCTCCGGCGCGGTAGTCTCCTCGTGCGCCTGGGCGTTGGCGGGGTTGCCGAACTGGTTGACGAAATAGGCACCGGGGATCTCGCTCGCCAGGCGCTCGGCGACGTCGCGGTAATACTCCGGGTGTCCCTTGCTGACGTCCGAGCGCGTCATCATCACCTCCGCGCCCATCGCCCTGAGGTGAAAGATCTTCTCCTGGCTCATCTTGTCCGGGATCACCAGCAGCAGCCGGTAACCCTTCTGCGCGGCCACGAGCGCCAGTCCGAGACCGGTGTTGCCGGCGGTGGCCTCGACCAGCGTGCCACCTTTCCTGAGCTTGCCGGAACGCTCGGCGGCCTCGATCAGGTAGAGCCCCACCCGGTCCTTGATCGAGCCACCCGGGTTCTGGTTCTCGAGCTTGAGGAACAGTTCACAGGGGCCGGTGTCCAGGTGCCGCACCGCCATGAGCGGTGTATTGCCGATCATCTCCAGGACATTGGCGTAGGTCGCGACCGGCATCGGGGGACTTTTTGCAGGGAGTCGGGCCGCGATTGTACGCTGACCCAGCGCGACTGCGGATGTGGCCCGCGCGCGCGGCAGCGCCGCGCCGGATCAGTCGGCCTGGGTGATGAGCCCGGAGGCGATCCAGCTACGCAACAGCGTCGCCGCCTGCATGGGCGCCTGGGTCTCGCCGAGTTGCTCACACAACAGCGCGCACAGTTCGCCGAAGGACGCGCCACGGCGCGCAGCATCCAGTACGGCCGCTTCGGTCTGCGGCAGTGAACGGAAGTAGGTGGTCAGGTCCTGGCGCCACGCCAACCAGGGCTGCGCTTGCTTGGTGAAATTCACCTCGGGCGCAGCGCGCTCCTCGGTGGCCGCCTGCCAGATCTGCGGCGCATTCCAGTGCAGTTCCAGCCGCCGCAGGCTCGGATGGAAGCCAAAGCGCAGCTGCGCCCACTGCGCAGGTTGCACTCGCGCCAGCGCCTCGTGCGTGGCCGGCACGGCATCGGCGGCGTCGAACACCTGGCCGAGCGTCCATTCCCAGCGGGCCAGTTCCGCCAGCACGGGCGCATCGGCGTACTGCGCATCGCGCGCCAGGAACTCTGGCAACTGATCGCCATAGCAGCGGATGGAAAAGAACGGCGATTCGTGGGCGCGAACGTAGGCACCCGCCAGGGTCTGGAAGTCTGCCTCGCCCAGTAGCTGTGCGAGGGCGGGGAAATTGCTCGCCAGCGCCTCGGCCAGGCGGCTGCCGTAGGCGCCCCCGTAGATCGCAAGACGCGTCGCGACCGGCACCCGCGTGCTGCCGAGCACGTGTGCCTCGATGGCACGGTCGCCCTGCAGCAGGTAGGTCTGGAAGTCCCGCTGCACCTGCGCCAGTGAAATCATGGTGGCGTGCCTGCGTGGCGCAGCACAGCGCTCGCCCGCGCGCCGGTGGCGCTGTGCGTGGCGGCCAGGGTGGGCAGCACCTGCGCGCTGAGCGCGCGTGCCTGCTCCAGTTCGGCGACCAGTTCAGCCAGCGGCGGAATGTTGTCGTCACGCTCGATCATCGTCGCCACGGGTCCACAGTGGCGCAGTGCGGCAGCGTACAGCTCCCACACCGGATCCGGCACCGGATGGTCATGGGTGTCGATGAGGTAGTCGCCATGATTCTCGTGACCGGCAAGGTGAATCTGCTGCACGCGCCCGGCGGGCACGGCCTTGAGGTAGGTGAGTGCATCGAACTCGTGGTTGACCGAGCTGACGTAGATGTTGTTCACGTCCAGCAGGATCAGACAGTCGGCGCGCTCGGCCACCTCGCGCAGGAACTCCCACTCGGTCAGTTGCGACTGACCGAAGCCGACGTAGCTGGAGACATTCTCCATGAGGATGCGCCGGCCGAGCACATCCTGTACCTGGCGGATGCGCGCCACCACGTTGCCGAGAGCCTCCTCGGTGTAGGGCAGCGGCAGCAGGTCGTGCATGTTGCGCCCGGCAACCCCGGTCCAGCACAAGTGGTCAGACACCCACTCAGGCTCGATGCGCTGCGCGAGGGCCTTCACCTGGCGCAGGTACTCCAGGTCCAGCGGCGCGGTGCTGCCGATGGAGAGCGATACGCCGTGCATCACCAGCGGATAGCGCTCGCGAAAGCGCATCAGGTAGGACAGCGGCTTGCCGCCGGGCACCAGATAGTTCTCCGTGAGGACTTCGAACCAGTCGATGGGCGGGCGATCGTCGAGGATCGCCTCGTAGTGATCGACCCTCAGGCCAAGGCCAAAGCCGAGCGAGGGGCTGGTAAGCATCTGTGTGAGGAGTAAACGGCGGGCCGGGCGCTGGCGCGCCCGGCCCGCAACGGCTCACTTGGCCTTGGCTTTGGCGGCGTCGCAATCCGCCTTGCTCATCTCCACGAATCCCTTGCCCTTGCAGGAATTCTGGCCCTTGCAGGCATTGTTGGCGCTCTTGCACGCGGACTGCCCCTTGCAGGAGTTCACGCCCGCGCAATGCACCTTGGCCTCATCGGCGCTGGCGGTGCTGATCGCGGCAGTGGAGAACATTACCGCGGCGGCCGCGGCCAGGGCGACACTGGGAAGCATTCTGGAACTCATTCGCAGTCTCCTCATAGGGGATGGTGGAACGCCGCGGATTGTACGCCTCGCCTTCGCGAAAGAGTGGCTGAGCCCGGACATTGTAAGTGCCTCGGCGCCCACACAAATCTCCACGCGGCGGGTGCCGGTATTGCGGCCCATACAGTGGACCGGGGGGGCGCGTGCTGGATTGCAGAACAGCACGCGGAGACCCATAAAGGGGCTGGGACGGTCATTTCCGGGATGCCGCACTGCACGATAGATCGACGTATAATTTGCCAACCTGCGCCCCTCCGGCGCAGGCGAGTTCCACTGTATCAACTGCACGCGGTGACGGAATGACCGACGCCTCTCGTGACGCCATTTCGCTGCGTGGCGCGCGCCAAAACAATCTGAAGAATCTCGATCTCGAGATTCCGCTGAACGAGCTCATCGTCGTTACCGGCGTTTCCGGCTCGGGCAAGTCGTCGCTGGTGTTCGATACCCTGTATGCGGAGGGCCAGCGCCGCTACGTCGAGACCTTCTCGCCCTACGCGCGGCAGTTTCTCGACCGCATGGACAAGCCCCAGGTTGAGTCCATCCACGGCATCCCCCCGGCGATTGCCATCGACCAGACCAACCCGGTACGCACCTCGCGCTCCACGGTCGGCACGATGACCGAGCTGAACGACCACCTGAAGCTGCTGTTTGCGCGGGCAGCGGCGCTGTTCTGCCGGCGCTGCGGCAAGCCGGTGCACAGCGATACCGCCGAGAGTATCTACACGGACCTGCGCGCGCGCGCCCAGGCCGGCGGTGACCCGCGCCTGGTGATGAGCTTCCCGGTGCCGGTACCGGAGAATTTCACGGTCGAGGAGGTGCGCGAACTGCTCTCCCGGCAGGGCTACACGCGCTTCTTCGATTCCCCCTCACCGGCGGCAACCGCGGCGGCGCCCCCGGCGGCCGCCACGGCCGCGCGCAAGGGCAGGAAGCGGACGCGCACCGCCCCCGCCGTCACGCTCGAGGTGGTGCAGGACCGGCTGCGCGCCGCCAGCGCCGAACGCGGACGCGTGCTGGAGTCGCTGGAGGCAGCGCTGCGCGTCGGCTGCGGCCGCGTCAACGTCCAGGTCGTCGACGAGGCGGACCCGCCACGCCGCCTGGACACCTGGAGGTACTCGAGCCAGCTGCACTGCGCGGAGTGCGACCTCGCCTACCGCGCCCCCACGCCCAGCCAGTTCTCCTTCAATTCGCCACTGGGTGCCTGCGAGACTTGCCGCGGCTTCGGCCGCACGATCGGCATCGACTTCGGGCTGGTGGTCCCGGATGAGACCAAGACGCTGCGCACCGGCGCGATCAAACCCTGGCAGACCAAGTCCTACACGGAGTGCCAGGAGGATCTGGAGAAGTTCGCCAAGCTGCGCGGCATCTCGCTCGACACCCCCTGGCGGGAGCTGCCCGGGGAGGCGCGCAGGTGGGTGATCGAGGGCGAGGGCGCGTGGTCGAAGAAGGTCTGGTATGGCGTGCGGCGCTTCTTCGCCTGGCTCGAGACACGCGCCTACAAGATGCACGTGCGCGTACTGCTGTCGCGCTACCGCGCCTACACCCCGTGCACCGCCTGTGGCGGGGCGCGACTGAAGAGCGAGGCGCTGCTGTGGCGCATCGGCAGCGCGGAACTCGCCGCAGCCGCCCTCGGTGGCATGCCGCGCATGCGGCCGCATGGGGTCGAGTGGACGGAGGCGACCCTGGCGGCGCTGCCCGGCCTGTCGATCCACGACCTCATGCTGCTGCCGGTAGAGCGCAGCTACGCGTTCTTCGGCAGCCTCGCCCTACCGCAGCCACTGGATGAGGCGACCGACCTGTTGCTGGGAGAGATCCGCGGACGCTTCCGCTACCTGTGCGAAGTCGGCCTGGGCTACCTCACGCTCGACCGGCAGTCGCGCACGCTTTCCGGCGGGGAAGTACAGCGCATCAATCTCACCACCGCGCTCGGCACTTCGCTCGTAAACACGCTGTTCGTGCTGGACGAGCCCTCGATCGGGCTGCATCCGCGCGACATGCAACGCGTCATCGGCGTCATGAAGCGTCTGCGCGATGCGGGCAACTCCCTGGTAGTGGTCGAGCACGACCCCCAGATCATGCTCGAGGCCGACCGCATCCTCGATCTCGGGCCCGGTGCGGGCGAGCGCGGCGGCGAGGTCGTCTTCTTCGGCACGCCTGCGGATATCCGCACGCACCGGGCCTCCCTCACCGGCCAGTACCTCAGCGGCTCGAAGTCTCTTGCCACGGTGAAGGAGAGCGCCGAGGTGCGTGAGCCGCTTCCCGGGGAAGTGGTGGCCGAGGCGGTCTCCAACCGCTGGCTCGAGTTGCGCGGGGCCTGCGAGCACAACCTGAAGAACATCGACGTGCGCATCCCGCTGAAGCGGCTGGTGTGCGTGACGGGCGTCTCCGGCTCGGGCAAGTCGAGCCTGGTGGAGGACGTGCTGTATCCGGCGCTGCTGAAGTACCGTGGCAAGCCCACCGAGGCACCCGGGCAGTTCGCCGGGCTGTCGGGCGCGGAGCTGATTGACGATGTCGTGATGGTCGACCAGAACCCGATCGGCCGCACCACGCGCTCCAATCCGGCCAGCTACGTCGGCGCCTTCGACGCGATCCGCGCCCTGTTTGCCGCCGAGCCAGCGTCCCAGGAGCGCAAGTACACCGCCGGCACCTTCAGCTTCAACTCCGGCAACGGCCGCTGCCCGACCTGCAGCGGCAACGGCTTCGAGCACGTGGAGATGCAATTCCTCTCGGACGTGTACCTGCGCTGCGCCGACTGCAACGGCCGCCGCTACCGCGAGGAGGTGCTGGAGATCCGCCGCGAGGGCGCCGACGGGCGCCGGCTCAACATCGCCGGGGTACTGGAACTCACGGTCAGCGAGGCGCGCGTGTTCTTCGCCGATGCGCCCGAGGTCGCCCAGCGGCTCGCCCCGCTGGCGGACGTGGGACTGGAGTACGTCAAGCTGGGGCAGCCCGTGCCCACCCTGTCGGGGGGCGAGGCGCAGCGGCTGAAGCTGGCCGGCCACCTGGCTGAGGCAGCCTCCGTGCTCTCGAGCACCACGCACCGCGGCAAGCTGTTCCTGTTCGACGAGCCGACCACCGGACTGCATTTCGAGGACGTGGCGAAGCTGCTGCGCGCCTTCCGCAAGCTGCTGGTGGCGGGCCATTCCCTGCTGGTCATCGAGCACAACCTCGATGTGATCCGCGCCGCCGACTGGATCATCGACATGGGACCGGAGGGCGGGGAGCGCGGCGGCGAGATCTTGTGCGCGGGCACCCCAGCCCAGGTGCGCGCCGAGCCCCGCTCCTTCACCGGCCAGGCGCTGGCCGCCTACGACCAGGCGCTCGCACCGGCGGCCGCGCTCCCGGCACGCGCCGTGTCAGAGCCTGCCGCCGCCTATGGCGCCGCCGCCTCGCGTCGCCGCAATGCGGTGCTCATCCACAATGCCCGCGAGCACAACCTCAAGGGTATCGACGTCGAGATCCCGCGCGACCGCTTCACGGTGGTGACCGGCGTCTCCGGCTCGGGCAAATCGACGCTCGCCTTCGACATCCTCTTCAATGAAGGCCAGCGTCGCTACCTCGAGTCCCTCAACGCCTATGCGCGCCAGTTCGTGCAGCCGGCCGCCCGCCCCGACGTGGACGCGATCTACGGCATCCCGCCGACGGTGGCGATCGAGCAGCGCACCAGCCGTGGCGGTCGCAAGAGCACGGTCGCAACGCTCACCGAGATCTACCACTTCCTGCGCCTGCTGTACGTGAAGCTCGGCACGCAGTACTGCCCGCAATGCGACGTGCCGATCGAGCCACAGAGCCCCGCCTCGATCGCCGCGCGCCTGCTGCGCGACTACAAGGGCAAGCGCATCGCGCTGCTCGCGCCGCTGGTGGTGGCGCGCAAGGGTTACTACACCGACCTTGCCAGGTGGGCCGCGAAGAAAGGCTTCAGGCAACTGCGCGTCGACGGCTCGATGCTGGCCACGTCACCCTGGCCACGCCTGTCGCGCTTCCGTGAGCACACCCTCGAGCTGCCGGTCGCCGAGGTCGACGTCAGCGTGAAGAACGAGGCGGCGCTGCGCGCGGGCCTGGCGCGCGCACTCGACTTCGGCAAGGGCCTGGTGCACGTGCTGGGCCCGAAGGCGGCGCGCGTCACCGTGTTCTCCACCAAGCGCGCCTGCCCGTCCTGCGGCAAGAGCTTCGCAGAGTTGGACCCGCGCCTGTTCTCCTTCAACTCCAAGCACGGCTGGTGCGAGGCCTGCTACGGCACCGGGGTCGAAATCCCCGGGTTCGAGGCGGAGCACACTGGCGAGGAGATCTGGTGGAACGAGTGGTACGCGCACTCGCCGCCGCCGTGCGGCAGCTGCGCCGGTGAACGGCTGAACCAGACCGCGCTCAGCGTTCGCTTCCGCGAGCACTCGATCGCAGCGCTGGCCGGGCAGTCGGTCGCCGCCAGCCAGGAGTTCTTCGCCAGGCTGCGCCTGGGGCCGCGTGAGCGCGAGATCGCCCGTGACCTGCTCGCCGAGATCCGCGCACGGCTGAAATTCCTCGACCGCGTCGGCCTGGGCTACCTGCAGCTGGACCGCTCCGCGCCCACGCTCTCCGGCGGCGAGGCGCAGCGCATCCGCCTGGCCGCGCAGCTCGGCTCCAACCTGCAGGGCGTGTGTTACGTGCTGGATGAGCCGACCATCGGCCTGCACCCGCGCGACAACCAGATCCTGCTGGACGCGCTGTCCGAACTGGCCAGCCACCGCAACACGCTGGTCGTCGTCGAGCACGATGAGGAGACCATCCGCCGTGCCGACTACGTGCTGGACCTGGGCCCACAGGCCGGCGTGCGCGGCGGCGAGGTGGTCGGCGCCGGCAGCGTGTCTGACCTCATGCGCAGCCCGCGCTCGGTCACCGGCCGCTTCCTGCAGGCCCCGCTGCTGCACCCGGCGCAACCGCACCGCAACGTCTCCGCCGCCACCCCGCGCCTGAAGCTGGAGCGCGTCGCGCTGCACAACATCAAGGGCTGCGAGGTCAGCATCCCGCTGGGCCGCTTGGTGGTGATCACCGGGGTCTCCGGCTCGGGCAAGTCGACGATCGCCCGCGACGTGCTGTATGCAAACCTGCGGCGTCTGCTGGGCGAGAACGCTGCGCGCGGGCGGGCACGCAAGCGCAGCGGCGCTTCCAGGCTTATCGGCTGCGGCGCACTCACCGGCCTCGAGCACCTCGACCGCGTGCTGGAAGTGGACCAGACGCCCATCGGCAAGACACCGCGCTCCTGCGCGGCAACCTACATCGGCTTCTGGGACGAGATCCGCCGCATCTATGCGGGCACCACTGAGGCGCGCATCCGCGGCTACACCACGAGCCGCTTCTCGTTCAACACCACCGGCGGGCGCTGCGAGGGCTGCGAGGGGCAGGGCGTGAAGACCATCGAGATGAGCTTCCTGCCGGATGTGAAGGTGCTGTGCGATGTATGCGGCGGACGGCGCTTCAACTCCGAGACCCTGGCGGTTCTGTGGCTCGACAAGAGCATCGGCGACGTGCTGGCGATGGACGTGGACGATGCGCTCGGCTTCTTCGCCGCACACCCGCGCGTGCATCATGCGCTGAAGCTGCTTCAGGATGTCGGCCTGGGCTACCTCACCCTCGGCCAGCCCAGCCCCACCCTCTCCGGCGGCGAGGCGCAGCGCATCAAGCTGGTCACCGAGCTTTCCAAGGTGCGCGACGAGGTGGCGCGCGGTCCGCGCCACAAGGCGCAGCACACCCTGTACGTGCTGGACGAGCCGACCGTGGGCCTGCACATGGCCGATGTCGAGAAGCTCACCCACGTGCTGCACCGCCTGGTCGCTGCCGGCAACACCGCGGTGGTCGTGGAGCACAATCTCGACATCATGGCCGAGGCGGACTGGATCATCGACATGGGGCCCGAGGCCGGCGACGGCGGCGGCCGCATCGTCGCCGAGGGTACCCCTGCGCAGGTTGCCCGGCGCGGCAAGCACTCGCATACCGGCCGGGTGCTCGATGACTTTCTGCGCACGCGCACCCTGCAGGTCGCGGCGGCCGGATGAGACGCTGGCTGGCACTCGCCGTGGCACTGCTGTGCGCGGTGGGCCGCGCGCCGGCGCAGCCGGCTGTCGCGCAGGACGCATTCCTGCAGCAGCTGGCCGGTAGCTGGGAGATGACCGGTACCATCCGGGGCCGGCCCGTACGGCAACGCGGCGAGGGCAGCTGGGTGCTCGCCGGCGCCTGGCTGCGCTTCACGATCGTAGACCTGGCGGTGCCGCCGGCCTATGAGGCCGCGGTGTACGTCGGCTTCGATGCCAGCTCCGGTGACTACGTGGCGCACTGGCTGGACCAGTTCGGTGCCGCCGGAGCACGCGTGGTGGCCACCGGGCATCGCGACGGGCGCGAGCTCGTGCTGACGTTCCCGTACTCCGGGGGTGCATTCCGCGACACCTTTTCGCTGGAGGCCGGGGGTGAGCGCGGCACCCTGCTGCTCGAAGCGCAGCAGGCCGACGGCCACCGGTCGCAGTTCGCCCGATACCGGCTGCAGCGCCGGCAGGCTGCGGCGACACCCGCGCCCGCGCGGTAGTAACCTCTCGCGCAATGGCACACGATCTGGTCTGCTGGAAGTGTGGGGCGTCGCTGGCGGAGCTGAGCCTGCCGTTGCGGCGCCTCGAGGAATGCCTCAAATGCCGCAGCGAGCTGCACGTGTGTCGCATGTGCGTCGACTACGACACCCGGGTGGCCAAGCACTGCCGCGAGCCCACCGCCGAGGAAGTCCCCGACAAGGTGCACGCGAACTTCTGCGACCACTTCAAGCCGCGTCCCGCCGCCTACGTTCCCCCGGACACCGCCGCGGTGAGCAAGTCGCTGTCCGAGCTGGAAAAGCTGTTCGGCAAGCGCTGAAGCACTCGGCTGGCCGCAGCCAAACCTCGGCGTACCGCAAAGCCGCGGCTGGCCGCGTTAAGATCAACGGATAATGGAGTTGGCTGCGCACCCATCAGGCGCGGCCGCAAGGGAGCCGAACATGACTCATCGCACCGCGCGCGCGCGGAACTGGTCCTCGTACCTGGGCTGGGCGCTATCACTGCTGCTGCCAGCACTCGCCCTGGCCGCCGCCGCACCCGCCGTCCCGGTGCACGCTTGGGAAACCGGCGGCACGCCGGCCTCCCTGGAAGCCTGGGTCAATCAGCACGTCGCAGCCTCCGACGCCGCGGTCAAGCGCCTGCTGGCGGTCAAGGGTGCGCGCAGCGTGGACAACACCCTGCAGCCCTACGACGAGGCCTTCGGCGAGCTGGTCGATGCGCAAAGCCAGTCGGCGCTGCTCTACGGAGTCGGCGCCACCAAGGAGCTGCGCGACAAGGCGCAGGCCCTTACGCAGACCGCGGCTGCGGCACTGGCAGCGCTGAGCCTGAACCGGGACGTGTACCAGGCACTCACGGCCATCCCGGGCCCGGGCGATCCGGGCACCCGGCACTACCTGGAGCGCACCCTGCTCGAGTACCGCCTCGCGGGAGTGGACCGGGACGACGCCACGCGCGCCAAGATCAAGGTGCTGCAGGACAAGATCACCGAGCGCGGCCTGGCCTTCGAGCGCACCGTGCACGACGACCGGCGCACCGTTGTCGTCGACAAAGCGCTGCTCGAGGGGCTGCCGGCCGATTACCTCGCCTCGCACCCGGCCGATGCCGCAGGGATGGTCAAGATCACCACCGACTACCCGGACACCCGCCCGGCGCTGAAGTTCGGCAACAACCAGCAACTGCGCCACAAGGTGTTCGCCTCGGCGCGCCAGGTCGGCTGGCCGGCCAACACGGAGATCCTGCGCAGCCTGCTCAGCGCCCGGCGCGAGCTGGCACAGCTGCTCGGCTACCAGACCTGGGCAGACTTTGCGATGGCCGACCAGATGATGGGCTCGCCGGTGAAGCTGGCAGAGTTCGTGAAGCAGGTCGATGAGGCCTCGCGCGAGCCCGGCGCACGCGAGGATGCCGCGCTGCTCGCCTTCGTGAAGTCACGCGAGCCGTCGATCCAGAAGATCTCGGCAGCGGACGTGAGCTACTGGCGCGAACAGTACCGGCGCGCGAAGTTCAACTTCGACTCGCAGAGCGTGCGGCCCTACTTCCCCTACGACCAGGTCGAGAAGGGGGTCATTGCCACCGCCTCGAAACTGTTCCGGGTGCAGATCACTCCGGTGACGGGCGTGAACACCTGGAACCCCTCGGTGACGAGCTACGATGTCTACGACGGTGCCACCAGGCTCGGGCGCATCTACCTGGACATGCACCCGCGCGAGGGCAAGGACAAGTGGTTCTCGACGACCTCGATCACCACCGGCGCGCACGGCCGCCAGCTTCCCGATGGCGCGCTGATATGCAACTTCCCCGGTGGCGTCGCCGGGGATCCAGGGCTGATGCAGTACGGCGATGTCGTCGTCTTCCTGCACGAGTTCGGCCACCTCATGCACCACGTGATCGGCAGCCAGAACCGCTTCGCCGGGACCGGCGGGTTCTTCGTCGAGGGTGACTTTGTCGAGGCTCCCTCGCAGATGCTCGAGGAGTTCTTCCACGACTACGGAATCATCACCACCTTCGCACGGCACTACCAGAGCGGCGAGCCGCTGCCGAAGGAGCTGTACGAGCGTATGGTGCGCGCGGATACCTACGGCCGCGCGGCGGATGAGCAATTCCAGCTGCTCGCCACCGCCGTTTCGCTGGACTTCCACACGGCCGACCCGGCGACGGCGGACTTCGATGCGCTGTACCGCAAGGCCTTCGATCTGTACAGCACCGCCGAGTTTTTCCCGGGAGACCACTTCTGGGCCGCGTACACGCACCTGAACGGCTACAGCTCGAACTACTACACCTACGTGCTCGACAAGGTGATCGCGCTGGATTTCTTCGCGCAGTTCGATCCCCAGGACCTGCTCGGCGGCCCCACCGGGATGCGTTACCGGCAAACGGTCATCGCCCCCGGGGCGACCAAGGCGGCCACGCAGCTGGTGCACGACTTCCTCGGCCGCGACATGAACCTGGAAGCCTACAAGCGCTGGATGCTCGCCGAGTTCGCCAGCCCGGCTACGACTTCTTCATCCGCTCACTGAGGCGTTCGATGAGCTTGGCGAACGGGGAACCCTTCTGCACCTCGACGCGCAGGTGACGCACCCCGCTTTGGTTCAGGGTCTCGCCGTTGCCGTTGTCGATCGCCAGCTGGCCGGCGCCCAGGATCTCGAGGGTTTCCTCGAGCGACTGTGCGCCGCGGGCCTCGCCGGCACCCACCTTGCCCGGTGTGCGCGCGCGCTTGGTGGCCGCGCCGCCCGTGGTAGCCGGGCTTGGCGCGGCAGCCTTGCGGCCCACCGCGACCTTCGGCACGGGCCGGCCGGGAAGCTTCCTGCCGGCCGGATCGTTCAGGCCCTGGGCGCCGGCGGCCGCCGCGCTCCCGCGCGGGGTGATCTTCCTCACCGCGTCGGCGGCGGCGGCGGCCATCGCCGCGGAATCGTCGATGAGCTTGAACTCATCGACCGGGGCCTGCGGGGCCGGGGCGCTGCCTAGGGTTGCCGCCTGCTTGTCCTGGTCCGTGGCGCGGCTTTTTTCCTGCGCACTCACGGGCACCACCGCGACGGCGGCGAACTCCGAGCGCACGTAGTGAGCCACCTGCTTGGCGGAGATGGCATCGCTGAAGAAGCCGAGCCTCAGCCCGTACCACTTGCGCCCGCCGCGGCTTCCCTCGACGGTGTACAGCGTATAGGCGCTGAAGATGGCCAGCGGCGGCACCTTGTCCAGCTCGATCGGCTGCACCGACCACTGCAACTGCACCGCGAACAGCACGGCTGCGTTGCTCACGACGGCATCCTTCAGCGCCTCGCGCGTGCCGGTGTCGTCGGGCTTGAGCATCGGGATCGCGCCATGCGCCGGGTCCGGCGGCTGGGGCTGCGGCTCTTCGCCCTCGGGGCGGCGCACTTCCAGGAGCTTCAGGACCTGGGTATCGCTGAGGCCTTCCTTCGCCGGCGGCGCGGCGGCGCGCGGCGGGGGCGGCGCGCGCATCAGGCGGGTCTCCCCGGTGGCGCCGGCGTCACCGAGTGCCTTGAGCACCTCGCGCACGTTCGAGCCGGACCCACCTGCTGCACCGGCTGCCTTGTCCGGTGCCGCAGGCGGCGCGGCAACGGGCAGCGGATCGGGGGCGAGGCTGAGTGCAGCCGTCGCTGCGGGCGCATCGCTGCGCTTGATAGCGGCGGCTGCAGCAGTCGTCGGCGCGGGGCGTGCTGGTGTGGGCGCAGACGCTGCGGGTTTGCGCGCCTGGACAGCGGGCACCACAGGCTTGCGGGCAGCGGGGACCTGCGGGGCCTGCGAAGCCTGCGCGGCGACTGGCTTCTGTGAAGCAGGCATCTGAGGTGCTGACGCGGCGAGCGCGGGCTTGCGGGCGGCAGGGGCCTGCGGCGGCGGCACGACCGGGACCGGCGGGGCGGCCTGCAGGACCGGCAGCAGCACAGGGATCGGGTCGGGCACCAGCGGCGGGCGCGGTGGCGCCGGCGCGAACGGGTGTGGCTCGGGCGGGGGCGCAGACTTGCGCTGCTGCGGTCCGGCCGCGTGCTGCACCTGCGCGGCGGCTGCCGCGGCGGCACGCTCGCGCAGCTTGCGCCCCGGGGCCTCGCCGGCCCAGGCACCCGGATAGATCTCGCGCACCAGGTTCAGCCACTCCTCCGCCTCGGCGAGCGTGGCGAAATATCCCATGTGCAGGCGGAAGCGTTCGCGGCCTTCCTCGAAGCGGCGACTCACGAAGAACGTGAAGCGCTTGAGCTCGGGCAGATCGGTCTGCGCGAGCGCCATCGGTGTGGTCGATGAACACAGATTCAGCACGAACGGACTCGTGCCTGCGGCCGGTGCGGTCGCGTCCCCTGCGCCGAGCTCAGCGAGAGCGTCGGAAGCGAAGTTGGGCGTTGCAGTCATAACTTCCCCGGAAAAAGAAACCTTGCGCGGCCGCGGTCCTTAAGAACGACGGTCCTGGTGACGGGGGTGGGAGTGCGGACGGCCGCGCCTGTGGCGCGATCGAGGCAGCCCCGCCGTCATAGGAATCTTCCTTTAGACCGGTGGCTTTGCGTCCCCGTCTTTCAACGGGTTTGCCCTTAATCACTGAGGTCTTAGTGTCAAAGCGTCGCGGATTGGAGTCAAGCAACGAAATGTGTCGTGACTCTCAAGTGCTGTGACATATGCGCAACTATATTTTTTCGGCGGCACTTTATGTTTCATCGCGCGGGCACCGACGGCTCCCAGAAGCGTCCCGCGGCTGCGATATGTCGTGCATAGAATCCGCCGCTGATATCGGCCAGTGACACCGGCACACCCGCGTGCGGGGCGTGCACGAACTGGCCCGCGCCGGTGTAGATCGCCACGTGGTCAATGCCACGCTTACGTATGCGAAAAAACAAAAGGTCGCCCGGAAGAATTTCCGCAAGCGGCACCGGACGGGCCGCATGCTGCTGCTGGGAAGCGGTGCGCGGGATGGAAAGGCCCACGCGCTCGTGCACGTAGAGCGCAAGACCGCTGCAGTCGAAGCCCCCGGCATCGGCACCACCGAAGTGATAGGGCGTGCCGACCAGCGCGGTTGCGGCGCGGGCGATCGCTGCGCCCTGCCCGACCTGCTCCGGTGGCGGCGGCTCGCCCTCAGCGGCGCCCGCCGCCGGCGTTGCCGGAGTCGCCGCGGTTACGGCAGGCGGGACCGCGGGCGGGCGCGAGCTGACCAGGCTGCACCCGGCGAGCCAGCTGCACAGGGCGAGGCTGAGGGTGATACGCATGCGCAGTCCGTTGCGCACCGGGGGCGCCTAGCGCGCGCGGGCGGCAGCCTTGGCCGGGGGCGGGCGCGCGAAAGTGGAACGCGACAGTGCGTCGATGCCCGCGTAGGTGTAGCGCTGCACGCCGCGGCGGCCGGAGCGGACGGCCCCGAGCATGGCCTTGGCGACGGTCGTCGCAGAGATGCCGCGATAGAGCGCGTACCGGCCGCCCAGCAGCGGGTTCACCAGCGGCATGAGGGCGCAGCCGAGCAACTCGAGCGGGCGCATCTCCCTGCGCCAGCCGAGCAGCATCGAGGGCTGCAGGATGTCGAGTGATTCAAAGCCCAGCGCCTCCAGCTGCTGTTCCATTTCCCCCTTGGTGCGCAGGTAGAAATTCTTCGACCCCGGGTTCGCACCAACGCTGGAGATCACGACGAAGCGCCGCGCGTTCGCGGCGCGCGCGGCGCGCGCGAAGGTGAGCACGCTGTCGAGGTCCACCGCGCGGAAGGCCTGCTGCGAGCCGGCCTGGCGGATGGTGCTGCCCAGGCAGCACAGGGCAGCCTCGGCGACCGTACCCTTGAGCTGCGTTTCCAGCTGCGCGAATTGCACGATGCGATTGGCGAGGCGTGGGTGTTCGCGGCCCAGCGGCCGGCGCGAGACGGCCAGCACGCGCGTGATGTCGGGGGCATCCAGCAGGACATCGAGGGTGCGGGACCCGGTGAGCCCGCTTGCGCCGGCCAGCAGCACGATCTTCCCGTCAGCCTCGCCCATCACTGCCTCGCCCGCCAGGGGCGTATGTTGGTTTACGACAGCTTAGGAGTGCGCACGCCCTGCGGCAAGCGCGTGAGGAAAGTCAGCTGGGGTCGTAGCAGGTCACGTTGATGGTCTGGGAGGGCTGCCCGGGGGTGACGGTGATGTCGCGGCGCACTTCGCGGTACCCCTCCCGCGTGCCGATGATCGTATAGCGGCCGGGTTTGAGTTCCACGTCGCGGCGCGAGAAACCACCGAAGTTGCCGACCTCCGGGATGCTCACCTGCGTCAGGCCATCGGACACCAGCAACAGGCGCACGGTCTTGTCCAGCTCCGGCAACAGCGCCGAGACGCGCGCGATCTGCAGGCGCAGCGCCGGACCCGGCGAGCTTACCGCCTGGGCGCTCTTCAGCGCCGCGTCCGCCTCCGCGCGCGTCGCCGCAGATGCCAGGCGGTCCGGGCGGTCGATGAAGCCCTGCAGGCTCTCGCTGAGGTCCAGTCGTTCCTGGGTACGCGCCTTGCCCTGCTGGGCGAACTCAAGGGAGGGGTTCTGCCGCAGTGCCGAATTGTAGACAGCCAGCGCCTCGTCCCAGCGCTCGTCCGCCTCCAGGTCCTCGGCGCGGGTCTGCAGTGACCCGAAGCCGCGGGAGTGCTCGGCGGCATCGACGCGCTTGAGTCCGTCGATGGCCTCGGCGCCATCCGGACGCAGGCTGCGCGCGCGCTCGAATGCGGCGCGCGCCTCGCTCAGGCGCCCGGCACCCAGGGCAGCGAAGCCCTCGCCGGCAGCCTTCGCGTAGCGATCCTCGCCGAAGGCAGAGTCGGTGCGCCCGGCTGCCGGCGCCGGTGCCGGTGCCGGTGCCGCCCCGGCCGGGTGTGCAGCGGCGGTGAGCTCCCGGGCGCGCGCCTGCCCGGCGAGCGCGCGCTCGTCCTGCGGGGCAATGCGCACCGCAAGGTCATAAGCCTGCGTAGCCACCGCCGCCTCCCCGGCGGACACCGCCCGCTCGCCCGCGGCCAGCTCCGCGGCGAGCGCCGCCGGGGCTGCTGCCTCCACCCCATCCAGCAGCGTGCCCGCCTCGGCAAGGTGCTGCCGGGCGAGATCCACGTTGCCGGTCGCCTGCGCACCGGAGGCCTCGGCGGCCCGCGACTTGGCCGTCACGAATCCGCTGCCGCCCCAGATGGCAGCCCCGCGCGCCTCCAGCGCGGTGATGCGCTGCTCGAGCAGCGCGTGGTCGGTCATGAACTTCGCCTGCGCCTGGGTGGCGGCCGGCGGCAGCACCGGGATCGAGGCAGAAGTGCTGCCCGATGCCGGCGTGCCGAGCAACGAGCGCGGCAACCACAGGTATGCGGCCACGGCGCTGGCGGCCAGGATGGCGATCACCAGCAGTGCACGCGGCACGCCACTGCGCATCGGCTCGTAGGTGCGCTGGCGCACCGGCGACCCCCGCACCTCCTGCCACAGCGCCTCGCCGTCGAGGGCCCCGCGGATGGCCGGCACCTCCGTGGTCTGCTGCCCGATCGGCAGCTGCGGCTCGATGAAGTCCGCCGGCAGCGCCTCGTCGGCGGCCGCGGGGATGGCCCGCAGCTCGGTGGTCTGCCCCATGGGCAGCTGCGGCTCGATGAACGTTGAAGCCGGCGGCATCGCCAGGTGCTCGGCAGGCGGGTGCGTGAGGTTCACCGGCTCGCCATCGCGCGGCGGCTCGGAGGTTTCGAAGTCGAAGGTGAGTGTGTCGTTGAGCGAGGCATCCAGCTCGTCGATCACGTCGCGAAGGTTCGCCGGGCGCTTGCGCGGGTCCTTGTCGAGCATCGCCGTTACCAGCGCCGCCAGCTGCGGCGGGATCTGCTGTATGGGGACCAGCGGCGGCACCGGCTCGTGCTGCATGCGCTCGGGATCGAAGTGCGGGTAGTGCGGCGGCTTACCCGAGAGCAGCTCGTACGCCAGGGCGCCCAGGCCGTAGATGTCGTCGCCGGGCATCGGTGCCTCGCCGCGCAGCTGCTCCGGGCTCGCCGTGAACGGTGACAGGCCGCGCATCGAGCCGGTATCCGCCGAGCGGCCGGAGACCCCGAAGTCTGCGAGCTTCACGCGACCGTGCGCATCGAAGAGGACGTTTCCGGGCTTCAGATCGCGGTGCACGATGCCGCGCTCGTGCGCATGCTCCAGCGCCTTCGCCACCTCGAGCAGCACGGGGATGAGGGTAAGGTAGTTCGCGCCCCGCAGCCGACGCAGGTCGCCGCCGGCGGCCAGTTCCATGGGGAGGAGAAAAGTTGCCGCGTCGCGCTCGGGCGGGTACACGTGGAGGATGCCCGGATGGTCCAGCCGACCTGAGCTCTCGTGCTCGTGCACCAGGGCTACCCAGGCGGCAGCGCTGCGGCCCGCAGGCGGCTGCAGGATCTTCAGCGCGATATCCACCCCGGTCTGCGGATCGAACGCCCGCCACACCTCGCCTTGGCCGCCGACGCCCAGGCGCTCGCGCAATACGTAGCGGCTCTTGATGGCCTGACCGCTGTTCTTGGCCGCTTCATTCATGGGCCGGCGCCACCGGGCACGCGGCCCCGCGCAGGTGTGCTGCCCGGCAGCGCACCACTGATCTGTTTCGGGCCATCCTCATGCTGCAATCGCACCGCTTCACATCCGCGTCCTACAGGACCGATGAGTTTAAGCGCGCGACCTGTGGCGTCAACGCCAATGCAGACCTGCGGCGCAATATGCCCGCGCCTACACGGCCAGGGCGGCGGTCGAACGCCCGAAGGTGTGTTTAGAACCAGACTCGCGCGGCAATTGAGCGTATCGGCCAGGCACGCTCCCGGCGGAACTGCGGGTGCTAGAACCCCAGGCCCAGCTGTGAACCAGGCAGCGTCGGTGCCCGAAACAGCGCGGTACTGAGTGGTGCTCGCGTTGAGGCGTTGAGGTTGAGCCTGCGGCAGGCGATGCGGAAGCGGTTCCTCAGCAACTCGGCAAAGGGACCCGTGCCGCGCATGCGCGTGCCGAAGCGCGGATCGTTGTCGCGTCCACCGCGCAGGTTCTGGATCACCGACATCACGTGAGCCGCGCGCTGCGGGTAATGCTCCGCCAGCCACTCCCTGAAGAGGTCCTTGACCTCGTAAGGCAGGCGCAACAGGACATAGCCCGCCCAGGGTGCACCGGCGGCAGCTGCCGCCTCCAGGATCGCTTCCAGTTCGTGGTCGGTGAGCGCCGGGATGACCGGCGCCACCAGCACCCCGGTCGGCACGCCCGCAGCGTTGAGCTCCTGCACCGCCCGCAGCCGCGCCGCCGGCGATGCCGCGCGCGGCTCGAGTGTGCGCTTCAGCTCCACGTCCAGGCTGGTAACACTCACCGCAACGCCCGCCAGCCCGTCGCGCGCCAGGTCCGCGAGCAGGTCCAGGTCGCGCAGCACCAGCGCACCCTTGGTGACTACCGTGACCGGATGGCGCGTACGCACGAATACCTCCAGGATCGAGCGCGTGATGCGCATGCGCCGCTCGACCGGCTGATAAGGGTCGGTATTGGCACCGAGGGTGATCGGCTTGCAGACATAGCTCCGGTGCGCCAGCTGCTTCTCCAGCAGCGCCGCCGCATTCTCCTTGTAAAAAAGCCGCGTCTCGAAATCGAGTCCGGGCGAGAGCCCCATGTAGGCGTGGCTGGGCCGCGCGTAGCAGTTGTGGCTAACGACGCCGTTGGAAATGTAGTCGCCGGTACCGGTGGTAATGTCGACCAGACGCATGGCCCTGCCCAATGGCTCGATGCTCACCACGCGCAGTTTTGCGGAACTCTCCAGGGCTTGGTCGCTGATGTCCCGCTTGCGGGTAATCGCCGGATCCATTGTGTGAAAGAAACGCAGGTGCTCGGGCAGGCCGCCAATCACCCGGACGACCTCCAGCGGGTTGCAGATGTCACGGCGCGGGCGCTCCACGATGAACCGGAATCCGAACCGCCGCAGTGCGTCGCATGCCTGATTGAGGCTTTGAGCGTCTGTGTTACCGATGCGCAGAGCGCCGCTGCTGCAGCAACCCCCGGCGTCGAAGATTCCGGCAAGGAAGCCTGCCTGCCAGCCACGCGAAACTGTTTCCGGCCAGTGCGTAAGTCTGCGAATTTCGCCGACACCCGCTGCGGTATCGGCGCGTATTGCCTGCATCGGTCGGCTCGAGTTCGACACGAACGCGAACTTGCGCGTCTCCAGGCAGCAGTACGACAGCCACTCTTGCGCACGCTCACGGGCCTCGTGGTCACACAGTGGCAAACCCAATGTGTTGATGCTCGAGACGTTGCGGTTGGGCCTGGTGTCGCCGTACGTGCCAAGCCTGCCGTCACCCCGGAACAGACCGCACAGGTATCCGGCGCGGTACTCCGCATCCTGCAATACACCAGTGCTGAAGGCGCCGGTGCCCGTTAACTTGTTGTTGAGCGTCAGGTGCGGGCGGCGCGCGCTGCCGGTCCCGGTGATGAATTTCCAGCCGCGACGGGTGAGGAACCGGTGGTCCGCACCGACCGTCAGCTGCGTGTTGTCCTCGAGCGTGATGCGGTAGGCGGGCTTGATCACGTTCCAGCGCGCCAGTACCTGCGTCCTGGCGTAGCGCCGGTAGCGTCCGCGGCGCACCGTGCCGTAAATGCCGTCCCCGACCTTCAATTTGGCGATCTGGCGAGTCGATCCATCCGCCATCAGGACCGGCGTTTCCGGTCTTACGCAGTAGGCGCACGCATGCTCGCAGCCCCGATACGGATTGATCGACTTCTCAAAAGCGATGTCGGGCGAGTCGTTGGTTGTGATGACCTCGCGGGCTTTCTCCGGTTCGAGCGTGGTCGCGATGCTCTCGGGTGCATCTTCCAGATACCAGCCGTCATCCACCGGCGCGAGCTGCTGCAGGTCAAAGCGCCCCGGGGGGTTGGAAAGTGCACCCCTCCCCCTGAAGTTCTGCCTGCCGATGAGGGTGCGCCGCATGCCGATACTGTATATCTATACAGTTTCGTTGGCAAAGCCACAAAGTGCCCAAGGAAGCGCGAAATTCCGCGCTATTTCACCAGGCGCAGCGAGAGAGGATAGCGGTAGGGAATGCCCTCGCTCGCGCGGATGGCGGCGATGAGCGTCATCACGAGCCAGGCAATAAAGAGGGCCGCGCCGAGGATGAAGCCGATGAACACCAGCATGAGTGCGAAGCACCCGAGCGCGGCAAGACACACCGAGATATTGAAGTTCAGCGCTTCCTTGGCCTGACCTTCCACGAACGCTGAGTGATCGCGCCGCCCCAGCCACACGGCGAGGGGGCCGATCACGCAGCCGACCAGCGGCGCCACGACACCGAGCAGTGCCGACAAGTGCGCCAGCATTCCCCAGGTTCGCTCACCCTCAGTGACCGCAATTCCCGCAGCCGGCGTGTTTGCATCCGTCATGGCACCGCGAGAATAACACCTCGCCGCCACGGCGCAGACTGCCGGCCCTGCCGCGGCGCGCAGACCGCCCTGGCACCGCGTTAGGGCTCCCCGTGCACCCCCGTGGCATCATCATAAGCAGTGCCAACCGACAACATACCGGCCGCCGGGGCCGCCTCACGCATCGCACCCGCGCTGGAATGGGCAGGCTACGCGTGCGTGGCGCCGCTGGTCGCAGGACTTGCCGGGGTGGGCCTCCTGCCCGATTACGCCGCGCGTGAACTGTCGCAGCGCGGCACGCTCGCCTGGGGTGGCGTGGTACTTGCCGCCACGGGCGCGCTGCACTGGGGGCTGATGTTCGCCGGCCAGCTGCGCGCAAGTGCGCCCGCGGTTGCCGCCGCATTCACCCCGGCACTGTGTGCCGCGGCAGGCATACTGCTCGGCGGCCAGCGCGGACTTGCGCTGCTGACGGTGGGCTTCGGCATGTTCTGGCTATACGAGCACCGGGTACTCGGAGCACAGTTGCCACCGGCGTACCTGGACCTGCGGCGACACCTGTCAGTGGCGATCTGTGTGCTGCTGGCGATGACGATGTTCGTAGCGGAAGCGCATGGACTGCCCTGACGATTCTGGAAAACTGCCCTGAGAGGGAACCCGACGGCGATGGAAGACCTGGTATCCGCCCCCTGGCTGCGCCGCCTCATCAGCATCGCGTTACTTGCCGGCCTGGTGCTGCTGGGCTTCCGGGTCATGGCCCCGTTCATCGTGCCGGTGGTGTGGGCCGCGATACTCGCCTACGTCAGCTGGCCCGCCTACGAGTGGCTGACCCGCAAGCTGGGCGGCCGGGCGCTGCTGGCCGCGAGCCTCATGACGATTGCAGTGTCGGCGGCGGTCCTCGTGCCGATCGCCTGGCTTGCCGTGGTGCTGCGCATCGACCTGATCCGTGCCTACCATGAGATGCAGGTCGTGCTCGTCGAGGGAGTGCAGCTGCCGCCGGCGATCCTCAGGCTGCCGTGGATCGGTGATCACCTGCGCGACCTCGTCGCGCGCATTGCCGATGACCCGCATGCGCTGGGCCTGGAGCTGCGCAAGCTCACCGACCGCTCCTTCGACCAGATCGCCCATGTCGTCGGTGACATCAGCCGCAACGCCGTGAAGCTCGCCTTTGCGGTGCTGACGCTGTTCTTCCTCTACCGCGGCGGCGAGAGCTTCGCCGGCCAGGTCGCGCGCGCGCTCGGCCTGGTGCTCGGCCCGCGCGTCGAGAACTACCTCAACGCGATCGGGCAGACCGTGAAGGCGGTGGTGTGGGGGCTCGGCGCCTCCGCCGTGGTGCAGGGCGTGCTTGCCGGGCTCGGCTACTGGGCCGCCGGTATCGGCGCGCCGGTGTTCCTTGGTGCCCTCACCATCATCTTCGGCATCATCCCCTTCGCGGTGCCCACGGTGTGGTTCGGCGTCAGCCTGTGGCTGATCGTCACCGGGCACATGGTCGCAGGAGTCAGCCTGGCGATCTGGGGTGCGATCGTCATCGGCGCCACCGACCACTTCGTGCGCCCGGTGCTGATCAGCCGCACCGCCCGCATCCCCTTCCTGATCGTCCTGTTTGGCGTACTTGGCGGGCTGGCCTCGTTCGGCCTGGTGGGCCTGTTCATAGGCCCGGTGATCCTCGCCATCCTGCTGGCGATCTGGCGCGAGTGGCTCCTCGAGAGCGCCCAGCCGCGCGCCCACTAGGGTTCAGGCGCCGAGGAACATCCGGTAGGCCGGGTTACGCGTCTCCTCGACGTAGGCGTAGTGCAGCTCGTTCAGGTGCTGCAGGAAGTCCGGCCGTTCCTTGGGCGGCACCTGGATCCCGGCAAGCACGCGCCCGTAGTCTGAGCCGTGATTGCGATAGTGGAACAGGCTGATGTTCCAGCGCGTGCCAATCGACTCCAGGAAGCGGTGCAGGGCGCCGGGGCGCTCCGGGAACTCGAAGCGGTAGAGCACCTCGTCAGCAAGCCCGCCGGCATGGCCGCCGACCATGTAGCGCACGTGCAGCTTTGCCATCTCGTCGTCCGTCATGTCGGTGACCGTGTACTGCGCCTCGCGCAGGGTGCGCAGCACCAGGTCCTTCTCGGGGCGCCCCTGGGTGAGTGCCAGGCCGACGAAAATCTGCGCACTGCCGGTGCCGGCGTAGCGGTAGTTGAACTCGGTGACGCTGCGCTGCCCGAGGAGCTCGCAGAAGCGCAGGAAGCTGCCCGGCTGCTCCGGGATCACCACGGCCAGCAGCGCCTCGCGCTCGCCGCCCAGGTCGGCGCGCTCGGCCACGTGGCGCAGCCGGTCGAAGTTCATGTTGGCGCCGCTGTTGATCGCCACGACGCGCCGACCCCGCCAGCCCTCGCGCGCCAGGTACTTCTTCATGCCCGCGACCGCGAGCGCGCCTGCCGGTTCGACGATCGAGCGGGTATCCTCGAACACGTCCTGGATGCCCGAGCAGATCTCGTCGGTGGTCACCAGCACGACCTCATCAACGTGCGCCCGGCACAGCGTGAAGGTCTCCTCGCCGACGCGCTTGACGGCGACCCCGTCGGCGAAGATCCCGACGCGCTCGAGCGTGACGCGCTTGCCGGCCTTGAGCGAGTCGTGCATGCCGGCCGCATCTTGCGGCTCGACGCCGACGATCTTCACCGCCGGGTACAGGTACTTCATATAGACCGCGATGCCGGCGATCAGCCCGCCACCGCCGACCGGGACGAAGATGGCATCGAGCTGGCCGCCGCTCTGGCGGGCAATCTCCACCCCGATCGTGCCCTGCCCGGCAATGACATCCGGGTCATCGAAGGGATGCACCAGCACCAGGGCGCGCTCGCGTGCGAGGGTGAGCGCGTGCTCGAAGGCGCTGTCGTAGTCATCCCCGTGCAGCACCAGCTCGGCGCCCAGGTCCATCACCGCCTGCACCTTGATGTGCGGGGTGGTCTGCGGCATGACCACGACCGCCGGGATGCCGCGATGCCGGGCGGCCAGCGCCACCCCCTGAGCATGGTTGCCGGCGGAAGCGCACACCACGCCGCGCTTGGCGATGGCCTCGGACAGGTGGGCGATGCGGTTGTAGGCCCCACGCAGCTTGAAGGAGAACACCGGCTGCAGGTCCTCGCGCTTGAGCAGCACCTGGTTGCCCAGGCGCCGCGACAGGCGCGGCGCCTGCTCCAGGGGCGACTCGATGGCGAGCTCGTACACGCGCGCCTTGAGGATCTTCTCGATATAGGGATTCGCCACGGAGAGTGCCTGCGTTGCTGCTGCCGGGGGGGCAGCCGCAGAGCTTAGCGGGTGGCGGCGCGTGCTGTCAGCGCTTGTCGTTGCTCTTGCGCACCGCGAAGCGGTACTGCTGGCGGCCGATGGAGACCGCATCGCCGTCCTGCAGCGGCTGCCGGGTCACCCGGCGGCCGTTGACCTGCACCCCGTTGGTGCTGTTCAGGTCCTCGATGATCGTCTGCGTGGGACCTGCGAGGATCACCGCGTGGTGGCGGCTGATGAACTTGGCATCGATCTGCAGGTCGTTGTCGGGGGTGCGGCCGACGCTGGTCTTGCGGCCGAGCACGTACACGACCTCGCGCCCCTCGTCGGTGCGGATCAGCAGTCGCGTCGCCCCATCCGGCGCCGGGCTCACGGCGCGCTCCAGATCATCCTCGCGCCGCACGCTGCCGCTGGTGGCGGCCGGTTCCGCTGCCGCCGGCCTGGCGCGCGCGGCTTCCTCGAGCGTGACACGCAGCTGCTGGGCCGACTTCTCCAGTTCCTCGATGCGCGCGTGGCGGGTGCGCGCCTCGGACTCCAGGCGGGTGACCGTCTCCTCGGCGGCCACCAGGTCCTGCTCCAGCTCGCGCAGGCGCGAGGGCGCACCCTCGCTGTGCGCCTGTACCTTGAGCAGCTCCGCCGCGTGCTCGAACTCGCGCCGCTCGAGCTCCTTGACGCGCTCGCGTGCGGTTTGCAATGCCGTGCGCTCCTGGTGGGCGCCCTTGACCGCCGCCGCCCAGTCCTCCATCTCACTGCGCACGGTGCCCAGTTCCGTCTCGAACTCCGCCGCGCGCTTGCGCTCGGCGGCCAGTGACGATTCCAGTTCGGCATCCCGGGCGCGCCGCTGGCTGAGTGCCGCTTCGTGCTCGACGGCAGCCGCGGCGGCAGCGGAGGCCTGGGCACGCGCCGTCTCGACCGCGGCGGTGAGGTCCACGCGCTCGGCCAGCAGCCGGTTCAGCTCGCTCTTGCGCTGCGACTCGGAAGTGTTCTGCTGCGCGGTCATGGCGCTGAGCGCCCGCACGCGTTCGGCATTCGCCTCCAGCTGCGCCTGCAGGCGCGCGATGCTGGCGTGCAGCCCCTGGGACTCCTTGCGTACCTCGCGCAGCTGCATGTCGCGTTCGGCGATCGCCGCGCCGAAGGCGGCAACCTGCTGCTCGAGCACCGCGAGGCGCTGTGCGCGCTCGGCGAGCTCGGTGTCCTGCTCGCGCAGGCGCCCCTGGCGCGTGGCCAGCTCGCGCGTGGTGCGCTCCAGGTCCGCCGCGCGCACCAGCGCTTCCTCGTGCTGCTCGGTCACCAGCGCCTCGAAGATGCCGCGGCCGGCCGCCAGAGTCTGCGCGGACTCGTAGCAGCTCATCGCGCGGGCGCGCTCGGCGTGCAGATCGACCATGATGCTGGCGGCGTGCGCGGCATGCAGACGGTCGCGCTCGGCACGCGCGCGCTCGTCCTCCAGCTGCCGTGCTTGCGCGCTGGCGAGGTTCTTGTCGCGCTCGCCGAGGCGTTCCTCCAGCTGCGTGGCGCGCGCGGCGGACCGGTCGCGCTCGCTGCGCAAGGACTGCAGTTCCTCCTCGAGCCGGTTGACACGCAGCTCCGCGGCCGCGCGCGCCCCGGTGAGTTCGGCAAACTGCGAGGTGTGCTGCACGGCCGCATCGCGCAGGCGCAGCAGCTCGGCATCGAGCGCGCTGGCACGCTGTTCCGCGGCGGCGCGTTGCGCGAGCAGCTCGCCCGCGGCCGCCGCGTCCCCGCCGCTCTGCAGCTGCGTGAGTTCCGTGGTCGCACTGGCAGCGCGCCGCTCGGCGGCCTCGAGCGCCTGGGTGAGTTGCTCGGTGTGACTGCCGTGCCGTGCACTTGCAGCCTCGAGGCGCGCGAGTTCACCGCTGAGGGTGGTGGCCAGCTGCTCGGCAGCCTGCCGGGCCGCGCGCTGCTGTTCGCGGTCACTCTCCAGCTGGGCGAGGCGCTCGGCCTGGCTGGTCAGGCGCTGGTGGGCGGCGCGCAGCTCGACCGAGATGGCCTCGATCGTGGTGTCCTGCGGGATATCGTGTTCGGGGCGCAGCTGCGGGAGCGCTGCCCAGGTGTCGGTGCTGGAGTGCTGGTCCTCGGCCGCCTGCACTGCCGCAGGATCCAGTACCGGCAGCTCAGCGGTGCTATCCAGATCGGAGTCTGGTGTGGCAGGTGGCGGCGACATGGAACGCGAACTCATCGAAGTCAGCAACTCCCCTCTCTACCGGCGAAAAAGTGTAGCTCTGTGATGCGCGGGCTCCCTGCCCGCCCTGTAAATATGTGAAAGGAATCCCGAAAATCCGCGCCTAAACGCGCAGGAAGTCGCGAACCGCCTCGAACAGCCGCGCCGGGGCGGCCGCAAACAGCTGACCTCCCGGAATGTCCAGGTCCGCCACCCGTGCCGCGGGCAGCACCTCGCGAATACCCCAGCTGGCCTCCCACAGGTCATCCTTCGGCCGTACCAGCAGCAGTTTCTGGGTGAGGCGCGCCAGGCGCTCGCGCGCCGGGTACTGCGTGAGTGCCGCGGCGAGCACGCGCCGTGGCTCCGCGGCACCCGGCTCGCTCGCGAACTCGCGTCGCTGGCCTGCCCCGGCCAGCGGCACCGACACCATGACGAGCGCGGCGACCTGCGCGGGGCGCAGCAGCGCCAGCTCCGCACCGATCAGGGCACCGGCGCGATTGCCCAGCACGTGCAGCCTGCGCAGGCGCATCGCGTCTACGAAGTCCGCGAGGGCGGCGGCGTAGTCGGCGACGGTGGCGTGCGCCCCCGCGGGATCCGACTCGCCCAGGCCGGGAAGATCGGGCGCGTACACGGAGCGGTCGCGGCCTGCGAGCGCCATGAAAGGGGCGAAGGCACGGGCAGAGCCGGCGAAGTCCTGGATGCACAGCAGCGGCGTGCCCTCCTCGAAGCCGCCCCCCGCGGGCATGGAATTGTGCACGTGCAGCTGACCGAAGCGGCATTCGAAGTAGCCGCGGCGCACCTGCGCAAGCTGTGCTGGAGCCTGGGCCTTGGTGGTCTTGGGCATATCCCATAGTGCCACGGCGGCCGGCACCCTTGCGCCATGTCATCGGTGGGGTAGATTGGGTGCCGGTTCCTGGATCCACCCCTTAACCGCAGGGCCTTCATATGAGTCGGATCGTCGTGTCGATGCTGCTGCTGTCGAGCTTGGCAGGCTGCGGCGTTGCCGGCACCGGAGCCGCAGCGGCGGCCGGCGGCGCTTCCGAAGTACAGCAGGCCCAACAGGCCCGGCAGACCGAGGAAAGAGTCCGCCAACAGGTCGACTCCGCCGTCCAGCAGCAGGCTGCACAGCAGCGCCAGGACGTGGAGAAGCAGAGCGAGTAGCCGCTGCAGCCCCAGCGCTGCGGCGCTGGCCAGCACCTAACACCTGACTGAACCGCACCGGGCGGCGCGCACCCGCCACCCGGCCGGTACGTCACGCGGCTATTTCTTCTTGCGCGCCACGCGGCGCACGACCCGGCGCACCACACGCTTCGCGCGGCGCACGGTTCGCTTGACGCGCCGTGCGGTCTTCTTCGCCTTGCGCACCAC